>CANMXU010000023.1 GCA_947501935.1 uncultured Alteromonadaceae bacterium
TGAGTCATGTTCACACCTTAATTTAATGGAATAATTATCCCTTATTAAAGTGTGCGGTGCCATTAGAGCAGATCAATTTTTATTAACTGAAATTGAGCTTACATTTCTTTCTCTAACGATATTAAAATCATGTTGAACTTCACTTTCTAGCTTTGAAAGTATGTTATGGAATATAATTTCTATTTGATGTTTTTTGCTAACCGATTTATGGCCTGCATTTAGTAAAAGCATTTTGTTGACTTGCTCAGTTAAAGACAGGTTTTCCCACACCTCTACCCATTGTTCAAAGTTAAATAATGTATTAATGTCATTACCTATTTCAATTTCTGATAATAATCTCCTAACTATCGGGGAAGATGCATTTCCTTCATTTATTTGGCTTGAATATCTTCTAACGGCTTTTAAAATTCCTGAATTTTGCGCCTCTTCTTTTATATCTAAATTATCATTTATAAATTTAACGCTGTTATGAATTAATTTAAGCCTATGAGTTCGCTGTAAGCCATCTAAGACTTGAAAGTGTTCAAGCTGGCCATTATTTCCATCAACATTCACTTCATCGGTAGTTAATACTAAGGGAGGGATGTGCTTTGACTGTATTAAGGTTTCAATTAATTTATCAAGATAATGGTTATTGACAATTCCTCTCTGAATGTTCCAATCTTTGTAGTTTTCAGGCAAATGCTCTAAATATTCATTCATGTGACATTTTGCTAAGTAACAAGTAGATTCGCCTTCTTTCTTCGTATCTAAAACCTTAATATCCATTTTAAACCTTGTGTAAGTCTTTATTTTATTGGGAATAATAGAAGATACTAACATAGGTAAATATGAAACAGATAGTGCTCATAAGCTACTCTATATAATAGGTTCTAGAACAAGGAAACATTTACATCTAGTTCCCAAGCAAGGTAGAGGCAATCAACGGAACCCAAAGTTTGCTACAGAAAATTTGGCTCAACATCAATTCAGTTATGATTAAAAACTCTTACTTTGGCTCAAATACCAAACCTTAGACTCAAAGCAAAACTTGAAAATAATACTAAGGGCAGTGGCCACAGCAGTTTTCTCCTTCCCAATAAAAAAGCGAGCTTATTAGCTCGCTTTTCATTATTTTTACTTTCAAACTTTATTAAAGTTTCAAACTTATTATCATTGTTTCAAACTTAATTCGAAAGTGACAACACACAATTAATTAGTCTTTATACGTATCTACACTTGGACAACTACAAATCAAGTTTCTGTCGCCATAGACATCATCAATACGATTAACCGTTGGCCAGAATTTATTCGCCGCAGCTGCAGGCACAGGGAAAACCGCCTCGCTAATTGTATAACCACGGTTCCACTCAGAAGTAATATCAGCAAGGGTATGTGGCGCGTTATGAAGAGGATTGTCTTCTGCCGTCCATTCCCCCGACTCAACTTTACGAACTTCGTCACGAATACACACCATAGCTTCAATAAAACGGTCAAGTTCAACTTTTGACTCAGATTCAGTCGGCTCGATCATAAAGGTACCCGCTACAGGGAAACTCATGGTTGGCGCGTGGAAACCGTAGTCCATTAAACGTTTTGCCATGTCTACTTCAGTAATACCTGACTCTGCTTTTAATGGGCGTAAGTCGATAATACATTCGTGGGCAACACGGCCGTTATCACCCGTATATAAAATTGGGTAATGCTGGCTTAATTTAGTGGCTAAGTAGTTAGCGTTGGTGATCGCATATTTAGTTGCGTTGGTTACCCCTTGCTTGCCTAATAAAGCACAGTAAAGGTAAGAGATACATAAAATACCGGCGCTACCAAATGGTGCTGCTGAAACTGCGCCATTTGCTTCGTTGCCTTCAGTAATGTTCACTAATGGATGATCTGGTAAAAATGGGGCTAAGTGCGATTTAACACCGATAGGTCCCATACCTGGGCCACCACCGCCATGTGGAATAGCGAAAGTTTTGTGCAAGTTAAGATGCGAAACATCAGCGCCAATATGGCCCGGAGAAGTTAAGCCTACTTGCGCGTTCATGTTGGCACCGTCAAGGTAAACTTGGCCGCCGTGTTGGTGAACTATGTTACAAATTTCTGCAATGGTAGTTTCGTATACGCCATGTGTTGACGGATAAGTGATCATAATACACGATAAGTTATCAGCCATTTCTTCGGCTTTGGCTGTTAAGTCAGCCATGTCAACGTTACCTTGTTTGTCACAATCAACCACCACCACTTTCATGCCAACCATTTGCGCAGACGCAGGGTTGGTACCATGAGCAGATGATGGAATTAAACAAATGTTACGGTGAGCATCGCCGCGGCTTTGATGATATTTAGCAATTGCGATAAGGCCAGCATATTCACCTTGTGCGCCAGAGTTTGGCTGCATAGAAATATTGTCGTATCCGGTTAATTCTACTAACCAGTCGCCAAGCTCGTCGATCATCTGTTTGTAACCTTGCGCTTGATCGATTGGCGCGAACGGATGCATGTTGGCAAATTCAGGCCATGATACCGGGATCATCTGCGCGGTCGCATTTAGCTTCATGGTACATGAGCCTAATGAGATCATAGAGTGGTTAAGCGCTAAATCTTTGTTTTCTAACTTTTTGATATAACGAAGCATTTCAGTTTCGCTATGGTAAGAGTTAAATACAGGATGGGTTAAAATGGCTGATTCACGAATAAGTGACGCTGGAATTGACGAATGACCACAGCTCACTATTTTCTCATCTAAATCGCTAACATTTAAGCCATGCCCAGCATCAAGTAAAATATCAAATAAAGTGGCAATGCTTTCACGGGTAGTGGTTTCATCAACCGATACGCTAATTTGGTTTTCAACATCGGTGCGTAAGTTAACATTCGCGGCTAAGGCGCGGGCAACAATGGCTTGTTTACTTTCAGCGTCAACATTAAAAGTTAAGGTGTCGAAGTAGTTGGCGTGAATGGCTTGTAAACCTTTGGTCGCAGTGCCAAGACATAAAATATCAGCAAAACGGTGAATACGCTCGGCGATAACTTTTAAACCTTTCGGGCCGTGATATACCGCGTAAAATGCAGCCATATTAGCGAGTAATACTTGCGCAGTACAAATGTTTGAGTTGGCTTTTTCACGGCGAATATGTTGCTCGCGGGTTTGCATCGCCATACGTAGTGCTGGGTTATCACGCGTATCTTTTGATACACCAATAATACGACCCGGCAATGAACGTTTGTACTTATCAGAAGTGGTGAAAAATGCCGCGTGTGGGCCGCCGTAACCCATAGGAACGCCAAAACGTTGGCTTGAGCCGATAACTGCATCTGCGCCTAATTCGCCCGGGGCTTTTAATAAAACTAAGCTCATAATATCAGCCGCTACCGCAACAATGCCTTTTTTAGCATGAACTGCTGCGATTAGCTCGCTAATGTCGCTTACTTCACCAGTGGCACTTGGGTATTGTAATAAGGCGCCAAATACGTCGTGCTCTGCTACTTCTGCCGCAGGCGCGATAACCACGTCAAAACCGAACATGTCAGCACGTTGTTTAACTACTGAAATCGTTTGCGGGTAAACATCGCTTGAAATAAAAAATAAGTTAGATTTTTTGTTTTTAGAAACACGTTTTGCCAGCGCCATGGCTTCAGCGGCTGCGGTGCCTTCGTCTAATAATGACGCTGACGCTAGGTCAAGACCGGTAAGGTCTAAACACATTTGCTGGTAGTTTAATAATGACTCTAAACGGCCTTGAGCAATTTCAGGCTGATATGGCGTATAAGCTGTGTACCAACCGGGGTTTTCTAATACGTTACGTAAAATAACGTTCGGGGTTAAGGTTGGGTAATAACCTAAACCTATGTAGCTGGTGTTTACTTTATTTAAGCTCGCCACGGCTTTTAAGTCGCTTAGCGCTTTTACTTCTGTTTTACTTTCTTCAATGTTTGGCAATTCGCTTAAACGAATGTCGCTTGGCACTATGTCGTTAATTAGGGCATCAACTGATTCTGCGCCAATGTCGGCTAACATCGCTTGAGTTTGCTCAGCGTTTGGACCTATGTGACGACGAATAAAATCTTGAGTTTGCTCTAAATCGGCAAGCGAGGCTGGAGATGTCGATTGAGTAGTCATAAAACAGTTCTCTATAAAGTAATTTTCTAATTGAAATCTTTAAATAAAAAGAAAGCCTCGACGTTCATAAGAATCTTCGAGGCTTAAACATATTTTCGTAAACAGTTCGTTCTTTAGCTAAGGTTAGTCTTCGTCGATTGAGTTCGCATAACCTTCAGCATCAAGCAATGCGTCAAGCTCGGCAGCGTCATCAAGTTTTACTTTGAATAACCAACCGTCGCCAAAAGCGTCTGAGTTAACTAATTCTGGAGAGTCTTCTAGGTCTTCATTTACGGCAATTACTTCACCTGAAACTGGTGCGTAAATATCAGAAGCCGCTTTAACCGACTCAGCAACGGCAACATCGTCGCCAGTAGTTACGCTGTCACCCACTTCTGGTAACTCAACAAACACCATGTCACCTAAAAGGTCTTGGGCGTGCTCAGTAATACCGATAGTAACTGTGCCGTCGCCTTCGTTACGTACCCATTCGTGAGAAGTTGCATATTTTAATTCTGAAGGAATGTTGCTCATGTTTTGATCCTAATCTTTAATTTTGCTAAATATATTTGGTTAACTACCGTAGAATTATACGCGTAAACAGCGCGCTAGAATTAACTACTATAGCTTAAATTTTACTCATAAAAAAACTTAAAAAACTTTTTTTCCGTTACGTACAAAACTAGGTTTTATCACCTGAACTTTCACTAATTTTTTACGCATTTCAACTTCTACGGTATCGCCTAGCTTAACGCTACGTGGTACACGTGCCATGGCAATTGAATGACCAAGCGTTGGCGAAAAAGTACCTGAAGTGATGACTCCCTCACCTGCACTGCCATTTTCATCAACAGTTAGCACTTTAAGGCCTGTACGTAACACGCCTTTTTCTTCTAATACTAAACCAACTAATTTAGGTTGCTCGCCAGATGCTTTTTGCGCGGTTAGTACGTCGCGACCAATAAAGTTGCGATCTTCAGGTTCCCAGCTAATGGTCCAAGCCATGTTGGCAGCAAGTGGCGAAATGCTTTCGTCCATGTCTAAACCGTAAAGGTTCATGCCCGCTTCTAAACGCAAAGTATCACGTGCGCCTAAACCACATGGTTTTACGCCAGCATCTAATAGCTGTTGCCAAAGGTCAGCGGCTTGATTTTGTGGAACAACAATTTCGTAGCCGTTTTCACCGGTGTAGCCTGTGGTGGCAATAAATAGGTCGCCCGCTTGCACGCCAAAAAATGGCTTCATGCCATCAACAGCTTTTGTTTGCTCAGCGGTTAATAAGGTCGCCACTTTCGCTTTTGCTTGTGGGCCTTGCACAGCGATCATGCCAAATTCTGGTTGCTCGGTAATGGTAACGTTAAAGCCTGTTGCTTGTTCGTTCATCCAAGCTAAATCTTTTTCACGAGTGGCTGAATTTACCACTAAACGGTAATCTGTTTCGGTGAAGTAATAAATGATCAAGTCATCAATTACGCCGCCCTCATGATTTAACATACCTGTATATAAGGCTTTGCCTGCAGTTGTTAGTTTGGCAACATCGTTAATAACTAAACGGCGCAGGTATGCTTGGGCGTCAGCACCTTTAATATCAACAATGGTCATATGAGAAACGTCAAACATACCTGCGTCGGTACGTACGGCGTGATGTTCTTCAATTTGAGAGCCATAGTTAATCGGCATTTCCCAACCGTGGAAGTCGACCATTTTCGCGCCAGCTTCGATATGTTTAGCATGTAATACGGTTTTGTTACTCATGATAAGGCACCAAGGTTGTTGCTTTATATTTAATCGCTTTGAATAAATAACGGGTATTTATTGATTAGAAATAAAGACATTAGATTTACATTATGTGACAAGATTATAGCGTTGAATATTCGTGCATTCAACAAGGAAACCCGCTGTTTTCAAATTAAAAACCAACATAAAGACCTGTGCCGTATTTAATTTGACAAACAGGTGTTTTTGAAAATTTAGTTTAAAATTCATCCCTGTAAAAAGTGTTTTACTGGGATAAATTTTATTGGGGTATTAATAAAAACTTTACTGCGGGAAAATAAGATTTGGATAGCAATGAAAATAACTAAGCACCCGTAGGTGCCTAATTTTTGTTAGAGTAATTTTTGCGCTAATTCTGGTAAATTACTTTTCAAGCCAAGCGCTTGCTTTATCATTAGTTTTTTCGCAGGTTTAAAGTTATTTAATAAACTCATACCTATGCCCCTAAGTACTTTAGGTGCTGGATGCTGTGGGGTAAAAACTTGTTTAATTGATTCCATGGCGGCGATCATCTCGCTTGCTTCACTTTTTCGCCAGCGACCATAAGCATTTAAAGTTTTTCTGCTCGCCCAGTTTTGCTCTTTGCCACTGCCTTGAGATACTTCGGCTTGATTAAGCTGTTCACTGATGGTTTGTGCAAGTGCGGCGGCGTCTAACAAACCTAAGTTTACCCCCTGCCCTGCTAACGGATGTATGGTATGCGCGGCATCGCCCACTAAGGCAACGCGGTCTTGAATAAATTCTTGCGCCATTCGCATGGTTAATGGATGGGTAAAACGCTCACTGACTAATTCGATATTCCCTAATTTTCCGTCACTGGCTGCACTTAGCTCTTTGGCAAATTCTGTCGCTGGTAAAGCGGTTAATCGTTTTGCCTCATCAGGTGATGTTGACCACACAATAGAGCATAAATCGTTTTGATATAAAGGTAATAAGGCTAATGGGCCGGTTTCTAGAAATACTTGCCATGCGGTATTTTCATGGCCTTGCGGACATTTTACCGTAGCAACGATGGCATGATGATCGTAATCACGAAAAATCATCGCCATGTTTAATTGTTTTCTCACCCATGAATTCGCGCCGTCTGCACCAACAATTAACTTAGCCAAAATAGGTGGCTGGCTGCTAAAACTGGCAAATACTTCACTGTCGCCAACGCCAATATTGCTAATAGCTTCATCGGTAAAAAAACTGATGCCTTGATCAGCTTGCGCTTGTTGCCATAGTGCGCTTCGAATAACGTTATTTTCGATGATATAACCAAGCTGGTCAGTAACCACGCTGGCTTGAATGTCTGATAAGTCAAAGTCGATATTACCGTAACCGGCTTTGTCCCAAATATGCATATGATGATAAGGCTGTAGGCGTTGCTGCTCGATTAACGGCCATACGCCTAAGTTGGCAAAAATTTGTTTACTGGCACTATTTATGGCACTAACCCGAACTTCGGGCTGCTCGCTTAATTGCGTAATAGGTGAAGTGTCAGCAATAGCGACGGTGAGTTGAGTTTGCTTTCTGATCGCCAGCGCCAGCGTTAAGCCAACCATGCCACCACCAACGATTAAAATATCAAATTTTTGCATTATTATTCTTCATATAATTTATTTACTTACTCAGCTTTAAGCTTATTTAAATCACTTACAGCTTCTAGCTTCTAGCTTCTTACTTCAAGCTTCTTACTTTAAGCTGTTTTAATAACCCATAGTTTTCTTAACTAGGCTACTTTTTAGCGGGCTTAGGTAGTTAAAAGCTTTCAAGCCAATATTTCTACCCGCGATTAACGGCGGTAGTTGATTAGAAAATAAGGTCACTAGTGAGTCGGTTAAGGCTATCACTTCTTTATGATCTGCCTTGCGCTGCTGTGCATATTCGCTTAACAAGGAAAATTGTGCAAAGTCTTCATCGTTTCTAAGCGCGTTAGAGATCAACTTGGCTAATTCGCTAACGTCGCGCAGCCCTAAGTTAAAACCTTGGCCGGCAATAGGATGAATCGTGTGCGAAGCATTACCAATTAAAACCATGCGATGGAAAGCTTGCTCGCTCGCTTGCACTAGTTTTAACGGGTAAACATAGCGTTTGCCCACTTGGGTTATGCCGCCAAGCCAGCTACCAAAATTTCGCTCTAGCGCTTGTTTAAATGCTTCATCACTTTTATTAACCAGCTCTGCTGCTTGCTCAGGCGGCAGTGTCCAAACTAATGAGCAACGACTTTCACTAAAAGCACTTATCGATAACGGCAACATCGCAATTGGCCCGTGTTCGGTAAAACGCTCAAAGGCGACGTTATTATGTGGCATTGCCGTACAAACATTGGTGATTAACGCGCTTTGTCCGTAATCAGTAGAAGTGCTGTCGATATTGGCAAATTCACGACATACCGATTGGGCGCCATCGCAGCCTAACAATAAGGCCGCACTCAGTTTTTTACCAGACGATAAAGTGAGTTTTACGCAGCTTTGTTGCCAGCTAATGTTGTTAATAGTGTCAGGAGCGAACCAAGTGATATTGTTTTTAGGCTTTAAGGCGGTTAGTAAAGACTTACCAATTAACGCCATTTCAACCACGTAACCTAGTGCTGTAACTTGCTCGGTTTTTGCGTCAATACGGGCTTTGCCATAATGACCACGGTCAGATACATGAATAGTTTCTATCGGCTGGGCATCTGGGGCGATATATTGCCAAGCGCCTACTTGGTTTAAATATTCAGCGCTACCATGAGAAAGCGCTAAAACACGATCGTCAAAGCTTTTTGATGCATCGCTTAAAATAGGGTTCGCTTCAACAATAGCAATAGCCAAAGGCTTGCCTTGATTACTGCGAAGCTCTGCTAAACTCAGCGCCATTAAAGCACCCGAAAGGCCGCCTCCAGAGATGACGATATCAAAATGTTCTACGCTCACTTGTTCTTTCTCAATGATTTTATCATGTACTTTTTATTTGGCTTTATTTGGCTTTATTTAGCTTTAGCCTATTTTTAGGTTTGCTTGCGCTTAATTGGCTTGCGCTTAGTTAACTTATATTTAAAGCTTGTGTTTTAGCTTTTAGCTTTTAGCCTTAAGCTTCTGTTTTAGCTTTAAGCTTTACCGCCGCCATAAGTGCTTCAATTTCAGCGACTGATTTTGGCGCATTTACGGTTAAATTTTCATGACCTTGATCAGTAACCGCAATATTATCTTCAATACGCACGCCAATGCCACGCCATTTTTCATCAACGTCAGTATCGGTTAATGGAATATAAAGCCCCGGCTCTATGGTCATAACCATGCCCGGTTCAAATGCGCGTAACTGTTGGCGTTTGTCATTAGCGTGATAGTCACCAACATCATGAACATCAAGCCCTAACCAATGGCCTAGGCCGTGAATGAAGTACTTTTTACAGGCATTTTCGGCAATTAATTCGTTTAAGTCACCGGTTAAAATACCCAGTTCAAATAAACCCGTAGTGAGTATTTCACCAACTAACTCATTCAGGTTAGCTAAGCTATTGCCTGGCTTAATTGCAGCAATAGCAGCAAGTTGTGAATCAAGCACTAATTGGTAAATCGCTTTTTGCTCAGCGGTAAATTTACCGTTAATTGGGAAAGTACGGGTAATATCGGCAGCGTAACCGGCAAGCTCTCCACCAGCATCTATCAGTAATAATTCATTATCGTTAAGTACTTCACTGTTGTCGGTATAGTGTAAAATATTGGCGTTATCGCCACCGGCAACAATAGAATTATAAGCGGCATGTCGCGCGCCATGGCGGGCAAACTCGTGCAAAATTTCCGCTTCAATTTGATATTCATATTTTCCAACGGCTGATTTTTCCATCGCGCGTTGATGAGCACCACCACTAATAACATTCACTTTACGCATAATATTTAATTCATTTGCTGATTTAAATAGACGTAATTCAGCAAGCAGTGCTGTGGCGTTAATAATGTTCTGTGGGGCTTTTTTACCTAGGCGATTACCCGCTTGTACTTTTTTCAGCCAAGCATTCACTTTTTTATCAAGCTGGTCATTATCACCTTGTAGATAAAGCAGGCTTTGTTTTTGGTTCAGTAATTCAGGTAGTAATTGGTCAATTTCTGCCAATTCTGCGCTATGGTCAACCCCATAATCGCTTTTGGCTTTTACTTGGCCGATGCGTCTGCCGTGCCAAACTTCTTGCAGGGCGTCTTTTTCAAGGCTAAATAAATACGTGCTGTGCTGTTTAGTGTCGCTCGGCGTGGTTTTCACCATCACTAATATTGCTTCTGGTTCGTTAAAGCCAGTAAGGTAATAAAAGTTTTTATCTTGGCAAAAAAGGTATTCAGTATCGTTACTGCGGGTTACTTCATGGCCTGCGGCAAAAATGGCCACTGAATTTTCAGGCATTAAAGCAAATAGTTTTTCACGACGGTTAATAAAGTCTTCAATAGTTAATAAGGTTTGTTTCATATTAGTTTATGTCTACCAAGGTCTGTTTAAGCGATTGCTGGTACTAAGCTATTTATTAAGCTTTTCAATAAGCAAGTATTTACTACTTACTTATTGTGGCTTAATTTTTATAGCGTGAAGTGTTAGTGCAAAGTTTCTTGATTGCTTTTTACTTCAGGTGGCACACCTAACTCGGTAAAACATAATAAAGCTGAAATACGCGCGTATTCAGCAATTTCATAATAGGCTTGCTCGGTTGCTTCGTCTTCTTCAACTTCTTCCGACAAATTAGCAATTTCAGCAAAGTCGCTCAGTACTTCTTTAACATCGTCAGAAAGCACAGCATTTTTTTTCTGCTGTAAACCAAAACCTAAATTAAACCCTTGTACCCAAACACCTAAAGCATTGCCGCGTTCAGCAATAGAGTCATCGTCGTCTGGTAGCATTAATTGGAAGCCGTAAGAGTCGTCAAGTAAGTTTTTCCATACGTCGCTAAACATTAATTTTACGATCATTTTAACTTTACTCGGTAAGCCCTCACCGTTATTAAACATGTCGTTAATCATGGCAAGGTAGTCGTTACCTTCAAAGGTGTAACCACCACAAACAAGCCCTGTTAATACACCATGCAATTCACTAGCATGAAATTTAGTGTCTTCAGTGGTAATTATTGCTTGTACTGATGCAAAGTCTAAGGTGGTTTCTTCGTTCATAAATAACCGTTTAAGTTGTAAGTCATATTGTCGCTTATCCTACCACTGGCCTAGGATTGATGCCAGAAAGATCAAACTCATTGAAAAGAAAGTTAACGCTCGTACACTAGCAGATACAAAATAGCCCCTTCACAGCAGCAATGAACCACGATAAAGACAAAAATCAGCTTGCAACTAACGGTGTGCACCGCTATAGTTCGAAAACTATGCGAGACTTTCTCTTAAAGTAAAAGTTATATAAATGAAACTGTTAGCTAACATTCAATTTTCTCAATGCTTCACCAATGGTTTTAGCCACAACTAATATGGCTAAAAATACCCTTGAAGTGACTATCGCAGCTAGAAAGCTGAAAATAGCTTGTCCTAAGGGACAAGAGTCTGCGCTATTGTCTGCGGCAACTGAAGTGGATTCACGTGCTGAGTTAATGAGTAAAAGCAGCGCGGTAACTTCTACCGAGCAAGCGGTGTTAATGGCAGCACTTAATCTTGCTCATGAATTAGCTACGGTAAAAGCAAAACTTGCTCAAGAAAAAGTTGAAAGCAAAAATAAAATCAAGTTACTCCAATCAAGCTTCGAACAAGCATTACAGCCAATAAACAATAAACGCGCATAATCGAGTTTTACTAGATGCTTGTTTTACTTTCATTTCACGCTTAATTATTCTACAAACAGCTCAGACAAGTTAAAAAACACTTAATTGATAGAATAAGTTTAGGTATAATGGCCGCGTCTTCTGGAGTGTTCGTATGCGAACTATGTCCCTGAGCCGATAAGTTTTACCTTAGGAAGTTCAACATTAGCTATTGTGCAAGCCCGGCTCGTATCGGGAAGCCTACGGTTAGTGTGCAATTTCCGCCCTGAACACACGGTGTTCAGGACTGTGTGAGCTGCGGCATTCTGGAAGCGTTAATTTTCTTTTATCTTTAGATAAGCTAAATCAGCACATGCTGCTTTACTTTCAACTCAATTCCCCCTATAAACGCTATTCACTAATACTGCATTTTCGAGAATTCCCTTATTCAAATGGCCAACCTTGCTCAACCAGAGAAAGTTTATGATAACCGAGCTATTGGTGTTTTTGACTCTGGCGTAGGTGGCTTGTCTATTGCTAAATGCATAGCTAAGCAATTACCCAATGAAAACCTAATTTATGTGGCTGACACCTTACACGCGCCTTATGGTGAAAAGTCGGTGGCGTTTATTCAGCAAAGAGTGAATGTTATTGCTGATGCTTTAGTGGCAAAAAATGTTAAAGCGATAGTCGTTGCCTGTAATACCGCAACCGTTAATGCCATTGAGCAATTAAGAGCACGGTTAAGCATTCCTATTATTGGCGTAGAGCCAGCAATAAAACCCGCAGCAAAACACAGTAAAAGCAAACACGTGGCTATTTTAGTAACGCAAGCCACCGCTGAAAACCCGCGCTTTCAAGCATTAGTTGCACAACATAAAAATGGCAGTAAGGTTTTTATTCAGCCCTGCCCCGGTCTGGTAGAATTAATAGAGAATGATCAATTACACAGCCAGCAATGCGAGCAATTACTCAGACAATATTTAGCGCCAATGGTTAAGCACAATATTGATACTCTCGTACTAGGCTGCACCCATTACCCTTTTCTTAGTGATAAAATTAGCGCGGCACTTGGTGCAGACATCAAGTTAATTGATACTGCCGCCCCGGTTACTCAACAGTTGCAACGAGTTTTAACCGCCCATAGCAGCTTACAAGGGGAAAAGGCGAAAGCTGAACACCACTTTTACAGCTCACTTGCGTCACCTGCACAACAGCGATTGTTTGAGCATTTATGGCAACAGCCGGTACAGTTAGCTGCGTTATAATTATTTTACCTGCCTATGCAGCTTACTCAAGGGAAAGTGTAGGTCGGAATTTATTCCGACAATTGTGTCAAACTGTGCTGATTTGTCGCACTAAAGTACGACCTACCAACAAGTAAGCGCATTTAATTTTTATCCCTGAGTAAAGTGCATAGCTAAGTTATTTTATTGTTGCCTACCTCGGCAAAGTATTTTAGCTACCATCACCGCTTATTTTTCTGTTTTAAAGCCATAAAAAAAGCAACTTCTGCTAGGTAGTGAACCTCGCACAAGCTGCCTTTGTTTTCTTTTAGCTTTTAACTTTTAACTTTTAACTTCTAGCTTCTAGCTTCTAGCTTTAAGCTTGTCGCTTTCTAACTTGACCTTACAAAGATAAATAATGACCATTTAGCTTTATAAGATAATGTTAAGCGTACAAATTAAAAGTTGTATTTAATACCTACGCCAATAGCATTTTCAGCGGTGCTATTAGTATTTGCTGATAATTGTGAATTATCAATTTTTGCTTCTGAGTAAATGTAGAAGTCGTCATCTAGGAAGTAGTTAAAACCAACAATAGCGTATTTTAAGTGGTATTCACTTGTTGAATCTGACTTGTCTTGTAATGAGTTATAGCCGGTAACAAGCGCCCATTCATTATCAAAACGGTAAGAAACATAAAGCTCTGAACCTTGAGACTCGGTCATTAACTGAGATTCGTCATTCACTTCGTGGTTCTTCATATCAGAGAAAACCCATGACATGTATAAACCGCGATTATGATAGCTTCCGTAAGTAACACTGGCAGAAGTCATTTCATCTTCTACTACAGCACCTTCAGTAATATCTTGAAAGCCTTCAGTAAAAGTAACGCTCGCGTTGTTATAAGCAACACCGAACTGAAGATTATAAGGCGCAGAATAAACTACTGACCAGCCATAAGAGTCTGAATAGTTAATAGTTGCTGCTGGTTCTATTGCAACTTCATCGTCTTCATTAGTTAGCTCTATGTCAGTACCACTTGCTGCGGTAACCTGTAAACCAAATGAGAAGTTGTTCCAGTCAAGGTTGTATTGAATCGCTTGTTCAGCACGGCCTGTACCTGAAAAACCACCGTCAGTACCAAAGTTATAAACACCAGCACCTTGAGAGCCAAACATTTCAAAAATATCAGTACCGCCAGTTACCTTATAACCAACACTGAACATTTTACCTATAGTGATACTACCGTATGTATCATTACCAATACCTACATAACCTTGACGTAACCATGTATGATCGCCTGAAGGGCCTGTACTAGTTAAGCCGTTACGGTTAACAACCAGTTTGTTGTCGGTATTTGAAAGTGCAACACCTTGCTCTAACTTACCAAAGCCTGTCCAGCCATCTTTAAGTTCACGTGACATATCAAACATAAAACGTGAGAAGCCGTCGCCAACCTCGCCATTACCGTCGCTGTTCATATAAAAAACCGATAAGTCGCCGTTAAGGTTAAACTTTGTTTTACCATCGTTATAAAGCTCTACTGCTTGAGTAGGCGCTACAAGACTGGCTGTAACTGCTGTTGCAGCTAAGGTCCATTTAAGATTTTTCATTTATTTTTCCTAGTATTTCAGTTCAAAGCAAGACTAGTGGATATCTAAGTTTAATTATACTGGCATATTGTTAAGTCAGGTTTTTTTTATCGAGAATATGTTACAGCTTTTTTACAAATGAATTTAAGAAAAATGTGCGCATAAATAGACTTAGCTCAACAAATAACTAAAGACTTAAGGACGTTTAGACATCTAGACATAAAAAAAGCTAGAATAAAAATTTTGATAAGAGTAGAATTAACGAAAATTTTCACCATGCCTACTATCTATATACTTCACAATTTAAGTGATAATAAGTATAAAAGTTAGGCTTATCAATTTAATAGAGGGATTATGTCTACTCACTTTTTTACTTCTGAGTCTGTTTCAGAAGGTCATCCGGATAAAATAGCTGATCAAATTTCTGATGCGGTTTTAGATGCTATTATTGCCAAAGACAAAAATGCACGTGTTGCTTGTGAAACTATGGTGAAAACTGGCGTTGCCATTATCTCTGGTGAAATTTCAACGTCAGCTTGGGTTGACCTTGAAGACCTTACCCGTAAAGTGATTAGCGATATTGGTTATACCTCTTCTGATGTAGGTTTTGATGGTGAAACCTGTGGCATTATGAATTTAATTGGCCAACAGTCGCAAGAAATTGCCCAAGGTGTTGACCGTACTAGCCCTGAAGAACAAGGTGCTGGTGACCAAGGTTTAATGTTTGGTTATGCAACCAACGAAACTGAAACACTAATGCCTGCGCCACTTTATTATTCTCACCGTTTAGTTGAGCGCCAAGCCGAAGCACGTAAATCAGGTATTTTACCTTGGTTACGTCCTGATGCTAAAAGCCAAGTAACTTTCGTTTATGAAGATAACAAACCTGTAGCCATTGATACCGTTGTGCTTTCAACTCAGCATAATCCTGATATTAAGCAAGAAGACTTGCATGATGCGGTAATGGAAAACATTATTAAGCATGTATTACCTGCAGAGCTATTAACAGAAAATACTAAGTATCATATCAACCCAACCGGTAGCTTTGTTATTGGCGGCCCTGTTGGCGATTGTGGTTTAACTGGTCGTAAAATTATTGTTGATACCTACGGCGGCATGGCTCGTCATGGTGGCGGTGCTTTCTCTGGTAAAGATCCATCAAAAGTTGACCGTAGCGCGGCATATGCTGGTCGTTATGTTGCTAAAAACATTGTTGCTGCTGGATTAGCTGATCGTTGTGAAATTCAAATTTCTTACGCCATTGGTGTTGCCGAGCCAACGTCAATTTCAATTGAAAGTTTTGGTACAGGTAAAGTTTCACAAGAGAAATTAGTAGAATTAGTACGTGAACATTTTGACCTTCGCCCATACGGCATCACCAAAATGTTAGACCTACTTCACCCTATGTACCGTCAAACTGCAGCTTATGGCCACTTTGGTCGTGAACCTTTTGAAATGACAGTCGGTGATGATACTTTTACCGCGTTTAGCTGGGAAAAAACCGATAAAGCTGACGCACTTCGTCAAGCAGCTGGTTTGTAAAGTAAAACTATTAGCTAATATTGACCAAAATATTATCAAAGAAAAGCCGACATTATGTCGGCTTTTTATTTGGGTGAATAACCCGCTATCTTAATTATTTAAAAATCAGTGATGATTAAATAAAGTCGATAGTGTTTTCTTGAAAGTTCGACAATGAGCTAAATAGGTTTTCGAGATTTTCATTGTAACCAAACCATTTCGCCAACGAGGCATTAACTTGGTCGGTCGCCAATTCAGGTTTAATACGACCGTTGTTATAGTCGAAATCTCCCCCTATCGATAAATCAGGCCAGTTACCATAAGCCTTACCCCCTTTAACTGCACCACCCATAACAATTTGATGACCTGCCCAACCATGATCCGTTCCTGTGGCATTAGGACTGATCCTGCGCCCAAAGTCAGACATGGTAAAGGTAGTTACTTGCTCAGATAAACCTTGGCGCTTTATTTCCTGATAAAAAGCCGCCATAGCGTCAGATACTTGTTCAAGTAAGCTGGCATGTTTAGGCAGTTGATCTTCGTGAGTATCAAAGCCACCAATATTGACAAAAAACACCTGACGTTTATGTCCCATCAAACTATGGTTTCGAGCATCAATTAATTGTGCGACCGTATGTAAACTGCTGCCTAATTTTGTATCAGGAAAGCCATCAAAGCTTGGCGCAGTTGATAATACCGTTTTCAGCTCTTCGTTTTTATGAAAAGTGGCTTTCATTACCTTGGCATAATTATCGGTAAAAATATTATCGTATGCAGCGTCCATATGGTGCACTAAGCCATTAAGCTTATCGGAAGTAAGATTGAAAAATTTTCCGGCCCCGTTACTGGTTAAAACAAACTGTTTAATACTGCTTGGATTTCTCAGCCATTTACGCTCTTTATCTAGTGACATTAATGGCGGAATGGCGACAAAGTCATTGTTGTTTTCGAGCATACGCCCTGCCCAACCAAACTCAGAGCTTAAATCATCTGAGCCAGTTTGCGCCATAATGGTTTGTGAATTATGCGACATTAGTTTATCGGGTACGGTAAAAGCACTTTTGCCGACCACAGGTTCAACTAATTGCCCAGTATTCACCAACACAGTGGCATCACCTTCATCTCGAATAATATTGGCAATGCTACTCATCGCTGGATGCAACGCCAAATCAACCGCATTATCGGTTTTAATGCCCAAAGGAATTAGCTCATTATGCGCAATTGCCATATGAGTTCTTATGCCCTGATATTGAGCGTACTGCTGTTCACTATGAGGAACAACCATGTTGTAAGCGTCATTTCCTCCGGCCATATATAAACAAACCATGGCTTTATAGTCTTGACTAGCAGCATGAGCTAACTTAATTGAGGATAAACCCGCTAGTGATGTAGCACTAACCGCAGCACTTGTTTTAATAAAATTACGACGTGAAATTTTCATGCTTTACTCCTGACAACGAAATTCTGGTGAACATTGAACAACAAATAGGGCTTCTTCGATTTTTTTATCATCACTTAAACCACGTATTGTCATATCATCAAGCATATTAAGCATGTAGCTTTGTAATTGCTCAGACATAAGTCCGCCATAAAAAACATCGTTTATCAGCTCAATATAAGTTAACGGCTCATTTATAGCATTGTCATGTATGGTTTTATTCCACGACCAACTCGTCGTTTTATCATTATCCCAAGACTGTATTCTTTTCCATAATTTATTAGACAGGTTAATAAGGTTTTCCATAGTAAATAATGTAAATTCTGGTGCGGTTAGCCCTTTTTCGCTAAATTCACCTTCGGGTGCATAATCCGGTTCATAAAAGTTAAATACACTTTCAGCAAACAATGGCGCTTGACCGACACCGCCTTGGCTCAACATGAAAACATCCCACCATCTAGACGGATCATTACTGGTCACGTCTAAAGCTCGGCAAAAGTTGGTTAACACAATAAGCGGCTCTTTGGCTTTACCAAAATGGTATTTTTTACTGCTATTACCGGTTTCAGTACCGCTATCAGCATGACCATCGGTCAAACTTCTATCTAATAAAATGGCCTTTATAATGGCCTTCATATCTCCTCGAACCCCAAAACCGTTATCACGAAAAACTCTTGCGACACGGCGGATATATCCAGGAGTAGGGTTGCTAATAGTTAAACGCTTAATTAATAATTTCGAGAGAAAAATAGCCGTATTACTGTGGTTAAAAAGGAAGTCGAGTGCTTGAGTAAGGTCTTCATAACCAGTTTGCCCTGCAGGGAAAACTTGACCCCAAACGACTTTCTCATCGTAGTCATGATATTTAGTAAGTTGCTTCATTGGCGTTATATTCGTGTCAAGGCGCCAACCGGTTAATACTCGTGCTAGTTCTTCAATATCGTTTTGACTATAAGTTGCTATGGTATTGCCATCGGCATCAAGTTTTTCTGAACCGTCCATATTTAATTTATTCAAACCTAAAGTGAAAAGCTGCATAAGCTCTCTAGCAAAGTTTTCATCGGGGTAAGAATTAGTTAGTGGGTCATGTTTTTTACTATTGGCAAGGCTTAAATACTTGCCCATTACCGGGCTTAAAGTAATGGCTTCTAAAATATCACGAACATTGCCAAAACTATTTCGCACTAATATGTCGTAATACTCAACAGCATAATGTGGAAATACCTTAGGTGCAGGGCCAACTACAAAAATTTGACTTAACGCGAAGGCAGTGCGTTGACGTAATTGATCAGCCCCGGTAATGCCAATATTAAACCAAGCACTATACCTTTGCTCTTTTGAAAATTCGACGCCTTTACCTGTATAAGAAGCCGCCGAATAGGCCCTCATTAAAGGTGTGTGCAAACTGGGTTCAAGATTAAATTGTTGGTCAAACCATGCCTCTTCGCCCATGGCTACTAAATTGTCTATATCGCTTCCTTTGGGACCAAAAGTTGCGCGAAAAATAAATTTCGCGGCTTCTTCCCGATTGTTTATTATATTACTCATTTTATTTACTACCTTTTAGAATTAATAAACTACCGCTTCCAATTGCGGCGTAAAAAATGCAAAACGAAATTGCACTTCTGTTTCAAATATACCTTTGTAATGTAAATGTAATCAACCATAAAAAGCGTATAAATAACAAAACATTGGACATGATTACCCCAAGCTATTGATAAAATTAAATTTTATAAAATCACCTTATTTCCAACAATAAGCCATAGAAAAACAACAAGGATAAGAGTTAATAATCATCATTTACTTTTGATTAAATATTTAACTATTAGATAAAAACAGCTGATGACAAACTGATTTCTCGATGATTTACCGGCGGATTAACAAAGCTGTAAGGCGAAGAATAAGGTGATAACTATTGCGACAAATAGCTGAGGGGTCTTTGTGAAATCCCTCATCAGAATTAGATACTAAAGGCTTTTATTCAAAGCTCTTTTTAATAATAACACGGCTTATTCTAGAGGCCGTGTTATGACAAATATTTATGTATTGCAGCTCTGTACGAAACTGTTCAATAACAACAGATAACTCAGCTGATTTTTTTCTGGCCTAAACATTCCATCGCTAGCTGCTCAATACGCACATATATTTTCAATGGTAGTAACTTCAAAAAAGCACTGCACAAAGTGATCAGTGTTCTACTCGGCTCTTGAAATAATATCCGTATATCGCACCATAGGGCTTTAAAAATTAGCTGCATTGCTGAAAACTTACTACTTGATTGCACCGCTCGACGGGCCAAATATCGCAGTTGATACGCTTTAGCCAAATTGTAATATTGTTTGAAAAACACCGGGTGTTTATCATGATTTAACCCCACAGCTTTTTGCCAACTAGCAAACTGCTTGCTTAAGTTTGCTGATAAGCCAGTGTCATTAACTCGGTAATAGGTGAGCGGCTCTGCGATTCCTTCAAATGCCCAGTCGGTGCTAATAGCAATACGGGTCCATAACTCAATATCTTCCGACTGTCTTAAATTTTCATTAAAATACATTTTCCTGTATTTGTCAGCATGCTCACCAAAGCAACTCACTTCATTTAACAGTGATTTACGTATCACTGGTGCTGAGCCATTTCCCACGGGGTTTCGACAAAAAATGTGCTGACGAGTAATGTTTTGCAATTTAGGATATTGGCCAATACCAAGCAGCTTCCCTTCTTCATCAACAAATAATGAAGGACAATAACTAACACCTACTTTCGGGTTAGTCGTTAAGTGTTGCACATGTTTGGCGAGTTTTTCCGGTGCCCAAAAGTCATCCGCATCTAACAAGGCAATATAAATTCCTCTAGCAGCATCAATACCGGTATTTCTGGCACCAGATAATCCACGATTGGTTTGCTGAATTAACCGGATACGCGGATCGTCGAACCGACAAACCTTGGCTAAAGTATCATCGCTACAGCCATCATCAACTAAAATAATTTCAAAATGATGATAAGTTTGCGCAAGTACCGAGCGAATACTTTGCTCGATATATTTGCCCACATTAAACATTGGGATAACCACTGAAACTACAGGTATTGAATTAATATTCATGAGACTTTCTCCGGCTAATAAATGAAAGTAAAGTGAAACACTTTTTCGCTAATACAAAACCAGGATAAATGGCGATGCACCACAACAAACTGCTAGCGAGTAAAATCATGGCAAACTCTATTGGTTGTGTTGGTGAGAAATAGATAAGTAATAACAAGCTGATGAGTAAGCACAGCAAACGAGTGAGGATTTCGCATTTAAAGTCGCCCTGAGCACGTTGAAAGCTACAGTAAGTATCCACAAGGAGATTCGGCAAAGCGACCAAACATAAAATAACCACTATAGGTATGGTTATCTGCCACTTTTGGTCAAAAATTAATGGCAGATAAAATGGCACTAGCAGTGCTTGTATAACAAAAACTAAACCTATGCATGTGGCAATACGGTAAACGATACTTTGCTGCTGGGTTAATTTGCCTTGGCGCTGTAATTTACATAAAAAAGGAAATAGTGCGCTGTTAAAAACATTGCCAATTGATTGGCTCAAACCAATGCCTGCGTTTTTGGCAAAGCTATAAATACCAAATAATTCAGGAGACATAAGCTTACTAGCGATAAAAGTATCGGTGTGTAACCTAAGTGCACGTAGGCTTTCACAGCTTAACAATTGCCCTGAGGTTCGCAGCAGCTGTTTTATTACCCTTAGGTCAAAACCTAGCCCATAAGATTTCACTGGCGCTAATGAAAATAATATTAACCACAATAAGGAAAAAACAATTTTCCCGTAAGCTACCGCTAAAATATCTGCTTGTAGAACAGCAAACAAAGCGATAGATAAGTTTTCAGCAATTACGCAAATACCGCTGCGCAAACTCAACCAGCGCATAAGGTTTTCGCGCTGCAATAAAAACACTTTAATGCTCACCCAAGGATAAAACAGATAGATAAGCGCCATCGTTTTTAATAACGTCGCTAAGTCAGGGTTATCATAAGAGTCAGCAACAATATCTGCGAGTAAGTACTGAATTAAGGCAATTGCTAAACACATACCCCATTGTATAGTGGCACCGTTTTTGGCATAGCTCGCTAATTTTTCAGGTGCACAACGAATAATTTGCGTACCAGTACCAGCGCGTAGTAACAAGCCAAGCATATCGTGAAATGCTAAAGCGAGCATGGCAGTACCATAAGAAACGGGAGTAAGTGCTGCGGCTAATACCACTATGGTAACAATACGTGATATTTTTGCGAGAACTTCGCTGCCCATTAACCAGGCTGCATTGGAAAACAGCTGGACAACAGGTTGCAGTTTTTTGATAAAATAGCTGTTCTGCATGTGTGCCCCAAAATATAAACGTAAATTGATTAACGTTTATATTTCAAGTTTCATTCCAACACTACAAAATATTTTAACCTACTGTTTTATTGTGTTTTATTTTGTCTTTCTGATAACTAACTGCAAAACAACAATAGTTAAGTTTGCATTCTGCTAAAGCTAATAACATTGTTTTTGCAATTTGAAAAGCCGCGCTTCTTCAAATTAACTGATGTTATTCAGTGGTAGTTGCTTGCCATTGCTGAATTTTTCGATACAAGGTTGACGGACTTACCCCTAACTCACTCGCCGCTTTTACAATGTTGTCCTGACAAGTAAAAATTGCATGCTCAATAGCATGGCGCTCAACCTCTGCTAACGATTTTATTTCACCCGCGCCAGCACTAGAATTAGCACTGACATTAGTATTAGCTGGCTGTTTACTAATTACGCCAGCCGGCACTTCTTTGTGGTTAGGGTTGGGAATAGTTAAGTTTGGCACAGCCGTAGAAGCTGAAGTAATCGCCTGTGCGGTTTGACTATTTCCGCCTAATTGCTGAGACAAAATAACGTCTGAAATTAACGGTCCTTCTGACATAACCACGGCGCTATGAATAATATTTTGTAGCTGCCTAACATTTCCAGGCCAAGCATAGCCGTTAATAAGAGCCTCTGCTTTGGTAGAAAAGCCCGCAAAGGACTTTCCTTCTATCTCGCTAAAGTAGCTTAAAAAATACTGCGCTAATTGCAAGGCGTCATTACCGCGCTCACATAATGGCGGTAAAAATATTGAAATAACATTAAGGCGATAATATAAGTCTTCACGCAATTTTTTCTCAGCAATCGCACTATGCGGCTCGCGATTGGTGGCACAAATAAAACGAATATCTACTTTTTCTTCTTTGCCACTACCTACTTTTTGAAAGCATCCGGTTTGAATAAAGCGCAATAACTTGGCCTGTAAGCTCATATCCATTTCGCCTATTTCATCAAGAAATAAACTGCCTTTATTGGCAAGCGTAGCTGCGCCGTCACGATTCGATACCGCTCCAGAAAAAGCCCCTTTAACATGACCAAATATTTCTGACTCCATTAATTCTGAAGGGATAGCGGCACAATTAAGGGCAATAAAGGGCTCGTTACTTCTTTTACTTAAACGGTGAATTGCTTGAGCAGCAACTTCTTTGCCTGAACCACTTGGCCCTGTAATAAAAACTGAAGCACTGCTTGGCGCACACTGCTCTATTGAAGAGTAAACAAATTGCATAGCAACCGACTCACCAATAAAACCTTCAAATTGTTTTTTACGGTATTGTTGGTATTGGTCAATGGTTCTGCGCATTAAAGTTCGTTCGGCCAACACTTGCTGTAATTGCAGCGCTTGCTTTAATGTTACGATCAAATCGTAATTGTCCCACGGCTTCTGCAAATAGCCCCAAATTCGTCCTTGGTTTACTGCCGTTAACACTAGGTTCATATCATCACAACCGGTTAATACGATACGCACTGTTTCGGGGGATATTTTAGCCACTTGCTCAAGTAATTGGTTACCGTCCATGTTTGGCATTTTCATATCTGATACGATCACATCAATCGGAGTTTTAGCGATAATTTCAAGCGCTAAAGCCCCGCTTTCTGCTGTCATTACTTCAGCATCTAACTTACTGGTAATACGCTCAAGCGAACGCAAAATTAAACGTTCGTCATCTACAAATAGAATTCTTGGCTTATTTAGGTCTTGCATATTCCATCCTTTATTGATTTATCCATTTATATTTAATGACTTATAAACGGATAAAATATCCCTTACTCTCGTGCTAACTTATCATAACCAATGCAGGCCAACTAGCTCACTACTGCGCATAACAAGGCGCAATTTAAATATATGATCTTTTTTAAGATGAATTTAAAAAAACCTCTAAGCACACTTTAAAAACAAAACAGCTAGGGTTATTAAAGTTGAATCATAGCATTTAGCAACCTAAGCTTATCCTATTGTTCAACTATTGTTTTACAGTATGTTTATGACATTATAGGTGAAATTACTATTTTTTGGTGTATGCCAAAATTCAAAATAGCTGTATGAATTTAGAAAATAATTCGATCAATAATAGGGAAAATGAATGTTAGATAAAGACAGCGAACATGCATTATATTCAGACATGACTATTTTGTGTGTTGACGACGAAACTAGCATTTTACGTTCACTACAGAGAGTTTTTAACCGTAAAAGCTATCAAGTATTAGTTGCCGAAAGCGCTGCCGATGCCCTAGCAATAATGGCACAGCAGAACGTTAATGTAATTATTTCTGATATGCGCATGCCGGTTATGGATGGACCTGAGCTTTTAGCAAAAGTAGCTAATTTATATCCAGAGACTTATCGTATTGTACTCAGTGGCTTTGCTGACTTTGAGTCAACCGTTGCAGCAATAAATTTAGGAAAAATCAATAGGTTCGTTAATAAGCCGTGGAACAATAATGATTTAGTCAGTGTGGTAGAAGAAGGCTTAGCCCGGATAAAATTAAAGCGAGAAAACATTCGCCTTAAATTGATAGTTGAACAGCAAAATATTGAACTAAAGCAGTGGAATGATGAACTTGAAAATAAAGTAAAGTTACGAACCAAACAAATTCGCGCCGCGCTCGCAATTAATGAACGAAACAATAAAGCCAGCGAAAAAATGCTGTTTAACTTTATTGCTATTAATCCGAATTTAAATGGCCATTTTGCTAAAAATGTTGGTAACTTAGCCGGACGATTGGCGGTTAAACTGAACTTAGAAAAACAAGAGATAAATACCATTCGCTTAGCTGGTTTTTTAACTGAAATTGGTATGTTAGGCATAGACCCATACATATGTACCACGCCTTTTTCGCAGCTAACTTACGAACAAAAAACCGAATTTTTAGCACAAGGCAATATTGCCAAGCAAATACTATCGCCAGCCCAGCATATGAATGATGTTAGCGACATACTCTGGCATCAGTATAAATCACTTAAAGATATTAAAACCTCAGCTAAGTCAGCTATCGCATGTAATATACTAGCTGTTGCTCGTGATTACTGGCGTTATGCCAGCGGTAAAATATTAGCTTTTCAAGTAGAGCCTATTAAAATTCAAATTGAATTAAATAAAGCTAAAAATACTAAATATGCTGAAAAGGTACTGGCTATTTTAGCCAAACACCCTGAGTTAGTTGACGACAATAACTTAGAACAAGGTATAACCACCCAGCAACTTAAGCCCGCTATGGTACTTAAATATAATTTATATACGGTTAATCATTTATTAATTTTAGCTGAAGGCCATGAGTTTTCTCAATCATCAATTGATCACCTTATTGCCTATGAAAAAAACCAACAACATATATTAACTATTGTGGTTGAATAAATTATCGCTAGTTGATATTTACAAGGAAAAATTATGCAAGGAACAATATTTACCAGCTTTTCAGAGATGGTTATTGAAAAGCTAGGAATGGAAGTATGGAATGAACTGCTTGATACCGTAAAACCAGCTTCGGAAGGTGTTTATACTTCGGGCATGCGTTATTGTGACTCAGAAATGATGGCGCTAGTTGAAGCTCTATCAATAAAAACCGATATCGACGCCTCAACTTTAGTAAGAACCTTTGGCGGCTACTTATTTATTCACTTATATAACAGTAGTCCGGCAGACATCACCCATATTGATAACCTAAAAGACTTTTTACTCAGTATCGACTCGGTCATTCATAAAGAGGTTCAACGAGTTTATCCCAAAGCCTATTTACCCTCTTTTGAATATGATGAAAGCACCGAAGGCGAGCTGGTAATGTACTATCATTCAAAACGAAAATTATGTCATTTGTCTGAAGGTTTGATTTTAAGTGCAGCAGAACATTTCAACCAAGCGATAACCATTCATCAACCTGAATGCATGCACCATGGCGCAGATAAATGTAAGTTACATATTACTTTTAAGGCTGAATAATGAGTGAAGATAACGCATATAAAGTTGCCTATGAGAGAGAAAAAAAAGCACGAATGTTAGCCGAGAAGTTGCTTAATGATAAAACGCGCGAACTTTACGAAAATGTTTTAAACCTTCAAACGACGGTCGCTGAACTTAACGATACTCAAGCGCAATTAGTGCAGGCAGAAAAAATGGCCTCATTAGGGCAGCTCTCTGCAGGTATGGCCCATGAAATAAATAACCCTATTGGTTTTTCTTACAGTAACCTTTCATGTTTGCAAGAATACCTAAGTGACTTCTTTCAACTTGATAACCTAATTACCAAGCCAGAAGAGCCTAACAATGATGCTGAAGTTTTATTAAAGAGCTACCTTCAACTACATCAAAAAATTAACGCTAACTACATTAAAGAAGATATACCAATCTTGCTAAGCGACACTTTAGAGGGGTTAAACCGCGTTAAAAAAATTGTTGCCAACTTGAAAAAAATCTCTTACAAAGGTGACAACGAGTTTATTTGCTGTGATATTAATGAGTGCATTAATGACTGCTTAAAGGTAGCCAAAAGTGAACTTAAATATTCAATGGAGATTGAATTAATCCTTAATGATTGCCCTGAAATTTACGGCCAACCATCTGACTTAAATCAAGTATTTATCAATTTATTTATCAACGCCTCTCATGCCTGTAAAGAAAATGGCAAGTTAACCATTAAATCTTTCCATGATGAAAACAACGTTATTGTCAGCATAAAAGACAACGGTGCAGGTATTGCTCCCGAGAATTTACAAAAAATATTCGACCCCTTTTATACCTCAAAAGCTGTAGGTGAAGGCACAGGGCTTGGCTTATCTATATCTCATGGTATTATCGAAAAACATGGCGGCAGCATTCAAGTAGAAAGTGTAGAAAACCAAGGCACATGTTTTACCATTAGTTTACCAATTGAGCAGGAATTTTGATGGCGGTTTAATAATTACCCGTTTGAGCTTAACTAAAGCCGTCAACTAAATTGTCTTTATGAAAAATACCTAGCCCACTTTTTCATGATCCACATACTTTATTAGTTTTATAATTAGCAAGTCCGAATTATTTGTAAGATATCACTTCTATTGCACCTAACACGCTGATACTGTAAAGGTTAAGGATGATTCTGGTAAATGCTTAGGGCTAATGCATTATTGAGAAATGCCCTCGCCGCTAAGAGGAAAGTTAATAGGCTTTCTTGATGATCTTTATGTTTTACCTGAAGTTCGAGCAGCCGGAGTGATAAATGCCTTATTCAATGCATTAAACCAATCAGCCTTAGATAAAGCTTGGCTTTTTGTGCGCTGGAATACTGCCGATAATAATTATAGAGCTCGCAGTTTTTACGACAAAATAGCAGAAAGAACACCATGGTTGATGTACCAAATGCCTGTAGAGTAAAGTTTTGGCACATTAAAAGATAAAGCTATTTCCTGATGATCAATTCGGTTTCGCTTCGCTGAATATATTAGAAAACGTTATTAATGCCCTTTAACAGAGAATGAAATATAAGGAGAGCTTGTGAGTGTAATTCACTTGGTAAAAGCAAATGATGATTTAGTTTCTCATTGTAAATGTGAACAAGGAACTGTGGGTGAACCAGGGCAACTAGATTGCCCATGGTGCGGATGTGGGTGGCTTTTTTCATGTAGTAAATGTCGTAAGGCTTTTTCCTTTGCCAAAGTTGTTGAAATTAATAAAACATGGCAGGAGTTGGCCAGAGAAGATTTGTATAATTACAACAAACAAGAGCCAGATAACGATAGTATCTCAAACTGGGTCGAAAACATGAAAGGGATGACTGAGCATATTGAGCTTGGTAAAAATTATGTCTATCTTGATGGTTATTTCATTCCTACTGATGAAGAGTATTTTGAAGTTGAAGGATGGAAGTCAAAACATGACTTTATTAAGGTACCTCAAGTCGAAGCTCTGGAAGACCCTACTGTTATTGATCAAGTTTTATCAAACTCTGATTACTGGCTAAAAAATGAAATTAAATAAATGTCTCAATCGGAGAGTATAGTGCTAACAGACGAAATTAAAGAGTCTATAAACGAAAGTATCTTATGCTGGTTAGCAACGGTAGATGAAGACGGCGCTCCAAACAATTCACCAAAAGAGATATTCTTATCTTACGGTATTGATGAATTATTAATTGCAGATATAGCATCACCTAATAGCGTTAAGAACATAAAAATCAATCCCAAGGTCTGCATTAGCTTTGTTCATGTATTTAAGCAAAAAGGCTTTAAAATAAAAGGGGTTGCTAACTATTATAAAAAAGGTGATGTGGGTTATAGCGATTTGCTTCCTTATGTTTACCCTATGGTAGGAGACAAGTTTCCGGTAAATGGGATTATTCGCATTAAGGTAAGTAGCGTGAAAGCTATTTTAGCGCCTAGCTATATTTTTTACCCTGAAATAACCGAAGCTCAACAAATAGAAAGTGCACATAAAACATATGGTGTATAAATTCGATATTAAAGTTTTTATTGGTGGAGCTTTGTTTGTTTTTTTTCGGCTTGCTAATATTCACCCAAGGCATAGATAAAGGTAATTATTCATTCATTGAGCTCGTAAAATATTCAGGTTTATCTGCTTTACTCTTTGGAGCACTATGTACCTCTTATTCTTTTAGTATGGGCGGAAAAATAAAGTAAACTAAACATAATAAGGTAATGTAACCGTACTTATAGCCGCTAACTGTACACTATTTGGTTCAACCACTTTAAGCCCCTTATTTAGGCGTTAAAAAATCGAGAACACATTGGAAAATTCAAACCCTGAAGCTGAAATAAGTTTCCGCTTTAATAATTTAGATAAGCTGCAAGCATTCACTTTGGTGCGAGAGATCTTAGGATCATCTTATGAAGAGGACTTAAGCAATAATTGCTTCGTTGGTTATGTGCCTTTAACCCAAAAGAACTTTGATGATATCAATGATTATTACGTTCGCCAAAGAATTGAAATTGCAGAGTGTGATATTTTTATTTCAATTACACCGACTACCGACGAAAATATCATCGCTATACCAGCGATAGTAAACAAGATGTTAAAGTACATTGATTGCAAATTGACTATTTCTTTTACTTCGATGTAAGCCACTAATAACAAAGACTTCATTTTTTATAAACGGTCACTCACTTAATAAGTAACTCGAGTGAAATATTTAACAATTTGCCAAATTTTATTTTTATCAACCTTCTATACTAGAGCCTAATTTAATTCTCCTCTCGAGGTTCATTCAGGTGAATATTCGCTTTATATGCTCATATGCTATATTTCAACAATGGCAGACACTGACTTTTATCTAGGGCGTATTCACTTTGATTAAAACTAATAAATCGAAAAAAAGACTCGCTAATAAATTATCTAAAAGTAGAATATTTAACGACTTATTATCGGGTATGGATAAAGAAACGGCTGAAAGTTTCACCCCAAAACAATTAAGAGCGCTTAAGGAAGCAGTTAATAAGAAGCAATGGCGTACTCATAGCCTAGACTTTAGGCCAACTTTAGCATTGCCCTTACTCCCTAGATCCTTTTATATCGTTTTTCTGTTTGGGCTCAATAAAAGGGACTTATCATCGTCTGAGCGTTTTATGGCGGGAGGGGTATTTTTACTGCTTGTTTTTATCTTTGGTTTAACCGTTTTAGGTCTCATTTTTCTGATGCTTTACCTAATAAAGTCAGCATTAGGTATCGATATATTTCCCAATGAATCTATTGGTATTTGGGATGAATTTAAAAGAATATTTCATGATTAATTCACTTATGATAAAAAATTACATAAAACTGTAATAATGAACTTTTCAAAGCCTCTTTCGCAAACTGCAAGGCAATGTCAGTAAATAGTTTTCAACTATGCAAAATACCTAACTAAAGTACGCTTTAAAAGCCTTACAACAGGCTCTTAGGTGATAAAAATTATGGAGTGAATATTGCAAAATAGAATATACCTAAGCACAAATTGAGTCTTATTATGCAGCATAAAACCCTGATATTTAGCATCGCCTTAAATGGCTACCAATGGTTATATTCCAAGCAATTAAAGTCGCACTTTCGCTATGCCAAAAAGTACGGATATGCTCATCAAACAGTTACTCGTCCTTATTTTTCATCATTAGGTGTTGAGTGTTGTTGGCTAAAATTAACCTTAATGCGTAGTGCATTATTAGCAGGTTATAGCAATGTTGTTTTTTTAGATGCTGACGCCATGGTTCAAGAAAACTGCCCGCCAATAACCAGCCTATTTGTTGCTAATAAATACCTTTATATGGCCAAAGGTTACTCAAACCGCTTTAATTCTGGGGTATTAATCGCACGAAATAATAAGCAAGTAATTAGCTGGTTAAAGCAAGTAATAAACAGTCGAACCATACAAGTACCAACTGATGATAGCGTTGGTTGGGGGGAAAATGGCCATATTATTCAACATAGCCATAACTGCCCTTTCATCAAAGAAATAGCGCAAAAATGGAATAATACCCATGATGAAAATTTAGATGATTTTATCCGGCACCAAAACAGTGGCCCTTTGCGAGCAGGGCTAGTAACTAACTTTATACATAAAGTGATTTTTTGCCTGTCTTATAGAATCCTGTATTCAAATAATAAGTGTATCAGCCTTTTTAAAACATTAAAAAAACAACAAGGTGATGATAATAATCTATATCAAGAGCAGCGAAACCAAGAACTACTGGAGCAAGAAACAAACAAAGTACTAAGTTACTACCCAAGCTTTGCTGCTTTAAGTAAATGAGTAAATAATTGCAAAATAGAAAACTTTTCTATTTTGCAATTCAATTCGCCTAGAACTGTTAACTATAAACCCGACTCAACAAACCATAAAAGCACAATATAAACGTTTAAAATCATAAGATTAAAAATAAAGCATCGGCATGGCACGACTTAAGCAATAACAGCTTAACATCTCATTTTTTATAGGTTACTAAAATGAAACGTCAGCTATATTCGCCAGCCTTACCTAACACTAGAGCTACAAGCAAAACGGCAACCGGAGCCACAACGAAAGCAGAAATCTCAGTCGCGGTAGGCGCAAGCCTAGATAAAGTAATAGCGTTATTTTTAGTGTTAGTACTAAGCCCTATTTTAATAATAAATATGCTGTGTGCAGGTATTATTCGCCAAGCAGTTTTTACTCAACACCTAAAAACTGACGCTCTTGGCCGCACTGTTATTCTTCAATATTTTAATTGCGGAGTAGCTCAAAAAAGCGCGCTACTTTTTAGTATTATTCTGGGTAAATTAAGGTTTATTGGTGTGCCGCTAACCCATAGCTTAATGCCACAAAGGCAACGAACTTTATTAAGCCAAACTCGGTGCCAAGCTGGTTTATTTAGCTTATATGATTTACACCAAGCAACTGGCCTTGTTACCGCTGAGCCAGAATATTTACTGCAGAAGCAATTTAAGCTCTCAATTTTGGGTTATGTACTGCTGTTAATAAAAAGTGTTATCTGCTGCTGTATTTATGTCAATGCTAAAAATAAACTAGCCAGCTCAAAATTAATCACCATATTCGGATTAACTATAAATAATATTTCTATGGCTAATGCGGTGAAATGGACAACTTCAAACCCAGTATGGTCTGCCAATACTAATGCACAAAATATTGCTTCAGGTAAAAAGCATACCGGCACTAAGCTTGGCTTTTTTATTAATGCTCACTCAATAAATGTCAGCCTGTCTGAGCCTAAATTTCATCACACCTTGCAACAAGCAGATATGTTATTAGCTGACGGCTCGGGTATGAGGCTCGCCGCCAAAAGTGCTGGCTATTTTCTTAAAGAAAATACCAATGGCACCGACATGCTACCTCACTTATGCAAGCACTGTGTTGAACAGAATAAATCGCTGTATTTTTTTGGTTCAAAACCCGGTGTCGCCCGCCAAGCAGCTGCTAATTTAAAGCAGCAATTCCCTCACTTAAAAATTGTTGGCTGCCAACATGGTTATGTGCAAGCCAAACAATACAACGAGCTAATTGCTGACATTAATACCAGTGGCTGCGATGTGTTATTGGTCGCTTTGGGCTCACCTATTCAAGAACAATGGTTACTCGAACACCGCGCACAATTAACCTGTCACAGCGCGTTAGCCGTTGGTGGCCTATTTGATTTTTATTCCGGCCAAATAGCGCGTGCGCCCTTATGGATTAGAGAACTGGGCATGGAATGGATTTGGCGATTAATAAAAGAACCAACCGCTAAATTCAAACGCTATATTGTAGGTAACCCGCTATTTTTATTTCGTATATTTATTCTTGGCCTAGCCAGTAAAGGAGCTAAATAATGACTATTCAAACGACTCAGCATTCAATCCAAACATTAAATTCGACTTACGTAAAACAGGCAAAGGTTAATAGTTTTGGTCATCGTGGTATTCCGTTGATAATTCAGCAAAGCCTTGCGGCAATTGTACTGCTGATTATTAGCCCGTTACTGTTATTGGTAATGATACTGATCACTTTAGAAAGCTCAGGTAAGGTCTTATTTTCTCAAGTACGTATTGGCGAAAATGGTCGACATTTTAAAATGTATAAATTTCGTTCTATGTATTTAAGGTCAGATCCAAAATATCAAGAGCCAGATCCAACGACGAGTTCTCGTGACGGTGTCTGCAAAAAATATATTAATGACCCTCGTATCACCACTATCGGTAGATTTATTAGAAAATATTCTATTGATGAATTACCGCAGTTATTTAATGTGGTTACTGGCGATATGTGTTTGGTTGGTCCTCGCCCTGCACTTGCCATTGAAACCTATCAATATCAACGTGCTGAGCAATCTCGATTATTCTCAAAACCTGGTTTAACAGGGTTATGGCAGGTGTCTGGCAGAGCTGATACTAACTTTACCGAGCAGCTACAGCTAGATACTTCTTATATTAAACAACAAAGCATTTGGATGGATTGCAAAATAATTTTATTAACCGTACCTGCCGTGCTCAGCGCAAAAGGGGCTTATTAGTGCCTAGAATTACTCACTTTAAGAGTGAGCGCGATTTAATGATAAATCCGTCAACCTCATTGGCGGATTTATTTTCTTTTTAAAGCCCTTATTTATCTCCTTCCCCCCTGATTAATGCCTAAAAAAACCCTATTTTCATTTTGCGAAGTTTGTTTTTCGCTTTGCAAAATGAAATTACCGCTGTAGCCCCAACTAAATACAAAACAGAATAAACTTTAAATTCAATAAGATACAAAGATTATTTTCTTGGTACACATTCTGCAATGAGCTAAAGCATGGAGTAAATCAGTCGTAATTTTGGAGTGCTATATGTCAACAAAGCAATCAGTAAATAACACCCGCTTGGCGTTATTATTTACCTTTTCGAGCCTGTTACTTACCACTGGCTGCGCGCAAGGCTCCTTTTCAAAGAATGATAACCATAGCCAAAAAAGATTTTATGGTACGCCAAGCGCACAAGGTGATCACTTTATTCAACAACAAGCTCCTAATGACTTTTTTTCTACCGGCAAAAACTGTATCAACTTTCAAAATACTGCAGCTGCATTAAATTTTCGTATAGATGAGCCATTAATATTGCCACCCGCTAATGCAGTTAAAAATAACAGTATCGATTCTATGTTAAGTCGCGGCTTATTATTAAGCCCCGGCGATTTGCTCGAAGTGATGCTGGAAAATGGTGAAGGCTTTAATGGCCGCTATATTGTTGATAATGGGGGGTTAGTAAAACTTCCGTTAATTGGTCCAATAGAAGCTGCTGGCGCGACTGCTAATGACTTAGAAGAGAAAATAGAACTCGCGTTAGTACGTGCTCACATATTCCAACCAGCCAGTGCTAGTGCCACCATTCAAGTATTAAACTGGTCTTCGCTTGAAATAGGTGTTGCTGGTGCGGTTTTTGAACCCGGCACGGTATTAATTAATAAAAAAGCAGCAACTAATATTGATGATAACCGCGTTGATGCTTTTGGTGACTATTCAACCACCCGTTTATTATCAGAGGCCATTCGTGCAGCTTCGGGTATTCGACCTGACGCCAAGCTTGACCAAATTATTTTGTTGCGCAAAGGCTGGCAAATTCAGGTAGACATGACCGGCATGTTAACTGGGGAAGCAGTTAAAGATTATCCATTAGTTGCTGGTGACCGAATCATAGTACCCAGCACTGGCTGTTTTCAACCGCATTTAGTAAGACCTAGCCAAATTACCCCAAAAGGTTTTCGCGTATTTATGTCGAACCTTATTGATTCAGCGGGCGATAACAGCAGCGCTGCAGTAGGCCGTTATTCAACGAGCTTGCCTTATGGTACACGCTTATTACAAGCGGTAATTTCAGCAAACTGTGTTGGTGGAAAAAGCTGGACCAATGCCCCGCGCAAAGTTGTGTTAGCAAGTAAAAACCCGATAACTGGTGAAACCCAAATTCTTGAACGTTCAGTTGAAGAGCTTATGCATATGCCCGGTAAAAGTGAGATCAACCCTTACTTAATGCCTAACGATGCGCTGGCGTGTTACGACTCAACTGTAACCAACTTTCGTGATATCGCTGCCACTATGGTCGATGTGCTTATTCCGCTTAAATTACTATAGGTGACTTATGAAATATCCGCTATGCACACAGACAAAGTTTGGAAAATTTCGCGCAAATGTTTATTTGATGCTGAAACGACCTTACCTAGTGACTGCCGCTTTTTCATACAGTTTAGTGGCGTTATTAGTCGTTATTTATTTAGCAAAAACGCCACGCTTTAGCAGCAATATGGAATTGGTATTACCCGGCACAGGCAGCAGTAATAGCGTAACCCTTGATAATGTTGGCCAAGTGGTTTCGCAAACCAATACGCCATTTTCAGGTGGAGGATTTAACCCGCGAGTAAATTATAAAGAAATGCTTTCTAGCCGAGGTGTTCGTGAGCGTGCAGCAAAAAGTTTACAAATGTCTTTAAGCGATTTTGGTAAAGCAAAAATTAAACTTACCGAGCAAACCTCAATTATAAGCTTAGGTGTAAGTGGTTCAACTCCTAGTCTTGCTCAAGCAAAAGCCTTTGCCTTGTATCAATCATTACAAGAAGAGTTAGATGTTTTACGCGCTGATGAAGTATCACGTCGCGACGTTAGCATTAAAAATGTACTCAATCAGTACCGTGAAAGAATGAATATTACCCGCAGCGCTATTGTTGATTTTCAGCAACGCTCCATGGTGGTTTCTGTTGACCAAATGGATCAGCTTATTAAAACCCTTTCGGCCGTAAAAGAACGTCAAATGTATGCCCGAGCTGAATTGGAACAGTCAGAAGAATATATTAACCAATTAAGCACTGAACTTGGCGTTTCACCGAAGTTGGCGGGTCAAGCTTTTGTATTGCAATCAGATGTTGAATTTAGAGCTTATTTAGGCGAGCTAGAAGTTAGCATCAGCAAGCTTTCTGAATATAGCTCACGCTGGGGCAGTAACCATCCTAAAGTTATTGCCCAGCAAAAGCGTTTAAACTTTACCCGTGCCGCGATAAACAATCGTAGCAGTGAAATTTTTGGCCTTAATACCACTGAAATTTTTAATACTTTAAACCTTGAGCTAAATCCAAAACGCTCACAATTATTTGCTGACTTAATAGAAGCTTATGCGGCTCATCAAGGCCAAGATTCAATGTTGGCTGATCTTAAACGCTCAATTGATCATTTAAATGATCAATTGAAAATTTACTCTCGCGAAATTGTTGAATTAGAAAGGCTACAACGTGAATTTAACATGGCTGAAGCTATTTTTACTTCAGCTGCTGCCAGACTTGAAGCCGGTAAAGCCGATATTTTTGCTTCATACCCTGTACTGCAAATGTTAACAACGCCTTCTTATCCCAACGAGCACAGCAGCCCAAGTCATATTATTGCCGCAATAGCTGCACTACTTGGCTTTTTCTTCATCACCCTTGGACTATTTATCTTATGGCAACGCAACAAATTAATCCGCATTCTTTTGAAGAAAAATTAATCTGGCTGGCCTTGATACTTACCTACCCATTTTTCGCGCTGGGTGCATTGTACGTAACAGGTTCGTTAATAGGTTGGTTAATATTTATCATCGCGATATTGCGCTGGTACATCAACGGCAAAGAGCCGTTAGCCACCATTCCAGCCATTATTTGGCTATGGATAATAGCAGGTTTAGTGATGTTATTAGCTTTGATTATTGCTCATGCAAACTGGGAGTTAGGCTTGATGAAAACAATAAAATCAAGCATAGGCTGGACTAAAGGCTGGGCGTTAATGCCCTTGTTTTTACTACTGGGTAGCATAGTACAAATAAGCCCTAAACTGCTTATCAGAGCGATATGTGTGGTTTCTTTTCACAGCTTGCTCTTCGCCGTTATCACGGTAGCAGCTTATATCCTCAGCTTACCTGGCGATCTGTTTATTTCACCGCTAGAAATTATTGGCGGCCCTGGTGCAGACTTTTTTAAAGTGAGCTTATACGGTTTAAACCCAGAAACAGGTGCTGGTCGCTGGCGCTTCTTTACGCCATGGGCACCTGCGGCGGGTTTTATGGCCTGCATCTTTTTAATTTTTTGCTTACAAGAAAGAAATAGCTTTTGGCGTTATGCAGGTTTAGCGGGCAGTTTAGCCATGTGTTTATTGTCGCAATCACGTGCAGGTTGGGTAATTTACAGCTTATTAATTCCGCTTAGTCTATACACAGGAAAACTTGACAACCCCATTTTGTGGGTTGTATTAGGGCTTTTTATTCCTGCTGTATTGTTATTAGGTGAACCAATTTACCACTGGATAATTAGCGCATATGAAGATATCAAAGCGTCACGACCTGATTCAACCAGAGTACGTTCAACTTTAGAAAGCATTGCTATACAACGTTGGTCTGCGGAGGCACCTATTTGGGGGCATGGCATTGTTGAACGTGGCCCTAAAATAGTTGAAGGCATGCCAATTGGCTCACATCATAGCTGGTACGGTTTGCTTTTTGTTAAAGGAATTGTCGGCCTACTCGCTTTAGCAATACCATTATTTTTCACCAGCATTTATCTATTAATACAAAGTAAAAACAGCCAAATGGCAAGAGCCGCCTTGTGCATGGTTCTGGTTTTTATTTGTTATTCATTTTTCGAAAATTTAGAAATTCTTACTTACCTATTTTGGCCTGCACTTATATGGATAGGCATTGCTCTTAACCCACTAAAATCTGGAGATAACTATGTTTCAAACCACTATGCTACAAACCGCAATGTTACCAGCCACTAAATTCAAAAGTACTGACGCCTACATTGTTGGTTATTATGGCATGCAAAATAGCGGCGATGACGCGCTAATGTATGCTACTGCGTGGGGCGCAAATAAGTATTTATCCTGTGACCACAATAAAATTGGTTTATACGGCGACCATAACCGACACACGCCAGCAACACAGCAGTTAAACTTAAATTTTAAACAGAGCTTTCCCGGACAAAACCGTTTAGCGCATTACAAAGCCGCAATAAAAAGTAAACGAATAATCTTTGGTGGTGGCGCCGTTTTACATAGCACGACAGACATCAACTTAAAGCGTCATTTAATGTCATTAGCAAGTCCTGAAAAAAGCCGTGCGGTTGGCGTGAGTATCGGACCATTTCAATCAGTCGCAGCTGAAAAAGCTTGTGCGCGTTTTCTTAATGAATGTGCTTTTGTTGGTGTAAGAGATGCCAATAGCTTAGCTATTGCCAACAGCATAGCGCCACAGGCCAAAGTAGAAAAAACCTTTGATTTAGCACCACTATTATTATGTGCTAATAAATTTGTACAACCAAGCACACCACGTAAAGGCATTGCTTTAGCTTTATGCTCGGTGGCGATTGACCCTATGGGGAAAATTGACCTAGTTGCTGAGCAGCAAAGACTAAACCAGCTATGCCAATTAATTACTACGCTTTATAACAACACTGGCGAAGCCATTACCTTAATCGAATTTAATGGTCATAGCGTATTGGGCGATTGGGTAATAAATAACGCGATCAAGGCGCGTTTATCAAACAAAATCCCACTAATTATCAAACCGTATAACCCCAACCCTTTTGCAGTTATGAATGATCTTGCCAGCTATAAAGCGCTGATCAGTATGCGTTTGCACGGTTCAATTTTAGGCTACCTTGCCAAAACTCCGGTGCTCTCGATTAATTATCATCAAAAGTGTGCAGGCTGGTGTCAGCAAATTGGCTTAGCCGAAAGTTATCAGTTAAACATCGCTGAGCAACAAATCAGCCAACTGATAGAGCCATTAGAGCAAGGTTTAACACAAGGTTTCATTGCACCAAAACTTCCGGTTTCAGTGGCCTTAAATAAAGCATTATTAAATTGGAGTACAAGTTATGAATAACATAAAATTCACCGTTATCATTCCGCTATACAATAAAGCTAGCCATATTCTTCGCACGCTTAAAAGTGTAGCTTGGCAAAAATATCCGGCTACAGAAATTATTGTCGTTGATGATGGCTCTACTGACGAAGGCGTTTTGTTAATTGAGCAAGCGAATATTGCAAATGTACGTTTAATCAAACAACAAAACCAAGGGGTTTCTGCCGCACGTAATACCGGCATAAAAGCAGCAAGTTGTGACTACATTGCTTTTCTCGACGCTGATGACCAATGGCTTCCTTTATATTTGGATGAAATTTCGGGTTTAATACATCGTTTTCCCCGCGCCGAATTTTTTGGCACTTGCTACCAAATAGTAGAAGCACAAGATAATTATGTTGATGCCAAAATTAATATGTTACCCGCCGACCCTAAAGGTATTTTATTGGATGATTATTTTGATATTGCCTCGCGCGGCGATTTACCATTTACCATGTCATCAATTACCATCAAGCGTGCTTTATTTAATAAAATCGGGATGTTTCCTGTGGGCGAGCCTATTGGTGAAGATCAAGACTTTTTCTGTCGAGCGGCCTTGCACACCGCTATCGCTTATTCAGTAAATATTCATTCTTTATATCATAAAGATGCACAAAACCAAGCAAGTAGAGATAATGTACCAACTGAAGAATGTGCCTTTAGTATTCGAGTAAGTGCCAAAGCACAATTGCTAAAAGATGACGTAAAAATGAAAACCAGCATGCTACGTTATAGCGCGGCTCATTTATGTCACCTTGCTAAACTTAATATTTTAAATGGCCGTTTTAGCCAAGGGCGTAAGTTGTTAGCCGACCCACGTTGTAAATTAAAACCTAAACATTTACTAGCCTTGTATGGATTTTCTTGGTTTAAACAGCTACAAAGAAATGTTACTAACTTAGTTTATTAATAAGTAAGGAAAAGTAGATAGCTAAAAAAAACCAGCGATATCGCTGGTTTTTTTATGATGATGTTAATTTAACTAATTAAACGCTAGGTTGGCCTTTAATTTTCTCACGCATACCTTGTATAACCATATAAAAGTACGGCACTAAAATCGTTCCAAAAATGGTTGCAGCAACCATACCCGCAAGTACTGTTAAACCCAAAGATACACGGCTGCCAGCGCCAGCGCCTGTAGCAAATACCAATGGCAATACCCCTAAAACAAACGAAAGGGCTGTCATTAATACCGCGCGAAAGCGCATTTTTGCAGCGTTAAGTGCCGCTTCAAATATGCTTGCGCCATTCGCTCGCTCTTCCATCGCAAACTCAACAATCAGTATCGCGGTTTTGGTAGAAAGGCCAATCAGTAAAACCAAACCTACTTGCGCATAAATATTGTTCGCCATACCCACGGTATAAAGCGCTAACATTGCCCCAAAAATGGCTAAAGGTACCGCGGCAATAACAGAAAATGGAATGGTCCAACTTTCGTATTGAGCTACCAAAAATAAATAAACAAACAAAATAGCTAAAGCAAAAAGTATCGGCGCTAAATCACCCGCTTCTAATTCTTGTTTTGACTGCCCGGCCCACTCATAAATATAACCTTGTGGTAATTTTGCTGATAACTCTGCCATTGCTGCAATCGCTTCACCTGACGAATAGCCCTGTGCTGCTTGCCCAGAAATGCTAGCACTACGATATAAATTAAAGTGACTAATCGTTGTTGGTCCTAAAATGGGCTCAAGCTTAGCTAAAGTAGTTAATGGCACCATATCACCGTCGCTATTACGCACGAAATAATGACGTAAGTCTGACGGGTCTTTACGGAACTGGGTTTCTGCTTGAATAGTTACTCGGTAAGTTCGACCAAATTGACTAAAGTCGTTAATGTACATTGAACCGAGTTGCGCTTGTAACGTGGTGAAAATATCTGATAACGCCACACCTTGCGCTTTAGCTTTGTTACGGTCGACTTCTAAAAAGTATTGCGGCACGTTGGCGCGAAAGGTACTAAACACCCGAGAAAGCTCTGGCCGTTGGTTGGCTTCATAAATTAAACCATTCATTACTTGCGCTAATACTGCAGGATCGCGCCCTTCGCTATCTTGCAACTTATATTCAAAACCTGAACTATTACCTAAGCCTGGAATTGGCGGTGGGTTAAATACCATAATTTGCGCATCAGGCATCGACCATAATTGCCCCATTAAACGCTGAATAATTTGTCGTAAGCCTAACTCTGGTGTCGTCCGTTCTTCCCAATCTTTTAACATGATAATAGCTAAAGCATTATTCGAGCCTGCACCACCTAATAATGAAAAGCCCGATACGGTAATAATATTAACCACAGCCGGATCGTTAGTAATAATCGGGGTGATTTTATCCATCACCGCTTGCGTACGATTCGAAGATGCAGCATCGGGTAATTGCACATCAACAAATACATAACCTTGGTCTTCACCAGGCACAAAAGCGGTCGGTACGTTTGATGATAACCACGCCGTAGCAGCAAAAACAATCGCTACTAAAATACCTACTCGCGCACTACGCTTTAAGGCATAGTTTACGGTTTTGGTATAACCACCGGTTAGCTTATTAATGCCGCGATTAAAGAAAGATAACCAAGTGATTGGTTTCATATTTTTTTCGCTAAGTAGCACAGTACATAATGCCGGGCTTAGCGTTAAAGCATTTAGTGATGATATTAAAACCGCAAACGAAATAGTTACCGAGAATTGTTTATATAATTCACCGGTAATACCCGGCATAAAGGCAACCGGAACAAAAACCGCGAGTAGTACTAAGGTGGTTGCAATAATAGGACCGGAAACTTGTTCCATCGCCTTGGTTACCGCTTCTTTAATTGGCAGTTTTTCTTCTTTTAAAATACGCTCAACATTTTCAATAACAATAATCGCGTCATCAACCACAATACCAATGGCGAGTACTAAGCCAAATAAGGTAATGGTATTAATCGAGTAACCCATTAAAATCATAAAGGCAAAAGTGCCCACTAGCGATACGGGAATAGCTAATGAAGGAATTATGGTGGCGCGCCAGTTTTGTAAGAATAAAAATACCACTAAAATAACCAAGCCAACCGCTTGGAATAAAGTGACTTTTACTTCTTCAATTGAACGAATAATAAATTCGGTGGTGTCGTAAGGAATAACATACTCTAAACCTTCAGGAAAACGGCTTGCGAGTACCTTCATTTCTGCTTTAATTAACTGTGCGACTTCAGTAGCGTTAGCATCGGGCAATTGATAAACCACCAAAAAGGCGGTTTGGTTACCGTTTAAACGGGCTTGAGTTGAATAATCAGCGGCGCCTAGTTCGATACGGGCGATATCGTCTAAACGCACAAAATTACCATTTTTTCGAGCTCGAATAATGGTTTGACCAAACTCTTCCGCAGTTTTTAAACGCCCTTTAGCTTGAATAGAATACTCAAATTGCTGATTAGGCAGTGATGGACTAGCACCTAACTTACCGGCAGCCACTATCATATTCTGCTCTTGTAGCGCTTGTTTTACTTCGGCAACAGTAACATTTAATGACGACATCCGATCTGGTCGCAGCCAAGCACGCATGCTGTAAGTCATTTCTCCCATCACTTCAGCTGAGGCAACACCTTTAATACGGCTTAGTGGGTCAACTAAATAGTTAGTGGCGTAGTTACTTAAAAATAGCTGGTCAATGCCTTCTTGCTCTGAAAATAAATTTACCCCAAGCAGCATGCTGCTTGATTTTTTCTTAACCACTACACCTTGACGAGTAACTTCAGCTGGTAGCGAGCTATTAGCAAGCGCAACACGGTTTTGCACATTTACCTGTGCCATATCGCTGTCGGTACCCACTTTAAAATAAACCGTGATCACCGCACTGCCATTATTTGACGCAGAAGACTCGATATACATCATATCTTCTACACCATTCACTTGTTCTTCTATGGGCCGGATCACCGACTCTTCTACCACCTGTGCACTTGCACCAGGGTAAATCGCGGATATTTGTACCTGTGGCGGCGTAATTTCAGGGTACATATTCACTGGCAATAACAACATTGCTATAAGTCCAGCAAGCGTTATAACAATTGAAATTACAAAGGCAAACTTAGGCCTTTCAATAAAGGTTTTACTTATCATGCTAAGCCCCTAGTTCACTGCGATGTCGGTAATGGCACCTGTGGTAGGGTCAACCGCTTTAGCAACAGGTTTAACTTCTACGCCAGAACGTACTTTTTGCAAACCTTCAACAACGACTTGTTCGCCTTCTTCGAGTCCTGACTTAACCACCCACATAGCATTGATACGGCGGCCTAAAACAACATGGCGTTGTGATACTAAGTTTTTATCATCAATAACTAAAACAAACTTACCTTGCTGATTTTCTTGCACGGCAGCTTGGGGAATTAACGCCATTTTTTCTTTAATTTGGCTTTCTATAATTAAATTAACAAACAAGCCGGGTAAAATAACTTTTTCAGGATTAGGGAATAATGCCCTTAATTCAACCGTGCCCATACCTTGGTCAATTTTCGTATCAGCAAAGTCTAAAATCCCCATTTCACCATAAGTGGTGTTGTTAGGTAAACGCAGAGTTATATCAATAGGTGCATCCGCAGGATTATCAAGATTACGATGCTGTTGTAAATGGGTAATAAAATCGCTTTCTTCTACTTGAAAGCTGACATAAATAGGATCGGTTATGGTTAAGGTAGCAAGTACATCGCTATTTGGGCCAACAATATTACCAACATCATAATTAACCTTACCAATAGAGCCACTAAATGGGGCATGAATTTGTGTATAACTTAAATTCAATTGCGCTTTTTCTAATGCCGCTTTCGCTGCGTTTACACCAGCTTTAGCTTGAGATTCTTCAGTGGTTAAACGATCGTAATCAGATTGTGAAATATAGCCTTCATCAATCAATTCATTAGCCCGCTTTAAATTACGAATAGCATTACCTTCGGCTGAAAGTTTACTGTTTAAGTCAGCTTGAGCCTGAGTAAGCGAAGCTTCATAAGCGGCAGGGTCTATTTTTAACAGCAGTTGGCCTTTATCTACTCTTTTACCTTCTTTAAAGTGACGTTCAATTAACTCGCCCTCTACTCGTGCTCGAAGGTTGGCTTCTTTGGACGCTTCAGTACGCGCTACAAATTCTTTATAGCGACCTACATCATCATTACTAACGATATATACAGACACCGCTGGCGCAGGTGCAGCTACTTTCACTGGCTCTTGCTTACCACAACCTGCGATAGTGAGCACTGCCAGCGCAGACATTAAGATGCTTTTAGTGTAATGATTAAATTGAATTTTTGATAAAAAAGAAAGTGATGTAGATCTTGGCATTGAATAATGATCCTTGTAAAAAGCAGTATAATTGTTACAGCAATAACTGATTATTACACATCCAAGACAAAATGCGCCTTGTTTTTATTCATAAAAACAAACACTGTTGTAAATTGGTTATCCTCTCCTATATCAGCCAAAGCATTTGCCACTAAAATACGACACTTTAAATACTAACGAATATATAAAAATTAAATTAGTAGAAAACTTTTTAGCGCTTGCTTGTAAAGCTTATCGTTGATCCCAACCTTAGTACTAACAATGTGTTTATGAACATCTATTTATTAAAGTTAAAACACTTAACTACTTGTTCTTTGATGATTTAAAAATTACTTATTATGAGAAATCCAAGAATTTACCAAAACTCGGCCTTAGCGGTTAAGCAAACCATAACCTTAGATGATGACGCTTTCGGCCATGCCGTGCGGGTATTACGTTTAAAAAATGACGACACGGTGACCTTATTTAATGGTCAGTCGAATCTAGAGTTTTCTGGCACCTTAACTAACGTTAGTAAAAAACAGGCAGACGTATATTTAAGCAACAGCTTTGAAAAAGCAGTTGAATCACCGTTAAATATTCACTTAGGGCAAGGTATATCGCGTGGTGATCGCATGGACTTCACCTTGCAAAAATCAGTAGAATTGGGTGTTAATACTATCACGCCACTGTTTACCGAACGTTGCGGCGTAAAACTCAATAAAGAGCGCTTAGCGAAAAAAGTTGAACAATGGCAAAAAATAGTTATCAGCGCGTGTGAACAATCTGGCCGTTGTTCGGTCCCTATAGTTAATCAGCCAATGTTATTGCAAGACTGGTTGGCACAGCAAACCTCGGCCTTAAAAATAAACTTACATCCCAAAGCACAGCATTCCATAATGTCTTTGCCGATGGAAAATAAGCGAGTACGTTTATTAATAGGTCCAGAAGGCGGTTTAAGTAATGACGAAATTAGCTTAGCCACAAAAGCAGGTTTTACTGATGTTTTACTTGGGCCAAGAGTACTGCGCACTGAAACAGCAGCACTAACGGCAATAACCGCGTTACAATGCCGATATGGCGATTTAGCATAATTACTAATGAATTTAGGATAGAAAATGACAATTAAACTCGGCATTGTGATGGATCCCATCTCACAGGTGAACATCAAAAAAGACTCTTCAATGGCAATGTTGCTGGAAGCCCAAAAGCGTGGCTACCAGTTATATTACATGGAAATGAAAGACTTATACCTAGAGCAAGGCAGCTGTCGGGCGCAAACTCAGCAAGTAAAAGTATTTGACGATGCCGATAAATGGTATGAATTATCAGCCGTTGAAGATATTGCGGTAGCTGATCTTGACGCTGTGTTAATGCGTAAAGATCCACCGTTTGATACAGAATATATTTATGCAACTTACATATTAGAGCGTGCCGAAGTTGCAGGTACTTTAATTGTAAACAAGCCGCAAAGTTTACGCGATTGTAATGAAAAACTGTTCACGGCATGGTTCCCTGAGCTAACACCGAAAACCTTAGTAACCCGTAGCAATGAAAAAATCCGTCAATTTCATCAAGACTTAAAAGACATTATTATCAAACCACTTGACGGTATGGGCGGTTCATCTATTTTCCGTATCGGTGAAAACGACCCCAACGTTGGCGTTATTTTAGAAACACTTACCAACCATGGCGAGCAATATGCGATGGTACAAGAGTACATGCCAGCAATTACTGACGGCGACAAACGCATCCTTATTGTTAACGGTGAACCTATGCCTTATTGCCTAGCGCGTATTCCTGCACAGGGCGAAACTCGTGGTAACTTAGCCGCAGGTGGTCGTGGCGAAGCAAGACCCCTTAGCCCTAGTGATAAGCTAATAGCTGAAACAATTGCTCCTGAATTGAAAAAACGTGGTCTATACTTTGTAGGGTTAGACGTTATTGGTGACAAGGTTACCGAAATAAACGTCACCAGTCCTACCTGTATTAGAGAAATTGAAGCAGCATATCCAATCAATATCAGTGGTAAGTTAATGGACGCCATTGAAGAAGCACTCGAACGTTAATAGTAAAATTAACCGTAATAAAAGAGGTGATATTGTGGAAAGTTTTGAAAATCAATTACTAATCGCTATGCCATCGTTAGATGACTCTTACTTTAATAAAAGCGTTACTTACATTTGTGAACATAATGACAAAGGCGCTATGGGGCTTATTATTAATTTGCCTGTTAACCTCACTTTAAGTGAGTTATTGTCGCAAATTAATGACGAACTTGAAGAAACCCCTTCGCTAGAACAATTAGTATTAACTGGCGGGCCGGTATCTCAAGACCGCGGTTTTGTACTACATAGCCCACAAGCAGGCTGGCACAGCTCACTCGCCTTAAGTGACGAGGTGATGATAACCACCTCAAAAGATATTTTAATGGCTTTAGGTACTGAAGAAGCGCCAGAAAAATTTCTAGTCACTTTAGGCTACGCCGGCTGGGGGCCTGGGCAACTTGAACAAGAAATACAGGCAAACTCTTGGTTAATGGCGCCAGCAGATGAAGATATTTTATTTCATACCCCACACGATCAGCGTTGGAAAAAAGCCACAGCAAAACTTGGCATTGATCTCGCGCATTTATCTTCTGACATTGGACACGCTTAGTGAGTAAATCAACAAAACCTGAAAAAATTGGCATGCGTACGTTAATCGGCTTCGACTTTGGTAAAAAATACATTGGCGTTGCCGTTGGCCAAGAAATGACCGGCAATGCCACGGCATTAGGCTCAATTAAAGCCAAAGACGGCATTCCTAATTGGCCGAGTCTTGAAGGTTATGTAAAAGAATGGCAGCCTGACTTAATTATAGTGGGCTTGCCACTAAATATGGATGGCAGCGAACAGCAACTGACCTTAGACGCCAAAAAATTTGGTAATCGAGTATCAGGCCGTTTAGGGGTGAAAGTTGCCTTTCAAGATGAACGCTTAACCACCGCCGATGCCAAAGAACAACTCTTTGCGCGTGGTGGTTATCGTAATTTGAAAAAAGATAATATTGACGCAGAGTCGGCCAAACTGATTTTAGAAAGTTACTTCGAACAAATCAGTTAATAGCTCAAAGCAAGCAGCTATAAGTGAAAAGCTTTAAGCATAAAAAATAAAAGCTACAAGAAGCCAGTTTAACGGCTAATTTGTAGCTTTTTTTATGGCTTGTAACTTATCACTTAAAGCTTTTAGCTTATCGCTTTTAACTTTTAACTTTTAGCTTTTAGCTTTTAGCTTTTAGCTTTTAGCTTACTTAAACTCTTCGTTTTCTAAACCGTCAAGGGTTACACCACTTAACGCACCAACGCCGCCTTGATCATTACTTCTAAGTTTGATCATCAAGCGTAAGTCATTAGGTGAATCGGCATGATGAAGCGCATCAGCGTAATTAATTAAACCTTGTTGATAAAGGTTAAATAGCGCCTGATCAAAGGTTTGCATGCCCTGTTCAGTTGATTTTTCCATCACCTCTTTAATGCTGCCAACTTCACCTTTTTTGATCAATTCTGCGATATATGGCGAGTTCAGTAAAATTTCAATGGCAGCAACACGGCCATTGCCATCTCGGGTTGGCACTAATTGCTGAGCAATAACGCCGCGCAAGTTTAAGGCGAGATCAAACAACAATTTACCATGCTGCTCAGCAGGTACTAAATGCATAATACGGTCAATGGCTTGGTTAGCGTTATTCGCATGCAGCGTAGCAATACACAAATGCCCAGTTTCAGCAAAACTTAAGGCATGCTCCATTATTTCTTGGCTACGAATTTCACCAATGAGAATAACGTCAGGCGCTTGGCGTAACGAGCTTTTTAACGCCGCGTCAAAACTTTCAGTATCCAGCCCAACTTCTCGTTGGGTGATCATGCTTTTGCCATGCTCATGAACAAATTCAACCGGGTCTTCAATGGTTAAAATATGGCCGCGAGCGTTATGATTACGATAACCGATTAATGACGCCATAGAGGTTGATTTACCGGTACCGGTGCCACCAACAAACAGCACTAAACCGCGTTTAGACATCACCACATCTTTGAGTACAGACGGTAAGCCAAGTTCGTCTGAGTCTGGAATTTCAGTAACAATACGGCGAATAACCATACCGGCCATATCGCGCTGCCAAAAAGCTGAAACACGAAATCGACCAATGTCGTCAATAGAAATGGCGAAGTTACATTCTTTCTCGCTGTCAAACTGTAACTTTTGTTTTTCGTTCATCGCATCGTGAACTAAAGCTAAAGACTGTTCAGCCGACAAACTTTGCTCATCAATAGGTACTAACTCTCCGTTAATTTTGGCACTAACGGGGAGTTTTGCAGTAACAAACATGTCTGATGCATCTTTTTGCACCATTTTTTCTAATAAGTCATGGAAATTCATTTGTCTTACCTTAAAGCACTACAACTAATTAAGTGCCTAATTAATAAAAGGTTATGAGAAGTTTTAAAAATTCTTAAACTGGCCTTTATCAACGGCTTTATCCATTGCATCTTGCTTAGAAATCAAGCCACGATTAACCAAGCCTTGTAAACATTGATCCATAGTTTGCATACCGTTTGACATCCCGGTTTGAATCGCTGAATACATTTGCGCAATTTTATCTTCACGGATCAAGTTTCTAATTGCTGGCACGCCGATCATAATTTCATGCGCCGCCACTCGGCCCCCGCCAACTTTCTTCACTAGCGTTTGAGAAATAACTGCACGCAGTGATTCAGATAACATTGAACGCACCATAGATTTTTCTTCCGCAGGGAATACATCAATAATACGGTCAATGGTTTTTGGCGCTGAGGTGGTATGCAAGGTACCAAAAACTAAATGCCCCGTTTCTGCAGCGGTCATGGCTAATCGTATGGTTTCCAAATCACGCATTTCACCAACTAAGATAACATCGGGATCTTCACGTAATGCTGAACGTAAAGCATTACTAAAACTTAAGGTATCGCGGTGTACTTCCCGTTGGTTAATCAAACACATTTTATTTTCATGAACAAATTCGATTGGATCTTCAATCGTTAAAATATGGTGATACTTGTTACTATTAATATAGTCGACCATGGCGGCAAGTGTCGTTGATTTACCCGAGCCCGTTGGCCCTGTCACTAAAACTAAGCCGCGCGGGGTATCAGAAATATCACGAAAAATATCGGGACAACCTAAATCATCAAGCGATAATATTTTACTTGGGATGGTACGAAATACCGCTGAAGGACCACGATTTTGATTAAAAGCATTTACCCTGAAACGAGCCAGGTTAGGCACTTCAAACGAGAAATCAACCTCTAAATTTTCTTCATATTCTTTACGCTGGCGGTCATTCATTATGTCATAAACCAAGGCGTTAACATCTTTAGCATCAAAAGCAGGTATGTTAAGCTTGCGCACATCACCGTCTACACGAATTGAAGGCGGCACACCGGTTGATAAATGTAAGTCAGATGCATTATTTTGCACACTGAACGCTAATAATTCGGTAATATCCATACAAACCTCTTAATCAAATGTAATGAATGCCCGCTTGGGGCTTTTTATAAGTTTAACTCATGACTGATATTAAAAATAACCTCTGCCAGATAAAACAGCAAATATCGCATCTTTGTCAGCAAAGCTCTAGAGCAAATAACGCGGTAACTTTATTAGCTGTCAGTAAAACTAAACCTTCACTAGCCATTGAACAAGCCTACCAAGCCGGACAAAGAGCCTTTGGTGAAAACTATGTGCAAGAAGCAGTAGAAAAAGTTCAGCAATTAAGTCATTTAGCTGATATTTCTTGGCATTTTATTGGCCCTATTCAATCGAATAAAACCAAACACATTGCCGAACACTTTGCTTGGGTTCATAGCGTTGAGCGAGAAAAAATTGCCATGCGTTTAAATGAACATAGGTCGAATCAAGATACTCCGCTAAACGTTTGTTTACAAGTGAATATTAGCCAAGAACAGACAAAATCAGGGATTGATAAAAGTGAGTTATTCGCCCTCGCTGAAATTGTGCACAACTGCGAGAATTTATCGCTGCGTGGCATAATGGCGATACCTGAAAAAAATGCGCCTTTAAGTACTTATCAAACCATGCATGAGTTGTTTTTATCATTAAAGGCCAAATATAACAGTGTAGATACATTGTCGATGGGCATGTCGAACGATATGAGTGAGGCAATTGCATCAGGCTCAACTATGGTGCGCGTAGGTAGTGCTATTTTTGGTGCTAGAAATTAATTAATAAAATACCCCTAGGGAAATTATGAACAAAGTTGCATTTATTGGCGCTGGTAACATGAACGCTGGCGTTATTGGTGGTTTAGTCGGCTCAGGTTTTACCGCTGAAAATATTATTGTTTCAAATCCATCGCCAGAAAAACGCGTTGCGCTAAAAGCGAAATTGGGCATTAATGAAACCGCTGATAACATTGAAGCAGCCAACTTTGCTGACACCATTGTGTTAGGGGTTAAACCTCATCTAATCGCCGATGTTTGCCAAGAAATTGCTAAGCAAGTAGATATATCCAATAAATGCTTTATCTCGGTTGCCGCCGGCTGCACCTTAGCGCAAATTCAAAAAGCTTTAGGCGCTAACACTGCCGTTGTCCGCACTATGCCCAATACGCCATCACAATTAGGCTTAGGCATGACTGGCATGTTTGCCTCACCACAAGTAAACACTGAGCAAAAAGCTTTTTCCGAGTCGTTAATGCTAGCCGCCGGTGAAATTGTTTGGCTTGCTCAAGAACATCAAATTGACCACATCATTGCGTTATCAGGCTCTGGGCCTGCTTACTTTTTCCTCTTTATGGAAGCAATGGAAAAACAAGCCCGTGAATATGGTTTTGACCAAGCGATGAGCCGTAAAATAGTGCAACAAACCGCATTAGGCGCAGCGAGCATGGTGGTTGAAAACCCTGAACTTTCCATCAGTCAGTTACGCGAAAATGTAACCTCTAAAGGTGGTACTACCCAAGCGGCGTTAAAAACCTTTACTGACGGCGGTTTGCCACAATTGGTAACAAATGCAATGAGCTCTGCTGTGGCTAGAGCTCAAGAAATAGCGCAAAATAACGATTAATATATTTCCCCTTATTGCTATAACGTTAATAGCAGTAAGGTTTTTATCATTCCATCGGAGAAAAAAATGGAAGCTGTAAATTATTTGCTCAAGTTCGCTTTTGATACTTTTTTAATGATCCTCATTATGCGTGTTTGGCTACAATGGGTTCGTGCTGACTTTTACAACCCGCTTAGCCAGTTCATTGTAAAAGTAAGTAACCCTTTAGTTACGCCAATGCGTCGTATTATTCCTAGCTTAGGCGGTTTAGATTTAGCAACTATCGTACTGGCGTATTTGGTTGGTGTATTAGCTTTTATTATCATCCCTGCTTTAAATGGCGGTCCGGTTGATTTTATTTTAGCAGCTTACTTAGGTTTGCTTTTTGTTATTAAACAAGCCGGTATTTTACTGTTTATTATCATGCTTGTTATGGCGTTAATGAGCTGGGTAGTACAAGGTTATAACCCAACTCAAGTGGTATTCCATCAACTCACTGAACCTTTTTTGCGCCCAATCAGGTCTATTATTCCAAGTATTGGTGGTTTAGATTTATCGGTATTAATTGCCTTTTTATTGCTTAATGTAATTAATATCTTTTTATCAGGCTCATTGCCTTATTGGGCAATTATTTAGTTTAGGCATTGCCCACAAAATACGCATATGCAAAGAATGGCTTATACTTAATAAGCAATGGTTCAGTGTGATAAAGGAACAACTGATGAAACATATATTTAAATCGCTAATGGTAGTAGCGCTGCTAGCTGGCTTTATCAGCTCGGCTAGTGCAGAGAACATGAAAAAACTTGGTTCGTTTAATGTCCATTACATGGCTATTGGCGCAACTTTTTTAACGCCTGAAATTGCTAAAACTTACGGTATTGAGCGCAGTCGCTATAATGGTTTAATTAATATTTCAGTGCTTGATAACAGTCAAAAATCTACACCTGCAAAATCGGTAAAAATTACTGGTACTGCTCGTAATGATATTGGCCAAATTAAAACCTTAGACTTTGACGAAGTTAAAGAAGGACAAGCCATTTATTATTTGTCGCAGCTTAAATACAGCGATGAAGAAACCTTTTATTTTGACATCACCATAAGTGACGGCAAAGAAAGCCATAATTTAAAATTTACGCAAAAGTTTTACGTCGACTAACTTAGTCAGCAAAACTTCTTAGCTTTAAAAGGCATTAGCAGTTAATGATAAATGCTAATGCCTTTTTTATTTCCACCGCTCACTTATACCCATTTATCACGCTTTCAGGTATTATTGCCGCCAATATTATCCTCATAATCAAAGAAATATTTATGTCTACTATCGTGCTCGCCACCGGCAACCAAGGCAAAGTAAAAGAATTAGCGCATTTACTTGGCGCTCAGAACATTAATGTTGTTCCGCAAAGTGATTTTAATGTTGAAGATGCTGACGAAACCGGCACCACTTTTGTTGAAAACGCGATAATTAAAGCGCGCCACGCTGCAAAAATTACCGGCCTGCCCGCAATTGCTGATGACTCAGGTTTAGAAGTTGATGCATTACAAGGTGCTCCGGGGATTTATTCAGCGCGTTATGCTGGTGAAAATGCTAGTGATGACGACAATACCAATAAGCTTTTAACGGCTCTAGAAAATACTCCTGATAATGAACGTAGTGCACGTTTTCATTGTGTTTTAGTGTATATGAAACATCACCTAGACCCAACGCCGATTATTTGTCATGGCGTGTGGGAAGGTACTATTGGCCGTGAAAAATTTGGTGAGCAAGGTTTTGGTTACGATCCAGTATTTTGGCAAGCTGATTTACAAATGAGCTCAGCACAACTTCCGCGTGATATTAAAAATGCCTTAAGTCATCGCGGCAAAGCCTTGGCTCAATTAGTTAAGCATTTCGAGTAATTGGCCTTGTTAATAAATCCGCCGCTTTCCCTTTATATTCACATACCTTGGTGTGTGCAAAAATGTCCGTATTGTGACTTTAATTCTCATAGTCTTAAAGAAGTTATTCCTGAAGATGATTATGTGAAAGCGCTAATTGCTGATTTAGACGCCGACATTGAAAAGTTTCAATTAACCAGCCGCCCACTACATAGTATTTTTATTGGCGGCGGCACCCCTAGCCTATTTTCTTCGTCAGCAATAAAAGCATTACTTGAGCAAGTATTAGCGCGTTTTGAGCATGATGAAAACATTGAGATAACCTTAGAAGCTAACCCCGGCACAGTAGAAGCTGACAAGTTTATTGGCTTTGCTAAAGCCGGTGTTTCAAGATTATCGATTGGCGTGCAAAGTTTTTCATCAGATAAACTAATAAAACTTGGCCGTATACACGACAGTGACCAAGCCGTTACCGCCGCGCAATTGGCAAAAACCTGTGGCGTAAAAAGTTTTAATTTAGACCTAATGCACGGCTTACCCCAGCAAAGTGTTGAGCATGCTTTAGATGACTTGAAAAAGGCGATTGCCCTGAATCCTGATCATATTTCATGGTATCAACTGACCATAGAGCCCAATACTGCATTTCATTCTAAACCGCCAACCTTACCGCAAGACGAAGTGCTATGGGATATTCAAGACCAAGGCATGCAGTTGTTAAGCGCTGCTGGTTATCAGCAATATGAAATTTCAGCCTATACCAAAAACAATAAACACTGTCAGCATAACCTTAATTATTGGCGTTTTGGTGATTACCTAGGCATTGGCTGTGGCGCACACGGAAAAATTACTGATACCAAAGAACAGACAATATATCGCACCATTAAAGTAAAACATCCAAAAGGTTATTTAGACCAAAGCCGCGAATACCTTGATCATTTAAAGCAAGTGAGTGTTGAAGAGCTACCATTTGAATTTATGATGAACCAATTACGCTTGCAAGAATCGTTTTCATTAACTGACTTTGAACAAGCAACCGGCCTAAGTAGCGAAACAATTGCAGCGAAGTTACAGCTAGCAGAGCAAAAGCAATTATTAAGCACAACTGAAAATGGCCAAGTTTGGCAGGTTACTCAGTTAGGTCATCGTTATTTAAATGATTTATTAGAGCTGTTCTTATGAGTGAAGTGTTGAGCGATTACCTATGATTAAAGACGATAATTTTTTCATGCAACGCGCATATGAATTAGCGCAACAAGCAGAAAGCTTTAATGAAATTCCTGTAGGTGCAGTTATTGTCGCTAATGGTGAAATTATTGGCGAAGGCTTTAATCAGTCAATTATGCTAAACGACCCATCTGCTCATGCTGAAATGTTGGCAATAAGAGCTGCAGGCCAGCATTTACAAAACTATCGTATGCTCGATTGCACCTTATACGTAACTCTTGAGCCTTGCCCAATGTGCGCAGGTTTATTAGTGCATAGCCGAATAAAGCGCTTAGTTTACGCCAGCCCAGATTTAAAAACAGGCTCAGCCCAAAGTGTATTTAATTTAGTGCAAAGTGAATACTTGAATCATCAAGTAGAAGTAACTGAGGGAGTGATGGCAAAAGAGTGTAGTAGCATGTTATCGGCCTTTTTTAAAAGACGCCGCGCCGAGAAAAAGGCTCAGAAGAAGGCGGAGAAAAATGCTAAAAATAATAACGTTGTTAATGAATGAATTAGCTAAGAACTCTTGCTACGCAATCATTGAGTTATATTTTGCTTTCGCCCTATTAACTAAACAGAACTAATGACCTAAACAGAACTAAAACTCTTTTACCTGATATTGTCTAATATTTATTCTTTGTTAACTGTATCAACTTAATTGCTAAACTCGTTTTATGCTTCGGTGTTTTTCCCCTCTAATAATATGCTTTGGCTAAATTGTAAATGTCGACGGTTTAACATTTTTGTATGATGTCGTTGCAATTGACGACGGCGTGTACTGGTGAATGATTTTTTAACTCTCATAATGCTTACCTTAAATTATCTGTATTTATATGTTATTTAAATTAATTGTCTTAATTAATCGTTAATGTCTAATCAACATAACTGGTTTTAGGCTTGTTGATATAAATTCCGTAGCCTTGTAACAAATTGTTGAATTTAAACACTCATTTGATTATTACCTATATTTATGACAATTAAATGACATTTAAAGTAAGGAATTGTTACCGCTGTTACAATTGACTTTTTAGGAGTTAAGATTGACTAGAATATATAATCCGTTTAAAAAACAAACAAGGTGAAATTTATAAATATCCGCGAGCCAAATGGTTAAAACAAGCCGATGCAATTAAGCGAAGATTTCCGTATACAACTGTTATTATTAATTAATTTAACCTAAGTAGTGTTTAAAATCATCTATGCTAAACTTTAGCTACCTTAGTAAAATAAGTAAACTTAAGAGGATATATTGATGCGGTTAGTATTTATGTGTTTGTTCCTATTCTGTAGCAATGTATTGGCACAAGAGCGCCCCTTAACGGTACTAGTTACCCACTTTCCCCCTTTCGTTAACATGAATTCACCATCTGCAGGTGTATCTTGGAAGTTATTACGTGACTTTGCTGCTAGTAAAGGCGTTATTATTGAAGCTCAATATTTACCAACGGCAAGATTGCTCAAACATATCGCCACAGGAGATTGGCAAGCAACTATTGTTGCTGTAAATAAAGATACCGAAGGACTAGTTAAAGTTAAATATGCAGACAAAATGGTTAGGTATGGTTTGCTAGTTAAGCATCAAAAACCTCTTGTGCTAAACGGCTTGCATATTAGCACACTGAGAAGTGCAGGTTTGAGCACTATACAAGAATACTTAACTAAGCAAGGTGCGATTATTTCTGAAGTTAATACTCTACAGCAAGCCTACTTAATGTATGAAGCTGGTCGTGTTGATGCGGTGCTTGGGGTAACTATGGATGGAAAAGCCCTAGGAATGCCAAATTTAGCAGAATATAAAATGGCGACAGAATTAGCCGAAATCCCGTTTGTATTATCAATAAATAAGGAAAACCCTTTGGCATTATCAGCTTATAATAAGTTAATAATGCCCTAAATTTTCGGCGTAAAAATTCAATTTAACCATGTTACGACGCTGAAACCATAACCTCTGTACTTTCAGCATGTTCACTTTCAACCGGCTTTCTTTCGATCTGCTCTGCTTCAATCTGTCCTTCTTCAACCTGCTCTAGCAGTTTTAACTCTAATTCTTGTTGAAGTTGCAATTTTATTTTTTCATCCATCCACGACAAGGTGTCGTAATAACGGCGAATATTATCAACATAGTGAACCGGCTCATCACCACGGGCGTAGCCATATTTGGTGTTTTTGTAATATTTCTTTTGTTTTAATAGTGGTAAACGCTCTTTAACTTCGACCCAGCGATCAGGATCACCGCCCTGCTTTTGGGTGATAATACGGGCATCATTTAAATGTCCAAAACCCACATTGTAAGCCGCTAAAGCAAACCAAGTTCGGTCTGGGCTTGGAATTCTCGCCGGCATTTTATCAATCATTTGTTTAAAGTATTTAGCACCGCCACGAATACTTTGCTCCACGTCTAAACGGCTTTTAATACCCATTTGCCTTGCCGTGCCTAGTGTTAACATCATCATGCCGCGCACACCTGTATATGAACGGGCATGGGGTTCCCAATGTGACTCTTGGTAACTAATGGCGGCTAATAAACGCCAATCAATTTCTTGACTGTATTTCTCAAAATAATTTTGGTATTTAGGCAGTTTAGTTTCCACAGCTTTGATAAATAAGCGGGTATCAACATAATTGAATTTTTCAACGTGTCCGTAATATTTATCATCTAAAGTTAAAATGGTACCGTCGTGATGCACTTGGCCAAAAAATTCGACTAAGCTTGCCAGTACAGAATCGTCACCGTGCTTATTCACTGCCCACGCGATCGGCTGTGGCGATTTAATGGTAAAACCAATACTCACTTCAGGGTAATATCGACGCTGAATAGCCAAGGTATTACTGTCGATAACGGTATAATCAATTTCCCCTTTAAGAATACTTATCAATAATTCTTCGCTGTCTAAATCAGCAGTTTCCTGCCATTGCAGCTGGTCATTGACTTGTTTTAACTGTTGCAAGTTTTCAACATGGCTAGAATTGGCAGTCACCATGAACTTACCGGTTAAATCATCAAGTTGGCGAGGTCGAACTTGGCCTTGTTTAAACACTAACTTTTGACTAATTTCGTCATAGCTTGGCGCAAAGTTATAATTTTTCAATCGATTAGGGGTTACCGCTAAGCCAGCAGCTACAAAATCAACTTGGTTATTATCAAGTTTATGGAAAAGCTCTTCTAAGCTGTAACTAGGTACAACTTTTAGGTCAACGCCGATACTGTCGGCGTATTTTTTGGCAAGTTCATATTCAAAGCCAGCCGGGCCTTGTGCGTCAATGTAATAGCTATTAGGACCAAAGGTTGTACCTACTTGCACATAGCCACGGTCAATAATGCGCTGTAATTGCGCGCGATCGTCTTGTTGTTGACATGCGAAAAGCGATAGCGTTAGTAAGCATATTAAGTACTTAAAAAGCTGAGTTTTTTGGAAGTATTTATTTTTTATCTGCGTCATAGTTTATCATTGTGGCGTGATTTAGATTTTTCATAAAGCCTTTTTTTCTTTCGTTGTGACATTAATCATCGGCTCAGCACTTTTAGTTCTTATCAAAGACCTTTATTTCAACTATAATACGCGCGATTTTTATCCTTAATTACTAACCCGGTGAAATAGACTATGTCGATGTTGATGAAAACCCTTCGCGGCGCGCCTGCACTCTCTGAATTTCGAGTAAAAAAATTACTTGACCAATGTGCCCAGCTGCAGCTTCCCGTTACCGATATTTATGCTGAGTATGCCCACTTTGCGCATATTTCTGCTGAACTAAGCCCAGAAGAGTTTCAAGTATTACAGCAACTTCTTAAGTATGGACCAACAATTGAAGAACATGAACCTGTAGGGCAATTTTTATTAGTAACGCCACGCCCAGGAACTATTTCTCCTTGGTCTTCTAAATCAACTGACATTGCCCACAACTGTGGTTTAAGCAATATTGTACGTTTAGAGCGTGGCTTAGCCTATTACATTACTAGTGATGTGTTAACCGCCCAGCAGCAAGTTCAACTAAATGGCTTACTACATGATCGCATGATGGAAGCGGTTTATAGTGAAATGAACCAAGCAACTTCACTTTTTGCCAGTGCCGAGCCAGGTAAATTAACGGCTATCGACATTGAAACGGGTGGCAAGCAAGCACTTGTTAATGCCAACGTTGATTTAGGTTTAGCCTTAGCCGAAGATGAAATTAACTATTTATTTGAAAACTTCACTAAGCTTGGCCGTAATCCTCACGACATTGAACTTTACATGTTCGCTCAGGCAAACTCTGAGCATTGTCGTCATAAAATATTTAATGCTGACTGGACCATTGATGGTGTTAAACAGCCAAAATCATTATTTAAAATGATCCGTAATACCCATGAAATTAATCCTGACTATGTATTAAGCGCTTATAAAGATAACGCTGCGGTTATGGTGGGTAATAAAGGTGGTCGTTTCTTCGCAGACCCTGCAACCAACGAATATGGTTACAATCACGAAGACATTCAAATTCTAATGAAGGTTGAAACTCATAACCACCCGACCGCTATTTCTCCTTATCCAGGTGCTGCAACAGGCAGTGGTGGTGAAATTCGTGATGAAGGCGCAACCGGTATTGGTTCAAAACCAAAAGCAGGTTTAGTCGGTTTTTCTGTTTCTAACCTACGTATTCCAAGCTTTGAACAACCTTGGGAAACTGACTTTGGCAAACCATCTCGTATCGTTTCAGCCCTAGACATTATGCTTGAAGGCCCATTAGGCGGCGCAGCATTTAACAACGAATTTGGTCGCCCGGCTATTTTAGGTTACTTCCGTACTTATGAAGAAGAAGTAAATTCATTCAACGGCGTTGAAGTTCGTGGTTACCACAAACCTATTATGCTTGCCGGTGGTTTAGGTAACATTCGTGACGAGCACGTGCAAAAAGGTGATATTGTTGTTGGTGCAAACCTTATTGCGTTAGGTGGCCCAGCGATGAACATTGGTTTAGGCGGCGGCGCTGCTTCATCAATGGCCTCAGGTCAGTCAGCTGAAAACTTAGACTTTGCTTCAGTACAACGTGAAAACCCAGAAATGGAACGTCGTTGTCAGGAAGTTATCGATAAATGTTGGCAGTTAGGCGATGCTAACCCAATTTTATTTATTCATGATGTTGGCGCAGGTGGTTTATCAAATGCCTTCCCTGAGCTAGTTTCTGACGGTGGCCGTGGCGGTGTATTTGAACTTCGTAACGTACCTAATGATGAACGCAGCATGGCGCCACATGAAATTTGGTGTAACGAGTCTCAAGAGCGCTATGTATTAGCTGTTTCTGATGAACAATTAGCGCAATTTACTGAAATTTGTCAACGTGAACGTGCCCCTTTTGCAGTTGTTGGCCGTGCTACTGAAGAAGAACATTTAACCGTAACCGATGCACACTTTGAAGGCGACTCAGTAAACGATACCCCGATTGATTTACCGCTTGAGGTTTTATTAGGTAAAACACCAAAAATTATTAAAAACGTTCAATCAGTTACTCCTGCTGGTGATGAATTAGCGCTTGCTGATGTTTCACTTAGCGATGCTGCAGACAGAATTTTAAGCTTGCCAACCGTTGCTGAAAAAACCTTCCTTATTACCATAGGCGATCGAAGCGTAACCGGTATGGTTAATCGCGACCAAATGGTTGGCCCTTGGCAAGTGCCAGTTGCCGACTGTGGCGTAACCGCCTCTGCGCTTGATTCTTACCACGGCGAAGCCATGTCATTAGGTGAACGTACGCCGGTTGCTTTATTAAACTTTGGCGCTTCTGCCCGTTTAGCGGTAGCAGAGTCTTTAACGAACATTGCCGGTACAGATATTGGTGATTTGAATCGCATTAAGCTTTCGGCTAACTGGATGTCACCAGCTGGTCACCCGGGTGAAGATGCCGGTCTTTACGAAGCGGTAAAAGCTATTGGTGAAGAACTTTGTCCAGCGCTTGGTTTAACCATTCCTGTGGGCAAAGATTCAATGTCGATGAAAACCCAATGGCAAAAAGAAAATGGCGAAGACATGTCAGTCACTTCACCGTTGTCATTAGTGATCACCGCATTTGGCGCTGTTGAAGATATTCGCAAAACCGTAACGCCTGAATTAAGAACAGATCAGGGTGACACTCGCCTTGTTGCTATCGACTTATCAAAAGGTAAAAACCGTTTAGGTGGCTCTTGTTTAGCACAAGTTTACAAACAGCTTGGCACTGATACGCCAGATGTTGATAGCCCAGAAACCTTAAAAGGCTTCTTCAACGCTATGCAGACCTTGGTTCGTGAAGAAAAACTTATCGCTTACCATGACCGTTCAGACGGTGGTTTATTCACCACAGTTGTTGAAATGGCTTTTGCTGGTCACACCGGTGTTGATGTTGATTTATCTAAGCTAAGCGGTGACAACCTATCCGTGCTATTTAATGAAGAGCTAGGTGCAGTAATTCAAATTAAAGAGTCTGACGTTGACGCCATTCACGCTATTTTTGCTGAGCATAACATTTCAGATTGTTGTACAGATATCGGCCGTATTAATAACGAAGACACTATTCGTTTTAGTCGCGACGGTGATGTAGTACTTGAAAACTCACGTACTTACTACCGTACAACATGGGCACAAACAACATTCAAAATGCAATCACTGCGTGATAACCCTGAATGTGCACAACAAGAGCACGACGTTAAGTTTGATACTGAAGACCCAGGTTTAAACACTGAGTTAACCTTTGATATTAACGAAGACATTGTTAGCGATTTAATTGTTAAAGATGCGCAAAACTCAAGTAATCCACGTGTAGCAATTTTACGTGAACAAGGCGTTAACTCTCATGTAGAAATGGCGGCTTCTTTTGATCGCGCTGGTTTTATCGCGATTGACGTACATATGTCTGATATTTTATCAGGTCGTACAGATTTGGCTGACTTTAACGGTTTAGTCGCATGTGGCGGTTTCTCATACGGTGATGTTTTAGGCGCGGGTGAAGGTTGGGCAAAATCAATTTTATTCAATGCCAACGCACGTGAAATGTTCAAAACTTTCTTCCACCGCGAAGACACTTTTAGTTTAGGTGTTTGTAATGGTTGTCAGATGTTGTCGAACTTAAAAGAAATTATTCCAGGCTCAGAAGCATGGCCGCGTTTTGTACAAAACAAATCAGAACGTTTTGAGGCCCGTTTTAGCTTAGTAGAAATTCAAGAAAGCCCGTCTATCTTCTTCAAAGGTATGGAAGGCTCTCGTATGCCTATCGCGGTATCTCACGGTGAAGGTCGTACTGAATTTACTTCTGAAGACGCTATTGGCGCTGCCAATGATTCAGGTACCGTTGCCATTCGTTATGTTGATAACTATGGCCATGTAACTGAAACTTATCCGGCAAACCCGAACGGCTCACCAGATGGTATTACTTCACTAACCACTACTGATGGTCGTGTAACGATTATGATGCCACATCCTGAACGTGTATTTCGCACCGTTGCCAACTCTTGGCACCCTGATGAGTGGTTAGAAGACTCTCCTTGGGTACGCATGTTCCGCAACGCACGTAAGTTTATTGGTTAAATATTACTTACAGCTATAAGTAGTAAGCTCTAAGTAAAAGCTTAAGCAACAAGTTGTAAACATCAGATAAACCAAAACCTAAAAGGACACGCAAGTGTCCTTTTTTATTGGCTGCTCTGTATGGATGCTCACTTAAAACCTCATTTAAAACTTATGCAAACCTCACATAAAATAATTAATGATAATGTTTAACATTGGGTGAAATAGCTAAAACATCACAAGCCAGCTTATCAATGACGTACTCCGAAGTGTGTCCTAACATATTATTAAAAATGTTTTTATGCTCGCCGCTGCCAATAACCACCATATTCACTTTATACTGACTAGCAATTTCAGGAATAACTTCATCAGGTAATCCCTGCTTGATATGGAGCTTTTTATCTATACTTTTATCGAGCAAAGGTATTTCTTTTGATAAAGCTACCAAGTGTTGCCAATGTTGACGTTTATCTCCTTTTTGCTTGTTACTGTCATTAACACCATTAATTGCCATCGACGTTCGCCCACCAAAGTAACAGTTGAGTAAATGTATATCGCAGGAGAGTAAATCAGATAGTTGGCAGGTATGGCTTAGCAATTCCTTATTAAATAATTGATGAGCTGATGTTAGCTCTTCAGTTTCAAGAGCAGTCAATACATGACCATGATCTTGCCAATGTTTATCTGTTACCAATAACACTGGTGCGTTGGCACATCTAAGTAATGGCCAATCTTTAGCAAGCGAAAAACCAAGCGTAAAAGGTTGATGAGCTTGCTTTTCTTTGATCACTAAATCATAAGCATGACCTTCCAGTTCGTGAGCAATAGCGCGATATTCTTGCAAAGTACTCACTTGTTTTATTTGTAATAACAGTCCATGTTTATTTTGTTTAGTTATGGTATCGGCTAAATTTATCGATAATTGCTCTGCTTTTAATTTTTGCTGTTTATTGACTGAGTTTACTTTTTCAAAATGGCTGTTAAGTGCTAAAAAGGTCACACTGCCATGGCTCTGCTGTGCTAACTGATATGCTTTGGCTACCGTGTGAGAATAATTACTGGCTTTATTTACTACGGCTAAAATGTTTTGATAGGCTTTCATAGGTCGGGTACCTCATATGTAACCTGATCAATCCTAGTTCAAAAATACAATTTACCTAAATACTAATAAGAACAATTCCAACTAATGCTTTTATTCTTATCGCTAAAAATTATAGTTAATAATAAGCCAATGTTTTCCTTGTATGAATTAAGCAATGCCACTGCTCCGTCCAGATAATTTTTTTAACACTCGTCAATAAAAACGTCCATAAAGTGTAAGCCTTAGCTAAAGAAAGCTGCTGCATTGGCTTGCACTATTAATAGTAATATCGCTAAGCTATTAAGCTTGAATAATAGCTTGAGGTTAGTTTATGAAAGATCACGCGGCTTCTCCGTTAACCGACTATATACAATACGGTGAGCAAGAAATGCTCACCCGCTCAGAGGCATTTTATCAAAACATTAAAAGGCGGCATTCGGTACGTATGTTCAGCGAGCAAGCTGTTGAGCAAACCATAATTGAAAATTGTTTAAAAGCCGCAGGTACTGCGCCAAGTGGTGCTAATCATCAACCTTGGCATTTTGTTGCTATTAATAACTTAGCCATTAAAAAACAAATTCGCGTACAAGCTGAAGCGCATGAGCAAGCTTTTTATGCTGGCCGAGCTGGTGAAGAATGGCTTGGCGCCTTAAAAGATTTAGGCACCGACGCACAAAAGCCTTATTTAGAGCATGCCCCTTGGCTTATCGCAACTTTCAGTGAGAAAAAAGGCGGGATAAAGGCAGAAGATAAACACACAAATTATTATGTGCATGAGTCGGTAGGCATTGCCACAGGTATTTTAATTACTGCTTTGCATAACGCCGGCTTAGCCACGTTAACGCATACGCCAAAACCAATGTCGTTTTTAAATAAAATTTGCCAGCGCAGTGATAACGATCGCGCTTATATGTTACTGATTGTTGGTTACCCAGCAAAAGATGCCACCGTGCCAGACCATGCACAAATTAAAAAGCCACTAACTGATATAGCAACATTTTTAGTTTAGTGCTGGCAATATTACGACAAGAGCAACTTAATAACAGCCACAGTAGCGAGTCGGCTAAAATTAACTGTAATTAAGAGAAATCAAGTGCGATATCAGTACAGCCTTTCGCGCAACTCACTCCGGTTTCTACCCCGTTATCATTAGGTAAGTGAATAGTTAAAGGCTGCTGACACTCAGAGCAACACACTCGCTTACCAGCGAGTAACTGCTTAATAATATTTTTATGTTGATGATAAGAGCGCGCACTTTGCTGCTGTAAAGATTTAAAACTTTTAGAGTCGATCATATATTCATAAACTAATTAACGGCGTGAGTGCAAAACCAACCATCATACTTACCTTGAAAGGCTTCGGCATTAACCTCTAACAAAGCTCGATAAGCAATAATGTTCTGATAACTAAGCACCATATGCGGGTACGCAGTGATTTCCCAAGGTAGATTTTCATCTCCTTGATAGGAAGAAAAAGACAGCTTTTGATTATTTGACAACAGCAGCTGACCAAACTGTAGGGCTAATTCTTCTGTAGGGAAAATGGTTGAAAATTCAACTTCTTGCTCATCTGACAAATCAACTCCGTTTTGAAGCAACTGCCATAAGCTGTCGCCTATTTGATCTTGTGGGAATAAGCTTAAATCTCTTTTCATAACCAACGACTTAATTAAAAAATATAAAGTTAATTATAAAAGATCCTCCCCCGTTATGCATATATTTTTGTTAAACTGGCCTCTTGCTAGCATCTCTGTGTTAATTAATCATGAAATTTGAACAGCACATCACCATAAGTTATGCCGATAGCCAAGTGCTGCCCATATTAGCTGAGCACTGTGAGTTATCACATGCCCAGTTAAAACAAGCGATTGCTAAAGGTGCGCTGTGGTTAACTCGGGGTAAACATACCCAAAGGTTAAGGCGTATAAAAAAAACTTTACTTGCTAAAGATGTTTTGCATTTTTATTACAATGGCGATGTTTTAATGCAAACATGCGCGCCCGCAATTTTAATTGAAGACCGCCAAGACTACAGCATTTGGTATAAACCTTATGGCATGCTCTCACAGGGCTCAAAGTGGAGTGATCATTTAACCATTAACCGTTTTGTGCAACAAACACTTAGCCCCGAACGAGCCGCTTTTATTGTTCACCGGCTTGACCGAGCAGCTACAGGGCTTATCGTAATAGCGCATAGCAAAAAAGCCGCGCGCGCATTAAGCGCCATGTTTGAACATCATCAATTAGAAAAGCGTTATCAAATTATTGTTCATGGCGATCATCGTTCACACCCGCAACCAGAAAAGATAACTGTAGAAGTTGATGATAAAAAAGCGACCAGTCATTTTTCACATCTTGCTTATCAAAATGATTATGACTTATCGTTAGTAGAGGTATTAATTGAAAGCGGCCGTAAGCATCAAATAAGAAAACATGCCAAAGCAATCGGACTGCCTGTGGTTGGTGACCGATTACATGGTGATGAAAGTAAAAGTTACCCTAAGCAATTGAACTTACAATTATGCGCAGCAAAGCTTAGTTTTATTTGCCCACTTTCAGGGGATGCTGTGAACGCTCAGTTACCAGAGAATTTAACACCACAGTTTGAACAAATAACGTCCTTGTTATAGTTATTTACCATACCAAAATTTGTTTTATAAATTAAAAAAGCCGAATTTAGCGTAACTAAATTCGGCTTAAAAACTCATTCAACAATTCTAGTTGTTCGCTCTTTTTGCTTAATAGTTTTAGCTAGCAAATATAAGAAAAGTCGTCGTCATTCATTAAGTTTAAGCTATCACCAACAATTTCATTAAGGTTAACTTTGCTTAATAGCTGTAAACCTTGCTGGCGTTGTTCAAGTGTTAAAGCTTTATATGGCATTCTAAAAATAGGCGCAACCGCGTTAGTCATCATCATTGCGGTATTTAAGCCAATAGGGTTAGGCTCACAAAACAACCACTTCATTAAGCCTTGTAATTGCTCGTTAACTTCCGGCACATTTTCATCCATTAACTGGCGCATTAAACCAGGCACTAAGTTTGACGTTACTGAAATAACACCGTGCGATTTACATTGATGACGGCCAGTAAAACATTCATCGTCATTACCTGACCAACAAGCTATGCCTTTATTTTCATAATAAGCAATGCGCTCATTTCCAGCGCATTCTTTTACGCCGATAAAATTTCTATGGCTCGCAATAGGCTCAATAAAGTCGGGCGTTAAATCTTGGCCAGTTCTACCCGGTACGTTATAGATAAATGCTGGCCCTTTTTCGAGCACTTGATTGAAATGTTCAATGACCCCGGCTTGTGAAGTACGGCCGTAATAAGGGTTAATCTGTAAGGCAGCATGCATTCCTGAGGCAAAACCATTTTCAGTTGCTTTAAGTGCTTCACGGGTATTATTACTACCGGTATTACCGATAATTAATAGTTTGTCTCCGTACTTATGAACACTGTGAGCAATCAGCATTAAATGCTCTTCCCAACTAAGTAAATGACCTTCGCCGGTCGTACCGCCTACGATAATACCGTCAACGCCGGCACTAATTTGCTGTTCCATCAAGCGGTCATAAGTATCTAAATCGATATTACCTTGACTGTCGTAAGGTGTTTTAATGGCAGTGATCAGACTTGCCGCTCTTAGTTGGTCCATTATTACTCTCAAAAATCAGAAATATTTAACAAAAACCGATTTTATCAATAACACGGCGCAGGATAAACACTTCATTACTAACAATATGCTTATATTTGAAAATTTGGTTATCTAGCTGTAAAACCCGATAGGCATGATAGTTATTTTCATCGGCAAGATCAGCGCCATATTCTTGCTCGTCAATCACTTCACCTTTGGTAATAGTAAAGTGAATATCACCTACCAAGCCCCAATCTCCTAACTCAATACTCTGCTGTGCTACCTCACCACTTTCATTATGACTGATGAAAGAAAATTCAAAACTGCCATCAATACTCATCAGGGCATATTCTGTAAAATGTTGACCGTTTTCATCTATATCACTTCGATACCAACGACCTAGCAACATTTCTCGTGGGTAATTTATTGGGGCTTGTTGAGCGTCCACTTTAATCCTTATTAATTTTGTATTTCTTTTTTAGATCACTGACCATTTTTTTATTCTGAACTAAATATCGATTAAATTCTTTGATCACTTCAGGGTATTGTATTGAGGAAAAATGATAAGCATAGGGTTCATTGATGATATTGGGGTTTAACACCACTTCCGCGCTGCTATTGAGTAATACTAAATTATGGTTAATAACACTTCTATCAATATTGGTGGCATCTACATTTTGATGAATTAAATGCTTTATTATGCTCATTGTGGCAGGACTTTCGACTAATTCGACTTCCTTATTTTGTACTTTATCAATCCAAAGAGTTGGATAAAAGCCAGTCATAGTGCCAAGTTTTTTCACATCATCTCTACTGATGTTTTTATTATTTTTTAACACATAAGTGCCCGCGGTTAAAAAAATAATCGGCTCACTGTAAGTGATATTTAATTTAACTTTTTCATCGTCACGCCAACGCACATTATCAGGGAACTTAAAGTCAATATTGCGCTCAATATACCACCTATTAAAGCGTTTTATCGGTAAAGGTAAAAAACGAAAAGCATAGCCTTTGGCATGAAAAAAGTTAGTCAGTAACTCTCGGGCAAAACTCGGGGTAACGGTATTTTGATAATCAAAAGAAAATAAAGGGTAATAATCAAGGGCTTCAACGCCAACAATAAAAACTTTAGGTTTCTCAGTACAAGTCGCAACTTGCGAGAAAATAAAAAACATCAACCCCAAGCAATATTTTATTAACGCAGAATAATTCAATGAAATAACAACTTAAGCAGAAACCTTAGCAAACAATTATAACCCATTTATGCCATTATCCTAAAAACGGGGAAAAATAATTTATCGCGATAATTACCACCTTCAATAGCAACAATAGCTCCGCCTAAATAAAGGCCAGTACTCGGTTGTATTTAATTAGCCAGCGCTTTAGAGCTGGATAACGTTTTTTATTAAGTAAAGATAGGTATAATCAAATGCATACAAAATTTAGCAGCACTTAACATTGCTATTTAATGGTTAATTTGAAGGATACATTTATGCCAGCTTTAACGGTTCAATTACTGCTTACCGGAAATGAATTAATGTCAGGCGATGTTGTTGATAGTAATTCAGCAATGATTGCCCTTAAGCTAAAAGAATTAGGTATTGAGCTGAAAAGAAAAGTGACCATTTCAGATGACTTAGCATTACTGATAGACGAAATTAAACACCTGAGCAAACAAGCCGATGTACTAATTATAAATGGTGGTTTAGGACCAACAGTCGATGATTTAACCGCCCAAGCTTTAGCGCAAGCAGCCGAGCAAACTATCGCACTAAATGATGATGCCCATACACATCTACAGCACTGGTGCCAAGCCAGAAACACCTCGCTTACCCAACAAAATTTAAAACAAGCGATGTTACCTAAAGAAGCCGTGATTGTCGCTAACCGTGTGGGGAGTGCAGTTGGATTTAGTTTAACACTCAATAATTGTGAAATCATTTGCACTCCAGGTGTTCCTCCTGAACTCAACATAATGCTGGATGAGCAAATAATTCCTGCCCTTAGTGAAAAACTCCCTCAACATTTAAAAACCCATGTTACTCGCCTGCAGGTTTTTGGTTTTGGTGAGTCGGGGTTACAAAAAATAATAGATGAACAACTACCTGATTGGCCTGAAGATATTGAACTTGGCTTTCGTGCAGCTACACCTCTTTTAGAAGTAAAACTAACAAGCCGCACACCTGCTGCTGCGCAATTAAAAGCAGTATGGTTAGAAAAATTAGCAACGCTTTTAGGTGAACATATATTTAATGTAATTGAAAGCAAACCACTCTCAATGGCTGAAATAGTTGTAGACTCACTTCAAAAGCAGCAGAAAAAAATAACCTTAGCTGAATCATGCACCGGCGGTTTAATTGCCAGTAAAGTCACCAAAATTTCTGGCGCTTCACAAGTATTTGAAGCAGGTTATGTAACTTACTCAAATAACATAAAAATGAAAATGGTCAATGTTAAACCGTCTACGCTTGAACAATTCGGCGCAGTTAGTGAAGCTTGTGTTATCGAAATGGCTCAAGGAGCATTACTACATTCTCAAGCTGATGTTGCAATAGCTGTTTCAGGTATAGCTGGCCCTGATGGAGGCACAGATGAAAAGCCAGTCGGCACAGTTTGTATTGCATGGGGTAGCAAAGACAATATGCAAAGTTGCTCATTATTGATTCCAGGTAACAGAAACTACTTTCAAGAAATTGTCGCAACCACAGCACTCGACTTAATACGTCGTCATTTAAGCCAAAGTAGTGAATTACCTCGCTACTTAGTTGAGCGGAAGCTACTAACTAAACGCCATTAATTTAAAATTAATGGCAAAATAAATAATAAAAATAGCTATCAAGCCGATAACCTTAATGGCATGCTATTTTTAAAATATTGCAGCTAAAAATATAACTAAATATATTTTAACTAATAATCACTTTGTTACTTTTAAGTTACCATAAAGTCAATTATCAATAAAATTTTACTTATAACTGACTTCTAAGGTTAATTTTACCAATAAAATGTCGTAACATAACGAAATAGCGTAACAAATGAATAACAAAGTAAGGGTTTATTTTGATAGAAAAAAACTATATTACTAGTGGTAGGAATACCCTAATCCACAAAATGAAAAAATTTGATTTATTAATTGTCAATGGTAGCCATCCGGTTGTTATCGTTAGTCACCGTGGCATAGGTGTTTATAAAGGCCCTGTCCCATCGAAACGTTCTGATGCAAAAAAAGCCTATCAAGAAGTTATTGATATATCAGCTATTGAAGTGTTTGGCGAAGAAAAAACCTTAGTTTTTATTCAGGCATTAGACAACAAAGAATATAAATTAGATTATTCAAAAGTTGGCACTGGTAGCTTTATTAAAGTTCATCAAGACAGTTATATATAACAAGCTGTAGTCGTTTGTTGGAGTTTTCATTACATGACCGTTGCTCATTTAGTAACAAATAAGAAAAACCACGTTGATCTGGTATTAAAACCTAAAAAAGACAATAAAGTGGTCAATGAAGCAAGTATTCATGAACTCATTAAGAATTCTGAGTTTGCGAACTTACATGTAGAAATGGCAAACATTAAAAATGCCATTGCCGAGTTAGACAGCGTATTAAAACCTCTACAAGCCAATGGTGAAGGCAGAGAAATAACCTACCAAATATTACAAAGGCGTGATGCCACTATCTCAATTACCATCGACGCTGACGAAATGGGCTGTACAGCTGAAGTTACCACCGCGCTAGGTGGTAAACACCTTTCTGCAAAAGCTATTTTACATGCCGCCCAAGAAGTAGGCATTAATAAAGGCTTTAGCAAAGAAGAGCTTATTAAGCTTGCTCGTAGCGGTGCAAAAGAGCCGGCAGGCTCAATAGTTAAATCTCAAATTGCTTGGGGTAAAACTCCCGTCAATGGTAGCGATTCGCAAATAAAACCATTAGTAGAAAGTGCTCAAAATCGTATTTTAAAACCCAAAGAGCGTGAAGACGGTAGTGTTGATATGCGTGATTTAGGCGATATTGTTTGCGTTAAAGTAGGCGAGCCTCTTGCACAAAAAATCCCTTTTACTCATGGGAAAAAAGGCTACACGGTTACCGGTACCCCACTTGAACCTCTTCCCGGTGAAGACTTAGATCTAAAAGCCGGTGACGGCACTACCATTAGTCCTAAAAATGAAAATGTTTTAGTTTCAACCAAAGTCGGTTTACCACGTTTTATTGAAAACGGTATGGAAGTTGACGAGGTTTATAAACTTAAAAATGTTGATGTAAGCACAGGACATATTAAATTTGAAGGTAGCGTGATAATAGATGGCGATGTTTCAGAAGGTATGAAAGTTTCAGCCACTGGTGATATTAGTATCGGCGGCTTTGTTGAGTCATCATTTTTAGACGCCGGCGGCGATATTACCATTGGCACCGGTATTATTGGCAAGAAACACGATACCGACAATCTCAATGTTAAAGAAGTTAACATGAGTGTGAAAATTAATGCCGAAGGTAATGTATTTGCTAAGTATTGCCAATATGCTGAAATTAATTGCAAAGACTTACGTATTGAAAATCAAATGATGCACAGCATTATTCATACTTCTGGCCGATTATGGCTAGGTAAAGAAGACAAAGCTGATGGTAAACTTATTGCCGGACATATTAGCGCAGGTAGCTCTGTACATGCAGGTATAGTAGGTGCAACGGCTGGTGCTTCCACAGTTATTACCTTTGAGCAACGCATTGAAGAATACCAAAGTCAGTTAAATGATATTGACGCTCGCGTTAAAGCTGAATCAGAGAAAACCAAAGAATTAAAAAATGCCATTAACAAACTTAAAAAGTTACCTAAACCTAAGCAAAATACAGAGCTATTAAACAAGGTCGTCACCACCTATCGACATCATGCGGCTAAATTAGGTGAAGTACTTAATGAAAAAGAAGCTATTGATGCACTGCTACAAGAATATATGAGCATGGTTTATGTTGAGGCTACAGAGAAGCTGTACCATGGCGTAGAACTTATCGTTGGTGACTTTCATGATCGTTCTCGCAGGGAGTACGGTCCAAGTAAAATGTGTTACCGCGAACGAAAAATTCATATCGACCCCATAGTACATACTTAAAAAATACTTTATCATCACAAGATACTGTTCTTTGCGAATATCTATCTTGTGAAATTTTTAAGCTCCTGCCTTTTAACCAGCGCACTTTTATGTAATGTTGCCAAAGCTAATACCTGCGACATTAACTTCCAATATGGCGTTATTATCTCACCTGAACAAGTACGTTTTCTCAACGATGGCCGACCATACTTACAAATTAACGCTGGTAAACAGCTTTTTATTCAAGGTAGAGAAATTCGCTTAACCGAGGCACAACAAGTATTACTTAGCCAATATACCCAAGGTATTCAACAGCAAGTTCCTGAAATTGTTTCTATTGCCATTGAAAGTGTTGATATTGGTCTAAAGGCGGTAAATAAAGTAATTGGCGGTTTAACGGGCGAAAACAGCGAGTCTCATCAAAAAATTCAAGATAAATTTGAAGCCTTACAATGGCGTTTAAGGAAGCGCTTCAATCACAGCGCAGATAATTATTTTATCGCCCCACAAGACTTTGATGATTTTGATGAAATTTTTGCGGGTGAATTTGAGCAAGAAATTGAAGAAGTAATTTTACAGTCGCTCGACACCATATTACTTGCCGTCGGTGAAGCGATTACCAATAGAGAAGAAGGTAACTCGGAGCAACGCGCCAGTACTTTAGATGAACGCATGGAGCTTTTAGGGCAAGACTTAGAAGTAGAAATTACCTCTCGTGCGAAAGCTTTAAAGCGTAAAGCCGAACAATTTTGTCGTGGTTTAACTGAACTTGACTCCCTAGAGTCACAATTAATACGCGAGATTGAAGCCCTACAAAACTTTGATTTAATTAATGTGATCGAACATGATTTAGACAATATAAAAGCCTGATAAACAGGCTTTTTCTCGTTCTACATAAACACCTTACATGTTCGGGTAGTTTGGTCCACCTGTACCTTCAGGCGTTACCCAAGTAATATTTTGACTTGGGTCTTTAATATCACAAGTTTTACAGTGAATGCAGTTTTGTGAATTGATCACAAACACATCATCCCCCTCGTCTGATTTCTCAACTTCATAAACCCCAGCAGGGCAATAAAGCTGCGCAGGTTCATTATATTTAGATAAGTTAACTTTAACCGGAATGCTCGCGTCGGCTAATTTCAAGTGACAAGGCTGTTCTTCTTCGTGGTTAGTGTTTGATAAAAATACTGATGACAGTTTATCAAAACTCAATTTATTATCAGGTTTTGGATAATTAATCACCTGACACTGTGCCGCAGGCTTTAACTGTTCGTGGTCAAGTGACTCATCTTTAAAGTTAAAAGGTAATTTTCCACCAAAAAAGTTTTGATCAACGGTATTATAAGCACCACCTAAAAAGGTACCAAACTTATGCATTACCGGACCAAAATTACGGGTATTGAATAACTCTTCATATAACCAAGAATTTTGATACTTTTCACTAAAGCCAGTTAAGTCTTTACCGCCTTCATCACCACCTATTAAAGCTTCAATAATGGTTTCAGCCGCTAACATGCCCGACTTCATCGCAGTATGGTTACCTTTTATTTTAGCAAAGTTAATCGTACCAGCGTCACAACCAACCAACAAACCGCCAGGCATTGTCATTTTAGGTAGAGAATTAAATCCACCTTTTGCCATTGCTCTAGCACCGTATGAAACGCGCTTACCACCTTCAAGATACTGACTAATTTTCGGGTGATGCTTATAACGCTGAAATTCATCAAATGGGCTTAAATGTGGGTTGCTATAATTTAAATCAACGATTAAACCAACGAATACTTGATTATTTTCAGCATGATACAGGTAACCACCACCTGTAGTGTCTTTTTCTAATGGCCAACCAGCACTATGAACTACTAAGCCTTCTTGATGTTTTTCAGGATCAATATCCCAAATTTCTTTAAAACCTATACCATAATGCTGTGGCGATTTACCTTCCGCCAAATTATATTTTGCAATTAGCTCTTTACCTAAGTGACCACGGCAACCTTCAGCAAATACGGTATATTTCGCTTTTAGCTCCATCCCCGGCACATATGAGTCTTTTGGATTGCCTTCGTTATCAAGGCCCATGTCGCCAGTAATAATACCGCCAACACTACCATCTTCATTATAAAGTACTTCTTGTGCTGGAAAGCCTGGGAATATTTCTACGCCTAATTGTTCAGTTTGCTCTGCCAACCACCGACAAACATTACCCATGCTAGTAATATAGTTGCCGTCATTATGCATGGTTTTAGGTACAGCAAAGCCCGGCAATTTAACGCTGTTATCAGCGCTATTGAATAAATAAATATCATCACCAGTTACTGGTGTATTTAGTGGTGCGCCTTTTTCTTTCCAGTCAGGAAACAATTCGTCAAGGGCACGTGTTTCAAACACAGCTCCAGATAAAATATGTGCTCCAACTTCCGAGCCTTTCTCAACAACACACACCATTAGCTCTTGTTCTTGCTTTTGTGCTAAAGTCATCAGTTGGCAAGCCGTTGCTAGTCCTGAAGGCCCTGCACCTACGATCACAACATCAAAATCCATTGATTCACGTTCCATGACATTCCCCTTAAATATAATCAGATGAACTAATTCAAACACATGTTTGATTTTCAAACAAGCGTTTGATAGTATAAATTCATTATATAGATATTTTATTGATAATTACTATCTAATTACCGCGAAATTATTTATAAAATTTTTTGTTAATTTGATTAAGAGCACTGATTAGATCATTGGTAGTACTGATAATCTTTAATTGCTATTTTTCAAATTGTTTCCTAGGTTATTCTCTAATGATTAACTTTAAAATTATAACCATCGCACTCAGAGGCTAAGATGAAAGTATTAGTACCCATTAAACGAGTTATTGACTACAACGTCAAAGTTCGCGTAAAACCAGACAATTCAAATGTTGATCTTGCTAATGTAAAAATGGCGATCAACCCTTTCTGTGAAATCGCGGTTGAAGAAGCTGTCCGTTTAAAAGAAGCTGGCACAGCCACTGAAATTATTGCTGTATCTATTGGTGACAAGTCTTGCCAAGAGCAATTACGTACCGCATTAGCATTAGGTGCCGACAAAGCCATTCAAATTGATACCGACCAAAACCTTGACTCATTAAATGTAGCTAAGTTATTACAAAAAGTGGTAGAAGCTGAGCAACCTCAATTAGTTATTCTTGGTAAACAGTCAATCGATAGCGACAATAACCAAACTGGCCAAATGCTTGCCGCCTTAACAGGTTTGCCGCAAGGTACTTTTGCTTCTGAAGTAAAGGTTGATGGCGATAAAGTTAATGTTACTCGTGAAATTGACGGCGGTTTACAAACTGTTGCTTTAAGCCTTCCAGCTATCGTAACTACCGATTTACGTTTAAATGAACCTCGTTATGCGTCATTACCTAATATTATGAAAGCCAAACGTAAGCCTTTAGAAGTGCAACCAGCGGCAGACTTTGGTATTGACCTTGCTCCACGTTCAACTTTAGTAAAAGTAAGCCCTCCTTCAGAACGTCAAGCGGGTATTGTGGTTGAATCAGTAGATGAATTAGTAGAAAAATTAAAGAATGAAGCGAAGGTGATCTCATGAGTATTTTAGTATTTGCAGAGCACGACAATAACACTTTAAAAGCTGATACCCTTAAAACGGTAGCTGCCGCTCAAGCCATTGGTGGCGATATTGATGTAGTTGTAGCGGGCCTTAATTGCCAAGCCGTTGCAGAAGCAGCCGCACAAATTAATGGCGTTAATAAAGTATTAGTTGCCGACAATGCTGCTTATGAACATCAGCTTGCTGAAAACGTAAGTTTATTAGTAACTGAACTAGCCTCTGATTACAGCCATATTTTAGCAACGGCATTAACTACCGGCAAAAACTTTATGCCACGTGTAGCTGCGTTATTAGATGTTGCACAAATTTCAGATATTATCGCTGTAGAAAGTGCTGACACCTTTGTTCGCCCAATTTATGCAGGTAATGCGATTGCAACCGTGCAAAGTTTAGATAGCAAAAAAGTTATCACTGTACGAACCACAGGGTTTGACGCAGTGGCTACTGACGGTAGCGCTGAAATTATTGCTATAGCTCAAGCAACTGACGCTGGAACTTCTAGTCACGTAAGCGATGAACTAACGGTTTCAGAACGTCCTGATTTAGGCGCAGCTGGTGTAGTTATTTCAGGTGGCCGTGGTATGCAAAATGGTGATAACTTCAAATTACTTGAAGGCATTGCTGACAAACTTGGTGCTGCTATTGGTGCATCTCGTGCAGCAGTTGACGCCGGCTTTGTTCCGAACGACATGCAAGTAGGTCAAACAGGTAAAATTGTTGCCCCTGACTTATATATTGCCGTTGGTATTAGTGGTGCAATTCAGCATTTAGCTGGTATGAAAGATTCAAAAGTTATTGTAGCCATCAATAAAGACCCAGAAGCACCTATTTTCCAAGTAGCCGATTACGGCATTGTTGGTGACTTATTTGACGTATTACCAGAGTTAGAAAGCAAACTATAGCTTGTATATAAAGCTTTAAGCTTTTAACTAACTTGATATAATAAAACCACGCTCGTCGTGGTTTTCTTTTATCTGCACTTTGATGAATTATCCACATTAAAAATTTTTAGGCCTAATGTATGAAAAACAGTTTTTCTAACCTCAGTGATCTTGCTGCCGCTTTTGGTAAAGATCCCGAGAGTATTAAAAAAGAAGTGAATGATGACTCGCTGGTTTATTCAACCGACGGTGGCCGCATTAAGCAACAACCGAAAAAAGCACAAGTAACGCCCAATGATGGCTTTGCCAGAGTACACAGAGAAACAAAAGGTAGAAAGGGCAAAGGGGTTATTGTTATTAGCGGTTTAGGGCTTGATACTCCTGCCCTAAAAGAACTGGCGAAAAAACTAAAAAAAACCTGTGGCAGTGGCGGTAGTGTGGTTGGTGAAACCATCGAAGTACAAGGTGACAAGCGTGACGTTATCAAAACCGTACTTGAAAAAAGTGGTTTTAAAGTGAAATTTGTAGGCGGCTAGTTTCCTCTTATTTAAGTAAACCTTAACTTTATACACAAGCTTTAATATCAGCTTTTAATTGCATACTTTCTTAGCTTCATCGCTATTTTGTTATGAGAAACCTTTAACCGTTTAGCTAGCTTTCTTGTTGTCGGGTACATCGGCAATAGCTGAGTTAACAAGGTTTCTTCAAAATGTTCTTGAGCACTTTGCCAGTCTTTAAATTCGGGCGTATTTTCATCACAACTCATATTCCCATCACTGCTTGCATTTTTATTGCACTCAATTTCATCTGCTGCGGCTTTATTATTACCCGAGGTATGCATAAGTCCAGACAGCGCCTCATTCAGTTCAGTAAGCTCAATCACTCCGCTTTTATTTAATGCAACAAGTCGAAATAAAATATTCTGTAATTGCCTTACGTTACCCGGCCAAGGAGCCTTTTTCAAAAGAGCTAGTGCAGCCTCGCTGATTATGGGTTTGTCTTGATTAACCGGATTTATTTGCTGAGCTGAGTTTTCAACAAAATAATGCGCTAATAAAGCAATATCCTCAGCTCTAGCTCTTAATGGCAGAATAAATAAACTTAAAACATTTAACCGATAAAATAAGTCATCCCGAAAATGCTGCTGACTAAGCAGTTGCTCAAAGTTTTGGTGACTAGCACTAATAATACGTACATTCGCGGTTAGCTCTTTGGTTGATCCTAAGCGCCGAAAACGAAAGTCTTGTAAAAAGCGTAACAGTTTAGCTTGTAAGTAGGTCGACATTTCAGCGATTTCATCTAAAAAAATAGTGCCGCCTTCAGCCAATTCAAATAACCCCGGCTTACCGCCCTTTTGTGCGCCGGTAAATGCTCCTTGGCTGTAACCAAAAAGCTCACTTTCCAATAAGTTTTCCGGCAGTGCTGCGCAGTTAATCGCTAAAAAAGACGACTTAGCGCGATCACTCGCTTGATGAATAGCACGTGCCACCAGCTCTTTACCTGTTCCTGTTTCGCCGTTAATTAGTACAGGCAAGTCTAACTTGGCAAATCGCAAAACCTGCTCTTTAAGCGTTTGTATTTCTTGTGACTCGCCAATAATACTTTCAAGACTTTGCTCTTGCTCTGCTTGCAGCAAGGATATCTGCCGACCCAATGACTTCATACTGCGCAGCACGATAACCGCACCATTAATTTTATTATCAATAATCACCGGAGTCACCTCGGCTAAATATGGCTTGCCAGCAAAAGTAAGTGAGGTAGTTAACGACTTGTTTTGTAAAATAGTTTCAAAACAAGGTTCGATAAAATCATTAATATGACTAGTTTTAATGGTTGTATTCGTTGGCGAAATTAAAGCTTTAGCGGCATCGTTGAAAACGATAATTCTGCCGTCGGCGTCTATATCAATTAGTGGATCTGGCATTCTTGCTAATAAAGTTTGCAGATGATGAGCTTTCAGCTCTGTTGGTAAAAATTGTATTTCACTGCATGTGACAATATCGTCAATGGTTGATAATGAGCGCTTAATATCAAGTAAGGAAAGTTTAGTTTCGTCGATATGCACATAGGTATAGGAAGACTGAACTTCTATTGCTTTTAAATTCCATGAGCGCTTAGCAAAAATTGCTAAGATCTCTTGACTGATCCCAACTCGATCAGACGATTGTATTTTTAAACGCATGTTAAGCCCTTCACTACTTAGTCTGTCAATTGTAATAATTTTATTACTGTCACTTAATTATTACAAAACTTCAGTCTTTTACCAAAGCAGGCCAGCCCAATAGCAATACCGCTTGGGTAAACAATCGTACACAGCATCTGTACTATTTTTATTACAAAGCTTAATCACGATAACAATAATAAAACATAAACCGTTGAAAAATAGTTATTTTATAAACAGGGCATTAGCCTTGCTTAGTTAAGTTGTAGTAACGGTATCAATCATGTCGATAAAACAACAATAACGAGCTTTAAAGCCCTAATTCTCGATGAGGAATAAGATGACAATCAGCAAGCACATAGAAACTCAAGCGATCCACGCAGGTAGAATAAATGATGAGCAATTTGGTTCATTAGCAACGCCGCTTTATCAAACATCAACATTTATATTTGATAATGCTGAGCAAGGTGCAAGGCGCTTTGCTGGCGAAGAGGCAGGTTATATCTACTCTCGTTTAGGCAACCCTACTACCAGACAATTAGAGATGCGTGTGGCGGCTATGGAAGGCATGGCAGACGGCGCAGCTACTGCTACTGGCATGGGCGCAGTTTCTGCTGCGCTACTAGCGAATTTGCAATGTGGCGATCATATTATTTCATCAAATGCGGTTTATGGCTGCTCGTACGCATTAATAAGCCATATGCTTAAGAAGTTTGGTATACAAGCGACCTTTGTTGATATGAGCAAACCAGAACTAATTGAACAAGCGATTCAAGATAATACCAAAGTAATATTTTGTGAAACTCCGATAAATCCTAATTTAGTGGTTATTGATTTAACTGCTATCGCTCAAATCGCAAAAAAACACCAGCTGCTGTCAATTGTCGATAATACCTTTTTAACTCCGGTATTACAGCAACCCGCCAAGTTTGGTATCGACCTTATAGTGCACAGCGCGACTAAGTATCTTAACGGCCATGGCGATGTAGTCGCTGGTATTATTTGTGGTAGTGAAGAAATGATCAGCCATATTAAAAATACCGCACTTAAAGATATTGGCGCAACTATCAGCCCGCACGATGCTTGGCTAATTTTGCGTGGCTTGAAAACACTACCAATTCGTATGGAAAGGCATTGTAGTAATGCACAAAAAGTGGCTGAATTTTTAGAGAAACATGATGAGGTAAGGCAAGTTTATTACCCTGGTCTAGCTTCTCATTCAGGACATAAATTTATTGGTAAGCAAATGAGTGCCGCTGGTGGTGTTATTGCTTTTGAATTAGAGGCAAAACTAAATGAGGGTGCGTTTTTTATCAATCAGCTAAAATTATTTTCGATTGCGGTAAGTTTAGGTGATGCAGAGTCTTTAGTGCAGCACCCTGCATCTATGACTCATTCACCTTATAGCCAAGAAGAAAGATTGGCTGCCGGTATTAGCGACAGCTTAATTCGCATATCAGTAGGTTTAGAAAATAGTGACGATATAATTGCTGACTTAAAACAGTCGTTAGCGCAGCTTTCAAAACGTAAGAAAATAAAAGCGGCCTAACTACTGCGCCACTGCGTTTTTAAAAGTACTTGCTAGAAAGTTATCAGATTAATATTACTGAGTACTTTTGGGCGCTGCTGAAATAATAGCATTTAACTTAGGCACTAGTGCTGCTTTAATTGCTTGTACTTGCTCGCTTGAATATGGCGTTGACGCTTGTTGACCCCATATTGGCTTAGGCCAGCAGGCGTCGTTTTTAAAACGAACAACATGATGCACATGTAATTGTGAAACCACATTACCTAACGCGGCAACATTCATTTTCTGCCCTGAAAATTCTTGCATAAGCAATTCACTTAACATGCTTGATTCATTTAAAAACTGCTGTTGCTGCTGCCAGTCAAGCTGATAAATATCTTCAACATTATCAACCCGAGGTACTAAAATAAACCAAGGATAGGCGCTGTCATTACACAGTAATAATTTACATAAAGGCAAATCAGTTAGTTCAAAACAGTCTTGCGCTAATTGCGGGTGTAATTGAAAATTTTCTGCATGTTCATCTGACATTGTAAGTTCCTTATCCCAATTTTTTATCTTTTGTTTTTACGGCCACGGCCACGCGCTGCTTTTTTCGCTTCGCGAGCCGCAACTCGTTCAGCTTCTAGCTTTTCAAAGCGAACATTTTCTTCAATAACCATGTCTGGCTTTTCAAAGGTAATTGCACCTAGGGTTTTATCGCGAATTTCATTAATTAAGATTGCCGATGCTTTGTGAAAGTCAACTCGGCCGCCACTGCGTACACAGCCGCGTTTTTTACCTATGGCTTCAATTAAATCAACATCTTGCTCAGGTACGTCATCAAGCTTATAGCGAGTAACTAAACGCTCAGAGTAATTTTTCAATAAATAATCAGCAGCAAAACAGGCGATGTCTTCATGCTCAAACGCAGTATCTTTTACCGCGCCCGATACCGCTAAACGGTAGCCACTATTTTCATTAGCAATTTTTGGCCATAACATGCCTGGTGTATCAAAAAGATATAAACCTTCTTCCAAACGGATACGCTGTTGACCTTTAGTTACTGCCGGTTCATTACCCACCTTAGCTTTTGCTTTACCAACTAAAGTATTAATTAATGTAGATTTCCCTACATTTGGAATACCCATAATCACGGCATTAATTTGTTTGCCGGTTTGAACTTTATTTGGCACTAATTTTCGGATCAATGAGGGAATAAGTTTAGCGGTTGCTGAGTTATCTGTGGTTAAAGCAATTGCTTTAACATTATGTTGCGACTCTAAATAATCTAGCCAAACTTGTGTTAACTCAGGATCAGCTAAATCGCTTTTATTTAGAATTTTGATCAGCGGTTTATTCCCACGGATCTCAGTGATCATTGGGTTTTCACTGCTAAAAGGTAAGCGTGCGTCACAAACTTCAATCACAACATCAATTTGCGGAAGAATTTCTTTTATTTCTTTTTGGGCTTTATGCATGTGCCCAGGAAACCAATTAATTGCCATGATGATACTATTTAACTACGAGAATAATTAGCGAAGATTCTAACAATTATCGCCACTATAAACACTACAAATAAGCATGCTTAATAAAAAACACTGACCACATGCCCTAATTTTTCTTGGGTGATGGTTTTTAGTTCTTCCGTAAATTGTTTAAATAAGTTTCTATTAGGTGAAGTTTTTCGCCAAGCCACCAAGTGACGACGGCTCATTTTATAATCAGATAAGCGAATAACTTTAAGTTCATCAGGCTTGTGTAATTCAGACAAAATATATAAGTCGGGTAGAAAAGCAATGCCCATGCCCATAATAACCATTTGCCTTAAAGCATCTAAACTAGAGCCTTCAAAATCATGCAGTACTTGCGCATTCGCTAAGTTACATAGTGCGTTAACTTGATGATGCAACGGATGATTTCGGTCTAATGATAAAACTTGCTCATGAGCAAGTGCACTCATTTCGATACTGTCGTAACAAGCAAGTGGGTGGTTAGTCGGTACAACAAGTTTAACTTCTTCTTCAAACAGCGGCATTACCGTTACTTCATTAATACGGAGAACTTGTGGTGCGATAATGAAATCAAGCTTACCTTGCAATAAACCTTCTTCAAGATCATTTGGCGAACGTTCTCGAATATACAAGCGTAATGAGTCATGCACTTTACTCATTTTCGGTACTACAAAAGGTAAATAATAAGGCCCTAATGTACCGCTTACTCCTAAAGTGTAAGTGCTATCAAAGCCACTTTCTTGTGTACTCGCTTGCTGTACTAATGCCGACATTTCTTCAACTACCCGGCGTGCTTGGGGTAGTAATTGCCTGCCCTGTACCGATATTTTAGTACCGTGGCGTGAACGTTCAAATAACTGCTGATTTAAACTACTTTCTAAAGCAGCTATTTGGCTAGTTAAAGTTGGTTGACTTACACTCAGCCTGTCGGCTGCACGTCTGAAGTGGCCAAAGTCGGCAACAGCAATAAAATACTCAAGCTGTCGAATTGTTGGTTTAAATTTTTCCATAGACAACCACTGATAGAAAATAACTATCACCAATTATCAATTACCTCTATTGAACTATCAATAGCTAATAGGCATTATCGTTGCAAATGTTGAGCGCATTTAACTTTTTTAGCTCATTTTCCATAACTTATGTTGTTTAAAGGTAAAATTATGAAACACATCATCAAAGGCGTTATTGATTTCCAAAAGCATGCTTTCCCTGAACGTGCAGCGCTATTTAATAGTTTAGCTTCTAGCCAAAACCCTGAAGTACTTTTTATCACTTGTTCTGATTCTCGTATCGATCCTAATTTAGTTACCCAATCACACCCCGGCGATTTATTTATTTGTCGAAATGCCGGTAATGTAATTCCTCCCCACTCTAACGCAACTGGCGGCATGACGGCATCAATTGAATACGCAGTAGCAGTATTAGGTGTTCAAGACATTATTATTTGTGGTCACACAGATTGTGGTGCAATGAAGGGCGCATTAAATATTGAAGGCTTAACAGATTATCCGCATGTGAAAGAATGGCTTGGACACTGTCGCGGCGCTGTTGAAGTGATCAAGGAACGCCATGGCTGTGCTGATCATCAACACTTAGATGAGCTCACTGAAGAAAATATTCTATTACAAATACAGCATTTAAAAACCCACCCAGCAGTAGTTGCTAAATTGTCGAGCGGTAAGGTAAAGCTTCATGGTTGGATTTATCGCATTGAAACTGGCGATATCGCTTGTTACGACGAAAAAAGTCACTCTTTCATTACCTTCGATGAATTATATGCTGAAACCATTGCTGATGTGGTTAACACCTAACATCAATTATTTTTACCAGAAGTAATATTTCCAAAGATTAATTTCCATTTTTACTCGTTCACAAAAACGCCTGTCCGGTTTTAAACATTAAAGCCATCTTCTGACAGGCGAACATTTAGAAAACGAGCTCCCCATAATTTGCAAAATAAAGTTTTGTGCCAGAAGAGTCTGGGCAAAATTTAAATAAGAGAGTTTTATGAACAATACGTATTCAGCATTAAAGGCCAATATTAAATTTGACCTTCGCGCCAGTATCATGGTGTTTTTTGTTGCGCTTCCATTATGTTTAGGTGTAGCACTCGCTTCAGGTGCTCCATTATTTTCGGGCGTTATCGCCGGTATTATTGGCGGTATAGTCGTCGGTTTTTTAAGTGGTTCACAGTTAGGTGTAAGTGGCCCAGCAGCAGGTTTAACCGTAGTCGTATTATCTGCAATTATTGAATTAGGCAGCTTTGAGTTATTTCTTTCAGCGGTAATTTTAGCTGGTATTTTACAACTTATTTTAGGTTTCGCTAAAGCTGGAATTATTGCCTACTATTTCCCATCTTCCGTTATTAAAGGCATGCTAACGGCAATTGGTATTATTATTATTTTAAAACAAATTCCTCATGCTGTTGGCTACAGTGCTGTTGTAGCAAGCTATGATACTTTTAATCAAAATGATGGCCATAATACCCTTTCTAGCCTTTATTACATGCTTGAAGCTATCAACCTAGGCACCATAATTATTGCAGCACTTTCACTGGCAATTCTTATTACTTGGGATAGCGCTACAGTTAAAGCCAATAAAGTATTATCTTCAATTCCTGGCTCGTTGCTAGCGGTAGTAGTAGGTATAGTATTGGCTGCTATTTTTAATACCACAACGACCTTGGCCTTATTACCAGAGCACTTGGTTAATATTCCGGTCGCTTCTTCTGCCAGTGAATTTTTAAATAATTTCTCAACACCAGATTTCTCACAAATAATGTCATCACAGGTATGGATTGTAGCTATTACTTTAGCTGCAATAGCCAGTATTGAAACCTTACTATGCTTAGAAGCCAGTGATAAATTAGACCCATACAAACGCGTTTCCTCGCCGAATACTGAGTTAAAAGCTCAGGGCGTAGGTAACATTGTTTCTGGTTTAATTGGTGGCTTACCAATTACTCAGGTTATTGTACGAAGCTCTGCAAACATTCAAGGTGGCGGTAGAACTAAGTTATCTACTATTTTTCACGGAGTATTATTATTAATAAGCGTTATGCTATTACCTACCTTATTAAATATGATCCCACTAGCATCCCTTGCTGCTATTTTATTGGTTGTAGGTTACAAACTGGCAAGCCCAGCTATTTTTAAAGCCACATTAAAACAGGGTAAAGAGCAATACATCCCATTCATTATTACTGTACTAGCAATCATTTTTACTGACCTTTTAATGGGGATCGGCATAGGTATGATGGTCGCGGTATTTAATATTCTTTATGTTAACTATTTGAATGGCTTTTACTTTAACAAGGAAGAATATAAATCAGGCGATACTATCGTTTTAAACTTAATTGAGCACGTTACTTTTATTAATAAAGCTAGCATAGTGAAAACCTTAACCGAATTGCCTAGCCATTCAAAAGTGGTTATAGATTGCAGTAAAGCCAACGATATTGATTTTGATGTTTGGGAAGTGATCCAAGATTTCAAACTATCGGCAAGTGAACGACACATCGACGTGAAGATCATTGGGACGTCAATAACAGCTAAAATCAACAAAGCTTACAACCGAGTATCAGTTGTAAACCCCAGCTAGAAACCTTAACTAAAAACACCAGCAGTTCAAAGCCACAAAGCGCATGAATTAATCCATGCGCTTTTTCATTTAATGAAAGGTTACCAGCGTAGCTTTTATCGACACACCATAAAATTGATATAAAACAACAAATCAACTGACTACCAGCCGAATAAATGAGTTATCTCCTAAACTTTATAATAAGTGAAGTTAAATGGACAAGCTGATTATGCGTAGAAGAAAAAAGGGGATAATCGTTGAAAAAGATGCCGGTGTTGATATGACTCCGATGCTAGATATCGTATTTATACTTCTGATATTTTTTATCGTCACCACATCTTTTGTTAAAGAAAAAGGTTTTGTGGTAGGAAAATCAGAGGCAAGCAAATCAACAGAAAATACTTCGAAGAATATCATGATCCATATTGACGAGAATAATATGGTATATTTTAACAATAAACCTGTCGATATTATGCGGTTACCAGCACGTGTTGAATACTTCACTGCTAATAATGCTACCGAAATTGTTATTCTTAGACCCCATGAAGAAACGAGTTATCAAAAAGTAGTAGAAGTGCTTGATCAATTACAGCAATTTAAACGATTAAAAATTACCATTGGTATTTACAAACCATAGATTTCATCCGTAATAAACGAAGCATTGGCGCTGAGCTTACTTTTAGGAATAAAAAGCCCTTATAAGCAATAAAGGCCCTTTTATCCCTTTACCGATACATTATCTCTTCAGAGTAACTTTACGTTTATATAGACCAAAATCGTCGATAGCTTGAAGGTGATCTAACGATACATCAAAGGTTTTATCCGCGACAATTTTATTGTTAAACATAATAACTATATGCCAAAAGCCGGTTTTATTCTCAATAGGTAACCAAATAGTATCACCTAAGAAAAAATCCCAATCATTATTAGTCACATGTATTTCATCACAAAAAGGTGCCATAACATCGCCATTGCTATCAGTAATGTTGGGATGATTGATACAGTACGATAACTTAGCTCCTTTGCCTTTCTTAACATTAAGAATATAGCCAAATTCAATATCCTCTTGGGCGGGGATCTCTGTAGTAAACTCTTTTATCTTTGGCAATTCTTTTGAGTCATGATCCCATTTAGAATAAATGCCATAACTACGTATTTTAAATTGAGGGTTAATTTTTGCCATAGCTAGAATCTGTAACTTAAATTGGATAATGAACGGATGTTTTAAAAATAATAAGTGAAATACCGTAAGTCACTTTTTATGAACCTAAAATATAATTAATTTATTGTGTCTCGTCCTGATATACGTTGACAATTTTTAATGAAAGGCCAGTAGCTTTTGCTCCTGGTCTTTTTTGTGCACTTG
>CANMXU010000024.1 GCA_947501935.1 uncultured Alteromonadaceae bacterium
GAGTCATGTTCACACCTTAATTTAATGGAATAATTATCCCTTATTAAAGTGTGCGGTGCCATTAGAGCAGATCAATCATTAGATAGTACATCTAATAGAACAGTTTCATCCATAGTTAGAATTAGCTTTCCCCCTGAATATTAGGGGGAGCATTTCCCCTAATATTTACTTGTACATTTCCAGTACTCTCTCCTCCTTTGGCTTGACCATTCAGGGGATAGAAATCGTTAACGGTATAAGTAAAGTCATCTACGCCTGAAAAACCTTGATTTGGTTTATAAAAAAAATTGTTATTTTCATCAGAATAAACAGAACCATTAGAGGGGGCATTAAACTCTTTAATAACTAAATTATCGGCATCACTATCTATATCATTAAAGAGTACATTTAAACTAACATTACCAAAGCCTTCGATGCCTTGATAGGAGTCATCAGATGCTACTGGAATGGTGTTCATTATATGTTCACTGCAATCACCAAAATCTCAGCAATTGAAAGGTGCTGTCGCTCCAAATTTACTTCTTTCAATCATTTCCCAATTGTTAACATCATACCGATAAAACATAAACCAAATGAAATCTGCGGGTCCGTTAAAGCCTGAAGAAATAATTTTTTCAGCAGGTATAAAGATAGTTAATGGGTGAATACCAGAAGTCAGAGGCGTGTCAATTTTACCAAGAATGAATTCTCCTTCAGTATTTTTTAGCCTTCCCTTAGCTTGATAATTACCATCAGTTGCAACATCTGCAATAAAATAAATGTTAATTCCTTCATATATTTTATTGTTATCAGCATCTTCAAAGGAAAAAGTCGCATCACTTTGATTGATAATTTCGTTCGGTCTTTCAAACTGAGAGGTTAAATAACTAGCGGTTACACCAAAAGATTTTAAAATCTCTATAAAGTTTCCAGTATTTAAATCTTTAATTCTAACATCTTGTATTTCTATAGGCCCATCAATATGATTTTTTCCAATTTCAAGCCCATTAAGATGAAAAGCCAATTCAGCTGTTGTACTATCAAAAATTAGCGTTTGCATATCATAAAACTTATTTCCGCTGCCAATAATCACTTGGATACGGTACTTTTCATCTGCTGCAGGAGCATTATTATAATCAAAAGATAGCTTTAGCTTATCGGCTAAACCATTTCCATTGTTATCTATAAGCTGTTCTGTGAATGTGCCTGTCAAACTAAATGGTGAGTTTGGTCGAATTTCGATAGTTTTTGTATCTACGTTTTTATGAGTATTGCCTTGAGAGTCTGTAACTATCGACTGTATTCTTATAGTGTATTTTCCCTCTATATCAAAGCTAATAGTTTTAGCATAAACCCCATCAGATGCTTCAGAATCATTTAGCAATCCGTCATCTTTCATCAGATGAGTTGATAACAATTCACCTGATTGGTAAATGTCTAGCTCTACAATAACAGTGTTTTGAGGAGCACTATTATTTTCAAGAATAAACTGAGAAAAAGTTATTTCATCATTCACATGCAAAAATTGTTTTGGTGAATAAGACGTACTAAAATTAACATCAGCTCCAATAAATTGCATATCTAGTGGGAGTGAAGCTGGGATATTTCCTGAAACATCACCTTTTATTTGTATGTTACCCGAATATTCAGCATCTAAAGTTACGATTAACGCTTTGGATGGGGAAATCAGTTCATCAAGAGCAATACTAGGAATGAAAGTTGTGATACTAATACCGTACTGCACTTGATTAACTGCAGTAATAGATGTTCCATCAGGCAATATAACTTCTACATTGTCTACATTAGTTAATTCGGTGAGTAACACACGTAGCACTACTTCTGTGTTCGCTGGTAAATCGAAGGTATAATCAAACTTGTTTGAAGTTATAACTAATTTATCAGTCCAATGAGCTGCATTAAGTTGAAGTTCCTCAGTATAAAATGCATACGAGCTAGAATGAAAAAATATCAATAATAAGCATACTTTCATAAATGTATTCATTTGGTATCCATCCCTAAAAACTCATTTACCTTAAATTATTCGATTAATTTGTTTTGTATTTTCCATTTATATCTATTACATGTTTGGCTAAATATTCGAGTTATAAATCATTATTGTTTTGGGCTATGTAAGGAGCATTTGTTGTAAGTCTTTAAAAACATCATTGATAAACTTCTATTGAAGGTCTGAGCCTGAATGTTTCACTAATGAGAACATAATGCTATATGGTGAAGGTGACTCATTTTCGCAACTAAAGGCACTTTTTAAGTCTAGTCTATTAGTTTTCTAGATGAAAATCTTATTGAAGCCCTCAGGAGCACTTCAATTTAATTGTGATTATTCTATGCTTATTTTATTTATGAATAAATTATCGGTACTCAATTAAACTGTCAGTTCCGATTATGGCCAGTATTGCCGAGAAAATTCACTATGATTGCCTTATCAGAAAAACTAATATAACTGTTATCAGGAAAAGTAGGTCGTCGTATGTTTAATTTAGAAATTTGCCAAAAAGCTCGGCTATCACGAGATGCTCGTTTTGACGGTAAGTTTTTTATTGCGGTGAAAACTACTGGCATATATTGTCGCACTATTTGTCCAGCGCAGCCGCCGAAAGAGGAAAATGTGCTTTATTTTGCCAGCGCTGTTGAGTGTGCAACTTCAGGCTTTAGACCCTGTTTACGTTGTCGGCCAGACAGTGCGCCACAGTCTCCAGCTTGGCAAGGCGTTAATGCAACGCTAAATAGGGCGAAAGCTTTAATTGATGAAGGAGTATTGCAAAATAGCAGCTTGCCTTTGCTGGCAGAGCGCTTAGGCATTACCGATCGTTATTTAAGGGCGCTATTTAACAAACACCTTGGCGTATCACCAAAAAGCTATGCGCTATATCAGCAGTGTTTATTTGCTAAGCAGTTATTGCATGAAACCAAATTACCTATTACTCAAGTGGCCTTAGCGAGCGGTTTTAGCAGTATTCGTCGGTTTAACGATTGTTTTCAACAACAACTAAAACTTACGCCATCGGCGATGAGAAAATCTAGCCAAGCATTGAATGTTCAGCTAAGCCAGCAGCTAAATAATCAACTTAATCAACTTGGCCATACATTAAAAATTAAGCTTTATTACCGTCCGCCGTTTAACTGGTCAGTAATGCAAAAAACGCTCAGCAGTAGAGCAATAGCAGGCTTAGAGTGGTGTACACAGCAAAGCTATGGTCGCAGCTTTGAACTATTTGATTATGGTGACTCATCAGGAACATCGCTTTGTAAAGGGCATTTCACTGCGATTCATGTTGAAGAAAAACACTGCTTTAATGTTTCCATTGAGCTTAGTGATATTAAACACTTAAAAGTGATTATTAATAACATCAGAAGAATTTTAGATTTAAATGTTGATATGCAAGCGGTCGAGCAAGATCTTAAGCACTGTTTTATTGATGAAGCGCCATTAGCAGCAGGTATTCGCTTACCCGGTATTTGGAGTATGTTTGAAGCTGGAGTTCGGGCGATATTAGGACAACATATTTCTGTTACTGCGGCGAGAAATTTAGTCAGCCAGCTCGTTGAAAGTTTAGGTGTAGCAGAAAATGATAAATGTTTTTTCCCCACGCCTAAAGCGATAGCTAATAGTGAGTTGGCGTTTTTTAAAATTCCTGGCGCACGTAAACAAGCGCTACGAAATTTGGCGCAGCATTACCTCGATTATTCAGAACCTGATGATCCTAAACCATGGCTTGAGCTTAAAGGCATTGGCCCATGGACAACCAATTATGCAAAAATGCGCGGTTTGAGTGATCCTGATGTGTTTTTGGTTGGCGATCTTGGCGTAAAAAAAGCAATGAAGTATTTAAAGGCTGATGCCACAACAAGTGCAGATAAAGGTTTTAATGCCCAACAAGCTTCGCCATGGGGCAGTTACTTAACCTTTCAATTATGGAATTTATTATAATGTACACCGACTATGTCAATACGCCTTTGGGGTTAATTGAATGCAAAGCCTCTGAGCTAGGCATAACTCAAGTGATTTTTTGTGGACCACAGCAAAGCGCCATTAACGCCAATTCAATCACCGAAAATTGCAAGCAACAACTGAGTGAATATTTTGCTGGCGAGCGTAAAACTTTTGATTTACCCCTTGATGCTAAAGGCACCGAATTTCAACATCAGGTTTGGGCATGTTTAGTGGACATTCCGCTAGGCGATACGGTTTCCTATCTTGATATTGCCAAAAAGGTTAATCGACCAAAAGGCTCGCAAGCAGTAGGCGGGGCCAATGGTCGCAACCCCATTAGCATTATTGTGCCTTGTCATCGCGTAGTTGGTGCAAAAGGGGCGTTAACGGGGTATGCCGGTGGTATTGAGCGAAAACTATGGCTACTAAAGCATGAAGGTGTTTGCTTAAAGAATACTCAAGGTCATGAAATACTAGATATTGCTAATGTTATTAACTCCAGACAAGATAAAACTCAGTTCTTAACTTAAATGCTCAAACCTGCAATTAACATAATTAGCGCGCTAATTAGTCATAAAATAATCGGCCGATAATAGTGCCTTTAGCCCTCGCTTAAGCTTTCAACTTACACTACCTTTGTACATGTAACTTTCCGTAGACTTGCTGTTACATGTTGTTTTAATTTCAGGCTTTATTGTTGGCTTGATTGCGAGCTGAATGAGCAAGTTATACTATACTTTAGGTTTAATAATTAGTGAGATAGTTTGATGAGCGTTTTTGAGATAAAACACCCTTTGGTGCAACATAAAATTAGTTTAATGCGTGCAAAAAATATTAGTACGCGTGATTTTCGTCAATTATCTGCTGAAGTAGGTAATCTTATTACTTACGAGGCAACTAAAGACTTGGCGCTTGAAACTTTTACTATGCAAGGTTGGGATGGTGAAATTTCAGGAGAGCGCATTAAAGGTAAAAAAATCACGGTAGTACCAATTTTACGTGCCGGTATTGGCATGCTTGACGGCGTATTAGAATTAGTTCCGAGTGCAAAAATTAGTGTGGTTGGTTTGTATCGTGATGAAGAAACCTTAGAGCCAGTAACTTATTTTGAAAAACTTGCCAAAGACGTTGACCAACGTCTTGCGCTAATTATTGACCCAATGCTCGCCACCGGTGGTTCAATGAACGCCACTATCGATATTCTTAAAAAATCTGGCTGTAGCAATATCAAAGCACTGGTTTTAGTTGCGGCCCCTGAAGGCATTGAAAAAGTTACCCAAGCACATCCTGACGTTGATATTTACACCGCTTCGGTTGATAGCCATTTAAATGAAAAAGGTTACATCATTCCAGGTTTAGGCGACGCTGGCGATAAGATTTTTGGCACTAATTAGTCTGCTGCTCACACCTATAAATTTATTGACGCTTTACCTTAGGATGGTTTATGAATAATCCCTTTAAAGAAGACTGGCGCACTATAGTTGCCGGTTTACAAATGCTTTTTGTTGCCTTTGGCGCATTGGTATTAATGCCCTTAATTACTGGCCTAGATCCTAGTGTCGCTTTATTTACTGCTGGTATCGGCACCTTGATCTTTCAAGTGGTCACTAAAAACCAAGTACCGGTATTTTTAGCCTCCTCTTTTGTCTTTATTGCCCCGATTACTTTCTCGGTACAAACCTGGGGCTTGCCCGCAACTATGGGGGCTTTATGTGCTGCTGGTATTTTTTACATGTGCTTGGCTGCAATTGTCGCTTATAAAGGACCGGGCTTTTTACATAAATTGATGCCGCCTGTAGTTACTGGACCAATTATTATGGTGATTGGTTTAAGTTTAGCGCCGTTAGCAGTAAACATGGCTATGGGGAAAAGTGGCGATGGTGCTATTGAATTATTCCCATACGTAGATGCGTTAATCGTGTCGCTTAGTGCGTTACTTACTACCTTACTTGTCGCAACAATGGCGAAAGGTATTTTTAAATTAATTCCTATTTTAGCCGGTGTTTTTGTTGGTTATATTATGGCCTACCTTACCGGCATGATTGACACTGAAACCATTGCTCAAACAGCATGGTTTGCCGTGCCTAAGTTTGTTGGTCCTGAATTTCATTTGGGCGCGATATTATTTATGGTCCCCGTTGCTATTGCCCCTGCTATTGAGCATGTTGGAGATATTTTAGCTATCAGTAATGTTGCCAATAAAAACTTTGTTGAAAAACCTGGTTTACATCGCACCTTATTTGGCGATGGTTTAGCAACTTCAGCAGCGTCATTTTTTGGCGGGCCACCAAACACGACTTATTCAGAAGTCACTGGTGCGGTAATGCTAACTAAAATGTTTAATCCGATGATTATGGTATGGGCAGCCTTTTTTGCCATAGGTTTAGCTTTTGTTGGTAAATTTGGTATTGCATTACAAACCATTCCAGCACCAGTAATGGGTGGCATACTTATTCTACTGTTTGGCTCAATTGGTAGTGTTGGTATGAATATTTTGATCAAAGCGCAAACTGACTTAACTGAGCAGCGTAACTTAGTGATTGTTTCAACAACCTTAGTATTAGGTATTGGCGGTATGGCAATTGGTAACAGCAGTTGGAGTTTACAGGGCATCAGCTTATGCGGCTTGGTTGCCATCGCCTTAAATGCATTATTGCCTAAGGCGAGTTCAGAAAATAATGATGATCAGGAAGAAAGCCTTAAAGTTGAAGAAAAGATGGTTGATGAAGTTATTAATCACTAATTTGAATTAACTGCATATTTTGATATGAAAAAAGCGCTAAAGTTATTAACTTTAGCGCTTTTTTCACTTTTGGCTTACCACTTACCACTTACCACTTACCACTTTTGGCTTATCGCTTCTAACTCTCAGTTAATCAGCAATTTCGGCATTGAGAAATGGCATAAATTCTTCGGTTACTTTAGATAAACTACGATTCTCTAAATACAGCGCATTGACACTAAAAGTGAGTGGCGGATCAAAAGACGCCATCGCGGTATTTTCAGATAAATTACCTTCTGCGGTGAACTTATCAACCACACATATACCAGCTCCTTGAGCAACCAATCGCGCAGCAATAAAGTAAGTTTGCACCTTTATTGGCGATTGAATGCTGATGTTCTCTTTCATCACCCGAGTCCACAACAAATCGCCTAATGGGCCACTGTCGCTGATATCAATAAACTCATGATCTTGTAATTGGCTTAAGGTTAGTTTACTTGGGCACTGCGGAAAGCTTTCTTTGGGGTAAACAATCACTAGCTCAGACTGTGTTAGTTCTATTGAATTAACGCCCGCCATAGCATTTGGAGAGAATAGAATGGCCAGATCACACTTGTGTTCAAACAAGGCTTGCATCACCGCGTCGTTATGCACGGTTTGAATGTTAAAATTAACTTTTCCATGGCGTTGATGATATTTAGCAATGGCATTAGGTATTACGTTAAAACCAAGGGCAGGGGTTAGTCCTAAGTTAATATTACCGTAATCAGATTTTTTAATATTTTCTGCGGTATTTTTAATGGAACGCATTTGCTGATAAATTTTATCAACTTCATCAAAAAGCATTTCCGCTTCGTCGGTAGGAATTAACCGACCTTTAACCCGTTCAAATAATTTAAAACCTAACTGCATTTCAGCATGTGAAAGCACTTTACTGACCGATGGCTGCGATACATGCAATATTTTAGCTGCATTGGTTATCGAGCCGGTGGTGTAAATCGCGTGAAAAATCTCTATATGTCTTAAACGCATTTAATGCCTCACATGGTGATGAAATTATTAAAGAGTATGGCGCTAGCCACCAACAAATGGCAAGCTTAAATACAATTGAATAACCAAGGCGTTGGTAATATCAATGAAAAATGCACCAACCAATGGCACCACTAAAAAGGCTTGTGGTGAAGGGCCATGACGAGCCACTAGGGCTTCCATATTTGCTACCGCAGTTGGTGTTGCCCCTAAACCAAAACCACAATGTCCGCCTGCTATTATTGCGGCATTATAGTTTTTACCCATTATTCTAAAGGTAATAAAATAAGCAAAGCACATTAGCATTACCGCTTGTATTAAAATGATAAATACCATGGTGCCAGCTAAATTTGCTAACTCCCATATTTTAAGCGACATTAACGCCATTGCTAAGAAAATCGACAGCGCCATGGTGCCCCATAAATCAATACAGGCACGGCTAATGGTATAGCGCTTTGACAGTTCACATAAATTGGTTGCGACAACGCCTAACAATAACGGCACTAAAAACGCCGGTAAAACAATGTCCATATTTTTTAAGGCAAGGTAGCCATAACGGCCTAATACCATGCACACCATGATGAAAAATAAGGTCTCCATCATTTTCTTTGGTGTTACTAGGTCGTGATCTTCAGGGTTAAAAGTTATGGTTTCGTCTAATTCTTCCTGATAATCATCAGCTTTTAAGTTATAACGTTTGATCAAGCGCTTACTGACCGGACCGCCAGCTAAGCCGCCTAATACTAGTCCTAAGGTTGCTGCTGCCATGGCAAGTTCAAAAACACTAGAGTGCATACTGTATTCAGCAATAAATAAATCGGCATAAGTCGCACCGTTACCATGACCGCCTGACAGCGTAACTGAACCGGCAATTAATCCCATTAATGGCTCGATGCCAGTAAGCATAGCCAGTGAAACACCTATGGCATTTTGAAACAATAAAAACAGCGTCGCAACACCCAGAAATAAAACAACTTTCGGGCCACCTTTTAACAATAAACTATAACTTGCACCTAAGCCGACGGTGGTAAAAAATACCGTCATTAATGGCGCTTTAAAGCTCATATTAAAATCAAAATTGATATCAAAAAAAGTATGAGCAATAGCGGCCAGCAATGAAAAGGCAATACCGCCAACTACGGGCTCTGGAATATTATTGTTACGTAAAAAACTTAATTTGCTATTTAAAAAATAACCGGAGAAAAGAATAATAAGTGAAACCAATAAGGTTTCAGCTACGCCAACTTCTATATTCATTAAATACTCACCTTTATGATATTTTGGCTAATTAGACGCGAATGGCATTGATATATAAGCTGTTGCGTTTTTATGGCACTTTATAGTGCCATAAAGCCAATTGTTATTCTGTTTTTGTATGTAATTCAAGCAACAACTAGTTGAAATAGCTTGTTTATCTGGCAGTAGCTTACATTTTATTGAGTACATCTTCTAGTGAATCAGCGCGGCGAATACAGTTAATCTGTAAGTTGTCATTATCACCAGACACCGCATAAACGCCAATACGAGGCAAGCTATTATAGTCAAAGTGATTACTGAAATAATATCCGCCGGTGTCATGCACCATTACATAGTCGTTCACGGTTAGTTTAGGTAGCGGCTTTTCAACGCAAATTAAATCACCAGCAAAACAGCAGGGGCCTGCAACATCGGTTACAACAACAGCTGAATTTTCAGCGGTTCTTTGAACGCCACTGCAGGTAAACCCTGTTACTCGTAATGGCCACGACTTAGGTAAGAAGGCAGTTCTTGTCATAATTTGTGCGCCGGCATGGGTGGTGGCAATATGGCGGCCACCTGAGTTTTTGGTATATTCTACTCGGGTAATTATTACGCCATTTTTAGCGGCAATCGCACGGCCAAACTCAGTTTTAACTTGGTACTTACCACTAAATAATAACGGCACTGCACTTTTTAATACTTCGGCATATTCTTGAAAGCTTGGGGTAACATCTTCAGAGCTAAAATTCACCGGCAAGCCGCCACCTATATCTAAACGAGTAACTTGTTGAGTGCCGACAGTGGTATTTATTTCTTCGGCAAGTTCGGTGATAACCTTAATACCTTCGGCCATTAAAGATAACGCACAACCTTGCGAGCCAGAATGGGTATGAATGCTTTTCAGCCACGGGCGTTCTTGATAAATATTAATTAAAGCTTGGCGATTATTTTCATCGGCTAAAGCATAACCAAATTTTGAAGTTGCCGTTGCCGTGCTGGTTGAGCTGATATTACCGCCGCCTATTTGCGGGTTAACTCGAAAACCGATAATAGATTGAGTATTAGGATATTCCAACATCAGTTGGTCGATACGGGCAAGCTCTTGCAAATTATCAATATTAATAGCGATATTGTTTTTAATACAAGTACGTAAATCACCAAGGGTTTTTGCCGGAGAGTCAAAAATAATTTCATTGGTAGTAAAACCTGCGGCTAAGGCTATTTTTAATTCACCTGGGCTTGCCACTTCAGCGCCCATGCCGTATTCACGTAAGGCTTTTAATACTTCAACAAGAGCATTGGCTTTAACGGCAAAGGTATGTTGGAAATTTTCAGGGAAAGCCTGATAGGCATCAGTTACGGTTTTTTTTAGGCCGTCAAAGTCCATAATACCTACCGCTGTTAAATTTTCTGTCAGGATATTTTCGTTAATTGCGCGGTGAATTATCTGTTGTTTTCTCTTCATATTGGTATTTTTAAAACTCTTATGCACTCGCTAGGCATGACAAGAACAGTCTAGCTTACTGATTCAATACCCCTAAGATAAAATACCCGGCCGATATCCGATATTAGTATAACTTGGGTGCAATATAACCTGTGGTTATGCCGCTGCTGCCAGTTGTATTGTCGATAAGCTATATTTCAATTAAATTATCAATTAGTTCAGTGACTAACGCATTATTTTATTCGTCAGGCTAAAGCCTACAACATAGGGTTATACCTTAACAAAGCAAAAGAAATAGCCTGTTATAGCCGTTGCTATATATGATTTTTGTTAACAGCAATACGCCCGCTATTTTAGCTTAAGCAAATAGTGGAAAATTATAAACGTTAAGGTAATCATTGTGACTTCTGCTAGCGCTACACAACTTATTAGTTATATAAAAGACCAATACCAAGAAGCTGATATTGAAGATTTTTTAGCTTTTTCAGCTCAACTTTTTGAAATTTCATTTACCGATGAACAGCAAGTATCAACGTTAATTACAAATTATCAAATTGCCAAATCATTATGGTTATTTGTTAATACTAAAAGCCAAAGTGTCCACCAAGTCGCCATACACAAAAGCAGCTGTGGTAGTGGATCTGCGGTTTATGTTGCCAGCGAAGATAAGCCATTTATTGTTGACTCAATTTCAGCTTTAGTGGCTGAACTAGGTTATCGAATTAAATTTATCCACCATCCACGTATTAAGCATGAACTAGGCTATAAAGCTGCGCTTTACCTTGAGCTGGCAACGAGCTTAGATAAAAGTGCCAGTGAGCTTTTATCAGAGAAAATAACCGCGCTGCTTATTGATATTGAAAAAGTTACCTCTGATTGGCAAGCAATGACTAAGCAAACTAAGCAAGTGCTGAATTATCATTTTAATGCCAGTGACGTTGGCGATATCAGTGATTTTTTTCACTGGCTAAGAGAAGGTAATTTCATCTTTTTAGGTTACTCGGCGTTAGCTATTAGTGAGCAATTTAAAATAACTGAACCAGCAGCCTTGGGCTTATGTAAACACCAAGAAAGTTCAGCGAAAGCTAATGTACTTGGCTCGTCTGCAACTTTCTGTGCAAACTCAATTGCAGACCAGCTTGAGCTAAGCTCGTTTATTAACTCTTCATCGTCACTGCTTATTTCAAAGTCTGCAGAAAAAGCTAATATTCACCGCCATGAATATTATGATCAAATTACCGTAAAACAATACAGCTCTGCGGGCGAAGTGATCGCCTTACATTGTTTTATCGGCTTGTTTAGCCAGCGTGCCTTAAGCTTAACACCGGCAAAAATACCCTATATTAAAGTGAAATTAGCTAAGGTTTTACAGCAACTATCATTACCTGCTGAAAGTCACTATTTTCGAAAATTTAGTCACATCCTTGAAGATCTACCTAAACGGGAAATATTTGAAAGCAGTGTTTCCCAGCTTTATCAGCTAGTAAGTGGTATTTACGCGCTAAACGCGCAAAACCAAAGTGGTACTTTTATTCGAGAAAATAGCCACAACCAGCAAGTATCGGTTTTAGTTTATGTTGCAAAAGATGCTTTTTGCACTGATTTACGTGACGATATTGAAGCCTTGTTATGCCAAGCGTATTGTGGCGAAATACTGTCGCGTACTTCACTATTAAATCAACACAGCTTGGCGCAGTGGCATTTTATTGTTGCTAAAGGGCAGCAAGTTACTGAAGTTATGCCAGTAGATGAACTCGTAAGTAAAATAGCCGTAAAAACCAAAAGCTGGCATGAAGCGTTAACCGCATTATTGTTTGAGCGTTTTGCCGATCAACAAGCCATTAGCCTAGCTAAGCAATATGGTAAAAACTTTTCAAAAAGTTACCGTGAGCAATTCTCTGCTTTAGCGGCAATAACTGACATTGAATATTGTGAAAAGCTAACCTCACAAAATCCGTATCAATTTCATTTATCAAAACTTACTAATGCTAAGCCTAATATGGTGAAACTTAATATTTATTCACTGCAGCAAAAAGTGGCTTTGAGTGAGTCTATTCCTATTTTGGAAAATTTAGGTTTTCGCCCGTTAGATGAATTTAGTTTTGCCAAACTTGCCTGTAATAGCGCGGGCTTAAGTGCTGACCTTTACAGCTATACCTTAGAGTATCCTTCTAAGTTAACTGCCGATATAAATAAGGTAAAAACTGATGTTGAAGCCGGATTAGCACAAATTTGGGCGGGTAATATTGAAAACGACGGTTATAACAAGTTGTTATTATCGGCGGGTTTAACAGTTAGACAAATTGTTATTATTCGCTCGTATGGCAAATATTTACGCCAACTAGGTTTAGGATATAGCGATGAGTATTTTCAACAAGCTTTAGTGCAACACCCTAAGATGGTTAATGCTTTAGTTGCCTTGTTTGAGTCGCGCTTTGCTTTATCAGGCGCGAGCATTAGTGAGAGAACCGCGTTAACTGAAAAGCTTACTGCTGAGTTATTAGTAAGCCTAAATAACGTTGAAAAAATTGACCACGACCGCATATTACGCAACTTTATCGCAGCAATATGTGCAACGGTGCGCACTAACTTTTATCAAAAAAATACGGCCGGTGAGCAAAAAAATTACTGCTCTTTTAAAATTCGCAGTGGTGAAATTGCCGATGCGCCAGAGCCTAAACCTTATGTAGAAACTTTTATTTATTCGCCCAAAGTAGAAGGTGTTCATTTACGTTTTGGCCCCGTTTCACGTGGCGGCCTGCGTTGGTCTGATCGCCAAGAAGACTTTCGCACTGAAGTTTTAGGTCTGGTTAAAGCCCAGCAAGTAAAAAATGTGGTAATCGTACCGCAAGGGGCGAAGGGCGCTTTTGTGCCAAAACAATTACCAAGCGCGTTATTAGGCAATCCATCACGTGCCACTATCACAGCAGAGGCGATTGCTTGTTATAAAACTTTTATTTCAGGCTTATTAGACTTAACCGATAACAATACCGCTAATGGCATAGTTAAACCGAATGATGTGGTGTGTTTTGATGGCGACGATACCTACCTTGTAGTAGCTGCTGATAAAGGTACGGCGACCTTTTCTGATATCGCTAATCAATTAGCTATCGATCATGGTTTTTGGTTAGGCGATGCTTTTGCCTCAGGTGGCAGTGTTGGCTACGACCATAAGAAAATGGGCATTACTGCCAAAGGTGCATGGGTATCGGTGCAGCGTCACTTTAATGAAATGAATATTGACGTGCAATCAGATGCGATAAAAGTTGCTGGTATTGGCGATATGTCGGGAGATGTTTTTGGCAATGGTATGTTGTTATCAAAAAGTATTGAATTGGTGGCCGCTTTTGATCATCGAGATATATTTATTGACCCAACCCCAAATGCAGCCAGCAGTTTTAGTGAGCGCCAACGTTTATTTTGCTTAGCTCGCTCTTCATGGCAAGACTATAACCCTAAGCTTATTTCTGCTGGTGGCGGCGTATTTAGCCGTAGCTTGAAATATATTCCATTATCACAGCCGATAAAAACCTTGTTGGCTATTGATGACGCGATTACGCAGTTAAGCCCAGATGAACTTATTCGCTATATTTTAACCGCACAGCTCGACTTATTATGGTTTGGCGGCATTGGTACCTATGTAAAAGCCAGCAGTGAAGCGCATATTGATATTGGCGATAAAGCCAATGACCGGCTGCGCATTAATGGTAATGAGCTTAAATGTAAAGTGATTGGCGAGGGCGGAAACTTAGGATGTAGTCAGTTAGCGCGGATAGAGTTTGCTAAAAATGGCGGTCGCATTAATACCGACGCGGTCGATAATTCTGCTGGCGTAAATTGTTCAGACAACGAAGTAAATATTAAAATTTTACTTAATATTTTGGTTACGCAGGGCAAGCTATCAAACAGTGAACGAGAACAGTTATTAGAGCAGATGACTGATGAAGTTGCGCACATGGTGTTGAAAAATAATTATTTTCAAGCGCAAGCGTTAAGTTTAGATGAAGCGAATAGTTATTCTCATTTTGACAGTTTCACCCGCTTAACCCATTACTTGGTCAATAGTGCGCAGTTAAATCGCAGTTTAGAATTTTTACCCGATGACGAAGAGCTACAAAGTCGAAGTGGTCAAGGGTTAACTCGGCCAGAATTAGCGGTATTAATGGCCTATTCAAAAATGGATGTTCACGATGCACTGCTTAAGCAAAAAACACTATTAGCCGACAGCTACTTTCAACGCTATTTACTGGCCGCTTTTCCGAAAACCTTGGTCGAGCGCTACAATGAAAATATTTTACAACACCCGTTAGCACAGCCCATTATTGCCACCATGGTTGCCAATGAAATATTTAACCGTGGCGGTATTCACGCGGTACGTGAACAAACCGGCGCTAGCATAGCCGAAATTGTTAAAGCCTTTATGATCGCGAAAGAGATCTTTAATCTTGACGCTATCTGGCAACAAATAGAACAACTTGAAGGTGAAGTCTCGGCGCAAGTGCAAATAAAAATGATGATAGAAGTGCAACGTTTTTATCGGCTAATGGCTATATGGTTTATTAATCATGCTGACGCGGATGCCAGTATTGAGGAGGTCGTGGCAAATTATCGCCCAGGCATTAAGCAACTACAAAGCTTAAATAGTGATGAAATCACGCTACCGTTTAGCCCTATTGACCCTGCGCTTTATCAATTAAGTGATCACAGTAACGGCAAAGCCTTGGTTGATGATATTCATCAATTAAAAATTTCGAGTGTCGTTTTTTGCGATATTGTTAAAACGGCGGGGCAACTACATTTATCAGTTGAACAGGTATTGGGCTGTTTTTGTCAGCTCAGCTCATTAATGGACTTATCGTGGTTTATTGAACAAACCGAAAAAGCGCCGGCGAGCGATCACTGGTCAAGGTTGGCTCGCTTTTCATTATTGCTGGAATTATTAGAACGTCGTGAAAAATTGGTGGTTAATATAATTAAATCACGAATAAAACAACAACCTGAGCAAAGTATTTCTAATTGGGCTAAAAGTAAAAACTCTGAACTACAACGTATTGCGCGGGTAATTGATGATTTAAAAAATGCTGGTGATATTAGTTTAGATAAGCTGTTTTTTGCCAATAGACAAATAGGCTTGTTACTGAGTTAAAGTCAGAAATACTCGTCAGTGTGTTATTAAAGTGTAGGTTAAAAAGTAAATCTATTAGCCGTTATTATTTAGCCGACAATACTGTGTGTTTTTCAATTTTATGACAATTTAAGGAGCCGTTTAGGCTCCTTTTGTTTATATACTTGCCTAGTTTTAGCTACTTCAATTAATCCTTTTTATTAAATATTTACCTTGTTGTTTTTCATGCCTTACACTTTGAAAGTGTTTAATTTATTAGTTATCAGTTGGCTAGTAAAATTTCAAGCCATAACCTAAGGTTATAGTGTGGTAATAAAGCGTCAATTGTCGAAAGGGATTTTTTGGTTCAATGTTAATGACAGATAAATGAACAGGTAAACAATATACCTGACTAAATACAAACAAGTGGGAATTACAACGATGACAACCATAAATTCAAAATCTAGCCGTAAGTACAAATTAACACATCTTAGTTTGTGTGTGCTTACCGCACTAACAGCTCAGCTAGCCCAAGCTGAAGAAGCAAAAGCTGCTAGCGAAGAAGAAGTTGAACGAATTTCTATTATTGGTAGTAACATTAAACGTGCAACAGATATTAGCACGCTACCGGTAACTGCTATGACGGCAGCTGATATTGAAAATACTGCAGCAATGACGGGTGACGAATTACTCCGCTCTATTCCGCAAATGGGCTCGGTTAATTTTGGTGAAACTACCGGCTCTTCAAATGTGAATGATGCTCGTGGTGATGTGGGGTCGTTTAACTTACGTGGCTTAGGTGCTGGTAATACTTTAGTACTGCTTAACGGTCGTCGTATGGTAAACCATCCGGGTACCCAATCTAAAGCAGGAGCCAATAAAGTTCCGGTTAATACTGTTAACTCGAATACACTACCTGTTTCTGGTTTACGCTCTTTAGAAGTCCTTCGTGATGGCGCTGCTGCTATTTATGGTTCTGATGCCGTTGCCGGCGTAGTTAATTATGCACTTGACAGTGAATATGTAGGTAGCAAGGTTAGTCTTAGGTACGGTCAATCTGAAGGTACGCCACTAAATGAAACAACCTTTAGTTACTTAGGTGGTGTCGAGCTTAATGAAGGCCGTTCCAACCTTGTTGGCTCGGTAACTATTTATAACCGCAACGGTATGATGGCAACAGAGCGTCCTTATGCGGCAAGTCATGATAGACGTGAATATCCCGGCTTACCTGAAGAGTTTATTGGTGATACTCAATTAGATAACCGAAGCTTAGATACACCTTGGGGTGAATTTAGCAGCTCTACTCATGGTACATTTCATTTACAACCAGAAACGCTATCGGGCTGTGTAGATTCAGCGCTTAATGTTGAAGGTGTTTGTGTTGATGAAGGCAGCACAGGTCGTGATATTCGCTTTGACCGTGGTACTACACGTCCACTCTCTTCAGATGCCGAAAGAATTAACTTTTATACTCACTTTACTCATGAAGTTAATGATGATATTGAGTTTTTTGCTGAAGGTATATATTACCAAGCTGAACTTACTAATCAATCAGAGCAAAACCATAATGGTAGTAAACATCGCTTTAATATTGCAGCCGATGCTTTTTACAACCCCTTTGGCGAAGAAGTACTTTTACGTAGATTTCGTCCTACTGATATTGGCCCAAGAACGGTGACTGTGGAAGATACCAGTTTTCGAGTGCTAGCTGGTTTTAAAGGCTATATGGGCGATTGGGATTGGGAAAGCGCCGTATTTTATAGTGAAGCTGAAACGAATGACCAAAGTACCCGTATTGATGTAAATGCCTTTGAAAAAGCGGTCAATAGTACCGATGAAAGCACCGCTTATAATGTATTTGGTGGTGGCGATATTAATAACCCAAATACTATTGGTGATAGACCATTAGTGGCAACATCAATTAGCGACCAATTCTTAATTCAAGCACACACTGACTCAGAAACTAGCTTGGCGTCAATTGACTTTAAAGCCAGTAATAGCGAGATTTTCTCTATGCCCGCTGGTGATGCAGGGATTGCTTTAGGTGTTGAGTTTCGCCGAGAAGATTATCTGAGTGACCGCTCTAAGTATGTAGATGGTAGCTTGCCTTTTATTGATTATGCCGGTGAAGTTAATGAGAGTTCACTATTTGGTAGTAGTGCTACAACAGACGCTAGTGCTAGTCGTAATGTTACTTCAGCATTTGCAGAGCTTATATTACCGTTAATTGATAGTGGCGATCAGTATGCCGAAATTCAATTGGCAGCACGCTACGAAAATTTCTCAGATGCGGGCGATGCCTTAAAACCTAAAGTCGCTTTATTTTACAAACCTACCGAGTGGTTAAGCTTAAGAGCATCGTATGCAGGTGGCTTTAAAGTACCAGGCCTACAACAAAGCACTGAAGAAGCGAGTATGCCGCGTCGTAGCTCTAAGTATGACCCAGTGACAGATTCAACCTATGCTGTAATTGATAATCGTCAAGGTAACTCAAACCTTAAGCCTGAAGAAAGTGTTAATACCTCTTTTGGACTTATTTTAGAGCCGATTGAAAATTTAACATTTACTGTAGATTATTGGAACATTGATCAAGAGAACCTTGTTTTCCTTGCCCCTTACGAAACGGTTTTAGCGCACGATTATGTTTTACGTCAAGATGGTGGTGCTGGTAATCCTAATGTTATTCGTGATGATGAGTTAGTGGCTAGCCAAGTTAATAACCAATACATCAATGCGTCAAGTCAAGAATTGACCGGAGTTGATTTTGGCATAGTGTATGACTTTGAAACAAACATAGGTGATTTTCAATTTAACGTTAATGCCGCACATTTAACTAAATATGAAACATCTGTTGATAGCCTATCTGCTGTAGTACTTGAAGCGCAGCAAGATTTAGTTAAATACCCCAACCTTGCAGATGTAAGTGTTGCTGGTGTTGGTGATCTAATTCAACAAGACGGTAGCCCGGAATGGCGAGCTAAGTCTTCACTTAACTGGCGACTTAAGCAATGGGGCGCAGGTGTAAGTTTAGATTATGTTAGTGAGTTTATTGATACATCTACCAATGCAACCGTTGATGGTGAAAAAATATATTTACCTATAGACAGTATGACCACGGTAAATGCTTATGTGTCATATAAGGTTGATGATAGCAGCAGTGCTTTAGACAACACCTACGTACGATTAGGTGTTCGTAACCTTGCTGATGAAGAGCCACCATTAGCTGATAACTTTTGGCATGGTTACTCTGGTGACTACCATTCAAACCGAGGTCGTTACTTCTACCTAAACCTTAGTAAAACCTTTTAATCACTTCACTTGATAAAAGTGAGATAACAAATTAAATGCTCGGGGATGAAGGTGGCTTAGCAAAACAAGCCACCTGATTTCTTTCTCTCTTCTCTAACATTTATTTTTACTGATGTTCCTCTTTCTTGACGTTCCTTTGGATGATATTAATAGCGATTAAAACTATGAAAAAACACTTACTCAATTATTCACTGCTACTAATTAGCTTCTTATTACTCTCATGCGCATCAACGACTTCTGTCGAAAAGCAAGCAAATAAAAGTTGTGTGTCAGCTAATGTAAAAATAACCACTGATTTCGCTACCGGCCGCATGGACGAATGTACGCTTATTGGTGAAAATGAATACCTTATTACCTTAATACCAGAGAATATCCCCCCAATTAATTCAAGCCCTTGGTATGCGTTTAAAATTCAAGCAAAGCAAGCCACAGATATTCGTATCATTATGAAAGTGCAGGGTGATGTGCATCGTTATCCGCCAAAAATTTCAACAGATGCTAAAAAGTGGGCGTTGCAAAAGTATCGCTTAAAAGGTGAACGCTTGACCATGGACATCAAAGCAACGACTACGCCAGTGATCATAGCTGGACAAGAAATTATTAATAATCAGTATTATGTTGACTGGGCTAACAAGCTTAGCCAAGGTACTGACTTTACTTACCAAGAACTTGGCAAATCAACCCAAGGTCGCTCAATTGATAAAATTGAAAGTCGCAACAAAAACGCCAAAGAATGGATTGTTATTTTAGGGCGACAACATCCGCCAGAAATTACTGGCGCATTAGCCTTATTTCCATTTGTAGAAACTTTATTGGCTGATAGCCCGTTAGCAAAAAAATTTCGCGAAAAATACAATATTTTAGTATTGCCAAATATTAACCCTGATGGTGTTCATGCAGGAAATTGGCGCAGTAATGCAAATGGCATAGATTTAAATCGTGACTGGAATGACTTTAGCCAAGTTGAAACCCGTCAAATTAATCACTACCTTGAACAGCTTGTAGCGCAAGGGCAAAAAATAAAATTTGCCGTCGACTTTCATTCAACCCGTAGTGATGTTTTTTATACCATGCCGGTTGATTATGGTGTTGAGCAACCGTATTTGGTTAAGCACTGGCTTGGCGATTTAGATAAACAAATGCCAGACTTTACCGTTAAACAAAAGCCTGGGAATAATCCGGATGCAGGTGTATCAAAACAGTATTTTTCAGACAAGTTTGGTGTGCATGCCATTACTTATGAAATGGGTGATAATACCGACCGTTATCAAATTAAACGTATTGCCTATAATGCGGCGAATACCCTTATGGCAACATTACTCTCTGATGTTAATCACAATAAACCATAGATAGTCAAACGCAATCAAACGTAATCAATAAAACATAGAGCTGACAATGACCTTACTTCCAAAATATTTTGTACTTTTTCCTGTGCTAGCCCTTGGTTTAATTGCCTGTGGCCATGATAGCCAAAAAAATATTGTTAAGCCGCGCGCCATCGAGCCAGAGCCAAATATTGATATTTTAATTCAACATGGTCAGGTTTATACCGGGCAAAGCCAAACAGCACAGGCTTTAGATATCGCTATTTGTCAGCAAGTTATTTGCGGTATATATCCGCCTAATCAAGCCGGTTTAGCGCTAAAAGCAGCCAAGGTCATTGATGCGCGCGGCAAAATTGTAAGCCCAGGTTTTATTGACCCGCATACCCATACCTTGGCTGAATTATTAAGCGAAGATAAAAACGCCAATTTAAACTATTTAACCCAAGGGGTGACTACCGTTGTAAACGGTAATGACGGTGGTGGGCCAGTGAATATTAAAAGTACAGTGGCGGCGCTTGATAAAAATGGCATTGGCACTAATGTTGCGCTTTTTGTTGGCCACGGCAGTTTGCGCGAGCAGGTGATGGGGCGTGCTCCGCGCTTTGCCAGTAAAGAAGAATTAGCACAAATGTCAGCATTGTTAACTACTGCGATGGAGTCGGGCGCAATTGGCCTATCAACCGGACTTTATTATGTACCTGGCAGCTTTGCTAATACCGAAGAAGTGGTGACTTTAGCCAAAATAGCCAGTAAATATAATGGTGTATACGACACCCATTTACGAGATGAAAGCACCTTTAATATTGGCTTTACCGCAGCACTTGATGAAGCAATAGATATTGCCAAACAGGCGGATATTCATTTACATCTTGCTCATATTAAAGCCTTAGGGGTTGATGTGTGGGGGCAAAGTGAAAATGCTATAGCAAAAATTGAACAGGCCCAACAAGCGGGTGTTTCTATTTCAGCAGACCAATATCCATGGCTTGCTTCTGGTACTAAGCTTCGCAGTGCAGTAATGCCTAAGTGGGTAATGGCCGACTCTGTTGAGGCCTTTCATCGACGTTTAAATCAAGCTGATTTGAACAAGATTATCAGCGAAGAGATCCAAGAAAATATTCGAAGGCGTGGTGGACCTGAGTCACTTTACATTACCGCATTTAGCGATAAAACATTAGTCGGCTTAAATTTGAAACAAGTGGCGCAATTACGAAAACTTTCCCCTGTTGAAACCGCAATTGCGCTAGTGCAAGAGGGCAGTGTTCGTGTTGCATCTTTTAATATGTCGGTTAAAGATGTTGAAAACTTTATGGTGAAGCCATGGGTGGTAACCTCTTCAGATGGTACTAATGGTCATCCGCGAAAATACGCCAGTTTCCCAAAAAAGTATCAGCAATATGTGGTGAAAAAAAAGCTACTGTCAATGGCTGAGTTTATTAATAGAAGCTCAGCCCAAACGGCCGACATATTAGGATTATCACAACGTGGCAGCCTAACGGTTGGCTATCAGGCCGATATTATTGTTTTTGATCCAAATACCTTTGCCCCTAAAGCTGATTTTACCAAATGGAATGAGTACTCGGTTGGTGTTAACGAAGTACTAGTTAATGGTGAATTGGTTATTGAAAAAGGCAAATATTTACAAAAGCTTGCCGGTAGTTTTGTGCATTAATGAGTTGACGACTATTATTTTAAGCTACTATTTATTATAGTAGCTTAAACATATTCGAGTTGTTGCTATGCTGAAAAAAGTCGTTATATTTTTTTGTTTTTACCTTTCATTCTTCCCTTTATTTAACTCTGTATGTTTTGCTGCCTCTGAAAAAGTTGTTATTAAGTCTGCTGTTGCAGAGGGTTACCTAGACGGACTCCATGCTAAATACCTGCACTACATTGCTGATAAGTTGTCAGTAAACTTAAGCCTAAAGACCATGCCTTTTGCTCGACGTGTTATTGAAATGAGGTCAGGTGGTTTAGACATTATGGTGGGGCTGCAAAGAACAGAACAGCGTGACGACGATTTTGTTTATATTTTCCCTCACTATGAGAGCCTGTCGTATCGATTTTTTACCTTGAACGAAAAACATGCCAGCGTGAAAAGTTATCGCGACTTACAAGGGAAATATATTGGGGTGAATAAATGGGCTAAATATTTCTTTCCTTTTGATAGCGACAAAAATCTTAAAAAATATCAAGTGAGCAATTTAGAGCAGAATATTAAAATGCTACTGCACGGGCGAATTGAAGTATTTATTCATTATGAAGAAAGTACGATTCCAATGCTGGAAGCACTAGAGGTGGATCATTTAATCACTAAAACGGTATACCAACCTAATCACAATAATAAACATCATGTCGTGATTTCAAAAAGCTCCTCGCTAATGGCAAGAATACCAGAGCTAGAAGCTATTATTGAACAGGCAGTAGCAAACGGTGATTTTTTAAAAATCAGGCTTGATCATTATGCGGGCAATAACTAATACACGTAATAATTGATGCTAAGTATTATTAACGCAATTAATAGTATGCTTAATTAGTTATAACCTAAAACATAGCAAGAGCTCATATCTTCAACCATATCAATGTATTGTTGTAAGCTGCTTTTTTCTGTTTGTGTATGTAGGTTCTCAGCATTTGCTTCAATGTTATCTTTGTTGCTGGTAAAGCTGGTTTCTTGTTGGGTTGTTGCAGTATTCATTTTTATCACCTCAGTTATTGCTAAACTATTCGTTTTTACTAAATGCCAAATTATTCAATAGCTTTATCTTGACCTTATTTTTATCAAATAAAAATTGATAAAACTTTGTAGGCCTATAAATAAGGGTTATGACTTCGTTGGCTGCGCTTTAAGCTTGAGGCAATAATAAAAGCAATTGTTGCAATTCAATAGTTGAACTAAGTAAGAGGAAGTAACAAAATGTACTCGCTGTAAAAAAGACAATGGTTTGTCGATGAAATGAGCCGCTATTAACGTTCAAAACAAAGAAATGTAAGATGAGAGTATTCACCTTGTTATTTTTGCTGCTATCTTGGCAATCTCTAGCAATAACACTTGTACAGAAAAACCATCCCAATTATCAAACAAAAAAGTCAACTGAACCAGGATCATTTTATATTGGTGGTTACATAGGGAAGAGCTTTTACGATATTGATACAAATTTAGCCGGTTCAGTGGATAATAAAGATACAAGTTTTAAGTTAATCGCTGGCCTTCAATTTAATGAATTTATTGCTTGGGAACTTGGTGGTATTGATTTAGGCACAGCATCTGTTGATTTAAGCTCTCAAAGTAGTAACGGCCAACAACGCATAGCCGCCAGCAGTTCACGCAGTGGTTTAATAACAAATCTTAACTTAGGTTTGCCAGTAACGGAGTTTTTTTCAATATACGGCAAGCTTGGTATATATAGCTGGCAAACTGATAATGATGTTTATAATAACAACGAAGAATACGACTCGTGGTTGGAGGAGTATTTAGACTCTGAGCGGGAAACATCAGTTTTCTATGGTATAGGGGCTAGGGTCACTTGGTCGCACTTTATGTTTAGCGCGGAGTGGGAACGTTATGATACTGAAATTGATAATGTTGATGTGGTTAGTATTGGGCTTTTATATCGATTTTAAGGGTTATAAGATCGGTTACAGGGTCAAGTGTCGAAAAGTATTTCTTCGATAAAGCTGTGTTTGAATTTATATTTATTACCTATATCAATACCTAAATCAAAACCTGTACCTTTTCGAACTCTGCACGAAAACTTCAGGTTCAATTTTTACCCAATAGGGGGCTACAACCAGCGCCTTACTTTAGTTTTATACTGAAGGTAGTTCTCACCAAATAGCTCAGCTAAAGCACGCTCTTCAGGAATAATTTGATATTTACTGATGTAGGCAATAAATAGCGGTAGCACAACAAAGCCTAATAAATTTTCAAACCAACATGCACAAGCAACTAAAGCCAGTAGCATTGCTAAGTACATTGGGTTGCGTGAATAGGCATAAATACCGGTATCAACCACAGTTGTACTTTGTTCAGGTGTGGTTGGGTTTACGGTGGTGGCACTGTTTTTAAAATCTATTATCGCTTTACTGGCAATAACTACTGAAATTGTAACAATTACTATACAAAGGTAATTGCTAAGGTTTGGGTTGTTGCTGAAGGTATAGCGAAATTCAGGCGATATAGAATCAATTAACCAAATCAGCACTAAACAGATAAGTACTTGTACTACAGGGATAATTTTTAATTCTAGATTCATATTATTTAGCTAAGAATAGTTTAAAAACGATAATAACACTTTACCTTAAAAGTTAACTTTAAGGCAGCGAATTTAAAAAATATCACCAGTTGACAGGCTATATTTTTATCGCCATGATGAAATTCACCTTAATTACTAAACGTGTTGTTTATTACCATGTTCAATATGCCCAAACAGACAGTACATTTTATTATGCGTAAAACCCATGCTTGCCTCAATTGGCAAGATGCGGTTATTAATCGCTGTACGCGTCTCTGTGGTAGGAAATAATAACGCAATAATTAAGTCATCTATTTCAAAGCCGCAGAAAATAATCTGCGGTTTTTTGTTTTTAGCACTTTAATTTCAAAATCTTCAGAATTTTCTTCCGCTTAATAATTTCATTAGGAGAAAGGGAAATGCCAGTATCAGCTGCTTATCTTGCGGTTATTTTAATTTGGTCAACAACGCCATTAGGCATTGTATGGAGCAGTGAATCTGTTAGTCCATCGCTAGCGGTATTACTACGAATGCTAATTGCGGTAGTGCTTGGTTTAGTGATTATTTTATTTAGCAAGATTGAATTGCCATGGCATAAACAAGCAAGAAAGCTTTATGCCTTTTCAGCTATTGGTATATTTGGCGGTATGAGTTTCTCATATTTTTCGGCGGCCTATATTTCATCAGGAGTGATGTCGTTAGTGTTTGGTTTATCACCTATTTTGTCTGGTTTTATGGCGCAAAAAATATTAAATGAAGCAAAGTTTGGTTGGGTTAGAATACTGGCAATGGTGGTTGCGGTTGGTGGCTTGGCAATTGTTTGTTTGGCTAATTCTACTTTAAGTTCGCAGCTGTATTTAGGTTTGTTGTTTATCTTTTTAGCGGTATTCTTTTTTAGTTTAAGCGGCGTTATGGTTAAAAGCGTGCAAGTAACTATTCACCCAATAGCCAATACCGTTGGCGCATTAATAGTGTGCATGCCTTTATTTACACTAACGTGGTGGTTGGTTGATGGAAATTTATCGTTTGCTTCATGGCAAGCTCGCTCAGTTTGGGCGATAATTTACCTAGGTATATTTGGTTCGTTAATTGGCTTTATTGCTTACTATTTTGTATTACAAAAGTTGTCGGCTTCAACCGTTGCTTTGATCACTATGATCACGCCAGTGGTGGCCATTGCTTTAGGCGCAGTTTTAAACAACGAATCGGTAAGTGTAATCACAATTATTGGCGCGAGCTTAGTGATGTTAGGGTTATGGATTTATCATTTTGGCCATAAAATTGTCGCTAAACGAGTCGCGGTAAGTTATTAGATTAATAGCGCTTAGCGCTTAGTGCTTAGTAAACTTGAGCTTTGATAGTAATCAGGTATATTTGAAGGGTAAATGTTGTTGTTTCTAGTAATACCTATTGAATAATTCAAAGGGTGTGGATGGTAAGCAGAATATGAAAATGCGTATAAGTTTTCGTAAAGCAGATCTAGAAGATATTTATTTTTTGCTGGCCTTGCGCAAGCAAACCATGGATGTACATCTTCAGGCAGCTGGGCTTGAAACCTCAGAAGCTTATCATCTATCTCGCATTAAAGAACATTACCAAGACTCTAATATTATCCTTTGTGATGAGCAAGTTATTGGTTTGTTAAAGCTTAGTGCTTTAGAGCACAGTGTGCATGTTCGCCAAATACAAATTTTACCTGAGTTTCAAAACCGCGGCATTGGCGCTATGGTGGTTGACTTAGTTAAACGCCGCGCGAGAAAACTTAAGCTTCCGGTGACTTTAAACGTGTTATTAAAAAACCCTGCTAAGCACTTATATCTTAGACAGGGTTTTAAAGTGGTTAGCCATAACGACTTGGAGTATCAGTTATTGTGGTTAGACAAGCCTGAAACAGAAACTTAGCTCAAAACTTATGGTTAATCAAAGCGCTACAGTCTGTAGTTAAAGCGAATTCTTAAAGGCCATAGTTAAAGCCAGTAGCTTAACCAACGCACTTTTAATAAATCTTACCTTTATTATTTACTTTACTGACATCTACCCGGCTAGGCGTTACTTTTTTATTCACTAACGAACTTGTCGCTACTGCTAGGTTTTTGATCACTTGTTGCATCGACAATAAATCTAAGCTGTTAAGATCGTCAGATACTTGATGATAATGCTGGTCTTTATCTATTTGCGTACTGCTAAAGCTATGTGCTGGAACACCTAAGCGAGCAAGTGTGGCGTTGTCTGAACGATAAAATAGTTTTTGCTCAGGGTAAGGGTCAGCGTAAACTTTAGTATCGGAATCACTGAGCTGCTCGTTTAGCAAAGCGCCTAAATTTGAGCGATTCATACCGGTCATCCATACTTGTCCTGCGCCAAATTTAGAGGCTTTGCCGATCATCTCAATATTAATCATCGCTACAACTTGCTCGGGGTTGAGCTGCTGTGAAAAATATTGCGAGCCATAGCCGCCTATTTCTTCAGCGCTAAAGGCGGTAAACATTAGCGTGCGGGCATTATTATTTTGTTTGGCAAAATGCTGTGCAAGGTTAATAACTGCAGTAGTACCTGAAGCGTCGTCATCAGCGCCATTGTATATAGTATCTGTACTAGTACTTTTTTCTTTATGGTCATGTTCATTGGTAACTGTGTTACCTAAGTGGTCATAATGCGCCGAGAACAGCACTATTTCATCAGGGTGGGTTTTACCCGGCAATATACCAACAACATTGGTTAAACTCTTTTTCTCAACAATGTTTTCGGCGTTGATTTTATATGTATCAATACTTGCAAGGTTACTTAATATCATCACTAACGCAGAGTCGGTATTTAAAGTTAATTTAGTTAAGCCTCGTTGAAAATAACCTTGATAGCGCTTAAAAACCTCAGCATGCGATGAATGAACTACCACCAAGTGCCGGCCACCTAGTTGATTTAGTTGGCCTAACTTAGCGCGCATATCGTCATTAGCGGCAATATAACTGAGTTGAATATTCTGTTCGTTTTCTGCGTGCCAAACAAGCTCTGGTAACGAGCTGGCTATGGCTACATTTTCAGCTGAAACTGCTTGGCCATTAAGGCTAGCGGTTAGTTCTTTGGGTTTTATATGATAAACAGAAAAACTCTGTTTAAAGTTTTTATTGTTAGCCAACTGGCTTAGGCCAATATCGTTAAATCGTTGGCTAATATAATTGGCTGCTTGCTCAATTTCAGGGGAAAAATTAGCGCGACCTTTCATATCATCACTTGCAAGTGCACTGACATCTTTGGTGATTTGTTCAAGGCTAAGGCTGCTTGCTTGAGCAAAAGTAAAAGGTAAGGTAAACAGTAGGCCTAAAAACCAAGATGCTTTTATTTTTAAAGTGATGTTATTGAACATTTAAGCCCCATTTTTTATGTAAAATTAATTTATTGTGAATTACTTTATTTTTGTGGTTTCAATGAGTAAGGTTTCTTCGCCTGAGGTTAACCACAACTGGCCGTCTTGAATTGAACATTGAAATTCCATTGAGCGACTCATTAAAGGAATTAATGCTTCGCAGGTTTGTGGGGAAAATTGTTCTATGGTTAAATTGTTAAACTGAGCAACGGCATTTTTATTTTGCTGCCACCAGGTGTCAGCACTACTGCCATAACAATAAAGTTTGACTTTTTGGGCTTTATTGCAGGCTTTTTTTAAACGTTTAGGCTCTATTTGACCAAGTTCAATCCAAAGCTCTATTTCATCAGAGTAATTTATTTGCCAAAGCGCGGCTTCATCTTCATCGCTAACCCCTTTACCAAACTTTAACTCTTCGTTGGCATTCAAAATAAAAGCGACTAAACGAACCATTAAACGTTGTTCATTTTCAGAAGGGTGCTGCGCTAAAGTTAGCTGCAAGGTATCGTAATAATTTCGATCCATATCAGAGAGTTGAATATTTGCTTTGAGAATAGTTGCTTTTGTAGCCATTGAATGATTGATTTATAAGAAAGAATTGCCTTTATTCTACGCCTAATTACGTCAATTTGGTAGTTTCGTTAGTAGAAGCTGAAAGGGATAAATTAGCAGTATGTAAACTAGCTAAACATACCGCTATAGATAAAAGATTTTTTCGATAAAAACAATTACCAACTGCCGATATTCTCCATGCTTAACCACGGCTCTTGTGGAGCAAGTCGTTCACCCTTTTGTAATAACTCAATAGATATACCGTCAGGCGACTTTACAAAGGCCATATGACCACAGCGAGGCGGGCGATTGATAACAACACCACTATCCATTAATTTTTGACAAAGCTGATAAATATCATCTACTTCATAGGCAAGGTGACCAAAATTTCGGCCTTGGCTATATGTTTCACTGCTGCCCCAGTTATGGGTTAATTCAACTTCTGGGCCGCCGATTTCAGTAGCTAGAAAGATTAAGGAAAACTTTCCTTCAGGCACGTCAACGCGTTTCGTTTCTATTAAGCCAAGCTTATTAATATAGAAATCGAGTGATTTTTCCAAATCGTGTACACGTACCATAGTATGTAAAAATTTCATTATAATTCCTTAAGGCTTTTTGTATTCAGTTATAAGTTACGCAGTATAACAAGGTTAATAGCTATTCACCTTGTTGGTAAATTCAGCGAGTAATACTTTAATTATTCAACTTAAGCTAATTAATGTTTTCCGTGTTTACATTTATTTTTCAGTGATTTGAATAAGTGATGTAGGCGACTTCACCCAGGTAAGTTTATGCCAAAGTATTTCAAGCGGCCCTTGCTGGTATTTTAATATCCAAAATTTGCACAAATAATATTGCAAGATAAATAGTACAACCCCGATACCAAGGCTGACAGTTGGCCTTGTCTCTATGCCCAAGCCTAAGCCATAACCATAAAAGACAAAACTCCCTAGCAGATATTGCATGAAATAGGCGGTTAAACTCATACGTCCACAATATTTTAGGCCGCTAACCATCTTCGAGAAAAGACGCGTTTTAAAGAGTAACAAAAACGATGAGAGCAATATAAGTGTAAAAGCCAAGTTACCATACATATCTACCATCACTAATAATGTTGCTTTATGAAGAGGTAATTCAAAATAAGTACCGAGGTTCTTTTCCAGCCAATACAAGGGAATAAATAACAAAATAGAAGTTACAAGGGTACGAAGCCATAACTTGGTATGCTCAGGCGTATCGTAAAAAAACTGCTTTTTACCCAACCAGTAACCAAGCACAAATAAGCCCGCACTCTGAGCAATTCGACCCACCTCATAAGACCACAGTAGGCTCACTTTATGGCCGTAAAGGGTGTTATTAACTATTAGGTTCCAGAGTGAGCCACCTTTTTGGCCTTGGGCGAGTTTATTCCATAGCTCATCAGTATTTAGTGCTAGAGCGGCATAGTCATTATTAAACAAATAATAAGTATATCGAGTCCACTCTAACGGTTGAGATAACAGCAATACTGATACAATAAGTAATGACCGGGTTTCAAAGTGTCTAACTGCAAACAGTACAACAGCGATTATCGAATACATTAGTAATACTTCGCCAGGAAAGAACATGCCATTAATGAAAGCAAAACCGGCTAATAATAACATTCGCCACAGAAACCGATAACCAAAGTCTTCGCCTGCTTTGTGTTGTTTTTCTACCATCAGAAAAAAGGTAAAACCAAACAAAATAGCAAAAATAGAGTATGCCCTACCGGCAAAAAGGAAGAACAAGGTGTCCCAAACATAGGGGTCGAGTGCAGTAAGCCAAGCGGCCTGCGTTTCAGGGGCAGGGAACATATAAAAATTAAAGTGGCCAATGCTATGTACTAGCATAATCCCCATAATGGCAAAGCCACGTAGGCAATCAATAGAATCAAGTCTATGTTTATTTTCTAGTGCCATTATCCCACTCACTGTTAGGTAAAATTAGAAGATTATTTACGAACAGTAATATTACAGCTTCAGAATTGCCAGTCAATTTCATGTTGATTATTCTAATAAAAATAATGGTTTATTTGATTTTTAGACGTTTAATAAGCTTTCAAATGAAATGATGTTGTATGTTTATTGTGCCGGTACTTTCACTATAAATAACATGAAGCTGATATAAAATAATCGCCCCTTAATAACATTATTAACTTGTAGAAGGTATAGACCTAATTCTTTTAGCTTAACTGGCAACAACGCCACCATTGCAGTCGTTCGATTAATTGCCATTTACTCAATTATGATGCAATAAAGATGTTAGTGTTTCTAACTCACTGTGGGCCACATTGCGCCATATATTTCTAACTTTAATCTAAGCTTCAGTATCTCAAGGGCAATAACAATTTTCTGTTATTTACTTATTCTGAACGCTAAAATTGGATGATTTTTAGAACGTGGTGTAGAGGTTGGAGGCTAGTTTTACTTAGTCACTTCATACTGTCTGATGCAATACCTTCTAATCATTGAAGTGAGCAAATTTATTCCTCATATGCTTGGGGTACTACAGGATGAAATCGGCGATTCGAAATATTTAACAATCTCTCTTTCATATTCTTTAGCCAGAAATTTCGCTTTATCAATGCCAAAGTACTTTTGTGAAAAGCCAATATGTCTATAAACCGAACCATATGAAAACAATACTGAAATTTCACTTGAATTTTTAATATTAGCTTTTATTGCTTGAAAGGCTTTTGGCGGCGATATAACAAGATCAATTCGACCTAAGCTAAGCCCTTTAAAGGCAGCGAAACTAGTACTGTAGAAGGTGTAGTTATTTTTATCTTTAGTTATTTGATCTTGGCTATATTGATTCCTAACAACACCTACTTTATAGCTAGATAAAGGAGTAAACTTATTTACAACTATACCATCTTTAAGTCTAGTATAAACGTTAACGGGTTCGGTTAAATAAGGGGTTTTTGTAACATCAATACCAGTTGAGTTTCCATTATAAGCAGAATCTGTATGGAAGGATAACCTAAATATATCAATTAACGGGTAGTTTCCCTTTTTCGCTTCAACTTCTCCTCGGATCAAGGGGATATTTTCAATATGAACCTTATAGCCCATTTTTTCAAAAACGTGTTTTACCGAGCAATAATACATTTGGTGTGTAGCTGTAGGTTCGCTTGAAGCTAGCCGTAACACTTTTTCTTGCGCTAATGCTGGCACTATCAAGACTAGTAGTAAGGCCAGACTAAACAAAATATTTTTATGCATAAAGTGAAAAATATCGTTTGGTTTTGAACAGTATAGTAGAAATTTTTCTACTATATTTTTCTTTTACAATGTTCAAATTTTACCCCTTTAATAAGCTTTGGTTATTTCGGTACTCTGTAGGGGTACAATTTTTTTGCTCCATAAATCGTCTATTAAAGTTTGATAAGTTGCCGTACCCGCATTCAAAAGCAATTGTTGTTATATCTTCTTTAGAGCTAGCTAATAGTCTGCATGCTTCCATTATTCTGACAATATTTACAAACGAAACAAAAGTTCTTCCTGTGGTAGAACGAAAGAAACGGCTAAAGCCTTGTGGTGTCATATGAACCAATTCTGCTATATCTGTTTGTCTTATTTCATCCACTAGATGGGTTTGAATATATTCCATAACTTTTCGCATTCGGCCACTATGAAACTCACTGACATCAATTGCATATAACTCACTAGCTAATAAATCATTGTCACTACTGGAAGTAACTAAACCTAATATATCGATAAAGCCAGATAACCTAGATAGTCCTTCTTTTCTGTGAAGCTTGATAAGGAGGTCGCCTATAATACTGGCTTGTTTATCTTTAATTAAAATTCCCCGTTTAGCTCGCTGAAAGACCTCTATTAGTTCTTGAGCATCAGGTGATTTAAGAAAATCATCACCAAGGCAGGTAGGTAAAAATTGCATAGTGACTATTTCATTGTTTTCACCTTTATTATGATTGGTCCAACAATGTGGAATATTAGGCGCGATAAGTACCAAATCCCCCGCGTTAAAATGCTCAACACTATCGCCGATAAAGCGGGTACCTTTACCTTTTATTATATAGGTTAATTCGCACTCTGGGTGATAGTGCCAACTATGATCATCTTGCAAGTAACCGCAGGTAAAATGCTCCGTTCTAAAACAACTATTACCTTCTAATTGCACGGTTTCAAACAATGGATTCATAATATATACTCAGAGTGACAATTAATTTTAGTTTAGATTATATAGGCTTAAATGACACAATAATGCTAATTTAATCCCAAAATTATACGGTTGGTTTTCTCATCTTCACCAGCATTAGCAAAATCATCAAAAGCATGCTCTGCGGGACGTATAATATGCTTATCAATAAAGGGGGCACCTTCTTTAGCTCCATCTTCAGGATGTTTTAAGCAACACTCCCATTCAAGTACTGCCCAGCCATCATAATTATGAGAGGTTAGTTTGGAAAAAATGCCGCTAAAATCAACTTGTCCATCACCTAATGAACGAAATCTACCCGGTCTGTCTATCCAGTCTTGATAACCACCATAAACGCCGCTTCTACCATTTGGAATGAACTCAGCATCTTTAACATGAAAAGCTTTGATTCTTTCGTGGTAAATATCAATAAAGGCCAAATAATCCATTTGTTGTAAAACGAAATGGCTTGGATCATATAAAATATTTACTCTTTGATGATTACCTGTTGCTTCAAGAAATCTCTCAAAAGTTACGCCGTCATGTAAGTCTTCTCCTGGATGGAGTTCATAACATACATCAACGCCGACATTATCAAAGGCATTAAGTATCGGTAACCAGCGCTTCGCTAATTCTTTAAAACCAGACTCAACTAGACCAGCAGGTCTTTGTGGCCAAGGATATACGGTATGCCATAAGAAGGAACCAGAGAAACTGGCATGTGTGCTTAGACCAAGACGTTCACTCGCTTTTGCAGCTAAAAACATTTGTTCAATTGCCCAATCAGTTCTCCCTTGCGGATTACCTTGTACTTCTTTTGGGGCAAAACCATCAAACATTGCATTATATGCTGGATTTACAGCTATCAATTGTCCCTGTAAATGAGTAGAAAGCTCAGTAATTGTTAAGCCAAATTCGGCTGCAGTTCCTTTAATTTCATCACAATAATCTTGGCTTTGTGCTGCTTTAGCCAGATCTATACAACGAACATCCCAACTAGGGATTTGAATGCCTTTATAGCCTAGTTGTGCTACCCATTGGCAAATGTTTCTGAAGTTATTCACAGGAGCGCTATCGCCCATGAATTGTGCTAGAAATATGCCAGGACCTTTAATTTGTTTCATCTTTTTGTGCTCCAATTAGTTGGTTATTTTGTGCCATTTCTCATTTGACTGATGACTATTTACTAGCCCTTCGATTAACGCCATACCATGAACACCGTCATCAATACCTGGGTAGTCGAATCGCTCAGGGCTAGCATCTTCTCCTTGTTGATAGGCTTTTATTGCGTGTGTGAAGTTTCTATATATATTGGCAAAGGCTTCTAAATACCCTTCAGGATGTCCCATAGGTGTTCTAGTACTCGCCAATGACAAACTGCTGTGATTACCGCCGGTGCGTAGAATTTGTGTATGGTCGTTTAGCCACTTGACTACTAAGGTATTGGGTTCTTGTTGGTGCCATTCTAGGCCGCCATTTTCACCATAAACTCGAATCGTTAAATTGTTCTCTTCGCCTGCTGCTACTTGGCTAGCGTGTAAAATACCTTTAATGCCACCAGACATTTTAATGAGAGCAATACCGTCATCATCTAATAACCGACCTGGTACAAAAGCGGTAAGTTCAGCACAAAGTTGTTCAATTGATTCATTTGTTATGTACTCGGCTAAGTTTGCTGCATGTGAACCTATATCGCCCATACAACCACTAATACCTGAAGTTTTTGGATCTGTTCGCCAGCTCGCTTGTTTATTGTCACTATCTTGAGCTTCTGCCAACCAGCCTTGTGTATATTCCACGACTACTTTTCGAAGTGCGCCCAACTTACCTTGTTGAACTAATGATCTTGCTTCTTTAACCATTGGGTAGCCGGTGTATGTGTGAGTTAAACCGAATAACAAATTTGTCGACTTGACTAAGGAAGACAGTTCTTTAGCTTCCGCTAAATTAAGGGTTGCTGGCTTATCACAGATAACATGAAAACCAGCATTTAATGCCGCACAAGCTACAGGGTGGTGCATATGATTTGGCGTCACTATTGCGACAAAATCCATGCGATCTTCTTTATTTAGCAGCATTTCTTTGGCAAACATTTCTTGGTAGCTTGCATAATTTCGAGCTGTATCAATACTTAAAGCTTCTCCTGAAGCTATGGCTTTTTCTGCAGTACTACTAAATGCGCCGCAAACTAATTCAATTTCACCGTCAAGTGCGGCAGCATATCGGTGAACAGCACCAATAAAAGCACCTTGCCCACCGCCGACCATGCCCATTTTTAGTTTTTTTGTCATATTTTTTTCCTTTCTATATTTATGATGTGCTCATATTCTATTTCAGTAAAAATCAAGTTTATTTGTTGTGAAATTGTTTGGTTTTTTTTCAAAATAGTGCTTGGGAAATTCTTTTGGTTAACTGAGTTTGGGTAAAATTGAGGTTCTAAACAAATACCCTCATGGGTACCATGTATGCCAAAAACACCTAGTTGATTACCTGTATAGCACTGCATAGCAGGTAAAGTAGACTCAACTTTCAACAGTAGTTGTGTGTCTAAACAATACAATTCAGCTTGTAACTGTAGTTGATGATTATCTTGATACGTCCAATTATGATCTAAACCACCCCAACGTAATATTTCAGGATCATTGCTGGTTAATATCTCTGATAGGAGGGTGAATTGGCGTAAATCAAAAACAGTATTGGTAACCGAAGCCACTTCACCCGTCGGGATTTGTTGCTCGTCTTGGGGCGTATAAGAGTCAGCTGTAATTTTAATATAATGATTTTTAATGTCACCAAATCCGGCCAAATTAAAGTAGCTGTGGCTAGTTAAGTTTATTGGCGTATCTTGATCAGTGCTAGCTGACCAATGTAAATTTAGGGTATTGTTTTCTGTTAGCGTGTATTGCAGTTGGAAGGTAACATTACCGGGAAAACCATCATTACAATGTTCTTGTTTGATTTGTAAAGTAATTGAATTTTTTGAAAGTTCAAAAACCTGCCAAAAACGTTGATGCAACCCCATAGAACCACTGTGTAGAAGGTTAGTTCCTTCATTTTGTTCTAGTTGATAATCTTGTTCATTCAATTGAAACTTGCCTTGCGCAATCCTATTACAAACGGGCCCAGCTATGGCGCCATGAAACATAGGGTCTAGAGCGTACTGTTCAGCATGTACATAAGTTAAAATAGTATTAATCTCACCATACTTTTTTGTAGGAATTATTAATGAGATTAGCCTAGCACCGAGGTTAATTACTTTAACTTTAGCTCCTTTGCTGTTTTGTAATTCATACTCCTTTATTTGAGACATATACTTTTCCTCTTAAGATCAGGCTAGCCTAAAATTTAGTTGAGTATGAAAATTAGCGAGAAATGGTGTTATTGACTACCTAACAGTTAACAGCCGATAGGTATTTATTTACCCTAGTAAAATGTAAAGTTAAAAAATAGGCTAAAAAAGTACATGATTATGGCTAAGCAACAAGTAGAGGAGTAGTACTCATAAACCTTATAGTAGAGCTCAGATTATTTTACATTGAAGCCATATTATTAAGGGGTAGCAAATGAAGTTGATGCGTTTTGGACCAAAGGGTCAAGAGAAGCCGGGTTTAATTGATGTTGATGGTAATATTCGAGATTTATCTTCAATAGTTGATGATATTACAGGTTCTCAGTTGCTACCTGAAAAGTTAGCTGAATTATCGAAAGTTAATATTGATAGCTTGCCTATAGTTGATAGTAATGTGCGTATAGGTTCATGTGTAGGCTCTGTAGGTAAGTTTATTTGTATTGGTTTAAATTATGCTGATCACGCCGCTGAAGCTAACATGCCAATTCCTGAAGAACCTGTTGTTTTCACTAAGTGGTCAAGTGCAGTATGTGGACCAAATGACAATATAGTAAAGCCTCGTAATAGTATCAAAATGGATTGGGAAGTTGAATTAGGCATAGTTATTGGTAAAGCTGCAAAGTACGTAGATGAAGCTGATGCTGAAGAGCACATTGCTGGTTATTGTTTAATTAATGACGTTTCTGAACGTCATTTTCAATTAGATATCAGCGGTGGACAATGGGATAAAGGTAAAGGCAGTGATACTTTTGGTCCTATCGGCCCATGGTTAGCAACCCGTGAAGAAATAGAAGATGTACACAATTTAGGTATGAAGCTAAGTGTTAATGGTAAAACTTACCAAAATGGCAACACTAAAACGATGATTTTCAAACCTGCTTTTATCGTTAGTTACTTAAGCCAATTTGTAACATTAGAACCAGGTGATGTTATATCTACAGGTACACCGCCAGGTGTTGGTATGGGACAAACTCCTGAAGTTTTCTTAAATGTTGGTGATAAAATAACTTTATCAATAGACAGCTTAGGACAGCAAAACCAAGAAGTTGTTGCTGACATTTAAGCGATAACAACAGGTAAATTTATCTTTTAAAAGCGAACCACTTTATTGGTTCGTTTTTTTTATTTGAACAAAGCGCATTTAAACAGTTAAGAGAGCTTTTTATGATTAAACATATGGTTTTATTTAACCTAAAGCATCAGGAAGGGTCATTAGAAGAGCAATTATTTTTGCTTTGTGTACAAGACCTTGCTTTGATACCTGAAGTTAATGATTTAGAAATTTCTCTGCAAATAAGTCAAAAATCTCCATTTAAATACTGTTTATCAATGACTTTTGAAAACCCAGATGCTTATCAAGAATATCGAATAAATGAAATTCATGAAAATTTTGTAAAAATATATTGGTTAGCACAAGTGACTGGTTTTATGGAGTTAGATCTGGTGACTAGAAAAACTGATTAAAGAGTATGGAAAATAATAGTAGCTTTAATATTCAGTAAAATCACTTTAAGGCATACATAATGGAATGCCTTAAAGTTTTGAATCAAATGAGCTAGATATTTTCTCGGTACCCTTTAATGAATTGATAAGCATCACGACAAATTTGTTCTTCTGATTCGTACATTTTCCGCCAAATTTTTACCACTGGTATTAGCTCTGGTAAATTAAGTCCGAATGCTTCAACAGCAAAAGTACCTTGATAATCTATTTCTTTAAGAGCTGCAAATGTTTCATCCCATCGAACATGTCCGCTACCTGGGGTGCTACGGTCATTCTCAGAAATATGCACATGGTTAATTAAAGCCCCGTGATCTTTAATGGCTTGAGCGACGTCTTTCTCTTCAATATTGGCATGGAAAGTATCGTATAGAATACCAACATTGTCATAACCTATATCGGTAACTAAGCGCGCCATATCTGCAGTTGTATTCGTTAAGTAACATTCAAACCTATTGATAAACTCAAGACTAATGTCGATATTTTTTTGCTGAGCATGAGCTGCTGTTGCTTGCATAACCTCAATACTATATTGCCATTCAGAAGGTGTTGGTCCTTGTCCTGTAAACACACCCAATGCTGTATGAAGTAAGCCAGAGATCTTTTTAGCACCAAGAGCTTGAGCGCAATCTATAGCAAGTTTGTTATTTTCTATGGCTAACTGTCTCGTAGCGGGATTTTCGGAGCAAGGGTTATCAGCTTCGCTTCGCGCGGTTATCGCTAACGGTATTAAACCTATTTCATTTAGTTTTTCGCCAAGCCATTGATAGTGTTTAATATCATCAAGTTCCAGTATAGGAATCTCAACCATATTGTAACCAGAATCTTTTACCAGTTGTAATTGGGGTAAATGTTCTTTGGTAACGTGGGTAGTCCATAAAAACATATTCATTGCGCAATTCATTTTAGTTCTCCATTACGGATCATTGATCACTTTAAGCTTGCACTTAGCTTAATGTAATAGATTACATTGTGTCAACAAAAGAAGATGGCATTACTTAAATGTATGAAAATAACGTTATTATTTTATACTTGCGGTTGAGCTTCGTATTATAAGTTGGTGAGGCACAATCGTTGGGGCAGAGTTTACTTCAACTCCCTCAATAATATGGCAAAGTTGATACATTGTTTTCTCACCAATCTCTTCACCGGGTTGAGCAATAGTTGTTAAAGGTGGATCGCTGATTTCAGCGTAACGAATGTTATCAAAACCAATAACTGATATATCATCAGGAACTCTTAAGCCACTGTTTTTTATTTCGTATATTGAACCTAAAGCCATCTCATCGTTTGCGCAGAGGATAGCGGTAGGGCGTTGATGTAGGTTTAATAATCGCCGAGTAATACGTCGGCCATCTTCAATGGTTAAATTACCATCTGAAATTAAGTCTTCAACAGTTTTCAGTTTATGTTTTTCCATTGCCAAGCGGTAACCGGCCTCCCGTTCACCTGAAACACCTGTAGATAAAGAACCTGAAATATAAGCAATACGTTGGTGCCCTAAAGATATTAAGTGTTCAGTTGCAGCAGTAGAAGCCGATTCATTATCAATTCTCACACTTGGAAAGTCGCTAATATCAGGAGTTGCATTCTCGCAGCTAACAATAATTGGCGGATGATTATCTGAACTTTTTGACCGAGATAAAGCGTCTTTAAAGGGGGAGAAACTACCAAGTAAAATTATGCCATCAGCTTGATTTGAGAAAAAGGTATTGGTCATTTTATCAAAAGGCATCGTATTGAATTGCGTATCTATTATCATGATACTAAAGCCTTTTTGTCTGGCGACAGTTTCTATTCCCTTTAAAACATCACCAAAATGGGGAACACCAATTGAAGGTATAACTACGACAATAACATTGGTTTTTCCGCGCCGAAAGTTTCTTGCCAGACTATTCATTGAGTAGCCCGTTTTCTTAATAGCATCGGTGACTTTTTTCCGTGTTTTATCGCGTAGTTGCTCTGGAGTGTTGAAGTAGCGCGATACTGTGGCGGTGGAAACTCCGGCTTCCTTTGCGACTTCTTTGACTGATGACATGACGGTTACTTTTTTAGTTATGGTATCGATTTCACCCTTTAAAATACTCCAAATCAGTCTCCTTTAAAAGATATTTTTCAGTGTTTTTAGGCTGTTTGACTAAAATTGAAGATATTATGACCAATAAAAAAACTCATATTAATTAGGGACAAATACTTTTTTTTGTAATCTATTACATTTTAAGCTTGTAATTAAAAATGTAATAGATTACATTTTGGTAACACAACGAATGAATATTGAACTTTTTGCGTTAAAGGTACGTGGTTAGAAGTTAAATATTTTTGTAATAGGACAAAACATGAACTCAATAAAACAAAACGGTATTAATCGTAAAAAACTGTTCATTATTAGCTTGATTGCTTTATTTACATCAGGTTTAAGTGCTGCATTAAGAGCGACGATTGCTGCAGATATTCAAGGTGATTATCTTGATGCCATCGATTTAACACGATCAACTATCATGGTTGGTGAGATTTTGGGTATTAGCTTTTTAGGTTTTGCCTTTTCATTATTTCTGTCTAGCCCATTATTAGACGCTATAGGTATGGCAAGGATGTTATTTATATCAGCACTTTGTTTTATTGGCGGTACGCTATTAGTGATATTTGCTGATGTGATAACTCAATCAAGTGATATTTATTGGTATTTTTGGGGCGGTATGCTACTGAGCGGTATTGGGTGGGGTCTTGTCGAAGGAACTACTAATCCGTTAACTACATCTTTGTACCCTGAAGATAAAACCAATCGTTTAAATATTCTTCATGCATGGTGGCCTGCAGGGTTAGTTGTTGGGGGGTTATCAGGTGTTGGGCTCTCTTATTTAGATTTTAGCTGGAAAATACAGTTTGCTTTAGTTTTATTGCCTTCAGTTATTTATGCCTTCATGGTTATTGGGGTTAAATTCCCGCTAACCGAACGAGCAGCATCAGGGGTTTCTATGAAAGAAATGCTCACAGAAATTGTTCGTCAACCTAGTTTTTTTATCTGGTTAGCTGCAATGTTATTAACTGCTGCATCAGAACTTGCCCCAGGACAACTAGTTGATTTGGTGTTAACTCGTACAGTAGGCATGGATGGTATTTTACTGCTTGTTTATGTCAGCGGCTTGATGTTTGTAATGCGTCATTTTTCAGGCGTAATTCTAAGAGTTATTTCCCCTGTTGGTCTTTTATGGTTTTCATGTGTATTTGCTGCTGTTGGTTTATATCTGTTAAGTATTGCCAACTCTCCAGTATCAGGGCTTTTCGCGGCAACTGTTTGGGGGATTGGTGTCTGCTATATGTGGCCAACCATGTTAGCTACAGCGTCAGAACGATACCCTCGAGGAGGTTCATTCTTTATCGGTTTGATGGGCTCTGCGGGCGCCCTATCAATAAATTATGTTTTACCTGAATTAGGTGGGATTTTCGACCGAGCCAAACAAGATTTTGCCGGTGGTATTGAAGCCTTTGCTTTACTCGAAGGGGACTCATTGAATGATGCATTAATTGCTGCCGCTCAAACCACCTTTCAGTCTATTGCAATATTACCCTTATTCTTATTAATCATTTTTGGTGCTGTTTGGTGGAACGACAGAGCAAAGGGTGGTTATCAACCTGTGCCTGTTGTGCAGGCAAAGAATTCATAGGTTAAGTCATTTAAATATGCTGAGGCTGGTAACGCATATTTACCTGTAATTTAGATATTAGCTTCATGGGTACATAGAAGTTGATGATTATTTTAATAAATACTTGAATTATAACTATCATAAGAAGTAACGGGAGAAGTCATGAAAACACATAAAATAACACAAGCGTTGATGATGGCAGGATTAGTCGCAATATCAAATAATGCTTTTGGGGCCGATGAAGTAACTAATCCGGCAACCAATACCGAAGAGAAGAAAAAGCTAGCGATTGAAGTGATCAGCGTAACCGCACAAAAGCGACTAGAAACTCAGCAAGAAGTTGCATTAACGGTAAATACCTTTGATGGTGAAGCTCTTGGTAAAGCAGGTGCGGTTGATTTAACCGACATTGAGAAGTTGACTGCTGGAGTTACATTAGACGGTGACTCAGGCCATGCTGCTAGTATTGGAATTCGAGGTATAGGTGCTACTTCAATTTCAGGTCTTGACCCTGCGGTTGCTGTTTTCATTGACGGCGTTGTCCAAAATAACGTTGGTTCAGCATTTAGCTCTTTACTTGATATTGGCCGTGTTGAAGTACTACGTGGTCCTCAGGGAACGCTTTATGGTAAAAATGCCCCAGCTGGTGCCATTAATATTATCACCAAAACACCAGATACCATTGATTTTGGTGGAAACGTTGAAGCCACTTTAAGTTCATGGTCAACTCAGGAATATAAAGGAACGGTTAATATTCCATTAATCGAAGATGTGCTTGCTGCTCGTGTCTCTGGTTTATATACAGAATCAGATGGTTATATATACAACGAACATTTAGGTAAACCTGCTAACTCACGTAAACGTTCTGCGGCACGTATGAAGCTTCTTTATACTCCCCTTGATAACTTATCGGCGATACTTAACGTTAATTTTAGTGAGTCAGAAATTGGTAATCCGCTGCAATTAATGGGCGAAGATATTTACCAATACGAAACTAATGAAAATGATCAAGGCCTTGCAGAAGACGATAATGAATCTGTTTCATTACAAGTAGACTGGGAGATTGATACCCTTGAATTTACTTTAATCAGTGCGTATCAAGAGTTCACCTTAACAGGTCCAAGGGATAATGATTTTACCCCTGCTGAAGTTGGCGCTGGCGGTTCAATTTTAACTATTGATCAAGCGCTTCGTAGTTCAAGTCATGAATTTAGAGTCACTTCTTTTGATAGTGACGAGTTTGAATTTATGGCTGGTTTATTCTATTCAAAGCAAGAATTAAAAGGCGGTAGCCTGTTTAATAATGGTTCATTTAATCAAAACCTTACCGGTGTAGATGTTACCGAAAGCTTTGGTATTTTCACTAACAATACTTATTTTATTAATGAAGATTGGTCTTTAGCTTTTGGTTTACGTTATAGCGATGATCGTAAATCAGCATCATCAAAGCAAATTGATAGCATTGTAGGTGAAGTTGACGGTCGTGACAGTGAACATTTTGATGCTTTTTCGGGCAGCTTAAAGCTTAGATACATGCCATCAACAGCTCAAACTTATTATGTGTCAGTAGACCGAGCATATCGTGCTGGTGGCTTTAATGTGGTTGCGCCGCAGCACTATAAAGATGCTGGTTTTGATAAATATGATTCAGAAACGAGTAATGCGATTGAGTTTGGTTCTAAAACGCTGTTTTGGGATGACCGCTTTCAAGTAAATGCTGCCATTTATTACCAAACTTTTGATGGTTATCAATCGAATCAGTTCTTAACCGAACAAGCGATTGCGTTCTCACCATTTTTTGTTATAGCTGCACCAGCAGGGAATATTCGTGTTAATGGCAGTGATGCCACTTCAACTGGTGCTGAACTAGAATTTACCGTATTGCTTTCAGAACAACTTACGGTAAGTGGCTCTATGGCTTATAACCGTATAAAAGTTGGTGACTTTGATAACTTGCCGACGACATTTGCTGATGCTGGTTATTCTACTGCAGGACCAGTGATAACAGATCCTAGAATTTTACCAGGTGCTGGTGGTGACACTTCTATTATTCCAGTAACAAGTAAGTCAGGAGAAGTCTTAAAGGGGAGCCCTCAATGGTCTGCCAATATGTTCATTGAATATAAAGATATGCTTGCTGAAACAAATCTAGAATGGTTTTTACGAGCCTCTGCTAAATACAATAGTGAACGTGACAAAGCAGTTCTAGGTAGTTACTTAACCTCTGATCTTTTTGCAGGTATTCAAAGTGATTCCGGTAAATGGAATGTTACTGCATGGGCTAAAAATATTACTGATGAACAATACCTAGTATTTGGTAACGATGCAGAAACTTCAGGTTTAGGTGTTGATGTCGGCTTTCCTGGTGCACCTCGATCTTACGGGGTAACTGTAGGTTATTCATTTTAGTCATTGTCAAATGGCCTAATGATTCGTTAGGCCAGTGTAATAGAGTTGTGGAGTAGTTATGAGCAGAAGAGCATTTTTAAAGCAAGCGGCATTTGTACTAGGAACTAGCGTTTCAGCCTCCTTAAGTGCAGCGGTTCTTAAAGGAATAACGACAGAGTCTAGTGCTCGAACCCTTGAGCTCTCTGCCGAACTAAAAAACGTTATTACATTACTGGCTGAACGTATCATGCCTAAAACAGATACTCCAGGGGCATTGGAAGCTGGAGTGCCTGATTTTATTAACACTATTGTTGTTGATTGGTATACCCCTGATGAAAGGAATGATTTTATTTCAGGGTTAGAGGATATGAATCAATATTGTTCTCAACAGTTTAATTGTTCTTTGCATGAAGCGACAAGCGCACAGCATGACTCAGTTTTAACTGAATTCGAAAAGAGAGCATTAGCAATTGCCGACGATGAAAACCAAGCCATTTTTGCCATGTTTAGAGAGCTAGTGGTTGTTGGTTTTTTTACCTCAAAAGCAGGGGCTACACAGGCATTAAAGCACAATCATGTGGCCGGACAATTTGTTGGTGATTACCCGTTAAGTAAAGTGGGGAAAGCTTGGACTCCGTATTATTAACCCTTGTCTTTTAATAGAGTGAATTTAGCTATGTCAAACAATATTATTTATGATGCCATTGTGGTTGGTTCTGGAATTTCAGGTGGCTGGGCCGCTAAAGAGCTTACTGAAAAAGGCCTTAATGTTTTGGTATTAGAGCGTGGCCGACCTGTCGAGCATGTCAAAGACTATGTGACTGAACATAAGGGCGTATGGAACTTTAAATATCGGAATTTACCTGATCGTGACTTATACGATAAAGAATACTTTGTACAAAAGCATAACCATTCTTTCAGTGAGTTTACTCGTCACTTTTTCAACAATGACTTAAAAAACCCGTACGACTACAACGAAGATAAACCCTTTTATTGGTTAAGAGGTGATGTTGAAGGTGGTCGCTCTTTAACTTGGGGTCGTCAAGTTTATCGTTTTAGCGAACTAGACTTTGAAGCCAACCAAAAAGATAACCATGGTGTTGATTGGCCAATTCGTTATGACGATATCAAAGACTGGTATTCGTATGTAGAAAAATTTATTGGTGTAAGTGGTCAAGCAGAAAACTTACCACAATTACCCGATAGTGAATTTCTGCCACCGATGCAATTTACTAAAATTGAAAAGGTGATGAAAGATAAAATCGCTGAAAATTTTGATGATCGTATGATGACTATTGGTCGTGTCGCAATATTAACTCAAGCACACAATGGTCGAGCGCCGTGTCATTATTGTGGTCCTTGTCATAGAGGTTGCATGACAGGCTCATATTTTAGTAGCCAAAGCTCTACGCTACCTGCAGCTAAAAAAACCGGCCGTTTAACCATTAGGACGCACAGTGTTGTTGAAAAGTTGATTTATAACCCTGAAACCAAAAAGGTTGACGGCGTTAAAGTTATTGATGCCAATAGCCATGAAAAACTTACTTTCTCAAGCAAACTTGTTTTCTTATGTGCATCAACAGTAGGTAGTACACAACTGTTATTAAATTCAAAATCGAAAGATTTTCCAAATGGTCTAGCTAATAGCTCAGGTGTATTAGGGCACTATTTGATGGATCACACCATTGGTATATCTGCAATGGGTGTTATTCCAGGTAGTGAAGAAGATTATCATTATGGCAATCGCCCAAATGGTACTTATATTCCAAGATTTAAAAATCTTGACAAACAGCAAACGTCTTTTTTACGTGGCTATGGTTACCAAGGCTGGGGTGGGCGTATGGATTGGCGTTCAATTCATACTGATAAAAAAGGCTTCGGCAAAGAATTTAAAGAAGAGATGCAGCAACCAGGCCCTTGGGGCGTAGGCTTAATTGGCTTTGGTGAGTGCCTGCCGCGCTATGAAAACCATATGAAACTGTCAGATTCTAAAGTGGATAATTATGGTATCCCGCAAGTAGAGTTCCATTTCCAGTGGAGTAAAAATGAGATAGATATGCGTGATGATATGGCTAAAGAAGCTGAAGCTATGTTAGCGGCATCTGGAGCTACTAATATCACCACTTCTACCCATATTCACCCTGGTGGCGGAGCAATCCATGAAATGGGAACTGCCCGTATGGGACGCGATCCTAAAACCTCTGTTTTGAACAAGCATAATCAATGTCATGACGTAGAGAATGTATTTGTTACTGATGGTTCATGCATGACCTCTGCTTCATGTGTTAATCCATCTTTAACTTATATGGCACTAACCGCTAGGGCCGTAGATTACGCGGTTGCGCAGCTAGAAAAAAATAATAGTTAAACCCTAACGTAAAAGACAATGTTACACCTTAGCGAGTCGTGTCACATTTAAAATAAGCAATGAATTATGTTGATTCATTTAATCTTTATCTGACGACTCGCATTTTCATATGTTTTATTGATGTTTATAGAGCATTCGGTACTGAGGTAGTTATGACCGTATTTTTAAAAAATGACATTTGTATTTCCGATACAACAACGACTTTAGATCGTTATTTCCAAAACTGTATTGGCTCATGTCATGCCTACTTAACCTTGCGTGAAGACTTTCGCAAACATGTGCGCACCGTGCAAAACGAGATTGGTTTTAACAATTTGAGGTGTCATGGCATTTTTCATGATTGGGTTGGTGTATACCGAGAAGTTGACGGTAAACCGGTTTTTAACTTTCAAAATGTTAATAAAATTTATGACTTTTTTCTTGAACAAGGCGTGAAGCCGTATGTTGAATTAAGCTTCATGCCTTCAGCTCTGGCCAGTAGTAGCGATACTATTTTTCATTATCAAGCCAATATAAGTCCTCCCAAAGATCATGGCTTATGGAGACAAATGATCACCGCCTTTGTTAAGCACTTGATCAATCGTTATGGCTTAGAAGAAGTTAAAACTTGGTATTTTGAAGTTTGGAATGAACCTGATTTAAAAGGTCTTTTTTGGTCGGGCAGCCAAGCTGATTATTTTGAGTTATATCGTCACACAGCTTTGGCAATTAAAGCGATTGATGAGCAATTAAAAGTTGGTGGTCCATCAACGTCTAGAAACTTGTGGATTCAGGAGTTAATTGACTTTTGTACAGAGAATGACTTGCCTATCGATTTTATTTCAACCCATCATTATTGTGCTGATGCTGCGCTTGAAACAGGAAGTGATGTATTTAACTTAGAGTATCGTGGTCAAAAAGCGATGCTATCTGACGTATTAACCGCTGTTAAACAAGTTAGAAATTCAAAATTTTCAAAAGCTGAAGTGCATTACTCCGAGTGGAATGTATCACCTTGCCATGAAGATAAATACGGCAAAGATTCAGAGTTTACCGCGGTGTTTTTATTGCAAACTTTAAAGGATTTAGCTGGTGTTGTTGATTCATATTCCTTTTGGTGTTTGTCGGATGTTTTTGAAGAAACAGGTCCTGGTAGCCAACCGTATTCAGGAAAATATGGCTTAATAAATATGCACGGTATTAAAAAATCTGTTTTTCATGCTTATAAATTTTTAAGTCAATTATACGACAATGTGCTTGCTAGCCCGAGCAACTCATCATGGGTAACTAGGTCTAAATCGGGCAATTTAAGGGTATTAAGTTGGAACTTTAATGAACCATTAAGCGTTGATTTTAATGGTAATGATTACCTTCTTGATGAACTAAATAAAGATGAAAGCTTTGAGCTAAGCGATATTAATGGCCGTTATCGAGTTAAAGGCTATCGCGTTGATAAGTTTGTTGGCAATAGTTATCGCAATTGGCAAGCAATTGGCGCCCCTGAATACCTTACTAAGACTCAAGTCGATGAATTAATAGCCAGCTCTGAACCTGAATTGTTTATAGACGAAGAAATAAGCTGTGATGGAATATTAGCTTTGCAACATTTACTAACACCATGTGCCATAGTTTTTTATGACATTGAAAAAGTAGCTGAGTAATTAATTCATAACTATCATCGTTTGCAAATAAGGTTTATATCATGAGTCATCAGTCAAGCAAGCTATCGGTTACTGAAAAAATAGGTTACGGCATGGGAGACGCGGCCAGTAATATAATCTTTCAAACGGTAATGACTTTTTTAGCTTTTTTCTATACCGATATATTTGGTATTTCAGCTGCGGCTGTGGGCACTTTGTTTTTGTCGGTTAGGTTACTCGATGCTATAACAGATCCGCTTATGGGCTCATTGGCGGATAGAACCGAAACACGTTGGGGAAAATACCGCCCTTACTTATTATGGCTGTGTGTTCCGTATGCTTTGATATGCATCTTAACCTTTACTACGCCTGATTGGGGCGATAACGCTAAGCTGATATACGCCTTTGTCACCTACAGCTTATTAATGATCATGTACACAGCAATAAATATTCCCTATTGTGCTTTAGGCGGAGTGTTAACATCAGACTCAAAAGAACGAGTTTCCATACAATCATATCGCTTTGCTTTAGCCTCTATTGCCGGTATTTTCATTACCGCTTGTACCTTGCCTTTGGTTGATTACTTTGGTGCAGGAGATAAAGCGTTAGGTTACCAACTGACCATCACTTTCATGAGTGTTATTGGTATTGCTTTATTCTTAATTTGTTTTGCGACAACAAAAGAGCGTATTGCTGCTCCGAAAAGAGAAAAAGCATCAATTAAGCATGACCTGAAGCTTTTACTTAAAAATGACCAATGGATTGTCGTTGGGATTATTACTTTTATCGTGATGTTTGCCGTTATTTTACGTGCAACAGTCTCGCTGTACTATGTTAATTACGTACTCGAACAGCCTTCACTTGCCACAGCTTTTGTAACGACAGGAATGGTTGGCATGTTTTTAGGCACATTGTTCGCAAAACCCATCACAGACAGGTTTTGTAAAGTGAGTGTTTATCGCTATACCACCTTGCTGATCGCCACTTTATGCTTTTGTTTATATTTCCTAAATCCAAGCTTTATTATTTTAGCGTTCGCTTTTCAATTTGCTATCGGCTTTTTGCAACAAATGACGACACCTATTATTTGGGTGATGATGACTGATACCGTTGATTATGGCGAATGGAAAACTGGTGAGCGTTTAACGGCATTTACTTTCTCTGGTTCATTGTTCATTTTGAAGCTTGGTATGTCTATCGCAGGAGCCGTAGCTGGTTGGATCTTAGCTTTTTATGGTTATCAAGGTGGCGAAACACAAACAGAAAGTGCCTTAAATGGTATTAACTTACTCTTTACAATTATCCCTGCTGTGGCCTCACTATTTGCTTTCTATCTGGTGAGTCATTATCGCTTGAATAAAAGGGAATTAGCACAAGTGCAAAGCGATATTTCGGCTTTACCAAAAATTCAAGAGGAGCTTAGTTAATGCTTGTATCTATAATGTCTCGACGTCATGCCCTTAAATTGGCTTTAGCTGGTAGTGCTGCGCTAGCGGCTAATAAAGGCTTTGCTTCTATGATCAATGAAGCAAATAATTCGCAGAAAACTAACCTTTATAAAGAAAACTTAGGCGTACAGTTATATAGCATTCGTGAGCAGCTATTAAACAACGCTAATAGTGCTTTTGAGCAACTAGCAGGTATTGGTTATCAGCACGTTGAGTGGTTTGATGTAACAACCCTAGACAAACAGGCTTCCTTGGCTCAAAAACAAGGCTTATCTATTAGTAGTGCTCATGTTTTATCTCCCTATATTACGGGAAATAAATTGATGCAAGCGGCGATACCTAGTGATTTAAATAGTCCAGAGAAACTAATCGAAAAGTTAAATAATCATGGCATTAAAAACTTAGTTTTGTCTTATCTTTTTGAAGATGAACGCCAACACATTGACCAGTATAAATACTTAAGTGAACGATTAAACCATGTGGGCGAATTATGCCAAACAGCGGGGATTCAGTTTTGTTATCACAATCATGAGTTTGAGTTTGAATTACTTAATGGTCAACGACCTTTTGACCTGTTACTGGATGAGCTTGACCACAATAATGTTAAGTTTGAACTTGATGTTTTTTGGGTGAAATATGCAGGGCTTGAACCTGATATATTGATCTCCCAATTAGGTAAACGTTGTGCATTGCTACACCTAAAAGACCTGAAAAGTATGCCTTTAACTAATCAAATCCATTCCACTCCTGCCGATGAAGCGCTGTTTAAACCTATAGGCTCGGGCATTATTGATTTTGGCAAAGTATTAACGGCAGCACAAAAGGTCGGAGTGGATAAGGTCTTTGTAGAACAAGACCATAATACGGGCCATATCTTTGAAGACCTTAAAAGCAGTTTTAATTATTTACAAACCTTGAATACCAAATAAGGGCCATGTTCATGTTTAAGTTGAAATCCTATATTCAAATTTTCTTAGTGCCATATTTATTACTCATTAGTGCCTGTAGTGAACAAAGAAATACTGAAAGTCATACCAAAAGCAATACTGAAAATATGGTTGCTAATGTAGCAGAATCGACAAAAGTTAGCCAAGCAACCAAAATACTTTATATAACAAGTGTTGGTTGGTTTCATGATTATCAACAACAAATTGCAACACTTAGTGGCGGTATTAATCAATACCTTAATGCTGATATTGACGTTATTGTTGGCGATGTAGAAAAACTGAAAACAACTGATTTCTCTAAAGGTTATGATCTACTTATTTATAATTTTTGTCATGCAGCGCAAAGAGATGAAGATTTAGTGCAAAGCTTAATATCTCCTGTTACTGATAAAGGTTTACCCTTGATTGCTCTACATTGTGCGATGCACTCTTTTCAGTTTGATTCAAAGTGGCCAGAGTTTTTAGGTTTACACACCTTACGACACGAAAAACAACGGAGCATGGCAGTTGAAAAAGTAGGTGAACATGTGTTGGTACAAGATTTTCCTGACAGCTGGAATTTAGCTAGCGATGAACTTTATATTACGCTAAGCCAAAATGAAAACACGACCCCACTGCTACATAGTTACGGTATTGAAACTAAAAAGCATCATACCCAAGCTTGGATTTATCAATCAGGACAAGGGCAAATTATTGGCACCACGTTAGGCCATAATGAATCAACGCTAAGTAATAACTATTTTCAACGCTTCTTTGCAAATAGCATTCAATATTTACTCGGCCAAGAGTTAACGACTAAGGCCGAACAATCCGTTTTTTCTACAGTGAATATATTATCTAAAAACGTTAGCTATCCCGACAAAGCTGAAAAACAGTGTGTTATCCATAATATGTTCGCTATCGGTGGTGAGAAAGTAAAGGCCTGTGTAGCACAAAAATGTACTGATGCTTCAACCGTGCCTGAGTGCACAACCCAATGTCAGCAAGAAAATCCTTGGCCTGTTCCTGAAACATTAAGAGAGGCATGTCAGAACAATGAGCTTACCGTCCCCAACTTATAAAAATATTTTCAATGAGGAGTTTAAGATGACCCGAAATTTTTTCAAAACCCTAGCGACAAGTTTTACTTGTGCGCTGATGCTCTCAGCTTGTGCTGATAAGAAGCACAATGGAGACGAAATTGTTGTTAAAAAAACAATTGCTGCAGCCAAAGTTAATGTAATTAATGATATAACCTGGGATGATTTCCAAGCTTATGGTTGTCAAGTTGAACGTTTACAAAGCAATCAAATTAAAATAAAAATTGCGGCACAACCTTGCACCTTGATGTTAATGAGCGACAAACTAAGTCAGTTAACCAGTGATAAATGGTTATCCTTTATGCGTCATAGTGATGGAAAGAAAGTAATAGGTGCGACCATGCTTTTTTGGTCGAAAAACAATAAAGGTCAAAGACCCGATTTAACGTTAACCGATGGACTATTTCCTGAACTATCTTCTCGAAGAGCTATCCCGTTAACAATATTAGCCGAAGGGCGTGGAACACCGAAAACACCAGGCTCTTTAATCGCTTTTGCCTTTGGCAGTGGTGTTCACCTTGATGAATGGGCAAGGTTTGCCGTTTCTATAAGCAACCTTTATGGTGGTGAGCAAACAGTTATTTTAGACGAATTCATGTTTACTGATGCAGAGCCTGATTACCCCATTAGTGACAAAGTGATTATAGATGAGATTGGTCAGTGGAAAGCTGTTGATTTTAAAGACAAGCTTGCTGATGCTGACGATATGGCTCAATATTTACAGGCCGCGGCTAGTAAAGCGGTACCTGAACGTGAAACTGATACCTTAAGTCACTTTGGCGGGATTAAATCGAAAAAATACGATGCTACTGGATATTTTCGCACCCAGTTTGATGATGACCGTTGGTTTCTTGTTGACCCTCAAGGCTATGCTTTTTACAGTATAGGTATTGATATTATTGGCGCTGGAGTTGGTGGCAATATTGATGGCATTAAAGGCTTGCATGAGTGGTTACCAAATGAAGATGACCCTACCTATAAAAAAGCATGGATTAAGGCTGATTACATTCAAGATATCCGTTCAAAAACAGGGCACTCGAGTGCTAACTTATTTGACTTTGGTACGGCAAATTTAATTAGAACCTTTGGTGAAAACTGGCACCAAAAATGGAGCGATATTACCGCGCGTCGTTTAATTGAATGGAATGTAAATACAGTGGGTAATTGGTCTGATATGGACTTTGCTCGCAGTAGTAAAACACCTTATGTAATGCCGATGGAAAAATTTCCAGTAACAGCTAAGCGTATATTTAGAGACTTTCCAGACGTGTTTAGCGAAGAGTATGCCAATAAATCTAAAGCTTTTGCACAGCAACTAGAAACCTACAAAAATGACCCTTATCTTATTGGTTATTTTATGAATAACGAGCCTGGCTGGGCCTATATTCCAACCATTAACTTAGCTGAGGAGCTACTGGCTAAAGGCGATGGTTATACTTCTAAAAATAAATTGATCGAGTTTTTAAAACAACAATATAACAATGATATCTTGGCTTTTAATAAAGCGTGGGCTAGTAAATTTACTGACTTTAGTGACTTAAATACACCAATTAGACGTGCGGCTGAATTATCTGAAACGGCGGCAAGTGACTTACTGGCTTTCTCAACTAAGTTACTTGAAGAATACATTCGTGTCCCTGTAGCAGCTACTAAGAAAGTCGATCCTAACCATTTGAATATGGGCATGCGCTGGGCATCGAGTGCTTTAAAGCAAAAGTGGCGCTTTGCCGGTAGCCAGTATTTAGACGTATTTTCGATGAATAACTACACTGACGACCCGACCACGCGTCTAGATATTGCGGCAGAAATGTCAGACGGCTTGCCAATTTTAATTGGTGAATTTCATCATGGTTCAATGGAGGCCGGCCATCCAAGTTATGGAGCTCGTTGGACGAAAACAGAAGCACAAAGAGCTATTGCTTACCAATATTATGCTGAAAAAGCGGCAGCACATCCTAATAGTATTGGTATACATTACTTCGCTTATAATGATGATCCAGTACTAGGTAGATTTGATGGTGAAAACTTCCATCATGGCTTTGTTACGACCGCTCATAAACCCTATAGCGATTTTATCGAAGGCTATAAAAAAGCTAATGAAGGCCTTTATGATGTCTTACTTAAAAAACGTGAGCCAATAGAGAAGTATCCTGATGATATGGTTAAATCATTTAACATGAGTTTTTAACAAATAATAGTTCTTATATTAATAAGCCGGTTACCAATATAACCGGCTTTTTTTATTTACTGCTAAAAATAAATATATAGGACTAAACCACTATTCATGAAATAGGTATTGACGTTATGTTTTATCGGTTATTTTATTGTTTGATTTTTGTAACATCGTTATTTATAAGTGCTTGTTCTCCCTTATCAGGACAAGGGCAGTCATTTAATTCAGGAGGTGTGAAAATACAATACCACGAAGCTGGCGAAGGACCCCCTTTGTTTTTGTTGCACGGTTTTGCGCTGGATGGAAAAATGCAGTGGCGGGGAGTTGTTAGTGAGCTAACTAACAACTATCGAGTTATCGTTCCTGATCATCGAGGGCATGGAGGAAGTGACAAACCCAAAGGCAAAGAACATTATGGTCGCCATATGGTTGATGATGTTATTCGCCTTATGGATCACCTTGAAATTAAGCGAGCTCGTATAGCTGGTATGTCCATGGGCGGCTTTATAACTGTTGCTGTTGCGGCCATTTATCCCGAACGCATTAGCTGTGGTTTTGTTGGTGCTGCAGGCTGGGTCGATCCTATGACGGAGCCAGTGTTTGATGAAGAGGTCGCACTAGCATTTGAAAGAGGCGAGGGGTTTGACCGTTTGAACCAAATGCTTAATCCGGAAAATGATCCTGAGGCTGGCGGCGGTTGGTTGGGCAAATTATTTTTTAATCTGATGATAGGAGACCAAGACCCAATGGTATTGGCGAGTGTTTACCGGGGCATGGCGGATGTAGCTATTACCTCTGAAATGATCGCGTCCAGCCCAGTAGAATTACTTACGGTGATTGGTGATAAAGACGGTCTGTTACCACGGGCGCATGCACTAGATGCAATATCAGCTAAACATAACCTCATCATCGTAAAAAATAAAGACCATGGTTCGATAGGAACTGCTGATGAATTTGATACTGCTATGCAACTATTTCTGGCAAACGAGACGGCCTGTGGTACAACTTCTTTAAAGGACGATAAATAATTTTATTCTCAATGGGGAACAAAAAATGGGCTCGTGTGCCCATTTTTAATTTTATAAACTAGTTTAACGTTTAACTAAAAACCTATTCATGTTCTATATAGGAAAACCAATCAAAATCAGCTGGTTGACGACTACCAGATAAATCTTGGCAGCATAAGCCAACAAAAGCGCCAGTGAAGTTGGCGTGCTCTCCACCAGGGCCCGTTTCATCAGCGAGTATACTGTAATCAAGTTCCAGTGCAATTTTTTGCCAGTTACCTTCAGTCGTACCATAGAAAAAGGTTAGTTTGTCATGATCAACTTCTGCATTGAGATAAACTTCACCTGCTTCAGGAAGCTTTATTGGCTCTGGGGTGAAGTATTGTGCAGCTGTATCACCAATACAGCCGGTGACTTCAAGTATCCTACCTAACGTTTCATGCTGAGTAATGTGTAAATAGTAATATTTTGCACTGTTGTAGTAACAAACAAGTCCTGCCATTTGTTGAAAGTTAACCGGTGAAAAATCTATTTTTGTGGCCGCGCTATATTTAAACGCTTGTTGACGTCTAGCAACAAGCGCTTGAGTAAAGCTACTGCCTAGTGACTCTCTGCCTTTTAATCTAAGATAGCTAGGTCGTTCGGTAAGGCTTAAGCTTTCCGAGTCTAATGGTATGCGTAGTGTTTGAAAATCAATAGGTAATTGAGTTTGTTCAAAGTCATCGTATTGCTTTGTTAAACAAGGTGCTACTGTATTACTTGTCGTTATGGTTAGCTCTGATTGTGGCATTGCTTCACCATGTGTTAATCTCAACCAGCCATCGCTTGACCATTGTGCCTGCTGAATTGCAGTTTCACGGCCCATAACACTGCGACGGTTTTCTAATGGTCTACTGCATAAGTGTACTAACCATGCTTGGCCATTTTCAATATCTACAAAGTCTGCATGGCCAGCGCGTTGCAATCTTGCTTCACTATTTACTGAAGTAAGTAAGGGGCCTTGTGGATCAGCCTCATATGGGCCTTCAATGCTTTTTGAACGTAACAGTAAAGCGGCATGCTCATACCCCGTGCCGCCTTCAGCAACCATTAAATAGTAATAACCGTTACGCTGATAAAGATGAGGCCCTTCAGTACGGCCGAGTTCAGAGCCTGAGAATATTTTCTTTATCGGGCCTATAAGCTTGCCTTGCTCAGGAGAGTATTCTTGTAAAATAATACCACCAAAGTAATTCTCAGCATCAAAAGCTTTACTGGCTTGCCCTTGCCTGTGATCCCAACGTAAATTGACTAACCATTTTTTACCGTTGTTATCATGAAATAAAGACGGATCAAAACCACTGCTGGTTAAATAAGTTGGCTCTGACCAATCACCTAGAATATCATCAGTAGTCACTAAAAAGTTGTGTACATCTTTACATTGACTCCAGTAACGACGCGCATTTGAAAAAATTAAATAAAAAGTACCGTTATCGTAAGACAGACAGGGCGCCCAGACACCACAGGAGTCGGGGTTGCCTAACATATCTAATTGTGAAGGTCGGTTTAATGGTCGAGCGACCAAAGTCCAATTAACTAAGTCAGTTGAATGAAAAATTTGTACCCCAGGGAACCATTCAAAAGTTGAAGTGGCAATATAATAGTCGTTGCCAACTTTAATAATAGAAGGGTCAGGATTAAAACCTTTGAGAATCGGGTTGTTGATGGTTATATCAGGCATAAATTAACTCTTGTTTGATAAACGTTTAAATAGAGGTCGTAGATTGCAGCAAGGTTTATGCTTTTTACTAAAGTACCATTGCTGCAAAGGTGAGTGAATTACAAACTCATACCGCCATCTATAACAATATTTTCACCTGTCATAAAAGTGGCTTCATCAGAAGCTAATAAGCTTGCTATAGCCGCTATTTCACTTGGCTGGCCAATACGTTTCATTGGTTGTCTGTCGATAAAGTTTTGTAAAGCGGCCTCATAATCTCCAGTATCACGTAAACGTTGATCTAAAGAAGGTGAGTGTACAGTACCGGGGCTAATTGCATTGCAGCGTATACCTTGTTCAATATAATCAGCAGCAACAGATTTAGTTAAGCCAATAACGGCGGCTTTACTGGTGCCATAGGCAAAGCGGTTGGCAACGCCTTTAACACTAGATACAACGGAAGCAATATTGATTATAGAGCCATTTTTTTGCGCTAACATACCCGGTAATACTGCTTTTATTAAACGAAAACTTGAAGTAATGTTTACATTTAAACTTACCGTCCATTGATCTTCAGTACAGTCGGCAATAGAGCCATTGAATACCACTCCTGCACAATTAACCAGTACATTGATTTCAGGAAAAGAAGCAACACATGCTTGAATTTGTTCACTGTTAGTAATATCTAAAAGGTAGGTGTTGATGTTACTAACAGTGTTTAATTCATCTAGTCTTACTGCGTTGACGTCAGTTGCTACAACTTGAGCACCTTGACTGGCAAACAATAATGCCATTTCTTTACCAATGCCTTGCGCTGCACCTGTGATTAATATGGTTTTGTTTTTTAACTTCATAGGTAAATCCTTTGTTAGCGACGAATAGTACAAGGTGGATAAACAAAACCTTGTTGTTCGACGTCTATTGAAAAAAGTCCACCGGATAACGGAAAATTTGCCTGCTCTTCTTTTGGCATGCCATTAATTGCAGTGGTAATAAATAAGGTGTTTAGCGTTTTTCCGCCGAAAGTACATTTGGTGATGTTAGGCACAGGTAAATCAATAGTCCGTACGCATTCTCCTTGTAAATTAAATCGACTTACCTTACCCGCACCATAATGACAAACCCAGAGGAAGCCTTCTGTATCTAGGCACATGCCATCAGGGTGACCATTATGTTCATCGAAGATGATAAATGGGCGAATGTTACTGACTTCGTTATCTCGGTTTAAACAACCTTTGAAGATTGTCTTCGTCAGAGTATTGGTAAAATAGATATATTTACCATCGAGGCTAAATGTTGGGCCATTAGTGATAGTGCACTGGCCTAGCTCTAATAGATGATTTAATGAACCGTTTTTATCAAGACGATAAAAGCTACCGCTTTCTTCTGATTGCGATTTGTTCATACTGCCAAACCAGTAGTTACCTTGCGTATCACAGCAACCATCATTAAATCGATTTTCAGTATTATCATCTTCAAGTAATTGAACAGGTGTTACTTTTCTGTTATTGAGACTTATATGGAAAACGCCTGTTGCAAAAGTGGCGAATAGACCACCTTTTGCGGCCGGTACCACAGAGCTAATTTCTCCGGGAAAATGCCAACTGTGTTTGTATGTATTTCCTTCTCGGTCAAAACGAAAACGATGTAATTTAGATTGAGTAATGTCAACCCAGTAGAGAGCTTGCTCTGTTTCATGCCAAACAGGGCCTTCACCAAGTTCAGACTTTTCGTGCCAAATACATGTTAATTCATTCATCTTTATACTCTTTGTATGGCTCATGTAGACTAATGAGAGTTTCTTGGTATACCGTGCTTACTTGCTATACGGGTATGTTTCTCTTTCATTTCTAAAGTGCCACCATCACTTAATTGGTTAACGCGGCTACGGTAAATTTCTTGCCAAGGTGTTTGGTTAACAATAGGAATGCGTTCCATGCTTTTTTTCCGGCTAGCAAGTTTTTCAACTTCGAGCAGTAAATCAACCGTATTGTTATTGAGGTCAATACGTAGGGTATCCCCTGTTTTTATATAGGCTAGTCCACCGCCAACTGCAGCTTCTGGTGAAATATTCAATATTGAAGGACTTGCAGAGGTGCCACTTTGTCTACCATCTCCCATAGTTGGCAAGCAAGTTATACCTTGTTTAACAAGGTAGTCAGGTGGCAGCATATTAACTACTTCAGCAGAGCCAGGGTAACCGACAGGGCCACAGTTACGGATAATCAGTATGCAGTACTTATCAATATTTAAGGTCGGATCATTAATGCGATGGTGGTAATCTTCAGGGCCTTCGAAAACGATAGCGCGTGCTTCAAATATATTGGGCTGTTCAGGATCGTTTAAGTAAGTTGTTCTGAATGCCTCATCAATTACAGATTTTTTCATAATGGCGGAATCGAAAATATTGCCAGACATAACTGCAAAACCAGCTTTTTCCATTAGCGGTTTTGAGACTGTTTTGATCACTTTATTTTCGCGACTACGAGCATTACCATAAATTTCTTTAACCGTTTTTCCGGTAACGGTCATCACTTCTTCGTTTATAATACCTGCTTCAATAAGCTCTCCCATTACCGCCGGAATCCCCCCTGCACGGTGAAACTCTTCCCCTAAATATTCCCCTGCTGGCTGGCAGTTAACTATCATCGGCACAGATTCACCATGAGTTTGCCAGTCAGTAATTGACAGGTTTATTTCGTCCATATGGTTTGCTATCGCCTGAATGTGTGGTGGTGCATTCGTTGAACCGCCAATGGCACTACAGACCTTAATTGCATTGTAGAACGACTCTTGTGTCATAATGTCTGATGGTTTTAAATCTTCAGCTACCATCTCTACGATACGGCGACCTGTGTAATAACCCATTTGAGCACGTTCTCTATATGGCGCTGGTATTGCAGCACAACCAGGTAAAGACATGCCCAATGCTTCTGCCAAAGAATTCATCGTCAGTGCTGTGCCCATGGTATTACAATGCCCTGAACTCGGCGCTGAGGATGAAACTTGACCCATAAAATTTTCATAATCAATTTCACCAGCAGCATATTTTTCGCGGCATTCCCAAATAATACTTCCAGAGCCAACTCTTTTTTCGTTGTCCCAACCATTAAGCATTGGACCACCTGAAAATACGATGGTAGGAATATCAACAGCAGCTGCAGCCATTAAGGTTGCTGGCGTGGTTTTATCACAACCTGTTGTTAATATAACGCCATCAAGAGGGTAGCCATAAAGTACTTCAATAAGTCCTAAAGTTGCTAGATTTCGGTCTAAGGCGGCAGTCGGGCGTTTGCCCATTTCATGAATAGGATGTACCGGAAACTCAAGAGGAATGCCACCTGCGTCCCTAATGCCTTCTTTTAACCTTTGTGCTAGGCCAACATGGTGTCGGTTACAAGGGGTTAGGTCACTACCTGTTTGGGCAATGCCAATAATTGGTTTTCCAGATTGCAGTTCTTCGCGTGTTAAACCGTAATTCATATAACGTTCTAAATATATGGCGGTTTGATCAGGTTGATTAGGCTCATTAAGCCACTCTTCACTACGTAGGCGTTTTTTTTGCTTTGATTTATCTATCGACATGAACGTATCTACTTTGGGGATCTTGCTAAACAGTTTACTGAGGTTAGCTACTTTCAAGCTACATTGCAGTTGCAGAGCAATTAATACTTTTTTAACCTTGAAAGGGGTAACCTCAAGGTAAATAACAAATGGGGGAATAAGTTAAATACCAAGCGGTTAAATTAAGGAGTGTTAGTTGAAGGGATGTTTATATGTAACGGTTAACAATGTTTTCTAGTAGCTCTTGGCGACCAGATTCTTGTTTAGGATTAATTTTTTCTTCAAGTACCAATTTAGACAAGCTGTCTAAGCTGTGATCGCCAGACAGTATGCTTTGACCTAATTGACCCTTCCAACCCGCATAACGTTCATCAACAAAATCAGACAGTGGCGCATCTTCAATTAATTTAGCTGCGTTAAGTAATGCTTTTGCCATCGTGTCCATGCCACCGATGTGACCAATGAATAAATCATCACGTTCACATGATTGACGACGAAGTTTAGTATCAAAGTTAAAACCGCCAGTGTCTAAACCGCCATTTTTCAAAATTTCATACATCACTAACGTACATTCTGCTACGTCATTAGGGAATTGGTCGGTATCCCAACCGTTTTGCATGTCGCCACGGTTAGCATCAATACTCCCCATAACACCTTCAGCACAAGCTACAGCCACTTCATGATGGAAGCTGTGACCGGCAAGTGTTGCATGGTTAGCTTCAATGTTTACATGAACTTCACCGGCAATACCGTGCTTGTGTAAGAAACCAGCAACAGTTGCTGTGTCGTAATCGTATTGGTGCTTAGTAGGCTCTTGCGGCTTAGGTTCAATTAATAACTTACCTTTGAAACCAATTTTATGTTTGTGCTCAATCACCATTTTAAGGAAACGTGCGTATTGCTCGCCTTCTTGTGCAAGGTCCGTATTTAACAGCGTATCGTAACCTTCACGGCCACCCCAAAGTACGTAGTTTTCGCCGCCTAAACGGTGCGTTACTTCTAATGCATGTTTTACTTGCGCTGCAGCGTAAGCGTATAAGTCAGGGTTCGGGTTAGTAGAACCACCTGCACAAAAACGCGCATTTGAGAATAAGTTCGCAGTACCCCATAACAACTTAATACCAGTACGCTTCATTTCTTTTTCAAAAATACCCACAATGTGATCTACATTGTCATGAAATTCTTGTAATGACTCGCCTTCAGGTGCGATATCAGCATCATGAAAACAAAAGTAAGGTACGCCTAATTTTTCAAAAAATTCAAACGCTACTTTCGCTTTTTGTTCAGCTAGCTCTAATTGGTTGCCTGTAGCTGAAATCCAAGGACGCTCAAACGTACCAGCACCGAAGATGTCAGAGCCTGCCCAACAAAAGTTGTGCCAGTAACACGCCGCAAAACGTAAGTGCTCTTTCATGGTTTTGCCAAGCACTACTTGGTTTTCGTCGTAGTAACGAAAGGCTAATGGGTTGGTGCTGTTTTCACCTTCAAATTTAATTTTTTCTACGGTATTAAAAAATTGTTCGCTCATGTGTTACTCCTAGTTAATTCTTTTGGGGATTATTCGTTGTTAGTTAACGCTTAAAAATGTGCTTTTAAGCTTTGATAAAGTTGTTGGTATTTGGTGTGTTGCGCCAAGTAATACGCTTGCATGGTGTTATCAGGTTCGATAACAAAGTCGACTTCACTGGCGATGCATACATCACTTGGAGGAACTTTTTTACTGGCAATTTTAGCTAAACGTGCTGCGCCTAAGGCTGGGCCTACTTCAGCGCCTTTACGGTAAGTTAGTGGCTTATTTAATACGCTTGCCAGTATTTTTCCCCAAAGGGCGCTACGTGCGCCGCCGCCAATCACCGATACTTGGTCGATTTTAGTGCCTGCAGCAATTAAGGCTTGTTGACCATCAGCGAAAGCAAAAGCGACACCTTCTAATACTGCTCTGCCTAGCTCTGCTGCGCCGGTATTGTGATCAAGACCAAAGAAAATACCTTTGGCATTAGGGTTGTTATGTGGCGTGCGCTCACCAGAAAGATAAGGTAAAAACATCACTGATGAAGGGGTGGAAAAGTCGAGTTTTTCTACTTCGTCGAGTAATTCTTTTTCATTTGCAAAGCCAGTAAGTTGAGTAACCCAAGTTAAGCAACTTGCAGCGCTCAGAACCACCGACATTTGGTGCCAAGTATTAGGAATACAATGACAAAAGGTATGTACGGCGCTATCAGGATTTGGGTTATAGGTTTCGTTGGCAACAAAATATACGCCAGAGGTACCTAATGATAAAAAGGCTTCGTTCGGGTTAATTACCCCGATGCCTGCTGCACCTGCTGCATTGTCTCCGCCGCCGGCAATAACGGGAACTTCATTCATGCCCCAGTTATTGGCAATATCTTCATTTAAGTAGCCGGTAATGTCAGAGCCTTCAAATAATTTAGGCATGTTCTCAACCGTTAAGTCGGTTGCTTTTAACATTTCATTTGACCATTGGCGCTTTTCCACATCAAGCCACAGTGTGCCTGCGCTATCAGACATGTCTGAAGCAAAGTCACCGGTCATTAAAAAGCGTAAATAATCTTTTGGTAATAACACCTTAGCTATTTGTTCAAAATTTTCAGGCTCGTTTTCTTTTACCCAAACCAATTTTGGCGCGGTAAAACCAGGCATAGCAATGTTGCCGGTGATTGCGCGAGTATTGGTTTCACGCTGTTCAATGGTTTTACATTGTGCTTCGCTACGTCCGTCATTCCACAAAATAGCCGGGCGAATAATTTGATGTTTACTGTTTAGTAACGTTGCACCATGCATTTGTCCGGATAAGCCAATAGCTTGAACAGCTTTTAACGCCGCGCTATTTTTCGATTTTATTTGTGCGATTGCTTCATTCGTGGCTTGCCACCAATCACTAGGTGCTTGCTCTGACCATAAAGGGGCAGGGCGGCTAACGGTTAATGATGCTGAAGCTTGCTCAACAAGGGTATCTTTGTCATCAAGGATGATGACTTTTACACCTGATGTGCCTAAATCTATTCCTAAGTACATAAATTTAACCTTTTTACTTGAAAAATTCTTTGGCTTCACCTGCATGGATGAATCGTGGCTGGTCAAGCACGTCGTTATAATAACGTGGTAAATCAGGCCATAAATCTAAACGAGTATTATTAAATCCGCCTGTAAGTTGTGGCCAAATCCAGTTCCAACGTTGCCAATCAACAATAATGACATTAAAGCCTTTTATGTGAGGGTAGTCTTCAAATAATGAGAAATAGGCATTAAACCAAGAGAGCGACTCTTCAAGCGAGTTTGGGTTTCTAAACTTCATTGACAGACCTTGAGTAAACCACGGGGCAGACTCACCAATAAAAACCGGCTTATTTCTAGATGCGGCATTGTTATAAAACTCAATACTGCCCTTTGAACGAAAAGAGCCTATGCTAAATTGGCTTATGCTCCACCAATCAACGTATTCATCACCAGGGTAAAACTCCATGTAATGGTGTTTACCTAAAATAGGCATACCTGTTAATTCGTTTAAGTCGGGTACCGAGGCATGCCAAAGCGTGGCGATATTTGTGACTTCCATGGAACGCATTTTGTTTACTATATATTTAAAGCCTTCACGGTATTCAATAGGATCAAAGTGACCTAAATTATTAAATTCCCAACCAATACGCATAAAAACTGGTTTACCAACGGCTTCAATAGCAGTAAAAAATTGCTCTAACTGTTTATCTGTTTTTCCTGATAACGTTTCTGTGGGATTAAAGTCATAAGCAATTTGTGCCATCTGCCATGTATCTTCTTTGGCAAAGGTTTTATAACGTTTTATAAAACCATCAAGCTGCGCTTGACCGTCTTCACGTTGTGGGTGGATGTAAAAAGATGCTACCGCAGGCACATTTTCACCAACAACTTGAAGGTAATCAAGGTAGTCTTTTTTATCACCTTTTGCACCCGGGTGATCAGTATTCCAACCATGGGTAATTTGTCCCCAACCATGGAGAATTCGACCTGATGGCGGCTCAAACTTGGCATTATAATAAGGTGCGGTACTTGTATTTTTTTGCGTGTTTTTATACTGGCAGGCAGATAAATTAAACAATAATAATAGTGTTAAACAACCAACAGTTAGATTTTGAATAGTTTTACATAAATGTTTGAATGAATTCATATTTTGCCTTTAATTATTGGTTAATAAAATTGTTTAAGTTAAATCGTTTAATTGCATTTGGACTTTGAGTCGAATAACAAATACAGAGCGGGTACCGCACCTAAAGTCATGATGGTGCCAATGCTCATACCAAAAATAATGACACTCGCCATACTGTAAAAAAGACTTTCTTCCATCATCATCAGTGGAATAAGGGCTAACACTGTTGTTAGTGTGGTGATTAAAATGGGACGAAGGCGATTACTACAAGCTGACTCGATGGCTTTCAAAGTGTTTTTTCCTTGGCTTTGTTCATCGGTTATTTTATCAATGAGCACAATGGCATTATTAATAATGATGCCCGCTAAAGAGATAAAACCTAATCCACCAATAAAATCAAAATTTGCATTCGTTATAAATAACCCTAAAAAGCCACCAGAAAAGGCTAGAGGAATTGTTAAAGCAACAATGATAGTTTTTCTAAAAGAGTTAAATTGGCTAACCAAAATACACAGGATTAACCCTAAAAATAATGGCAGAGTGACAAACAAGGTACCGGCACTATTTTTAAACCCTTCTAATTCTCCGCCAAGCTCAATGCGATATCCCTTAGGTAAGCTGCTATAAACGTCAGCAAGTTTTTCATCCCACGCCGCTTGTAATTGAGGCGCCTTAAAGCTCAGATGTTTACCTTCCACCGTGATAGTTTTTTCCATATTACGCCGAACAATACTGCCAAACTGGGCAACGGTATCTAATGTGGCTATTTGCGAAAGTAAAATGTATTCACTTCTATTATTTGATAAATATACTTTCACTGAGTCGAGCGGGTTTGAGTTTGCAATGCTTTGGTTGTTACTTTCTTTCATTTTAATGACTACAGGAATTAGCGTGTCACCTTTTCGAATTTGAGTTATTTCAATCCCTGTAAATGCTCCTTGTAGAGCATGAGAAATCGCTTGATAAGTAACCCCTGCACGGCGAGCTTTGGCTTGGTCAATGTTTATTTGAAAACGCTTCGTCCTATTTTCCCAACTATTTCGAACATGTATTGCGCCGGGAATGGAAGCAAGGGCTGTTTCAGCCCGTTTACTCAGCTCAAATAATTGCTCAGCATCGGGGCCAATAAAACGCAGTTGTACTACACCCGGAGGCACAGTGCCACGAGCAATTAGTTCGGTACGAACATTAATATGTGCAAGATATTTAGCTGAGTACACTCTAATACTTTTTTGTAATTCGGCTGCAGCTACCCCTGATTGAGCTTTTACAATCATAAAGGCATGATTTGGCGCCGGATCATTAGGAATGATTGAAAGAAAAAAGCGCGGTCCGCCACTGCCAATATAAGAGGATATATATTCAATTTGTGGATTTTCTTGCTTGTCGTTTAACCATGTTGTTAGGGTACTGGTGGCCTTTCGGGTTTGTTCAACGTTGTAGCCTGCGGGTAAATCGACATATACCAGTACTTCTGAACGTGATGAAACGGCAAACATTTCAACAGGAACTAGGGTTAGAATGTAAATCGAAAAAGCGAAAATACTTGCAATTGATAAAAGAAACTTTTTTGGGTGATGTAAGATAATAGCAATACTTTTTCGGTACCAAGGAAGTAAAAAAAAGGTTTTGCTATTCGCCTTATTTTTAATAAAGTGCATGGCTAAAAGCGGTACAACCGTGAGGGAGATAAGCCAAGAAATTAATAATGAAATTGAAACTACTTGTGCTAATGAACGGGTATATTCTCCTGACGTGGTTTTAGCTAAAAGGATAGGAGAAAAGGCTAATACGGTTGTTAATGTAGAGGTTAACAGGGGAAAAGCCAACTCTTTACATGCCTTTAATGCGGCTTGTTTACGTTGCTCGCCTGCGTGCAAGCGTAAATGAATATTTTCAGTGATAACAATGGCGTTATCAACCAACATCCCCAATGCAATGATTAAACTGGCCAAAGAAATAAATTGTAAATCTATCTCTAGAAAAAACATTAGCAGCAAAGTTGCTAATATAGTAATCGGTACAGTAACACCTACAATAAGCCCTTCTGAAAAACCTAAACTGAGGATGACAATGACTAAGACGATGCATAAGGTTTGATATAAACTGTCTTTAACATTACCAATAGACTTGCTCACAACATCAGCTTGAAACGTAGCTGTTTCTAATTTCATACCAACGGGCAGTGTTTGATTGATTTGTTTGAGTTTGGCTTTTAGTTCGGGGCCTAATTGCAGTATATTTCGACCTGCTTGCATTGAGGCTGCGATCACTATGGCAGGTTTACCATTGAAATAAGCCAGTTCAGATGCTGGTTCACGATAACCTGAGCGGACTGAGAAGTAATCTTTCAGTGGTAAAACGTGGCCATCTACTGCTGGAATTTCTAATGATGCTAAGTTTGCTTTTGATTCAAGCTTACCGCTAGTTTCGACTGATATTTGTCTGTTATTCGTTAAAATACTGCCAGATGAGATTATCGTATTTTGATCTTGAATCGTACTAACAACTGCAGATAAGTCGACACTGTTTGACTCAATAATATTGGCGAAGCTTTCAATGTATACATTTTCTTTTTGCACCCCATGTAAGGTCACCCGTTTAATGCCGTTAATGGTGTATAAACTATCCCTAATGCTTCTAGCGTGCTCTCTAAGTACTGACATTGACCAGTTTTCTCCGACTAATGCGGCGGTAAAAATAGAGACATCGCCAAAATCATCTTTAAAAGTTGGACCAATAACTCCTTGTGGTAATAATGGCTTACTTTGATTTAATTTACGCCTAACCTCATCCCATAACTTGTCCAAATTCTCAATATGCTCATAGGCACTGACACTGATAATTGATTGCCCGGCTTTAGAGGTAGAGTTGATAAATTCAATGTCGCCAAGTTCACGAAGCTTTTCTTCAATTTTTTTAGTGATCAATTCTTCCACTTTTTCAGGTGATAACCCTGGAAATTGAGTAATGATCATAGCTTTATTAATTCTAATTAGCGGGTCTTCACGGCTTGGGAAATCTGCATAAACCATTAATCCCAAGGTAATAATCAATGCCATAATTACGTATGTCATGCGGCTATTATTAATAGCAAGTTTTGTTATATTCATAATAAAATACCTTTGCGAATCAATATTTAGCTTGATACAAGGTTACATGCTGACCTTTACGAAGAAATTCTGCCCCTGTGGTGCAAACAATATCTTGTGCATTTAAGCCTGAAGAAATAAGTAATTGATTAGCATTGAGCAGTGAAGTGCTGACTTTTCTTGGGAAAACTTGCTGAGTTTTATCATCATAAAGGTAAACGTGCTCATCGCCATTAGGAGCCATAACTACAGCTGACTCAGGTAATATGACACCTAATCTTTGGTGTGTGATCTTGATGAAAATATCAGCAGCCATGCCTGAATGAATTTGGTCGTTAGACTTTGCAAGTTTGGCACTAAAAGGATACGCGCCTCGGATCTCAGTTTTTATACCAATTTTATTGATTCTAGCGAGTTGCTTTCTAACCTTTGCGCTCGGAATGTCGATAGAAACTGCATCGGTTTGTTTTAATGCATCAACTAATGAACTTGGCACTAAAAAATTTACTTCTAACTGATTGGGATCTTGAATTTCCATGATCACTTGTCTGATATTAATTTCTTCAAATTGCGCTACTTTCCGTTGGGTAATAACGCCGTTAAATGGTGCGCGTAATACGGTGTTTTTTAAATCTCGTTGGCTTAATGAAACTTTTGCTTGTGCTAATAAAACTAAACTTTGTGCTTGGTCGAAATCAGCTTGAGCTTTATCCATCGAATTCTTATTAATTAATTGCTTTTTAAATATTTTTTGTTGCCGTTGATAGTTTTCACTTCTTTCTTTAAACCCTGCGTTAGCACTGGCCAGCTCTGCTTTTGCTTGTGCTAGTTTATGTTGAAACGGCGTAGCATCAATTGCTGCTATTGGTTGACCTTCAGTGACGGAATCTCCAACTTCTACATATATTTGGGTAAGTTGCCCTTGCACTTTAAATGACAGTTTTGACTGGTTAACTGAGCTGATATAACCGGATAGTTTTCTGTGTTGCAGAATTGTTTGAGGCTTAATAACTTGATATTGAATAGCTTTTACGGGCGCGACAGCTTCTTTTGTTTCAGGAGGAGGGGTGTCACAACCAAACAAAATAATAGTAAATATAATTAAAGAATAACGTCTGATCATTAAATTGATATTGGACATGTTTTTCATCCTAAGATGCTGGTATTGATGAAGATTAAATAGTTGCTATAAGCCGGTTCAACGATGATGCGGTATTTCACTCAGCCGCATTATCGTTAGGAGACTTTTGAAGTTATTAGATAAGATGCTGAATAAGTAGATGTTAATCTTCTGAATCTCGATATTCTTGCGGCCAATTAGGCATAGTAAATGCTCCACCGTCTACCCAAAGTGTTTGCCCAGTGATAAAGCTAGACTTGTCACTGCCTAAAAACTCAACTGCGTTATAGATATCTACTGGGTAGCCCACTCGATTAATTGGCGCAGCAGCAGACCAAGTTTTTGCATAATTAGGGTCTTCAATTTTTGTTCTTTCAATTTCGATGGCTCCTGGTGCAACGCAATTAACACGAATGTTATATTTACCCAGTTCAATGGCGGAAGATCGTGTTAGCATTTCTATACCGCCTTTCGATGCGGTGTAGTCAACTAGATTAGGGAAGGGCACTTTATTACAACCAGAGCCTATGTTAACAATGGCGCCTTTAACTTTATGCTTAATCATTAACTTGGCTACTGTTTGAGATAATAAAAAGCAGCCTTTTAGGTTTGTACGTATGACTTTATCCCAATTGTCTTCTTTTAGTTCGAGAAAAGGAGCCCAAGTTTGACAGCCGGCATTATTAACCAATAAATCAGGAGCTTGATTAAACTCTTCTTCTACGGCATTGATAAACGTTGTTACGTCTTCACTTTGTCCGACGTCACAACGACGTGAAAAACCTTTTTGGCCAAGTTTTTCTATTTCATCAACAACTTCTGCAGCGCCAGCAGCATTACCTGCATAATTTATAGCAACGTTCCAGCCATTATTAGCTAAACAAATAGCAAGTTCTCTACCAATACCTGAGCTGCCACCAGTGACAATAGCTAGTTTATTTTTTGTTGTGTGTTGGATGTTTTTCATTGAGCAATCTCGTTATAGCTTGGTTAATAGAGCAACTATATCTAGAAGAGCTAATGTTTCGCTAAGTCATAAATAGGGAATAACTGGTACTGAATTAACATCTAGGTAGCCAGTGAATTGAATTTTCCCATTCTAAGCCCTGTATCTCATGGGGGATTTTTGCCACTTAATACGCTATATTGTTGATATTTAATAGTTAAATTGTGTTTTGTGTCATGAAAATCATCGAGGTTAAAAAAATACTAGCGAGTAGACAATCTCAAAGTAGTGAAGGAGGCTCTATTGAACCTATAGTAGTACTGTATTTATTTCATTTATTAGTTGAAGGATAGTTTCAATGTTGCCAGAACCTTATCAAGAGTTTGCTCACAATTTATATGAACTATTACCTAAAGAAAGGGTTATCACTGACTATTCTAAATGTTTAGCTTATGGTGTAGACGCTAGCTTTTATCGACTAATACCTAAAATGGTGCTTAAAGTTGATAACGAAATTGAGCTAGTCGAAGTGATGAAGACGGCTAAAAAAGCTAATCTTGCCGTAACTTTTAGAGCCGCAGGTACGAGTTTGTCAGGGCAAGCACAGTCAGATTCTATTTTGATCATGTTGACTAATAATTGGCGAGATCATCACATTGAAGACCTAGGAATGAAAATAACGCTAGGTCCAGGGGTGATTGGTGCGGATGCTAATAAATATTTACTGCCTTATGGTCGTAAATTAGGGCCTGATCCCGCATCTATCAATACCTGCAAAATCGCTGGAATTGCCGCGAATAACTCTAGTGGCATGTGTTGCGGAGTAGCGCAGAATAGTTACCATACTATTGATAGCATTCGTGTGGTTTTGCATGATGGAACCATACTTGATACGGCAGATAAAGAAAGCCGCGAGAGTTTTCATAAAACCCATGGTTATTTATTGACAGAGTTAGCTGCTCTTGCGAGCAGAACAAAAAGTAATAAATTACTTAATGATTTAATTACTCATAAATATAGGCTCAAAAATACTACCGGTTATGCTATTAATTCATTGATAGATTTTGAAGAGCCAATTGATATATTAGCGCATTTAATGATTGGCTCTGAAGGTACATTAGGCTTCATTTCTTCTCTCACTTACAATACTGTTGTTGAACATAAACATCGCGCAAGTTCTTTGGTGTTATTTCCCAATATCGACATTACTTGCCAAGCGGTAAGCGCTTTAGCTGAAGTGAATGTATCTGCAGTTGAATTATTAGACTACCGTTCATTAATGTCTGTACGAGGTATGGAAGGGTTACCTGATTTTATCGATACTATTTCAGAAGGTGTTGCAGCATTATTAATTGAAACCAGAGCGGGAAATCAGCGACTACTTGAGGAGCAAACTGTCCATATAACGGCGTTATTAGCTCAGTTCGAACAAAGTGATAGCATTGCGTTTACTGATGATGTCGACGAGTATTCAAAACTTTGGGCGATAAGGAAACAAACCTTTCCCGCAGTAGGTGCCGTTCGTGAAACTGGCACTACGGTGATTATTGAAGATGTTGCTTTTCCAGTAGAGGAATTGGCTCGAGGTGTTTCAGCACTACAAAAGCTATTTGATAAATATAATTACGACGAAGCCATTATTTTTGGGCATGCTTTAGATGGGAATTTACATTTTGTTTTTACGCAAGACTTCGCATCTCAAGTAGAAATTGACCGCTACGAAGCGTTTATGAATGATGTTTGCCAGCTCGTTGCTGTTGACTTTAATGGTTCATTAAAAGCTGAGCACGGAACTGGGCGAAATATGGCACCATTTATTGAATTAGAGTGGGGAGAGCAGGGATATCAACTTATGCAAGAAATTAAAGCATTATTTGATCCCGAAAACATATTAAATCCTGGCGTAATCATAAATTCTGACGATAAGGTACATTTAAAGTCGCTCAAAGCTTTGCCGCAAGCTGATGATATTATAGATAAATGTATTGAGTGTGGATTTTGTGAACCGGTTTGTCCTTCCGTTGACTTAAGTTTTACGCCGAGACAACGCATCACCAGTTATAGAGAAATACAACGCCTTCGAGAAAGTAAAGATAACCCAAGCTTGTTAGCAAAGCTGGAAACTGACTTTGAATACCTTGGTATTGATACCTGTGCTGCTACCGGTTTGTGTGCTCAGCGATGCCCCGTTGGTATAAATACTGGAGATTTAATTAGAAAGTTTCGTAGCGAACGCAATAGTAAGCATGAAAATTTATCGGTGAAACTAGCTAACCACTTTAAAGCAATAGAAAAAGCTACACGCTTTTCTTTAGCAGGTGTTACTTTAGCGCAAAACTTACTCGGTAATAAGGTCATGTCTGTGCTGAGTAAGGGCATGACCAAAGTGACTTTTAATCGTCTCCCTTTATGGAACAAAAACATGCCTAGTAAGGCAAGTTATCACCCTGTAGTAAATAATGAAATTAGCTCTAGTGTGGTACGCCCTAAAGTTGTGTATTTTCCGAGTTGTGCTAGTAGAACAATGGGGCCAGCGCAGTCTTCTCAAGAAGAACTGTCACTAACTCAGGTGACCTTACGCTTACTCGATAAAGCAGGCTTTGACGTGATCAGTCCTGATTTTACAGGCCAATGTTGTGGCATGCCTTTTAAAAGCAAAGGCATGTTTAATCAAGCTGAGCAAAAGCGCCAAGAAACGGCCAATCAATTAAATCAGCTAAGCAATAATGGTCAGTATCCTATTTTATTTGATACTAGCCCGTGTAAATCAATGCTAATTGAGGGGGAAGGTGCTAATCGCTTATTAAAAATTTATGAGCCAGTGGGCTTTATTGAGGATATTTTAGCCGAGTACTTAACATTTAGCCCCGTAAATGAAAGCATAATGCTCCATGTAACATGTACTAGCAGAAAAATGGGCTTAACAGAGAAAATGATTTCATTAGCAAATCGCTGTGCTGTTGATGTCGTTGTACCTGAGCATATTTATTGTTGTGGATTTGCTGGCGATAAAGGTTTTACTTTACCTGAGCTAAATGCAAGTGCCTTATCATCATTAAAATCACAAGTGCCAAGCAATTGTAATAAAGGCTATAGCAATAGCCGCACCTGCGAAATAGGGTTGTCAGAGCACGCCGGCATTGATTATCAATCCATAATTTACTTAGTTGATAAAGTGACAGACAAAAAGGAAGTGCAATAAATGAATGCGCTTTTTGATTTATCAAATAATGTAGCGGTAATTACAGGCGCAAGTCGAGGATTAGGACAATATTTTGCCCGTGCTTTGGCTAAATCTGGCGCTGATCTCGTACTGACTTCGCGCAATACAGACGACCTTTTAGGTATTGTTGATGAAATATCTGACTTGGGTGTTGAAGTACTTGCACTGCCTTTGGACGTAAATAATCAAGAAAGCATCAAGCTTATGGTTGCTAAAGCTATTGATCATTTTGGGAAAATTGATGTTCTGGTGAATAACGCGGGTTGTAATATTCGTAAACCTGCCTTGGATGTTAGCTGGGATGATTGGGAACTCGTTGTAAACACGAATTTAAGAGGAGCCTTTTTTGTTGCTCAAACAGTTGCTAAGCATATGGTTAAGGTCGGTTATGGCCGTATCATTAATATTGGTTCAGTGACAAGTGTTTCTGGTTTTGCCGGCTTAGCGCCGTATTGTGCTAGTCGAGGTGGTATTAAACAGCTTACGATGAGTTTAGCAGATGACTGGGGCAAGTCAGGAATTACTGTTAATTGTCTTGCTCCGGGCTGGTTTGAAACGGCACAAAATAAAGTGTTGTATGAAAATGAAGAATGGCTAAGTTATATTTGTGATCGTATTCCAATAGGGCGACCAGGTCAGCCACATGATCTTGATGGTGCAGTTGTTTTTTTAGCTTCTAAATCAAGTGAATATATTACTGGGCAAACGCTATTAGTAGATGGCGGTATTAGTACTGGCGCAACAAAAGCGACAGTATAAAAGTACTCTTAAATGAATAACACTATTCACTTTGGAAAATAAAAAGTTAATACAGAGGAAAGACCATGCGAGTTATTGTAATTGGAGCAACAGGGCATATTGGTAGCTACTTAGTACCCAAATTAGTTAATCAAGGATTTGACGTTATTGCCGTGAGTCGTAACCAACAAACACCTTATAATGAAAATCCAGCATGGAAAAGTGTTACATCTATTGCAATGGACAGGGAAGTGCTAGAAAAATCTGGCCAGTTTGGTGATGCAATAGCAGCGCTAAATCCAGATATTATTATCGATTTGATTTGTTTTACAAAAGACAGTGCTCAGCAATTAGTTGAGGCAGTGAAGGGGAAAATAAAACAATTTCTTCATTGCGGCACAATATGGGTACATGGTGATACGCGGGCTGTTCCTACAGTTGAATCACAAATAAAGCGTCCATTAGGTGAATACGGAGTAAACAAAGCCGAAATCGAAGCGTATCTTCATGATGAATATAGCTATCAACAATTTCCTTCAACAGTTATTCATCCAGGCCATATTGTTGGTCCTGGGTGGACGCCGTTAAACCCTGCTGGTAACTTTAGTGAAAAATTTTTCTGCGACTTATCTCAAGGTAATGAAGTTATTCTTCCTAATTTAGGTTTAGAAACTTTACACCATGTTCATGCTGATGATGTGGCGTGTCTATTCATGCAAGCAATAGCACATCGTAAGAATGCTTTAGGCGAAAGTTTTCATGCCGTATCTAACCAAGCATTAACATTGAAAGGATATGCGCACGCATTAGCTGATTGGTTTTCAAAACCAGCTAAAATTAGCTATCTGCCGATTGATGAAATGAAATTACATCTAAGTAAACAAGACTTTGATGCGACTGTTGAGCATGTAACTCATAGCACTAACTGTAGTAACCTTAAAGCGCAAAAACTATTGGAATTTAAAGCTAAATATACATCAATTGAGGCTATTCAAGAGTCTTTGTTAGGAGTAACTTATTAAAAGAATATATGGATAGTTCCACTCGTAGCTATTAAATTTTTTTATCAGATATTCAGGATTTTACTTGATTTAAAATTTATCTTTCTATCTCGGTTTGGGGGCGAAAGCGCCATAGAATTAACTCTATAAATTAGATTGAAACTTGAATAATTCCAATATTCGCTTCAGGATTTGATACTTAACGCCATGCAAAAATGTTAGGCAAAACTTCAGTAGTAAATGGATATTATTTTTTAAGATAATAAGGAAGTTTTAGGTTTAACGTTAACATCAAGTGATGAAATCCCATCGCCAGCAATGCCTTGCAAAAGACATAGATTTGTACTTATCATGACTGGCAACAACGCCACCAAAGCGGCCATAGAAATATAATATAAAATGTCATTTCTTAGCATTAAGCGGGCATTAAGTTTGAATTTTGTTTGGTCTATTGTGTGCCAATTAGAGGCAGTCACACATTGCATAGCTTAGAGGAAAAATTATCGGAAATACTCAAGATTATTAGCCTTGAGTATTTCTTCTGTCAGGATGGTTTATGTTAAACCGAGCCTTAAAGGCTCATATGCAGAATTGGAAATGGTTTACCCATATCATCAAGTGGTGACCTAGAGGTTATTGAAAACCCCATATGCTTATAAAAATTTACAGCCAGTGGGTTTTGTTCATTAACATCAACCTTTGTTACCGCTAGATTTTTAATAGCAAAGTTCAACAGTACCTTGCCAATACCTTTGCCTCGTTCAGCATTTTGAATGAAAAGCATTTCTACTTTATCATCATGAGTGCCAATAAAACCAAGTATTAAGCCATTATTGCTCTTAATACATTTTAAAGTCACCGCTGGAAAAGCTTGTTCCATGATAATGGGTTTAAAAAACTCAATATCTTCTTCTGTTATGAAGCTATGTGTAGCTCGCACTGAATCTTCCCAAACATTTAGCATTTCAGCATAATCTTCAGGAAACACATTTTCTACATTCATAATTTATTCTCAACAAATTGAATTAATATAATTGGATAAAATGTGCAGCCGCGAATAGCCATTATAACTTAACGTTACCAAGATAATTGTTATTTACATCAACAATAATGAAATGATGCGTGGCAGAGTTTAGGTAATTAAAATATCTGCTGCTCGCTCAAAATTTACATTGTTTATGCCAATTTGTAATGTCCGCTTTCGTATCAAAGCAGTCTTTAGGTATTAAAGCATCAATGTCTGTAATGGGCTTGATGCGGCTGTTAAGCTGAAATATGCTCTAGCATCAGCTTGGCGTACCATGTAAGGAAATTTTGTGGGTTGTTGATGGCTCATATTTAACTATGTAAATGTATATAAAGGTTTTTTTGATATGAACTTGGCACGCTTTCTTGCTCTTTATAGTGCCTGATACAAAGCTGTAAGCTCGTCCCAAAAACTTCTAGATTCAATGGCATTTTCTCTTAGTTTTTTTAAAGTTTGTTTTGAATAATAATAGCCATTTTTGACTACAGCATCTGGCATTTCAAGCACTGCTAAATTGTTTATTGGGTTTGCGTTGGAAAAAATAAAATCCGCATTATAGTTTTCTACAACTTTACCAATTTGGTCATCTAATTTTAGTGCTTTAGCCGGATTTATTGTGGCTGCTGCTAATACGTCAAACGCATCCAATCCGGATTCGCGCATTAATCGCATTTCATTATGTGTCGCCAGTCCGTGTGGCGAGAGAAGTACACCAGAGTCAGAGCCAACGAGCATTGTTATTTTTGCATCGTGGAACGCCCGAGTGGTCTGCTGCAAAAATGTTAGTGTTCTTTGATTGTGTTCGATCATCTTATTCGATGATGTTAACCAACGCTCAACTTGGTCATTTAAAGTATAGAACGCGATGATATCAGAGGTGTATTCTTTTGGCATTGTGTCTAAAAATCTTTCTTTATCAGCACTTAATTTGGTGAGTTGGTAAAAAATATTTAATGTTGGAGTAACGGGGACATTGGTCGCTTTTATTTCTTCCGCTACGCTTGGCAGTCGGTTATGTGCGAATGTATAGTTGAGCGGACCTTGATAGATATCTTCAATATGTTCAAATGATTGTAATCCAACAAGCGATGATACTGGCATATCACCAGATGCATGAGGACCATGTTTGGCCAAAGGAATATTAAGCATTTTACCTGTCGCAACTATAGCTGTTAGCGATTCCTCATTTAGGTTGCCATATACTTTGATTAAATCGTAACCTTGCGAATGATATTCTTCAACAGCGGCTTTAGCTTGGTCAGCTGTATGTACTGTATGATGCAATGGAGTATCATCGTAAGCGGATATAATAGGGCTGCTAACTGTCGCGCTGCTACCGATCAACTCACCTTTGGCTACTTGGTCTCTCCACGCTAGTTGGGCAGGAATTCCGTTCATAATTCGAACGTGGGTCACACCATGGCTTAGCGCTAGAGTAAACGCGGCCTTTTCGTACATATGAACATGCATATCAATTAGGCCTGGCGTTACATAACCGCCGTTGCCATCAATAACTTTGATATTCATCGAAGAGGCAGGCAGTGGCGAATGGATAACTTTTTGGATTTTACCTTCGTTAATGATTAGCGATTTATCGAATTGAATTTTTCGGTTTTCAATATCTACAATATTGATATTTTTTAAAACAAATGTGTTTAATTTGGGGGGTAACTCGGCAGGAGAGGTACAACTGATAGTTGAAAATAATAATGTTAAAGCGATAAATAGTTTCATTGTTAGCTCCTTGAAAATGAAGTTAAGAAGTTAACAATGATGTTTTATATAATCGCCCAGTTTCTTGCTTTTAACCGTCTATTATCCTGATTTTAGACTTTAGCTTTGGCTTTATACGTACTAGGAGTAATGCCTGTATAGTCTTTAAATACCTTATTAAACGAAGCTTTTGAGCTGAAACCTGCATCGGTATAAAGTCGAGTGAGAGAGTGTGTGGAACCAGCATCAAGCACTTGGCAAATATGTTTAACTCGGTATTCATTAATGTAATCGTTAAACGACTTTTTGGCGACGGTATTAATAGCACGTGAGATATCTCTGATCTGCAGCCCGGTTAAATCGCTTACATCTGTCAATGTCAGGCGGGGCTTCAAAAACCATTTATTGGTGTTAACCAAGGTATTTAATTCATTAAAAGTAGAAAGGTAGTTTTCTTGAAAAGGGTCTTTATAAGTGTCTCTGTGATCGACTTTAATTGGCTTGGGTAGTCTTTTTTGAGCTAATAACTTAACGGTGATAATTATAACAACCACTAAGCCAACGCTATTATTAATACCTTGGCCAATAACATTCAACTCAATAGGGATTAGCTGCTGAGTGTTCAATCTAACTAAGTCAATCAGATTAAATAATGCTGTCGTTAAAATAACCCAGACTAACCAGTTATATGAAAATTCATCAGAGTCAGACCGCTCTTCTTCTAAGGTACGTTTGTATTGAATAAGCAAAGAAACTGTTAAATACGCGTAAACTAATCGCCAAATAGTACCAATTGCAATGATCTCAGTAACATGAGAGGTAAATAAAAATAAAGGAGCTACGGGTAATATATGTATCCAATCGCTTGTTTCAAGTTTTTCATTGATTATATATTTTGCCGCTAAATAGTTTGCTGGGCCAAATAACATAATGAAGATAGGACTGATCATATAGATATCACGAGTGATACCAGATTCTTCTAGAATGTTAATGCCCGAAGCAAAGGCGATTAATGCTAGAAGTAGGGCTATAGCGTGAAAAGGGCCTTTTCGCCATAACAACAAACAACCCAGTATAGAAGCGCCAACAGTAGCAGCTTGAATTAAGTTAACAAAGTTGAGTGAGTCCATACTGTTTTAAGTGACGTTTATTATACTTTTCAGAAGTTTCTCACGTAATTAGGACATCGTAAATGATTAAAAAACACTTTATATTTTGAAAATTATTCAGTTTTATCTTTAAATTCACACAAATCTTCAATAATACATGAACCACATTTAGGTTTACGTGCAACGCAGGTATAACGGCCATGAAGTATTAACCAGTGGTGTACATCAACTTTAAATTCAGCCGGTACTACTTTTAATAACTTTTGTTCAACCAAGTCAACATTTTTACCCATAGCTAATTTTGTACGATTACTGACGCGATAAATATGAGTATCTACAGCTATGGTAGGCCAGCCAAAGGCGGTATTAAGAACTACGTTGGCGGTTTTTCTACCTACACCGGGTAGGGCTTCTAAAGCAGCTCTGTCTTCTGGTACTTCACCGCCATGTAGGTCAACCAACATTTGGCACGTTTTCATGGTATTGGCGGCTTTGGTATTAAACAAACCGATGGTTTTTATATAAGACTTTAAGCCATCAAGACCGAGGTCTAAAATGGCTTGCGGGGTATTGGCTACGGGGTAAAGTTTATCGGTGGCCTTGTTTACGCCCACATCGGTTGCTTGTGCAGAAAGCAGTACTGCGATCAGTAATTCAAAAGGCGATGAAAAGTTGAGCTCAGTGGTTGGCTCAGGGTTATCGTCACGTAATCGAGTTAAAATTTCTAAGCGTTTTTCTTTATTCATAACTTTTTACTGGCTGCCATTTATTGTTGTTATTGTTTGCTTTTTGTTAGATAAATTATTAATTACTGCGCATCAAAATTCACACGTACACGCTCTATAGACTGTTGTTCTACATTTGGCTGACGTTCGGCTACTTTGGTATCGATATAATTTTTTAAGGCGATCAAAAAGCCCATAGCAATAAAGGCGCCCGGAGGTAATACCGCTAATAGAAATTGACTGTCAAATTGAAATACTTCAATTCGTAACACCGTTGCCCATTCACCCAGTAATAAGTTGGCGCCGTCAAATATGGTGCCTTGCCCTAATACTTCACGCACTACGCCTAAGGTCAGTAATACCAACATAAAGCCAATGCCCATCATTAAGCCGTCAAAGCTGGCTTGTTTTAGTGGGTTTTTCGAAGCATAAGCTTCGGCTCTACCTATAATGGCGCAGTTTGTGACAATAAGCGGTAAAAATATGCCTAACGATTTATATAAGTCGTAGGTGAAGGCGTTCATTAATAACTGCACACAAGTAACAAAGGCGGCAATAATTAAGACAAAAATCGGAATACGAATTTCTTTTGGTACCCAATGGCGAATTAAGGAAACGGTTGCATTAGAGCACACTAAAACAAATAAGGTCGCTAAACCAAGCCCAAGTGCATTAGTTACCGTTGAAGTGACCGCCAGTAAAGGACATAAACCTAACAGCTGTACTAGACCGGGGTTGTTTTTCCATAGGCCTTGCCAAGCGAGGTCTTTATATTCGGGATTTAGTTTCATAGGCTGATTGCTGACCTCGACATCTATGGTTTACGACATGAGTGTGTCGATGAAAAAAGTGCTGCTTTATTTTTTTCAAAATAAAGTGCTGTGCGCGTAACTGTTTTTACTACTGCGCGTGGGGTAATAGTTGCGCCAGTAAACTGGTCAAACATACCGCCGTCTTTAGCGACATTCCAGCGGCTATCGTTTTCATCTTCAACACTTTTTCCGTTAAAGGAAGTGATCCAATTACTTTTTCTTAATTCAACTTTATCACCTAAGCCGGGGGTTTCGTTATGCGCTAATACGCGTACGCCACTTACAGTTTTATCATTTTGTACGGCGACTAAAAGTTCAATATTACCATTGTATCCGTCGGGTGCTATTGCGGTTAGCGCTGCTGCCACAGGAACTGAGTTTAAACGGGCTAGGTAAGCTTTTTGTTCGTTATTATTCTCGTCAGTAAATAATACACAATCAAGGTAAAGCTCGTTGTTATAAGTATCTGGGGCAATAATTTCATTTAAGGTATTGAGCAAATATTTCTGATGTTGAATTTCAATACGATCTTCAGTTAATACATTCACCACACCAACAATAGCGGTACAGGCAATGGCAAATAACGCCAGAATTCGAGCGTTTTTTTCAATCACCATTTTCATGATTTATCTCCTGATTGATGCCCGTAAGTTCTTGGTCTGGTGTATTGGTCAATCAGTGGTGCAGCCATGTTACATAATAAAACTGAGAAAGCGACAGCATCAGGGTAACCGCCAAATTTACGAATTAAATACACTAACAAGCCTGCGAGTAAGCCAATAATTATGCGACCCTTGGTGCTGGTTGCTCCTGAAACTGGGTCGGTAAGAATGAAAAATGCACCTAACATACACGCGCCATTAAACCAGTGGAACATGGTTGAAGCACTGCTGTCGGGGCTAATTAAAAAGGCGATTAATGAGCAAATAAATAAACTGGCTAGAAAGCTTGCTGGCGTGGTCCAGTCAATGGCTTTTTTAACGATAAGAAATAAACCACCAAGTAAAAATCCGGCGTTTACCCATTCCCAGCCAATGCCAAAATTGTCACCAATTACTGGGCTGTTCATACTTTCTATAACGGTTAATCCTACCGTTAAATTGGTTTTTAAAGTATCTAACGGCGTGGCCATGGTAAAGCCGTCGATATGAGTTCTTAACTGTTCAACTGAATAGCCTTCGCTAGTAAAGCCGGTAAATATGGTGGCTAGGGTATCGCCAAAACTTAACTGTATTTGCATTAAGCTCGTTGGTGGTTGCCATAACGTCATTTGCACGGGGAAAGAAATTAATAACATCACATAAGCGGCCATGGCCGGATTAAAAGGGTTATGGCCTAATCCGCCATAAAGCTGTTTAACCACAACGATAGCAAAAACAGCGCCGATAACTGAAATCCACCATGGGGCTAAAGCGGGTAGGCTAACGCCGATTAGCACCGCCGTTAATAGGGCACTGCCATCAAGTACTTGGTCTTTTATTTGATGTTTTCTTAACGATAACACAATAAATTCAGCAGCTATTGCTGTGGTCATCGCGAGGAGAATATGAATAATATTACCCCAGCCGAAAAAATACCATTGCGCTAAAATTCCGGGAACGGTTGCGTACATAACCAAGCGCATTAACGCGGAAGTTTTATTTTTGATGTGGCTGTGTGGTGAACTTGCGATCCAAAATGCCATGATTTTATATTGACTCTTTTTGTTGTTGTGCGAGTTTTTTTGCTTTGGCTTTAGCTACGGCCGCGGCGATACGCTTTTTCTTGCCATCAGCTACGTTTTCACTGTCGGCTGTGTTTGTCGGCTCATCTGCTGTTTTTTGCGTTTCTTGTGCTTGTTGCGCATTTTCTTGTGCTAATTTTTTTGCCTTCGCTTTGGCAACGGCAGCAGCAATTTTCGCTTTTTTATCAGTTGCTACAGGCGTTGTTTGCTTAGCAGGTTTTACCTTTTTTAATGACTTATCTTTGTTGACAGATAATTCTTCTTCAACTTGCTCTTCAACTTCAACAGCTATTTCAGTTTGAGTTTCTTGCTTTGTTTTTGCAGCCAGTTTTTTAGCTTTAGCCTTGGCAATAGTTGCAGCAATTTTCGCTTTTTTAGCATCAGCGGCAGTATTTACTTGTTCAGTTTCTTTCTCGACTTTTTGCGCTTCGTTCTCAGTGCTGGCTTGCTCCGTTAATTCATTAGTTACACTATTTTTTGAGCTGTTATTTGAAACGTCATCTGAACTTTGTTGCAGTGCTTGCTGTGCGGCTAATTTTTTCGCTTTGGCTTTAGCAATAGTTGCGGCAACTTTTGCTTTTTTATCATCAGCGGCAGTAGCTTC
>CANMXU010000025.1 GCA_947501935.1 uncultured Alteromonadaceae bacterium
TGAGTCATGTTCACACCTTAATTTAATGGAATAATTATCCCTTATTAAAGTGTGCGGTGCCATTAGAGCAGATCATTAAATTACTGTTTGGCTCAAGTATACAAGAAGATAAATTTGTACTCATTGATCGTAACGGTAATATTAGTTATCAGTAAATAATTTAATTACCTGACTTTTAGCTGCTAACACCGAGAATTTCTTTTTAAAGCTATTTCAGTTTATGCAAAGCGATTTATAAATAGTATGCTTGCATAGATACTGGTCATCCAGTTTAAACAAATGTACTATAAGTTAAGAGGGCTTAATTTTATCTATCTAAACCAGTAGAATTTAATTTATTGATTTTAATTCTAAAGTTCACTAGAAATACTGGTTTTAGCTCAGTAGTAATGAAGATAATATATTGCCATTGATAAATGTAACTAATTTGTATTGTTAATGTTTCGTTTGAATTTTATAATGATCAATATTATTTTTCTAATAGACATTAGGGCAAAGGATTGCACGTTATTAATGTGAACTTGCAATTTTGTAAACGATAATTCATTTTCAAAAGCATAAACGCAAAAGTTTAATTTCTATAAGTCGCTAGCTATTTTTTGAAAGAAGTGGAATTTATTTATATGCTAAATGCTTTACTCCATATCACCATTATGTTTTTTCTTCGACATTCTCCTCGTCGTTCAGTTCTCTTTATCGCTTTAGGAGAAATGAGTGAATAATACCAAACCTAAATTAGCTTACTTAGCGGTTAGTTTATTTCTATTGGTTACTATCATCACCGCTTATTTTGAAATTAAAGCCATTCGAGCAGATCTTATCCATTCTAATGCTGTGGCTTATAGCAATATTCTACATTCCACTGAAGGGGCTTTACACCGTTGGTTTAATGAAAAAAGTTTAGCAGCAGCGCGTTTAATAAAAGGTAAAACGACTTTTGAGAAAAAAATTGTCACATTAATTAAAGAAAGTGAAGTGGGCCTTGAAACTAGACGTTCTAATACCCTTCATCAGGCGATAAAAAAAGTATATGTGAAACTTTTCTCTTATAAAAAATCAACTAAATTTCGCTTAAAGTCAGGGTTTAGTAGTTATTATTTTATCAATTATGAAGGGCTTACCGTTTCATCGCTAAATGACAAAGAAATAGGTCAGCTAAATCCTATTATCAGTAGCTTTCCTGACGTTCTACGCAGAGGTTTTGCTGGAGAAACCGTTTTTGTAGCGCCAGTTAGCGTTGAAACCAGTCGCAATAGCTCTGTTGCCAGTGTGTTTTTTATTACGCCAGTTGAAGATGAAAATGAAGAAGTTGTCGGTTTATTTGCTGCAGGTATGTTAGTTGATGAAACCTTTAGCGAAATTATTGACCTAAGCCAGCTTGGTGAAACGGGAGGGGTATTTGCTTATGATAAAAATTACCGCCGAATAAGTCGCCGTAGTACAGGTGACGATCTTTTATTAACACCTATAACTTCTTCAGAAGAAATGCTAAGCGATGAATTTTTAGCACAAGTAAAGCAAGATAAAGAGATTAAAGCCAAAAATGTGACTGAATCTATACACCTTGCTCGATTTGGAGGCGTAGATAACCAGCATCAAATATTAACTGAAGATTATACTAGCCATACTGGGGAGCAGGTGGTCGGTTTATGGTCTTGGGATGATACGCTAAATATCGGTCTCGCCTTTGAAATTTCGACAGCTGAAGCCTATGAAACCTTAGACCGCGTTATTTGGCGAAGTATTTTTCAATTAATTGTTACTATTTTCATGTCGTTATTAATGGTTGCGCTAATTTTCCGTATTCATAGAAACTATCAGCTAGAAGTTAAAGCGGAGCATGAGCTCCTTGAAGAGAAAGTAAAAGAACGAACTCAAGACTTAGAAGCGGCACAAACAGAATTACAAAAACAAGCATCTACTGATAAATTAACCGGCATCGCTAATCGCCGTTTCTTCGACCAACATATAGATCAACTAATTAAAGCATGTCGGCGAAATAACGAAGTTATCGCTTTATTATTATTAGATGTTGACGGTTTTAAATTATTTAATGATAACTATGGCCATATAGCTGGCGATGAGTGTTTACACAAAATAGGGCGATTTCTTAAGCAATCAGGCATTGCTGATAGGCCAGGAGATCTTGTTTCTCGATATGGTGGAGAAGAGTTCGCGATAATACTAGCCAATGCCAGTAAAGAGCATACTTTAGAAGTTGCTGAAACAATCCGCGCAGGTATTATTGAGTTAGCGATTGAACATCAATTCTGTCCGTTAACAGAGCTTGAAGTTGTTACTGTTAGTATTGGCGTTTGTTACCAACTAGTTGGTACATCATCAGACAGTAAAAGTATTTTAGAAGCTGCGGATGCAAATCTTTATCAAGCTAAAGAGATGGGGCGAAACCGTGTTTACTTTAGCGACTAATTGCACTCATAACCTGATAAAATTACGCTTAACCGACGAGTAGATAAAGTTTTGTGCAATTTTTGCTGCTTTTATAGCAAAGTTAATATTTATTGCTAAAATATGCGAATTAATACTTTACAAACCCCCTCACAGTATTTAATATTCGCCCCGCTTTAACGCAACAGCGTTTAAGCACTTAGGTGAGATGGCTGAGTGGTCGAAAGCACCGGTCTTGAAAACCGGCAAGGGTTTGTAGCCCTTCTAGAGTTCAAATCTCTATCTCACCGCCACATTCAGAAAAGCTCGTTACGAAAGTGACGGGCTTTTTGCTTTTTATACTTTCAATAAAGTAGCGTTGGGTTTGTAGCACTAAGCCAGCAAGTAGAGTTCAAATCTTTATCTCATCGCCACATTCAGAAAAGCCCGTTACGAAAGTGACGGGCTTTTTGCTTTTTATACTTTCAATAAAGTAGCGTTGGGTTTGTAGCACTAAGCCAGAAAGTAGAGTTCAAATCTTTATCTCATCGCCACATTCAGAAAAGCCCGTTACGAAAGTGACGGGCTTTTTACTTTTTATACTTTCAATAAAGTAGCAGTGGGTTTGTAGCACTAAGCCAGCAAGTAGAGTTCAAATCTTTATCTCATCGCCACATTCAGAAAAGCCCGTTACGAAAGTGACGGGATTTTTGCTTTTTATACTTTCAATAAAGTAGCAGTGGGTTTGTAGCACAAAGCCAGCAAGTAGAGTTCAAATCTTTATCTCATCGCCATATTCAGAAAGCCCGTTACGCCATTAGCTAATTTCTTGTGTTATATCCAAACCCTATATTTATTTCTGATTATTTAACTTGCAGATAAGTCGTTGTTTCTTAATAACGAGTGAAAAATGTTCTGTTCACTAGCTATGAGATATTTTGTTACAACCATTATAAATTTATTTTTGATAAAAAACTTAAACGAAAGCAGTCTAATTTATTGTTTTTAAAGTATTTGTTTTTATGTTTTTATATATTTGAAAGTTAAGCATATAAAAATCTTTTATCTAGCTTGCGAAAGCCTAAATTTGTTTTAGGCTTTATTTAATGGATTAAGCATTTATAAAAGGATTTTAATGTTCAAACTACCTGCCGAATTAACGATCTCTCAAGTTCAAGCTTGTAAAAACCAATTACTGGAGCTTATTGATGAGTCAGATGAAATCTATTTGGACGACAGTGATGTTGTTCGAATAGATACGCTTGGTGTTCAACTTCTGCTCGCATCAGTTCATTACATCGCATCTAAAAATAAAGTATTGCATTGGCAGTCGACATCTTCAGTGATCATAAAGAGCATTGAACAACTTGGCTTAGATGACGCTATTTTAAATAAATATTTTGTCACACAAATTTAATTATAGAAGGACCTAACTATGACCACAATTTTGGTTGTTGATGATTCTAATTCGATACGAGATATGGTGAGCTTTACCCTAAAAAGTGCAGGTTATAACACTGTCGAAGCCAACGATGGTGTGCAAGGGTTATCTAAAGCGGGTGACAATACTGTTGATTTAGTTATTTCAGATGTGAACATGCCTAACATGGACGGGATCACGCTTTGTCAAGAATTACGTAAACTACCTGATTTTCGTTTTACGCCAATTTTAATGTTAACAACTGAAAGCTCAGGGGAAATGAAACAAAAAGGCAAAGCTGCAGGTGCTACAGGTTGGCTTGTTAAGCCTTTTAATCCTGAAAAGTTGTTATCAACAATTAAACGTGTGGTTAGGTAAATATTATGACCATAGATCTCTCTCAGTTTGTACCTACATTTTTGGAAGAAAGTTTCGAAGGCTTAGCGTTAATGGAAGCTAGCTTACTTGATTTAGAAAATGGCGATAGTGAAACAATTAACTCTATTTTTCGAGCTGCTCATTCTATTAAAGGCGGAGCAGGTACCTTTGGTTTTAGTGATGTTTCAGAATTTACTCATCTGGTTGAAACATTATTAGATGAAATGCGTGATGGTCGCCGAGATATAAAGCCCATAGATATCGAGCTATTATTAGAATCGGTCGATTGTATACGGCTAATGATTGAGGCGATCAAAGATGATGTTTCATTTGAAAAAACTAAAATTGAACAAATAGCCCGCTTGTTAACTGAAACTCTAGCAGTAGGGGTTACCACAGCTAAAAGTGGCACTGTTGACCCGAAAGACAATAATGATAATTTAGTCGTTGATGAACCAATAAATTTACAAGAATCAAGTGATGAAAAAGTTAAGTGGCTGATCAAGTTTATTCCTGAACATCATCTTATTCAAACGGGTAATGATCCCTTATTGCTGTTTAATGCCCTAGCGGATTTAGGAGAAGTAGGTGTAGTTGGTTTTTCTACCGATCTACCGTCATTAAGTGATATTGACGCTGAAGAAGTATACCTAAGCTGGGAGTTATCCTTAGTAACTACAGCAAGTCAAGCTGAAATTATCGAAGTATTTGAGTGGGTTGAAGATGAATGTTTATTAACGCTTACTCGAGTAGCTTCTGCAGAAGCTGCTATAAAAAACGTTGCTGCACAGCCCTATGTAGAAACACAAGCTTCAATAGTTTCAGCTGAACCTGCTGAGACAGCAAGAACGGCGGTAGTTACCAATGAAGCTGATATAAAGCTAGAACAAACTTCAGTCGCTTCGGCCATAGAGAATGTTTCTGTCGTTTCAGCTAAAACTTCAGAGCCTAGCAGCCCAACCAAAGCTAAAGCTGATGCTGGCTCTATTAGAGTTGGCGTTGATAAAGTTGATAGTTTAATTAATTTAGTTGGTGAACTCGTTATTACCCAATCGATGTTATCGGAATTAGGTAACGACTTCGATTTGTCGAAAATTGAAAAGCTTTCTAGTGGTCTTGAACAGCTGTTGCAAAATACCAAAGAGCTGCAAGAAAGTGTTATGCGAATTCGTATGTTACCCATAAGTTTTGCTTTTAATCGTTTTCCGAGATTAGTGCATGACTTGTCTAATAAAACGGGTAAAGCGATAGAGCTTATTACTCAAGGTGAACAAACGGAACTCGATAAAACGGTAATGGAACAAATTGGCGACCCGCTTACGCATTTAGTCAGAAATGCTATAGACCATGGCATAGAGCCCGCCGAGGTTCGTCTTGCTAATAATAAACCTGAAAAAGGCACAGTTGCGTTAAATGCTTACCATCAGGGGGGCTCTATTGTTATTGAAATTAATGACGATGGTGGAGGCATTAATCGCCAAGCTGTTTTTAATAAAGCCGTCGAAAAAGGCATTGTTGACGTAAATAGCACCTTAACTGATAGCCAAGTATTTGATTTAATTTTTGAGCCGGGTTTTTCGACCGCGGAGAAGGTTAGTGATATTTCTGGTCGTGGTGTTGGTATGGATGTAGTGAAAAAGAATATCCAAGCTTTAGGCGGTCGTATTCAAGTCGAATCTAAGCAAGGCATAGGTACAACCGTTAAGATAAATTTACCGCTTACATTGGCTATTCTTGACGGGCAGTTAGTTAAAGTCGGCAGTGAAACTTATATTATTCCGTTAATTACCATTGTTGAGTCGTTGCAAGTTCGCACTGATTTTATTAATCGGGTATCAGGCGATATGGTGTTATACCGTTTGCGAGAAGACAATGTACCTGTTATCCCAATTTACAAACTGTTTAACATTGAAGCTGTAATAACCGAAGTTGAAAATGCGCTATTAGTAGTTGTTGAAGCTGATGGGCAAAAGATAGGCTTGTTAGTGGATGATTTATTAGCACAACAGCAAGTGGTTATTAAAAGCTTAAATGATAACTACCAACAAGTTGAAGGGATTTCCGGCGCAACGATTTTAGGTGATGGTTCTGTTGCTATGATTTTAGATGTGCCCGGTATGATAACCATGGCATTACGCAGCGCTCAACAATATCAACCGCATAATCATCAAGCTCAACCTCAGTTTGAAGGAGTTCAGCCATAATGGATATTCAATCATTAGTTGATAATGTTCCCGTAGAAGGAGAGTACTCACTTGAAGGTATCGATTTTATTACCAGTGGCGAGCAGTTTTTAACTTTTCAGCTTGCTCAAGAGCAATACGGCGTAGATATATTATGTGTTGAAGAAATTCGCAGCTGGGAGCAGCCAACTATCATTCCTAATTCACCATCCTATATTAAGGGAGTTATTAATATGCGCGGTATAATTGTGCCTATTATTGATTTACGGATGAAGTTCAGTATAGGAGAAGCTGTATATAACGAAACAACAGTTGTTGTAGTGCTCACGGTAGAAAATAAACATATTACGCGCACTATTGGGTTTGTTGTTGATGCAGTTTCTGATGTGTTAAATGCTGAAGAAAATGAGATTTTAAATGCGCCAGTTTTTGGCGGGTGTATATCGCAACATTATATAAAAGGCTTAGTTAATGTTGGCGACAATATTGTCACCTTGCTTAATGTACAAGCGTTGCAAAGCATAGAGCCACATAAGCATTAAGCCTATTAATATTTAGCACAGGGAATTGTTATGGAGCACGAACAAGAATATTTAACGTTTAAGCTTAATGGTGAAGAATATGGTGTTGATATTTTATCCGTACAGGAAATTAGAGTGTGGAGCTCTGTTACCGAATTACCAAATAAGCCTAACTATTTAAAAGGGGTTATCAATTTACGAGGCGTAATTATTCCTATTATCGATTTACGCCTGCGTTTTGGTAAAGAGCCGCTGCCCTATAATGAACAAACCGTTACTATTATTTTACGTGATCATAACAGCGATAAAAATATGGTGGTTGGTATTGTCGTTGATGCTGTATCAGAAGTGTATAAGTTTGCTCTGCAGTCTATTCGTCAAGCACCAGAGTTTGGTAGCCAAATAGATAGTTGTTTTTTAAAAGGGTTGGCAACTGTTGAAGGTAAATTGATTATTCTTTTAGATAATAATGCCTTATTAAATCAAGATGAGCTTTATAGTTTTGAACAACAAGTATTGGAAGTAGCTTGTGAGTAAATAGTTAGTTAAGTAACGAAAAATATCTCAATGGAGTGCAGATAAATGACCCCGAATCAAATTAGCTTAGTACAAGAATCATGGATAAAGCTTCAGTCAAGCACGTTAGATGTAACTGATGAATTTTATCAAAACTTATTTGAATTAGCCCCTAACTTAGCTGTTTTTTATACAAGTGAGCACCATCGTCCTTGCTTAAATGACATGCTTGAAAGAGAAATTTGCAAACTTACCCCGTCAAGAAAAAAAGTCAATTTATTAGCCCACAATGTTACCAGTAGCGAATTTGAACATTTCGACCAAAATGTGATAAATGCCTTATTGGTAACGCTAGATAAACCCTTAAAAAAGGTGCTGGGTAAAACCTACACCGCATTGATTAAAAAAGCATGGATCGCATTATGTCAGTCATTAGTAAATGTCATTGTTAAAAATACATTACCTGAGCTAAAGCGTTCTAATGAAGAAATCACACCGAAAGGAGTCAACAATATCATGAGCCAAAGTAACCAAAAACCAACTGATAACGACGTTCATTATGCAGAAATGGCAGCGCAAATCGAAGCCATTAATAAAGTGCAAGCAATAATCGAGTTTAATATGGATGGCACTATTATTACCGCAAATGAAAATTTTTTAGCTGCAGTAGGCTATTCCTTAGAAGAAGTTCAAGGGCAACATCATAGTATGTTTGTTGAACCTGACTTTAAAATAAGTGCTGAGTATAATGAATTTTGGGCTAAATTAAACCGCGGTGAATATGAAACCAAAGAATATAAACGTTTGGGCAAAGCAGGCAAAGAAATATGGATACAAGCCTCTTACAACCCAATTTTTGATAGTAATGGTAAGCCATATAAAGTGGTTAAATTTGCCACTGATATTTCACAGCAAAAACTGCTTAATGCTAATTTTGAAGGACAAATAGAAGCGATTAACAAAGCTCAAGCAGTTATTGAGTTCAATATGGACGGCACCATAATTACTGCGAATGAAAATTTCTTAACGACCATGGGCTACACCTTAGATGAAATTAAAGGCCAGCATCATAGTATGTTTGTTGAACCTGAATTTAAAGCTAGTTACGAGTACAAAACATTTTGGGAAAAATTAAACCGCGGTGAATATGAAACCCAAGAATACAAACGTTTGGGTAAAGCAGGTAAAGAAGTTTGGATTCAAGCATCATACAACCCGATATTAGACTTAAATGGCAAGCCTTTTAAAGTGGTTAAGCTCGCAACTGATGTAACCGCGCAGAAACTATTAAATGCCGATTATTCAGGTCAAATTTCAGCGATAAGTAAAGCGCAGGCGGTAATAGAATTCAATATGGACGGTACCATAATTACCGCGAATCAAAACTTTTTAGATGCGGTGGGTTACAGCTTAAATGAAGTTCAAGGACGACACCATAGCATGTTTGTTGAGCCTGAATATAAGAATAGCCTTGAATATCAACAGTTTTGGGAAAAGCTTAATCGAGGCGAATACGACGCTAATGAATATATGCGTTTAGGAAAAGCGGGTAGAGAAGTGTGGATACAGGCAAGTTATAACCCAGTTTTAGACCTTAATGGTAAGCCATTTAAAGTCGTTAAATATGCCACGGATATCACCGAGCGTAAAATGGCTATTGCCCAAATAAAAAGTGTATTAATGGCCATGTCGAAAGGTAATTTGAACCAGTACATTGAAAACGAACTGGTTGGTGAATTTAGTGTGATTGGTGATTCCATGAACGAATTAATCAGCATTTTAAGTGATATGGTTGGCGATATCCGCTCTACATCAACTCATGTGTTTGACTCGGCAAGGGAAATAGCAGAAGGAAATAATGAACTAAGTCACCGTACTGAGTCACAAGCATCAAGCCTAGAAGAAACAGCTTCTGCGATGGAAGAGCTAAGTAGTACTGTTCAGCAAAATGCAGAAAATGCCACTCGAGCTTCCACGCTTTCTATTACTGTTGTTGAAAAAGCCAGCAATGGTGGCGCCGTAGTGCAAAATGCGATTACTGCGATGAGTGATATTAACAAATCAAGTAAAAAAATTGCCGATATCATCAGTGTTATCGACGAAATAGCATTTCAAACAAACCTGTTAGCACTTAATGCTGCAGTTGAAGCGGCTAGGGCTGGTGAGCAAGGGCGAGGTTTTGCTGTTGTCGCAGCCGAAGTCAGAAATTTAGCACAACGTTCTGCTGCCGCAGCCAAAGAAATTAAAGGCTTAATTAACGACAGCGTAGAGGCGGTTGGTCAAGGGACTAAATTAGTTGATGAAACCGGGCAAACTTTTACCGAGTTAGTCAAAGCGATTCAAGATGTAGGTAATATGATTAAAGACATTGACTCTGCAGGCAAAGAACAATCATCTGGCATCAGAGAAGTTAGTGCTGCGGTAAGCCAAATGGATGAAATGACACAAAAAAATGCTGCATTAGTTGAAGAAGCTGCCGCATCAAGTAAGTCAATGGAAGAGCAGTCTCAAGCGTTATTAGACCAAGTGTCATTCTTTAATCAGGTTGAAAAAGAATCAGAAATGATAGTACAACACTCTATAAATAAAGTTGTTAATATGCAGCGAGAGCGACCAAGTCGCCCCCGAGCACAACGTGCCAGAGTTTCCTCAGATAAGGAGTGGGAGGAGTTTTAGTCGCTTATGTTAACCGCAAAGCGTGAATGCGCTTTTAAGTTAAGTGACGATGACTTTAGCTTTATTTGTCAATTTGTCTATGACACTACTGGCATCGTTTTAAACGAGAAAAAACGTGAAATGCTATATCGGCGTTTCACTCGCATAATTCGTGATAGAAAATTAGCCAGTTTTGCTGATTATTGTCAGCTGTTACGTAAAAATACCGAGCAAGAAACTGACTATTTTATAAATGCGATCACAACTAACTTAACTAGTTTTTTTAGAGAGAACCATCACTTTGATTTTCTATTGTTAGAAGAGTTACCTCGTTTGATAAAAAGTAATAGCAAGACTAAACGATTAAGAGTTTGGTCTTGCGCAAGCTCTACTGGCGAAGAGCCATATAGTATTGCTATAACAATTATGGAAAAGATGAAAAGCTTACTCACAAGCTGGGATATTAAGATTTTAGCGACAGATATTGACAGTAATGTTTTATCAAAAGCGAAAAAGGGGATTTATGATTTAAAGAAGATTGAAAACGTCACTCTTAAGTATAAAAACACCTACTTTCACCGTGGTTTAGGTGAAAATAGTGCCAAAGTTAGAGTAGATAAGAGCTTACAAAGCTTGTTGACCTTTAAGCAATTAAATTTGTTGCATGAATGGCCAATGAAAGGAAAATTTGATGTGATTTTTTGTCGTAATGTGATTATTTATTTTGATAAAGAAACACAACAAGAGTTATTTTCTCGTTACTTAGAAGCGTTAAATCCTGGGGGAATTCTGATATTAGGGCACAGTGAAAATTTAGGGGCTTATTTAAACCAGTTTGAGCATATTGGTCGTACTATTTATCGCAAAAAAAGCCATTGTGCGCCGTTATCAGTATTGCCTTTATGAATATCAGTAGTTTGGCTAAAACTGTTGTTGAAGAGCATGTTAACCGATGTTTACCTGAGTTTTGTCATGTAAGTCATTTTTGGGATAAGAAACGCCTGCAAGTAACAGCTAAAATTTTACCTGGTGATTTTTATATGACGGTAGATAAAGTTGCAATAACAACCACTTTAGGTTCATGTGTTGCTGCTTGTTTATGGGATGACGTTGCCGGAATTGGCGGTATGAACCATTTTATGTTGCCGATAACTGATAAGCATGTTGATGATATTGACTGGGGAAGTCGTGGCATGACCACTGATGCAACGCGTTATGGAAACTATGCCATGGAATATTTAATTAATGCCATTTTAAAAAATGGCGGTAATAAAAAAAATATTAAAGCGAAAATATTTGGTGGCGGTAAGGTTGTTCATAGAATGTCAGATATTGGTGAGCGCAATATCGAATTTGTTCGCTCTTATTTAGATATTGAAAATATCGCTATTGAAAGTGCTGACGTAGGTGATATTTATCCAAGAAAAGTTATCTTTGAGCCATTTACAGGTAAAGCTTATGTAAAACGCATCATAGATGATGACGATAGTATTTTACGTAGAGAAAATAATTACCGTTCACGTATTGATCAAAAACCTGCTGAAGGCGATGTAGAATTATTTTAACAAGGAGTCAGTCGTTGAAAAAAATAAAAGTACTAGTTGTTGATGATTCAGCAGTAATAAGACAAATCATTGTTAAAGCACTCAGTTATGATGCCGAAATTGAAGTGGTGGGTGAAGCTGAAGATCCATACGAAGCAAGGGATATGATCAAACGTCTTAACCCTGACATACTTACTTTAGATATTGAAATGCCTAAGATGGATGGTATTTCGTTTTTAAAAAATTTAATGCGCTTACGGCCATTACCCGTGGTAATGCTGTCAACATTAACCACCAAAGGGGCTGATATAACATTAGAGGCGTTAGAAATTGGCGCGGTTGATTTTATTGCCAAACCTTCAATTGATGAACTTCATAATCAGGAGGAAAGTTTTAAAGATGTCCTGATTGAAAAAATAAAAAGTGCAGCGCTGGTAGAACAAAGAAATTTTAAATTATCTCAATCAGTTAAAAGTCATAACTCAGGTAAAACGTTACCGTTTTTAGGGTGCAAGCAGGCCAATCATTTAATCGCCATAGGCGCCTCTACCGGAGGAACTGATGCCATTCGTACTTTATTAGGTACTTTACCCGGTAATGCCCCCGCAATTGTTATAGCCCAGCATATACCTAAAACATTTAGCGCGCGCTTTGCCCAGCGCATGAATGCTGACTGTCAGGTCACTGTGTTAGAAGCCCAGCACGGACAAAAAATTAAAGCCGGACATGTCTATATAGCACCAGGTGGTTTGCACTTAACCGTTGTTTCACGTGGGAGCTCACTGTTTTGCTCGCTCAGTGATACGGATGTTGTTAATCATCACCGGCCTTCTGTCGATGTATTATTTGAGTCGTTAAAAGCTGTTGCTCGTAATGTTCAGGCGGTGTTATTAACGGGTATGGGTAAAGACGGTGCTCAGGGCATGTTAGCGTTAAAAAAATTAGGTGCAAGAACGCTAATTCAAGATAAACAAAGTAGCTTAATTTGGGGAATGCCAGGCAGTGCCTTTGCATTAAATGCGCATCTTGAACAATGTTGCTTGAATGATATCACCAGTAAGTTGCTTGATTATGCGGCTATAGATGAAGCAGTAATAGAAGGTTGATAAGTTTACCTTTTAAATTAACAGGGAGTAGGTTATGTCAGTAAAGAAAATGATTTCAGCAGATAAAAAAAATGTTTCCATCATAGTTGAAAATCACTTTGATTTTTCGCTTCATCAAAAATTTAGAGATGCATATGCCGAGTGTAATAACACCGGAACGGTGTTTTCGTTAGAGCTTGCCAAAACGACATATATGGACAGCTCAGCCTTAGGAATGATCTTATTATTAAAAGACCATGCTGAAAAAGTTGGCGGTTCAGTTGTAATCAAAAAACCGAATGAAACTGTATTTAAGATCCTTGAAATAGCACAGTTTCACCGGTTAATGACGATTGAATAGACCATTTTATTGAATATGAATCAGGGATGTTTTTCATATGGCTGAATATCAATTAACAGAAGCTAAATTGGCCCTAGTAGTTGATGACTCCGTAATGCAATGCAAAGTATTGTCGGTATTATTAAAGGAAGAGGGGTATCGGGTTATTACCGCCAACGATGGCGCTCGCTCCGTTGCTATGTACATTAAATATCAACCTGACTTGGTGTTAATGGATATTAACATGCCAATTATGGATGGTTATCAAGCAGCAAGAAAAATTAAAGAATTATCTGAAGGAAATTTAGCTCCGTTAATTTTTATTACCAGCATGGACACTGATGACGCTTTTATTGAAAGCATTGATGCTGGTGGCGATGGTATTTTAGTTCGACCTTTTTCCCCTGAAGTATTCAAAGCTAAAATAAAATCTATACAACGCATTAGCGACCTTTATCTGCAAGTTAAAAAATTACAACAAGTACAACAAAGCGACGCTGAATTAGCTGAACAATTAATGTCAGGGGTTATTGAGTCACGTAACTTTGCTTTAGAAAAAATTGGTGTGGTGAAAAAAGCGGCAGAATTATTCAGTGGTGACATTCAACTTTCGGCATTATCACCCAATGGTGATGTTTTTGTCATGCTAGGGGACTTTACAGGTCACGGGTTACGTTCCTCTATTGGCGCAGTTCCACTTGCTGAAACATTTAGAACCATGACGACTAAAGGTTTTTCAATTTATGAAATAATCGCGCAAATTAATCACCAGCTGTATCATTTATTACCAGCCGATCTTTTTCTTGCTGCTGCCATCGCGAGTGTTTCGTCACATCATAGTTCGGTGTGCATATTTAACGCTGGTTTACCTGATGTTTATATTTACGATGGACAAGGCAATATCAAAGAAAAAATATCATCTTTTCATCCTCCTATAGGCGTTTTACCGCAGTTATTACCTGATGTAACGCTGCAAATAACATCAGTAAGTAGTACTGATCGTGTTGTATTGATCAGTGATGGTATTGTTGAAGCCCGTAATGAAATAGGCGACATGTTTGGATTTGAACGCTTTGAACAAGCAACACAAGCAGCACTTTTACAAGGAGATATAAGTAAAGGTGTAATGAACACATTAGAAATGTTTTGCCAAAAAACCCCGCAATCGGATGATATTTCTTTGATAGATATTCCATGTGGTGGTTGGCGTGACTATTTTCGAGAACATAACTTACTGAATACCGATAAAAAAGAAGCCATTGAACAGGCATGTATTGACAATGAACCTGCTTGGAAGTGGCAATTAAACATAACCGGGAGTCGTTTATCAAGTGTTAACCCAATTCCTATGGCGATGAATCAGGTTAATGATATTGAAGGCTCTGGTGAGCATTGGCAAAGCCTTTATACCATATTAACCGAGCTATTTGTTAATGCCTTAGATCACGGTGTTTTAGGGCTAAATTCCGATTTAAAAAATCATCAAATAGGTTTCGTTGCTTATTTTAATGAGCGCGAGCAAAGGTTGAAAAAACTTAATTCTGGCTATGTTGATTTGGTCTTAAGTTACCACCCATTTGAACAAGGTGGCAAAGTCATTATTCAAGTTTCTGATAGCGGGAAGGGCTTTGACTTTTTGGCGGTAGTGAAAAATCAGTGTGTTAACGATGACGCAGGTTATGTTGTTTCAGGGCGAGGTTTAGGTTTAGTTACTCAACTTTGTGAAACCCTGCAATACGATATTGAAACGAGTACGGTAACGGCTACCTATGTGTGGGAAAAATAACATTTAATCAATTTTGAATTTTTAGTGATAGCGCTTAGGGGAATATTGTCAATTAACAGCGTTAGTGAGAAGAGTAAAAATAAAATATAAAACAGAACTTTAAATTTAGCTTAGCTAATGAACAAGGAAGTGAATGATGAAATTAGAACCTAGTGTATTAATTATTGACGATGACGGCCTGTATTTAGAACTTTTGAGTGAAGCCTTATCTAGTAACTTTCATGTCACTTGTGTAACTAATTTACAAGCTGCTGATAAGCTTATTAATACTCGAGATATTTTTGATATTGCACTGGTTGATGAATATATTGGCGATGAGAAGGGGTCCTCATGGATAGCCCAAAATGTTGCCCATAATACCGGGGCTGAATCCTTTGTATTGTATTCAGGCATGGCAACAGATGAAGCTATTATCAAGGGCTTAGAATGCGGTGCAGATGACTTTTTAGCTAAGCCTATTTCATTAATCACTTTAAATAACAAGCTGGAAAAACTTATCCAGTATCAGCAAAAAATATATGGCTTTGAAAAAGAAATAAAATCAAAAGAACACGTGATCAATGTTTCTATGGCGCAAGCGTCAAAATACGGTAGCTGCATGCAGCTAACTAATCGACTTAATACGTGTTTATCGTTAGATAAAATTAAAGAAGAAGTTTTCAGTTATTTATATTCAATGGGCTTAAAGGGCTGTATTGCTTTTTATCCGGTACATGAACAAGAAAGTTTTGCTAGTTCTGAAAATGGGTGTTGTTCACCGGTTGAAATAGGGGTGATGAAACTACTAAAAGAAAAATCTCGCCTTTATCGCTTTGGTAATCGCACCATATTTAATCATAACCTAGTGTCGATTCTTATTTTAAATTTAGAAGATGGCACTATCGATACTGATATATTTATTGATGCGCTTGCGTCGGTTATTGAATGCATTGGTGCCAGAATGACTTTCATCGCTTATCACCAGTCTTTACTAAAAGTTCAAGAAAATATTGAAACCGCAGTGCTCAAAACTAAAAATATGCTTGAAGTTTCTAAATATCATCAGCAAGAGGTGATGACTGAAATTGTCCAAAATATAGGTATGAGTTTTCATGTGCTTGACTTGAGTGAAGAGCAAGAAAGTTATCTAACCAATTTAGTGCACAGCGCTTTGAAAAAACATTCGCAAGATGATGTGAATTTTTTAGATGTTAGCCGTTTACTTGACCAAACACTTATCGACGTTAAAAGCTTAGATGGGTTAAGTACGGTATCTGAATCTGATGACGAAGATATTATGGAAGAGGATGAATTATTTTGAATAAGCCAATAACTATGTCAATTGATGATATGCCTGTTGCTGCTTTCTTTTTAGATGAGCTAGGTACTATCATTAATATTAACGATAAAGTATCAATTTTACTGGGTTATCAAAGTGAAAGCTTAATAGGAAGTAATATCATCAAACTACTTCCTGATAACGCTAAACTTCAATACCAGCAAATGAGCGAAAATTTGACCGCTGTAACCAAGCAGTCAATTCCCATGCAAGCCTTATCTTTTTGCCATAAAGATAAAACAATTCAGCCTTTCTCTGTAACCTTATCTTCGGTAGCACATGGTAGTTTGATGTGCCTTTATCAAGATAATGATTTTGAAACTGAGCATAATCAAGACGGCCGGTTACTTGAGAGTGCTCATGCTGTATTGCAATGCATAAACGAGCCTTATTGGGAATGGCATGTTGGTCAAGATAATATGCATTTTTCTGCCCAGCTAATGTCGTTGCTTGGCTATGAAAAAAAAGCACTTACCACTTCAACTAATTTGTGGAAAAAGCATATATCAAGAGAACAGCTAAAAATTATCATTCCAAAAATAGAGCAACACTTAAACGGAGAGTCTCCCAATATAGATACAAACCTAACCTTGTCGACTCGTCAAAATGAACAACTTTGGGTCCATTTATTAGGCAAGGTATTAGAGTTTAAAGAAGGGAAGCCTTATCGTATGTATGGCTCAGTTTCGAATATTACCGAGGCAAAGTCGTTACTTGAACAATTAAAAAAGCAAAATGAATATCTTAATTTGGCAGAAAAAGTGAGTAACTCAGGCCATTGGCGTTATGACGTGTTAGATAACAGTTTTTTTTGTTCGCCAGAAATTTATCATATTTTTGGTGTTAAAGCTGAGCAGTTTGAGTTCTCGTTAGACGCGGTAATAAGTTTTTATGATCTTAATGAACGTGACTTATTGCGAAGTAATATTATTGATGCACTCAAAAATGGCCACAGTTTTTATTGTAAAAAAAATATTACTCAGCCTATTGGTCGTAAATTAAAAGTAGAAACCATTGCCAATGTAGAACTTGATGACGAAGGTAAGGTTTGTTCATTTTTCGGGGTTTGCCGAGACGTATCGGCAACTGAAAATGCTTTTGAAAAATTAAAACTCCTCGCCATGGTAAATCACACTATTAAAGTGCCGATATTTTTTATTGACGATAAAGATAATATTGTTTATCAAGATATTTCTTCTCAAGAGAATGGTAAAAACGTGGTGCTATTTAATTATGTTAACTTCAGCATCAGTGAATACTTAGCGTTAAAAAACAAAGCCAAAATAGAAGGCCAGATAAAACAAAACAATATTAGTTTTGATAAATTCACTACCATTTTCGATTTATCAGTAACTTACCAAGCGGAAGCTGGTATTTATATTTGGATTGTCGAAAACGTTACCGATAAATTTAGGAAAGAACAGCAACAAATTATTAGTAATCGTTTAGCCCTACTAGGCAATACGTTTGGCAGTGTGTCGCACGATATTAACAATGTTTTAGGGGTCGCGTTAGGCTCTATTGAAATGTTAGAGCTAAAATTCAAGCAGGGCTCAAAAGATGTTTCCTCCTATATTGACCGGGTTAAAAATGCTATCGATAAAGGCAAAAGTGTTACCGAGCGTTTATTGGCTTTTACCCGTAAACCAACCATAAAAGTTGTTCAATTTAATCCAATTAAAGATATTGAAGATAACAAATACTTATTAAAACAAGTTGTTGTTACAAGTATCGGCTTAACTATTGATATTGACGACGCTGAGTGTTTAATCAAGTTCCCGCAAGGGGAGTTTATAAATATTTTATTAAATCTAGTCCTAAATGCCCAAGACGCTATTCAAGAAAAAGGCCTTAGCGGACAGATTGTAATTTCAGCTAATACTAGCGCGGCCAATACCTTAGAAATTCATGTAAAAGATAGCGGTGTAGGAATAAAACCAGAAAACCTTACTAAGGTATTTGACCCTTTTTATAGTAGTAAATCGGTTAATAAAGGCAATGGTATTGGTTTGGCAAATGTTTACAGCACCATGTATAAACATAACGGGCAAGTATTGGTTGAAGGAGAAAGTGAACTCGGCGGGGCGCATTTTACCTTAGTGTTTCCTTGTGAACCTATTATCACTAGGAGTAAACCACAGGTGCAGAAAAAAGATAATTTACATATTGCTAATAAAAGGGTGCTTATTTTGGATGATGAAATAAGTATTGCTGAATTTGTTGCGATGTATTTAGAAAGTGAAGGGGCCAGCTGTGTGCACGTGAGTAGTAAAAAGTCATTATTGGCGACTCTTAACGAAGGTTTATGTTTTGATATGTTTATTACCGACATGATATTACCTGACTTTACTGGTAGGGAAGCAGTTGATTTTGTGAAAGAAAAATATCCCGATATTGATGTTTACTCGATTAGCGGCTACATTGCTCAAGAAGATCGACAGTGGAATTATCCAGTATTAAGAAAACCATTTAATTCAAAAGAACTGGCTGATTTTTTACTTCATTAATTATCTAAGGGTAATACGCTAAAGTAAATTTTATGTGATTGATGTTGTGGGTTTTTTAAATAACGCTACAATATAAACTAAGAGCTTTTTAAATTTAATTGTTTAAAATTAATGGATTAGTACAATGTCATTAACGTTTATATTTTGACAATGTTCCTGATAACTTTAACGCTCGTTACCTGCCGATTTCCGATAAAGTTTATAGAGCTGATGAGAGTGATATGTATAATATTTTAGCCGTTGATGATGCCAAAGATACCTTGATGTTGCTAGAGTTTGATTTAGTCGATGAAGGTTACCAAGTCGTTACTGCAAATGGTGGTGAAGCTGCTTTAAAAATTGTTAATGAACAAAATATCGATCTTATCTTACTTGATATGTATATGCCGGGCTTGTCGGGTTTGGCCACACTTGAGCAGCTTAAATCCATAGCGAGTAGTCAAAATATTCCAGTGATCATGCTATCCGCCTCTAATGACGAGGATGAAATTGTTGCTGCGTTAGAGCTTGGCGCTGATGATTATGTGACCAAACCTTATATTGCTAAAGTACTACTTGCACGGATTCGAACGGCATTGCGGTTAATGGAAAAAACCGTAGAGTTAGAGCGCTTAGCTAAAACAGATTTTCTCACTAATATTAATAACCGCGGAAGTTTTGAAGACTTAGCTACTAAAGCTATTAGCCAATGTGTTCGCAATAAATACAACCTTGTTATAGCCATGTTTGATATTGACTTTTTCAAACAAGTAAATGATGTTCATGGTCATGAGGCGGGCGATAAAGTATTGATCGCCTTTTCAGCCATATTGGCAGAAAGCTTTCGTGATTATGATATTGTCGGTCGTATTGGCGGCGAAGAATTTGCAGTGTGTATGCCAGATATTTCACAAGCAGATGCTCAAAATGCCTGTGAACGTTTGCGTGAGCGTGTTGAGTGTTTTCAATTAACTTTTAATCAAGAGGTCATTGCCGTTACTGTAAGTATTGGTATGTCGAAGCTTGATGAAAAATCTTATGAATTACATGACTTATTGAGGAATGCGGATGATGCGCTTTATCAAGCAAAATCATCAGGAAGAAATAAAGTCATTTCTTTTAACAATGATAATGACAGTAAAAGTGATGTTCATGAACCGACCACTTTAGGTATTGATATATCGTCGGTAATTGACGATTCTAACCATGAGCTTAGCCAATCACTAGACTCTTCAGCTGAACCATCAGAACAATATCCCGGAATTGATTACAGTATTGGTGTTGCCAATGTATTAGGTGATGATAACTTATTTTCTCAAATACTTGATATGTTTTATGAAGACCATCATCAAGATGCCGAAAAAATCAATCAAGCTATCGAAACCTTAGATCATGAAACAATTAAACATATGGTGCATACGCTAAAAGGTGTTGCTTGCTCTGTCGGGGCAATGCAGTTATTTGAATTCACTAAAATACTGGATCATGCCATTAATAACCAAGAAAGTGACAAATATGTGCAGCTGTTTCAACCAGTACAAGTTGAATTAATTAAAGTCATGTCAGGAATAGAGCAAGGGGCTAAAGCGCGTTAAATTAAGCTACAGCGAGTTGAGGCGTTCTTTGATTTAGAATTTCGACGTTCTTATAAGTTTGGCTTTTATTAAAGGCGATAACTAAAGTTTTACTGTTTAACCAATTATCTAGTCAATGCTTAAGGTTAAATTAGATTTAGGAATACAACAGCAGGGGAGAATTTCACCTTCGCCAACATAGGCTAACGGCTCACCATTGGGATAACAGATCTCACCACTTTCTAAAGTAATTCGACACGCCCCACAATAGCCATCACGACAATGATAGTGTACTTCTACATTCGCAGATTCAATACATTCTAGCAGGGTATTATGATGTTCCTGAAAAGGAATTTTTTTACTGTCAACACTGATAATAGGTTGTGTCATTGTTGAGGTTTTATCTTGAGTGTTTATGGCGATATTATCTGTACTGTCAAAGTAATTAACCGCGCTATCATGTAACATAATTGCAGCCTATTGCTGAGGCATGTTAACAGCGCGGTTAGTTAATATCATGGCTTAAAGATCAAAATCATCAAAGTCATTACTAGAAACCGACGAGTCTACTTGACCAACAAGGTAGCTTGATATTTCAGTTTCTTGAGGTGCTACTTGTACGTTATCACTTGATAAATAGGCGTTAATCCAAGGTAGCGGGTTGGTTTTTATCTCAAAAGGAGAGTCTAAGCCAATCGCGCTCATGCGTTGATTAGAAATGTATTCAATGTATTGTTTTAAAATTTCAGCGTTGAGGCCGATCATTGAACCGTCTTTGAATAAATAGTCTGCCCATTCTTTTTCTTGCTCAACCACATCGATGAAAATTTGACGACCTTGGTCTTTCATTTCACGAGAGATTTCTTCCATTTCAGGATCATCTTTACCATTAGCCCAAAGGTTTAAAATGGTTTGTGTGCCGGTTAAATGCAAAGCTTCGTCACGCGCAATTAATTTGATGATTTTAGCATTACCTTCAAGTAACTCACGTTCTGCAAAGGCGAATGAACAAGCAAAACTTACATAAAAGCGAATCGCTTCAAGGGCATTTACTGAGCAAATTGCTAAAAATAAACGCTCTTTTAGCTTACGCTGACTAACTTCAATAGATTTACCGTCAACTTCATAGGTGCCTTCACCTTGAGATTGAAATAACTGTGTGGTGATAATGACATCATCAAAGTACTTAGCAATACTACTGGCACGATTTAAAATTGCGGGGTTAACGACAATATCATCGAATACTTCACCTGGGTCGGTAAATAAATTACGTAAAATATGGGTATATGAACGAGAGTGGATCGTTTCACTAAATGCCCATGTTTCGACCCAAGTTTCAATTTCAGGTAAAGATACTAGCGGTAATAATACTGCGTTAACAGAGCGTGCCGCCATGCTATCAAGCAAGGTTTGATATTTTAAGTTAGAAATAAAAATATGGCGCTCAGAAGCGGTTAAACTTTGCCAATCAGCACGATCTTTAGAAACATCTACTTCTTCCGGACGCCAGAAAAACGATAACTGTTTTTCAATTAAACGTTCAAAGTTAACAAACTTTTGCTGATCATAGCGGCTTACATTAACATTTTGGCCAAAAAACATTGGCTCTTTTAAGGCATCATTGGGTGTTTGATTAAACGTGCTGTACGTCATTATTTATTCCTAAACTGCCGCGCAGGTTTAGCGCGACATAACTTAATATGGTTGTTTTTATTCAATAAATTGAGTAATTAAAAAGTGCTATATTTTACACGCGCCGCCGGCACAATCGTCATCTTCAACCTCAACTTGGCTGTCGTCTGCGCCATCTCGAGTATTGTGGTAGTACATGGTTTTAACACCAAGTTTATAAGCGGTTAAAATATCTTTTAAGATTTGCTTAATTGGCACTTTGCCACCTTCAAAGCGAGAAGGATCGTAATTGGTATTGGCTGAAATGGTTTGGTCAACAAACTTTTGCATAATACCGACTAGCTGCAAATAACCTTCGTTACTTGGAATATTCCACAGAAGTTCATAATTATGTTTAAGTCGCTGATACTCAGGAACTACTTGTTTTAATATACCATCTTTACTCGCTTTCACGCTGATAAGTCCGCGTGGTGGTTCAATACCATTGGTTGCATTTGAAATTTGCGATGATGTTTCTGAAGGCATTAACGCTGAAAGGGTTGAGTTTCTAACCCCATGCTCTTTAATGCTAGCACGTAAACCTTCCCAATCTAAATGTAAGGGCTCACCAGTAATATTATCGATTTCTTTTTTATAAGTATCGATAGGCAAAATGCCTTGGGCTAAACGTGTTTCATTAAATTTAGGACAAGCGCCTTGCTCTTGAGCCAACTGATTAGAAGCTTTGAGTAAATAATACTGTATGGCTTCGAAAGTTCTATGAGTTAAGTTATTGGCACTGCCGTTTGAGTAGAAAACTTCATTTTTTGCTAAATAATAAGCGTAGTTAATAACACCTATACCTAAGGTACGACGGGCCATAGTTGCGCTATATGCAGCAGGTACCGGGTAGTCTTGATAATCTAATAAATTGTCAAGTGCACGTACCGCTAAATCGGCTAAGCCGTCTAGTTCATCTAAGCTGTCAATAGCGCCAAGGTTGAATGCTGACAGGGTACATAAGGCAATTTCACCATCTGGGTCATTCACATCGTTCATCGGCTTAGTTGGTAAAGCAATTTCTAAACACAAGTTACTTTGACGAATAGGCGCTTGTAATGGATCAAATGGGCTATGGGTATTACAGTGATCAACGTTTTGTAAATAAATTCGACCTGTGCTGGCACGTTCTTGAGCAAACAAGGTAAATATCTCAATCGCTTTAATGCGTTTTTTACGAATGCTGTCATCAGCTTCATATTGTAGATAAAGTTGTTCAAATTTATCTTGGTCTTCAAAGAATGCGTCGTATAGGCCTGGCACATCGCTAGGGCTAAATAAGGTGATTGACTGGCCTTTAATTAAGCGCTGGTACATTACTTTGTTAAATTGCACGCCGTAGTCAAGGTGACGAACACGGTTCTCTTCCACACCACGATTATTTTTTAATACCAGTAAGCTTTCAACTTCTAAATGCCAAAGTGGATAAAACAAAGTAGCTGCGCCGCCGCGAACGCCACCTTGCGAACAACTTTTAACGGCTGTTTGAAAATGCTTATAAAAAGGAATACAACCGGTATGGAAGGCTTCACCGTTACGAATAGTGCTGCCTAATGCGCGAATACGACCGGCATTCACGCCGATACCAGCACGCTGAGATACGTACTTAACAATTGCACTAGAAGTCGCGTTAATCGAGTCTAAACTGTCACCACATTCAATTAATACACACGATGAAAATTGACGAGTAGGAGTACGAACGCCCGCCATAATTGGCGTTGGTAAAGAAATTTTAAAAGTTGAAATTGCGTTGTAAAAGCCTTCAACATAAGCCAGACGAGTTTCTTGTGGGTATTTCGCAAATAAACACGCTGCTACTAATATATAAAGAAATTGTGCACTTTCATAAATTTCACCCGTTACGCGATTTTGAACGAGATACTTGCCTTCTAACTGCTTAACTGCGGCATAACTGAAGTCTAAGTCTCGACTGTGATCAAGAAACCCTTCCATTTGTTCAAATTCAGCTTGGCTATAATCGGCTAATAAATGTTGGTCGTACTTGCCTGCCTCAACTAAATTAACGACGTGTTCATAAAGTTTTGGTGGCTCGAATTTTCCGTAAGCTTTTTTACGTAAATGAAATATTGCTAAGCGTGCTGACAAATACTGGTAATCAGGAGTTTCTTCTGAAATAAGATCAGCCGCTGCTTTAATGATGGTTTCATGAATATCTTCAGTTTTAATTCCGTCATAAAACTGAATGTGTGATTTTAATTCAACTTGCGACACGGAAACATCGTCTAAACCAGCCGCTGCCCAAGCAATAACACGGTGGATTTTTTCTAAGTCGATGGTTTCTTTTTCGCCATTACGCTTCGTTACAAAGAGGTTGCTATTCATGAAAGACCTGTGATCGAGATTATAATTGGTGTTGTATATCCATTTCCATAATGGAAGGCTTATTATTGTTGTTTTTTATACTAATGAAAGATAGCGTGTGAATACGTAAATTGGTTATTACATACACTATATCTAGGGGGTATTTAAAAACTGATCACAAGATAGTGAGGTTTAGCTTGATTTGCAAGTGCTAATATTTAAGAGTAATTACTCTTTAAAGCTTAAATTAAAGCAGGGTTAGTAACAACTAACTTAGTAGCGCTTTTTATTTTTGATTTTTACGAAAGGCAACGATTTTTTTAAGTTAATTTTACCCTATATAATAATTGTTAGGTGTTTTTTCGAGTTGTTATTACAATTTCACATATGTGTGATTTAATTATTTAAAATCAATGTCTTGTGGTTGTTGCTTTATAATTAAACAAGCTGATTATAAAATAATCTTTGAGATATCAAGTGGTGAGTTGGCTAATAAATTTGCTTGCCAGCTTTGGCAGAGGTTAGGGTCAATAATATAACCCCACATAGCCGCAATCGAAAACATACCGGCAGCATTACCAGCTTCGATATCTCTTGGTGCGTCACCCACATAAAGACAGTTTTGTGGTGATACCTTCATTTGTTCACTGGCATAATACAGTGGTGCAGGGTGAGGCTTTCTTTGTGCTAAAGTATCTCCACCTACCATAACTTGAGAAGTAGCTAGTTCGGGAAAGTGAGGCAATAATAAGGAAGTAAGACCTTCAGGTTTGTTGGTTACAATTCCCCAAGGAATACTTGCTTGGTCTAATTGTTTAATTAAGTCAGCAACCCCCTTATATAAGCAGGTATGTTCGGCAATATTATCTTGATAATAGCTAAGAAACTCAGCTCTTAGTACTTCATAATCAAATGTTTTAAGTTGCTCACCAAAGCCAAGGGTTAATAGACCTAAGGCACCGTCAGAAGCTACTGGACGGTAATGCTCCCTTAATACTAATGGCATATTGTGTTTAGCTAAGACAAAATTTAATGCTTCACCTAGATCGTTGGCGGTATCTAATAAAGTACCGTCTAAATCAAATAATACGCCGTTAATATTTTGTGGAAGTGTTTTATTCATAGCTATTGTTAGCACCTTGTAAATTATTTATTTTTTATGGCTTTACTACTAAGGCGATACGATTAAAGCTTTCGACAACATAAAATGTAATTAACGTCTAATTCATCAATTAGTTTATGATTTTCTGTTAGTGGGTTGTAATGTATGCCTGCTGCGTCAATACATTTTAAATCATAGGCCTCAGCCCAGTTGATAAGGGTTGATGGCCGAATAAAGTGGTCATGATCATGGGTGCCGTCAGGTACTAGTTTGAATACTTTTTCTGCGGCTAAAATAGCGAGTAGGTATGACTTTATGGTTTTATTTAACGTTGAAAAAAATACTAAACCGCCTGGCTTTACCATTTGCGCACAAGCACGAATGATAGATTCAGGATCAGGTACATGCTCAAGCATTTCCATACATGTTACCGCATCATAATTTTGTGCATGGCTGTTTGCTTGCTCTTCTGCGGTAATTTTTTTGTAGTCAACTTTTACGTTAGCTTCTAATGCGTGTAATTTGGCAACATTAAGTGGCTCTGTGCCCATATCAATGCCGGTAACATCAGCGCCTAGTTTCGCTAAACTTTCAGCTAATATTCCGCCACCACAGCCAACATCAATAATTTTCTTTTCGAAAACCTCACCTAAGTGCTGAACAATAAATTGTCTACGCAATGGATTAATTTGATGAAGCGGCTTGAAATCACCTGAGAGATCCCACCATTGGCTGGCAACTTTTTCAAATTTAGCAATTTCATCAGGGTTTACATTAAGGGTGGTATTAGCAGAATGAGACATAGAAGCATTAATATTAAAATCAAAGTGGCCTTGATTCTAAACTAAAGATTTTATCAAGCCTAGTAGATGAGCTATGAATATTGGTAAAAAACTAAAAAGAATCAGTTGTGTTGTGCTTTATCAAAACTACGTATAACTGAGCACGGCGAGCAAAAATTATCTAACTATTCATATTAAATCAAATGGATTATTTTCTTCTTTATTGGCTCGTAATATTAAGCTTATAAAAGCTAGTTAACTGCTTTTGTATGAAAACTAACCGACAGCTGAATTGTAAATATTTTGTTTATCTTTAGTGTGCGTTTTTATCTTTATTTATTATGTAATTAACCTGTATTTATAATAAATGAATTAGCCGTTAATTTATGCTTCAATTTAAAGAAAAAATACGCTTTAATAAAGCAGTATGGCATCGCAAAATTTTGTGTTAGTATGCCTCGTTAATTTAAAATAATAATTTCGAAATTTATCTGAATTCTTTCTAAGTTAAGGGATACCATCGATTTATGACCGATTTGGCAAATAATATTGCGCCTGTCAATATTGAAGATGAACTTAAAAGTTCGTACCTAGATTATGCCATGAGCGTGATCGTTGGCCGTGCGTTACCTGATGTGCGTGACGGCTTGAAACCTGTGCATCGTCGTGTTTTATTCGCGATGAATGTTTTAGGTAATGATTGGAATAAACCTTATAAAAAATCAGCACGTGTTGTTGGTGATGTAATTGGTAAGTATCACCCTCATGGTGACACTGCTGTATACGACACCATAGTACGTATGGCGCAGCCATTTTCACTGCGTTACATGTTGGTTGATGGGCAAGGTAACTTTGGTTCAGTTGACGGAGATTCCGCTGCTGCAATGCGTTATACCGAAATTAGAATGTCAAAAATTGCACATTCAATTTTGGCCGATCTTGATAAAGAAACGGTAGACTTTGTACCTAACTATGACGGTACCGAGCATATTCCGGCAGTAATGCCTACCCGTATTCCCAACCTATTAGTAAATGGTACCTCGGGTATCGCTGTAGGTATGGCAACCAATATTCCTCCTCATAATTTAACTGAAGTCATTAATGGTTGTTTAGCATTAATTGAAAACAGTGAAATTACTTTTGAAGAGCTTTTAGAACATATTCCAGGACCAGACTTCCCAACAGCGGGTATTATCAGTGGTCGTGCGGGTATTCAAGAAGCCTACAAAACTGGTCGCGGTAAAATTAAAATTCGCGCTCGTGCTGAGATCGAAGTACATGAAACAACAGGTAAAGAAACCATCGTTGTTCACGAACTTCCTTATCAAGTTAACAAAGCTCGCTTGATTGAAAAAATGGCAGAGTTGGTTAAAGAAAAACGTCTTGAAGGTATTTCTGCCTTACGTGATGAGTCTGATAAAGACGGCATGCGTATGGTTATTGAAATCAAACGTGGCGAAGTAGGGGAAGTGGTTTTAAATAACCTTTATAAACTTACCCAAATGCAAGTATCTTTCGGTTTAAACATGGTGGCATTAACCAATGGCCAACCTAAATTATTTAACCTTAAAGAAATGCTTGAAGCGTTTGTACTTCATCGCCGTGAAGTGGTTACTCGTCGTACTATCTTCGAACTACGTAAAGCCCGTGAACGTGCCCATATATTAGAAGGCTTATCTATCGCCCTTGCTAATATTGACCCGATTATCGAGTTGATCAAAGCATCGAGCAATAGAAAAGAATCTGAAGAAAAGCTTATTTCTCAAGGTTGGCAGTTAGGTGACGTTGCACAAATGCTTAGTGCAGCTGGTAATGATGCCGCTCGTCCTGAGTGGTTAGAGCCTGAATACGGCATTCGTGATGGCTTATATTACTTAACAGCAGAACAAGCAAAAGCGATAGTTGACCTGCAATTGTATAAATTGTCAGGCATGGAACATGAAAAAATTCTAAGTGAGTACAAAGCGTTATTAGACCTTATCGCTGAATTAATGCATATTCTTGCAACTCCTGCACGTTTAATGGAAGTTATTCGTGAAGAGTTAGAAGAAATTCGTGATGAATTTGGTGATGAACGTCGTACTGAAATTACCAATGCTTCTCATGACTTATCTTTAGAAGATTTAATTTGTGAAGAAGATGTTGTTGTAACACTTTCTCATGAAGGTTATGTGAAATATCAAGTATTAAGCGACTATGAAGCTCAGCGTCGTGGTGGTAAAGGTAAAGCTGCAACTAAGATGAAAGAAGAAGATTTCATCGAACGTTTATTAGTGGCGAATACTCATGATACGATTTTATGTTTCTCTAATCGCGGTAAATTATACTGGTTGAAAGTTTATCAATTACCACTTGCGAGCCGTACAGCTCGTGGTCGTCCAATTGTGAACTTATTACCATTAGAAGACGACGAACGTATTACCGCTATTTTACCTGTACGTGAATATGCTGATGATAAATATATCGTTATGGCTACAGCTTCAGGTACGGTTAAGAAAACAGCATTAAATGCTTATTCTAACCAACGTGCTAACGGTATTATTGCGCTTAACTTACGTGATGACGATACCTTAATCGGTGTTGATATTACTGATGGTAACAACGATATAATGTTGTTCTCTGATGCAGGTAAAGTAGTACGATTTAATGAGAAAGTACGTGACAGTGAAACCGGTGAAGTTAAATTAGACCCTGAAACAGGCGAAGAGCGCTGGGCGTTAAAACCTATCGGCCGAACTGGTACAGGTGTTCGCGGTATGAAGCTTGAAGGTGATCAACGCGTTATTTCATTGATTGTTCCGAAAAATGATGGCCCAATTTTAACTATTACACAAAATGGTTTTGGTAAACGTACCGACTTAGCGGAATATCCAGCTAAATCACGTGCAACCAAAGGTGTAGTATCAATTAAAGTGAGTGACCGTAATGGTCCGGTTGTTGGTGCGGTTCAGGTTGAAGAGCTTGACGAGATCATGGCAATTACCGATAACGGTACTTTAGTTCGTACTCGTGTAAATGAAGTCAGCATTATTGGTCGTAATACCCAAGGTGTACGTTTAATTCGCACTGCCGAAGATGAACAAGTAGTTGCACTACAACGTATTGACGAAATTGAAGAGCCAGAAATAGTTGAAGCTGAAGTAATTGAAGGTGAACAAGCACCTACAGTTAATGATTCATCAGCTGAAGCAGCATCTACAGATGAAAGTGCTGCAACAGATAGCGAGAGTTCATCAACAGAAGATGATGACGAACAAAGCTAAACTGCAATAAAAATAAAATTAGGGCGGTATTAACCGCCCTTTTTTATGTTTGATAATTATAAATAAACAATGAATTTAGAAGGTTGTAGAACAAATGTCAGCTGTATTTAATTTTTGTGCAGGCCCCGCGATGTTACCAGCAGAGGTAATGGAAATTGCGCAAAAGGAATTTATTAATTGGCAGGGCATAGGTAGCTCTGTTATGGAATTAAGTCATCGAAGTGCTGATTACATGGCCGTTGCTACAAAAGCTGAAGCCGACTTACGTGAGTTAATGAATATTCCTGATAATTATAAAGTGTTATTTTGTCATGGTGGTGGTCGTGGGCAATTTTCTGCAGTTCCCTTAAATTTATTACCTCAAGGTAAAACTGCTGACTATATTATTACTGGCTCTTGGTCTAAAGGTGCTGCTGCTGAAGCTAAGCATTACGGCAATATTAATACGATCAATGTTATCGAAAAAAGTGAGCAGGGCACTTATGTTACAGACCCTAGTACTTGGCCATTAACACCAAATGCGGCTTATGTGCACTACTGCCCAAATGAAACCGTTGATGGCATTGAAATGGTAAATGTACCTGACACAAACGGTGTGCCGATTGTTGCTGATATGTCATCTATGATTTTATCACGTGAAATTGATATAACTCAGTTTGGCTTGATATACGCAGGTGCGCAAAAAAATATTGGCCCTTCAGGCTTAGCTATTGTGATTGTTCGTGAAGACCTTTTAGGCAATGCCCGCCTTGAAACGCCATCAATTATGAATTATCAAATATCAGCAGACAACGATTCAATGCATAATACGCCGCCAACCTATGCATGGTATTTAGCCGGATTAGTTTTCCAATGGCTAAAAAAAATAGGCGGAGTTGCTGCTATAAGTAAAGTGAACAAAGAGAAAGCTGCATTGTTATATAACTATATTGATAAAAGCCCGTTTTATAACAATCCGGTTGTTAGTGAAAACCGCAGTGCGATGAACGTACCTTTTTGGCTGACTGATGAGAGCTTAAATGCTGAATTTTTGGCTGAGGCCGACAAAGCAGGATTAAAGGCTTTAAAAGGTCACCGAATAGTAGGCGGCATGCGCGCTAGTATATACAACGCTATGCCGATTGAAGGTGTAGAAACGCTCGTAGATTTTATGCAAAAGTTTGAAAAGAGGATTAGATAAAGTGGAACAGTTAACAATACAACCTATTGGTAAAATTAATGGAGAAGTTTTTTTACCAGGATCTAAAAGTTTATCTAACCGCGCCTTGTTAATTGCCGCATTAGCGAACGGCGAGACCAAAATTACTAATTTGCTGGTTAGTGATGACATTAAGCATATGCTAAATGCGTTATCTAGCCTTGGCATTAAATATACCTTAAGTGATTGCGGTACAGAGTGTACGGTTATTGGCAATAATGGTTTTTTCAGTACCAATGAACCTTTAGAATTATACTTAGGTAACGCAGGCACCGCGATGCGTCCATTGTGTGCTGCGTTAGCTGCAAGTGAAGGTGAGTTTGTCTTAACCGGCGAACCAAGAATGAAAGAACGCCCAATTGGCCACCTAGTTGATGCACTAGAGCAACTTAATGCTGATATTGAATACTTGGAAAATAAAGATTACCCACCAGTGAAAATAACCGGTAAAGCGTTAACTGGCAATACAGTAACTATTGATGGTTCTATCTCGAGCCAGTTTTTAACGGCCATCTTAATGATTGCGCCTTTGTTAAAAACTGATACCAATATAGAAATTGACGGTGAATTAGTCTCTAAACCTTATATCGATATTACCCTTAATATTATGAGTCGATTTGGCGTAAATGTTCAAAATAACGACTATAAATCTTTCACCGTTAAAGGTAATCAGTCATACCAAGGTGTTGATAAATATATGGTCGAAGGCGATGCATCTTCTGCTTCTTATTTCTTAGCCGCCGGTGCTATTAAAGGCGGCGAAATTACTGTTCATGGTGTTGGTAAACTTAGCGTTCAAGGCGATAAACATTTTGCTGATGTACTTGAAAAAATGGGTGCTGAAGTTCATTGGAAAGACGAGTCAATTACTGTGGTTGGTAAACCACTTACCGCGGTTGATATGGATATGAATCATATACCAGACGCGGCAATGACCATTGCAACCACAGCACTTTTTGCTACGGGTACAACCAGCATCCGAAATATCTATAACTGGCGCGTAAAAGAAACTGATCGCTTATTTGCGATGGCAACAGAGCTTAGAAAAGTTGGAGCAGAAGTCGTTGAAGGTGAAGACTTTATTACTATTACGCCACCAGAAAAATTGAATCATGCAGCAATTGATACCTACGACGATCACCGCGTTGCTATGTGTTTTTCTCTAGTTGCCCTTAGCGATACCCCCGTTACGATTAATGATCCTAAGTGTACAGCAAAAACATTTCCTGATTATTTTGATAAATTAGCGCAAGTGTCTTGTTAACAAGGTTACAAAATAATTAATGTTACAAAATAATATTTTTCGCGATTTTACGGTGTAAATCCCGTATAATCCCGCCGATTTTCGATATTGGGAGGAATATGTATGCAGGAAAGCATTCCGGTTATAACCATTGATGGACCAAGTGGTGCAGGAAAGGGAACCGCAGCGCGTTTAGTTGCAGAGCAATTAGGATGGCACTTGTTAGACAGTGGCGCAATATATAGAGTATTGGCTGTTGCTATTCAGCATCATAATATTGAAATTCAAGAAGAAGAGCCATTAATTCCAATTGCGGCTCATTTGGATGTTCAATTTGAAATAACAGCTGAAGGTGAAAGCAAAGTCATTCTTGAAGGTGAAGACGTTAGCAACAGTATTCGTACTGAAGAAGTTGGTGCTATTGCCTCAAAAGTTGCTGCTTTCCCAAGAGTCAGAGAAGCTTTATTACGTCGTCAACGTGCATTTAAAGTTGGCCCTGGCCTGGTAGCTGATGGCCGAGACATGGGCACCGTTGTTTTTATCGACGCGCCAGTAAAGGTGTTTCTTACCGCTAGCGCTGAAGAAAGAGCCCAAAGACGATTTAATCAGTTGAAAGAGAAAGGTTTTGATGTTAAAATCGGGCGCCTTTTGGATGACATACGTCAACGAGATGAGCGCGATCAAAACCGCAAGGTAGCTCCGCTTATACCGGCAGAAGGTGCGTTAACTGTTGATTCTACTAGCCTTTCCATTCAGGAAGTGGTTAATAAAATCCTTTCATTTGCGAATGGAAAGTTAACATAAGTTTATTTAATCTAAGCATTTTGCTTAACAATCTAGCCTGCTGTAAGGATACACCGGGCCTTATTAACAACCCCATGAAACAAGAATGTTGATTGGATTAATAACTGAGTTTATAAACAAGTTATGATGGAAAATTTTGCACAGCTTTTCGAAGAAAGCTTAAAAGAAGTCGAAACCCGCCCAGGTTCAATTATCAAAGGTACTATTGTACGTATTGAAAAAGACAATGTTCTTGTTGACGCTGGCCTTAAATCTGAAAGTGTTGTATCTATTGATCAATTCAAAAACGCAGCTGGTGAAGTTGAAGTTTCTGTTGGCGACCAAGTAGATGTTTCTCTTAAAGCTACAGATGATGGTTTCGGTGAAACGATTCTTTCTCGTGATGATGCTAAGCGTCATGAAGCATGGCAAGTGCTTGAGAAAGCATACGAAGAAAAAGAAACTGTTATCGGTGTTATCAACGGTAAAGTTAAAGGTGGTTTCACGGTTGAAGTTAGCAACATTCGCGCTTTCTTACCGGGTTCATTAGTTGATGTACGTCCAGTACGTGACACAGCTCACCTTGAAGGCAAAGACCTAGAATTCAAAGTTATTAAGCTTGATCAAAAGCGTAATAACGTTGTTGTTTCTCGTCGTGCTGTTATCGAATCTGAAAGCAGCGTTGAACGTGATGCACTATTAGAATCACTAGCTGAAGGCATTGAAGTTAAGGGTATCGTTAAGAACTTAACTGACTACGGTGCGTTCGTTGATTTAGGCGGCATTGACGGTCTACTTCACATTACTGATATGGCTTGGAAGCGTGTTAAGCACCCAAGTGAAATCGTAAATGTTGGTGATGAAATCCAAGTTAAAGTATTGAAATTCGACCGTGAGCGTACTCGTGTATCTCTTGGTATGAAGCAGTTAGGCGAAGATCCATGGGTTGCTATCGCTAAACGTTACCCAGAAGGTGCTAAACTTACTGGTCGCGTAACTAACTTAACTGACTACGGTTGTTTTGTTGAAATCCAAGAAGGCGTTGAAGGTTTAGTTCACGTTTCTGAAATGGATTGGACTAACAAAAACATCCACCCATCTAAAGTTGTTAACTTAGGTGATACAGTTGAAGTTATGGTTCTAGAAATTGACGAAGAACGTCGTCGTATTTCTCTTGGCCTTAAACAATGTATTCCTAACCCTTGGGAAGAGTTCGCTAAGAACTTCAACAAAGGCGACAAAGTATCAGGTAAGATCAAGTCAATTACTGACTTCGGTATCTTTATTGGTCTTGACGGTGGCATTGATGGTCTTGTTCACTTATCTGACATTTCATGGGCTGGCGGTGAAGAAGCTGTTCGTGAATACAAGAAAGGTGATGAAATCTCAGCTGTTGTATTACAAGTTGACCCTGAGCGTGAGCGTATCTCTCTTGGTGTTAAACAAGCAGAAGATGACCCATTCAATCAGTATCTGACAGATAACAAAAAAGGTGCTATTGTTACTGGTAAGGTTGTTGAAGTAGATGCTAAAGGCGCTAAAGTTGAATTAGCTGAAGGCGTTGAAGGTTACTTACGTGTAGCTGACATCTCACGCGAACGCGTTGAAGATGCAACAACTGAATTATCAGTTGGTGACAGCGTTGAAACTAAGTTTGTTGGTGTTGATCGTAAGAACCGCACTATCAGCTTATCAATCAAAGCGAAAGACCAAGCTGACGAACGTGAAGCTATGGACAGCTTAAACCAAGTTGAAGAATCTGGTTTAAGTGCAATGGCTGAAGCATTCAAAAACGCTAAAAGCTAAATTTTAGTAGGTCACAAAGGTGAGGGGATTCTTTATTTAATTAAGGATTACCCCTCTGATTTAAACTCCATTAGCGCGAAGCTAAATGAAAACTGGGAGGTCGAATGACCAAGTCAGAACTCATTGAAAAATTAGCAGAAAAATTAAGTCATTTATCTGCAAAAGATGTAGAGTCAGCTATAAAAGAAATTCTTGAAATGATGGCGCAAACCTTATCAAAAGGTGAACGTATTGAAATAAGAGGTTTTGGTAGTTTTTCACTACATTATCGTGCTCCTCGAGTTGGACGGAATCCTAAAACTGGTGACTCTGTCGAGCTTGCTGGCAAGTATGTCCCTCACTTTAAACCTGGTAAAGAATTACGCGAAAGAGTTAATCTTGCGTCGTAATAATTAACGTTGAAAAACATAATTATTACTGAAAAACGGCATGCAATAGCATGCCTTTTTTATATAAAAAATGTAGCTTGCCAAACATCTGATGAATTCTGGCAGACATGACTTTAACGGAGTAACCCCGTGCGCATTTATATCACTATATTTTTCCTTCTGGTTCTATTTTTTATCGCGTTTATTTTTGGTAGTCAAAATCATCAAGTACTTTCATTAAATTACTTGATTGCTCGAGTAGAATTATCTGTAGCTGCAGCCGTTAGTTTATTTACCTTATTGGGTTTCACACTGGGCTTATTAACTGCTTTGTTGTGGAAAATGGTACGAGCAGTTAAGTCTAAAACAGCTAAATAATAAACCTGATTCATTACAAGGCATTGCTTAATTTATGTTAGAACTTCTTTTTCTATTATTACCTATCGCTATGGGTTATGGCTGGTTTATGGGCCGTAATAGTATCAAACAAAATACCCATTCTGAGAAGCAAGACCTGTCAATTAAATACTCTACGGGTTTGAATTATTTATTTTCAAACCAACAAGATAAAGCTATTGATTATTTAATTGAAGCACTAAAAGTTGAAGATGATACCGTAGAAGCACATTTTGCCCTAGCAAACCTGTTTAGAAAAAGAGGGGAGTTAGACCGCGCATTAAAAGTACATGAACATTTAGTACGTCAAAAGCATTTACGCAGTGAAGAAAAACAACAGGCTTTGTTTGAACTTGGCAAAGACTTTTTAAGCGCAGGCTTATTTGACCGCGCTGAATCTATGTTTTTAAAGTTATTAAAATCAAAACAATTCGGCTTAAAATCGCTAAGCTATTTAATGCAAATATATCAGTCGACAAAAGACTGGGACCAAGGCGTTGCATTAAAAAAAGCCATTATTAAAACACGCGATAAAAAGTTAATGCATACCTTAGCTAACTTTTATTGTGAATTGGCCACAAGTGCCTTTGAAAATGAACAATTTATTGAAGTATTAGAGCTGTTAGAAAATGCTTTAGTACAAGATCCTAATTCATGCCGAGCCAATTGGTTGATGGCAAGAATTTATGAGCACCACGAGCAGTACGAGCAGGCTTGTCGTTGTTACCAAGATATTTACCACCAAGACAGTGAATTTTTTCCTGATGTTATTGAAAAAATGCAACTGTGTTATACAAAGCTTGATGCCCAAGATACCTTTTATAAGTTTATTCGAAAAGTCTACGAAGAAACGGCTAGCACCAGTACCTTAATTTGCTATGTTAATCATTTAGAAAGTAAGCACGGTACAAAGAAAGCGACTGATTTTATTTTGTCGGCGTTGAAGCGCAGACCCACCATTCGGGGCTTTAAGCATTTTGTTAAAATGCAAATGAGTCAATCAGAGCAGCAAACAACGAGTGAACACCTTGATGTGATTAAAGAGCTGATTTCAGCTTATATCAATGTTAAGCACCGTTATAGCTGCCGTACGTGTGGATTTAACAGTAGTACCCATTATTGGTCTTGCCCGTCATGTCATGATTGGGAGCAACTTAAACCTGTACGAGGCCTAGAAGGCGAATAATAACTAGCAGCTTTGTTCTTTTCATTAATATTTTTGTCGAAAGTACTCACTGACACTTGTTAGCTCCGTGCTATCTCCTCAATCTAAATGAAAATACCTGCGCTGCTAGCCATTATTAAAGTAAGCTTGAAAAGAATTAAAGAATTAAAGAATTAAAGAATTAAAGGAAAATATACGTGAAAGATGCCAAAGTAGTTGTTGCTTTAGATTTTGATAACCAAGCAGACGCACTAGCGTTTGTTGATAAAATACAGCCAAGTGACTGTCGTTTAAAAGTAGGCAAAGAAATGTTTACTTACTTCGGGCCCGATTTTGTTCGTGAATTAGTAAAGCGCGGTTTTGATGTCTTTTTAGACCTTAAATTTCATGATATTCCTAATACCGTAGCAAAAGCAGTAACAGCTGCAGCTGAACTTGGTGTTTGGATGGTTAACGTACATGCTTCAGGTGGCTTAAAAATGATGGCAAAAGCTAAGGAAGCACTTGTACCATATGGCGAAAAAGCGCCGTTATTAATTGCTGTAACGGTATTGACCAGTATGGAAGAGAGTGACTTAATCGGTTTGGGCATTAGTAAATCACCAGCAGAGCAGGTTAAACATTTAGCAACTCTAACCAAACAAGCTGGGCTAGATGGTGTTGTTTGTTCAGCTCAAGAAGCACAAATGTTAAAAACTGAATTAGGTCAAGACTTTAAGCTGGTTACCCCTGGTATTCGCCCAGCAGGTAGCAGCGTTGACGACCAAAAGCGTATTATGACGCCTGAACAAGCCGTAAATATTGGTGTCGATTATTTGGTGATCGGGCGTCCAATTACCAAATCGTCAGATCCGCACTTAGTTTTACAACAAATTAATCAATCGTTAACTTAGTTGTAGCGTATATATTTAAAACGCTTTTAATTTATATCAAAGATAATCTTGTTGACTCTTGTTGTCGATAACATGATGTGTTTGAATATTACTTCTTTTTTACATCTTGCTGTTATTACAATATAGGGATCTAGCTAAGTGGTTGATCAAGTAGAATTAAGTAAAGTTAAGTCGGTTCTTTTTGTCTGCATGGGCAATATATGCCGCTCTCCTAGTGCTGAAGCTGTTTTTCGTCATAAGGCTAAAGAGCAGGGTTTACAACTTAATATTGACTCAGCAGGTACAATTGGTTCACATGCTAAAGAAAAACCTGATCACCGAGCAATGAAAGCTGGTATGGCACGTGGCTATGCCTTTGATGGCATTAAGGCGCGTAAAGTAACCGCACAAGATTTTGACGAGTTTGATCTTGTTTTAGCTATGGATAACCATAACGTAAAAGAGTTAAAAAAAGTTGCTCCCAATCACCTACATTATAAAATTGAATTGTTTTTAGATTATGCTAATAACCATGAGGACTCAGAAGTGCCTGATCCCTATTATGGTGGCGCACGCGGTTTTCAATACGTGATTGATTTAGTTGAAGATGCCAGTGATGGATTGTTAAATAAATTATAGCGTGGTAAAAATTTCGCTAAAAAAGCAAGCCAATTTCATGGCGATTAGCAATGTACACTGTTTGTTTAGCGATATCGTGGTCAAAGTATTATTGAGCCAAAAGCCATCTATACTATTGGCAACTCCAGCAAAGAACTTAGCGTTAGCGTATCGCGCATACTTTGCTAACCTTCTAAAATTCTTAATGAAATAGCTGCTGCCGAAGTGCGGTTATCAACACCTAGTTTTCGGTAAATTTGCTCCAAGTGTTTGTTCACGGTTCTTGGGCTCATGCTCAGTATTTGCGAAATTTCCCAGCTGGTTTTTCCATAAGTCACCCAATAGAGCACTTCCGATTCACGTTTCGTGACCGGTAAATGGGTTTTTAAGTCGGTGGCGGTGCGCTCGGCTTGGCAGGTTTTGATACGCAATAAATGTAGCTCATTTTGTTGCCGCTCGTATGACACTTCAATAGGCTCACTAAAACAAGTCATTGTGATGTTTTTACTGGTGTCGTTTGCCAACCATTGCTTTAGCTCTGCGGCTAAGCTGGCCCATGGAATACTATTACCTGTGGATATTTGCTCGATCATTGCATGCACATCAGGTGTTGCCCAAGAAAGGCGACCTTCAGCAGAAACACAAAATACATTGTTACCGGCATGATCTAAGGCGCTTTGAGCACTCAAAGCAAGTTTGGCGGTTTGAATATGGGTTTTAATACGTGCAATGACTTCATCTGGCGCGATAGGTTTAGTAACGTAGTCAACACCACCAGCATCAAAACCTTTTACGACATCTTCAACATCAGTTAAGCCGGTCATAAAAATGATTGGCGTATTAGGCAGTAATTGTTTGAGCTTTTTACAGGTTTCAAAGCCGTCCATTTCGGGCATTATCGCATCAAGTAAAATAACATCTGGTTTTATTTTATCAACAATTGCGAGTGCTTGAATGCCGTTAAGTGCCACTAAGGCGGTGTAGCCTTGTGTATTTAAAGCGACATTTAACATACCAAGCGACTCGGGGGAGTCGTCAACAACTAACACTACTTCTTGCATATTATTGTTCATTACATAACTCTTCTAGTAGTTGAATAATTGCCGGGAAATTACATTGTTTAATGTAAAAATTGATTTGATTGGCAACCTCTTCAGGAATGGCATAATTTTCTTTAATTTCATCGAATTTTTGATGAAACCCCGAAAGGTAACCAATTTCAGCAAATCCTATCAAGTCTTTATATTGTGCAGTGCTGCTAAGCGGTTGAAATGATGTTGGGCTAAGCTTGGGGAGTTCGTCGCTAGGCTGGCCTTGGTATTGCCAAACTAAGTTTAACAGCTCGCCAATTTTTGCTAATAATGCCGCTAAGTTAACGGGTTTGGCAATATAGTCGTTATGGTAACCTTCTGCCGCTAAGGTAAACTCATTGTCACGGGCGTTGGCAGAAACCATGATCACCGGCAAGTAAAAACATTGCTCGCGCACGCGTTTAACCATTTGCCAGCCGTCAGTTACAGGCATTCGTACGTCTAAAATCATTAAATCTACTGGGTTATTTTCCAGTAATTGCATGCCCTGTTCAGCATCTGGGGCAAATAGCATGTTAAAGTTTAATGGCGTGAGAAAATCAGACATTAATCGATGCTGGTATACATCATCATCGACTACTAAAATCGTTTGTTGTTCACCACAATAGCCAATAACAGGGGTGTTTTTTTGCTCAGGAGTTTGCGTGTTTTTAGAAATCTGCGGTAGCATCAGCTTTAAATGGAAAGTCGAGCCTTCACCGAGTTGGCTCGTCAAGGTAATTTCACCACCCATTAAATACGTTAGTGAGCGAGAAATGGTTAAGCCTAGTCCGGTGCCGCTAATGGTTTGAGTTTGCGCATTGCGTATTTGCTCAAAAGGTTTGAAAATCGTTTCTTGATCTTTTTGAGAAATACCCATGCCGGTATCAATAATACTAAAATGTACCACTTCATTACGGTAAGACATTTTTAATGTGACAGAGCCTTTTTCTGTGTACTTTATCGCATTGGAAATAAGATTGATCAGAATTTGTCGAAAGCGCTGTTTATCCGTGGCAACATTGTCGGGTAAGTTAGCCGGAGGCTGGTAATAAAACGCTAGGCCTTTTTGATTGGCCTGCATTTGAAACATATCAACCAATTGTTGCAATATCGCTTTAAGATTAAATTCGTCGCGATGCAGGGTTAACCGGCCAGCTTCAATTTTTGATATTTCTAATAAACCTTCGATTAAGTCAGCTAAGTGGTCGCCATTTCTTTTAACAATACTCAGACTTTCGCGTTGATGGCTTGGTATTTCAGGATCTTGACTGAGTAATTGCGCATAACCTAACAATACATTAAGCGGGGTACGCAGTTCATGGCTTAAGCCAGCAAGGTAGCGACTTTTGGCATGGTTCGCCGATTCAGCAATATCTTTTGCATTTTTAAGGGCTTGAGAGGTATTTTCATGAGCATCAATTTCTACGGCTAAGGCATTGGTTTGCAAGCGCAGCTCTTTTAAAGCGAGGTTGTTGCTACTGCGAGCTAAAATAAACAGCCAACTGATAATGCCGATAATAATAAACAATAAGAAAAATATTTTAATCAAGGTTATCGCAAATACTTCTTTTACTTGTGCGTCAGCCAAAGGAACTTGCAGGTAAATAAGAAATAAAATAGCAGCGCCAATAAAGCTTAAAGCTAGTGTTATCGAAATAAACTGCATCATCGGCGTGGTCATAATGCTTAATAAATCAGTGCTTAAAAAGCGATTGAAAAAATGATGTGATTGTTTCGATAGGGTGGCTTCAGTACGGCATTTGTCACCACAGCGCACATCTAACGAGCAACATAGTGAACATATTGGATTTTTATAAGCAGGGCAGTAACTCATGTCTTCTTGATCAAAGGTATTTTCACAAATATGGCATTTTGTCGGTACATCAAAGATCTGCTTATTATTATCAACTAAGTAATATTTCCCTTTGGTTAAATAACCAATTACAGGCACGGTGATAAACGGTAAACCACAGGCGATAAAAGAGGCGAGTGCTTTACAGGTTTCGCCATACCAGCCAAAGTGACTGGTAAAGCCAACCACACTGGCAATTAGCATCGAGCCAACGCCAACAGGATTTATATCAAATAAATGCGAGCGTTTAAATTCAATATGCTTAGGGCTAATACCGAGCGGTTTATTAATCACTAAGTCAGCAACAACCGAGCTTAACCATGCGAGCACAATTACCGAATAAACCGATAACATGCTTTCAATGGTTTGATAAATGCCCAGCTCCATTAAGAGCAGCGCAATGCCAACGTTGAAAATCATCCAAACGACGCGGCCAGGGTGATTATGTGTAACTCGAGAGAAAAAGTTAGACCAAGCTAATGACCCCGCGTAGGCATTGGCCACATTAATTTTTAGTTGTGAAATTACCACAAAAGAACAGGCAATTAAGACACTGATTTCAGGATTGTCAAATACTAGGCTAAACGCTAGGGTATACATGTGCGCAGGGTCGTCAGCTAAAGCTAAAGGCACCCCTTGGCTTAAGGCAAAGTAGGCTAAAAAAGATCCTAAAAATAATTTTAACGCGCCAAAAAGTATCCAACCTGGGCCCGCACTAATTAATGCTAACCACCAACGCCATTGTTTTTTCTTGGGCTTTTCGGGTAAAAAACGCAAAAAATCAACTTGCTCACCAATTTGAGCTACCAAAGAAAGCAATACCGCTGAGGCGGCGCCAAAAAATAATAGGTTAAATGATCCGCCTTGTTCGCCCGCATTACCGGTAAACGTTAGCCAATCAGCAAAATCACTATCGGGGTGGCTAAAGACAAAATACAGTGGCAGCAATTGCAAAATAAGCCAAACTGGCTGGCTCCACACCTGAAAACGACTGATATAAGCAATGCCATGGGTAACAAGAGGTAGCACGACCAAAGCACTGATCACATAAGCAATGGATAAAGGGATGCTAAAGAGAATTTGCAATGCCATCGACATGATGGCAGCTTCGAGGGCAAAGAAAATAAACGTAAACGAAGCATAAATCAGCGACGCTATGGTTGAGCCGATATAACCAAACCCGGCGCCGCGGCTGAGCAAGTCTATATCAACGCCATATTTTGCCGCATAATAACTAATAGGCAAGCCGGTACAAAAAATAATCGCCACTACCGCCAATATTGCCCATGCGGCGTTAACAAAACCAAAGTTTAAGGTGATTGCGCCACCAATTGCTTCTAATACTAAAAACGAAACAATACCTAAAGCTGTAACTGCGATTCGGTTTAAAGACCATTGGCGCGCTCGTTTGGCGGTAAACCTCAGCGCGAAGTCTTCCATCATTTCGTTGGCAACGAGCTTATTGTAGGTTCGGCGTGTGGGAAGTATTTTTTGGCTTGATTGCATTTAATTCTTATTGATTAGATATTTACTGCATGATCCCTTCGCTTTTTATGAGAGATATTCAAGCAAAAACAACATCATAAAACACTCTTCTATGCATCATATAATAAATGCCAGCAATATTATATGCGTAATTTTACGTAGGCCTTTTCGCGCTTTTGCGCATATTCACACTTCCATAAAACATCGATACTAGAGTCAGTTCAAATAAGGCTTGTGTTAATAGTCATCAACTTAAAAAGATGTCAAAGACACGTAACTAAACACTTTTATAGGAATGCGCATGAAAACACTCTTTACAAAATTAACCCCTGTAGCCGCTACAGTGCTACTTTCATTAGCTGCAGTAACATCGGCACACGCTGATGAAGCCAAAGACAAGCTAAGTATCTCTGGCTTTATCGATATGTCATACCTTGCAGTTGATATTGACGGCGGTGAATCTTTTCACGTTTCAGGTCTTGACCAAGTTGAATTAAATGTTGGTTATGAGTTTGACAGTAAACTTGCAGCTTTTGTTGACGTTGAATATCAAAACGAAGATGAAGGTGTCGATATTGAACAAGCCTTTATTACTTACGCAGTATCTGATCAGTTTAGCGTAAAAGCCGGTCGTTTTTTAAGTTACACCGGTTGGGAAACTGAAGAGCCTACCGGTTTATTCCAATATTCAGGTACCGGGTATGCGCCATATTTTTATGGTTACTACCAACAAGGTGTTTCAGGTTTATACAGTGGTGATGGCTTTGCTGTTGCGGTTTCGTTAGTGAATGACCTTGCTGGCCCTCAATCGATAGACTCAGAGCATCCTGCCATTGAAACTATGGTGGCGCTAATGCCAACAGATGAAATTACCATTAAAGGCTTTTACTCAAAAGATGGCGATGTTGAATTAATCAACACCTGGGCAAGCTATTCAAAAGACGCATTAACACTCGCGGCGGAATATAACAGCGCCGAAGACAGCGTGTTTGTTGGCAGTGAAGCGACAGGTTTCTTATTAATGGCTAACTACGCTTTTGACGACATTGGTTTAACCCTGCGTTACCACGATTGGGATATTGAAGATGCCTCGGGTGCCACATATGAAGATGCTTCTGGTATTACCATTTCACCAAGCTATACCGTTTCTGACAACCTATTAATGGTATTTGAATACCGTATGGATGAAATTAACGACGTTGATGTTACCTCATACGCGGTTGAAGCTGTAATTACGTTTTAATCCCCCAGACTTAATAGGAATTTATTATGAAACTTAAAAAAATTATTGCGGCAAGTTCAATTATTGCAAGTAGCTTAGTTGTACAAATGGCGTATGCTGCTGACACCATCAAAGTGGGTGTTTTACATTCATTATCAGGCACTATGGCTATTTCTGAAACCACATTAAAAGATACCGTTTTAATGATGATTGAAGAACAAAACAAAGCCGGTGGTTTACTTGGTAAACAACTAGAGCCTGTAGTGGTTGATCCTGCTTCTAACTGGCCTTTATTTGCAGAAAAAACCCGTGAGCTTTTAGCGAAAGAAAAAGTGGATGTCATCTTTGGTTGTTGGACCTCGGTATCTCGTAAGTCAGCATTACCGGTGCTTGAAGAGCTAAACGGTTTATTATTCTACCCAGTACAATACGAAGGTGAAGAATCATCTAAAAACGTATTTTACACGGGTGCTGCGCCAAACCAACAAGCCATTCCTGCGGTTGATTATTTAATGGATGAAATCGGCGCAACACGTTGGGTTTTAGCGGGTACTGACTATGTTTACCCTCGTACGACCAATAAAATCTTAAAGGCGTACTTAAAGTCTAAAGGCGTTAAAGACTCAGACATTATGATCAACTATACACCGTTTGGTCATTCTGATTGGCAAGGTATTGTTTCAGACATTAAAAAGTTTGGCTCTGCTGGTAAGAAAACAGCTGTAGTTTCAACAATTAACGGTGACGCAAATATTCCTTTTTATAAAGAATTAGGTAACCAAGGTATTTCTGCTGAAGATATTCCAGTGGTTGCGTTCTCGGTAGGTGAAGAAGAGCTTTCAGGTTTTGATACTAAACCACTTGTTGGTCATTTAGCTGCTTGGAACTACTTCCAAAGCGTCGAATCTGAAGAAAATGAAGCCTTCATTGCAAACTGGAAAAAATACATTGGCGATGACAAACGCGTAACCAATGACCCGATGGAAGCAACCTATATTGGTTTTAAAATGTGGGCCAAAGCTGTTGAGAAAGTGGGTACAACAGAGGTTGACGCAGTTGAGCAAGCGCTTATCGGTATTGCGGTTCCTAACTTAACTGGCGGCACAGCGGTAATGAACGCTAACCATCATTTATCTAAGCCAGTACTTATTGGTGAAATTCAAGAAGACGGTCAATTTGAAGTGGTTTCAGAAACGCCAGATACCGTTATTGGTGATGCATGGTCTAATTTCTTAGACAGCTCTAAAAACCTTATTTCAGATTGGACCGCGCCGGTTTCATGCGGCAACTTCGATGTGAAAACCGCTAAGTGTTCTGGTCAAAATTTCTAAAGGTTTATTTAGAAACAAACCAACACAATAACGTTTAGTTTAATGGGAAGCTTGCTTCCCATTTACTCAAAGCAATTTAATTATCGATATCAGAGTGTTTTGAGTAAATGACCCCGATACAACCAATAAACATTAATCACTAAATATAACTTTAAGCTGTTTTAGCAACGACGTGTAAACAGCTTTGTAACTTTACTAGTAACTAAGGACGCCGCAATGTTGCGTATTTTTTCTGTTTTGATCGCTTGTTTGCTGTCATGGCAAACCCTGTCGAGTGAGGCGATCGCTGCTGCAGAAAGCAAACTTCCCTCTTTGTTTAAACAACTCCCTAGCACTAAATTATCAAAAATGAAGGGCTTGATTGACCAAATTTCAGCAACAAATGAACCGCAAGTGCCCGCGACACTTGAATATTTACTCAACGGTGAATTGTATTATCTAAAAGCCAATAAGCAAATTGTTAGGGCTAAGGTTAATGCCAATAAACGTTATGAGCTAACCGATGTGTTAACTGATACTCCGCTAGAGGCAGTCACTAAAAGTGCCATTAAAAAAATTAAAACCAATAACGCCTTACGGGGAAAAATTAGGGGCTTGTTGGCGCTGTTAGATTTAACATCAGCAGATAAAGACATTCGCATTAAAGCGGTTAAGCAATTACTCGATAAACCTAATTCAACTGGTATTACCGCAGTAACGGCATTAGTTAATAACGAACCAGACGAAGACGTACGTGAATTAATGTCGGTAGCACTTCTTGTTAATCAACTGCTTAATGATGGTTATGAAGCTAAGTTGGCGGCTATTAAGCAGTTAAAAACTAGTTTAGAACCAGCAGTTAAAAACGCAATGAGCAATCAACTTGAAGCGATTGCAGACTCAACAAGTGAGCATGATAAAACTTTAGCGGCAGAGCTAACAAAAGCCTTGGCTGATATTGACGATCGCAAAGGTATTTTTGAGTTTCTTGAAACCCTCTTTTTTGGTTTTAGCTTAGGTTCGGTATTATTACTTGCGGCGATTGGCCTAGCTATTACCTTTGGCGTGATGGGGGTAATTAACATGGCGCACGGCGAAATGATGATGCTCGGTGCTTATACCACTTATGTTATTCAACAAGCCTTTCCGCAATTGATCGAATACTCATTATTAATGGCCATTCCGGCAGCGTTTTTAGTTTCAGGGTTTGTGGGCGTTTTAATTGAGCGTGGTGTTATTCGTCACTTAAAAGGTCGCCCCCTTGAAACCTTACTGGCAACCTTTGGTATTAGCTTAATTTTACAACAACTGGTGCGCAGTATTTTTTCACCACTGAACCGCCAAGTTGCTTCCCCTGAGTGGATGAGTGGTTCATGGCAAATCAACCCTGTGTTTTCACTAACCTATAACCGCTTGTATATCATTATTTTTTCTTTAATGGTGTTTGTCGCTTTACTGATGATCTTAAAGAAAACTTCATTGGGTTTACATGTTCGTGCTGTTTCGCAAAACCGCGATATGGCGCGTGCCTTAAGTATTAAAAGCGATTGGGTTGACGCTATCACCTTTGGTTTAGGCTCAGGTATCGCCGGTATTGCTGGTGTCGTCTTAAGCCAATTAACCAATGTTGGCCCTAATTTAGGGCAAGCGTATATCATCGACTCCTTTTTAGTAGTGGTTTTTGGTGGTGTCGGTAATTTATGGGGCACGTTAGTGGCGGCAATGTCGTTAGGTTCAATTAATAAGTTTTTAGAGCCTATGACCGGCTCCGTATTGGCGAACATTATTGTGCTAGTTGGCTTGGTGTTGTTCATTCAAAAAAGGCCTAAAGGACTGTTTCCTCAAAAAGGGAGGTCAGCAGACTAATGAGCACTTTAACAACATCATCAACAACCTCGTCATCAACAGCTGATACTAACACTGGCCTAAATGACTCAGTCACCATACCTGTGAATCATGATATGAAAAGTATGTTTTTGAAAAAATTTGAACAACTTGGCAGTTTGCATTTTGTTATCACCTTATTATTTATTTCAACCTTGTATGTCACGGTTTGTAATTTAGCTTTTGCTGAAGGCTCTTTTTTACACGTCAGTGACTACACAGTAAGCCTTTTTGGTAAGTACTTATGTTACGCCTTATTGGCACTGGCAGTTGATTTGGTTTGGGGCTATTGCGGCATTTTAAGTTTAGGGCACGGGGCATTTTTTGCCTTAGGTGGCTATGCCATGGGCATGTATTTAATGCGTCAAATTGGCGACCGTGGTGTTTACGGTAACCCAGATTTACCCGATTTTATGGTTTTCCTAAACTGGACCGAAATGCCGTGGTATTGGGCAGGGTCTGACAGTGTTTTATGGATGGTTGCCATGGTCTTTATTGGCCCAGGGGTACTTGCTTATGTGTTTGGCACGTTGGCGTTTCGCTCAAGAGTAAGCGGCGTTTATTTATCGATTATGACCCAAGCGGTAACGTACGCGTTGATGTTAGCTTTTTTCCGCAATGAAATGGGTTTTGGTGGTAACAATGGTTTAACCGATTTTAAAGAAATTTTAGGTTTTTCACTGCAATCACCTACCACTAAATTAGCCTTGTTTGTCGCGACAGCGGTGGCTTTAGCCATAGGTTATTTAGTTTCCCATTATATTGTTAACTCAAAAATGGGGCGGGTGGTAACCGCTATTCGTGATGCTGAGTCGCGAGTACGTTTTGTCGGCTTTAAACCGGAACATTACAAATTATGGATATATGTTGTTTCAGCGATGCTAGCTGGCGTTGCTGGTGCTTTATATGTGCCGCAAGTTGGCATTATTAACCCAGGGGAGTTTTCACCGCTAAATTCTATTGAAATGGTGGTTTGGGTGGCTATTGGTGGTCGTGGCACCTTATATGGAGCGGTAATTGGCGCAATATTGGTTAGTTATGCCAAAACCCGATTTACCGCCATCATGCCTGAAGCTTGGTTGTTTGCCTTGGGTGGCTTGTTTGTATTAGTCACGCTATTTCTACCAAAAGGAATTTCTGGGCTATTACCAAATATTTTTGCTAATAAGAACAAGCAACAACCGCTGTCAGCGAATGCGGAGGTGAAATCATGATCGTAGATAAAAGTGGCTCACCGTTATTAGCCAATGAAAACATTAAGCCAGATACTCGCCATGGCGTTATTTTATATGTTGAAGATGTCAGTGTTAGTTTCGATGGCTTTAAAGCGTTGAACGATTTAAACCTTTATATCAACGACGGTGAATTACGCTGTTTAATCGGCGCTAATGGCGCAGGTAAAACCACCTTGATGGATGTTATCACTGGAAAAACTCGACCAGATACGGGGACGGTAAATTTTGGTCAGCAAGTAGATTTATTAAAACTAAGTGAAGCGGAAATCGCCCGAGCGGGCATTGGCCGTAAATTTCAAAAACCAACCGTGTTTGAAGCGCTTAGTGTTTTTGAAAATATTGAATTAAGCCTCACGGGTGATAAAGGCATATTAACCAGCTTGTTTCATAAATTAACTGGCGAGCAAAAAGATCGCATTGGTGAAATTCTTTATACCATAGGTCTTGTTGCAGAATGTCATTATCCTGCGGGGCGTTTATCTCATGGCCAAAAGCAATGGTTAGAAATCGGCATGTTATTAGCCGCGGATCCAAGAGTATTGTTAGTCGATGAACCTGTCGCGGGTATGACAGGACAAGAAACTGAGCGTACTGCTGAGCTATTAACGTCGCTTGCTGGCAAGCATTCAGTGGTAGTGGTAGAGCATGATATGGCGTTTGTGCGCTCAATTGCACGCACTGTCACCGTTTTACATCAAGGCTCGGTATTGGCTGAAGGTAGCATGAGTGAAATTCAAGCAAATCCTGATGTTATTCAAGTCTACCTTGGCGAAGAGTAAGAGAGTAAAGATGATCGAATTATGTAAAGTAAATCAAAAATATGGCGGTACGCAAATATTATGGGATCTCGATCTCAAAATAGCCAAGGGCTCTCGTACCTGTATTATGGGGCGCAATGGTGTGGGTAAAACCACGCTGTTAAAAGCCATTATGGGCTTATTACCGATTAGTTCTGGCTCATTAAAAATTAATGAACAATATATGACTAAACGCAACGTAGAATCACGCCCTGAAATTGGCGTAGGTTATGTGCCGCAAGGTCGCCATATTTTTCCCCAGCTAACGGTTGAAGAAAATTTAAAAATAAGTTTGAACTGCAAGCGCCAGAAAAGTAAAACAATTCCTGAACATGTATTTGAGCTCTTTCCGGTATTAAAAGAAATGTTACATCGCCGAGGTGGTGATTTATCGGGTGGTCAGCAGCAGCAATTGGCCATTGGCCGAGCTTTAGTACTTAACCCAGACATATTAATTTTAGACGAGCCAAATGAAGGTATTCAGCCAAACATCGTTCAACTTATTCGTGATGTGTTATTAAAACTCAATAAAGAACATGGCATGACCATTATTTTAGTTGAACAAAAGTTACCTTTTGCTCGCGCGGTCGGTGAAGCTTTTCATTTAATGGAAAAAGGCCAAGTGATTGCCTCAGGTGAGATGGCAGAGTTGACCGACGAGTTGGTCGCTAAGTATTTATCTGTGTAATAAAGCATTGATATTTGGCCTAATAATATTGCGAATGACCTTTGACACTGATATAAAAGGTGCAGATTAAAATTTCGCGTTAAGGTCATTTAGCTCTAATTAGCTTAATGAAAAATAAAGGTTTTTAATAATTTTGATGTTAGCAATACAATGATCACCGAAACGCAAAATATACCGTTAACCGGCAACGTTAAGCCTACGGCTAATATGCGCCAATGGCTTGCGAGTTTAAGCCTAGTTTTTAGCCATTCAAATTTTGGTACGGCATTAGCTGCTACTAAACGTGAAGGCCCATTATCGGTTCAAAAAGCTTTTTACCCGGAAGGGCGTGATTGTGCGCATATCTATTTGTTACATCCGCCAGCGGGAATTGTTTCCGGCGATCAATTACGAATATCGCTTGAACTACAAAAAAATGCACATGTGTTAGTGACGACTCCCGGGGCTAATCGCTTTTACCGTGCCCGCGAAGATAAAAGCATTGGCGATTCCAAGCAATTGCAAATAACCACTTTTAGCCTAGCCCAACACGCCATTTGTGAAAATTTCCCTCAAGAAACGATTGTTTATGAAGGCGCTGATGCACTAAACACCGTAGATATTCATCTTAGCTCGAGTAGCGTTTATTTCGGTTGGGACATTAGCTGTTTAGGTTTGCCGAGTTCAAATCAGCCATTCAAGCATGGCTCGTATACCCAATTAAACCGATTATATTGTGATAACAAACTGATTTATCATGATCGTATCGCGATTTCCCCGAATAACCAGCTTATGGCTCATTCAGCAGGTTTAGCGGGGCGAAGTGTCTTTGCCACTTTTCTTGTATATGCACCTAAACAACTTGCTTTGGCGAGTGAACGACAACAATTAGTCGAGCATTTACGTGAAATCATCGAGCTACAATACGCGGAAAATAAAGTGAGCATAACGGATATTAAAGGCTTGTTAGTCATACGATATCTTGGGGAACAAGCCAATGAAGCAAAACACTTGTTCATTCGCTTGTGGCAGCAATTACGCCCGCAACTCATCAGTAATAGCGCGGTTGAACCGAGAGTATGGCATACCTAATATTAGTGAGCACGAGTTAGCCAATAGAACGTTAGCTAAGCGAAAAATTAAGTCTTGATTAAAGAGAATGTTATGGATTTATTACCTAGAGAAAAAGATAAGTTATTGTTATTTACTGCGGCATTATTAGCCGAGCGCCGTTTAAAACGGGGCGTAAAATTAAATTATCCTGAAGCGATGGCTTATATTTCCATGGAAATTATGGAAGGGGCTCGCGATGGTAAAACGGTCGCGCAAATGATGGATTACGGCAGAACATTACTGACTCGTGAGCAAGTGATGGAAGGCATTCCCGAGCTGTTAGCTGAAGTGCAAGTGGAAGCAACCTTTCCCGACGGTACTAAACTGGTTACCGTTCATAACCCCATTGTATAAAGGAGCCTGACTATGTTGATCCCCGGAGAAATCAAAACCGATGACGGCGTGCACGAGCTAAATGTAGGGTATGCCAAAATTAAAGTCACTGTTGCTAATTCAGGTGACCGGCCCATACAAATTGGCTCTCATTATCACTTTTATGAAGTGAATTCGGCTTTAGTGTTTGATCGAGAGGCGTGCAAAGGTTACCGCTTAGATATTACCTCAAGCACAGCAGTGCGTTTTGAACCGGGGCAAGAACGTGAAGTTACCCTAGTGGCTTATCGCGGTAAACGTAAAGTGTATGGTTTTCGCGGCGACGTTCAAGGAGATCTTTAACCTTTAGGTTAACAGGTAAAAAATTATGGCAAATATTGATAAACATGCATACGCACATATGTTCGGACCAACTGTCGGCGACCGCGTTCGTTTGGCTGACACTGACTTATGGTTAGAAGTTGAAAAAGATTTCACCACTTACGGTGAAGAAGTGAAATTTGGTGGCGGTAAAGTCATCCGTGATGGCATGGGACAAAGCCAAGCGTCATGTTTTGCAACGGTTGATTTGGTGATCACCAATGCTTTAATTGTTGATCACTGGGGCATTATCAAAGCAGATGTGGGCATTAAAGATGGCCGCATAGCAATTATTGGTAAAGCTGGAAATCCTGATATACAAGACAATATTGATATCGAAATAGGGCCGGGCACTGAAGTGATCGCCGGTGAAGGACAAATTTTAACGGCAGGTGGCATTGACGCGCACATTCACTTTATCTGCCCTCAACAGATTGACGAAGCGCTTATGTCAGGCGTCACGACCATGATCGGCGGAGGCACAGGACCAGCGACTGGAACCAATGCCACCACTTGTACGCCGGGGCCTTGGTATATTCATAAAATGTTGCAAGCCACCAACGACTTTCCGATGAACTTTGGCTTTTTAGGTAAAGGCAACGCGAGTTTACCGCTAGCGATTGAAGAGCAAATTGAAGCTGGCGTATGTGGTTTAAAATTACATGAAGATTGGGGCACAACACCTGCGGCAATCGATAACTGTTTAACTGTTGCAGAAAAATACGATGTACAAGTGGCGATTCATACCGATACCTTAAATGAGTCGGGCTTTGTTGAAGATACTATTGGCGCATTTAAAGGTCGTACTATTCATACTTACCATACTGAAGGTGCTGGCGGCGGCCATTCACCTGACATTATTCGAGCTTGTGGTGAAGCCAATGTACTACCATCGTCAACCAACCCAACACGACCTTATACCATTAATACCATCGACGAGCATTTAGACATGCTTATGGTGTGTCATCACTTAGATCCGAATATTCCAGAAGATATTGCTTTTGCCGATTCTCGTATTCGCAAAGAAAGTATCGCCGCTGAAGATATCATGCATGACTTAGGGGCGATTAGTATGATTTCTTCTGACTCGCAAGCAATGGGACGTGTAGGGGAGATGATCACTCGCACCTGGCAAACTGCCCATAAAATGAAACAACAACGTGGCCCATTAGCACCTGATACTGAGCGTAATGATAATTTTAGAATTAAACGCTACATTGCCAAATACACCATTAATCCTGCGATAAGCCATGGCGTAAGCCATGAAGTAGGCTCTATTGAAGTGGGCAAACTTGCTGATATTGTTATGTGGAAGCCGGCTTTTTTTGGCATAAAACCAGCCATGATCATTAAATCTGGTTTTATCGCTGCGGCGCCAATGGGGGATGCTAATGCCTCTATTCCTACCCCTCAGCCGGTGTATTATCGCCCAATGTTTGGCTCGTATGGTTTAGCAACGGCGAAAATATCGATGACCTTTATGTCACAAGCCTCGATTGATAAAGGCGTACCCGAAAAAATTGGCATGACACGTATGGTCGGCGTGTGTAAAAACACCCGTAATGTGGGGAAAGCCGACATGGTGCACAACAGCTGGCAACCGACAATTGAAGTGGACGCTCAAACCTATGAAGTAAGAGCAAACGGCGAGTTACTCACGTGTGAGCCGGCCACTGAGTTACCACTGGCGCAGCGCTACACCTTATTTTAAAAAAACTCAAAGTAGTAAAAGGAATAAAGAGTCAATGTTAAAAGCATTTGAACGATTTGATCATATTCACCAAGCAATTGATGATGCCATCACTTTAGATCACGATACCCGCAAAAAAGCGCGGATTAAAGGCGTAACAGATAAGGGCATCGCTATTGGTATTTTTATGGAGCGCGGCCATCCACTCCTTATTGGTGAAATTTTAAAAACACAATGCGGTTTATTTATTGAAATTAAAGGCCAAGCAGAAGAAGTTACTACCGCAGTTGCTACTGAATGGCTAACGTTTGCTAAAGTGTGTTATCACTTAGGCAACCGACATACGTCGATGCAAATTGGTGAATTATGGCTGCGTTTTAAGCCGGATCATGTTTTAGAAGAATTAGCGCAAAACTATGGCTTAACCATCAACCACACTCCGGCGGTATTTTCGCCTGAAAATGGTGCTTACGCTAAAGACGGCCATTCGCATAGTCATGGTGAACATGAACATGAACACTAGCGTGCAAATAAACACCAGCAATGGCATTAAATTAAATCGTTTATTGCAATTGTGCAGCGCTAATTTGCCAGTTGGTGGCTTCTCATTTTCGCAAGGCTTAGAGTTTGCAGTCGACAACGGCTGGATAAATAATTCATCAGATACTGCAAGTTGGATTGAAATTAATTTATTTGAAGCGATAGCCCGCACTGACTTAGCCATTTTAGCGCGTTTATATCGCGCGATAGCAAATGATAATGTCAGTGATTTTCAATATTGGGATCAGCATTTACAAGCTTGCCGAGAAAGTAGTGAATTATTGCTAGCCGATGTGGCGATGGGCAAAGCTCTTATTCGCTTGTTAACTAATCTTGACCGCATAGACGAGAAAAACTATCAAGACTTTATATCCGGTTCAGATATTAGTTTTGTTAGTGCCTTTGCTTTAACGGCCTATTTATGTGAGCTTGACCTGACATCGGTGCAAAGTGGCTATTGCTGGACGTTTATCGATAACCAAGTGGCTGCAGCAACCAAGTTGGTACCTTTAGGACAAACTCAAGCGCAGAACTTATTGTTTGATTTAACAGAGAAAGTTGATGCTGCGATTGCCGTGGCTGAAAAGTTAACTGACGATGAAATTGGCGGTAGTCTACCGCATTTAGCGATGGCAAGTGCATGGCATGAAACGCAATATTCCCGGTTGTTTCGTTCGTAACTAATTTAGATAAAATAAAAATTTAAGAGAGAGAAAAATGAAAAAACAAGTATTACGCATAGGTGTTGGTGGCCCGGTTGGCTCAGGTAAAACCGCATTATTACGCGAGCTTTGTTTAGCACTTCGCGATAAATACAACATGGCCGTAGTCACTAACGATATTTATACCCGTGAAGATGCTGAGTTTTTAACTAAACATAACGCCTTGGCGCAAGACCGTATTCTAGGTGTTGAAACTGGGGGTTGTCCGCATACCGCAATTCGTGAAGATGCGTCAATGAATCTAGCGGCTATTGACGAATTACAAGAGCGTCATCCCGATTTAGATTTTGTACTCGTTGAAAGTGGCGGTGATAATTTAAGCGCGACTTTTAGCCCAGAGTTATCCGATTTAACCATTTATGTGATTGACGTATCAGCTGGCGATAAAATTCCCCGCAAAGGTGGGCCAGGTATTACCAAATCTGATCTATTGATCATCAATAAAATTGATGTGGCAGAGCTGGTTGGTGCATCGTTAGAGGTGATGGACAGAGATGCGAAAAAAATGCGCGGCCAGCGCCCGTTTATTTTCAGTAATATGAAAACCAAACAAGGGTTAGACGACATCATTCGCTTTATCGAACAAGAAGGGATGTTGTCGGTGTAAAGCTGACCCAAAACATCGCCAATTTAATATCATTAACTATTAGGAAATTAAGATGAAGTTTATAACTATTATTTTCACACTACTGTTTAGTTTTTCTGCCATGGCGCATGATGATCACTACTTGGGTGACGGCATGCTGCATAATATTGTGCATGCGTGTTTATTCTGTTTAGCTGCGATAGCGTGTTATAAAGCAGGGCAATATATCTGCCAAAAGTTTTTTAATAAAGCGCGATAAAATTGCTATGTTAGCTAGCTAAGTATCATCAAAAAAGCCGTGAAATTTCACGGCTTTTTGTTAAAATTTTTTTTGCTGTGATTATTTACTTGCTTGGCTTACCGCATCAGCTAACAAGGCAAGAATGTCGGCACTGGTATCTAAATCAACACAAGCATCGGTAATGCTTTGCCCATATACTAGCGGCTTGTTTGGTACAACGCTTTGATTACCGGCAACTAAAAAGCTTTCTATCATCACACCAAAAATAGCAGAATTACCAGCCGCTACTTGCTCGGCAACACTGCGAGCTACTTCTATTTGTTTGTTATGATCTTTACAGCTATTGCCATGACTACAATCAACCATGATTTTGGTTTCAACCTTTGCTTGGCTGAGTTTTTCTGCGACATCACTGACATGTTCAATACTATAGTTTGGCTCTTTACCACCACGTAAAATCACGTGTGCTGATGGGTTACCATGGGTTTGATAAATACACATTTGACCATTTTTATCAGGCGAATAAAGTACATGAGGTACGCTAGACGCTTTGATCGCATCAATGGCTATTTTCACATTACCGTCGGTACCGTTTTTAAAACCGACCGGGCATGAAAGGGCTGATGCTAATTCTCTGTGAACTTGGCTTTCTGTAGTACGTGCGCCAATAGCGCCCCAGCTGATCAAATCTGAAATATATTGACCAGTAACCATATCTAAAAATTCAGTGGTTGCTGGTAAGCCTATATTGTTAATATCCAGCAATAAGTTACGTGCAAGGTTAAGGCCTTTGGCAACATTAAATGATTTATCAAGATCAGGGTCACTTATCAAACCTTTCCAGCCAACTGTAGTACGTGGTTTTTCAAAATAAACCCGCATTACAATTAATAATTCATTTTTATATTTATCGTGTAAAACTTTCAGTTCATTGGCGTATTCAATAGCTGCATCAGTATCGTGAATTGAGCAAGGGCCAATCACTACTAATAAACGCTTATCTTCACCTCTAATTATCGCTTCAATTTCTTTTCTACTTGAAACAATAAAATCAGCTGTGGCTTGTGTTAGGGGAATTTGGGTAGCGAGTTCTGCGGGGGAAATTAAGTTATCAATTAACGTAGTGCGCAGCTCGTCAGTTTTAATGGTCATAAGTTATCTTTAAGCGTTTATTGCTATTGTGAAAATATCGCAGTTAACATAGCGAAAATGTGCACTTATGTGAACTGCTTTTATGATAATTTTATTGATATATACGTCGATATTAGTACTTATATCTTTGCAGACCTGTCTCAGATAAAATTTTTGCGGTAATTTCTTCTACAGAAAACTTGGTAGTATTTAAAAAAGGAATTTTTTCTTGTTTATAGAGTTTTTCAACTTCCCTTACTTCCATACGGCATTGCCTTGCAGAAGCATATTTACTGTTTGACATTCTGCCATCGCGAATATCCATTAAACGTTGAGCATCAATGGTTAAGCCGAATAACTTATCTTTATGCATTTTTAAAAATGGTGGCAGGCTTAACTCATCCATATCATCATCAGTAAAGGGGTAGTTAGCGGCTTTTATGCCATATTGCAGCGCTAAATATAGCGAAGTAGGCGTTTTACCTGAACGAGAAACGCCAACTAGAATTACATCAGCGAGTGCGTAATTATCTACCTTACCGCCATCATCATTTGCTAAGGCATAATTTACCGCGTCAATTCTATAGTCGTAGCTGTTTTCATGAATACTGTGGGTACGGTGAGCTTTAGGTTTTGCACTAACACCAAGCTCTTGTTCGATAGGAGAAACAAAGTGCTCTAAAAAGTTGTAAATAACGCCATCACAACCATCAATAATTTCTCTAATTTCGGGGTTCACAAAGGTATGAAATACTAACGGCGGCTCGCCTGAACGAGCAGATGCTTTGTTGATAAGCGCCCTTGCTTCTTTGGCTTTTTCTATGGTTTCAACAAATGAAATGGTTTGATGGTTAAACTCAACAGGAAACAATGACAATAAGGCATGACCAAACACTTCAGACGTGATTGCAGTGCCATCGGAAATATAAAAAGCGGTGCGCATTTCTACCTCGTTTTTTTAAATGATATTTATACGTTAAGTTAATCATAGGTTTATAAATATAGATATCAAAAAATGCGAACTTAGTTTAAATGTTTCTACATGAAGTTGTAACAAAGCTTTTAACAATGTTGTTATAGTGAAAGTTTACATTAACCCTTTCAGTTTTCATATCGGGCAGTGTAGAATGTTGCTAACGGCAGAGCCGCTTTAATGTATTTTGCCGTTTAGCAGATCTAACTTTTACTTATCCTGTTTTATTTATCTACTTCTTAATGATAATGGAGAAATGTTGTGCAAGAGAATGTGCTTTGGTATGAACACTTAGGTATGGGTGATGTTGACCGTGTTGGCGGTAAAAATGCATCACTTGGTGAAATGATTTCTAATTTAGCAAATGTTGGTGTGCAAGTCCCTGGCGGCTTTGCAACTACATCTTATGCGTTTAACGAGTTTTTAGAACAAAGTGGCTTGAATGACAAAATATATAAATTATTAGATACGCTCGATGTTGCGGACCTTGGCGCATTAGCAGAATGTGGCGATACAATTCGCCAATGGGTGATCGACACACCATTTTTACCAAACATGCAAAAAGACATTGAAACTGCTTACGAGCAGCTTGCCGGTGAATTTACTGATGATGCTTCTTTTGCTGTGCGCTCCTCAGCAACCGCTGAAGATATGCCTGATGCTTCATTTGCAGGTCAGCAAGAAACTTTCTTAAATGTTCGTGGTCTTGACGCTGTGATGATCGCCATTAAACATGTTTATGCCTCACTTTTTAATGATCGCGCAATTTCATACCGTGTTCATCAAGGATACGATCACCGCGGCGTGGCGTTATCTGCTGGTATTCAACGAATGGTGCGAAGTGATATTGCTTCTTCTGGCGTAATGTTCTCAATTGATACTGAATCAGGTTTTGAAGACGTAGTGTTTGTAACTTCAAGCTATGGCTTAGGCGAAATGGTGGTGCAGGGCGCAGTTAACCCCGACGAATTTTATGTGCATAAACCAACGCTTGCAAAAGGTAATCCGGCCGTTATTCGCCGAAATATTGGTAGTAAAGCCATTAAAATGGTTTATACCAGCGACGTTAGCCATGGCAAGCAAGTTGAAATAATTGATGTTGACGAGCAACAGTCAAATAAATTTTCACTTACCGACACTGAAGTACAAGAGCTAGCAAAACAAGCGGTGATCATCGAAAAGCATTATCAACGACCAATGGACATTGAGTGGGCTAAAGATGGTTTAGACGGTAAGCTGTATATTGTACAAGCACGACCTGAAACCGTTAAAAGCCGTGAAAACACCAATGTAATGGAACAATACAATTTACAAACTACGGCTAACATCGTTTGTGAAGGACGCTCTATTGGCCAAAAAATTGGTAGCGGTGAAGCAAAGGTTTTATCATCTTTAGCTGAAATGGACAAAATACTTCCTGGCGATGTACTCGTTACTGATATGACCGACCCTGACTGGGAGCCGATCATGAAACGTGCTTCAGCCATTGTAACTAACCGTGGTGGACGAACTTGTCATGCTGCTATTATTGCTCGTGAAATGGGCATACCAGCAGTTGTTGGTTGTGGTGATGCTACCAGTAAAATCGCTAATGGTGACGAAGTTACTGTTTCGTGTGCTGAAGGTGATACCGGTTTTATTTATCAAGGTAAGCTTGATTATTCCGTTAGTACTTCAGAAGTAGACTCAATGCCTGAGCTGCCCTTAAAAATTATGATGAATGTGGGTAACCCTGACCGAGCTTTCGCTTTTGCACGTTTGCCGCATGCAGGTATTGGTTTAGCACGGTTAGAATTTATCATTAATAAAATGATCGGTGTTCATCCCAAAGCGTTATTAAACTTTTCTGCTCAGTCGCTCGACCTACAAGAAGAAATTACCGATATTATCGCCGGTTATGAAAGTCCAATTGAATTTTATATTGCCAAATTAACCGAAGGCATTTCAACACTGGCCGCAGCTTATTCACCTGAACGTGTAATTGTGCGCATGTCTGATTTTAAATCAAATGAATACGCCAATTTAGTTGGTGGTGAAGCTTTTGAGCCCGATGAAGAAAACCCAATGATTGGTTATCGCGGCGCTGCACGTTATATTTCTGAAGACTTCCGTGATTGTTTTGCCCTTGAATGTGAAGCGATAAAACGGGTACGCAACGACATGGGTTTAACCAATGTTGAAGTGATGATCCCATTCGTACGTACCTTGGGAGAAGCAACGGCGGTTATTGATATTTTAGCTGAGCATGGTTTAAAACGCGGTGAGAATGGCCTAAAAGTCATTATGATGTGCGAATTACCATCTAACGCATTATTAGCCGACCAATTCTTAGATCACTTTGACGGTTTCTCTATTGGCTCAAATGACTTAACCCAGTTAACTTTAGGGCTTGATCGAGACTCAGGTTTAATTGCTCATCTATTTGACGAGCGTGATCCGGCGATTAAAGTCTTGCTAGAAATGGCAATTAAAGCCTGTAAAGCACGCGGTAAATACGTAGGTATTTGCGGACAAGGACCGTCAGATCATGCTGATTTTGCCGCTTGGTTAGTTGAACAGGGCATTGACAGTGTTTCATTAAACCCTGATACCGTGTTACCTACTTGGTTATATTTAGCTGAGCAACATCAACAGTAATTTGCAAAAAAATATTTAGCTAGCCGCTACAAAGTTAATCTTTTTCAGCAAAGCTAAGCTTGATTTAAGCCTAAGAACATATTGTTAATGCACAAGTATTAACAAAAAGTTCTTAGGCTTTTTAAGTTTCTAGTCATTACTTTCAATTTTCTCGTGATATAATCGCGCTCCCAAAAGTTGAAACGAATTTATGCCCCATGTTACCTAGGTTAGATCATCAATCACTTATCTCGCCCTTATATAAGGCTTTTTCAGACACCTTAGCTGAGCAACACTTCACTGGTGATATTAATTGCCAATACGGTGCCCGTTTAGCGGTTGCGACTGATAACAGTGTTTATCAGCAATTACCGCAATTGGTTTTACATCCGCGAACCAAAGCAGATATTCAGTTAATAGCAAAACTTGCTGACAGTGAAAAATTTCAAGCAGTTAAGTTTAGCGCGCGTGGTGGTGGTACGGGTACCAACGGTCAAAGTTTAACCCCGGGTATTATTGTTGATTTATCAAAATACATGAATCGTATTTTAGAAATTAATGTTGAAGAAAACTGGGTGCGTGTTGAAGCGGGAGTTGTTAAAGATCAATTAAATGATTATTTACGCCCGCATGGTTTTTTCTTTTCCCCAGATTTATCTACCAGTAACAGAGCAACCTTAGGTGGTATGATCAATACTGATGCTTCAGGCCAAGGCTCTCTAGTTTATGGCAAAACTTCTGATCATGTTTTAGGCCTTGAAAGTGTACTTGCTAATGGTGAGCTGTTAGTTACAGCGCCTATGAGCATCGAGCATGCTGAAGAGATTGCGACTCAGCCAACTAAAGTAGGTGAAATATATAAGCGCGTTATTGGGGCTTGTCGCGATAACCGTGAACTTATTTTGGCAAAATTTCCACGTTTAAATCGCTTTTTAACGGGTTATGATCTTGAGCATGTATTTAATGATGACTTAACTGAGTTTGATTTAACCCGTCTTATTACTGGCTCTGAAGGGTCATTGGCTTTTGTTTGTGAAGCAAAACTTAATTTAACCGCTATTCCACATGCTAAAACTTTGGTTAACATTAAATACGACAGTTTTGACTCGGCATTGCGTCATTCTCCTTCTTTAGTAGAAGCAAAAGCGACGTCAGTTGAAACTATCGACAGTAAGGTGTTAAACCTTGCTAAGCAAGATATTGTTTGGCATTCAGTTAGTGACTTGCTCACTGAAGTTGAAGGCCAAGTAATGGACGGTATTAATATTGTTGAATATAACGGTGAAGATGCCCAACTAATTAAGCAACAAGTGGCAAACTTAACTGTAGCACTTGATAAAGATATTGCTGAGGGGAAAGGGGTGATCGGTTATCAAATCACTTCTGACTTGGCCAGTATCAATAAATTGTACGGCATGCGTAAAAAGGCAGTAGGCTTATTAGGTAATACCGAAGGTAGTAAAAAACCCTTAGCTTTTGCCGAAGATACCGCCGTTCCACCAGAAAATTTGGCTGACTTTATAAGCGAGTTTCGAGAGCTTCTCGACGAAAAAGGGTTACATTATGGCATGTTTGGTCATGTTGATGCAGGCGTACTTCATGTTCGTCCAGCGCTTGATATGTGCGACCCAGAACAAGAGCAAATATTACGTGGTATTTCTGACAAGGTTGTTGCCTTAACCGCGAAATATGGCGGCTTAATGTGGGGCGAACATGGTAAAGGTTATCGTAGTGAATATGGCCCTGAGTTTTTTGGTGAAGCGTTATTTTTAGAGCTTCGTAAAATTAAAGCTGCTTTTGACCCACACAATAAAATGAACCCAGGGAAAATTTGTACGCCGATTAACTCTGAAGAAAAACTCGTTTCCGTAGACGATGTAAAACGTGGATATTTCGATCGCCAAATCCCTGTTACCGTAAAAGATTCCTTTAGCGCGGCACTTGATTGTAATGGCAATGGTTTATGCTTTAATTATGATGCCAATAGCCCAATGTGTCCTTCAAGCAAGGTAACGCGTGACCGACGGCATTCTCCTAAGGGTAGAGCTGGCCTGATGCGTGAGTGGTTGCGCCTTTTAGAAAATAAAGGTGTTGATGTTTTAGCGTTAGAGCAAAACATCAACGGTTGGTCAGTAAAACAGTTGTTAGATAAAGTAAAAGCGCAGTTTGTTAAAGAAAATAAAGATGACTTTTCACATGAAGTGATGGACGCAATGGCCGGCTGTTTGGCCTGTAAAGCTTGCGCGAGCCAATGCCCAATTAAAGTTGATGTTCCTGACTTTAGAGCGCGTTTTATTAACCTTTATCACAGCCGTTATTTCAGACCGTTAAAAGATCACCTCGTTGCTAATGTTGAAATTATCGCGCCATTAATGGCGAAAGCGCCGAAGCTGATGAATGCGGTAATTGATAATAAGCTTTATCATAAAGTATCAGAAGCGACCATAGGCTATGTTGATACGCCATTACTTTCTGTGCCAACATTAGCAGAGCGTGTTGTTAGTCAAAAATATGAAATGTTCGACTTAGAATATTTTAAATCTATTAGTGCTCAGCAAAAACAAAACTACGTATTTATAGTGCAAGACCCATTCACCAGCTTTTATGATGCTGAATCGGTTGAGTCTCTTATGGGGCTTGCGAAAGCGATGGGCTTTAAACCTGTATTATTACCCTTTAAACCTAACGGTAAGGCGCAGCATGTTAAAGGCTTTTTAAATCGTTTTGCTAAAACTGCAGCATCAGCAGCGACATTTCTAAATGAACTGTCAAAATTAGAGATCCCACTTGTTGGTATCGATGCCTCATTAGTTTTATGTTATCGCGATGAATACAAGCAAGTGTTAGCAGAAAAGCGCGGTGATTTTCATGTGCAGCTAGCGCATGAGTGGTTAATTGATGTGATCGAATCAAACGATAGCTGGTTACCGGCTAAGCTTGAAAATGTTGATACCCAATATCAATTATTTGGTCACTGTACTGAAAAAACTGCATTACCTAACAGTGAAAGCCAGTGGCAGAAAATATTTGCTCGTTTTGGCTTAAGCTTAAATGTGGTCGCGGTTGGCTGTTGTGGTATGGCGGGAACTTATGGCCATGAAAAACAAAACCAAGAAAACTCTAAAGGTTTGTTTGACATGAGCTGGCAACCTAAACTCGATACTTTCGAGCCAGCGCAAGTTTTGGCAACAGGTTTTTCTTGTCGTAGTCAAACTAAACGCATGGCCAAATTCAAACCTAAACACCCTGCTGCGGCGTTACTGGAACACTTAAGTTAATTTGATAAAGGCAGTTTAATAAAAGGGTTAGCTAAGGCAGCCAGCTAATAAATATAAGTTTGAATAAATTAAAACGAGTGCAGGGGAAACCTTACACTCGTTTTTTGTTTTAAGTTTTTTGTTATTAGCTATCTACTGCTTTGATTTTGTTTTTACCTTTGGCGATTATCTCGCGTGCCATGTCATCGGCAACAAGTCCTGTTGGTAGGTTTTTAGCTTGAGCGGTTTCAAAAACATTCATCAGGGTATAATAAATATTTTCTACTAAGCTCGTTGCTGTTGCTGCGCAGTATTCCTCTGGGTATATTTCTAAAGCAACATTGATAATGCCACCCGCATTAATAACATAATCAGGAGCATATAAAATCCCTTTTTCTAACAGTGCTTGATCATGTTTAGGCTCAGCCAATTGGTTATTAGCACAACCTGCCACAATACTTGCCTTTAACTGGCTTAAGCTTTCATCGTTAATTGAAGCGCCTAGAGCACAAGGGGAGAATACATCAACGTCTTGCTGATAAATATCATCAAGGGCTACTACGGTTGCTTTTAATTCTGTCGCTGCTTTATCAAGAGCGACTTGATTAATATCACTAACAAAAAGTTCAGCTCCGGCATCATGTAGCTTTTCACACAATGAATAACCGACACTGCCTAAACCTTGCACGGCGACTTTTATACCAGTTAAGTCATCACGGCCTAGTTTAAATTTCACCGCCGCTTTTATACCTAAGAATGTCCCTAATGCGGTGAATGGCCCAGGGTTACCACTTTTACCTTCTAAGCCGGAAACATAGTCAGTTTGTTGATTAACAACGGCCATATCGGCTGTGGTGATGTTAACGTCTTCGGCGGTGTAATAACGGCCAGATAAATTATTCACGGCTTTTCCATAGGCTTGGAATAGAGCGTCTGACTTTAATTTTTTAGCATCGCCAATAATTACCGCTTTACCGCCACCAAGCTTTAAACCTGCCATGGCATTTTTATAGGTCATGCCTTTAGATAATCTCAGCACGTCGGTTAGCGCGGCTTCGTCACAAGCATAGTCCCAAAAACGACAGCCGCCAGCTGATGGACCAAGCGCGGTGCTATGCACAGCAATAATCGCTTTTAAGCCTGAGGCTTGGTCACTACAAAAAACAACTTGTTCATGATCGTCAAAATCTACTAAATCAAAAAAGGCCACATTACTTCTCCGAGAAAACCTATAAATTGGGCATAATTAGTGCTGCTGAATGCATTATTTTTACTTAAATTTAAGTATAGAGCTTAAGGTTAAAAATAATATCGGCACCATAACACTTCATATTTCTATGAGCTAGCAAGCAGAGAAATTGATTTATTGGAAAGTGTTAAGTAATAAGTACAAAAATTGTTTACGACAACTACTACTTGATAATAAAGGAAATTATTGATGAATTTATCAGCAGTACTAGGTGGTTTTTATGTGACTTATTATGCGATTTATAGTTAATTAATCGCGTATTGATGGCAGGAATAATGAAAAAAGATAATGATATATATGCTGAATTTAATTGTTTAAAGCACGATTAAACCAAAATTAAACCAAAAGAATACTTAATCGAAAATAATACTTAGTGACTTAAATAGTATTTAGCCATACCAATGTTTTCTATTTGGCAAGCCATGCGTTGCCTTGGAATACCAGCTTCCATAAAAACCCCACCGACACTACAGAAATTATGTTGAGTAAAGTAGTTAACCGAAGCTAACGGGCTATAGATAAAAACTTCACATAATTCTAATTCTTTGGCGATTCGAATGAGCCCTGAGAGTATAACTTTATCAACTGGGTCGTGACGGTACTGGGGTAAAACAGCAATGCGGCTTATTTCACCGGTAGGCAAGATCCTACCGGTACCTATGGGTTCTTGGCTAGTATCGTCACATACGAGAATATGAAAGGCACGGGAGTCTTTATGATCAAATTCAATTCTTTTCGGAATGCGCCATTCACAAACAAACACTTTTTCTCGAACATTTTTTAACAGTGGGGCGGCAAGTTCCCACTCTACGCGACTAATACTATATGACAAAACACTACTCTATATACCAATATCCCTTATTTAAAATGCTAGTTAACAATTGTCTGTTTTTCAAACAAGAACTGAAACTTTTTAATTGTTTATTTGTCAAAGGAGACTTTTGTGCAAAAACCTGCGCAAGCTCAAGCGTGGCTTGCTCTAAGGCAAAGTAGTCACCGTTGATAACCAATTGCGGGCAAGTAGTTGGAATATATGCTGCTTTTATGCCGTTAACAGGAATGAGATTGAGGTTTTCATCAATAATATCGATCAGTTGCTGATCGGTTATTGGTGTAACTGGAACGAGTAATTCTAATCCGTGATGAGACTTAGTTAGGTAGCTGCCAATAAACTGGGTTAATTGGTCGTTATTGTCTAATTGTTTAAAGAAAAAGTCTTTAATCGCGTTAATATCGGTTAGTTCAATATTCTCTGGGTTTGCGGTAATCGAGCGTTCAGCATCACTAATTCTTAAGGTGCCAGTATTTTTGTCGATGATGTCATCGGCAAAAGCTGAAATCATTTCTTGGGCATTAGGAGCTTGGAAACCAATAGAGAAGTTAACTGAATTTTCAATCGACTTACCATCATGAGGGTGGTTAGGCGGAATATACAGTAAATCGCCTTGCTCGGTTATTACATCAATTTCTGGGCTAAAGTCGTCAACCTGTTTAAGATCAGGGTGAGGTACTTTCTCACATAAGGCTTTATTAGGTAAACCAACGCGCCAATGACGTTTGCCTTCACCTTGGATGATAAAAACATCGTACTGGTCTAAATGAGGGCCAACGCCGCCTTGTGGGGTAGAAAAACTGACCATTACATCGTCAATGCGCCACGAGGGTAAAAAATTAAATGGCTTTAGCAGTTGATTAGTTTCAGTCGACCAATGATTTACCGCTTGAACAAGTAAAGTCCAGTTGCACTCGCCGTATTGGCTAAAATCTTCAAAGGGACCATGGTCAACTTGCCATTTTTGTTGGTCACTATTTTTGCTATTACCTTCACCATTATGGGCAATAATGCGTGACTCAATGTGCTCTTCCATAGCAAGGCCGGCGAGTTCATTGGCATCAATAGGGTCTTCGAAGTTAGCAAAAGCACCTTTTATAAATAACGGTTTTTTTTGCCAATATTCTTTTAAAAATATTTCAGCGCTTAATTCGCCCCATTGAATGTTCATTTATCAGTACCTTTACTGTTAATGGTGAAAATAAAAAGAAGGCCGCAGCCTTCTTTAATGGTTTACATTATACTTTTAGCTTTTAGCTTTTAGCTTTTAGCTTTTAGCTAGAAAGCCAAATAAATTAGTCTAACTCAGCGATAAAGCTGATAGCACGACCAATGTATGATGCTGGTGTCATGGCTTTTAATTCAGCTTTAGCTGACTCTGGTAACTCAAGGTTATCAACAAAGTTAGACATAATTTCTGCATTTACGCGCTTACCACGAGTTAAATCTTTTAACTTCTCGTATGGTTTTTCAATACCGTAACGACGCATAACCGTTTGAATTGGTTCAGCTAATACTTCCCAGTTTTTGTCTAACTCGTCTAATAAAGCTTGCTCGTTTACTTGTAATTTACTGATACCTTTTAAGGTTGCAGCATAAGCAATTAAAGCATGACCAAAACCAACACCTAAGTTACGTAAAACGGTAGAGTCAGTTAAGTCACGTTGCCAGCGAGATACAGGTAATTTCTGCGCTAGGTGGCCCATGATGGCATTAGCAATGCCTAAGTTACCTTCTGAGTTTTCAAAATCAATCGGGTTAACTTTATGCGGCATAGTTGACGAGCCAATTTCACCAGCAATGGTTTTTTGCTTGAAGTGACCAAGGGCAATGTAGCCCCAAATGTCACGGTCAAAATCGATTAAAATGGTATTGAAACGGGCAACGGCGTCAAATAATTCAGCGATGTAGTCATGCGGTTCAATTTGAGTAGTAAAGGCATTCCAAGTTAAACCAAGGCTAGTAACAAATTCATTAGCAAAATTGTGCCAATCAACTTCAGGATAAGCTGAGATGTGAGCGTTATAGTTACCAACAGCACCGTTAATTTTTCCTAACATTTCTACGTTAGCAATTTGGTCGCGTTGACGTTTCAAACGTACGTAAACGTTGGCCATTTCTTTACCCATAGTACTAGGTGAAGCTGGTTGGCCATGGGTACGACACATCATTGGCATGGCTTGATATTCAACAGCTAGTGCTTTAATTTCACTCAGAATTTCATCCATAATAGGCAATAAAACCTCATCACGACTTTCCGTTAACATTAAACCGTGTGAAAGGTTGTTAATGTCTTCTGAAGTACAAGCAAAATGAATAAACTCAGTAACGGCATTTAATTCAGCATTGTCAGCAATTTTGTCTTTTAAGAAATACTCTACCGCTTTTACATCGTGATTGGTGGTTGCTTCAATGTTTTTAATCGCTAAAGCATCAGCTTCTGAAAACTCAGATACAATGGCGTTTAATATTGCATTTGCGTCAGCGCTAAAAGCTGGAACTTCTGCAATTTCAGCGGTAGTCGCTAATTTTTGTAACCAACGAACTTCAACAGTAACGCGGTATTTAATTAAACCAAATTCACTAAAGATAGGACGTAACGCTTTGGTTTTGCTGCCATAACGACCGTCTACTGGTGATACTGCACTAAGTGCTGAAAGTTCCATAATAGTTTCCTGAGTTTTTAAATTTATAAGTTATTTAATAGTTGTTTGGCACAGTCGACAATTTTACGACGTGCAAAAATAATATTTCTACGCTTACCACCTACTTGTCGCCACAGTACGCAAGAGCGCACACCTGCTAACAATAGCGCGCGAATTTTATGCTGGTTGATACTTTGTTTTAATATTTCTGGTTCACCAGCTACTTGTATAGGCGTGCCTAACGGGCTGATGATATCGCTGTAAATACTGGCTAAACTTGAGATAAGTGTTTCACTGTTAATCTCGTAATGACCTAATTGACGTTTACTTTGCTCAATTCGTTCACCAAGTTCGCTCATTTTATTACCACGTTTTCGTAAGATGCGCTCTAATGCCATTAAGCTAACGACATAACGGGTAAGTTCGGGATCTTTTTGCGCGGTTTTATCACCTAAGTGAGAAATTAAGGTGGTTAAACCAATTTTTAAATTGGCAACATCATCACCATAAACGCCTAAAGTACTGTCGGGAGAGGTGATCACTATACTATTAAGCATAACGGTTAATGCTTCTTGGTCTATTTGACCGGTGCGCGATAATTTTTGTACCAGAAAAGCTACTTGGCAGATAGCCGCTAATGTTAGCGTTTGTTGTTGCATATGAAAAATAATCCTAATTAATCACGGATAAGAGAATTGATAATACCGCCGCCAAGGCAAACATCATCTTGATAAAATACTACCGACTGGCCTGGTGTTACTGAACTTTGCTGCTCATCAAACATCACCACGTATTCGTCTTGTAAGTGATATTCTTCAGTTTGATGTTCTGTTTCGGCGATAACTCTAGAAATTGTGCAGGAAACATCTTCTTGGCGGTAACGGGTTTTAACTGTGCATTTTAATGGTTCAGCTAAAGGTGTTCTATCAACCCAATGCAGTTGATTGGCGATTAAACCTTTAGAAAATAGGCGAGGGTGGTTATGCCCTTGACCAACAATTAATACATTTCTCAGTAAATCTTTTTCTACTACATACCATGGTTCTTCGCCGGCATTACTTAAGCCGCCAATTTTTAAACCTTTACGCTGACCAAGAGTGTGATACATCAAGCCGTCATGTTGGCCAATAGCTTCACCTTCAGCTGATTCAATAATTCCTGGCTGTGCAGGTAAATATTGACCAAGAAAGTCTTTAAATTTACGTTCACCAATAAAACAAATACCGGTGCTGTCTTTTTTATTATGGGTGATCAAGTTTGCTTGTTCGGCAATAGCGCGCACGGCTGGCTTTTCAATATTACCTACTGGAAAAAGGGTGTGAGCAAGTTGACGTTCATTTAAGGTATAAAGGAAGTAACTTTGGTCTTTATTGCTGTCAAGGCCGCGGATCATTTTCCAGTGTCCATCACGTAATTCTTTTTGCACATAATGGCCAGTGGCTATGTAGTCGGCGTTTAAATCTTCACAGGCAAACTCTAAGAAAGCTTTAAACTTAATTTCTTTGTTGCAAATAATATCTGGATTTGGCGTACGCCCAGCTTTATATTCTGCTAGGAAATACTCAAAAACATTATCCCAGTATTCAGTAGCAAAATTAATGGTATGTAATTTTATGCCAAGCTTTTCACAAACCGCTTGAGCATCTTTTAAATCTTCCGCTGCAGCACAATATTCGTCAGTATCATCTTCTTCCCAGTTTTTCATAAACAAACCTTCCACTTGATAACCTTGTTCAAGTAAAAGATGCGCGGAAACAGACGAGTCTACGCCTCCTGACATACCAACAATAACCTTGGTTTGCGCGGGTGCTTTTGTTTCTGAAGTGTAAAATGATGATTCTGTTTGTATATTGCTGTTCGTTGTCATTATCGTTACTGCATATTAGCCGCGCCTGAGCGCCGTGCTATCTAAAAAAGGCGCGGAATTATATCACGGTAAAAGTCTTTGTTATATACCCGTTATCAATCAAAATACATGTTTGAGAATTTGTGAGCTATTTCAGTTTTCGGCGCGATGAAAAAATAATGCTTGCTGGCTAGTTAAAGATTAGTTTTGATTGCTGACAATGGAATTTTCACTCCTTTAAGGTAGTCGTCAATGCATGTTTGAACCATAGTACTTCTGTGTTGGCTGGCGCGTGACTTTATCTGTTTAAGAGTAAGCCAATGGTTGGCAATAATTTCATCGTCTTGGGGCTTACATGGTGCAAGCTGACTTAATTCAAAAACAAAACAAAAGCGTAAGAAATACAAATTAAGCTCAGGACGGTGAAAATAATAAATGCCGCTAAGGTAGTCAGGTGAAATACTTAGTCCCGTTTCTTCATAAACTTCACGTTTAATCGCAGTAATTAAACTTTCATCAGCCTCTAAGTGTCCAGCAGGTTGATTATAAACATTTAGCTGATTCTCTAATTCTTCTACCAGTAAGAACTTATCGTCACAAGTGATAATTGCTGCAACTGTGGTATTAGGTTTAAATTGCTCGCTGCCATGGTCCATTTAGTAATGCCCTGTTATATATAGTGTAATTTACAATGTTATGGGTTGTGCTTATAAACATTACTTTAAAATGTGTTGCTTAGCTAAACCAATAACAACAACTATTAAAGCTATTTATTCGGAGTTACCAATTTATATTCGCCATTTTCAATATTGTCTATTGACCATTTACCTATGCTGTAACGTATTAACCTTAATGTGGGAAAACCTATATGAGCGGTCATTCGCCTTACTTGTCGGTTACGCCCTTCGGTAATCGTAATACTTAACCAAGTAGTAGGAATGTTAGCGCGTTCACGAATTGGTGGATTACGCGGCCATACATCTGGCGACTCTATTATCATGACTTTAGCTGGTAAAGTAGGGCCGTCTTTTAGCTCTACGCCTTTAATTAATTTATTAAGATCATTTTGTGTTGGGCTGCCTTCAACTTGAGCCCAATAGGTTTTATTGGTTTTATGTTTTGGACTGGCTATTTTATGTTGCAATTTGCCATCATTAGTTAAAAGCAACAAACCTTCACTGTCTCTATCAAGACGCCCAGCGGCATAAACCTCTTTTATATCGATAAAATCTGCAAGCGTTTTTCTACCATCACCGTCGGTGAATTGGCTTAAAACGTCAAAGGGTTTGTTAAATAATACCAACTTTTGGTTTTTATTTTCTGGTCGTACCAATGAAGCTTTGCGATCAAATTTACTATTTTTGTTACGGTTTTGCTTATTTTTCACCAATTATCGCCTTAAAATGTAGTAATCTATTTACATGAGCTATTTAAAAATGTACTGATTTCCTGTATTATCCGCGCGCTAATAAATTTTATGGTTTGCTGAATAAGCAGTGAATTACATTGAATATTTATTCATCAAACCAAAACATTTTGATATTTTGAGTAGGAAATTAAATGACCACTGAACCATCGAAGATTATATATACCATTACTGATGAAGCTCCGGCTTTAGCCACGTATTCTCTATTACCAATTATTCAAGCTTATACAGCATCTTCAGCAATAAATGTTGAAACTCGCGATATTTCACTTGCTGGTCGTATTCTTGCGAATTTTCCTAAATATTTAACTAAAGAGCAACGTATAGATGACGCTTTAGCTGAATTAGGGCAATTAGCAACGAAACCTGAAGCTAACATTATTAAGTTACCTAACATTAGTGCTTCTGTTCCACAATTGCATGCGGTAATTAAAGAATTACAAGCCAAAGGTTATGAATTACCAAATTACCCGGAAGAGCCAAGCAATGAAGCTGAAGCTTCAATTAAGTATACCTACGATAAAATTAAAGGTAGTGCGGTAAATCCAGTTTTACGTGAAGGTAACTCTGACCGTCGTGCTCCAGGCTCTGTTAAGCAATATGCACGTAACAATCCTCACTCTATGGGTGCTTGGTCAGCTGATTCAAAATCTCACATTGCAAGTATGAGCGAAGGTGACTTCTACTCAAGTGAGCAATCAGTAACGTTAGAAAATGCGACTGATGTTAAAATTGAATATGTTGCTGCTGACGGTACCGTAAAAGTACTAAAAGAGCACTTATCATTACAAGCTAAAGAAATAATTGATGCTTCTGTATTAAGTAAAGCTGCACTTGTTGAGTTCTTCCAAACTGAAATTGCTAAAGCTAAGCAAGAAGATATTTTATTATCTTTGCATTTGAAAGCAACCATGATGAAGGTTTCAGACCCAGTTATTTTTGGTTATGCCGTTAAAGTTTATTATGCCGACGTTTTTGAAAAACACGCTGATGTATTCGAGCAATTAGGTGTTGACGCTAATAACGGTATTGGTGATGTTTACGCGAAAATTGGCCGTTTATCTGCTGAAAAACGTGCTGAAATTGAAGCTGACCTTGCTGCTGTTTACGAAACCAATCCAGAACTTGCGATGGTTGACTCTGATAAAGGCATTACTAATTTACACGTACCTAGCGATGTTATCATCGATGCTTCAATGCCTGCGGCGTTAAGAACTTCAGGTATGATGTGGGGCGTTGATGGCAAATTAAAAGATACTAAAGCGATGATCCCAGATCGTTGTTACGCTGGTGTTTATCAGTCAGTTATTGATTTTTGTAAAACCAATGGCGCCTTTGACCCAACGACAATGGGTAGCGTACCTAATGTTGGTTTAATGGCACAAAAAGCCGAAGAATACGGCTCACATGACAAAACTTTTGTTATTAGTGGTGCTGGTGTTGTTCGTGTGATTGACGCTGACGGCACTACCTTAATTGAACATAATGTTGCACAAGGTGACTTATGGAGAATGTGTCAGGCAAAAGATGCACCAATTCAAGATTGGGTTAAACTTGCTGTTACGCGTGCTCGAGCTACAGGTGTTCCTGCTGTTTTCTGGTTAGATGAAAATCGTGCTCATGACGCTGAGTTAATTAAGAAAGTTAATCAATACTTAGGCGACCATGATACTAGCGGTTTAGAAATTTTAATTAAATCACCAGTAGAAGCAACTGAATACTCGTTAGTGCGTATCAAAGAAGGTTTAGACACTATTTCTGTAACTGGTAATGTTTTACGTGATTACTTAACTGATTTATTCCCAATTTTAGAATTAGGCACCAGTGCTAAAATGCTTTCAGTTGTTCCATTAATGAATGGCGGCGGCTTATTTGAAACTGGTGCTGGCGGTTCAGCACCTAAGCATGTTCAGCAGTTTGAAAAAGAAAACCACTTACGTTGGGATTCTTTAGGTGAATTCTTAGCTTTAGCGGCTTCTTTAGAGCACTTAAGTGTAACTACAGGTAATGCTAAAGCAAAAGTTCTTGCTGATACGCTTGACCGAGCAACGGGTGAGTTTTTATCACAGAATAAATCACCATCTCGTCGAGTAGGTGAGTTAGATAACCGTGGTAGCCACTTCTATTTAGCCATGTATTGGGCAATTGAACTTGCTGCACAAAATGATGATCAAGAATTAAAATCATCTTTTGCCGCTGTTGCACAAGCATTAACTAAGCAAGAAGTTAAAATTGTAGACGAACTTAATTCAGCACAAGGTGCAAGTGTAGACGTTGGTGGTTATTACTGTCCATCAAATGACCTAGCTGAAACAGCGATGCGTCCAAGTGAAACTTTAAATACGATTTTATCAACACTTTTATAAACCGTATTTAAGCAAAAAAATCACAAAAAGCTAGGGAACTCCCTAGCTTTTTTTATGGCTAAATTTTTATCTAAATTCCTCTAATACCACCAATCGTCGAATATCTGAGCTATATTTATTTAAGTTATTTTCATTATTCACTCGTCAACTGTAACCAAGTCGTTAAAATTGGTTTAATTAGATTGCAACTCGCTTTGAATTGTTTTAACTTCAGTTACATAGCAACCCCGTATTTATTAACAATAAGTGCTTCACCCGAGGAGATCGCATATGACCAGTAAAGTTCAAATTCCCAGCGAAGGTCAAAAAATAACTATTACAGACGGTAAATTGTCAGTACCTAACAACCCAATTATCCCTTTTATTGAAGGTGATGGAATTGGAGTAGATGTGACGCCGCCTATGATTAATGTAGTTAATGCTGCGGTTAATAAAGCATATGGTAGTGAACGTAAAATTCATTGGATGGAAGTATACGCGGGTGAAAAAGCGACCGCGACTTATGACTCTGAAACCTGGTTGCCAGATGAAACGTTAGAACTATTTAAAGAATATAAAGTAGGCATTAAAGGGCCATTAACCACACCTGTTGGCGGTGGTATGCGCTCGTTAAACGTAGCATTACGTCAATTACTTGATTTATATGTTTGTCAGCGTCCAGTGCAATGGTTTACTGGTGTACCAAGTCCGGTAAAAAACCCAGCAGCTGTCGATATGGTTATTTTCCGTGAAAACTCTGAAGATATTTATGCAGGTATTGAATATCAAGCGGGAACAGAAGACGCAAGTAAAGTTATTAACTTTTTAACCGAAGAAATGGGCGTTACCAAAATACGTTTTACCGAAAACTGTGGTATTGGTATTAAACCTGTTTCAAAACAAGGCACTGAGCGTTTAGTTCGTCAAGCGATCCAGTACGCGATTGATAACGACCGTGACTCAGTTACCTTAGTTCATAAAGGTAACATCATGAAGTTCACTGAAGGTGCCTTTAAAGAGTGGGGTTATCAATTAGCTAAAAATGAATTTGGTGCTGATCTTCTTGATGGTGGTCCATGGTGTTCATTTAAAAACCCAAATACCGGCAAAGAAATTGTAATTAAAGATGTAATAGCTGATGCCATGCTTCAGCAAATATTACTTCGTCCTGCTGAGTACAGTGTAATTGCTACGCTTAACTTAAATGGTGATTACTTATCTGACGCCTTAGCTGCACAAGTTGGCGGTATTGGTATTGCACCAGGGGCTAATTTAAATGACGAAGTTGCAATTTTTGAAGCAACTCATGGTACTGCGCCAAAATATGCAGGGCAAAATAAAGTTAACCCAGGTTCCGTTATTTTATCTGCTGAAATGATGCTAAGACACATGGGCTGGACTGAAGCTGCTGACTTGTTATTAACGGGCATGTCTGGTGCTATTAACGCTAAAACAGTAACCTATGACTTTGAGCGTTTAATGGATGATGCTACTTTAATGACTTGTTCAGAATTTGGTGATTGCATTATCAAGCATATGTCTTAATTTAAATCTGTATATATGCTCACTCGATACTTTTTTGTAAAAAGCTATTTGGTTGAGCATAAGTTAGTTTGATAAAATGAAGACATAAAAAAACACAGCAAATGCTGTGTTTTTTATTGCTGGGACTTTTATTATTCTAAGTCATCAAGTTCGGTAGGACTTATGCTAGCCGCATGATGACCTTTAGGGCCAGCGTTTAACTCATAATTTACATCTTGGCCCGCTTTTAAAGTGCGATAACCATCCATTTGAATTGTTGAGTAATGAGCAAAAATGTCTTCACCACCGTCCTCTGGACGAATAAAACCAAACCCTTTTGCGTTATTAAACCATTTAACTGTACCGTGAGCCATACTTCTGCTTCCTTCTATATTTCTCGGTAATTAGGTATGCTTCCCTAAAAGAATATTACATAGTTATATGTGCGGCTAATTAATAGTCACAAGCTAAATCGTAGATAAAATATTAAATTAGTCAAGCTAAAAATAATGTTTTTATTCATATTTAGTTAAATTTTAATGTAAATTGTTAAAGCAAAATACTCATCAACAGACTAATATAGAATTATGAACGAAAGAAAAGAATACAGCGAAAATCAAGAAGCAATTGAAGAAGTCACCAAGGAGAGAGTTCAAAAACCACCTATGTATAACGTTGTATTATTAAATGACGATTACACACCGATGGATTTTGTTGTTGAGGTTCTAAGGAAGTTTTTTAATATGAACGAAGATCAGGCAACTGATATTATGCTTACGATTCATTATGAAGGGAAAGCCAAGTGCGGCACATATTCTGCAGAAGTAGCAGAAACCAAAGTTTGCCAAGTAAGCAATTTTGCCAAAGAACATCAGCACCCTTTAATGTGTGCGATGGAAAAAGCGTAAATTTGCAAGGTTTAAAGTGGAGTAGCCTATGCTAAATAAAGATTTAGAAATTTCATTGAACTTAGCCTTCCGCCAAGCCAAAGAGTCACGTCATGAGTTTATGACTGTTGAACATCTGTTATTGGCTTTACTCGATAATCCTTCTTCCATAGAAGCATTAAAAGCGTGTGGTGCCGATATGTCAAAACTTAAGAAAGAACTTCTTGAGTTTATCGGTGAAACTACACCTGTTATACCGGTAGGTGAGGAAGAACGAGAAACTCAGCCTACCTTAGGTTTTCAGCGAGTTCTTCAACGCGCTGTTTTTCATGTGCAATCTTCAGGGAAGAGTGAAGTAAATGGCTCTAATGTGTTAGTTGCCATTTTTAGCGAACAAGAATCACAAGCGGCTTATTTTCTGAAAAAATCAGATATTAGTCGTTTAGATATTGTGAACTTTATTTCTCATGGAGTTGGTAAGCTTGACAGCAGTGAATTACCAGCGAGTGAAGAAACAGAAGTACAAGAGGGCGAAGAGCCACGTACCATTGAGAACTTCTCAACCAATTTGAACGAAGAAGCGCGTAAAGGCAATATTGACCCGCTTATCGGCCGTAATCAAGAACTTGAGCGCACTTTACAAGTATTGAGCCGCCGTCGTAAAAATAACCCGTTATTTGTTGGTGAAGCAGGGGTTGGTAAAACTGCCATTGCTGAAGGCTTAGCTAACTTAGTTATTTCCGATAAAGTGCCTGAATTTCTTGAGGGAACGACCATCTACTCATTAGATATGGGCGCTTTACTGGCAGGCACCAAATATCGAGGTGATTTTGAGAAACGCTTCAAGTCTTTATTAAAAGACTTAGAGGATGATGATAATTCAATATTATTTATTGATGAAATTCATACAATAATTGGTGCTGGTGCAGCATCCGGTGGCATGATGGATGCCTCAAACTTGATTAAACCATTATTATCTGCCGGTAAGTTACGTTGTATTGGTTCGACAACATATCAGGAATATCAAAGTATTTTTGAAAAAGACCGTGCATTAGCGCGTCGTTTCCAGAAAATTGATGTGGTTGAACCTAGCGTTGACGATACAACCAAGATTTTACAAGGCTTGAAAGATAAGTATGAAAGCCATCACGGCATTCGTTATACCAATAAAGCGTTACGAGCAGCCGCACAGCTGTCAGCTAAATATATTAATGAACGTTTTTTACCTGACAAAGCTATTGACGTTATTGATGAAGCGGGTGCAAAACAACAATTAGTTGCGCCGTCAAAACGCAAGAAAATCATCAACAATACTGATATTGAATCTATTGTGGCAAAAATGGCACGTATACCGGAAAAATCTGTCTCATCAACGGAAGTAGATAGCCTTAAAACTTTAGATCGTAATTTAAAACTCGTCGTTTTTGGACAAGATCATGCCATTGATGAATTAAGCTCGGTAATACGTATGTCGCGTGCAGGTTTAGGTAATGAAGAAAAACCTGTCGGCTCGTTTTTATTTGCTGGTCCAACTGGCGTGGGTAAAACTGAAGTTACTCAGCAATTAGCAAAAACCCTAGGTGTTGAGCTACTGCGTTTTGATATGTCTGAGTACATGGAAAAACATGCAGTAAGTCGTCTAATTGGTGCACCTCCTGGTTATGTTGGTTATGAGCAGGGCGGATTACTTACTGACGCGGTATTAAAACATCCACATGCGGTAGTTTTATTAGATGAAATAGAAAAAGCCCATCAAGATGTTTACAATATTTTATTACAAGTAATGGATCACGGCACTTTAACTGATAATAACGGTCGCAAGGCTGATTTTAGAAATATTACCTTAGTGCTTACCACGAATGCAGGGGTTACAGAAACTACACGTCAATCTATTGGCTTTAAACAGCAAGACCATAGCTTTGACGCTAAAGATGAAATTAACCGCGTATTTTCACCTGAATTTAGAAACCGCTTAGACAATATTGTTTGGTTTAACCATTTATCGAACGAAGTTATTCAGCAAGTGGTAGATAAGTTCATTGTTGAGTTACAAGCACAGCTCGACGATAAGGGCGTATCGTTAGAGCTAACTAAAGATGCGAAGAAGTGGTTAGCTGAGCATGGTTACGATAAAAATATGGGAGCAAGACCCATGTCGCGACTCATTCAGGAAAAAGTGAAAAAACCACTTGCGAATGAATTGCTCTTTGGTGAACTAACTCAAGGTGGCAGCGTAAAAGTAGGTGTTAAAAAAGATCAACTTAATCTTATTTTTGAAAAGAAAAAAGAGTTAGTTGAACATTAATATTTATTTTACCGTTATAAAAATTTAAGCATAAAAAAAGCCCTGAATTATCAGTAACACCATTCAGTTAAGCATGTTTTGACCGAATGGAGTACTGGGTTTTAGAAAATCGAACGGTCCTACTTTTGGG
>CANMXU010000026.1 GCA_947501935.1 uncultured Alteromonadaceae bacterium
AGTGCACAAAAAAGACCAGGAGCAAAAGCTACTGGCCTTTCATTAAAAATTGTCAACGTATATCAGGACGAGACATAGCTAAAATACGTTTAGCAAATAATTAACGATGTTCTTCTGGCATGGCTTCGTGTGTACCAGTTACAGCCATTTCTTCTTCAAGTTTTTCTTCAAGGCTAGCATGGTTATCACCTTCAGCGCCGTGCATCCATTGCACTAATTTACCTGCCGATAAGAAAATAATAATACCCGTTACTAGTGCCGCAGAGCCTACACCCATAAAGATATTGGCAGCATTGTCTACCATTTCTTGGCCTTCACCAACAAATGAACCAATGAAAGCAGCTAACCAGTTTGATAATGCAGTAAAGAAAAACCAAATACCCATTAACAGTGAGGTAAATTTAAGTGGTGCTAATTTAGTTACCATAGATAAGCCAATAGGTGATAAACATAGTTCACCTAAAGTATGGAAAAGATAAGCAAAAACTAAAAACAACATACTAACTTTTACAGTAACATCGCCGCCTTGAACCATAGTTGCACCTAGCATTACGAAGAAACCTAACGCTAAAAATACCATGGCTAAAGCAAACTTTTTCGGAGAGGTTGGCTCTTTAGAGCCCATTTTAACCCAAACAGAAGCAACTACAGGTGCTAGCATAATAATAAACATAGCATTTAAAGATTGAAAAGATGATGCCGCTACTTCAAAGCCGAATATAGTACGGTCAGTAAAGTCAGAAGCGTAGATAGTAAATAAACCACCGGCTTGTTCAAAACCAGCCCAGAATATAACCGAGAACATACTCATGATAAGGATAACTTTCATGCGGTCAAAATCTTCAGAAGTTAAAGGCGCCTGAGGCTTGTCTTTACCGTCATTACGTTTTGCTGAAGGTTCTACGCCAATACTACCTAAATATTTATTCGCTAAGGTAACTTGTAGTATTAAACCGATAAGCATACCGCAACCAGCAAGGATAAAGCCGTAGTGCCAGTTAACTTGCTCACCTAAAACGCCGACGGTAATTGGTGCTAAGAATGCACCTAAATTAATACCCATATAGAAAATAGTAAAAGCAGAGTCACGGCGGTGATCGCCTTCTTCATACAAGTCACCTACTAAGCTTGAAACATTGGCTTTAAATAAACCATTACCAATTATTATTAAGCCCAAGCCAATATAAAATACGGTTTCTTCCATGCCAACGAGCATTGATTTAGGGATACCCAAAGTGAAATAACCCAGAGAGAAAATAATGCCACCAGAGATAATTGCTTTACGTTGGCCAATATAATTATCAGCAAGCCAGCCACCTAATACAGGCGTTAAATAAACAGCCATAGTAAATGTGCCGTACAAGCTAAGAGCTTGTGCATTAGTCCAGCCAAAACCACCATCTTGTACACTAGCTACTAAATACAGCACTAATAAAGCGCGCATCCCGTAATAACCAAAGCGTTCCCACATTTCTGTACCGAATAAGAGAAACAGCCCCTTCGGGTGTCCAAATAGAGTGCCTGCATTAGGTTGAGTCATAAATTGTTTCCTGTGTTCAATTACTTAAAAGACTAATTAATTGTTAGGGGCTGTTGAACTTACGCGGTTAAATTTTGTTCGAGATAAAAGCGTTTTAATCACGGCGAGTAGTATGTAGCTTAGTCATTCTAAGTAGATACTACTCAACAAAGAGTAAAATGCTTTTAGCCGAATCCTTCGGACAGCGTTTGTTGAACATTTCTACAGCGTTATCGCCTTTTTATGTGGAATAGCCACATTACAAAGGCTCTGCCTTGCATAAACATCCAACAAACGGCTGCAAAAATAATCTCGAGAGTTCAACAGACCCTAGTATAAGTCTATTATGAAGATTTGAGTTATTAGATATACAAAACTGTTATAGCTAGCCGAAGTTATACCTAGGGTTAACGTTAAAGGCAAGTTTTCGACAAAAGCATTTGTCATCATAGTAGAAATGTTTCTTTACAGTGTTAAAAAGTGTAAATGAAGGTAAAAGACAAAATCTTACTGTTCTCTATATAGTCTTGCTGATAGAATACGCCGCTGCTTTATATTATGTATGAAATAGGGTTTTGGGTTGGGTAAAACACTCATTTCTCCTTGGCTGGTTTTACAGAGGGAATTAGCTCTGTATGTCATTAAGTACTCAAGCAAAAAAGTTTATTTAAGTTAACTCGTTGTTATGGTTGTACGACGAGATTTTAATTGGAAATGATGGATCAATGAAAAACGTTCTCAAACTATTATCAACTGGGATTATCTGTATTAGCACTGTGCTTTGTGTTTGTACTAATGCTGCAAATATTTCTCCTGCGCAAATCAAACAGTTTCAAAGTATGCCAAAAGCACAACAACAAGCTTTGGCTAAAAGCATGGGGGTTGACTTAAGCGCCATTGAAGGTCAGTTAGCAGGCGTGGGCAGCTCAACATCGAGCCAAAGTGTTAATACTCCTACATATCCACGCGGCACTAGCTTCTCTGGTAGTGATAATACTGAAGAAGAAACTGTGAGTGAAGATGACGATGAGCTTAAACCGTTTGGTTATAAAATTTTCGCTAATGAACCATCAACCTTTACCCCTGTAAACGATATTGCTATTCCTGAAGGTTATATTATCGGCAGTGGTGATGTTATTTCAGTACAGTTTTTTGGTAAAGAAAATGCCGACTACCAATTAACCGTATCTCGCGAAGGTCAAGTAGTGGTTCCTAATTTAGGACCGTTTAAGGTAACGGGTTTATCTTTTGCGGAAATGAAGCGCTTTTTAGTTAAGCGTATTGAAGAGCGTATTATTGGGGTTGACGTAATTGTAAGCGTTGCGGAAATGCGTTCAATGCGTATTTTTGTATTAGGTGACGCCTATAAACCGGGCCCTTATACATTAACCTCGCTTTCAAGTATCACCCATGCATTATTTGCTGCAGGTGGTATTAATGATATCGGCTCGTTACGTAATATTCAGTTAAAGCGTGCTGGCAAATTAATTACCACTTTTGATTTATACGACCTACTGATTCATGGTGACTCCTCAAACGATGTTTTGTTGCAATCTGGTGATGTAGTTTTTGTTGCCCCTGTTGGTAAACGGGTATCAATCGATGGCGAAGTAAGACGTCCGGCAATTTATGAATTAAAAACTGGCGACGACTTTGAAGAAGTTATTGCCATGGCTGGCGGAACATTACCTTCTGCCTATGTTAAATCAACACGCGTAGAACGCTACAGTGTTAACAATTACCGTAGTGTGATTGATATTGACTTAACCAATACAAGTGATTTAAAGCAACCTGTATTAGCAGGAGACTTTATTCGAGTTAAAAAGTCGACCGACTTATTTGAGCAATCAGTGACTGTGGTTGGCGCAGCTACTTTACCTGGAAAGTATCAATGGCGTGCTGGCAAAACCATTGCTGACTTGTTTCCTCGAATTGATTCGCACTTATTATTACATGCTGACCTTAACTACAGTTTAGTTGTTCGCGAAGTTGATCAATCTCGTAATATTGAAGTTTTACAATTTAGTTTAGCCAAAGCACTTGCTGATAAAACCAGTGAAGATAATGTGCAATTAGCGCCTAACGACAAAGTGGTAGTATTTTCATTAGCGACTAAATTAAGTGAAGAAAAAATCACCCTTGATAATCTAGCGTATACCCAAGCAGAATTGTTCAAATTAGAAAAAAACCTTGCTAAAGAAAAACATCAAGCAAAAGTATTTTGGCAAAAATACGGTAGTGATTCATCACAATACAATACTGAAGATGACGAAGCTGAAACACAAGAGCTTATTAATAGCTCAATCGCACAAATGTCAGGTGGCGAGCTAGAAGAAGAAGTTGATGTTAGAGAATTAGCTTTATTTTCTCGTCAGCGTTTATTAATTCCAATACTTAAGCAGTTAAAGCAACAAGGCGCTGCAGGTCAACCAATTAAATTAGTAGAAGTTGATGGTGAAGTTAAATTTCCAGGCGTATATCCGTTAGCAAATAATGCTCGTGTTGACGACTTAGTGATTGCCGCAGGTGGTGTTAATGAGTCAGCCTTTTTAACTCGCGCAGAAATTACCCGTAACCAAATTGAAGGTATAGAAGCACGTAAAAGCTCGAAAAATATCAAACTGGCAAGTGCCTTACAGGGCAATGAACAAGATAATATTTTACTGAAAAGTAAAGACCGTTTAAACGTGCATAAAATACCATCATGGAGTGAAAATCATGTTGTTGAATTGCGTGGCGAATTTGTTTTTCCAGGTAAGTACACCATAAGACGTGGCGATACCTTATCTGACTTAATTGCCAAGGCCGGTGGTTTAACTGAGTATGCCCACAAAAGAGGCTCTGTTTTTTCTCGTGAAAAACTTAAGCAAATAGAGAAAAACAATCTGATTAAATTATCGAGTGATTTACGCCTAGAAATTGCTACCAAATCATTAACAGAAAATGGTTTATCAACTTCTTATGCGGAAGCACAAAGTTTATTAAAAGATTTAACTCAACTTGAACCTATTGGCCGTTTAGTGATTGAGCTACCACAAATTATTGCAGATAACGATTACGACGTATTACTTGAAAATGGCGATGTGCTTTATGTGCCAGTGAAGAACAACGCGATTAACGTTATTGGTCAGGTGCAGGTAACTTCATCTCATATGTACAACAAAGCAATGGATGTTGATGACTATATTGCGCAAAGTGGCGGTATGAAGAAACGTGCTGACGATGAACGTATTTATGTAATATCAGCCAATGGTAGTATTAAAGTACTTAGTGATAATAATTGGTTCTCAAGTGATCATGCTAATAGCCTTAAAGCAGGCGATACGGTTGTAGTGCCATTAGATGCGGAATATATGAATAATATAACCTTGTGGACAACCGCAACAACCATTATGTACAACACCGCAGTAGCCTTTGCCGCTATTAGTGGCATTTAATTTATAATACTCTCCTATTTGTACGTTCGTACATAAATGTGCGCAATTAAATAAAATTGCGCACATTTTTAAAAATTAAATTTTTACGAAAGTCTACCTGATTCCTTTGACGCTAATAAATAAGCTGATAAACTAGTTACAACTTATATGACAATAATAACTAAAGTACTGAAATATAGTCTTTAAAAATGTTGTTCGTATTGGTTTTTCTGTAACAGACTTATTGTGTTAGTTTAAAATCTGAAGCTCTTTATAGATATACCTTATTTATTGATTTTGCCTTCAGATTTTACATTTATAACAATTATTATAATAAAGCATGTCAGGGAAAGCTTTAAAACATGATGCATAAAAGTAAAGTATTCATAATCGCTCTAGCCACCACCCTTTTTTCGTTTGCTATTAACTCAGCCCCCATTAGCCAAAAACAAATTGATCAATTCACCAGTTTACCTCCCGCGCAACAAGCCGCGTTAGCGAAAACCATGGGCGTTGACCTTAATGATATTAAAGGGCAAATATCTCAAAGAAGCGCTAATACTGAAATTGAAAATACCCCTGTAATGCCAAGAGATGTTGATTATGAAACTCAAGGTGCTGATGAATTCAACTTTGAAGTAGGTGAAGGGCTGGAGCTAGACAAGCAACAAGCTCAAGAGACTAAGCTTAAACCTTTTGGTTATGATGTTTTGGCCAATGAACCGCAAACTTATGCACCAACAATGGATATTGCCATTCCTCAAGAATATATTGTTGGCCCTGGCGATGTTATTTCTATTCAAGTTTTTGGCAAAGAAAATATGGAACATGAACTGCCAATTACCCGAGAAGGTGAAGTTATATTACCTCACCTTGGCCCATTTTCAGTAGGTGGCTTATCATTTGTAGAAATGAAGCAACTGCTGAAAAGCAAGATTAAAGAAAAAATTATCGGCGTTAATGTTGTTGTTGGTATGGCATCACTACGCAGCATGCGCGTATTTGTTCTAGGTGATGCATACAAACCAGGCCCTTATCATTTAAGTTCATTATCAAGCATCAGCCATGCCTTATTTGCTGCTGGCGGTATCCGCACTATCGGCTCACTTAGAAACATTCAATTAAAGCGCTCTGGTAAATTAATTAAAAAATTAGATTTATATGAACTGCTTATTAATGGCGACTCTAGCAACGATGTATTATTGCAATCTGGCGATGTTATTTTTATTGCGCCGGTTGGCAAAAGAGTGAGTGTTGACGGAGAAGTACGCCGCCCCGGTATATACGAGCTAGCAAAAGGCGATAATTTTTCAACGGTATTAGCTATGGCGGGTGGCTTGCTACCAAGCGCATATGCACAAGCAATTACAGTTGAACGTTATCAGCAGCAGAGTTTACGTCAGTTAATTAATATTGACGTCACTGATGAGAAACAAAGCATGGCTGCAGTTGCCGCTGGCGATGTTATAAAAGTGGCTAAATCTTCTAATATGTTTACTAAGTCAGTTAGTATTTCTGGTGCTGTGGTACGCCAAGGAAAATTTCAATGGCAAGCAGGTCAAAGAATTACCGACTTATTACCACAAGTTAATAGTCATCTATTAGAAAATGCCGACTTATCTTACGGCTTAGTGGTTAGAGAAATAAACCTTGCTCGACATATCGAAGTATTACAGTTCTCTATTGCTCAAGCACTCACTGATCAAAGTTCAGCAGATAATTTATTATTACAAGCGAATGATCAGGTTTTAATTTTTGCTAATAATGAGGCATCTCGCACGGCATTACTTGAACCTATCGTTGAAAAGTTAAAGCGCCAAGGTGGTTCAGGTCAGCCAGTTCAACTAGTTGAAATTGTTGGCGAAGTAAAATATGGCGGTAGTTATCCATTAGCAAAAAATACTCGAGTAGATGACTTAGTTGTCGCCGCAGGTGGCTTAAAAGAGTCGGCTTATTTAGCGCGTGCTGATATAACCCGTGACCAAGTCAACTCTCGCATTGCTTCTAAAGAATGGTTAACCATAGACTTAGGGCTAGCACTAACTAGCGAAATAGAAGCTTCAGCTGATAATCCGTTATTACAAAGTAAAGACCGCTTAAATATTTATAAAATTCCAGAATGGAGTGAAAACCATGTAGTCGAGCTACGAGGTGAGTTTGTTTTCCCCGGTAAATATACTATTCGCCGCGGTGAAAGCCTTAGTGAGTTAATAAAACGTGCTGGCGGCTTTACCGAGTTTGCTCATTTAAAAGGTTCTATATTTACTCGTGAAAAATTACAACAACTTGAAAAGCAAAATTTAGTTAAATTGTCTGAAGACTTACGTCTTGAAATTGCTTCAAAATCATTATCAGATGAGGGGAGTTCACAGTCATATAACGATATGCAAAGTATGTTAGCTGAAATTACTAAATTAGAACCTGTCGGCCGTTTAGTGATTGATTTACCTAAAGCGCTTGAAGAAAACAACTATAACATTGCTCTAGAAGGCGGAGATATTCTCTATGTGCCAACGTTAAATAACTCGGTAAATGTTATTGGCCAAGTACAGGTTGCTTCATCACATATGTATGATGAAGGCTTATCGGCAGACGATTATTTATTGCAAAGTGGCGGTAGTAAAAAGCGTGCTGACGAAGAGCGCATTTATATCATATCGGCTAACGGTACGATAAAAATGCTCAGCAATAACTGGTTTTCAAGTAGTAGCGACTCAAGTATGAAACCAGGTGATACCGTAGTAGTGCCACTTGATGCTGAGTACATGAACGATCTAACTTTATGGACCAGCGCCACAACTATTTTGTACAACACCGCTGTTGCTGTAGCTGCTATTAGTGGCATTTAAATAATAAGTTTAAAACTACCCGATTATTAGTTGCGAGACAGTTAATTCGCAACTAATAATTTCATTCTAATCGCCTAATATAAATCCAATAATTTAACTCCTACTCTTATCATATCTAAAAATAACCTAGGTCGTATTTATTACAAATTTATGTAGGTCGGAATTCATTGCGAAAATTAATTGGGTTTTTACGACTTGTCGCACTAAAGTACGACCTACGAATAAGCTAGTGTTATTTCTATCCCAGTAAAAATATCTTAAAGTTATCCTGACACTTACAACTTACAACTTACAACTTACAACTTACCTGTCTTAATCATTTTAATTCGACAGACTTAAATTCTCTGCTACAATTTTTTTAATCACAGGATGTGAATAAATCAAGATAAGGGAATTATCATGCTAGCTACAACTTATGCTCGTCTAAAATTACTACTCACTTTAATATTGCTATCAAGCTTGCTCACAGCTAACGCCTCACTGATAGAAAACGTATTCATCAATGAATTTCATTATGATAATGATGGTGCTGACAGCAACGAATTTATTGAACTGGCCGGTGAGGCGGGTATTAACTTAAGCGGTTGGTCACTTTATTTATATAATGGCAGTAGTGGTAGCAGCTATAAAAACTATACCTTTGCTGATTTAATTATTCCCGACAGTAACAATGGTTATGGCTTTGCCGCTGTTAGTATTTCTGGAATACAAAATGGCTCACCAGACGGCATTGCTCTAGCTGATGCTGAAGATAATCTTGTGCAATTTTTATCTTATGAAGGCAGCTTTACGGCTAACTCTGGTGTGGCTTTAGGGATCACCAGTATAGATATTGGTGTATTAGAGGCGAGTAATAGCGCTGTTGGGCATTCTTTACAATTAACAGGTACAGGCAGTGATTATGTGAATTTTACTTGGCAAAACTCAAGTGCTCATAGTTTTGGTGCTGTTAATACAAATCAAATCTTTGTTAGGCCTACACAGGAGGTTGCTCGTGTGCCAGAGCCAACTAGCATGATGTTGTTTAGTAGTGTCGTGATATTTTTTTGTTTAAAACAAAGACGAAAAAATAAAATCATATAATGGTAATCCCCCCAATGAATAATCTAGTTATTTTGCACTTATAAAAACTAATCAGCTCACTGCTATAGATTTAGCTATTTAATATGAGATTGCTAGCAGTTGGCCTAAACTCCCTGCAAATAATACTGTTTAAATTAGCCTTGAATTTAGTTATAGCGAAGCTAATTCAAGGCTAGCCTCCATACAGTACCTTCATTTCCCTTCGACATTAATTTTATATTTTGAATAAGTTTCAATGTCTATATTTATACGCACATTACTTCCAGTAATAGTAATAATTGCTCTTCATTTAAGAGCTGCAGATCTCACTTTGTAAAGAAATGAAAAAAAAGTTGAAAAACCTTTACGGATTTCACCCTAATCAACGCTCTTTATTATAGACGAGGTCATAGTCACGTTATTAAATGTGAAACTTACGGGTTCAGATGTTCATGGAGATGTTTATCAAAAAGAAATATTCAGGTGTTGCACTAAACCAAGCCGTAATAAGTTTTGTTTTAGCCGTACTGATGATGTTTTCTTTGGTTGTTAGTGGCGAAACTTTGGTGATTTTTTCAGATGATTTTGAAAGCGAAAAATTATTATCAGGAGAATGGATAAACACCAGAAGTGGTACTTTAAAAGTGAATGGCTTTGCCGCTAACAATGGTAAATATGGTGTGCGTTTAAATCGAGGTGCAGGTTTAGAAACACTAATAAATACTGAGGGATTTTCATCACTTGAACTGAGTTATGCGCGCCGAACATCGAACTTAACACAAGGGCAAAACTTAACCGTTGAATGGTCTCATGATCGCAACCTTTGGAACCAGTTAGAGCAGATAGAGTCTTCTGAGTGGCAACATAAAGTCTTTAAAATAGAAATAGAGAAAAGTGAAGAGTTCTATTTACGCTTTGCACTTAATTCACTTAAAAATAAAGAACAAGCCCATGTTGATGACGTGATAGTAAAGGGCTACATGTAAAAAATAATAACTATAAAGTCATTGAAATTTAATGACATAAAAATTCCTTTGTTTAGTTCGGCTAAACAAAGGGGATCAAAGTAACGTCTAAGGCATGATTAGTTAGCAGTTTAAAATTAATCCACCGAAAGATGAAAAACTAAAAATAATATTAAAGCTAATAGCTAATTAAGGATCACATACGATGCAAATATTTCATCAGGGGAAATTCGCCACTAAAACGTTTAAAGTTGGGGCTATCAGCGCCGCATTATTATTAGGTGGTTGTGAAGTCGATGGCAGCTCAAACGAAGCACCAGTATTTGAAGAACAAGCTATTGATAATAGCCATATTGCAATGGGGTTAACTTATGAAGGCCAGATACTTGCAAAAGATGCCGACGGTGATGCTTTACTATATACAAAAGTAAGTGGTCCTGAGTGGCTTACAATTAATCAAAATGGCAGCTTGAGCTTGGCGTTAACAAAGATGTCAAATGAAGATGTAGGTAGCCACTTCGTTGTGATAACGGTTGATGATGGCCATGCAAAAGCTGAAACTGGAGTTTCATTAACTGTAGATAATGCCCCTCTTTTTTCTTCAAATAATATTGCCGATGTGATTAAAGCTGATGCTGGTGAGCCTTATACTGCGAGAATAATGGCTACAGATCTTGATGATGACTCCCTAACTTACACGATTGTTGATGCGCCAGCTTGGTTAAGCCTAGACGGTTACACATTAACGGCAGAGCCAACGTTAAATGAATTTGGTATACATAATATTACCGTTGCGGTGACTGATGGAAAAACAACTAATGAGCAAAGCTTTGCGTTAGATGTTACTGCGGGGCAGTTCTTTACTGCTGATATTATCAGTAAACCAGGAGGTATTGATGGTGAACTATTTGCGGGAAGTTTAGCAAATGATGCCGTAGGCTTGGGGGACTTAACTTTTGCACAAGTTTATGAAAAAGATGAAGACGATAATGATATTTTAACTTGGCTTACAGTTGATGAAAATGGCGAGTTTTCAGGTGTGTATGATGCAACTGCTGGCGGCATTACAGTTGAAGTGACTGATGGCGGTGATAATGGTACTGGTTTTAGCTCTCGAGCTGTTTTACAAATAACAACTGCAGGTTTTAAAACTTCAACTTTAGAGCGTAAATCAGCAGCAGCAATAGCTGGTTGGTCTTTTAACCAGCAGGTGATGGGCGATGATGGCCATGACGGAGCGGCTTTAACTTATACCATGGTTGAAGATGATTTATTTGAAATATCATCAGATGGTGTTGTAAGTAATAAACGAGATATTGTTGATGCTGATATAAGCACCCACACATTAACGGTTACTACAACTGACGGAATAGTGAGCGCTGAAAGCCCTGTTGATATTGATGTTGTTGCTGTAAATGCAATTGGTACAAAAGACGACTTTGAAGCAGATACTAACGGTTGGGTTAATGACAGTAGTGAAGGTACCGTAGTATTGCTTGGCGGTGCAAAGCGCAATGGTAGTAAAGGGGTTGTTATTAAGAAAAGTGGCAGCATGCTGAAATACTTTTCCACCTTAGGAAAAACTGACATCACTTTAAGTTATTCACGTACAGCATGGTTTTTAAACCCTGAAGCTGGAGAGTATGCACAGGTGCAATGGTCAACAGATGGTGTAAACTGGAATACTATTGAAGATAATATAAATAACCCTGACAAAGCAGCAGACTGGGTTGATTGGACTGTTGATGGCAGTGGACTTCAGGCTTTACCTGTAGAAGCAAGTAACCAAGCTGTTTTAGCTATTCGTTTTAAAGTAATAACCTCTGGTGCAGTATGGGCTGAGCAATTACGAATTGATGATGTGCTAGTTTCAGGCACTGATATTGTAATGTAGGTATGCAAAATGAATTAATCCTCTAATTATTATTGGGTTTACTAAAAAGCCGATTAACTAGGTAACTAACCTTAGTTTATCGGTTTTTTTATTTCGTGAGCTTAAGCATATTCAATAACTTGTATAAAAAATGAAACAAGTGATAAAACACTCGTGTGTGCAGTTAAGTAACAACTTCTATAAAAACCGGCAACTTACAGTATTCTTACACTATTTTGAGAAAATCTACTGTTAATTAAAAGTGGAAACATGCATAATACGTCGGCTTTCGTTGAACAATAAATAATAGTGGATGTTAATGTAGTGGAAAACAAATCAAATCAAGGAATGAACTCTTCTCAAGAGCAGCAGTACATAACCATTCCTGCAAACACACTATTTCCCCAGCAACAAACTCAAGACGATGAAATAGACCTAGCAGAACTTTGGCGCGCCATATGGGCGGGCAAGTTAACCATTATTGCAATAACCTTCTTATTCGCAGTAGCTTCGGTTATATACGCAATAAACCAACCGAACATTTATAAAGCCTCTACCTTATTAGCCCCTGCAAGTAGCGAGGGCGGCGCAGGTGGCTTAGGTGCTTTAGCCGGCCAATTCGGCGGCTTAGCCAGTATGGCAGGTATAAATCTTGGCGGTGGCGGCACTGACAAAACAGGGCTTGCGTTAGAAGTGTTGAAATCTCGTGCATTCCTCGAAAAATTCATCAATAAACATGAATTACTTGTACCTTTAATGGCTGCAGAAAACTGGGATATTCATAACGATAAACTAATTTATGATGAAGATATTTATGACGAAACTTCAAACAAATGGGTGCGCGACGTAACCTTCCCCAAAACTCCCAAACCATCCTATTGGGAATCATTCGAAGCCTTCAGTAAAATCATGTCGATTTCTACAGATAAAGAATCAGGAATGATCACGCTGTCTATAGAATATTTCTCCCCTGAATTAGCAAAAAAATGGTTGGTTTTATTAGTTAAAGAAATTAACTCAGCCATGCGTGAAAAAGATAAAAAAGAAGCGCAAAGTAGCATTGATTTTCTAACAAAAAAATTAGAACAAACACGACTAGCCGATATGCAAACCGTGTTCTATCAGTTAATTGAAGAACAAACCAAAACAATGATGCTAACCGAAGTATCGAAAGAGTATGTACTTAAAACAATTGATCCTGCTAATGCACCTGATGACAAAGCTAAACCAAAACGAGGTTTGATTTGTGTGTTGGGTACTTTGCTAGGTGGAATATTCGCAGTGTTAATTGTTCTAGTTCGTTACTTTACTAATTCGTCAAGGTCGACTAAACCTTATGAAACCATTCATACCGAAATCCCAAGTAGTTAAGGGAGATAGGATTTTATATGGACATTATAATACCGATATTAACTTCATTCGTTTTTGCTTTTGCTGTAATTAAGTTTTTTAAACCTGTAGCAATAGAAATAGGTTTAGTCGATAAGCCAAATGAAAGAAAGCTGCACGCAGGGCATATACCGCTAATTGGTGGTATATCTATTTTTGTAGCTGTATTAATGGCGAGTTTAATTTGGCTACCAAATACATTAGAGCTAAGAATGTATCTTATAGCTTCAGCCATGATGGTATTCATAGGTGCACTTGACGATAAATACGACCTGCGTGTACGAGTACGTATTGTTGGGCAAATAATTATTGCGAGTTTAATGATATACGGTGTAGGTGGTTACATATCTAATTTAGGTAATTTATTTGGTATGGGAGATGTATCATTAGGCCCACTAGGTATACTTTTTACATATGTTGCAATAATTGTAGTCATTAATGCTTATAATATGGTTGATGGCATCGACGGTTTAGTTGGTAGCCTAAGTTTAAATACTTTTGTATCAATTGCTGTTTTATTTATGCTTAGTGGTAATACGTCATATTTAAGCTATCCGTTAATTATAGCAACAGCAACACTTCCTTATTTGTTCTTTAATCTTAATTTTTTTAAGAAAGGGACTAAAAAGATTTTTATGGGTGATGCTGGTAGTATGTTTATAGGTTTAAGTGTTATGTGGTTACTATCTATGGGCACACAAGGTGAGAATGTCTCTTTTAGACCTGTTACAGCCCTTTGGATTTGTGCAGTACCATTAATGGATATGCTAGCGATTGTTTACCGTCGAGTAAAAAAAGGGAAATCCCCATTTAAGCCAGATAGAGATCACTTGCACCATATTTTACAGCGTGCTGGTTTAAGCTCTAAACAAACGCTAATAGCGATTACAATATTTTCTATTGTTATGTCATCTATAGGGGTACTTGGTGAGCATTTTATGGTAGCTGAAAGTACTGAGTTAGTTTTGTTTGTATTAATTTTTATTATATACAATAAATATGCAAGACACTTCAGTTGGAAATACAATAGCTAAATTGCGTAATGAATTTAGTAATTTTAAAGAATAAATTGGATAAAGAATGTTAAATAATAAAACTGTATTAATTACCGGCGGTACCGGCTCATTCGGGAAAAAATTCATTGAAACTATTTTAGACCGATATCCTGAAGTAAAAAAAATAATTATCTACTCACGAGATGAATTAAAGCAGTCTGTTATAAAGCAAAAATATCCTACATATGACTTCCCTCAACTGCGATTTTTTATCGGTGATGTTCGTGATAAAGAGCGTATGACACAAGCTTGTGAGGGGGTTGATGTAATTATTCATGCGGCTGCTATCAAGCAAGTAGATACAGCAGAATATAATCCTACAGAGTGTATCAGAACTAATATCGATGGCGCTGAAAATGTTATACATGCAGCATTAGCATGCGGTGTAAAAAACGTAGTTGCTTTATCGACAGACAAAGCTTGCGCACCAATTAACTTGTACGGTGCAACAAAACTTGCTTCTGATAAATTATTCGCAGCAGCAAATAATATTCGTGGTTCGAAAGAGATTAAGTTCAGCGTAGTTCGTTATGGTAATGTTATGGGGTCTCGTGGCTCTGTTATTCCTTTTTTCATTGATAAGAAAAAAGAAGGAGTATTACCTATTACCCATGAAGAAATGACACGCTTTAATATATCGCTACAAGATGGTGTAAATATGGTGATGTATGCTATTGAAAATCACTTAGGCGGTGAAATTTTTGTTCCTAAAATTCCTTCGTATAAAATTACTGATATTGCCGAGGCTATTGCACCTGAGTGCAAAACACGTGTTGTTGGAATTCGCCCCGGTGAAAAACTACATGAAGAAATGATCACCGACACAGACTCATTAAATACTATTGACTTAGGCAAGTATTACGCTATTTTACCTTCTGTTTCTTTTGCATACGCAGAAGAAGAGTTTATTGCACATCACAAAGCAATAAAGGTACCTTTTGGTTTTAAATATAACTCGGGTACCAATACTGAATGGGAAACCGTTGATTCACTTCGCGATTTAATTATTGAACATGTCGACGCAAGCTTTAAAGTGTAGGCAACTCAATGATCCCTTACGGTAAACAAGAAGTTACACAACAAGATATTGACTCAGTTGTTAGCGTTTTAAAGTCAGACTTTCTTACACAAGGGCCACAAGTGCCTTTATTTGAAAATGCAATAAAAACAGCGGTTAATTGTGAATATGCATTAGCAGTTAATTCGGCTACTTCAGCATTACATATAGCATGTTTAGCTTTAGATGTAGGAAAAGGCGATGTTGTTTGGACAACACCTATTACCTTTGTAGCTTCAGCTAATTGTGCGCTTTATTGTGGTGCTGATGTTGATTTTGTAGATATTGACGCTGAAACTTATAATTTGAGCCCCAAACTACTTGAACAAAAGCTAAAGCATGCTAAGCAGAACAACCTAGCTTTACCTAAAGTTGTTATTCCTGTGCACTTGTGTGGTCAGCCATGCGAAATGGACAAAATATATGCTTTAGGTCAAGAATATGGCTTTGCCATTATTGAAGACGCATCACACGCTATTGGTGGAAAATATAAAGGTAAGCCAATAGGTAATTGTGAATATAGTGATATCACTGTTTTTAGTTTTCATCCGGTTAAAATTGTGACTACTGCGGAAGGTGGCGTTGCAACAACCAATAGTCAAAAGTTATTTCAAAAGTTAGAGCTCTTAAGAAGTCATGGTATAACTAGAGAGCCTGAATTATTGAAAAATGAAAGTCATGGCGGCTGGTATTATGAGCAAATAGACCTTGGCTTTAATTACCGTATGACTGAAATGCAAGCCGCATTAGGTGCAAGTCAAATGTTGCGTTTGCACGACTTTGTTGCCCGAAGAAATGAGTTAGCAGACAAGTATGATGTTTTATTAGCTGATCTACCTATTATAGTGCCTAAACAACATGTTGACTCTTATTCCGGTAGGCACTTGTATGTTATTTTACTTGAATTAGAAAAAATAAACCTTTCCCATAAAGAAGTGTTTGAAAAGCTGAGAGAGAACGGTGTTGGGGTTAATTTACATTACATTCCCGTTCATACTCAGCCTTACTATGAAGGTTTAGGTTTTAGTAAAGGTCAATTTCCATTGTCAGAAAGCTACTACCAAGGTGCTATTAGTATTCCATTATTCCATGCCATGACTGATGCTCAGCTAAGTGAAGTTGTCAGTACTCTGAAAAATATATTGTCATAACAATGAACATAGCCATTATTCCTGCTCGAGGTGGCAGCAAAAGAATTCCTCGAAAAAACATTAAAGACTTTCATGGTAAGCCTTTAATTGCTTACTCTATAGAAGCTGCAAAACGCTCTGGCTGTTTTGAAAAAATTATTGTTTCTACAGATGATAAAGAAATTGCCGACATTGCTATTCAATATGGCGCAGAAGTTCCGTTTTTAAGACCAGATGTTATATCTGATGATTACGCAACGACCATTGATGTTATTAACCACGCTATTCGTACTTGTCAAAATCAAGGTATGCATTTTGACAAGGTGTGCTGTATATACGCAACAGCACCTTTCTTATTGCCAGAATATATACAGCAAGGATTAGCAGCCTTGCAAAACAAAGAAGTAAATTACAGTTTTAGCGCCACCAGTTTTCCTTTTCCCATTCAACGGGCAATTAAACTCAATAGTAACAACCAAGTAACTATGTTCCAGCCAGAGCATTTAAACACCCGCTCACAAGATTTAGAAGAAGCTTATCATGATGCTGGTCAGTTTTATTGGGGCAAAACATCCGCCTTTTTAGCCTTTTCCCCATTTTTTGCCTCGCACTCTGTTGCTGTTGTTTTACCGCGAAAAAGAGTTCAAGATATTGATACACTTGAAGATTGGGACAACGCAGAAACACTTTATAGGCTATTAAACAATTAATATGAATGTTGTTATTCGTGCAGATGCTTCAATTTATATTGGCAGCGGCCATATAATGCGATGTTTGGTATTAGCTAAACAACTTCAACAGCTTAACTACCAAGTTATTTTTGCAACAAGGCCTCAGCAAGGAGACTTTGTTGAGCATATAAAAAAACAAGGTTTTAAGGTTATTGAATTAATACAGCCTAAGGTATTTCAAAAACCACAACACTCTGCTGACTACCATGCTTGGCTGCAAGTTCCTTGGCAAGTTGATGCTGATGATTTATTGGATAAAGTGCAGGCTTTTGAATTTGATAAAAACGATTTAGTTATAGTTGATCATTACGCTTTAAATATTGAATGGGAACAATATGTTGCGAAGGAACTTAACTGTAAAATAGTAGCCATTGACGATGTATTAAGAAAACATCATTGCGATATGTTGTTAGACCAAACGCTAGGGCGTTCTCCTTCTGATTATTCTAAGCTTACACCTAAATATTGCGATATTATGACGGGACTAGAATATGCGCTGTTAAATGAAAAATTTTCAAAATATAGGCAGTTAGCATTAAATAAACCTAAAAATGCTACCTCCAGCCAAAATGTAAATCAAAATAACAGTTATAAGCCGCACAGTTTGTTAATTATGATGGGCGGTATTGATAACACTAATATTACATTGTTCACTTTACAGGCGGTTGAAAAATATGGCTTCGAAAAATTTGCTCAAATAACCGTGATCATAAATCCTAAATCACCCTTTTATAAATCAGTAAAGCAATACTTAGTTAATCAGCCTCGCCATATTATTCAGTTAGACTTTGTAGACAATATTGCCGAACTGATGTGTGAACATTCTATTGCTATAGGGGCTCCAGGCTCTACTTCATGGGAACGAGTATGCTTAGGTATGCCAAGCATTATTGTACCATTAGCTGAAAACCAAGAAATGATCTGTACCCAGTTAGCTAAAGCAAAAGTTGCGATAGCCGTTGCTTTTGACCAACTACAAACCAAGCTATGTGAAGCCTTAACTGCCCTTGTTTCCAATTTTGAGCAATACCGTGAAAACTGCTTATCATTATGCGATGGATTTGGCGTATATAGAGTTGCCGCTAAAGTAGATATCTTACTTCAAGCAGATAGTTACCTTAACGGTTGTCGATTGGCTACTAATAAAGATATTGACCTAGTATTTAAGTGGCAGAGCCTACCCGAAACTCGCCGTTATGCATTAAATAAAAATATACCAACCTACCAGGAACATTGCTCATGGATGCAAGCAAAGCTGGCAAGCAGTGATGATTTTTTTTATATCATTGAAAAAAAAGCTGCAGCTAACAATAAAACTTCGGTAGGCGTATTACGATTAGACTATGGCGGAAATAACACCTATACACTTTCTATTTTTATAGACCCTGAATATTTTGGTTTAGGCCTAGCATCGCAAACATTATCGTATATCGATAGGGTTCATCCTCAAATTACCATTAATGCGACTGTGCTGGTTGAAAATACTGCTTCCCAAAAACTTTTTACTAAAGCAGGTTATAAGCATTTAACTGCTGAGCATTATCAGCGATTACCTCTTTCTTTAAGGCAAATTCATGAATGAATACATTAGCATTGACGGCCGAAAAATTGGCCCAAACTTTCCTCCTTATATTATTGCTGAACTGTCAGCTAATCATAATGGCGATATTAATCGTGCTTTTAAAATTATGGAAGAAGCAAAAAAAGCTGGTGCTGATGCTATAAAATTACAATCATATACTCATGATACCATCACCATGGACTGTGATTCTGAAGACTTTCAAATACACGGCGGCTTATGGGATGGACAATCCCTTTATCAACTATACAAAGGCGCTCATATGCCATGGGAGTGGCATAAACCGCTTTTTGAAAAAGCAAAAGCCTTAGGTATTACTATTTTTAGTTCACCGTTTGATTTCTCAGCGGTTGAATTATTAGAAGAATTAAATGCCCCTGCGTATAAAATTGCCTCTTTTGAAGTGATTGACTTACCACTGATAAAAAGAGTCGCTCAAACAGGAAAGCCAATGATTATTTCTACGGGCATGGCGACAGAAGAAGAAATTTTAGCCGCGGTGAAAACAGCTAAAGAAAATGGTTGTGAAGAGCTTGTTGTTTTACAATGTGTTAGTGGCTACCCTGCGCCAGCTGAGCAATATAATTTGCGAACTATTCCCGATATAGCAACGCGATTTAATGTGCTTTCAGGCTTGTCTGATCATACCATCGACAACGCTACTGCTGTCGCTTCTGTTGCTTTAGGCGCCTGTTTAATTGAAAAACACGTAACACTTGACCGAAATGGTGGCGGGGCAGATGACAGTTTTTCATTAGAGCCAAAAGAGTTAAAGCAACTTTGTGATGATACAAAAACCGCATGGTTATCACTTGGGCAAGTTAATTATGAAAGAACCGAAGCTGAAAAAGGCAATGTTAAATTTCGCAGGTCACTATATGTAGTCAAAGACATTGCTGAAGGTGAACTCATTTCGAATGATAATGTAAAAAGTATTAGGCCCGGTTTTGGCATGGCACCTAAATATTTAGAGGAAGTTATTGGAAAAAAAGTCGTTCGAAATCTTCACAAGGGTACGCCATTAATGCCCGAATTATTTATTTAAAATATATAGATTTAAGGAAAAAATATGCAATATTGTAACAGTTGTATAATGCCAGTAACCAGACCTGAGCAAGTTTTTACCGATGGAATTTGCGATGCATGTCATTCAGCCGTAGAAAAGCATGTTGAAATAGATTGGGTTCAGCGTGAAGAAGAATTCAAGTTAATATTAGACAAGTACCGTAGTAAAGATGGTAGTCAATATGATTGTATTATCCCCGTTAGTGGTGGTAAAGATAGTTGTTACCAAGCTATTACGATGCGTGATAAATACGGAATGAACCCTTTATGTGTAACGCATACACCATGTGACTTAACACCCGTAGGACTAAAAAACTTAAATTTCTTAAGAGATCAAGGTTTTGATTTAATTCAAATATCAGGGAATCGTAAGTATTATAAAGAGCTAGTTCGAATTGGTTTTTTTAAGTTAGGTGATTGTTGTTGGCCTGAGCATATAGGTATTTTCACTGCGCCAGTAAGAGTCGCGGTTAACTACGACATTCCTTTACTTATTTGGGGAGAAAATTCTCAATTTGAGTATGGAGGACCGGCTACTAAAAAAGAAAATAACTTTTTAGATCGAAACTGGCTTGAACAATTTCAAATGAGCGGTCATCGATTGTCTGATGTTGTACATGATGGTGTTGAGCTAAATACTATTAGAACCTTAGTGTACCCTAGTGATGAAGATGTTAATCGTGTAGGCGTAACAGGCTTATTTTTAGGTTATTTTGAAAAATGGGATTCTAAACGTAATGTTGATCTTTGTTGTGATTTAGGTTGGAACAAAAATCCTGATGGACCAGTTGAAGGTGCATATAATGATATTGAAAACCTCGATTGCAAGTGGATAGGCGGTTTACATGACTATATGAAATTTATAAAATATGGTTATGGCCGCGCAACTGACCAAATTTGTATCGAAATTAGAGCCGGTAGAATGACTAGAGAAGAAGGTGTCACGGCATTAAAAGCCTCATCTGAAGGCACAATTCCTTGGAAATACGTACCTGACTTTTTGGAATATTTAGATATAACCGAGGAAGCATTTTTAGAAAACTTAGATAACTTTACTAATAAAATGATTTTTGAGCGTGATGAAGATACTGGTGAACTTCGTAAAGATCCAAGTGGTAATTTAATAAGAAAATTCTTTCCAGGGTAATTAAATGTTAAAAATTGTCGATCTTGAAGTGGGCAATATTGGAAGTGTAATTAAAGTGATTAAACATTTAGGTGTCGATTTCGAATTAATTACGCAACCAGAACAGCTTATTGGTGCCAGTAAAATTATTCTACCTGGTGTTGGTAGCTTTACAGCCGCAGCAAAAAAAATACATGAGTCAGGCTTTATACAAGCACTTAATGAGTATGTTATTACCAAGAAGGTTCCTATATTAGGAATTTGTGTTGGTATGCAATTATTAGCAAAGGCCGGTGAAGAAGGTGGTCAGTCCAAGGGATTGGGATTTATTAATGCAACGGTAAAACGTATTAATAGTTTTGATGGCTCATTAATCATACCTCATATGGGGTGGAACGATATTGATACTAATGAGTTACCTATTTTTAATAATATAGATAACCGAAGTTGCTTTTATTTTGTACATAGTTATGCGATGAACATTGCGGAACATGAAAAGCTTAATGTGGCTTATACAAATTACGGTGAAAATGTTGTGGCCTATGTTAACAGTGAGCACATTCATGGTGCACAGTTTCACCCTGAAAAAAGTCAACAAGTAGGTATTCAATTTTTGCGGAACTTTATAGAATTATGCTAAGAAAACGGGTGATCCCAATTGTATTGCTTGATGGTTTTTCGGTATTAAAAACCATTAACTTTTCTAGTCGTCGAAACTTAGGCAGCCCAATAACTGTTGCTAGAACATATAATACACGCAATGTAGATGAATTAGTGTTACTAGACATAGATGCGACTAAGCAAAAACGTTCAATAGACAAGTTTACCATTGCTGAAGTGGCCAGAGAGTGCTTTATGCCGTTAACGGTTGGCGGCGGCATTAGATCGATTAAAGACATTCAAGGTTTACTCGCAAAAGGTGCCGATAAAATATCTATTAACAGCTACGCGCTTGAGAATCCTGCTTTTATTAAAGAGGCAAGTGGTGTTTTTGGCGCTCAGTGTATTGTTGTTTCAATTGACGTCGTCGAAATTGAAGATGGTTTCTATGTTTATAATCAAGGTGAAATAAATAAGAGTTTAAAGCTAACGGATTGGATAAAAAAAGTCGAGCATCTAGGAGCAGGCGAGTTACTAATTAATAATGTAACTCGTGATGGTTCTATGCAAGGTGGTAGCATTAAACTAGCTGAGCTTGTATCAAACTGTGTGTCAATTCCTGTGATATACGTTGGCGGAATTAGTAATCCCGATGATGCGGTATCTATAGGAAAAACTAATGTCTCTGGTATTGGTATCGCTAGTATTTTCCATTTTACTGATTTTACACCGAAAGATTGTAGTGCCCAACTGAAATTGTCTAACATTCCCGCAAGATAACCATCTCGAATTGATTGTAGTTGGTTGATTGGTTGGTTGGTTTTGTTGGTTAAAATAGGCTTTGTCTGCCATTGATTAGGTGTTTTATCTAAATCGTTACTCGCTAAGGCGTTATTGTAATGATAAATATAGTGCGTGTTATCATTACAATTAAAAATGGATCGGGATTAAATACCTCCTGAATTTTTAACCAAGTGCAGAATTACGATTCAGCACATAACTTATAAAGAGTTACTTCTCCCTCTTTAAATGATTTAGTGTAAATTTAATATGTTAAAAATTATAAACTTGATACAAGAAAAATCTATTTTTGAAATAACTACGAATGAATTTGAACTGAAAATCTATGGGGTGCTTTTTTCACAAAAAACAATTGAAAGCATATCAGCATTTATTGCATCGCCAGAATCATATATTAAAGGTGATTACAGTTTCACTTTAAAAACGGCGAGTAGCTTTTATTTAGGGAGCAGTAGGAGTGCAGTATTTCCTTTATATTTTCGTATACTAGATGGAAGTGTTATTTTTTCTAACTTTTTTAATAAGGTAGTTGAGTCAAGCACATCAAATAAATTATCATCGGAGGCTGCTTTTCAATTTGTTAGGTTCGAATACATTACTGATCCACTAACGATTGTTCAAGACGTTTACAAAGTCCCATCAGCAAACATAATAAAGTTATCAACAGATTTATCTGTTGAGTTAATTGAGTGCTCTCCTAAACTGTCAGCACAAAAAGAATCTACTCAAAGTATAAATGATTTTAAAGAATCCGTTTATGATGCTCATAAGAATCGGATTAGCACAGCTAGCATGAATACCCTGCTTTTAAGTGGCGGTGTTGATTCTTGTACGAGTGCTATTGTATTAAAAGATATTTTAGATCCAAATATGCTCCAATGCTTCAACTTTTCTACAAAAGATGCAGAGCAAGACGAATACCCTGACGCAAAACATACAGCCGATTATTTAGGATTGAAATTAGAAAGAGTTATAGTTGATCCATATAAAGAAACTGACTTAAAAAATTTAGTGCATAAAAGCAATTTTTTTTACTCTGGTGCTATTGATATAGCTGCAATGGCAGAGCAAATTGGCGAGCCTACTAACTTCTTTGCTTGCCAAGATACAAGGTTACATACTCCAGCACTTAATGCTTTAGATAAATTTATCTTTTCCTCTAAGCCTTTTACTCGAAAAATTTTCAGTAGCTCTATGAAGTTACTGCCTAGTTTGGGAAACTCACAATCGATAGTAAATAAAGTGATTGAAAGGGGACGTCTAGCGGATGATCTTGCTTCATATACATATAAATTATTCTTTCACCAACATAATATTGAATTAGGAAACTATACCGCTGATACCATATTTAATACTGAATTAAAGCAGAGGTTACAGGACACTTTAGCTAACTCTAATGCGAGCTCTCGTGAAATTTATAATCGAATAGTTGAGCTAGCTTGGCATGGTCAATATTCAGATGATATTCAATATTTAACATCAACTACAGCTATCTATGACTCTCCTTGTCAGATGCCATGGTACGATGCGGATTTAGCTATGCTTTCAGCCAAGTTACCTATGAAAGAGGCGACTAAGTTCGTAAAAGGTAGGGCGGGACATTCTTCTAAGCCTAAGAGAGTAAATAAGTATTTACTACGTCATGCTTTTCAAGGTCAGTTGCCTAATTCAATATTGTACAGAGATAAAGCTGTATGCGTGACTAATCATCTTTATTTAAAAGGATGTTATAAACCATATATAGAAGAAATGAATATAAACTCGAAGTTATTTAATACGCAGGCAGGTGCGGAGCTGAACTTAAGTAGATTATTTGAACAGCATTATGCGAATTATATGGGTTATGAAATTAAAGATTACAACTTAGCCGTTGAACTACAAAACTTAGTTGCTTTAGAGCTTTATTGTCAGGTGTATAATTTAGGTTAATAAAATGAAACTTAAACATTTTTTAGAACCATTTACTGAACTTATTTTATCAAAAACAAGTTTTTCATATAGAAAAATGAGGTTCTTTGGGCGCCTACCATTTTTTCGAAACATTGGCTTTGATTCCTCGTATGAATCAAGGTTAGTTAATCGTGAGCTTATAGACATTGCAGAATCGGCGCCATCAAGTGATATTGTAAAAGAGATATCAGCGAATGGCTATAGTTCTCCAATATGCATTACAAGTGATTTTTTATTGTATCTAGAGCAATTGGTTTCAAGTACACCGTTTGTAAACCTCAAAACGGGTGAAGGCAAGTACTTTTTAGATTTACAAAACTTGACTAACCCAAGTGATGCTTACCTTTATAATTTAGATAACCCACACGTAAATAACGTTAGATTGAATCAATTTGCTGAAAATGTTATCAAACCTATTGCTGATGCATACTTGGGCGCTGAATCAAAAGTTTTAAATACTCAAATTTGGGCGACGTTCACTGACGACGGCAGCACATATAATCCAGATTTTGGTTTTCATTATGATTTAGACGATTACCGTTTTCTTAAGTTGTTTATCTATCTTACAGATGTTGATGATGCAAGTGGACCTCATCAAATTATCGAAAAAAGCCATAAAGGCAACATACTTTTTCGATTTTTTAACCGACGACTAGTAGAACCCTTATCCGGAGCTTATGGCTCTAATGTTAAGGTCATGTTAGGGAAAAAAGGCGAAGGCTTTTTTGAAGATACCTTATGTTATCACAAGGGAACTAGGCCGTTGAAGCCACGAATGATTTTGCAAATACAGTATGGGATTTCGGAATTTAATGCAGGTAAAGAAGACTAATGAAGTTATTTCCTTTTCTGACATTGTGCATACCTCCATCTAAAATTAAAAATAGAATACTTAATTTATTCAATAATAAACAAATCGATTTAAGTGCATATATTGGCTTTTCTTTTATTAATGTTAATAACCTAGTTATTGATAAAAATGTAAGAATAAAGCATTTTGTACGAATGAATGGTATTGAACGCATTCACTTAAAAGAAAGTAGCTACATAGGTAACCATAACACCTTTTATTGTGCTTTAGCGGCAGGCGATCATGGGCATTTTACCTTAGGGGAAAATAGCGAATTGGTGAGACAAAACGCGCTTGATTTAACAAGTAATATCACGATCGGTAGTAATGTTGTTGTTGGTGGCTTCGGTTCGCAATTGTGGACTCATGGTTTTGGTGTGGACAGAAATCGAATTCAAAGCGAAGTTATTATTGGCGACAATATATATAGGCAGCTCGAGTATCTTTAACCTTGGAATATCCGTTTGTTCAAATGTTAGTATTGGCGCAGGATCAGTCGTATGTAAATCAATAAAAGAATGTGGTTTACATGCAGGTGTGCCTGCGATAACGAAAAACGATAAATACCTTATTGTCGAAACCGACTCTATTAAGCTCATAGCCAAAAAAGAGGGTTCTCATTTTTTTGAGAAAAAGTTGTAAAATGTCAAAAAAAATATGCTTTATTAGTAATTTTCATATTACTGAATTATTTGAAAAAATCGCCGTAGGCTTAAAAGAAAAAGGCTGTGAAATATTTTGGATATGCCCCAACAAAGACGCCTATAATAAGTTATCTAAAGCATGGGGGAGTGAAAATACCCTCTATATTGGCATGTCTAGTGTCATATCATATCAGAGGGATGCTGAAACACCTTATCCTGAATCGTTAATAGATATTAACTCGAACGATTTAGTGATAAGAGATCGCATACTCAAATATAGAAGTACCCAAGGTGCAGAGTATCTTTCAAAACTAAAAACTGTTGCATTTGATTTTTTAACAAAAAATAAGATAACTGCTGTTTTTGGCGAAGCAACTTGGAGCCATGAAGTGCTCATTAATAGAATATGTTTGCAAGTACAAGAGTGTACGGCTACCTATTATAATCCGCTGACGTTACGCCTCCCGCAACAAACGTTTGGTTTCTTTCTTGATGAATATCAAAGTAACTTATCGCAGCATAAAACAGTAAGTGATATTACAGACGAAATGTCAGAACGTTACGATGTTACTATCGTTAATAGCAGTAATAAAGAACTGCCATTACCAGAGTACTTAACATTAATGGATGATGTGGTAACAAAAGCGAATAGCTTTAGTAACCAACTCATGCAAACGTATAATTTATTTTTTAAGTCTATTGACAAACAAGACCCAACCCTAGAAACATCTAAGTCTCGTCGCTTTTTTGGTGGTGTAATAAAATACTTTAAAGCTAAAGCATATAGTCAGTTTAAAAAGATACAATTACAAGATGTTATAGACTTAAATTACTATTTGTATCCACTTCATAAACAACCAGAAGCTTCAATAGATGTTATCGGTAAATATTATGATGACCAATTACTTAATATCCGAAATATAGCATCACAGTTAAAAGATGATGAATATTTACTTGTTAAAGAACATTCAAATGCTATTGGAGATAGGGGGTATAGTTTTTATAACCAACTATCACGTTATCCAAGAGTGCTTTTGGTAAATGAGCAAGAAAATATGAAGCAATTGATAAAATATTCACGTGGAGTTTTTACCGTTTCTGGCACGGCAGCACTAGAAGCCGCTTTAATGGGCGTTGATTGTTTTTGTTTTTCAAAAGTATACTTTAGAGATTTAGCGCATTGCAAAATGGTCTCTATCCAAGGCTTTGATAAAAATCAGCGATTAAGCACAGCAAAGGCTGGGCAATTAGATAAACGAGCATTTGCGCATAAATTACTTACTTCGGCTTGTAATGGCATTATTAGTGATCCTATTAGCGATATTCGTTGCATCCACCCAGAAAATATTCGAAATTTAGTGCAAGAGTTTTATGCTGTTATCAACCAATAAAATTGTACAAATTGTTATTTTTATTTCTGTATTCAGCGGAGTTTTTGTAGTTGGTAAGCTACCTATATGGATTGCTTTAACAGCACTATTATTACCCGTTCTTATTTTAAATGTTTTATTTAACATTCCCAGAATCAATGGGCATTTTCTTACGTTTACTATTGTTTTAATTATTGTTTCAATACTTAATTTTCAAGCAATTCACTTAACTACGCTCTTATATTCACTCTTTTTGTGTTGTGTTTTATTATTTTCTAAACGGAAAATTGAACAATGTGAAACTAAGTATTTGATAAGAATTTATCGTAATGTGGTTGTTGTGTATTTTGCTTTGATTTTATTTGGTCTCTTTTTACACTATGTATTCGGAGTGAATGAGTTTTTGTTTGCAAAGGTTGATCTTAGTCGCAACTTCCCTAGAAGTTTTGGGCCATCAACTGAACCATCGTATAGTGCCTTAATTATGACCATTGCAATGTGGATTATATGTTCTAGTAATAGTATACAAGCTCTGCATTTTCGCTTTTTACTATTTATTTATGTTGTTTCAATAGTTCTAATAGGCTCAGGTATCGGTTTTTTGTCATGTTCGATACTTTTGGTTTATTTGCTTACACTATCTAAAGTTAAGATTTTTAAAATAGAGAAGTTGATAGTTGTCACTCTATCCCTTGCGATAATACCATTTTTATCTTTTGAGATTGAAAGATTAAAGCCGCTAGTTGATGTACTCGGTGATTTTTTGATAAAAGGCTCTGTATGGGATTTATTTGATGCAATCAAGTATGCAGACTCCTCAGCATGGTTTCGCTTCGGCCCTTTTATTGAATACATTCGTGATCTTGAGTTAAGTCAAATTAATGGTTTTTTATTTGGAAATGGCGCGGGAACATCAACTGCATACTTTGGTGAGAAATATATAATGCACCTTGATCCTGAATGGTTTGGCCCTGATGGAAAACCTAATATGGATCTACCTTTTTTTCCTGCTTTTCTATATGACTATGGTGTAATAGCATCGTTGATATTACTCGCTTTTATTTGGAAACTAATGAAAACTAATAAAGGCTTTATATTTTTAATTCCTATAGCGTTATTTGTTTTGTTTAACAGTAATTTAAATACCAGTATATTTTGGTTTTTTATATACTCTTTAATCACGATGAACATTTTACAGAGAAGAGATGATTTAGTTGAAAAAATTTAAAATTTTAGTTGATGGTCATGTTTTAGATGGAAAACATCAAGGAACGAGTTCCTATATATCAGGTCTGTATTCAGAAATGAGTAAGCGTGAAGAATGTGAGATATTTATTGCAACTGAAAAAGAAGCGAGTGTTGCTAAATATTTCAATCACTCAACCAATGTAAAGTGGCTGCCACTAACAAGCAAAAATAAGTATCAGCGATTAGCTTTTGAATTTGATTCGTTAGCACGAAAAATAAAAGCGGACTATTCGCATTTTCAATATATAACACCACTGACCAAAAGTAATAAATGGATCAACACCATACATGACGTGTTGTTTCTAGATTTTCCAGAAAATTTTCCTTTGAGTTATCGCATTCAAAACTATAGCCTATTTAAGTTAGGAGCGATGCGCAGTGATATTTTATTAACAGTTTCAGAGTACTCTAAACAGCGGATAAGTGAGCACTTCAACACTTCCTCACAAGATATTACAGTCACGCCGAATGCCATTGATGATATTTCAACTGTTGTTGGTCAAGCAGTTACGGAGTTAGAGAATACTAAGTTTTTCATTTATGTTAGTCGCTTTGAACCGAGAAAAAATCAGCATTTACTGATTGAAGCTTTTTTAAAATCAAACGTAGCGAATAGTGCTAAGTTAGTATTGGTAGGAGCACCTGCATTACCGTATTCAGAGCTTGATAAATATTTAACGCGAGATTTTAATGATAAAATAATACACCTGCAGGGGATCGATAAATCTGAGTTGGTTTGGTTGTATCAGAATGCAATTGCTGCTATGTACCCATCAAAGGGGGAAGGTTTTGGTATACCTCCGCTTGAAGCCGCAGCGTTGCAATGCCCTTCTTATAGCGCAGATAATACGGCATTATCTGAGTTGGCTCCATATTTAAGCGGAACATTTGAGAATGACTTAAACAGCCTTGTTTCTTTAATAAATGAAGTAGAACAACAAAAAGATAGCTCGAGATTCGTTACTAAGAATAAGCAAGTAAAAGCTATATTTAATTGGTCTAATAGTGCAGACATTCTACTTAGTCGATTGATTGGTAAACAATAATGCGAGTAGATTTCATTGACAATATGAAAGCTCTAGGTATCTTACTCGTGATAATTGGGCACTTGCCTTTTTTACTTAGTGATAATTTAATTGTATTGATTTATGCCTTTCATATGCCTTTATTTTTTTTTGTGAGCGGCTTTTTATTTAGTGGCAGGTTATCTAACTTTGAAACTAAAAGTTTTATAAGTTATTGCCAAAAAAGTTATCTAAAACCTTATTTGTTTTTTTTCATTATATCTCTATTTTTCTATTTACTTGCTGTTTACATGAAAGGAGAGCTTGCTAGTCTAAATTTGTCTGAATTTTTACTTATAAGTAAAAGTTTTTTCTGGGCTACAGCAGATTTACTTAAAGTAAATGCAGTGCTTTGGTTTTTTTCAGCAGCATTACTAACATTCATTGCAGCCTTTTTATTTGATAAGCTGTTATACGAATATAGGTATGAAAAATACCTGTTAATCATGCTTTTAGCTATGATTGTTTTAATAGGCACTCCGCTAAGTAATGACGATGTTCCGTGGAATATTGCCATAGTACACATATGTTTATATTTTTTTGTTCTTGGAAGCGCGATAAAGAAGCATCTTTTGTCTATTTCAACTCTTGAAAAAAATATATTTCATTGGCTAGGCATTGGAGTTTTACTGACTGTGGTTATATATAGTTGTCTGCATAATGGTAGAATAGATTTAGCTTCGGGTAGGTTGGGGAAATCTAATATTCTATTCGTTATCAATGCTACATGTTTGATTTTTTGTACGTTCTTTTTTGCTACATCTTATCCTGCATCGAAGATCATGCAATGGCTCTCTTTGCGTAGTTTGGTTGTTTTTCCCCTACATATATTTTCAATTCAAATATTATCCATGTTGATAGCGCCTGACTTCGGTTCTTTTAACGTTTTTAATTTAATCTTTTTTATTTTCTTATATGTTGCATTTTCATTGCTGTTTTCCTACATGGCATGTTGTTTTTTTAGAAAATTTGTACCATCGCTGATTAAGTGATTTGTGCTTTAAAGTAAGTGAGTTTTATGAAGTTTAGACAATATATAAGTGGTTTGAGAGCTGTTGCTGTTATTTCGGTTTTACTCTATCACTTTCAGCCCAAATTGCTGCAAGGTGTCTCTATCGGCGATGATATTTTTTTCACTAATAATTTTATGAAGTATGAAGAAACCTTTATTCCCTTAAAGGCTTCCAATAGATGAAGAAATTTCTTAGTTATTCATTCTTTTTATTTTTAGATAAGGGCTTATCTTTCTTATTGCCTATTTTGTTGTTGTATATAACAAGCCCAGCAGTATATGCCAAGTTAGAAGCAGCCTTAGCAATGTCGATATTGCTCATTCCGTTGCTTGATCTAGGTACAAATTATTATGTAGGGTTTATTTATAAAAGAGACGGAGAGGCTTGTTTTCGTCACTTTAATCGCTTACTGTTAAGTATTTCTCTTTTTAGCATTGCAGTAGCTATTCCACTGTTTTTCCTGTCGGATTTCTTTTTCATTATTGTGTTAGCAATATTAAGAACTGTACATATTAATTTGTATCAATATGGGCAAACAAAAGGGCGGTTAACGGAAAAGCTTGTTTCGCCCATTTTGGCTAATATTACCGCATCAACTTGCGCAGTAGTATTGACAATTGTCAGTGTGTATTTTGATGTTTGGGATAACTACATTTTATTGAGTTATTTTATTTTCCCGCCATTACTATTTATATTCTTAAATAGCCGTGCAGTTGAATTACCAAGCTTGCTTAAATTGAGGAAGACAAACTATAGACCAGTATTAACCTTTATCAAGAGAAGTTTAACTTTTGCAGCCCCTGCTATTTTAAATACTTTACTTGTTACTGGGTTTGCTAATTTAACTAAAATTTACGTATTACAAAATTTTGGTGAATCAGACATGGTGAGGTATTCATTTGTATTTAGACTTGCGATGATCATACAAATTTTTCACGCCATAATCAGTGGGTATACTGCAAAGTTTTTCTTGATTTCCAATAACGGTCATAAAATCATTCGGTTATATGTTTTGTATGCTTTTGTGCTGTTTGTAATAGCATTTTTTATAATAGCTACTGTTTATTTTGCAAATAGTCTAGTAAGTTATGAGTTATTATACGTAGACTCCTTATTTATAATTGCTTTTGCTTATACTTTATTTTGGTGCTATTCAGGTTTTTTTGATTTTCTTTACATTCGTATTAATAAAACTAAATTAATGCTGATAAATTCGGGCGTGTTTTTTGTCAGCGCTATTTGTTTTTATTTTGTCTATGGCGTGATGACACCTTTAGACGCGGCAATAGGTTTATTTATTTCATCAATAGCAATGTTCATATCAAACATATTGTTATGTTTTTTAAATCGTCATCATTTATCAAATTAGAGAGTTTTTATGATTTCAATAATCGGAACTGTAGGTGTTCCTGCTTGTTATGGTGGTTTTGAGACTTTAGTTGAAAATTTGTTAGATGAAAATTTGCAGGAAAAAAGCATTACCGTTTATTGTTCATCTAAGGCTTATTCAGTTAAGCCGGATAGTTATAAAAATGCAAACCTTAAATTTATTCCCTTAAATGCAAATGGTGCGCAAAGTATTCCATATGATATTTGGTCAATATGTCATGCCGTTTTTAAGCGAACTGATAATATATTATTATTAGGCGTTTCTGGCGCTATTTGTTTACCTTTTATTCGTTTGTTTAGTAAGGCAAAAATAGTGACGAATATTGATGGGTTAGAATGGCGGCGTGACAAGTGGGGGGCTTTTGCTAAAAAGTTTCTAAAGTTTTCTGAGAAGATGGCAATCAAGCATTCTGATGTTGTTGTGGCTGATAATCAGGCTATAGCTGATTATGTTGCTGCTGAATACGGTAAAACTTCTGAAGTTATTGCTTACGGCGGGGATCATGCTGTTGTTGAACAACTACAATTATTAGATGAAGGGTATGCTCTAGCTCTTTGCCGTATTGAGCCCGAGAATAATGTAGAGTTGATACTTGAAGCTTTTAGTCACACTAGCAAACATTTAAAATTCATAGGTAATTGGAATAATAGTGACTTTGGTCGCAGTATGAAGACTAAGTACCAGCTCTATGATAACATTGAAATTATCGACCCTGTATATGACTTAAATACACTATTTGAACTCCGTCAAAAGTGCTCATTTTATGTGCACGGGCACTCTGCCGGAGGTACTAACCCATCTTTAGTCGAAATGATGCATTTTAACAAAGATATCTTAGCATTTGATTGTAATTATAATCGTGCTTCCACTGAAGATAAGGCTGAGTTTTTTTCAAATACTGGCGATTTAATTCAGCTTATTAAAGCGTTTGACTCCTACTGCAATGGAAGCCATATGAAAGAGATCGCAGAGAGACGATATACTTGGAAAATTGTTAAACAACAATATTTTGATTTGTTTATGTAAATATTGTGCTCCGGTTTAATTACAGTTAGCACTATACTAGAGGTAAAAATGAGAAAAGGAATTATTCTAGCAGGCGGAAGCGGTACTCGCCTATACCCCTTAACTAAAGTAGTAAGTAAACAGCTTATGCCTGTTTATGATAAACCTATGGTTTATTATCCTCTGGCTACGTTAATGCAGGCGGGTATTCAAGACATTCTTGTAATTTCTACTCCTGAAGAAATTCATCGATTTGAAAACTTATTAGGAGATGGTGCCAATTTTGGTGTTTCAATTTCATACCAAGTTCAACCTAGCCCTGATGGTTTGGCACAGGCTTTTATACTTGCTGAGGAATTCTTAGCGGGCTCTGCAGCCGCTTTAGTCCTTGGTGATAATATGTTCTACGGGCATGATTTATCTAAGTCTTTACAAAGTGCTAATGCTCAAGCATCTGGCGGAACTGTTTTTGGTTATCATGTTTCAAATCCTAAGTCTTACGGTGTAGTTGAATTTGATGAAAACGGCACGGCTATTTCTATTGAAGAAAAGCCTGTTGAGCCTAAGTCTAATTATGCAGTTCCAGGCTTATATTTCTTTGATGAACGTGTGGTCGAGTTTGCTAAGAAGGTAAAACCTTCTGATCGTGGCGAGCTAGAAATAACTGATGTTATTGACCAATACTTGAAAGCAGGAGAGTTAAAAGTTGAGATTATGGGGCGAGGTACGGCATGGTTAGATACCGGAACCCATGATGACTTATTAGCTGCCGCGCAATTTATAGCGACTATCGATAAACGCCAAGGTTTGAAAGTGAATTGCCCTGAAGAAGTCGCGTATAGAAATGGCTGGCTAAGTGCTGATAAATTAAGAGACATTGCACAGCCCTTACGTAAAAGTGGTTATGGCGAATACTTATTAAAACTAATTAATGAGAGAGTTTTTTAGTGCAAGTTATTAATACAAATATTGCTGATGTTAAAATTATCGAGCCAAAGGTGTTTGGCGACGAAAGAGGTTTTTTTCTAGAAACATTTCGAGATGATTGGTTTCAACAACATGTGGCAGAAGTAACTTTCGTACAAGATAATCACAGTAAGTCAAGCCACGGTATTTTACGCGGATTACATTACCAACTCAAAAATACTCAAGGAAAGCTTGTTCGAGTAACTTCTGGTGAGGTTTATGATGTTGCTGTAGATATGAGAAAATCATCACCTACCTATGGTCAACATGTGGGCGTGGTTTTATCTGGTGAGAATAAACGCCAGTTATGGGTGCCTGAGGGTTTTGCTCATGGTTTTTATGTGATGAGTGAATCTGCCGAGTTTGTTTATAAGTGTACTGATTATTATGCGCCAGAGCATGAAGTATCACTGCTATGGAATGATTTTGAATTAAATATTCAATGGCCGCTGGTTAAAGATAATAAACCTTCATTATCGGTAAAAGATGAGGCTGGCCTTCAGTTCAAAGACGCACCTACTTTTTAATGCGATTATAACCAATCATTACGCATTTTAAGTAAATATTAAGTTCAAGGAAAAAACAAAGCAGTGAAAATTGTAGTTATAGGTAAGTCAGGGCAATTAGCATGGGAATTGAAACAACTCTCATCTAGCGAAAATGAAGTTATTTGCTTAGGGCGAGACGACGTTGATATTACTGATTATGTTTTATTGAAAAAACTTTTAGCAAGTTATTGTGCTGATGCTTTGATAAATGCTTCAGCTTATACGGCTGTTGACGCTGCCGAGTCAGACTGTGAAAATGCAATGGTTATTAACTCAACAGCGGTTGGTAACTTAGCAAAAGCTTGTGCAGAATTAAGTTTGTATTTTGTGCATATATCTACGGATTTTGTTTTTCAAGGTGATAAAGGAATTCCTTATTTACCAAGTGATGAAATTTCTCCCTTAGGTGTTTATGGTGAAACTAAAGCTGCAGGTGAGCAATTAATTCATCGTTATAACCCTTTAAATAGCTTAGTTATTAGAACATCTTGGGTATATTCCTGTCATGGCAATAACTTCGTGAAAACTATGCTTGATTTAATGGAGTCAAAACCTGAACTTGGTATTATTAGTGATCAAATTGGCACGCCCACTTATGCTAAAGGTTTAGCAAAAGTATGTATTTTAGCCTGCGAAAATAAGGCTGTTGGAACGCATCATTATACGGATGCTGGAGTTGCAAGTTGGTATGATTTTGCAGTGGCCATACAAGAAATTGCTTTTGACCAAGGTATTCTAACTCAAAGAATACCAATTAAACCCATTCGTACTGAAGATTACCCAACACCTGCTAAACGTCCTCATTATAGTGTGTTAGATAAAACATCATTAAGAAATGCCTTACCTGATGTTAGTATAGAGCATTGGCAAACACAGTTAAAAAATATGATAAAAGCGCTTTAAGTTTGCACTTAAGCCTTGTTGATAAATAGAGTATTAAAAATGAAAAAATTATTGGTAACTGGCGGTGCTGGCTTTATTGGTGCTAACTTTGTTCATTATTGGCTTCAGCGCTATCCAGCTGACCAAGTGGTGGTTTTAGATGCATTAACCTATGCAGGTAATATTGCTAATTTAGATAGTGTAAAAGACAATAAAAACTTTACTTTTGTGCACGGAAATATTTGTGACCAATCGCTAGTTGAAGCATTGTTAGTTGAGCATAACATTGACACCTTAGTACATTTTGCTGCTGAGTCACATGTTGACCGTTCTATTACAGGTCCTGACGCTTTTATTGAAACAAACATTATGGGTACTTATAGTTTATTAAAAGCTGTTAAAAAAGTATGGTTAGACGCAGATACAGTACTTGAAGGTCATCGCTTTCATCATGTTTCAACAGATGAAGTTTACGGTACATTATCAGCAACTGATCCTGCATTTACTGAAGATACTGCATACGCACCTAACTCACCTTACTCTGCCAGCAAAGCAGCAAGTGATCATTTAGTAAGAGCGTATCACCATACCTTTGGCTTAAATGTTACTACTAGCAACTGTTCAAACAATTATGGTCCTTTTCACTTTCCTGAAAAGTTAATCCCTTTAGTGATCACTAATATTTTACACAATAAATCTTTACCTATATATGGTGATGGTCAGCAAATTCGCGATTGGTTATATGTTGAAGATCATGCTCACGGTATTGACTTAGTCTTGCAAAATGGCCGTATTGGTGAAAATTATAATATTGGTGGTAACAATGAGTGGGCGAATATTGATATTGTGAAAACCATTTCTAAATTGGTTGAGCAAGAGTTTATCAATAATGAGGAATTAGCTAAGCGTTTTCCTGGTGCGATAGCGGCTATCGAGAAAAATACTGAGTCACTAATTACTTATGTTAAAGATCGCCCCGGACATGATAGGCGTTACGCGATTGACGCAACTAAAACAAATGATGAATTAGGTTACCAACCGAAAGAGTCATTCGAAACCGGTATTGCAAAAACCGTACAATGGTATCTGAATAATGAAGCTTGGTGGCAAAGTGTAATGGACGGTTCGTATCAAAACTGGATTGCTGAGCAGTATTCTTAGCTTATTGAATATCCTTATTGCAATAATTTTATTGTGCTCATGCCTATTCAATAGGTCTATGGGCACTGAATACTTTAAATACCCCTATATTCTTTTCAATATTTCCCTTAGAATTCTATAAAACAAAATTGTTACTCTCGTAGCACTCTTTAACAAATAATACTGATTAATGGATTTACATGATTTTACCTGTAATTATGGCTGGCGGCTCTGGTTCGCGTTTATTGTCGTTATTTATTTCACTAAATTTATTTTAATTAGCTCAGGTAACTATTTATGTCTTTAGATATTCGTTGGCATCAAAGGTTAAGTAACTTTGATCTTGCCCTTAATGAGTTAACAGAAGCAGTTGAACTAAATGAAGAAAGGCCGTTAAGTAAATTAGAAGAACAAGGCTTAATTCAAGCCTTTGAATATAACTATGAATTAGCATGGAATGTTATTAAAGACTTTTATGAAGCTCAAGCAGAGGTTGGTATTCAAGGAAGTCGTGATGCCATTAGACTCGCCTTTAAACGTGGGCTTATTGATAATGGTTCTTTATGGATGGAAATGATTAAAAGTAGAGTGCTAACCTCTCATACTTATAATCGTGAAACAGCCGCTAAAATATCGGCACAAGTGATTAATGAATACTATGGTGCATTTGTTTTATTAAATGAAAGACTAAACCTGATTAAAAATACAGAGTAATATTTGATGGAATTTGGTTTAACTGATGGCGATATTTTAAAAATAAAATCAGTATTCGCGAATTGCGCTAGTATAGACTGTGCAATACTATATGGCTCTAGGGCAAAGGGAAATTATAGAACCAACTCTGATATAGATATTACCCTTAAAGGTGATGACTTATCCTATAAAGACTTCATTAATGTTAGCCTTGCCTTAGATGATTTATTCACCCCTTATGATTTTGACCTGCCAATTTATAGCGATATTGAAAACGAAGCTTTGCTTTCTCATATCAATAGAGTTGGAAAAGTGCTTTACCAAAAAAGTTAGTGGCTTTGTTAAATAAGCCTATATTCTTATTTTCATTTCCCTTAGAATTCTATAAAACAAAATTGTTACTCTTGTAGCACTATTTGACTAAATAATAATGATTAAAGGATTTACATGATCTTACCTGTAATTATGGCTGGCGGCTCTGGTTCGCGTTTATGGCCATTATCTCGTCAATTATTCCCTAAACAGTTTTTAACCTTGCATGGTGAGAACTCGATGTTGCAGGCTACGGCTTTACGTTTGTCTGGCATTGAGCATCAAGCGCCAATCGTTATTTGTAATGAAGAACATCGTTTTTCGGTTGCTGAACAATTTCGCGCTAATAATATTGAAAACAATGGCATTATTTTAGAGCCTATTGGTAGAAATACCGCACCAGCAATTGCCCTTGCTGCTTTTCAAGCACTAAAAAATGGTGATGACCCTTTACTGCTGGTACTTGCTGCTGATCATGTTATTAAAAACGAGCAAGCTTTTTGTACTGCGGTTGAAAAAGCAGCCGCTCATGCGCAAAATAATAAACTAGTAACTTTTGGTATTGTGCCAACGGCTGCTGAAACTGGTTATGGTTATATTAAACGTGGCGATGCTGAAACAAGTGAAGGCTTTAAAGTAGCTGAGTTTGTTGAAAAGCCTGATGCTACTACCGCCGAGCAATATTTAGCCAGTGGTGATTATTATTGGAATAGCGGCATGTTTTTATTTAAAGCCAGCCGCTATTTAGCTGAATTAAAAACACATCGCGCTGATATTTACCAAGCGTGTGAAGCGGCGATGGCACAAACCTCAAACGATATTGACTTTGTTCGTGTTGATAAAGCCGCTTTTGAAGCTTGCCCTGACGACTCTGTAGATTACGCGGTAATGGAAAAAACCTCACAAGCTGTGGTTGTTCCTATGGATTGTGGTTGGAGTGATGTTGGTAGCTGGTCAGCACTTTGGGAAATTGAAGCTAAAGATGAGCAAAACAATGTTTTCAAAGGCGATGTTATCAGTGTTGATACCACTAACGCTTATGTTAATGCCCAAGAAAAATTAGTGGCTATTGTTGGTTTAGACGATGTTGTGGTTGTTGAAACTAAAGATGCGATATTAGTGTCGAAAAAATCAGCTGTGCAAAAAGTTAAGAATGTTGTTAATCAACTAAAAGCAGAGCAACGCCCTGAATTTAAATTACACCGTGAAGTTTATCGCCCGTGGGGTAAGTACGACTCGGTTGATAATGGCGAACGTTTCCAAGTAAAACGAATTACTGTAAAAGCTGGTGCTAAACTTTCGGTGCAAATGCATCATCACCGCGCTGAACATTGGATTGTGGTATCTGGTACTGCAAAAGTAACTAATGGCGATAATGAAATTTTACTTACTGAAAACCAATCAACCTATATTCCTATTGGTGTTATTCATGCGCTTGAAAACCCTGGTAAGGTTGATTTAGAGCTTATTGAGGTTCAATCAGGTTCATATCTAGGTGAAGACGATATTGTTCGCTTTGAAGACCGCTACGGCCGAGTGAAGTAACTTATGAGTACAACCAATATGGAAATGAACAGCAAAACGGTACTTGCCAACAGTGGTGTTGCTTTTGGTACTAGTGGTGCCCGCGGGCTGGTTGAGCAGTTTACACCAAATGTATGTGCCGCTTTTACCTTTGCCTTTATTGACTCCCTTAAAGGTTCTTTCGCGGTTCAGTCGTTAGCTATTGCTATTGATAACCGCCCAAGTAGTTATGCTATGGCTCAAGCCTGTAGTGCTGCTTTAGGGCAGTTAGGCATTAAAGTTCATTATTATGGTGTGTTGCCAACGCCTGCATTAGCTTATGCAGCAATGCAACGCAACATTCCTTGTATTATGGTTACCGGCAGTCATATTCCTTTCGATCGAAACGGCTTAAAGTTTTATCGCCCAGATGGTGAAATTACCAAGCAAGACGAACAAGCGATTTTATCTGCCGAGGCTGTTTTTAATTCAATACAGGAATTACCTGAATTAACGGTTGATAACAGTGCTGCATCAGAATATTTAGAGCGCTATATATCGTTATTTGATAAACCCTTTTTAGCGGGTAAACATATTGGTATTTATGAGCATTCAAGTGCCGGTCGTGATTTATACCAGCCATTATTTGAACAGCTAGGCGCACAGGTTACTTCACTCGAACGTAGCGATGTTTTTGTGCCTATTGATACTGAAGCGGTATCCAATGAAGATAAAGCCAAAGTTAAAGCTTGGTCTGAAAAGTATAAGTTCGACGCTATTTTTTCAACTGACGGTGACGGAGACCGCCCGTTAATAGCTGACGAAAAAGGCAATTGGCTACGCGGTGATATTTTAGGTTTATTATGCGCAAAAGAGTTAGCTATAGAAGCCTTGGCTATTCCGGTAAGTTCTAATACTTCAATTGAATTATCGAATGCTTTTAAACAAGTTGATCGCACCCGAATTGGCTCACCTTATGTTATTGCTGAATTTGCACGTTTAGCTACAGCGTTTAATTCAGTCGCCGGCTTTGAAGCTAATGGCGGGTTTTTATTAGGCTCTGATACTGTTATTAATAATAAAACCTTAAAAGCCCTACCAACACGTGATGCTGTATTGCCCGCAATTATGCTATTAGCTGCAAGCACTAAAGGTGATGGCAAAACCGGTAATATTTCTTCATTAGTTGAAGCTTGCTCGGTGCGTTTTTCGGCTAGTGATAGAATTAAAAACTTTGCAACTGAAAAGAGCAAAGCGCTTATAGCTGAGCATAGTGGCGACCCAACAGGCTTAATTGCTTTATTAGGTTTTGAAAACTTGAGTGTATTAACAACCGATATTACTGATGGTTTAAGAATAACCTTATCAAATAATGATGTTATTCACCTTAGACCTTCTGGCAATGCACCAGAGTTGCGTTGTTATGCTGAATCGTCTGATGAAGCTACCGCGCAAAGTTTAGTTAGTCAGGTTTTGTCTAAAGTTGCCACGCTTTAGTTAAGGCTTTAAATAAGTGTAGTTAAGGGCTTTTGCTAAAGGTTTTAGTTAAGCACTTTAATTTAAGCTGCAACGCATCAGTTATATATTGTAGAAAAAACACTTGCAGAGCATTTACTCAGTGCTTAGTATTGCATGCAAGTTTTTATATGAACATGCTCATGTAGATTTCGCCGGCCGTGGGTAACTCGGAATTCATTCTAACAATGACATTATACGCATGTAGGTCGGAATTCATTCCGACAATGGTATTATTTTAGGTTGTGTTGGTTTTTTGGTTACGACTTATTAAGTCGCACTGAAGTACGACCTACAAGGTAATATCTACTAATAAATATAGATTTTAAGACATTCTTAGGGAAATAAATGAAAGTTACAGTATTTGGTATTGGCTATGTTGGTTTAGTACAGGCCGCTATTTTAGCTTCAGTAGGGCATGACGTGGTTTGTGTTGATATTGATGAAACTAAAGTTGAGAATCTTAAAAAAGGCATAATTCCTATTTATGAACCCGGCTTAACACCACTAGTAGAAGAAACCTATAAAAATGGTTTATTAGCTTTTACTACTGATGCGGCTTTAGGGGTTAATCATGGTGCGGTGCAATTTATTGCAGTGGGCACGCCTCCTGATGAAGACGGCTCTGCCGATTTAAAATATGTATTAGCAGTAGCTGAAACCATTGCTACACATATGCAAGCGCCTAAAATAATTATTGATAAGTCAACCGTACCCGTAGGTACTGCGGATAAAGTTTCAGCTAAAGTTGCCTCGGTACTAGCTAACCGTAATGCTGAAATATCGTACGATGTGGTTTCAAATCCTGAGTTCTTAAAAGAAGGTGCAGCAGTGAATGACTGCATGAAGCCTGATCGTATTGTTGTTGGCACAGATAACGAAGAATCCCGCGTTGCAATGCGCGAATTATATGCGCCATTTAACCGTAATCATGACCGTATGATTTTTATGGATGTACGCTCTGCCGAGTTAACTAAATATGCAGCTAACTGTATGTTAGCGACAAAAATTTCATTTATGAATGAAATGTCAAACTTGGCTGAATTACTCGGCGCTGATATTGAAGCGGTTCGCCATGGCATAGGTTCAGATTCTCGCATTGGTTATCAATTTATCTACCCAGGTTGTGGTTATGGTGGTTCATGTTTCCCTAAAGATGTTCAGGCACTTGTTCGAACAGCACAGGGTATTGATTATAAACCAGCGCTATTAGAAGCCGTTGAAAGTGTTAACTACCAGCAGAAACAAAAATTATTTACTCATATTAATAACCACTTTTCAGGCGATTTAGCCGGTAAAACTGTTGCTGTTTGGGGCTTATCATTTAAACCTCAAACTGATGATATGCGCGAAGCGTCTGCTCGAGTATTAATGGAGTCTTTATGGGCTGCTGGTGCAAAAGTGCAAGCCTACGACCCTGAAGCCATGGAAGAGTGTCAGCGTATTTACGGTACTCGTGATGACTTATCGCTAGTAGGTACGAAAGAGTCTGCTCTAAAAGGTGCCGATGCCTTAGTTATTTGTACTGAATGGAGCCAGTTTAGAGCGCCAGACTTTGATTTGATTGCTGATGCTTTATCAACAAAATTAATTGTTGATGGTCGTAACTTATATGATCCGTCATTACTCAAAGACCGCGGCTTTAGTTATTACGCCATTGGTCGTGGCGATAGCGTTAAAAAAGCCTGTTGATAGATGATAAAAATTAGTTTGTAAGCCGCCTTAGAGTATTTTAAGGTGGCTTTCTTTTATTGATAAAAATTTAACGTTAGGCTCGTGTTACGTTAATTGATAATAGGGAATAAAATGTCACAACAAATTAGAAAAGCGGTAATACCTGTAGCGGGTCTTGGTACGCGTATGTTACCAGCCACAAAAGCTATTCCTAAAGAAATGCTGCCAATTGTTGATAAACCAATGATTCAATACATTGTTAATGAATGTGTTGCTGCTGGTATCAAAGAAATTGTACTGGTTACTCATTCGTCAAAAAATACCATTGAAAACCATTTCGACAAATCCTTTGAATTAGAAACCACTCTAGAAAAGCGAGTCAAGCGTCAGTTATTAGATGAAATTCAAGCGATTTGTCCAAAAGATGTCACTATTTTACATGTGCGCCAAGGTGAAGCGAAAGGTCTTGGCCATGCGGTATTAAAAGCGCGTCCTATTATTGGTAATGAACCTTTTGTTGTGGTTTTACCTGACGTTATTTTAGATGAAGTTAGTGCTGATTTAAAAACAGAAAATTTGGCCGCAATGTTATCTCGCTACAATGAAGTTGGTGGTTATAGCCAAATTATGGTTGAGCCAGTACCAATGGAATTGGTTAGTAGCTATGGCGTGGTTGACTGCGGTGGTGTTGAATTAGTACCTGGCGAGTCAAAGTCGATGACTGCAATTGTTGAAAAGCCAGCTATCGATGAAGCGCCGTCTAATTTAGCTGTGGTTGGGCGTTATGTTTTATCAGAAAAAATTTGGGGATTACTCGAGTTTACTCCGCCAGGTGCGGGTGATGAAATTCAGTTAACTGACGCTATTGCCAGCTTAATGAAACTTGAAACCGTTGAAGCTTTTCATATGACAGGCAAGTCTCATGACTGTGGTTCTAAAATTGGTTATATGAAAGCTAATGTTGAATATGGCTTGCGCCATCCTGAGCTTGCTGAAGAATTTAAAGCATATATCTCAGGTTTAAATTTGTAGTTTGTATTTTGATAGGTATGTTGTAGGTCGTACTTTAGTGCGACTAGAACAGTTAGCTTATAATCATTCAGAATAAGTTCTGACCTACATTTCGACTAGTTTATAGATATGAACTGTAGGTCATATTTTGATAGGTGTAGTTGTAGGTCGTACTTTAGTGCGACTAGAACAGTTAGCTTATAATCATTCAGAATAAGTTCTGATCTACATTTCGACTAGTTTATAGATATGAACTGTAGGTCATATTTTGACAGGTGTAGTTGTAGGTCGTACTTCAGTGCGACAAAGCAATGGCAGAAAATTTTACCCATGCCTTCACTAATTCTTTGAGAGTGGTTTTATAAATGGATGTTAATAAACTAATTCAACTGGCAGCTACTGCCAAGTCTCGTGATATTTCCTCACTTTTTTCTGATACTAAGCGCGTTGATAATTATTCCCTTTCTGCCGCCAATTTGTTTCTCGATTATTCAAAACAAAATATTAATAATGAAGAGTTAACGGCTTTGTTTACTTTAGCTAAGCACCTTGGCTTAGTTGAAAAAATACAGGCCCAGTTTAGTGGCGCTAAAATAAATAACACAGAAGGGCGTTCAGTTTTACATACAGTACTGCGCGCACCAAATGAGCAAAAACGAGAAGTATTAAAAGCCCAAGCGCAAGAAGTGATAAATACAGAGCAACGCATGAGTGAAATAGTTGCAGATGTTTGCTCAGGAAAACTAACCAGTAGCACCGGCGAAGCATTTACTGATGTTTTAGCTGTTGGTATTGGTGGTTCATTCTATGGCATTAAAGTTGGCTTGAGTGCTTTAAAACCTTATCACTCAACGGGGTTAAATGTACATATTGTTGCCAATGTTGACGGCGCAGCATTACAAGAAAAGTTAACTCAATTACTGCCACAAACGACTTTAGTTGTGGTTATTTCAAAAACTTTTACCACCCAAGAAACCTTATTAAATGCCTTGGCAATAAAAGCTTGGTTGTGTGCGGCATTACCTGAAAACTGTATTGAACAGCAATGTTTTGCCATTAGCACCAATATTGAAAAGGTAACTGAATTTGGCATTTGTGAACATAATATTCTGCCTATGTGGGATTGGGTTGGCGGACGATTTTCATTATGGTCAGCAGTTGGTTTACCTTTAGCATTAGCTATAGGTAACGATAATTTTTCACGTTTAAAGTTAGGCGCTTATCAAATGGACCAGCACTTTAAAAATGCTGAGTTTGAGCAGAATATGCCGGTTATTTTGGCGCTTACTGGTACTTGGAATCGTAATGCACTTGATTACCCAAGTTTAGCTATTTTACCTTATGATCATGCTCTGCGTGCTTTACCTGGTTATTTACAGCAAACAGATATGGAAAGTAATGGTAAATCAGTGTCTGTTAAAGGTGAAAAAATTTACTGGAAAACCGCGCCGATCGTATTTGGTCAAGAAGGTACAAATGGTCAACATGCCTTTATGCAATTAATGCATCAAAGTGATGATATTATTCCAACCGACTTTATTGTTGCCCTTAATGGTTCAAGTGATTTTAAAGCCCATCATCAAGTTTTAGTGGCGAATTGTTTTGCCCAAGCTGAAGCGCTTATGCAAGGTAAAAACCTTAATCAAGCCCAACAAGAATTAGAAAATAGTGGGATTAGTGAACAACAAATTAATGAATTAGCCCCCCATAAAGTAATGAAGGGTAATACTCCTAGTAATACTTTAGTTATTGATAAGCTTAATCCCGAAACCTTAGGGGCGTTATTAGCTTTGTATGAACATAAAATATTTGTCCAAGGTGTGCTTTGGCAAATTAATTCTTACGATCAATGGGGCGTAGAGTTAGGCAAAGTATTAGGCACTGATGTTTTAAAAGCGATGAATAATGAACAGGTTAGCAATTTATCAGCGTCAACAACTGCGTTAATTAGAAAATTTCAAGCCGGTTGCATTACCTAACAAGTTATTATTATATGGTTATAGAACTAATGCTTTAAAACTCTATAACCTTATTCCTTTTTGTTATATAAATTCTTTTTCTAGTATGGAAGTAATTGTTAATTTCTGTCACTATATTGCCCATCTAATTTACTATCAAAATTTGTTGTCGATTCAATGAACTTAACTCATTTAAAAAAGCTGGAAGCTGAATCCATTCATATCATGCGTGAAGTTGCTGCGGAGTTTGATAATCCCGTAATGCTTTACTCAGTAGGTAAAGATTCTGCGGTATTACTTCACTTAGCACGTAAAGCCTTTGCACCAGGGAAAATTCCTTTCCCATTATTACATGTTGATACTGATTGGAAATTCAAGGAAATGATTGAATTCCGTGATCAAATGGCCAAAGAGTACGGCTTTGAATTATTAGTACATAAAAACCCTGAAGGTATTGCAATGGGTGTAGGCCCATTTACCCACGGTAGTGCTAAACATACTGACATAATGAAAACTCAAGGCTTAAAACAAGCGCTTGATAAGTACGGCTTTGATGCTGCTTTTGGTGGCGCACGTCGTGACGAAGAAAAATCTCGCGCTAAAGAGCGTGTCTATTCGTTCCGCGATAAAAACCATCGCTGGGATCCTAAAAGCCAACGTCCTGAGTTATGGAATATCTATAACGGTAAAGTGAACAAAGGCGAAAGTATTCGTGTATTCCCATTGTCGAACTGGACCGAACTTGATATTTGGCAATATATTTACCTTGAAAGTATCAAAATCGTGCCACTTTATTTATCGGCTAAACGCCCGGTAGTTGAGCGTGACGGTACTTTAATTATGGTTGATGACGATCGTATGCCAATTGAAGAAGGTGAAGAAGTGCAAATGAAGAGCGTGCGCTTTAGAACCTTAGGTTGTTACCCATTAACTGGCGCTGTTGAATCTGAAGCAGCTACATTGCCTGAAATTATTCAAGAAATGTTACTTACCAAAACCTCTGAGCGTCAAGGTCGTGTTATTGATCATGACTCAACGGGTTCAATGGAGAAGAAGAAAATGGAAGGTTACTTTTAATCAAATGATTAAAAGTACAGCAAAAAGTAACCAAGCAACAAGAGCGTAGCACAAGCATTAAAGAATAATATCAAGGATGATGTTATGGACTTTGAAAAACTAGCGGTTTGGCAAAGAGCAACTGGTTTATCTGTAATTATTTATAAGGCTTTCTCAAGCCATAAAGATTTCGGATTTAAAGATCAAATTACTAGAGCAAGTTTATCTATAGCTAGTAATATTTCTGAAGGAATGGAAAGACAAACATCGAAAGAGAAGTGTCAGTTTTTGTGGATAGCAAAGGGCTCTTGTGCTGAATTGAGAACACAATTATACATCGCTAGAGAAATTAACTATCTTGAGCACATTTTTGCACAGAATTGCATAAATGAAGCAATTGAGATTTCTAAGATGTTAATGGGTTTAATTAATAAGATAAGATAAAAGCAGATTATAACTTGTTACTAACAGCTTATAACTTAAAGCTTTATCTTCCGAAGGAAAGACGATGAGTAACCAATCAGAGTTAATAGAAGAAGACATTCAAGCGTATTTGAAGCAGCACGAAAATAAAGAAATGGTGCGCTTTTTTACTTGTGGTAGCGTTGATGACGGCAAAAGTACCTTAATTGGGCGTTTATTACATGACTCAAAAATGATCTTTGAAGATCAGTTAGCCGCTATTGAAAGCGACAGCAAAAAATCAGGAACTACCGGTGAAGCTATTGATTTAGCCTTACTAGTTGACGGCTTACAATCAGAGCGTGAGCAAGGCATTACCATTGATGTTGCTTACCGTTATTTTGCTACTGACAAACGTAAGTTTATTATTGCTGACACCCCAGGCCATGAACAATACACCCGTAATATGGCCACTGGCGCTTCAACTTGTGAACTAGCAATAATCTTAATTGATGCTCGTCACGGCGTGCAAGTGCAAACTCGTCGTCACTCATTTATTTGTTCACTACTAGGCGTTAAGCATGTGCTTATTGCCGTGAATAAAATGGATTTAGTTGACTACAGCCAAGAACGTTATCAAGAAATTAAAAAAGAGTATCGTCAATTTGCTGACTCGCTTAACTTTGAAGATGTACGTTTTGTGCCTATTTCAGCACTTAATGGCGATAACGTGGTTGAAGAAAGTGAAAATATGTCATGGTACCCAGGTGCTACTATGATGAAGTTATTAAATACCATTAAATTTGATAGCGAAGAAGCCTTCACTCAATTTAGATACCCAGTGCAATATGTTAACCGTCCACATTTAGACTTCCGTGGTTTTTGTGGCACTGTTGCTTCAGGCCATGTTCGTGTTGGCGATACCATTGTTGCTTTGCCATCAGGTAAAGAAAGCACGGTTAAGTCTATTGTAACTTTTGAAGGTGATATTGAACGTGCTGAAAAAGGCATGGCAGTAACATTAACCTTGGAAGATGAAATAGACATCAGCCGCGGCGAAATGATCGTTAAGAAAGACAGCCTACCAACTTCATCAAAAGAATTTAATGCCACCGTAGTTTGGATGCATGACGATGAATTAGAAACGGGTCGTGAATATTACATTAAACATGGCGCTAAAATGACAACCGGTCATGCCAGCAAAGTTGTTAGCCGAATTGATGTTAATACCATGGAAAAATCAGACGCTACGCAATTAATGCTTAATGAAATAGGTACCGTTGATTTTGAAGTAGCTGAAGCGTTACATTTTGACGCGTATGACAAAAATGCCACTACAGGTGCATTTATTATTGTTGACCGTTTAAGTAATATTACCGTTGGTGCTGGTATGATTAACCATGCCCTTGAAAACCAAAGTAAGCAAAGTTATTCTGACTTTGAAGTCGAGTTTAATACGCTAGTACGTAAACACTTCCCACACTGGGGCGCTCGAGATATTCTTAAAGGTTAAGACTATCGATAAACTTGTTAGTTGCTATTACTAATATAAGCAATTAGATGCTAGTAACAGCTAACTAACAAGTTTGCTTACAACAAGGATAATATGAATGTCAGCTATGCAATGGCTTATGTTGTTGATATTTTTTGCTACCTTTGTTGGTCTGTTAAAATATCAAAACCATCCTGAACGAGTCTTTGCTGGTGCAACCCTGATATGCTTAGCCGTTTCTTTTGTTACCTCTGAAGATATTCTTCACAATGCCGTTAACCCAGGTTTAGTTACCTTATTATTATTGGTTTTTTGCTCGTTTACTTTTGAACGTACCAGTATTTTAAGGCGTTTATCAGGGGTGATGATCAACGGTTCAAAATTTCGTTCAACGTTACGTACCTTAGCTAGTACGGCTATTGCTTCTGCTTTAATGAGTAACACCGCGGTAGTTGCCACACTTATTGGCACCATTAAAAAGAATAATGTAATTAACCCAGGTAAATTATTATTACCGCTTTCTTTTGCTGCCATTTTAGGCGGAACCTTAACTTTAGTTGGTACTTCAACAAATTTAATCGTTAATAGTATGTTGATTGAACAAGGCCAAGCAAGTTTAGGCTTTTTCGACTTTACCCTTGTTGGCGCTGCTGCCTTAGTTGCTTGTTTCTTGGTGATTTTATTTCGAGCGAATAGTTTGCCGAATATGAAAGAAACCAAGTTAGTAACTAAAGACTACTTGCTTGAAGCTGAAGTTCAGCCAACATCGGGCATGTTGGGAAAAACCATTGAAGAGAATGGCTTACGTAATTTAGACACTTTATTTTTAGTTGAAATAGTGCGCAGAGGACGATTAATTTCACCTGTAGCACCAGATGATGTAGTTATTGCTGGCGATAAACTGATTTTCACCGGTGATATTACCAAAGTGCTTATTCTGCAGCAGTTTGACGGCTTAACTTTATTTGCCGAGCAAGATGGCTTATTACGCGATAATTTAACTGAAGTATTAATTAAACCAGATTCTGCCGTTATTGGTAAAAGTCTTAAAAGTGCTGGTTTTCGTGCCCGTTTTGATGCCGCTGTAGTTGCCATTCGCCGAGAGGGTGAAAGCTTATCTGGAAAACTGGGTGACATTGTTATTCAGTCAGGCGACTTTTTAGTGTTAGCTGTTGGCCAAGATTTCGCTTCAAGAACTAACTTAAGTAAAAACTTTTTTATTCTTTCCGGCCATAAGCCTGCCAATATGCTTAGTGGTTGGCGCGATTATATGACTATATGGGGCTTTTTTGCGGTTATAGCGGTATCGGTTTTTACTAGCATTTCGCTCTTAAAGTGTTTGATTTTTTATATCGCATTATTAATTATGAGCGACTGCTTAACGGTAAATGAAATTAAACGTCGCTTTCCTTTAGAAATTTGGATGATAGTGCTAAGCGCGTTAACTCTTGCCAAGGCACTTGAAAACACCGGAATTGCCACTTTACTAGCCGGAGGCTTAGAAAGCTTAATGCAAGGGCAGAGTGCCTATTTTGCCTTGGTGGTTATTTTTCTGATCACTTTAATTGTTACCGAGTTAGTGACTAATAATGCCGCAGCAGCCTTGGTTTTTCCTATTGCTTATAATATTGCTTTAGGACTAGGGGTTGATCCTATGCCGTTTGTTATGGCGGTAGCATTTGCCGCCAGCGGTAGTTTTATTAGTCCGTTTGGTTATCAAACCAATGTGATGGTTTATAGTGCTGGTAATTATCAACTGTCAGATTTTATTAAATTTGGCATACCCGTTTCCATCACCTACAGCTTAGTGGTGTTGGTGATGATCCCGCTAGTTTTTCCTTTTTAGCGGAATAATAGAATTTTTATAAAAAAGCTTTAGGGCAGTGTTTAAAACCTAATATAAAGCTTATTTACTAATGAATTGAATAAAGTAGAGAACTTATGAAAACAGAAAATACTGTATGGCATGAACAACAAATTAGCAAAGAGCAACGCGCGAGTTTAAAAAAACAAAAGCCATGTTTGTTATGGTATACAGGGCTTTCGGGCTCGGGTAAGTCAACAATAGCTAATGCGGTTGATGCCTTGTTGTTTGCACGAGGTTGTCATACCTATTTGCTTGACGGTGACAATGTACGCCACGGTTTAAATGGTGATTTGAGCTTTAGCGATACTGACCGTATTGAAAATATTCGCCGCGTTAGTGAAGTGGCTAAATTATTTATCGACTCTGGCATGATCGTATCTACTGCTTTTATTTCTCCTTTTGCATCAGATCGTAAAATGGCGGAAGACAAGCTAGCTTCAGGTGAATTTATTGAAGTGTATATTGATACCCCTATTTCTGTTTGTGAGCAAAGAGACCCTAAAGGTTTGTATAAAATGGCACGAGCTGGTGAGATCAAAGATTTCACTGGTATTGATTCAGGTTATGACGTACCAGCTACACCCCAAATTCATGTTAAAACTGCAGAAAAATCTGTGCAAGCCTGCGCTGAACAAATTGTTGAACATTTAATTACTCAGGGTTTTATCAGCTAAAGAGCATTGTTCTAGCATTGTGATATAAGTAAATAATAACTTTAAATAAGGAATTTTTTGTGCATTTTGATGTTTTTAATGGTGATGCCGATGGCATTATCGCACTTTTACAGTTACGTTTAGCTGAGCCAAAACAATCAACTTTAATTACTGGCGTAAAAAGAGATATTTCTCTGCTTAAACAGGTAGCAAAACAAGTGGTTGAGCAAGATAGTGATTCCGTTACTGTGCTTGATATTTCTTTAGAGAAAAATATTGATGCCTTGAATGCATTACTGGAAAAAAATGTTGATGTTTTTTATGTTGACCATCACCGCAGTGGCGTTGTTCCAAGCAGTGATAAGCTAAAAGCAATAATTGATACTGACGCCAATACCTGTACCAGTTTACTGGTTAATCAGCATTTAGGCGGTCAGTATGCCAACTGGGCGATAGCAGCTGCTTTTGGTGATAATATGACTAAGTCAGCTCAGGTACTGGCAGAAAAAGTAGGTTTAACTAAAGCTCAGCAAGAAAGCTTGTCTGAACTAGGTATTTACATTAATTACAATGGCTACGGCAGAACGGTTGACGATTTACATTTTCATCCTGCTAACTTATATAAAGCTTTGTTACCTTTCCCTGATCCGTTAGCGCTAATTGAAGATAAAACCTCAGTATTTTATACCTTAAAAAAAGCTTATCAAGAAGATATGGGCAAGGCACAGTCAGCTCAGGTTTTAGCTGATGATGCGAGCAGCAAGGTAGTGATGTTAGTTGATGAGCCATGGTCACGACGTGTTAGTGGCGTATTTGGTAATGAACTTGCTAATCAATCTCCTGATAAAGCCCATGCTGTATTAACATTAAACGCTGATGAAACCTATACTGTGAGTGTACGTGCGCCGTTAAATAACAAGCAGGGCGCTGATGAAGTTTGTATTCAATTTCCAACCGGTGGCGGTAGAGCTGGTGCTGCGGGCATTAATCAGTTACCTGCCCACATGCTGGAAAATTTTATGAGTACTTTATCTAGTTATTATGCTTAAACTTGCTTAGCAGCAAGAAGCAAGAAAAGCAGTTAGTATTTGCCCATATTCGAAAAGATAAGGATTTAAGATGAGTTTATTAATTACCGGCGGTACTGGTTATATCGGTAGCCATACAGTTGTTGAATTATTAGCATTAGATAAAGATATTGTTATTGTTGATAACTTGTCTAATTCGTCAACCTTAGTGCTTGACCGCATTAAAGAAATTACCGGTAAAACCGTTACTTTTATTAAAGCAGATATTTGTGACGAACAGGCAATGGACCAAGTATTTAGCGAGCATAACATTGACGCAGTTATTCACTTTGCTGGTTTAAAAGCTGTGGGGGAGTCAAGTGAGATCCCGCTAAGCTATTATCATAATAATGTTTCAGGCTCGGTGACCTTGTTGCAAGTTATGGCCAAACATCAGGTTAAAAACTTAGTGTTTAGCTCATCAGCAACTGTTTATGGTGAAAACAATGAGAGCCCGTTAGTTGAAACTATGCCAACTTCGGCAACTAACCCTTATGGCCAAACCAAATTAATGATTGAAAATATCTTATTTGATTTAGCTAAAAGTGACGCTAGTTGGTCGATCGCCTGTTTGCGTTATTTCAACCCGATTGGCGCACACGAGTCAGGTTTAATTGGTGAAAACCCAAATGGTATTCCTAACAACCTTTTACCTTATGTTTCACAAGTTGCTGTTGGGCGCTTACCACAACTGCAAGTGTTTGGTGATGACTACGACACGGTTGATGGGACTGGCGTACGTGATTATATTCACGTAGTTGATTTAGCCATAGGCCATGTTAAAGCGGTTGAAAAGTTAACTGAAATTTCTGGCTGTAAACCTATTAATTTAGGTACTGGCAATGGTACTTCGGTATTAGAAATTGTTAATAGCTTTAGAGAAATCAGCGGACAAGAAATTCCATATTCAGTTCAGCCACGCAGAGCTGGCGATATTGCGACTGTATTTGCAAATGCAGAAGTAGCTAATAAGCTATTAGGTTGGCACGCACAACGAGATTTAAACGCGATGATCACCGATACTTGGCGTTGGCAGTCAAATAACCCGAATGGTTTTGAATAATATTCAGCTTTATTAACAAATGAAAAAGGAGCGTTATGCTCCTTTTTAACTTTTAACTTTTAACTTTTAGCTTTTAGCTTTTAAAATTTGAAAAATAAGTAAAATCTTAATCATTCGTTAGCATAGATTGCTCATCTGCCCAAACCAGTGCTTCGTTATAACATTTAACCACACTGTCTTTCTTCAAGCCTAGTTTCTTTATAACAAGTTCAATTTTGTCCCAGTCAGCATACTCGGTTAATTCAACCAATTTGATCAGAGCTGCCATTACACCTTTACGCTCTATCAGCGTATCTTTAATTTCTTGTGCCAAAGGTAACTTAGTTAAGATCACTTCAATGTCTTCATCTAAAATAGCGTCGATCATTGATAGCAAGCCAGTTAAAAAGGCGATAGAGCTGTCTACTGGTGAATTAACTTCGCCGGAAATTAATTCACAAAATTTCGCGCGTGACATGCTTTGTTTAAGTAATTCAGAAGGCTTGTCGGGGTTAATATTTACCGCAAACATAAGCCCTAAGAAACGTTTTAATTCTGCTGAGCCTAATGTAACCAATGCTTGTTTAATGGTTGAAATTTCATTTCTACGGCGAAATATGGGGGAATTAGCGTAACGTAAAAGTTTATAGGCAATGCTTACGTCGCGTTCAAAAACTGAAGTGATATTGTCTAAATCAAGCTCAGGCTTTGATGTTTCATAAAGTAGCTCAGCCATAGACATTTGTGAAGGCGATAAGTTTTTAGTTTTAACCATTTCAGGCTTGGAAAAAAAGTAGCCTTGAAATAGCTCACAACCCATCGCTAGTGCTTGTTCATATTCTTGGTAGGTTTCAACTTTTTCAGCAAGAATTTTAATATCAGGATATTGCGTTATAGCAGCTTTAACCGTTTCAATTTCTTGTAAACCAGATTCCTGAATATCTATTTTAATAATTTTAATATAAGGATAGAAATGTGCCCATACACTTTGGTGTTCGTAATCATCAAGGGCTAAGGTATAGCCTTTTTCGAATAAATCTTTACATAAAGCTAAGAGTTTTTTTCCGGGCTTAACCGTTTCTAATATTTCAACCACAACCTCTTCAGGGGTTAACATTTCAGGATAACCCTTGCTTAAGGTTTCTGAGGTAAAATTGATAAAAGCAGGTTTGTTTGCGGTGAATTCACTAATACCCATATTAAAACGACTGGCTTCAATCATTTTACTGGTTGCTTCATCGCCACAAATATTCGGAAACACGTTATCTAAGCTATCTCTAAATAACAATTCGTAGGCATATAAATTTTTGTTTATATCTAAAATCGGCTGTCGAGCCGCGTAAAAATACATATATCTTCCTGATGTTAACCCTCATTAACGAATATATTGCAAATAAGGGCATATTTCATTATAAATCTGAATTATCTGCCAATTAATTTCATCTACATTACGATGACTTAACAGCACAATGTTATAAAGTGTTATTATTGAGTTTAGACTATTCTTTCAATCTAAGTATATTGTAAGTTATCGTTTTCTATCGAATTTATTTATCTGGTTAACCATCTAGATTAATTACTAGCTTTTTGGAGGCACTTTTGGCGCTAGGCACACTTATTTCTTTAACTATATATTTTATCGTTATGTTAGCTATTGGACTATACGCTTTTAAAAAATCCACCAGTGATGCTTCTGGCTATATGCTTGGCGGACGTAATTTAAGCCCTTCAGTTACGGCGTTATCTGCAGGCGCATCCGATATGAGTGGTTGGATGTTAATGGGCTTGCCAGGGGCTATGTATATTAGTGGTTTAAGTAGTGGTTGGATCGCGGTTGGTTTAATTATAGGCGCCTATTTAAACTACTTAATTGTTGCCCCGCGTTTACGTACTTATACAGAACTAGCTAATGATTCGATAACCCTGCCTGATTTTTTTGAAAATCGTTTTGAAGATAAAAGCCGAGTTTTACGTATTGTATCTTCGCTAGTAATTGTCTTGTTTTTTACTTTGTATACATCTTCTGGTGTGGTTGCTGGCGGTAAGTTATTTGAAACCTCGTTTGGCTTAAATTACGACCTTGGCCTTTATATTACTGCTGGCATAGTGGTGACCTATACGTTATTTGGCGGTTTTTTAGCGGTGAGTTTAACCGACTTTGTGCAAGGTTGTATTATGGTTATCGCCTTAGTATTAGTGCCAGTGGTGGTATTAAGTGAAGTTGGCGGAATTAGTAGCATGGCCACAACTATTGGCGAAGTAAATCCTGAGTTATTAAATATTTTCAGTGGTGTGAGTATCTTAAGTATTGTATCGGCGATGGCGTGGGGGCTTGGTTATTTTGGTCAGCCGCATATTATTGTACGCTTTATGGCTATTCGCTCGGTAAAAGATTTACCAGTTGCACGAAGAATAGGGATGAGTTGGATGATAGTTGCTATTGTTGGCGCAATGGCGACGGGATTCGCTGGTATTGCTTATATAGCAAAAACGGGCGGTAAACTTGATGATGCTGAAACTATATTTATTTTCTTATCGCAAATATTGTTTAACCCACTTATTGCCGGATTTTTATTGGCAGCGATATTAGCGGCGATTATGAGTACTATTTCTTCACAATTATTAGTGACTTCAAGTTCTTTAACCGGTGATTTTTATCAAGCGTTTTTAAATAAAAAAGCAACCGATAAACAGCTAGTTTTTGTTGGTCGCTTATCGGTGTTAGTGGTTGCTTTGTTTGCAATTTCGCTAGCGCAAGACCGTAATAGCTCGATATTAAGTTTAGTTGGTCATGCATGGGCAGGTTTCGGCGCTGCATTTGGTCCTGTAATTATCTGCAGTTTATATTGGTCGAAAATGACGAAATACGGTGCTTTAGCGGGTATTGTTACTGGCGCATTAACAGTATTGTTCTGGACTAATACCAGCATGACTGTTGACGGTCAGCCACTTAGTAGCTTTATATACGAAATAGTACCGGGCTTTGTTTTGGCAAGTATTGCCGTTTATGTGGTTAGCCTATGCTCTGGAGCAGTATCAACAGATATTAAACAGCAGTTTGAAGAAATGGAACAAAGTATAAATAACAATAGTTAACTTAAATTTAGTGTGATTAACTTTTAATTTAACATGCTAAATTTTTCATATAATAAAGGTCGCCAAGGCGACCTTTATTTTTTACTTTTTATCAAACATCAAACATCAAACATCAAACATCAAACATAAGCTTGGTAGTGACTAAGTTGACCACTGTACATTATTACTAATGGTTTCTTGCCATTGTTTAAGAGGCTCTGATTTATCACCGACAACGATAATGTTTTTACCATTAAACTTGATGGTTTGACCCTTTAAGTTTTTATCTGAAAAGTTGGCGCTAAACTGTAAGTGCTCACTATCGGGCACTATATATACATTTACTGGTTGGCTAAGGCCGCGATAAACTAAATGCAGGCTTTTCATGCCATCAAAACGGCAGTAGTCGGCAAATAATAGTTCGCCCATATCTTGGCTAAAACTGCCATCAAACGAGGCCATTTTATCATTTAAACTAGCGAGGCTTACCAAGGTTTGTTCTTCATTCGAAAAATGGTCAGCTTCATGATAAGTGTGTGCTAGGGCGTAATCAGCAATATTGGTATAGGCGTTAGAAAACATTAATACATTAACGCTTAATCCTATTACCAAAGCTACAGAAGCTGCTAAGGCTAAATGAATGCGAGTTTTACGCTTATTTTGCTGATGGCTAGCCAAGGTTTGGCGTAAAATTAAACGATCACATAAATCATCTGGCACATCTACATTTAATGCCGATGCAATTTGTTGATCTAATTTATCCATTTCTTGGCTAACTTTTTGCCGAGCAGGACTACTGTTTTTGGCCTTTTGCAATGCCGGATCGTTTGATGTTGGATCGGCAAATAGTGCGCGCCTAAATTCTAAATCATCCATTGTATTGACCTCGCTTCAATGGTTCTTCATCTAAAGCATCTTTTAATTGGTTACGTGCTCTAAATAGTCGAGTCATTACCGTGTTCTTATTTAACGATAGCATTGCGGCAATTTCTTCACCGCTAAAGCCACCTACAACTTGTAATACCAAAGGCTCTCGGTATTCTTCGGGTAGCGCCGCTATTTTTTCTCTTAACCAGTGATTCTCTATTTCTTGTTCAGTACTGGCTGACTTGGTATCGGTTATTGTTGACTCTTCATAGTCACTCATATCAAAACGCTTGCGCTCAAAGCGGCGAGCATTTTCTCGTCTTAATATGGTGATCAACCATGACTTAGCGGCTTTTTCATCTTTTAAAGAGTCAAGCGCACGCCATGCCCGTAAGAAGGTTTCTTGCACTAAATCTTCGGCGACTTGTTTTTCGTTGCATAACCAGTATGCGTAACGGAATAAGTCGCCATGAAGAGCTTTAACGAGTGCTTCGTATCGTATTTGTTTAGTCGCCATATTTGAGTAGACCTGCTTAACGATAATTATATTCCCTAGGGTTAAAATTAATTTTGTTTATTTTGATATTAAGGTTATTTGATGTTTGCAACAGCCCATAATCAAGCATAGTGGAACTGTGCGGCTAAACCTAGGGGTTATTAGCAAACACAAACGAATAGGTAAGCAATAAGAAGAAAAGTAGCAAGAAAAAGTAAATCAGAAAGCTGACAGGGAAGTCGTAAGAAAATAAGCTAAGCGAATTGTATGGCACTATTCACTTAGCTTGTGACTTTCAGCTTAAGGCTCCTTTGTAGCTTCAAGCTAAATTTAAGGATTTAACGAAAAGCTGGCCGCTTTTTTCGACGCCTTTGGCTTTTTATTGATTTGTTGCACGGCGGTTATTAGACTATTGCTTTGCCAGTTTTGCTCGCCTTTACCAAAGTAGCTTTGCTGTAATTCCACTACAGCGTTATTTAACTGGTTGTTATTCACTAACGCGAGTGCTTCATCTAACGTGCCGACGGCTTGGGCTTGTAACTTTAAAGAATTTATCCAAGGTACTAATAACGATAAAATTTGCTGTCCTTGATTCTTTTTACACGCCGCAAGTAAGGCTAAGTAAGCATCATTTATTTTACCTACTGGCTTAATTTTTCCGGTGTTTTTCTTCTCTGCACTGTCGCCGGCTTTATGTCTTCTCGCTAATAGGGCGGTAGTAAGCCAAGCAAAGCTAGTTAATAGCCATAGTGCCAGGAAAAGCCATTGTAAGTTTGACGCTTTGGTTACTGTAACCACTACTTGTTCGCCATTGCCTGAGCCTGTGTTGCTGCTATTTGCGGCATTTGCCAAGTTCTGATTTTCTAATTCAGGATTAGGTAAAACAGTAATTTTCTGAGCTGGAATAGTCGCTACTTGGTAACTGTTGGTTACGGTATTCCACCATGGAATTGTTACCTCTGGTAGCTCAAACTCTCCGGCTTGGCCTGCAACTAGCGCAAAACCTCTAACTTGTTGACTCACTAGACGTTCGCTATTTATACCAGTATGTAATTCGGCTTGATCAGGATAAACTTTTATACCCTCAGGTACCGCCATGGTTAGTGCGGGGAGTTGCTCTTCTGATAAGCCCGCTGCGGTTAATGTAAGAGTACGAGTTATTGGTTCGCCAACGGTGAATGTATTTACATCAGGCTGCCATTCTTGGTGCAGGGTTAATATTTCACTTGGTAACCAGTCGCCTTGGTAGTTATCTGGTATTGGTTTTACGGTAATGTTAATTTCATCACCAATAATACTAACTGGTTTAGTGTCGTTATAGCTTAGAAAGTTAGAACGTCTAGCGGAAGGCACCATAATTTCGCCAGAAAATACTGGTGATTGTAAGATGAATTCGCCACTTTGCTGCGGAGTTATACCATAGGTGCGTTCAATAATGCGATAACGCTGACCATTGATAATATCTTGGCTTTCTTTGTCTTGACCAATTTGATTAATATTAGCGTTAATTAAGCTCGGCTCAGACATGCTGCCTCTTCTTAATTCCGCTGAAAAATGTAGTTTAACGGTTAAGGTAATTTGCTGCTGAACATATAGTTCTTTGCTCGATATGTCAGAAGTAATGAATATTTCTTTTGGTCCCTGATTAGCTTGTTCATTTTTAGCAAGTACGGTTAGGGTAATAGGCGAGGTTGATAACCCCTCTACCGTTAATGGTGGCACTATAAGACTACCAGCACGTTTTGGGATAAGCACGGTTTGAAAGCGGGTAGTGCGGGTAGTTTTAAAATTCACCATGCTGGTTTGGCTGCTTACCGAAGTACGCTGCACAATAAAGTCTTTTAAAAGTGGTGAGGTATCTAGGGCATTGGCGTCAACGCTATCGTTTACTTCAACAGTTAATACCAAAGACTCATTAACCCTTGCCGGGTTTCTATCAACGGTAGCTGTTGCTTGGCTTAGTGCCATTGCTGGTGTGATTAACAAAAAACCTAGTAAACATAAAAATACTCTTACCACTTCTTTTCTACTCCTGAATTAGATTGTTCATGACGACGTTTTTGATACTCAAGTTGCATTTTATTGCGCAATAGTAAATAAGGGTCATCAGTGACCTTGTTAAATAATTTTTGCTGCTTTTGCTCGGCTTCTTTAGCTAAAGTACTTTGGCTTGGTATACTTTTGCTATCGCCATCTTCTGGATCAGAAATGTCGCTTTCTTGTTTTTTATTAAGCTGTTGTTCTTCATCTTTTTGGTCTTGGTCTTGGTCTTGGTCTTGGTCTTGGTCTTGTTCTTGTAGTTCACTTTGTGCGTCAGAGTTTTGTTGAGACTGTTCACTTCCTTGTTGTTCTTGCTGATCTTGCGGCTGTTCTTGGCCGCTGCTATTTTCCTGTTGTTCGCCAGTTTCATCTTTATTGTCTTGGCCTTGCTCTGTTTCTTCTTGATCGTGCTGATTTTCTTTGTCTTGTTCGCCGCTTGAGTTTTTAGATTTAAGCTCAAGTTCCTTTTGTTTTTCTAATATTTCTTTATTGGTTTTAGCCGCTTCAAAATCAGGGTTAAGTTCAAGCGCTTTATCATATGCGGCTATTGCCTCATCAAGTTTCTTGAGGCCAGCGTAACTGTTGCCTTGGTTATAATAAGCTTCGGCGGTATTACTTTGCTGAAACGCAGTTATTGCTTTTTCATATTCACCGGCGCGATATAATGCACTGCCTTGCCAATTAGTATCTTCAAAGGTTTCGGCAGCTTGGACATAATCTTCGCTAATGTATTTGCTTTGTGCTTGCTGGTTTGGTGTTTGCCATAAGTCTTGCCAAGTTGTTGCATACACTGGCTCTGTTGGCACTAAAAATAATAAAGGTAATAGGCTAAGTAGTGCTCCGCGGCGGAAATAATACAGTAATATCGGCAAAATACACAGAATTAACCAGGGGCCAAACTCTTGCCAGTGATCACCAGAGCTAAGGCTATCTTCATCTTCTTGTGCTTCACCAAGCACTCTATTTTTAGCTACTTTTACCAAGGCCTCAATATCAGCTGATTGTGTGGTTATATTTTGGTAAACGCCGTTACCACGGCTGGCAACACCGGCTAAAAGCTCTTGTGATAATTTAGGCAGAATAATTGCGCCGCGATTGTTTTTCATTAACTCGCCATTAGTTAACTTTATTGGCGCACCATCTGGTGTTCCAATACCTAATATATTTAATTTATAAGGATGTTCACGTGACCACTGCGTTATATCTTGAGTATCTTGATTGTCGATACCGTCGGTAAACCAATAAATATCACCTTTAATATGCCCCGCATTTTTTAACATTTTATGTGCTAATTCAAGTGCGGCAATAGGGTTACTACCAACTGCTGGCATAATGTCAGGGGTAAGCGAGGGTAATAATAATTTTAGATTATTAATGTCTTCGGTGAGCGGACTGATGACAAAGGCATCACCGGCATAAGCGATAAGCCCCATTTCCCCTTGATTTAAACTATCTAATAGATCATTGGCTTTATAACGAGCACGGGTTAAACGGTTTGGCGCTAAGTCAGTCGCTAGCATTGAATACGACATGTCCATGATCAGCACTGAGCCTTGCTGTAATTGATAAACCGGCTGCGGCAGTTTCTTCCACGTAGGCCCAGCTAAGGCAATAATCGTGAGTATACCAATAATAAAGGGGCCCATTATCGACATTGATTGGCTGCTACTGCGGTTATCAACCAGTACGTTGGCTAAATGTTTCGGTAATAATTTTTGCCAGCCTGATTGTTGAACTTTATGTTTCTTTAACAAATACATCAAAGCAGCTAAGGCAGCAAAAGCGAACAGCCATAATGGGCGGATAAAGTGAAAGTCGCTCATCTATTTATTCCGGTTTGGTAAATTTAGGGGCAAGGGTTAGCCAAAGGATATAGCCGAAACTAATTAGTAGCGCTAAGGATAATGGCCAGTAAAACATTGCACTTACAGGGCGCATTTTCTGTTGCTCCTGCTCAACCGGCTCTAATTGGTCAAGCAGCAGATAAATTTCTTCCATGTCTTCGGCGCTTTCGGCAAGGAAATATTTACCTCCGGTTTTATCAGCCATTTCGGTTAATAATTTTTCATCTAAATCGCGAAAAGAGCTAGCTGAACCTATATTGCCAATTCGGCTAATAGCTTGGCTACGAAATAGTGTATTCTGCGCTGACTCGCCAGCGCCAATACCTATGGTGTAAATCGTTATGTTATTATTTACAGCTAATTCAAGTGCTTCATCAGGCGTTATTTTTCCTGCGGTATTACGACCGTCAGTAACTAATAACAAGATTCGGTTAGACACTTCTTTTTCTGCAAACCTTTTGGTTGCTAGAGTAACCGCATCACCAATAGCGGTTTGTGTACCTACTAAACCTATCACGCTTTCATCAAGCATCTGCTTCACGGTTTTTCGATCATAGGTCATCGGGGTTTGCATATAAGCGTCATCACCAAATAGGATCAAACCTAAACGGTCACCGACACGGCGTTCAATAAAGTCACCTAATACGACCTTAAGCATTTCTAAGCGGTTAACAAGGTCACCATTTAAGCGCATATCTTCAGCTTTCATACTGCCTGATAAATCAACCGCTATCATCATCTCTCTACTTTCGGTTGGAATGTTAACAGCGTCGCCTAGCCATTGTGGACGGCTACCGGCAAGTACAAATAAAAGCCAAATTAAACTCAATAAGATTAATGGTATATGTTGTTTCTTGGCTGTAGTGGCGCTGCCGCCGACATTCTCAATAATAGTCGGCATTTTAAGGGTAGCGACCCCAGCCTTAGTTTTGGCAGGTAACCGATACATTAATAAAGGCAAAGGTAAGGCGAGTAATAACCAAGGCCAAGCAAAGTTGATCATTTTATGGCTCCTTTATCTTTGTTCACCGGTAGCGCATGAGTTACCCATAATATAGCGGCCTGTTTAAAGGTGTTATGCTCGAAATTATCAACAGCATTTTCAGGTGATTTATATAAGTCATTAAATGCATTCGCACTTAAGTCATTAAAGCTAAGCTGTTTTTCTGGTGGTAAGCTTTGCTGTAAAAACTGCTGAAACTGTTGGCCAAAAAGTGAGGCGACTTTTTTACGAGGAAAATATTGTAGCGCCGCCCATTTTAAAATACTGACAATGTGCTCATTACTTAATTCATCTTGGTTAAGCTGAGCTAAAGCGCTGCGTTGTTGTTTACGTAATTGACGGCGTTTTACTAATTTAACGATTAACCCAGTGAGTAAAATCGACACGAGAATAATAACCACCCACCAGCCAGGGGCAAGGGGGAAATAGCCAAACTGCTCGGGTTCGATAATATCGATAAGCCCTTCGAGCGGATTCATTGCGTTGCTAGATGGTGCTTGACTGGCTTGATTTAAGGCGTTGGTCTGGTTCATGATAAACCCTCAGCTTTGAGCTGACTTTCAAGTGAGCTTCCTGCATCAAAAGCGATGAGCCGTGCTCCTGATTTTTCTAAGATTTGTTTAATATTTTCATTACGAATATTGGCGGCTTCTCGATAAAGGTTAAGGGTTTTTTTATCCCCTAAGGTAAATTCTTGACGGGTTTTACCATTGGTTACCGCAACATTAATACGCTGCTCTGTTTGTGGAAGTTCATGCTCTAATCGGTCTGAAATCAAACACACAATCAGTTCACAGTGACGGCTAATATGAGAAAAGTGACGCATCGCTTCATCGTTAATATTGTGGCCGTCGGTGATTAAATAGACCAAGCTGCCTGGGCGGGCGAGTTGACGAACCCGAGCACAGTTTTGCTCAAAACAGCGGGTTGCATTGGCTTGGTTAAATTCATGGCTGGCAAGCTTTTGCTCTGAAAACTGGTTTTCAATACTTTCTTGATGAAGTTGCACTAAAGAATGTAGGTAGTGTAATACTCCTTCTTTGCGCGAGCGCGGCTTTAATTCATGATGATGATTTTGATTAAAAACAATGCCGCCAATACGGTCGCCACGTCCTTTTGCATGCCAGGCTACCAGTGACGCAAGATGCGCCGCTTGCACTGACTTAAATAATAACTGACTGCCAAATAACATGCTGGGTGTTAAGTCGGTGACAATTAATACTGGACGCTCTACTTCTTCACGAAATAACTTGGTATGGGTTTTACCGGTACGGGCGGTAACGCGCCAGTCAATTGCACGAATATCATCACCGGTTTGATAATGACGCACTTCGTCAAACTCCATACCGCGGCCTTTATTACGCGACAGGTATTGCCCCGACATTTTGCCGTGCAAGCTGCGGTTTGGCCTTAAGTTAATCAACGAGGTTTTATTTTGATAAGGAATTAATTCAGTGATGGCTAAATTAATGCCATCACTATGAATACTGGCCAGTTGTTTATGGGTACTGACATAGTGCTCTTTGGGTTTAGAAAAATTAAACAACATTAATCATGCCTTACTCATTACTTTTAATGACTACCTGAACGAACATCACGAGAGAAGCTTAGGCAACAGCCACTAAGCTTAATAGGTGGTCAAGAATTTCATTCGCGGTTAAGCCTTCAGCTTCTGCTTGATAGGTTAACAATAAGCGATGTCTTAATACGTTGTGAAATACCGCTTGGACATCTTCAGGGCTAACAAAGTCTCGGCTATGTAACCAAGCTCTTGCGCGCGCGCAGCGGTCTAAGGCGATAGTTGCACGAGGGCTGACCCCATAAGCTAACCATTTTTTTAATTTATCGTCGTATTTTTCTGGCTGACGCGTCGCCATGACTAAATCAACAATATATTGTTCAATCGCTGGCGCCATATGAATGTTTAATACTTCATCACGCGCGGTGAAAATATCATCTTGGGTAATGGTATCAATGGCCGCTTTGGCTTGCTTTAACGCTTCGCCACGATTTAACTTTAATATATCAAGTTCACTTTCCGCATTGGGGTAGTCAATTTCAAGGTGCATTAAAAAGCGGTCAAGTTGAGCTTCAGGTAATGGGTAAGTGCCTTCTTGCTCGATAGGGTTTTGCGTCGCCATAACCAAGAAAAGATCAGGTAATGGATAAGTGGTTCTACCAACCGTAATTTGTCCTTCCGCCATTGCTTCTAATAACGCGGCTTGTACTTTTGCCGGTGCACGGTTAATTTCATCCGCCAGTACTAAGTTGCGAAACAAGGGGCCTGATTGAAACACGAAAGTGCCATCTTCTGGGCGATAAATATCGGTACCGGTAAGGTCGGCAGGCAATAAATCAGGGGTAAATTGAATACGGTGAAAGTCAGCCTCAATACCATCTGCCAACGCATTCACAGCACGAGTTTTAGCTAAACCTGGAGGGCCTTCAACAATCAAATGTCCGTTTGCTAATAAAGCGATCAGTAAGTTTTCAACTAAAGCGTGTTGACCAATAACTTGAGATGATAAATGTTCTTTCAGTGAAGCGAATTGTTTAAAGGGCATAATTGTCTTCTTTAATAATTAACGGACATGACTAGGACTTGAATAACAATATATAGTTCAACATAAAAAAAACAACCGTGAATAACAAATTCAGACATAAAGACGTTGCTTTCTAATGACTGATTTAATCAAGTTTCAAAATGGATAATACGGTTTTTAAACCTATGTTTGTGCTAATAATTTATTCATATAAAAGGAGATTATCATCTACACTAAGTCAGGATGATGATAATCAACTATTGAAAAATCTATTTTTGTAAGTAGAATAACAAAAAAACAAACAGGTCAGACCACTTGGTTTGGGTGACTATCTCAAGGAAAACATATGACAAAAATAAACTTAGCAACTGCCAAAGGAGAGCGTATTGCCGTTGTTGCTGGCTTACGCACACCTTTTGCCAAGCAGGCTACCGCTTTTCATGGTGTGCCCGCTGTTGATATGGGTAAAATGGTGGTTAATGAATTATTACAAAAGCATGATGTTGACCCCGCGATAATCGACCAATTGGTTTTTGGTCAGGTGGTTCAAATGCCTGAAGCACCAAATATCGCCCGAGAAATAGTTTTAGGTACGGGCATGAATGTTAGTACTGACGCTTATAGTGTTTCACGCGCATGTGCTACTAGCTTTCAATCAACGGTGAATATTACTGAGTCAATTATGGCCGGTACGGTTGATGTTGGTATTGCCGGAGGCGCTGACTCTTCTTCAGTTGCGCCAATTGGTGTCTCAAAAAAGTTTGCTAGAACATTACTCGACTTATCTAAAGCGAGAACCTTTTCACAAAAATTTGCTTTAATTCGTCAACTTTCCCTTAAAGATATTTTACCTGTGCCGCCGGCGGTAGCTGAATACTCTACCGGCTTGTCGATGGGACAAACGGCTGAGCAAATGGCTAAAACTCATGGTATTAGCCGTGAAGAGCAAGATGCACTGGCTCATCGTTCTCATACCTTGGCCACCGAAAGTTGGGAGCAAGGTAAACTTGCAGGTGAGGTAATGACCGCACATAGTGAGCCTTATAAAGGCTTCATCGATAAAGATAATTGTATTCGTGAAAACTCAGTACTAGAAAGCTACGCGCGCTTAAAGCCGGTATTTGATCGTAAACACGGTACAGTTACCGCTGCGAACAGTACTCCATTAACTGACGGCGCCGCGGCCATTTTATTAATGCGTGAAGGCCGAGCCAAAGAACTTGGCTATAAGCCGTTAGGCTATATAAAGAGTTATGGTTTCTCAGCCATCGATGTTTGGCAAGATATGCTAATGGGGCCAAGCTATTCAACGCCTATTGCCTTAAAACGTGCTGGTATGAATTTACAAGATTTAGACTTAATTGAAATGCATGAAGCTTTTGCCGCGCAAACACTCGCGAATGTAAAAATGTTTGCTAGCAATAAATTTGCTCAACAACATTTAGGGCAAGACAAAGCTATTGGTGAAATTGATATGGATAAATTCAACGTGATGGGGGGCTCTTTAGCTTATGGCCATCCTTTTGCTGCAACAGGGGCGCGCTTAATTGTGCAAACCTTAAATGAATTAAACCGTCGCGGTGGCGGCGTAGGTTTAACCACTGCTTGTGCTGCAGGTGGTTTAGGTGCTGCTATGATTGTGGAGACAGATTAATGAACCAAGATATTAAAACTCAAAATTTAGAAGGTTCAGAAAGCGCTGACAGTGCTGCAGTTGCGAATAGCTTTACTCTCGTTCGCCAAGAAAACGGTATCGCACATTTAGTTATGGATGTTCTTGGCGATGCCATGAATACCTTAAAAGCGGAATTCGCTGAGCAAATTTCCCAAGTGCTTATTGATATTAAAACTGATACGAGTATTAAAGGTTTAGTGCTGCTAAGTGGTAAAGCCGATTCGTTTGTTGCAGGTGCCGATATCAATATGTTGGCCAATTGCAAAACTGCTGAAGAAGCGACATCCTTATCTCGTCAAGGACAAATGATTTTTGATCAGTTAAGTAATTTACCTATACCAGTAGTTGCGGCGATTAACGGCCCTTGCTTAGGTGGTGGCTTAGAGCTCGCTTTAGCTTGTCATTTACGGGTGTGTAGCGACAATACCAAAACAGCGTTAGGCTTACCTGAAGTACAATTAGGCTTATTGCCGGGGAGTGGCGGTACACAACGTTTACCTAAGCTTGTTGGTATTCAAAAATCGTTAGATATGATGTTAACCGGTAAGCAACTTAGAGCGAAGCAAGCATTGAAAGCGGGTTTAGTTGACGATGTGGTACCAAACAGCATTTTAATTGCTACTGCTGAAAATTTGGCTATTGCGGGCAAAGCTAATATTAAGCCACGTAAAACCTCACTTTTAGATAAATTTCTTGAAGGCAATAGTATCGGCCGTAGTATTGTTTTTAGTCAGGCGAGTAAAACCGTTATGGCCAAAACCAAAGGCAATTATCCTGCACCATTAAAAATTATCGATTGTGTAAAAATTGGCGTTGAGCAATCACCTGCGAAAGGCTATCAAGTTGAAGCGGATCATTTTGGCCAGTTAGTGATGAGTGATGTTTCTGCGCAGCTTAGAAAGTTATTTTTCGCCACCACAGATATGAAAAAAGAACACGGTGTTGCTGATGTTGCTCCTGAAAAAGTAAATACGGTGGGCGTAATTGGTGGTGGCTTAATGGGCGGTGGTATTGCTTTTGTTACTGCGAGCAAAGCAAAACTGCCGGTGCGAATGAAAGATATTAGCCACCAAGGTATTAGCCATGCTTTGAAATATAGTTACGATATTTTAGCTAAAAAGGTAAAACGTCGTTTCATGCTAAAAACTGAGATGCAGCAGCAATTAGCGATGATCACCGGCAGTACAGAATACACTGGCTTTAAAAACCTAGACCTCGTGGTTGAAGCGGTTTTTGAAGATTTAACCTTAAAGCAAAAAATGGTCGCTGATGTTGAGGCTAACGCTAAAGATTCAACCGTTTTTGCCAGTAATACTTCGAGTTTGCCGATTGGCCAAATTGCTGCACAGGCACAGCGCCCTGAAAATGTGATAGGCCTACATTATTTTTCACCGGTAGATAAAATGCCACTGGCTGAAATAATTGCCCATGAAGGTACTTCTGATCAAACTATTTCAACGACAGTCGCCTTTGCTAAGAAACAAGGTAAAACCCCGATTGTAGTGAAAGATAAAGCGGGTTTTTATGTTAACCGAATTTTAGCGCCTTATATGAATGAAGCGGCGAGGCTATTACTAGCCAATGAGCCAATTGAAAAACTTGATAAAGCGTTAGTTAAGTTTGGTTTTCCGGTTGGTCCAATGCAATTGCTTGATGAAGTGGGGATTGATATTGGCGCGAAAATCAGCCCAATATTAACGACTGAATTAGGTGAGCGATTTACCGCACCTGATGCCTTTAATAAGTTGATTGACGATGGCCGCTTAGGCAAAAAGTCAGCTAAAGGTTTTTATCTTTATGGCAAACAGGCGAAAAAGCACAAAGCTGTTGATGAATCAGTGTATGCGCTTTTACAGATAAAACCTACCGGCACTATTTCTGAAACTGATGTTATTAATCGCTGCGTTTATTTAATGCTAAATGAAGCGGCGCGTTGCTTAGATGAAGGTATTATTCGCAGTGCCCGCGATGGTGACATTGGCGCAATATTCGGTATTGGTTTCCCACCATTTACCGGAGGGCCGTTTAGCTATATCGATAGCATTGGCGCAGATACTCTAGTTACACAATTAAACCAATGGGTATCTGTTCATGGTGAACGTTTCAAACCTTGCCAAGCTTTAGTTGATATGGCTGAAAAGGGGGATAGGTATTATTAACTAAAACTTACCGCTTAGCGGAAATAAGTTACCGATATAAGAGGCATGTATTTGCCTCTTTTTTGTACTTTTTATTGCCGATACCTTTGTATTGTTTTTAGCATTTTGTTATATTGCGCGAGAAATTTTTCATCTCTATTTAATCTTGTTTTTGGACTTAGTTTATTATGTTGTTACTGGTCTTGATACTTGGGCTAAGCTGCTCAGTATTTTTTTATTGTATGGCTATAGCGAGTGGCTTAGGGCGTAAGCGCTGGGCGTGTGCAGGTTTAGTTTTTGGGCCATTGATTTGGCCAATGTTTTGTATGAAAAAACGAATGAAGTGTAATAAGTTGCTTGGCTTTAACTTTTTGATCATGCGTGCTTAATAGCTTAAATCACTAATGTATAAATATTATTAGTGATAATGTGATAGTTAAGCAATATTGAGCGATGATCTTAATTATCTTCCTTAATAAATAAAGTCTACTACGTCCTTGTAGTTAAGTTGACTTACTTTAATCTGAATAGAACGAGCCTATGACCACCAAGTATTTGCAGGCATTTCTGTAATTTCAATTTGAGCTGCAATGGCGTTTTCTTTGATATCGGCAACAAAAAATGTTTTGATTAATTTAATCATTATTAACTCCTAAATACGTTTAGCACCGCGTCTACTGCCAGCTTCTTCGATATTTAGAGTGTCAGTGATACGTTTAGCACCGCGTCTACT
>CANMXU010000027.1 GCA_947501935.1 uncultured Alteromonadaceae bacterium
GATGCACTTTTAGATTCAATGGCAGGTGATTCTACGCCAGCTGATACTACGCCAGCAGAAGAACCTGCAGCTGAGCCTGCTGAGTTAACCGACCCTGATGATATTGACGCGCTTTTAGATTCAATGTCAGCTGATACTACGCCAGCTGATTCTTCGCCAGCAGAAGAGCCTACAGCCGAGCCTGCTGAATTAACTGACCCTGATGATATTGACGCACTTTTAGATTCAATGGCAGCTGATACTATGCCAGCTGATTCTACGCCAGCAGAAGAACCTGCAGCTGAACCTACTGAGTTAACCGACCCTGATGATATTGACGCACTTTTAGATTCAATGTCAGCTGATTCTACGCCAGCAGAGGAACCTGCAGCCGAGCCTGCTGAGTTAACTGACCCTGATGATATTGACGCGCTTTTAGATTCAATGGCAGCTGATTCTTCGCCAGCAGAGACTGCAGAGGAACCTGCAGCCGAGCCTGCTGAGTTAACTGACCCTGATGATATTGACGCACTTTTAGATTCAATGGCGGGTGCTTCTTCGCCTAAAGCGCCAGCGGTTTCAGTTAGCAATAAAAGTTCAGAGCAGGAAAGCGCCGAGCCTGTTCCTCAAGATGAACTTCTTGAAGCACCAAATAAGGCCGCGATAGAGAACTTTACACAAGAGTATATTACGCCATTTTTAAATGTTGATTTTTCTGAAACTAAAAGTGATAGCTCGACTACAGAGCCAAGCTCAGATGAATTAGACTCAGATGAATTAGACATTGATGCACTAATTTCTGAAGTGAACAACGAAGATAGTAATACAGATACTAGCGATTTATCCGAGACCTTAGAAATTGGTGATGATCTACTTGATGAGCAATCACTACCGGATGGTGATGATGGCAGTGATCAAGCTATTTTAGATGCTATCGACGAAGAATTTGATGAACAAGCATTAACCGAGCTGCTTAATGATGAAAAAACGTCTGAGCAGTTTACTGAATTATCTCCTGATTTCACCGACAGTAATGTTTTAGCGGATTTGTTAGCTGACGATGGTGTTGAAACTGAAGAATCAATTGAAGCGGAAGAGTTGGACGATCTTCAAGACCTAGACGATGTAGATTTTGATGAATTGCTAGCCAATATTGAAGACGAAGCTGCTGCTCCCGCTGATGAAGGTGAACTTGAGGACGATTTTGACATTGGTGATGACCTTGAAACTTTGCTCGATGATGTCGAGTCTTTAGAAGAAGCTTCTAAGGCGTCTGCTTCAGAACCATCAGCTTCACAAAACAAAGACTTCGTTTCTGTGGATGATTTACTTTCTGATAGTTTAGATGATATTGACTCAACAGAGCCTTATGATAAAAATAATATTGATGTTGGCTTAGACGAGTTTCCTGAGTTTGCTGGCGATAGTGAAGATGATGATGACGAGCAAGGTTTAGCAGAGAAGCTCGACTTGGCTAAAGTCTATATGGAAATCGGTGATAACGAAAATGCTGAAGTTATTCTAAAAGATATATTAAACAAGGGTGATGCCGAACAAATACAACAAGCGCTGAAGTTACTTGATGAGATGAAATAACTGAGTATCTAAACCTTTATAAGTCAGTATAAAACGCCGCATTTATGTGGCGTTTTTTGTTTGGCTTTGTTTTAGTTTGTTTAAATTGGCTTCGCAGGCTCTTCTTGATTGGCATCTATAGAAAAATAGTTGATAATGCGCCGCTCTGACTGTGGAGGTATAGATGCGTTATGCTTTAGGCATTGAATATGATGGTGAAAAATATTTTGGCTGGCAACGTCAAAGTAATGTCATTAGCGTTCAAGAAACTTTAGAAAAAGCTTTATCAAAAATTGCCGATGAAAAAATTGCGGTATTTTGTGCTGGGCGAACCGATACTGGTGTAAATGCTACCAATCAAGTAGTGCATTTTGAAACCGATAAAATTCGCAAAGACGTCGCTTGGACACTTGGTGTTAATACCAACTTACCCGACGATATTGCAGTATCTTGGGTAAAACAAGTTGATAGCGAATTTCATGCTCGCTTTAGCGCCACCGCCAGAACCTATCGTTATATTATTCATAATAACCGATTACGCTCTGCCATTTTAAGTAAAGGGCTGAGCTTTTGTCATTTTCCTTTAGATGAAAAGCTGATGCATCAAGCAGCACAGCATTTAGTTGGCAAACATGACTTTACCTCATTTAGAACTGTGCATTGCCAGTCACATTCACCTGTACGTACTATTCATCGCTGTAATGTATCTCGCCATGGTGATTATGTCGTGATTGAGGTTAAAGCCAATGCTTTTTTACATCATATGGTAAGAAATATTGCCGGTAGTTTAATGCGCGTCGGCCAGTCACTAGAAACTGTTGACTGGGTAAAAGATGTGCTGCTAGCTAAGAATAGATGCCTCGCAGGTATGACTGCCGCTGCCGGTGGTTTGTATTTTGTTGATGTTGATTACCCTGAAAATTTTGAAATACCGAAAAGAAATCTTGGTCCGTTATTTTTATAAAAAATTAATAATGACAAAACAGACCAGTTTTTCTGTGATTTGTAGGTGAAACTGTGGTTTAATTCGCGGTTATATAACTCTATTTGACCTTTGATGAACGTTTTTCATCAAATTGTCGCCCATTATTCGTTGCAAAGGCAAAAGTACTATTATGAGCTGGATAGAAAAAATTCTCCCAAAAGCTAAGTCAACCCAAAAACGTAATATCCCTGAAGGCGTTTGGAGCAAATGCTCTGCGTGTAATGCAGTGCTCTATAAAGTTGAACTTGACCGACAAATGTCGGTATGTCCTAAATGTGATCACCACATGCGTATTACTGCCCGTAAACGTATTGAAGGTTTTCTTGATATAAATAACCGTCAAGAACTTGGTGAAGAATTTGAAGCACAAGACATCTTAAAATTTAAAGACTCAAAACGTTATAAAGACCGTATTTCTGCGGCGCAAAAAAATACCGGCGAGAAAGACGCATTAGTTGTTATGAAGGGCGAACTCCACGGTATGCCAATTGTTGTTGCAGCCTTTGAGTTTTCTTTCTTAGGCGGTTCAATGGCCTCTGTAGTTGGTGCTCGCTTTGTTAAAGGCGTAGAGTACTGCTTAGAAAATAATTTACCGTTCGTTTGCTTTTCAGCAAGTGGTGGCGCACGTATGCAAGAAGCGTTGTTTTCATTAATGCAAATGGCAAAAACCAGTGCTGCGTTAGCAAAAATGACTGAAAAAGGCTTACCTTACGTTTCGGTATTAACTGATCCTACTATGGGTGGTGTTTCTGCAAGTTTAGCTATGTTAGGTGATATTAACGTAGCTGAGCCAAAAGCGCTGATTGGTTTTGCTGGCCCGCGCGTAATTGAACAAACAGTTCGTGAAAAACTTCCTGAAGGTTTCCAACGCAGTGAGTTCTTAAAAGAAAAAGGCGCGATTGACATGATCATTGATCGCCGTGAAATGCGTGACACGCTAGGTCGTATGTTAGCGAAATTTACCGGCCAACCAAGTGTTGCTGCTAACGAAGCTTAAAACTCCTTTATAGTTCACTATACATGACTTATAAAAATTCAAGCCACTCTCAGGGGAAAAACCTGCAAGAGTGGCTTTCTTATTTAGAATCTCTTCACAGCACTGAAATTGATTTAGGGCTAAAGCGCATTAGTAAAGTGGCCGAGTGCTTAGCTATTGATTTTAGCTTTGCCAAAGTGATCACGGTTGCCGGTACTAATGGCAAAGGCACCACCTGTGCTTTTTTAGAAAACGCCTTATTATCTGAAAACCATAATGTTGCCGTGTACTCTTCGCCTCATATTGAGCGTTTTAACGAACGTTTACGTATTAATAAGCAAGATGTTAACGATAATGCTTTTATCCAAGCTTTTGAGCTAATAGAAAGCGCACGCGGCAATATATCACTAACCTATTATGAATTTACTACGCTCGCGGCTTTTTTAGTACTGATGCAACGCCAGCCTAATTATATTATTTTAGAAGTAGGTTTAGGGGGCAGGCTCGACGCAACCAATATGATTGATGCCGATATTGCAGTGCTCACTACCATTGATTTAGACCACCAAGCCTTTTTAGGTAATACCCGAGAAGCTATTGGTTATGAAAAAGCGGGTATTATGCGCGGCGGCCGAATTGCGGTGGTGGGAGAGGAAAATATTCCAAACACTGTGATTGAACATGGCAATGCTATTCAAGCGCAAGTTAAATTACGTGGGCGAGATTTTCATGTTAGTCAAAACCAAAAAACAAGTTCATGGCAATGGCATTATCAACAACAAAAGTTTAATCATTTAAATCCGGCTAACATTCCTCAAGCGAATGTGGCTACGGCATTAACTGTTCTAGCTGAACTGGGTATTACACTTAGTGAAAACAAAGTTAACCAGTGGATTGAACAAACCTCAGTGCCAGGGCGTACGGAATTATTCACTGAGCCTTGCCATATTTTACTTGATGTTGGCCATAACCCACAAGCGGCAAGATATTTAGCGAAAAACTTAGCCCTGCGTGGCTATAACAAAGTTCATGCGGTCGTGGGCATGTTAGCCGACAAAGATATTAGCAATACGCTTAAACCACTAGCGCAATTGCTACCACATTGGTATTTAGGCAGTTTATCTGTTGCCCGAGGTTCAAGCGCTACTGAGTTAGCGAATAAACTGCCAAATCAGCAGGCCGAAATTAATTGCTTTGACAATGTCACCGAGGCCTTTAGAATGGCTTGCCAAAATGCACAAAAAAATGAAGTAGTTTTAGTGTTTGGCTCTTTTTTCACCGTTGCAGAAATCAGACGTTTATTGTTACCATAACTGCCGCATAAGCAAATTATTTAATGGTTTGCTTTGAATAAATTATTGGAGTTTCCTTTGTCTACGCCTTTTCAAAATCGCTTGGTAGGTACCGTTATCGTTGCCGCAGTGGCTATCATATTTTTACCTGATCTTTTAGACGGTGAAAAACAAACTTATCAGTCAGACTTTGAAAGCATTCCGCAAGCACCAGCGTTTAAAAGGAATCAACAAGCAAAAACTTTTCCTAGCAATGAACTTGCTTCTTTACCTAAACCACAAGCCGTTGTTGATGAAGTTGCCCTTGATGACGAAAAACAGGTGGCGAACACCGCAACGCCCTCAGAAAATAATACTAACAGCGATAAAGTTAAAGTTAACACTCTAACTAAAGCTGAAGCATTTGCCGATGAAGCTATTGAAAGTAAAGTTAAGCCTGCAGAAAAAAAATTAACTCGTCAGGCTCAAATTAAGCAGGCACTGCCAGAAAAAGCGGTTCCGAGTCAAGCATGGGTTATTCAGTTGGGTAGCTTTAAGCACAAGAAAAATGTCGATATTTTAGTGACTAAGTTAAAGAAAAACGGCTACACCGCATTTACTAAACCGATAAAAACCAAAAATGGTACCTTAACTAAAGTATTTATTGGCCCTGAACTTATTAAATCGTCATTGCAGAAGAAAATTCCACAGTTGAAAGCCCTAACCAATGTCGAAGGCAAGATCGCCCGTTTTTACCCAACTAAATAACTGTTGCCCAATTAATTAGCGCTAATAAATACTGACAAAAAGTGGCACAAAATAAGAAAAAAACTGTCGCTATTGCTAGCGTCAAGTTGCTAGCGAAAAGCGCTTCTGATAGAATGCGCGCCTCTAATCAATGAGAAAATTCATTTTATGGTTTGGATAGACTATGCCATCTTGGCGGTCATTGGCATATCAACATTAATCAGCTTGATCCGTGGCTTTGTTAAAGAAGCCGTATCGTTAATTATATGGATCAGTGCTTTCTTTGTTGCCAGTACATTTTATGCAAACCTAGCAAGTTTATTAACAAACATTTCTGATCAGTTATTGCGTAATGCGGCTGCTATCACCATCCTTTTTATTACTACCCTTATTCTAGGTGCTTTAGTCAATTATGTTATTGGTCAACTGGTGAGTAAAACCGGTTTGTCTGGTACTGACCGAGTGCTAGGTTTAGCTTTTGGGGCGTTGAGAGGGGTCTTGATGATAAGTGCGATATTGTTTTTTATGGATGCTTTCACCCCAGCTTCAACAAGTAGTTGGTGGCAAGCATCTCAGCTGATCCCTGAGTTTACAATCGTTGTAGAATGGTTCTTTGAATATCTCAAAGGGTCATCGAGTTTTCTTAATTAATATAATATTCTGCGGAGAATAAGTGCATGTGTGGTATTGTTGGCATTGTTGGTAATTCAGCTGTTAGTCAGTATTTGTATGACGGCCTAACCGTTCTACAACATCGAGGGCAGGACGCCGCGGGTATCGTTACAATATGTGATAATACTTTTCGATTACGTAAAGGTAATGGCTTAGTGAAAGATGTATTTCACACTAGGCACATGATGCGTTTACAAGGCAATATTGGTATCGGTCACATTCGCTACCCTACGGCTGGTACGTCAAGCTCGTCTGAAGCTCAGCCATTTTATGCTAGCTCTCCTTTTGGTATTTCACTTGCTCACAATGGTAACTTAACCAATGCTGATGAATTGAAACAGTGGTTATATCGTGAAGCCCGTCGCCATGTAAACACTACCTCAGACTCTGAAATATTAATGAATATTTTAGCGCATGAATTGCAGAACACTGACGATTTAGATTTAAAGCCTGACGATATTTTCAAAGCCATTAAAAATGTTCACAAACGTGTTCGTGGCGCTTATGCAACTGTTGCTTTGATTATTGGTCACGGTATGGTGGCATTTCGCGACCCTAATGGTATTCGTCCTTTAGTTTTTGGTAAACGTGAAACTGACAAGGGCGTAGAATATATGGTGGCTTCAGAGTCAGTAGCGCTTGACGCTTGTGACTTTAAGTTTGTACGTGATGTTGCACCAGGTGAGGCTATTTTCTTCACTGAAGATGGTCAACTACACAGCTACCAGTGTGCTGAAAACCCAACCTACAGCCCATGTATTTTTGAGTTCGTATATTTTGCTCGCCCAGATTCAACTATCGACAATATGTCGGTATATGCTTCTCGTGTAGAAATGGGTAATAAACTGGCAGAAAAAATTGCGAATGATTGGGATGATATCGATATTGATGTTGTTATTCCAATTCCTGAAACTTCATGTGATATTGCTTTGCAAATTGCTCATCATATGAACATTCCTTACCGCCAAGGTTTTGTTAAAAATCGCTACATTGGCCGTACTTTTATTATGCCAGGCCAAGAGCAACGTAAGAAATCAGTACGTCAAAAACTTAACGCTATCAGCGCCGAGTTTGCCGGTAAAAATGTACTATTAGTAGATGACTCAATTGTACGCGGTACTACTTCTGAGCAAATTATTGATATGGCTAGAGCATCCGGTGCTAAAAAGGTTTACTTTGCTTCTGCTGCCCCTGAAATTCGTTTTCCTAACGTTTATGGTATTGATATGCCAAGCGCTAATGAGCTTATCGCTCACGGCCGTGAACTAGACGATATTTGTGATTTAATTGGTGCCGATAAACTTATTTTCCAAACTATTGATGACTTGATTTCAGCGGTAGCTAAAGGCAATCCTGATATTAAACAGTTTGAAACATCAGTATTTAATGGCCAATACATTACTAATGACATTGACCACAGCTATTTAGAAAAGCTTGATGCCAAAAGAAATAATCAAAGCAAAGAAGATGGCGATAAAAATGCAGACTCAATTATTGATATGCATAACGAAGGTGCAGAGTAATCATTTAATAAATACGATTAAATGCTTATAAAAATAAAGGCGCCAATTGGCGCCTTTGTTATTTTTAGTATTAGATTTAAGTTTTAGTCACAGTTTTTAGTTAAAAATATAGCGACTAAAATTATCTATAACATAATTTGAAATAACATAATTTGAAATAACATAATTTGAAATGGCAATTATACTCACATTTATGAAATGTATTCTGTGCCAAAGCCCATACCTAATAAAATAGCACTTACCGCCATTAAGGCAACTAACATTACTAACCCACAAGTAACCACAGAGCTTGAGTAAATAAAGCCTTTCTCTTCAGGAATATTCATCATAATTGGAACACCTGAATATAAAAGATATACCGAATAAGCTAGGGCAGCTAAACCAGCCATGGCAACAAACCACAATACTGGAAATAAAGTAGCAATACCGACCATTAATAATGGTGTTGCAGTATAAGTGGCTAATTCGAGCGATTGAGTAAAGTCAGGGCTAGAGTCAAACGTTTTGGCCATCCATTGAATTAAATAGGCTAAGGCAAAAACCCCAAATACTATGCCAATATACATGGCAACGCCCATAATCATAGCGCTATTATTTGTTAGTTTAATAACATCACCTGCGCCAATTTGCCAACCAATATGGGCGGCAGAGAAATAGCTGCATACTGCAGGAATTAAGGCGACAATTAATATGTGAGTTAAACTATACACTAGACTTTCATGACGTTTTTCTATGGTTTGCCATTCTTCTTTAGGGTGAGCGTATAATCCCCAAATATGGTTTAGTATCATAATATCCGTCCTCTTTTTTATCCCAAAAAATATTGCGCTTGTTGTTTCTTTATTATTTTTAACACCGACATTTTTTATATCGATAGTTTATTTATGAGAGAAGTTAAGGCTGTCGTCAAGAGTTGATTGATAATTAGGCATAAAAAAGCTGTAAACGGCTTTTTTTAATACGCTTTAGATCTTAAAAGATATATTTTTAACTTGTTGGTTATATAGAAGCTAGTTTTCGCTGACTGATCTGAGCAGCAGAAAAGGATAAAACAATGGTGAAATTTATTTGCTTGGGTTTATTCAACATAGTTAACAAACTTTAATTCTAACTACATTCATAATTTCCATATCAAAACCTGCAATGGTTTCAGTGCTAGGGTAGTAAGTTACATTAACTTGTTGATTAGTGAGCGACTTGTACATTTTTTTGCGCTTATATTTAAAAGGCACATCGACTTTATTAAGCATCACCGTATTGATAAACCATTCACCTTGCTCACGCTGAACATGAGAAACCACCTTAATATCTTCAGTATGAGTTAAGTTTTGGTGTTTACTTAAGAGCTTATCGGCATCACTTTTTTTGGACATAATCAATAATCGAAATAATTACTATCTGTAACTAGTATCTCAAGGTTTAGAAATTATAAACAGTTTTTTAAATGTTTATGTGTTTATTTTTTGCGACATAGCTACTTTAAACCCCGATCAGAGTTATTGGTAAATACAATTAAATTTTAGTGCTGTTTACTTTTACGACTACTCCCTATCCATTGGCGGCATTAACGATTTCAATAATCGCAGGGTGTTTCAATCTTCGCTCTGGAGAGATTATATAATAGGGCTCCTTAATTTCGTCGGTACGACCAAGAATGTTAACTCCATATTTATCAGCAACGTATTCTTCAATAAGAGTAGGGCTACTAAATACGCCGATACCTGTTTGGCCAAAGGCTTTCATTAATGCACTATCATCAAATTCAGCAACAATATTTGGTGCAATATTTTGTTTCTCTAACCATGATGATAAGCGAGTTCTCACTGCAGATTTCTTACTCTGCATAAGCCAAGGAAAGTCAGATAAATTTTCAGGAAAGGTTTTTTTGCAACTTTTAATCAAGGCTTCAGCGGCAAAGAAAGTAAAACCACTTTCAGTGAGTAAGTGATTGTAGGCTTTTACATGACTGCCCAATTCAAGTGGTTGGTCGGTTAAAAGACAATCAATTTTATTGACTGATAAATCGGCTAGTAAGTGGTCTTGATCACCTTCAACGCATATTAAGCGTACAGACTCACTCATTTTTAATACTGGTGACAGCAACTCATGAGCGAGTACTTTTGGTATAACATCGGTGATGCCGACAGTGAAAGTATGCCATAGGCTAGGTTGCTTTCTTTTTAAGATATTCTTTACTTCATCGCCTAACTGAAAAATTTCTTCAGCATAGCTGTAGATGAGTAGTCCCATCTCTGAAAGTGATAATTTTTTTCCTTTACGTTCAAATAAATTGACTCCGATTTGAGCTTCAAAGCTAGTTATTTGGCCGCTTATTGTTTGTGATGTCAGGTTTAATCTTGCACTTGCTTTCGTGATTGTGCCTTCGCTAGCGACGACATAGAAATAATAAAGATGGTTGTAATTAAGCGGGCTCATAATTTTATCGTCAGTTTTTTTCGATGATAAGTGAAATAATATTCGAATTTACCAACAACAGCAAGTGAGCTATAACAAAGTAATGTGGCTAACATATTTGATGGGAAGATTATGAAAAATCGTAAAAATGGTTCTCTATTTTTGGCTATTCTTCAGTTAGATTTTTTATCGAATAAGTTAAATAATCGTAGCTTTACTATCGTGTTGTTAATATCGCTTTTGTCGTTCCCAGCGTTAGCAACTGATGTGAATAGGGTTGATACGGATAAATACGTAATTAGCTCATGTAATGCTTTTAAAATGCACACTAATAATGATAAAACCTTGCCGTGTATTGCCTATATTAAAGGATTCTTTAATGGCATGTTAAATGCTGGCAATCCGAATGTCGCAAAAATAGATGAGAGGAAGAAAAAGCCTTCCACATTAGTCGAAAGAGCATATGCTAATAGAGTCGGAAAAATAGCTGAGCGTAAACCTTTAAGCTATTCATGTATTACGGTTGATGAGTTTAAAGCGGTTATTCTTGAAAACCTTTCTGATGATTCCGCGAATACTTTTGTTTCAGTAAAACAGCTTAATGCTTTTCTAATAAAGGCGTTAACAACAGCTTGTTCATTTGAGCAGAAAAGTCGCTAACATGAAAATAGCCATTGAAAATAATTTAAGTGAACTTGACCCGTCAATAGAAGAGCATATTCAGCGTAAGCTTAGGCTGGCGTTATCAAAAATGGCGGCAAATATTTCGGCCATTACCTTCACGCTTTCTGATGTGGTTGATCAAAATGGCAAAACGGAAAAACATTGTTTGTTGACACTGTCACTTTACCGTATGCCGAACATAGTTACTGAAGAAACTCAAGTTGACCTTTGTTTCGTTATTGACCGTGTTATTCAGAAAGCGACTCGCACGCTTACGCGAAAACTTTCAGCATAAAAGGGAATGTATGAAACATACACTTAGTTTATTTATAACCTTATCAGTATTTTGGCTACTTAATTCAGGCCATTATTCGCTATTAATATTATCCCTTGGTTTTGCCTCTATCGTGTTGATTTTATTCATTGCCTATAAAATGGATGTTATCGATCAAGAGTCACAACCACTGCACCTTTCGCCTGATATATTTGGCTATTTGGCATGGCTTGTAAAAGAGATTGTTAAAGCCAATATCACGGTTGTTAAGCATATTTGGTTGGGTAAACAGAGTATTTCCCCCACACTGAAGAAAATTAACATCAGTCAACAAACGGATATGGGCAAGGTAATATATGCCAACTCTATTACCTTAACGCCTGGTACTGTAGCCATTGATTTGACTGAAAACGAAATTATTGTTCATGCCTTGTTAGTTAAAGACATTGAATCATTAGAAGCCGGTGAAATGGATCACCGTGTCACTTTATTGGAACGCTAATGTTAATTGCCGCTACACTCGCTATTTTTGTCACCATGATTTTAGCAATCTTTAGAGGGATTGTTGGGCCAACACTTTATGACCGTATTTTGGCGGTTAATATGTTTGGCACTAAAACCGTGTTACTTATTTCTTTGCTAGGTTTTGTGATGGGCAGACCAGAGTTTTTAGATATCGCTATTGTCTATGCATTGATCAATTTTATCAGTGTAATCGGGGTATTACGTTACTCTGATACCAATCAATTTAAGCACACACCTGATGAGAACGAATCAGTAGAGAAGGAGCTTTAAATGGAGATGATTATTACAATTGCCAGCGGCTTCTTTATACTCGTTGGCAGCTTTCTATGTTTTTCGGGCGGCATTGGTCTGATACGCTTTCCTGACTTTTATACCCGCATGCATGCTGTAGGGGTTACTGATACCTTAGGTGCAGGCATGGTTTTAGTTGGACTGATGATACTTAGCCCCGATCTTTTAGTCTTCGCTAAATTAGTGATGGTGCTGTTATTAACTTTATTGATTGGACCAACAACTAGCCATGTATTAGCTAAAGCGGCTTTTCATAACGGCTTAATGCCGCAGCAACTAAAAAGGTCTGAGCAAATAGACATTATAAAGAATAAAGACGATAAGGAGAAAACCTCATCGCACTCTTAATTGATATTATTTTACTGAGTTTATTAGTGGTTGTTGCGTTTGCAATCATTCGCATGAAAGACCTGTTTGCCGTCGTAATGCTGTTAGGTATTTATGGATTATTATCGGCAAGTTTTTTTGTCGCTATGGACGCAGTTGACGTAGCTTTTACTGAAGCTGCAGTGGGGGCGGGTATATCAACCTTGCTTATGCTGGTGGTTATAGCCATTACTGGACGAAAAGAGAAAGCCAACCGACATAAGCCATTACCGGCGTTGCTTATTGTTTTGATCACCGGAGGCTTGTTGGTTTATGGTACTTTGGATATGCCACACTTTGGCGCTGCCGATGCACCTATTCACAACCATGTCGCACCTCGATATATCGATGATTCAATGGCAGAAGTTGGCGTGCCTAATATTGTTACTTCGGTGCTAGCTAGCTATAGAGCCTTCGACACATTTGGAGAGGTGGTAGTCATTTTTACGGCTGGTATTGGAGTGCTAACCTTGCTATCGGTTGCTCGTCGTAAAGAAGACGATGAAGAAGCTACAGCAATCAATGATTCTATGCATGAACAGCATTTGGTTATTCGCATTGTCGCAAAAATATTAATTCCGTTTATTTTATTGTTTGCCCTTTATGTGCAATTTCATGGCGATTTTGGTCCAGGGGGCGGCTTTCAAGCGGGTGTGATCTTCGCTGCCGCTATTATTCTATACACGATGTTATTTGGATTAAATACCGCACGTAAAGTTATCAATCAAACTTTTATCCAGTTGATTGCTGCAATAGGGGTTCTGCTTTATGGCAGTGTCGGTATTGTCTCATTAATGAACGGCGGTAACTTCTTTGATTACAATGTGCTGGCAAGTGATCCTATTGCTGGGCAACACTTGGGGATTTTATTAATTGAATGGGGAGTTGGTTGTACGGTGGCTTCAATTATGATTGTTATCTTTTTCAATTTTGCCGGCCGCCGAGAGTTATATCAACATAACCAAGTCCCTCAAAATCAGGAGCCATCATAATGTTAATCGATCTTTTTAATCACTGGATTGTGATCACGCTAATGATGTGTGGATTATATATGGTGATTGCGCATGGCAACTTAATTAAAAAACTGGTTGGGCTCGCGGTTTTTCAAACCTCAGTATTTATTTTTTATATTAGTATGGCAAAAGTTGACGGGGGAACAGCCCCTATTTTAGCTGATGGCATTGTTCATTATTCTAATCCTTTACCGCATGTACTTATTCTCACCGCGATTGTGGTTGGCATTGCGACTACCGCGTTAGGTTTGTCATTGGTGGTTAGAATAAAAGAAGCTTACGGTTCAATTGAAGAAGAAGAAATTCAGCAACAAGATATTCAACATCAAAAGAATAACGCGCATACCAAGGTTAAGCTGGAGGAAGAAGCGTGATTGCACATCTACCTATTTTACAGGTAATACTTCCGCTAATGGCGGCACCACTATGTTTAATGCTTAAACGCCCACAACTGGTGTGGGTTTTTGCTCTAATCGCTAGTGGTTTGGCGTTTGTTGTCAGTGTATTGTTATTACAACAAGTGATGACAACCGGGGTGATCAGTTATGAGTTAGGCGGTTGGCAGGCACCATGGGGAATCGAGTATCGAATTGATAAACTCAATGCGTTTTTACTGCTAATTATTTCAGGCATTAGCACTATCGTTTTAGTGGCTGCTCAAACTAGTATTGAAAAAGAAATCCCCAAAGATAAACATGTATATTTCTACGTTTTATACCTACTTTCGCTTACCGGAATGTTGGGGATTGTTGCTACTGGCGATGCCTTTAATGTTTTTGTTTTTCTAGAAGTCTCCTCGTTATCTGCTTATGCGCTAATTGCCATGGGGCAAAAGCGCCAAGCGCTATGGGCTTCATATCAATATTTGATCATGGGCACCATAGGCGCCACGTTTATATTGATTGGCATTGGTTTGATGTATCAAATGACGGGCACGCTTAATATGTATGACTTGTCGCAACGTTTACCAGAAGTGGCACAAACCCGCACTGTGTTTGCCGCCTTTGCTTTTGTTGTTGTTGGTGTTTGTTTAAAGCTGGCGATGTTTCCACTGCATTTATGGCTACCTAATGCCTACACTTACGCACCGTCTATTGTTACCGCCTTTTTTGCGGCAACAGCAACCAAAGTGGCGGTTTATTTATTAATCAGGTTTACTTTTTCAGTATTTGGCGTGTCATTTTCTTTCACCACCATCCCGCTAGAAACCTTATTTATGGCGCTTGGCTTGGTCGGTATATTTGTCGCTTCAACTTCAGCTATTTTTCAAAGCAATGTTAAGCGTCTGTTTGCTTTTTCAAGTATCGCGCAAATTGGCTACATGATAGTAGGCTTTAGCTTAACAACGGTTACCGGCTTAACGGCAACCTTATTACACCTGTTTAATCATGCCTTAATGAAAGGCGCTATATTCTTAGCCCTAGCTGCGGTTATTTATCGAGTGGGTAGTGTTGAGCTGACTAACCTTCGAGGTTTAGGGCGTCAAATGCCTTTGACCATGGCGGCGATTGTTATTGGCGGGCTAAGCTTAATAGGGGTGCCGTTAACCGTTGGTTTTGTCAGTAAGTGGTATTTACTCATCGCATTAATTGAAGAAGGACTGTGGCCGGTTGCGGTATTGATTCTATTAGGTTCAATGTTAGCGGTTGTGTATGTTTGGCGCATTGTCGAAGTGGCATATTTTAAAGAGCCATTAGACAAAAATGTAATAGTGAAAGAAGCGCCGCTAAGTTTTCTTATCCCTATATGGGCACTGGTTATCGCTAATATTTATTTTGGCATTGATACTCGCCTTAGTGTGCAGGTTGCAGAAGCTGCCGCGCAGAGCTTGTTTGGAGGCGCGTTATGAATCTTTCTTTAGAGGTGATGCTACAACTCGCCATTATGCTGCCGTTGCTGTCGACTTTTGCAATTGTCGCGACCGGAAAATACCCTAATATTCGCGAAGGCGTCACTATTACAACCTGCCTATGCTTAATATATTTAGTGGTTAATTTATATCAGGGCTTATTAGCGGGGCAGGCGATTAGTGCATTTTGGTGGGAACTTTTACCGGGCTTAACCATTAGCTTTGACATTGAACCTTTAGGCATGTTGTTCGCCTTAATTGCGAGCTTCCTTTGGTTAGTTACCACATGTTATGCCATTGGTTATATGCGTAGCCACCATGAAAAAAATCAAACACGTTTTTATTTGTGTTTTGCTGTGGCTATAGGTGCAGTGATGGGGCTGGCATTTTCAGCAAACCTTTTTACCTTGTTTATCTTTTACGAAGTATTAACCTTGTCGACCTATCCGTTAGTGACACATGCAGGAACAGAGAAAGCTAAAAAAGGTGGCCGAACCTATCTTGGCATATTACTGACTACTTCAATCGTTTTTTTCCTACTCGCTATTGTCAGCACCTGGTTTATCGCCGGCACATTAGATTTTAAACTTGGCGGTATATTTGCTGATGATGTTGATAAAACCATTGCCGGTATTTTATTAGTGCTGTTTGTTTTTGGTATTGGTAAAGCCGCGATTATGCCTTTTCACCGCTGGTTGCCTGCAGCTATGGTTGCCCCAACACCGGTGAGCTCGCTGTTACATGCCGTTGCTGTGGTAAAAGCCGGGGTATTTACCGTACTTAAAGTTTGCGTATTTATATTTGGTTTAGACTTACTTGCCGTATTGCCGACTACGCAATTTTTACTGTATTTAGCAGGTGCTTCGGTATTACTGGCGTCGATTATTGCCATGCGACAAGATAATCTCAAAGCAAGGTTGGCCTATTCAACTGTGAGCCAGCTAGGTTATGTCACCATTGGCGCTTTGCTGGCAACCTCTTCAGGTGTTATTGGTAGCAGCATGCATATTGCCATGCATGCTTTTGGCAAAATTACTTTATTCTTTTGTGCTGGGGCTATTTTGGTTAGCTTACACAAATCTAAAATTAGTGACATGCGTGGTATCGGCCGACAAATGCCGCTGACGATGATCGCCTTTTTTATCGCCAGTTTAAGCATTATTGGCGTGCCACCTGCTGGCGGCACATGGAGCAAATGGTATTTAATGATGGGCACGATAGAAACTGAACAGTTTGTGCTGATGGTGATTTTAATGGTGAGCTCTTTACTCAATATCGCCTATTTGTTGCCAATTCCTTTTCATGCCTTTTTTCCTAAATTAATGTCATTTAAAGACGCTGAACAAGGTGTTAGACCTTCTAGCAATATTGAAAATACTTACACAAGGGCAGAGATAAAAGAAGCGCCTTTACCTTCATTAATAGCGATTGTGGTTACCACGTTAGGTTGCTTAATGTTGTTTATTTATCCCCAACCTTTATTTGAGTTGGCCACCGCAGTTTTGACCGGACGGGAATAATTCATGGCAGATGAAAAAAAATACCTTTTTGATGATCCTAAGAACATAAAGCGTTTAATGCGTATTTTTTATGTGTGTTGTATTTTGTTGGTGATTTTAGATTTTGTTATTCACCGTCATACCATGCATGAATGGGACAAGCTCTGGGCTTTTTACCCAATTTATGGCTTTGTCGGTTGTGTGGTACTGGTGATAGTTGCTAGTTGGATGAGAACCTTTTTGATGCGCCCTGAAGATTATTACGACAAGCCAAGTACAACTGAATCAAGTAAGAGTGCTTCAAAGCATAAGAATTCAAACAATGAATTAAATACCAAAGGAGCGTCGCATGTGGATGACTGAGCTCCCGCCTTTTGTACCGTTTTTCTTAGGGGCATTACTATTATTAGGCACACGTGGCATGCTGCGCAGTGCGGTTATGATCGCTATTCCAATTCTTGGCGGCATGCACTTATGGATGATGCCTGAGGGGATTCACCTTCAATTTGCTTTTCTTGATTATCAACTCATTCCATATCGCGCTGACAAGTTAAGCATAATGTTTGGTTATGTTTTTCATATAGCAGCCTTCATTGGTATTGTTTACTCGTTACACCTACGCGACACCATGCAACAAGTGGCAGCAATGCTGTATGCAGGGAGTGCTTTAGGGGCTGTTTTTGCCGGTGACTTATTAACTCTATTTGTGTTTTGGGAATTATTAGCCTTTACCTCGGTATTTCTGATCTGGGCACGCAGAACTGAACGGTCTTATCATGCCGGCATGCGTTACCTTATTATTCAGGTATTATCTGGCGTAATTTTGCTTGCTGGTACGCTTTTTTATGCTGCAGAAAATAAAACCTTGGCCTTTGGGTATATTGGTTTAGATAGTATTGCTGGTTGGCTTATTTTCATTGCCTTCGGCATCAAATGTGCCTTTCCTTTTGCTCATAACTGGTTAACCGATGCATATCCTGAGGCTACGGTAACCGGTACGGTATTTCTGAGTGCTTTTACCACTAAGGTCGCCGTTTATGCGTTGGCTCGCGGTTATCCGGGCGCTGAAATCTTAGTATATATTGGCGCTGCCATGACCTGCTTCCCAATATTTTTTGCGGTCATTGAAAATGATTTACGCCGTGTATTAGCTTATAGCTTGATTAACCAAGTTGGCTTTATGGTAGTGGGGATTGGTATTGGCACTGCACTCGCTATAAACGGGGCGGTTTCTCATGCTTTTAATGACGTTATTTTTAAAGGCTTGTTATTTATGTCGATGGGCGCGGTACTGCACATGACAGGGCGAATGAATGGCTCTGATCTCGGCGGTTTATATAAAACCATGCCTAAAACCACCATACTCTGCATTGTTGGCGCAGCATCTATTTCTGCGTTTCCTTTGTTCAGCGGTTTTGTTAGTAAGTCGATGGTGATGACCGCAGCACTTGAAGAAGGCTTTGACTGGATCTGGCTGATGTTATTGTTTGCTTCGGCAGGTGTATTCCATCATGCCGGTATAAAGATCCCATATTTTGCTTTCTTTGCCCATGACTCAGGCATTCGAGCTAACGATCCACCTAATAATATGGTATTAGCTATGGCAATTGCCGCAGCGCTTTGTATTGCTATTGGTATTTATCCGCAAGCATTATATTCATTACTGCCTTACGATACGGGTTATAACCCTTATGATGCAACGCATGTGTTAGCACAAACACAGTTATTATTCTTTTCAGCGTTGGCTTTTGTTTGGCTTAACCTTAGAGGCATGTACCCACCGGAATTACGCTCTACCCACTTAGATTTTGATTGGGTCTATCGTCGTGCCGTGCCAAGTGTTATACAAAAAATGTTAAGTGTTATTTGGCAAATTGATCGCGGCTTACGAGATGCATTAAAGCTCAGGTTATCGAGTTATTTAAGTTATTTTGCTGGAAAAAATGATCGCTTGAGCATTTTATTATCACGTAATTATCCCACTGGCAGTATGGCAATGTGGGTGGTGGTGGTCTTAGCAACTTATTTGTTATTGAGCTTTATTAAGTAATAGTTAGCTTTAATATTCAGGTAAAAAAGGTCGATTGCGACCTTTTTTGTCTGAATGAGATGTCGTTTATTTTCAATGACTTCGATATTATAAAGTGAGCAACTGCTTATTGAGTTATCTGGTGTTAATGTTGACAATGTCGCAGTAGCCGCCCTGAGTAAATAATAAATAACACCCACCTTGATGATTTTATTTTGTTAATGCCTTATCAATTACTTACTTTTCTTATAAATAATCAAAGTGCTCATAATATGCGTATGATAAAATTTGCACATATCTAACATTTAAAATGAAGAATTAGCGCTAATGTCCACTCAAGAATTATTATCTCCAATACTGACATTCCTCAAATGTGAAACTCCTCAGCAGTGGCTCATTGAAGCAACAAAAAAAGAAAATTTAGCCATCGTACTTATCGATCACTTAATTTGTGAGCTTAAAGCAGCACAAAGTGCGATGTTTTTAATACGTAAATATGCTGTTGATAAAGAAAGCAGCGATGCACTTTTAGCTTGGTTACAACCTTTTGAAGCGCTTATTTATAAAAGGGAAGGTGATTGGCGCACTTTAGCGGCTAAAAATAAGTTAACCAAATCGGTTATTCCAAAATCTGACTCTCCCTATGGCCAAGACTTAATTGACAAAATGGTTTTGCTGATTAAAGAAGAGTTACATCATTTCTACCAAGTATTAGAAATTATGGACGAGTTTGGCATTGAATATAAAAGCATTACTCCATGTCGTTACGCAAAAGGTATGCTTAAACATGTTAAAACCTTTGAGCCTGATGCACTGATTGATAAACTGATTATTGGCGCTTATATCGAAGCGCGTTCATGTGAACGCTTTGCTAAATTAGCCCCACACGTTGATAAACGCTTAGGTGATTTTTATATTTCATTATTGCGCTCAGAAGCACGGCATTATCAAGACTATTTAACCCTTGCTGGTGAAATTGCTAGTTTTGATATTAGTGAGCGAGTTAAGTTTTTTGCAGAGCGCGAAGCTGAGCTTATCTTAACCCCAGATAATGACTTTAAATTTCACAGTGGTGTACCAGCTTAAAGCTCTTGAACTTATAAAGAGGGAAGTGCGGATAAGTTTTGAGGCTCTATTACTAAACAACTAAGCTTATTTTACCTGAGTTGAGGTTAAATAAGCTTACGCCATTACTCTGTCTGCAAGTACACAACAATTTCTGCCTGAGTTTTTAGCTTGATAAAGTGCTTTGTCAGAGCGTTTAAATAATGATAACCAATCACTATCACCCTCTATTTCAGCAACACCAATAGATACTGATATTGGCGGTAGTGAGGTACTGGTTTGTCGTTGCACCAGTTTTAATTTTGTTACTGCGTTTCGAATTTTTTCTGCGTAATAGTGCGCTTTCTCGATAGACTTATTTACCATCACCACTAAAAACTCTTCGCCGCCATAGCGAACAGATATATCTTCGTCATCAACATTGTTTTCAATAATTTTAGCAACGTGTTGAATAACTTTGTCGCCAATAAAGTGGCCAAAATTGTCGTTAACTTTTTTGAAGTGGTCAATATCAATGATCAATGACGAGTGCGTGTCTTTAATACTTAGCTCAGCTAGTTTTTGTTCACAGCCTCGACGATTGAACAAACCGGTTAAGGTGTCTATATTCGCTTCCTGTCGAGACTCTTCTAGTTGGCTACGTAAATTATTTACTTCTTCAGAGGTTTTCGATAACTCCTCTGATAAAGATTTACGCTGTTGTTGAGACTCACTGACTGACTTTAATAAAAAATTAACCACGTTGTGCAAAGCTTTATGTTGGCCCATTTTAGCGAGTGCTTTATCAACTTTTTCTAAATCAAACAGGGTTTCTTGTTCGTTTTCTACTTGAGTATCAATACGAGATAAAGTCTGCTTTAACGTGTTATCAAAAGGCGAGAGAATGTTTTTATCTAAGCTGGTGTTGTTTGAAATGTGTTCATTAAAAAGCGACTCAAGGAAAAAACCATCCATGGAGTCTTTATTTTTAACGGCTTTATCAAACGCGGCATTTAGCTCAACATTTTGTGTTGAATAATAAATATATAGCACAGAGAAATTAATCGGCGTTGGCGGAATTTCTCGTCGAGTTAAAAAGCCTTGTACTTGACTACTTATTTGGGTGGCTTGGCGAAAATTATCATCGGTAATCATCATATGCTCCAATCGTATTCTAATATGGAAAAATGACTGGTCTTATTCAGTTAAAAATGAAGTGAATATTTAGTCAGAAATTAGAACACTAAGCTATTTTTTATTATTTATGGCGCTACATCGCTTTATATTAACAAGAAACCTTATATGCAGACAATGTTAATGTAATGTTAATTTAAGCATTTGTACAGTTTTAGCAAGCTGTCTTGTTTATTGTTAATAAAAAAGCTAGTAAATGGGCTGTAGCCATTTAAATATCTGACTAAACTTAGCTTTGAACTTGAAAAGGTTGAGTTAGAAGTTCAATGCTGTTTGGAGAAACTTTTAACCAAGCACCTTGTTCATACCAGTCACCTAAAACAATGCGTTCGGCATTATTTTTATTAGCAACAATTGCATGTCGATTAGGGCGGTGGGTATGGCCATGAATTAATAATTGACTGTTAAATTTCTCTAAGCAAATTATGGCTTCTTCTGGAGTAACATCCATGATCTCTTGTGATTTCATTGCTGTAGCTGATGCGCTTCTTTTACGGTAGTCTGCGGCAATTTTTCTACGAACAAACAAAGGCAGGCTTTTAACTGCGGTTTGCCACCACCAGCTACGCGACTTTTTACGAAAAGCTTGATAAGCAACATCTCGAGTGCATAGGGTGTCACCATGCATTAATACGGCTTTTTCACCGTAAAGGTCAATTGTAGTAACTTCAGGTAGCAGTATCATACCTGATTTTTTAGCGTACTTTTTACCGAGTAAAAAATCACGGTTACCATGAATGAAATATACCGGCGTACCAGCTTCAGTTAATTGTTTTAGCGCTGTGGCAATGTTAATAACGAAAGGGCTGTTATCGTCGTCACCAATCCAACTTTCAAACAAATCGCCTAATATATAAAGCTTGTCAGCATTTGGTGCTTGGTTTGCAAGGAACGATAAAAAACAGGCCGTAATATCAGGCCTGTCTGGTGTTAAATGCAAGTCGGCAATAAAGTAGGTTACCGACTTTGAATTTTTAGTGGTCATTGCAGAAATTATAAAACCTGTGCTGATTCAACAATAATTTCATCTTTAGGCACATCATCATGAAAGCCCATACGGCCAGTATCAACTAAGGCCATTTTGTCAACAATGTCTAAACCTTCAACAACTTGTGCAAATACACAGTAACCCCAACCTTGAGTAGACTCGTTTTGGAAGTCTAAAAAGTTGTTATCTACAAGGTTAATGAAAAACTGCGCTGAAGCTGAATGAGGCTCTTGAGTACGTGCCATGGCTAAAGAACCACGTTTGTTACTTAGGCCGTTGTTTGCTTCATTTTTGATGTTAGCGCGGGTTTCTTTTTCTTCAAGACCTGGGGCAAAACCACCACCTTGAACCATAAAACCTTTGATCACACGATGAAAAATGGTGCCATTGTAAAAACCGTCTTCTACGTATTGTTGAAAGTTTTGTGAAGTAACAGGCGCATTATCAAAATCTAGCTCAATTTTAATGTCGCCTAAGTTTGTTTTAAAAAGGATCATTGGGTTTTCCATTAATTTTATCTATAGATGGGCGAATTGTAACTTAACTCATCTGCCAGTGGTACAAAATAGCGTGTAAAGGAAGTGATTTTTTGTAGACGGTGTAATGACCCATGCATTTTGTTCAGGTACAATTGCACAAATTTCTTCGGCTTAACTTAAGCAAGGGGAAATACTTTATTTTATCTCTAGCTATTCGATGCAACTAGCACTTAGCTTAACTATCAGGAAAGAAAGAAACTTATGTTACAAATTTACAATACCTTAACTCGGAAAAAAGAAGTCTTTAAACCAATTTCTGCGGGCAAAGTGGGTTTGTATGTTTGTGGTTGTACTGTTTACGACTTATGCCATATTGGCCATGCGCGTACCTATATTAGTTTTGATAATATTGCCCGTTACTTACGCTTTTCCGGCTACGAAGTTAATTATGTAAGAAACATTACCGATGTTGATGACAAAATTATCAACCGCGCGATTGAAAACAACGAATTACCAGAGCAGTTAACTGAGCGAACTATCGCAGATATGCATCAAGACTTTGATGCCTTAAATATGATGCGCCCAGACATTGAACCACGCGTAACAACCCATATGGCTGAAATTATTGCCATGATAGTTACCTTGGTGGAAAAAGAGCATGCCTACGTAGCAGCTAGTGGCGATGTATTGTTTGATGTTTCAAGCTTTGCTGAATATGGCAAACTTAGTGGTCAAAACTTAGAGCAGTTGCAATCTGGCTCTCGTGTTGATGTTGATAACACCAAAAAAAATCCACTTGATTTTGTTTTATGGAAATCAGCTAAGCCGGGTGAGCCAAGCTGGACATCACCATGGGGTGAAGGTCGTCCAGGTTGGCATATTGAATGTTCAGCAATGAACGCAAAAGAATTAGGCCATCATTTTGATATTCACGGCGGCGGCTCTGATTTACAATTTCCACATCATGAAAATGAAGTGGCGCAAAGCTGTTGCGCCCTTGATACCCCGTATGTGAATTATTGGATGCATACTGGAATGGTGCAAATTGACCAAGAAAAAATGTCAAAATCATTAAATAACTTCTTCACCATTCGTGAAGTGTTATCTAAATATGATGCTGAAACCACTCGTTTTTTCTTAACATCAGGCCAATACCGTAGCCAGCTAAATTATTCAGTTGATAATTTAGACCAAGCGCGAGCTTCACTTGAGCGAATATATACAGCGCTGCGTGATGTTCAAGTGCCAGAAAATTACACCCTTGATAAAAGTAATGCTTATGTCGCTGACTTTTGTAAAGCAATGGATGATGACATTAATACTCCACAAGCATTATCGGTATTATTTGAATTGGCCAAAGAGCTTAATGTTGCTAAACAAGAAGAAAGCAATAAGGTTGTTGAATTAGCCGCTATGTTAAAAGGGCTTGGCCAAATAATTGGTTTATTGCAACTCGACCCTGCTAGTTTTTTACAAGGTGAGGGCGCTGACGATGAAGTGGCTGAAATTGAAGCCTTGATCAAACAACGTAATGATGCTCGTACTAATAAAGATTGGGCGCTGGCGGATGATGCTCGAGATAAATTAAAAGCGATGAATATTATATTAGAAGACAGTGCCGGCAAAACCACTTGGCGTAAAGGCTAACTTGAGTTTTAAGGCTTAAGTGATTAGGTAAAAGAAAAAGGGAGTCAGCTATTATCGCTAGGCTCCCTTTTTTGTATTTGGCTTTTAGCTATTTTTTACTTCAAGTAAAGGTGGCTAAAAGAACGCTATTATTTTTCGCCAAATTGTTCACAAGCAATTAAGGTATTTTCAATTAGGCTTGCTACGGTCATTGGGCCAACGCCACCAGGAACTGGCGTAATAAAAGCAGCTTTATCTTTGGCAATATCAAACTCTACATCACCAACAAGTTTACCTGTATCTAAGCGGTTAATACCCACATCGATAACGATAGCGCCGGTTTTAATCCAATCACCTGGAATAAATGCCGGCTTGCCTACCGCAACCACAATTAAGTCAGCAGCGCGTACTTTTGCTTCTAAATCTTTAGTAAAACGATGAGTTGTCGTAATTGTACAGCCAGCAAGTAATAACTCTAAAGTCATTGGGCGGCCGACAATGTTTGAAGCGCCAACGACTAAGGCATCTAAACCATGGGTCTTCACACCAGTAGATTCAATGAGCGTCATAATGCCTTTTGGCGTGCACGGTCGCAAACCTGGCTGGCGTAAGGCAAGCTTGCCGACGTTTGAAGGATGAAAGCCATCAACATCTTTTTTCGGGTTAATATGCTCAATCACTAAATTGGCATCTAAACCTTCAGGTAAAGGTAATTGAACTAAAATACCGTCAATGCAGTCATCATGGTTTAGTTCATGTACTAAAGCTAAAAGTTCAGCTTCAGAAGTGCTGGCAGGTAAGTCGTATGAACGAGAAACAAAGCCAACTTCTTCACAAGCTCTACGTTTGCTACCTACATAAACTTCTGATGCTGGATCAGAGCCAACTAATATAACAGCAAGACCTGGGACTCTTTGCCCTTGTTCACGTCGTTGTGCTACTTTTTCTTTCACTGAATGTCGAAGTTGTTCGGCAATTTTTTTGCCGTCTATTAATGTCGCTGTCATAACCACTTTAAAATGATGATAAAAATACTAAGATATTTTCTCATAGATTAACTTTAAGGTGTAGGTGTATATCAGCTTGTTTAAACATTATTTATATATAAGTAATATTTTTATTTATCTTTACCTATTTGGATAAATAATTGTTATGTGCCCAAGTACTTCAGTTTTAGTGACAATGAAAAATTTAAGCAGCGCTTTTATGTTATAAAACTTACTACCTATATAGTTAACCTGAACTCGGCTTAATAAATGTGTCTCTAGCGGCTATTTTTCCTGACTTCTTCGTTAAATTTACTGGCAATAGACAAGCTATTGACGCGAAATTTGCCTAGAATTAAGAAAAACTATCCAACTAGAGACTGGTTAATTAATTTAATCTTATATCAAACTATTAAAATCTCTTAAACCGAGTTCAGGTTAGTTAGTAAGTTTTAGCTAATATTAGATGACGTTTTTAATCATCATATTTACGGCGCCAGTTATTTTTATGGTCAATCAACTTTATTTTATTGATACATTTACTATTGAAGTGGCAGAAAAACCTACAAACCAGTAATTTGTTTAAAAATAGCTACAGATGCCAATAAAAGGCGCATAGTTACAGTTTTAGCGGATAATTTATCGTTAATTAACCACTTTGCTGTAAAAGTGAGCGAACGAATATTTATTTTAAAAAAGTGTTTGACGTACCTCGGGAAGGTGGGTAATATCCGCCCCCGTTGAAAGCAAGTAAGTTTTTAGCGAAATGTCGGTGATTAGCGCAGCTTGGTAGCGCACTTGGTTTGGGTCCAAGGGGTCGCAAGTTCGAATCTTGCATCACCGACCACTTTTTAAGTTAACAGTTTATTCGATAAGGTTTACCTTGTATGATTAAGCTAGCAACGTAAAAGGTAATCTGTAGGTAATGTGCGCCCTTAGCTCAGCTGGATAGAGCAACGCCCTTCTAAGGCGTGGGTCGTAGGTTCAAATCCTACAGGGCGTGCCATATTACTTGCAAATACATAGTGGTGGCTATAGCTCAGTTGGTAGAGCCCCGGATTGTGATTCCGGTTGTCGAGGGTTCAAGTCCCTTTAGCCACCCCATCTTCTTTCCCAAAAGAAGAATAAGTTACAAATAGTATCGGTGATTAGCGCAGCTTGGTAGCGCACTTGGTTTGGGTCCAAGGGGTCGCAAGTTCGAATCTTGCATCACCGACCACTTTTTCTCTATCTTAATTATTCTCAATATTCCTCTAGCAAATCTTATTCTCTAAATCTCAATTTTATCTATTTAAATATTTCTACTTTTAGCTCAATACTGTTCATTTTTACTTTATAAACCTCTGAACCATTTATTCATTAAAATAAATTTACGTAACTACTCGACTCTAGGTCAAAGCATCGCTATAATTCGGCGTCATTATTTTTAATCTAGACATCTTTTATCCGGAGGTTCCGGGCTCAAACAGCTTAGCTGTCTGGGGTAGAAGTTAAAGTAACTCTATTTTTTCTTCTATATATAGGTGCATTGTAAATAGCGTATAACGCTAAGTTTTGAGGTAATTAAATGCAAGTTTCAGTTGAGACTACACAAGGTTTGGAACGCCGTATAACCATTTCTGTTCCTGCCGAAACCGTAGATGTTGAAGTTAAAAATCGTCTTCGCCATATCGCGAAAACACAACGTATCAATGGCTTCCGCCCAGGTAAAGTGCCACCGTCAGTAATTCAAAAGCGTTACGGTCAATCTGTACGCCAAGAAGTTGCTGGTGAAATAATGCAACGTAACTTTTATGAAGCCATTGTTGCTGAAAAGTTAACGCCTGCTGGTCGTCCTGAATTTGTTGCTAAAAGCAATGAAGACGGTAAAGCATTAGAATTTGATGCAACTTTTGAAGTTTACCCAGAAGTTGAATTAACAGGTTTAGATACTATTGCGGTTGAACGTCCTGTTGTTGAAATTTCGGATAAAGATTTAGACGAAATGTTTGTAACTCTACAAAACCAACATAAAACGTGGAAAGAGAACAAGCGTAAAACCAAAAAAGGCGACAAGCTAACAATTGACTTTACTGGTCGTGTTGACGGTGAAGAATTTGAAGGTGGCAAGTCTGAAGGTTTTGAATTAGAACTAGGTGCAAGTCGCATGATCCCTGGTTTTGAAACAGATATTATTGGTATGAAAGTTGGTGAAGAAAAAACCATCACTGTTACTTTCCCAGAAGATTACCACGCTGAAAACTTAAAAGGTAAAGAAGCTGAATTCGATATTGTAATTCACAAAACTGAAGGTCCTGTTGTTCCTGCAATTGATGACGAGTTCGCTACATTATTTGGTGTTCAAGAAGGCGGTGTTGAAGCCTTACGCGCTGAAGTTAGCAAGAACATGGAACGTGAATTAAACCAAGCTGTTAAAGCTAAAGTTAAAGAGCAAGTAATTGAAGGTTTAGTTGCCGCTCATGACCTAGACGTGCCTAAGTCACTTATCGCTCAAGAAGTTGAAACTTTACGTCAACAAGCAATGCAACGTTTTGCTGGTCAAATGGACCCTAAAAACATGCCTGAACTTCCTGCAGAAATGTTTGAAGAGCAAGCTAAACGTCGCGTTGTAGTTGGTTTATTACTTGGTGAAGTGATCAAAGTTAACGAATTAAAAGTTGACGAGTCAAAAGTTGAAGAGTTAATTGCTTCAGCGGCTTCTGCTTATGAAGATCCTCAAGAAGTTATCGAATACTACAAAACTAACAAAGAGCTAGCTCAGCAAATGCAAAATGTTGCATTAGAAGAGCAAGCGGTTGAATTGTTACTTGAGCAAGCAGCAGTAAAAGATAAAAAATCAAGCTTCAAAGAAATCATGAACCCTGAAGGGAAGTAATCTACTGACTTGCACTTAAGCTAATTTTTACATGTTTTCGTTTATAAATTGTTCAAATTAGCTTTCAATACGATATTAGTGCAGCTTTAGATTGACATCTTGTGAAGCAATAGCTTAAATGGCTTGTATGGAGACATACGAGCCATTTTTTTATATTAAGGACTAACCGTTGTTTAATTCTCAAAATAATTCTCAAGACTTAACAAGCGTGACTGAAAGTGCGCTAGTGCCAATGGTAGTAGAGCAAACATCTAAGGGTGAACGCTCTTATGATATTTATTCTCGCTTATTAAAAGAACGTGTAATATTTTTATGTGGTCAAGTGGAAGACCACATGGCTAACTTAATTGTTGCACAATTATTGTTCTTAGAATCTGAAAGCCCAGATAAAGATATTTATCTTTATATCAATTCACCGGGTGGCTCGGTTACTGCCGGCATGGCAATTTACGACACCATGAAGTTTATTAAGCCAAACATCAGCACTGTATGTATTGGCCAAGCGGCCAGCATGGGCGCATTTTTACTTTCTGGCGGTGAAAAAGGTAAGCGTTATTGTTTACCGAATGCACGAGTGATGATTCATCAACCGCTTGGTGGTTTCCAAGGCCAAGCATCTGATTTTGAAATTCACGCCAAAGAAATTCTTTACATTAAAGAAAAACTAAATCGTTTGATGGCGGAGCATACCGGCCAGCCTTTAGATAAAGTATCACAAGATACTGACCGTGATAATTTCTTAAGTGCAGAAAGTGCGGTTGAATATGGATTAGTTGACGCCATATTAGAACAAAGAACCGATAAATAAGTAACTTTTGTTTAATTGACATTGTGATCTGTCAGTTTTATGAAATACTTAAAACTATCAAACGATAAATTTATTAGATTTTAGAGGTACCGTATGACCGATATACAAAAAGGTGACGGTGATAACGGCAAGTTATTATATTGCTCATTTTGTGGCAAAAGTCAGCACGAAGTTAGAAAACTTATTGCTGGCCCGTCAGTGTTTGTTTGTGACGAGTGTGTCGAGCTTTGTAATGACATTATCCGTGAAGAAATAAAAGAAATTTCACCCAAGCAAGATAAAGAAAGCTTACCGACTCCAATTGAGATCCGTGAAAGTTTAGACGATTATGTTATCGGTCAAGAACATGCGAAAAAAGTTTTAGCGGTTGCAGTATATAACCACTACAAACGCTTACGCAACGGTGACTCACATAATGGCATTGAATTGGGTAAAAGTAATATTTTACTAATTGGTCCAACCGGTAGTGGTAAAACCTTACTTGCTGAAACCTTAGCTCGATTATTAGATGTACCATTTACTATGGCTGACGCTACCACATTAACCGAAGCCGGTTATGTTGGTGAAGACGTAGAAAATATCATTCAAAAACTTTTACAAAAATGTGACTACGACGTTGAAAAAGCACAGCGTGGTATTGTTTACATTGATGAAATCGATAAAATTTCACGCAAATCTGATAACCCGTCTATAACACGAGACGTATCAGGCGAAGGTGTGCAACAAGCATTATTAAAACTGGTTGAAGGCACAATCGCATCAGTTCCACCACAAGGCGGACGTAAGCACCCTCAACAAGAGTTTTTGCAAGTTGATACTTCGAAAATCTTATTTATCTGTGGTGGCGCATTTGCAGGCCTAGATAAAGTGATTGAGCAACGTTGTCATACCGGCACAGGTATTGGCTTTGGCGCAGAAGTACGCGGTAAAGATGCAGAAAAATCTTTAACTGAACGTTTCCAAGAAGTTGAACCACAAGATTTAGTTAAGTACGGTTTAATTCCTGAGTTTATCGGCCGTTTACCGGTAGTCGCTACGTTAAGTGAATTAGATGAAGACGCGTTAATTCAAATTTTACAAGAGCCTAAAAACGCCCTTACTAAACAATTTACAGCATTGTTCGATATGGAAAATATTGAGCTAGAGTTTAGAAAAGATGCGCTGCAAGCTATCGCCAATAAAGCGATGAACCGTAAAACTGGTGCTCGTGGTTTACGTTCTATTGTTGAAGGGGTTTTATTAGAAACCATGTATGAATTACCTTCAATGGAAAATGCCACTAAAGTTGTGGTTGATGAAAGCGTAATTAAAGGTGAATCTAAGCCGATTATTATTTACGAAACCCCACAAGAACAAGCCGCTTCAGAAAATTAAACTGTTGCAATACGCCTGTTTTGTATAGAAAAGAGCCAATTAGGCTCTTTTTTTTATTTGGCTGTTGAAACAGTTCTCATTAACCCCATATACTTTTTAAGTTCTAATCATTTTCCATCAGTAAAATTATAAAAAAATACTGATTTCCGAGAGAGTAGCCAATGGCCGATGAATTATCAGGTGTATCCGAAATCCCCGTTTTAGCATTACGCGATGTTGTTGTTTATCCACAAATGGTTATTCCATTATTTGTTGGGCGAGAGAAATCTATTCGCTGTTTAGATATTGCGATGGAAAACGATAAGCAGATATTTCTAGTTGCTCAAAAAGACGCTGCTGTTGATGATCCTAGTTCAGATGATGTTTATCTAACGGGTACTGTAGCTACTATTTTGCAAATGTTGAAACTACCTGACGGTACCGTAAAAGTACTTGTTGAAGGTGTACAGCGCGCAGAAATTGACGCTTTTGTTGAAACACAAGAATACTTCACCGCTAATATTAATTTTCTAGCCGTTGCAGGCGGCGACATAGACAATATTGATATTCTTATTCGTTCAGCTATTTCTCAGTTTGAAGGTTACGTTAAGCTTAATAAAAAAATACCACCTGAGGTATTAACCTCATTATCGGGCATTGATGATGCCGAGCAGCTTGCTGATACTATGGCCGCACATATGCCGCTTAAATTGGTTGAGAAGCAAAAAGTATTAGAGATCACTGATATTCCTAAGCGCTTAGAATATTTAATGGCGCTAATGGAAGGTGAAATCGACTTATTACAAGTTGAGAAAAAAATTCGTACCCGCGTTAAAAAGCAAATGGAAAAAAGCCAACGCGAGTATTATTTGAATGAGCAAATGAAGGCTATTCAAAAAGAGCTAGGCGATATGGATGACGTGCCCGATGAGGCCGAACAAATAGCCAAAAAAATTGAAGAAGCACAAATGCCTAAAGAAGCTAAAGAAAAAACTTTAGCTGAATTACAGAAATTAAAAATGATGTCGCCAATGTCAGCCGAAGCTACGGTAGTACGTAGTTACATCGACTGCATGACTAATGTGCCATGGAAAAAGCGCAGCAAGCTTAAGCGTAACTTAAAACTTGCTGAAGAAGTACTTGATAAAGATCACTACGGCTTAGACAAAGTTAAAGAACGTATTCTTGAGTATTTGGCCGTTCAACAACGTGTTAGTCAATTAAAAGGTCCTATTTTGTGTTTAGTAGGTCCTCCAGGTGTTGGTAAAACCTCATTAGGGCAGTCAATTGCAAAATCTACTGGCCGAAAATATGTTCGTATGGCATTAGGTGGTGTACGTGATGAAGCTGAAATTCGTGGTCATAGACGAACTTATATTGGCTCTTTGCCGGGTAAGTTGATTCAAAAAATATCGAAAGCAGGGGTTAAAAATCCACTTTTCTTACTTGATGAAATAGACAAGATGGCTTCAGATATGCGCGGTGATCCAGCTTCGGCATTATTGGAAGTACTCGACCCTGAGCAAAACAGCAGCTTTAACGATCATTACTTAGAAGTTGATTACGACTTATCAGACGTAATGTTTGTAGCCACATCGAATAGCATGAATATTCCAGGGCCATTATTAGACCGCATGGAAGTTATTCGTTTATCAGGTTATACCGAAGATGAAAAACTAAATATTGCCCGTAGTCATTTAGTTGGAAAACAAATAGAACGTAACGGCTTAAAAGCTAAAGAAATTGAAATTGAAGACAGCGCTATTATCGGTATTATTCGTTATTACACCCGCGAGGCAGGTGTGCGTAGTTTAGAGCGTGAAGTTTCCAAGTTATGTCGTAAAGCAGTTAAAGCTATTTTGTTAGATAAAAGCTTGAAAAAGATTGTTATTAACCAAGATAATTTAGCTGAGTTTTTAGGTGTACAACGTTTCGATTATGGTAAAGCCGAAGATGATAATCGTATTGGTCAAGTGACAGGTCTTGCTTGGACTGAAGTTGGAGGTGAATTATTAACTATTGAAACAGCCTCTGTGCCGGGTAAAGGTAAACTTACTTACACTGGCTCGCTTGGTGATGTTATGCAAGAGTCCATTCAAGCGGCGATGACTGTGGTAAGAAGCCGTACTGAAAAACTTAGAATTAACGAAAATTTCTACGAAAAACGTGATATTCATGTGCATGTGCCAGAAGGTGCTACACCAAAAGATGGTCCAAGTGCCGGTGTTGGTATGTGTACCGCGTTGGTTTCTAGTTTAACCGGTAACCCTGTTCGTTCTGACGTTGCCATGACTGGTGAAATTACCTTGCGCGGTGAAGTACTTGCCATTGGTGGTTTAAAAGAAAAACTACTTGCAGCGCATCGTGGTGGCATTAAAACCGTAGTGATTCCAAAGGATAATGAACGTGACTTGAAGGAAATTCCTGAAAATGTCAAAGGCGATCTTGCTATTCATCCAGTAAAATGGATTGATGAAGTACTCGCCTTAGCGCTAGAGCATCCGGTTGAAAAGTTTCAGGTTGAGCAAAAAAACAACTAAATATGTTGTTTTTTCAGAAGAAAAGCAAAAAAAATGCAAAAAAAATGTAAAAAACGCAACTTTTCGCTTTTCAAACGCTGAAACTATGGTAAGTTAACTACGCTGATATCGCTAGACCCCAATAGATATAGGGTCTGGTAGAAAAAATCATTTTATTTAAATTTTTAATTTCTTTAACTTGGTACTTGATGTTCGATAGATACTTCATGTGAAGTTTCGCAGGACGCTTAACAAAAGATAGTGCTAAATAATAACAATTGAAGGGGAACACTGTGAATAAGTCTCAACTAATCGAAAAGATTGCTGCTGGTGCAGATATTTCTAAAGCTGCTGCAGGCCGTGCATTAGACTCATTTATCGAAGCGGTAACTGAAGAACTTAAAAGTGGCGAGCAAGTAGCTCTAGTTGGTTTTGGTACTTTCTCTGTACGTGACCGTGCAGCACGTACTGGTCGCAACCCACAAACTGGCGCGACTATTGAAATCGCTGCAGCTAAAATCCCATCTTTTAAAGCTGGTAAAGCATTAAAAGATGCTTGTAACTAATCACAGTTATAAAAAATTCTAATTAAAGACCACCATTAGGTGGTCTTTTTTTATCTAAATGTAATTGAAATTCATTATATTAACTGTGTAAATATTGCTACTTATTAAAAAGAAAAAGAGGGCATTATTTTTATGATTAGAGCGACTAATTATGAAAATAAATGTCTGAAAATCATCGCTTATTTTTCGATGGAAAGTAGAACACATAGCTAATATTTTAGTTTAAAAAATTATTTTTCTGTTTGTGTCTTCTAGCGATGCTTTGTATCTGCTAAAATCGCGCACAAAGAAATCTACCTGATGTAATAGAGAGAAAGATGTTAGAAAATATAAGAGAAAGTTCTCAAGGGTTAGTGGCTAAAACTATACTTGGTTTTATTATTTTGACCTTTGCTGTTGCCGGCATTGGCAGTTATACAAACTCTGTTGATACATCAGTAGCACAAGTGAATGATGAGAAAATATCTCAAGCAGAATTTGATAAAGCTTATGGAGCGCAGCGTAATCGTATGGCGCAACAGTTTGGCGAAATGTTTGAAACCTTATCTGCTGATAGCAGTTATATGGCTAACTTTCGTCAAGGCGTTTTAGACAACCTTATTAATCAAAAGCTAATTGATCAAAATAGTGCGGCAATGGGCATTCGTGTTTCTGACCAACGCCTTAAAGACGCTATTCGTCAAATGCCTGAATTTCATACTGATGGTGTTTTTAGTAATGATCGTTATTTAGCGGTTATTAACCAAGCGGGTTTTTATCAGTCATCAGCTTTTCGTGACTATTTACGTGTAGAAATGACTCGTCGTCAATTAACGCAATCTTTAGTGGCAAGTGAGTTTAGCTTACCGTACCAAGAAGACATGCTTTCAGCATTGCAAGGCCAACAACGTGATATTCGTTTTGCGGTTATTTCAGCAGAGCAATTCAAAGCGACGGCAGAAGTTTCTGAAGATGAAGTTAATACTTATTATTTAGGTAACCAAGCGCAGTATCAAAATCAAGAGCAAGTACAAGTAGAATACATCGCTTTAGATGTGAACAATCTTGCTAAAGATATTGTCGTAACCGACGCTGAAGTTACAGCTTACTATAACGAAAACCTTGCCAGCTACGTACAAGAAGAGCGACGTCGTATTTCTCATATCTTAGTTGAGTATGGTGAAGATAAAGCTCAAAGCCAAGCAAAAATTGACGCTATTGCAGCGCGCATTGCGAACGGTGAAGACTTTGCTGAACTAGCTAAAGAATTATCAGAAGATACCTTTAGTGGTGAAAATGGTGGTGACCTTGAATGGTTAGAAGCTGGCGTGATGGAAGAAGCCTTTGAGCAAAGTGCCAATGCTTTAGCAGAAGTTGGCGCAGTAACTGACGTGGTAGAAACATCATTTGGTTACCACTTAATTAAATTAACTGACTTAGAAGCTGAAACAACTCAGGCTTTAGCTGACATTCAAACTGAATTACAAGCCAAAATTAGTACGGAACGTGCTCAAGATAAGTTTTTTGAATTACAACAAGAAATGGCGCGTTTGAGCTTTGAATTTCCTGATAGCTTAGAAGATGCAGCGAATGCGGCAGACTTAACCGTGCAAACCTCAGCATTATTATCTCGTACTGGTAACTCTGCACCATTTAATAACCCTGCACTAATTGAAGCAGCTTTTTCTGATTTAATTATTCATGAGCAAGTTAACTCTGACGTTATTGAAGTATCAGATACTTTAGCGGTTGTTATGCGTTTAAAAACGCATCAAGAAGCAACGGTTAAACCATTAACTGAAGTTCAAGAGTCAATTAAGTCTATATTGATTGCTCAAAAGAGTACTGAAAAAGCACAAAACCTTGCTGCTGACTTGTTAGCTCAATTTAAAGATGGTACTGATATTACTGCTTCATTAACCGACGTTAACGCCGCTTTTGAAGAGCATAAAGCTTTAGCTCGTTTTGGTAGTGCTATTGATGCAGCTATTAGTAAAGAAGCCTTTGTATTGCCTCATCCAGCAGAAAATACAATTTCAGCTGCAACGGTGACTTTAGCCAATGGTGATTTAGCCTTGCTAGAAGTACAAGCAGTAAATAATGTTGAATTACCTGCTAATCCAAACTTGGCTCAACAACAAGTATCACAGCTTGCGCAGTCGGCTTATCAAAGCTATGTTGAATCATTAAGAACAGATGCTAAAATCACTAAGAAAGATTTATCAGCAGTGGTTGCTCAAACGCAATACTAAAATGTTGATGATTACCATTTGATCGAGAAAAAGCTGCATTCGCAGCTTTTTTTATGTCTGAATGAACCAAATGCTATTTTTTACGTATGTTAATCTTAGATGTTCATAATGAACCGTCATTTTTCCGTATCTTTTATTACTACTCATCGAGAGAGATTATTAATGAATAAAGTTTTAGCAATAATCCTTACTGCAGGCTGCTTGTCTATAACGAGTATTGATAGCGCTCTAGCATCTGACACTGACTCTCTCAACCATGAACAAGAAGGGCGAGGAGAAGCGCGTGAGCGTATTGAACCGAAAGGCTTTTTATATGGCTTTGGCTTAGGGCTTAATCAAGAAATTTATCAAGGCTATGATTACCGTATTATCCCATTGCCGATTTTAGGCTACCGCAGTGAGAATTTAAGTATTTTAGGGCCTTTTGTCAGTTACGATATTGTTCAGCTAGGTGATGTTGAATTTACCGTGCAAGCAGCACCTCGCTTTCAAGGCTTTGAGGAAGATGACAGTGAAGTGTTTAAAAATATGGATGAACGAAAGTTTTCCATGGACGCAGGGCTCGGAATTAAATATGAGAAACAAAATTGGAAGATCAGTTTATCGGGTATGTTTGACGTTTTAAACCGCTCAAACGGTTATCAGCTCAAAGCAGACTTAGGACGTGTATTTCGTTACGGACCGGTATTTGTTGAACCGAGTCTTTCCATAAGTTATTTAGATAGCGACCATGTTGACTATTACTACGGTGTTAAATCACATGAAACTAATGAACTAACCTATGTATATAAGGGAGAGTCTGCCCTTAATGGCACAATAGGGTTATCTGTTGCCACTCCAATATTTTTCAGCGGTTTTACCATGTTTGCGGTTGACTACACTCGTTATGATTCAACGGTAACTAACAGCCCATTAGTTGACCAAAACCATAATATCAGCGTGCGCTTAATGTTTAGCAAGTTCTTCTAAACGAGGTTTAAAGGCAAAACTGCTTGTCGAGTTCATGCTTTATTCATACACTAGCCGCTGATTTTGCCACTTTATAACAATCGTAGAAGCTTTTATGAAATTTTCTCCTTTAGTACAAGAGTTAATCGACTCTTTTAAATGTTTACCGGGTGTTGGCGCAAAGTCGGCGCAGCGCATGGCGTTTCATTTACTTGAGCGTAATCGTCGTGGTGGCGCCAAATTAGCCCATTCACTTGATAAAGCCATGCTTGATGTTGGCCATTGTAATAACTGTCGAAACTTTACCGAGCAAAGCTTATGTGAAATTTGCAGCAGTGAAAAGCGTAAAATTAATGGTCAGTTATGTGTGGTTGAATCACCAGCTGATGTTATTGCTATTGAACAAACAGGCGAGTTTCAAGGACTGTATTTTGTTTTAATGGGGCATTTATCTCCCATAGATGGCATTGGCCCTGATGATTTAGGCCTTGATGTATTAGCTAACCAATTAGCTAAAGGTGAAATTAAAGAAGTGATCCTTGCGACTAACCCAACCGTGGAAGGCGAGGCCACAGCACATTATATTGCCGAGCTAACTGAGCAGTATCATGTAAATATTTCGCGTATTGCTCATGGCGTACCTGTTGGCGGCGAATTAGAATATGTTGACGGAAATACTTTGTCTCATGCACTTTCAGGTCGCAAAAACTATAATTTTTAACCCATTTTTAACTCATTTTTGAAAGTGAAATTATCAGATATTTTCACTTTCCTGATAATTTCCCTTGAATTCTCTAATGACACCCCCACCTTTTCAATAGCTCTGAAGTGAAGATATCCTTCAAGCATCCCATTTTTCTTTATCGCTAGTTCTATGTTATCGGTAAAGTATTAGCTTAATTGTAAAATTCAGATAGGAGAAGTTTCAGATGTCTGAGACAAGTCAAAAAGAAGTTCATGGTTTTCAAACGGAAGTAAAACAGTTACTGCAACTGATGATCCACTCGTTATATTCAAACAAAGAAATCTTTTTACGTGAGTTAGTATCAAATGCAGCTGATGCGGCAGATAAACTACGTTTTAAAGCATTATCTGACGCAGATCTTTTTGAAGGTGACGGTGAACTTCGTGTTCGCGTAAGTGCAGATAAAGAAAATAATACCGTGACAATTTCTGATAACGGCATTGGTATGACTCATGATCAAATTGTTGAGCATTTAGGTACTATTGCAAAGTCTGGCACGGCTGAATTTTTCTCTCAACTATCAGGCGACCAAGCCTCTGACTCTCAATTAATTGGTCAATTTGGTGTTGGTTTTTACTCTGCATTTATTGTTGCTGATAAAGTGACTGTTCGCTCACGTGCTGCCGGCGTTGCAGCAGCTGATGGTGTTGAGTGGGTAAGTGAAGGTGAAGGTGAATTCACTACCGCTAAAATTAATAAAGCTAATCGTGGTACTGACATTATTCTTCATTTAAAAGAAGACGAGTCAGAATTTGCTGATGATTGGCGCTTAAAGTCAATCGTGACTAAGTACTCTGATCATATCTCTGTTTCGGTTGAAATGTTAACTGAAGAAGTACCTGCTGTTGAAGCCGTTAGCGAGGTAAAAGATGACGAAGGCAACGTAACCGTTCCTGCTGTTGAGGCACAACCGGCAAAACCTGCACAGTGGAATCCAGTAAACAAAGCAACAGCACTTTGGACTCGTGAAAAAGCAGATGTTTCAGAAGATGAATATAAAGAATTTTATAAGCATGTTTCACATGATTTTGGTGACCCATTATTATGGGAGCATAACCGCGTAGAAGGTAAAACTGAATACACTTCACTGTTATATATTCCTTCACGTGCACCGTTTGATATGCACAACCGTGAAAAACAACATGGCTTGAAATTATACGTACAACGTGTATTTATCATGGACGATGCTGAGCAGTTCATGCCAACTTACCTACGTTTTGTTAAAGGTTTATTAGACTCAAATGATTTGCCATTAAACGTATCGCGTGAAATTTTACAAGACAGTAAAGTTACCCAAGCTATTCGTAAAGGCTGTACTAAGCGCGTGCTTAAAATGTTAGAGAAATTAGGCAAAAAAGATGCTGAAAAATATCAAACATTTTGGAATGAATTTGGCCAAGTTTTAAAAGAAGGCCCAGCAGAAGATGCGAGTAACAAAGAGCAAGTCGCTAAATTATTACGCTTTGCCTCTACAGAAGCAGATACTGCCGTGCAATCGGCTTCGTTACCTCAATACATTGAGCGCATGAAAGAAGGCCAAGACAAAATTTACTACGTAGTAGCAGATAGCTTTGAAGCGGCGAAAAATAGCCCGCATTTAGAAGTATTCCGCAAAAAAGGCATTGAAGTATTATTACTTTCAGACCGTATTGACGAATGGTTAGTGAGCCACTTAACTGAGTTTGATGGCAAGCAGTTACAGTCAGTGACTCGTGGCGGTTTAGACCTAGGTGATATGGAAGATGAAGCCAGCAAAGAAGCGCAAGAAAAACTTGAGCAAGAATTTGATTCAGTGGTTGGCCGTATTAAAACTGCGCTAGAAGGAAAAGTAAAAGACGTTAAATTATCACAACGCTTAACTGACTCACCTGCGTGTATCGTAACCGACGAGCATGATATGAGCAGCCAAATGATGAAGTTAATGCAATCTGTAGGTCAAGAAGTGCCAGATACCTTGCCAATTTTTGAAATTAACGCAGAGCATGACCTAGTAAAACACGTTGCTGATGAACAAGACGACGAGCAGTTTAAACAGTGGACCGAAGTATTGTTCGAACAAGCGATGCTAGCTGAGCGCGGTAGTTTGAAAGATCCTGCCAGTTTTGTTGCACGTTTAAATAAGTTAATGCTTAGTTTAACAAAATAACTCCTTGATGTTTTTTCGACCTAGACTTTAGTATAAAAAAGGGGCTAAAAAGCCCCTTTTTTGATCATTGTCTTGTATAGCTACTTGTTTGCATACAAATGAACTTGTATAGTGACGTCTTTAAAATTCGTCATCGAAATTCTTTTAAATAATCATAGGGCGACATCGATATGCGCATTATTTTGTTAGGTGCACCGGGTGCAGGTAAAGGTACTCAAGCACAATTCTTAATGACTAAATTTGGTATTCCACAAATCTCTACTGGCGACATGCTTCGTGCTGCAATTAAAGCAGGTACTGAGCTTGGTAAAAAAGCTAAAGAAGTAATGGATGCAGGTCAATTAGTTTCAGATGAGTTGATCATCGGTTTAGTTAAAGAGCGCATTGCACAAGATGATTGCAAAGCCGGCTTTTTATTAGATGGCTTCCCTCGTACTATTCCACAAGCTGATGCTATGAAATCTAGCGGCGTGAATGTTGATAGCGTTATTGAATTTGATGTTGCTGATGAAGTTATTGTTGAACGTATGGGCGGACGTCGTGTTCACCCTGGTTCCGGTCGTGTTTACCATCTTGTTTATAACCCGCCTAAAACGGCAGGTAAAGATGATGAAACGGGTGATGATTTAGCTATTCGTCCTGACGATGAAGAAGCAACTGTACGTAAACGTTTAGGTATTTACCACGAGCAAACCAAGCCTTTAGTTGAGTATTACCAAGCAGAATCGAAAGCAGGTAACTGTACTTATTTAACTATTGACGGTACTCAGCCAGTTGAACAAGTTAGCGCAATTTTAGCGGATAAATTAGCTTAATCTTTACTAAAGCTTACACCGTCTAAAAAAAGCTCGCAGTGCGAGCTTTTTTTATGCTTATAATATCTCTAAAGCGAAATTTAAAAGTTATGGAAAAGTAATGGCCGATTTAGTTTATACCAGTATCTATGCAAGCCTACTCGCCTTGATTTACATAGGTCTTGCAGCTTTTGTGATCAAACTGCGTTTTCAATATAAGGTTGGTATAGGGGACGGTGGTAATGAAAACTTAGCCAAAGCAATTCGCGTGCATGGAAATTTTTCTGAATATGTTCCGATAACTTTAATATTACTGTTAGTTTTTGAGTTAAATCATGCCGATAAAGTATGGTTGCATATTTTTGGCATTATGTTGGTAGTTGCTCGGTTATTACATGCCTTTGGTTTAAGTAAATCCATTGGCACCACCTACCAGCGTATTGCTGGCACGGTAATGAATGTCACCATAATTTTTCTATTATCTTTAGCAAATATAATGCTGATTTTTTTACAGCATTATTATTAGGAGACTCTCACCGCCGTATTAATAGAAAATGCTTACTTAATCATGCCTATATGTGGAATGTCGTCTTCTAAATACACATCTCCTACCGATTTAAAACCATGGTGTTGATAAAAGCCTTGTAAGTGCTCTTGTGCCGATATTTTGATGGTTTGATTAGGAAAGTGTTGCTCACATAAGGTTAGAGCTTGTTGAATAAGTTGATGCCCTAAACCTTGACCTCGTGCTTGTGGGGCGATTATAACTCTCCCAATACTAATATAGTTTTCATAACTTAAACCTTTAGGCAGTATTCTTAAATAACTAGCGAGCTTACTATTACTATAATTAAATAAATGCAGTGTTTGTGGGTGACGGTCGAGTTCGTCTAGGTCTGAGTAATAACAGGTTTGTTCAACTACAAACACGTCGATACGCAGTTTAAGTAAATCGTACAGTTCATTGGTATTGAGTTGGTTAAAGGTTTTTACTTGCCAGTTAATGTTGTCAGTCATGCGCTTTCACTATGTGGTGGTCAGTATTTATGTCAGATGCAGCGAGGTTAACTATTTATTAAGAACGGTTATCTTATTCCGATCAATAAAAAATCCAGCCTCAGTATATGCTTTTTCAATGGCTTTGTTTGCTCTTAATTGTTGCAAACCTTTATTGATAGCAACAATGGCCTTACTACCCATAGGATGCTTTTTACTGATAACAAAATGGCGGCTGTCTTTAAGTATTATGCCGATATTCTCAACCGGCACTAAATGAACTTTTTCCATGGAAAATGACTTGTCCTCACTCGAGTGAAAGGGCATGAGTAAAAAATCGACCCATTGCATATTTACCATCCGCGCCATACTTAGCCATTCGTCTTCTCTAAATAATTTCTTTAATGGTAATTGCTCTAATGTCTGCCAGTCGGTGTGCCACTTAGGGGTTGATACTGCGGTAAGCTCAGATAAGTCATCGAGGGTTTTTATGTTTAAAACTTTAGTGTTTTGCGGGCAGGTATAAATGCCCGCAATATATTCACCATTGCGGACTACAGCATCAGAAATATAGAAATTTTCAGCTGATTTTTGCGCATCAGCTAACCAATACGAGTCAAAGCTTATTAGCAGCTTGCCGGTTTGTAGCATTTTAGTATTTCGAAAGTTTACCTTACCGGGTACATACTTATACTTGTGTTTAAAACCGCCCAATACCAGTGCTTTTTGAGCGATGATCATATCAACAACATCACGGCGTATGTGCTTACCACTAAAGTCATTAATGGTTAAAATGTCTCTATCAGCAACAAACTCTATATAGTCATGATAAACATCATCTCTGATATAAATAATAATTTCATTGTTATCAGCAAGAGCTGGTCTTACAGGAAAAACTGCATAAAGACAGATTAATAGCAATAGTTGAAAGTAGGATCTAATTAAGTGCATAGATACGCTTCCTAGCTGTGATAAGTAAATTATTAGTCATGAATATAAAAAAAGACACCTAAAGGTGTCTTTTTAGCTGTTAAGTCGCAGTGCGATATTTATTTTTTATGACGTTTTTGCAAAACTTCCATCACTTCTGAAAGGGCGATATTTTGATCTTTAAGTAATACTAGCGTGTGGTAAAACAAGTCAGCACATTCGCCTAAAAATTCTTCTTTGCTTTCAGCAAGGGCGGCAATAACGACTTCTACGCCTTCTTCACCAACTTTTTGCGCAACTTTATTAGTGCCACGAGAAAGTAACTTAGCAGTGTAGCTGTCTTCAACACTGTCATTGGCGCGTTTATCAACAAAGCGTTCAAGGTGGCTTAAAAAGTTTTGCTGGCTTAATTGCTCTTCAGGGAAGCACGAGTCGGTATTTAAGTGACACGTTGGTCCATTAGGATTGGCAGCAATTAATAAGCAGTCTTGGTCGCAATCCGCTAATACTTGAGTTACATCTAAGGTATTGTTTGAGCTTTCGCCTTTCATCCATAAACGCTGTTTTGAGCGGCTAAAAAAAGTCGCTTTGCCAGAGGTTAAGGTTGCGGTTAATGCTTCTTGATTCATAAAACCTTGCATTAATACTGTGCCGGTTGCCGCGTCTTGAATAATGGCTGGAATTAAATTATCCATTTTAGCCCAAGCTAGTTCTTGGCTGTTTTCTAACGTTACTAACATACTCGAATCTCGATATTTTCACTGCGTAAGTAATTTTTCAAATCACTGATCGCAATTACGCCTTTGTGGAAAACGCTGGCAGCTAGTGCGCCGTCAACATCAGCTTGTTGATATACGTCTTTAAAATGCTCGATTGTACCTGCGCCGCCTGAAGCGATAAGCGGAATGTTACATACCGCGCGTGCTTGTTTAAGCTGTGCTAGGTCGTAACCTTGGCGAACACCGTCTTGGTTCATGCAGTTTAATACAATTTCACCAGCGCCGTATTCTTGTACTTTTTTGATCCACTCAAAAGTGGTCCAGCTGGTTTTTTGTGTGCGGCTTTCATCACCAGTAAATTGATAAACTTGGTACTCGCCAACGTCTTCATTATAAAAACTGTCGATGCCAACGACTACACATTGCTGACCAAAGTGGTCGGCTAGGCGTGAAATAAGTTTAGGATCTTGCAGGGCAGGCGAGTTAATACTGATTTTGTCTGCGCCCATCATTAATATTTCTTGGGCATCGGCTTCACTTTTTATGCCGCCAGCCACACAAAAGGGAATATCAATCACTTCAGCAATGCGGCTAACCCAGCTTTTATCTACAACGCGGCCGTCAGAGCTGGCAGTAATGTCATAAAAAACTAATTCGTCGGCACCAGCCTCGGCATATTGTTGTGCTAGCGGTACGATGTCGCCAATAATTTCGTGGTTTCGGAATTTAACGCCTTTAACCACTTTGCCATCACGTACATCTAAGCAAGGAATTATTCTACGAGCTAACATGGAGATTTCTCCAATACTGTGCGTACAGCTTTCTCGGTAGTTAAAAGTAAAGTTAAAACTAAGCGTTTGGCCAGCATGCAATTGCCTCCTCTAGGGTAAACTTACCTTCAAGTAATGAACGGCCTAAAATAACGCCACTAACGCCACTACCAATTAAAGCTTTTATATCGGCTAAGCTGCCAATGCCGCCAGAAGCTTGCCATTGAATGCTTGGGTATTTTTTGCAAAGTTCAATGTATAAATCAACATTGGTACCCGTTAAGGTGCCGTCTTTACTTATGTCGGTACATAATACGTGTTTTAAACCTACTTTAATGTAGTCGTCAACTAAGTCTTCAATGGTTACGCCGCTGTCTTTTATCCAGCCGTGTGTTGGTAATTGCTTGTTGCCATTTTCGTCAATGCGTACATCTAAGGCTAAAACGATTTTATCGCCGCCGTAGGTTTCTATCCACTGGCGAACTAACTGTGGCTCTTTAATCGCTAAGCTACCAATTACTACGCGGTCAGCGCCAAGGGCCAATAATTCTTTAACATCTTGTTCGTTACGAATACCACCGCCCACTTGAATGGTCATGCTTGGGTGGTCAACAACAGTGCTTAATACTGAAAGCTGACGCTTGTTGCTGTCTTTGGCGCCGTCTAAGTCAACAAAGTGCATAACGGTGGCACCAGCGTTAGCATAAACTTGTTGGCGCTCTTTTGGGGTATATTGGTATTGCGTTTTTTGCTGATAATCTCCTTGAAAAAGGCGGACTACTTGACCATCTATTAGGTCAATTGCTGGGATCATCATAATTTTTGCTCCAAATGTCGCTCTTTTTGCGACTTCTACTTTAAAAGTACTCATTTATATTGATAAATTTTGTACTTTTGCATTGTGCTTATATAAACGTAAGGTTTCAAATAGCTAACATTTGAAGCCTAAATGTCTACTTTACATTTCTAAAAAGTTTTTGATAATTTTACTACCTGCAGCGCCAGAACGTTCAGGATGAAATTGACAACCAATAAAATTGTCTTTAACAATTGCGGCTGAAAATTTGCTGCCGTATTCGCAAGTTGCTGCTGTATAGTCACCCACAGGCACAGCAAAGCTATGCACAAAATAAAAATATTCGCCAGCTTCAATGCCTGCAAATACCGGATGGTCGATAACTGAAGTTAAGGTATTCCAGCCCATATGGGGTAAGCGTAAACCATCAGCCTTAAGCGGTTTTACTTGTGCGGGAATTAGGTTTAAACAGTCAACAACTTCTACTTCGCCACTAAAGTTACCTTCGTGTGAGCTTTGTGTCATTAATTGCATACCTAAGCAAAAACCTAACACTGGCTGAGTTAGCCCTTGAATGGTTGCAGCTAAGTTTTTAGCGTTAATATTAACCATGGCGTGCTTAGCGTTGCCAACGCCGGGTAGAATAACTTTATCTGCCTGTTTAATTAATTCAACATCATCGGTAATGGTAATGTTGAAACCTAAACGTTCAACAGCAAATTTCACCGACGATAAATTGGCACAGCCAGTATCAACGATAACAAAGTTATGGTTTGTTTTATTCATTTTTTCAGACACTTTCTCACTCTCTTCTAGAGACACTACAAGGCACCTTTTGAGCTTGGTAAATCGTTGCCTTTAACAGTAATTGCTTGACCTAATGCGCGGCCAAATACTTTAAATAAGCTTTCTACTTGATGATGACAATTGCCCTTAGTAGTTGATAAATGCAAGGTAATTAACATGCTGTCAGCAAGTGAGCGGAAAAAGTGTGAAATCATTTGAGTCGACATTGTGCCAACGTTGCTGTCGGTAAATTCAGCGTCAAATTCAAGCCACGGACGACCTGATAAATCAATGGCACATTCAGCGCGACATTCATCCATAGGTAATACAAAACCAAAACGGCCAATGCCGCGTTTATCGCCTAGTGCTTTTCTTAGGGCTTGACCTAAAGCAAGGGCTGTATCTTCAACACTGTGGTGATCGTCAATGTGGTAATCGCCGTCAACACTACATTCTAGGCTAAACCCGCCGTGCGTGGCAATTTGGTCTAGCATGTGATCAAAAAAGCCAAGGCCGGTATTAATTGAACTTTTACCGGTAACATCTAAATTCACTGATACTTTAATATCGGTTTCTTTAGTAGTACGAACTACCGTTGCTTCACGAGCATTCACGAGTAATTGGGTTTCAATTGCGTCCCAGTTAAGTGTTTCTCGGTCGTACTTAATGCCAACAATACCCATGTTCGCAGCAAGTTGCATATCGGTTTCACGGTCACCAATAACAAAAGAGTTAGCAAAGTTTACTTTACCTTGTTGAAGGTAATCGCTCACTAAACCAAGTTTAGGTTTGCGACAACTGCAGTTGTCTTCATCAAAGTGCGGGCATAACAATACGTCGTCAAAGTGAACACCTTGCGATGAAAATATTTCCATCATTTTATCGTGCGGCAAGTCAAAGTCGGCTTGTGGGTAGCTGTCAGTGCCTAAACCGTCTTGGTTTGAAACCATCACTAATTTATAGCCTTTAGCTTGTAAAGCTAATAACACCGGGATCACTTTCGGTTCAAATACTAACTTTTCTAGGGTATCGACTTGCTTATCGGTGATTGGCTCTTCAATTAAAGTGCCGTCGCGGTCGATAAATAAAATATTTTCTTGTGCCATGTTAAGTCTCTGTCACTTGTTTATTTATTAATAATTAGAAGTTACCAATTAGCTTGGTTAGCTGCTTAATTAAAATATTGTGTAATGGTTTCTTTTAATGTTTCAATTTCTTGTTCGCTACCAATACTAATACGTAAGCAGTTTTCTAATTGCATTTGCTTAGACTGGTCACGAATTAAAATATCTTGCTTACTTAGTAGCGAGAAAATTTCATCTTTTTTATCAGTTTTAAACAGCACAAAGTTAGCGTCTGACTTAAATACTTGCTGACACCATACTTGCTGCTTGAGCCAGTTAATTAACGACTGACGAATTTCTTGTACTTCATTTACGCGCTGGTTCATCACGGCTAAGCCGTCAGTGGTTAACGCTTTACTGGCAATTTCGGCAACAGGAGCTGAAATTGGGTAGGGCGCAATCACTTTGCTCATCATGATAATAATGGCTTCACTAGCTAGGGTAAAACCACAACGAAGGCCAGCAAGGGCAAAGGCTTTTGATAAGGTGCGAAGTACCACTAAATTGTCATACTCACCTAGCCATGAACTAACTGATTGCTGAGCATCAAACTCAATATAAGCTTCATCAACCACCACAATAGCATTATCTTTAAACAGCTCAAGGGCTTGTTTAATTTGCGTATGTGGTAGTAAATTACCGGTTGGGTTGCCCGGCGAGCATAAAAATACAATTTTCGCTTGGCCAACTTGCTTGGCTAAACCGTCAAGATCAAGTTCATTATTTATCAACGGTACTCGGTTTATGCCAGCGCCGTGGTTTTCTGCGCTAATCGCATACATGCCATAGGTTGGCGGACAAATTACAATATTGTCTTGATAAGCGGTACAGAAGGTGCGAATTAATAATTCAATACCTTCATCAGCGCCGCGTGTTGCGAGCACTTGTGTTTTTGGTAACTGACAATAAGCGCTGTAGCCGTCAAGTAAGTTATCAGGCTGAAAATCAGGGTAGCGGTTAATGCAGTCACTGCTAACTTGATACTCGCCTGTGCCAGATGCTTCGTTAGCATTTAGCCAGGTTTTGTCATTAAAAGCGCCATTGCCAGCTTGGAGACGACGCGCCGATTGATACGGCACCATGTCGATAAGCTCTTTACGGGCGAGTTTATGAGTGATTTTTTGACTGTTAGACTGGCTCATTTATTTGCCTTCCTGCTCTTCTAAACGAATAGTCACTGCGCGTTGGTGAGCGTCTAAGCCTTCGGCATCAGTTAATTCAATAATACATTCTGCAAGGCTCGCTAATCCGTCACGTGTTAATTCTTGCACGGTAAAACGGCGTGAAAAGTCAGCCAGAGATAAACTGCTGATCACTTTTGAATAACCATAAGTTGGTAATACGTGGTTAGTACCACTGGCATAATCGCCGGCAGATTCTGGGGTGTATTTACCGACAAAAATAGAACCTGCGTTACGTAGTTTAGGTAAAATTTCTTGTGGGCTTTGCGTTTGCACAATCAAATGCTCTGGACCATAAAGGTTTGAAACAGCTACCGCTTGTGCTAAATCAGTAGTTAAAATTAAACGACTTTGTGCTAATGCTTTTGCGGCAATTTCTTTACGAGAAAGTAGTGCAAGTTGCTGGTCTAATTCAATATCAACCGCGTCAATAATGGCTTGGCTGTCAGATAATAAAATTACTTGGCTATCGGCGCCATGCTCTGCTTGTGATAATAAATCTGCGGCAATAAAGGCTGGCTCTGCTGTACTATCTGCAAGTACTAATACTTCTGACGGACCTGCAGGCATATCAATGGCAAATCCTGGCACTTGTTGTGAAAGCTGGGTTTTAGCTTCGGTAACATAGCTGTTGCCGGGCCCAAATACTTTATTTACCGCTTTAATACTTTCTGTACCTAAAGCTAACGCTGCAACCGCTTGTGCGCCACCAACAGTGTAAATTTCATCAATCTCACACAAATCTGCAGCAGCTAAAATTTCGGGTGCCAGCTCGCCTTGCTTATTTGGCGGGCAAACTAGCACAGTGCGATCGCATCCTGCGATTTTTGCAGGTACGCCTAACATTAATACCGTTGACGGTAATGGTGCGCTACCTGCTGGAATGTATAAACCAACGCTTTCAATTGCTTCAGTTTTTAAGGTGCAATTTACACCGGGCATGGTTTCAACGTGCACATCTTTTGGCTGTTGTGCTTGGTGAAAACGCATAATTTGGCCATAAGCTGTCTCAATGGCTTTTAAACGCTTTGTTGATAAAGACGCTTTTGCAGCTGCAACTTGCGCAGGAGTCACTTGCAAACTTGCTAAACTAACGCCGTCAAACTTTGCGGTTAAGTCTAATAACGCTTGGTCGCCACCAGCTTTTACTTTGGCAATAATATCGGCAACTTGCGCGGTTAAACTTGCGCTGTCGGCCATAGCCGGGCGTGCTAATGCTTGAGTTTGCTGTTCTTGGCTTAAGGTTTGCCAAACAATTTTTTCAGTACTCATGGCAAATCCCTTAGCCCATCATTTTTTCAATTGGCATAACCAAAATAGAGTTACAACCTAATGCTTTCAACTCTTCCATGGTTTCCCAAAAGAAGGTTTCTGTAGCAACAACGTGTACAGCAACAAGGTCGTCACGGCCAGCAAGTGGTAAAATAGTTGGTGTTTCTTTGCCCGGCATTAAAGCACTTACTTGCTCAATTTTATCTTTTGGTGCGTGTAGCATGATATATTTGCTTTCTTTCGCTTTCATCACACCTTGAATACGCGGTAATAGCGTATCTAAAATTTCTTGTTTTTCAGGTGACAAACTTGCTTCTTTTTGAATAAGAGAAGCTTTCGAGCGATAAATAACTTCAATTTCTTTTAAGCCATTTGCTTCTAAGGTTGCGCCAGTTGAAACTAGGTCACAAATACCGTCAGCTAAACCAACACGTGGCGCTACTTCAACAGAGCCTTTTAGTAAGCAAAAATCAACGTCAATGTTATTGGCTTTGGCCCAACGTTTTAATAGTTGTGGGTAGGTAGTAGCGAAACGTAAACCGTTTAAACATTCAATACCGGTATAGTTAAATTCTTCTGGCATGGCTAATGAAAAACGACAGCCACCAAAGTTAAGGCCAGAAGTGCGAATATAACCTGAGGCAATACCCATTAATTCACGTTCAAGTGCGGTTTCTTCTAGGGTGTTATCACCAACAATGCCAAGGTCGCATACACCGTCCATTACCAAACCTGGAATGTCACTGCTGCGTACACGCATAATATCAATAGGCATATTGCTTACATGTGCCAGTAAACGACGGTCTGATACATTAAGTTTTAAGCCGCAACGTTTTAAAAGTGCTTGAGTGTCATCACTTAAACGACCTGATTTTTGCATGGCGATGCGTAAACGCGTTTCTGTTGTCATGTCAATTTCCTATAAATTAATTTCTGTAAAGCTTCTTAGGGTCCGTTGACCTTTCGAGATTATTTTTACAGCAACATGTTTGATATTTAGACAAGGCAAAACATGTGAAGTGTAGCTGGCTACATAAACATGTGATAACGCCGTATAAATTTCAAACAAGTGCTGCCCATTGGGTTCATTTAAAACGAATTTACTCTTTGTTGCTCACTTTTTTAATAGAATAACTATAATACAAAGCTCGCGCCGCGATTAAATCCGTTTTAAATTGAATAAATTTTAATCCTGAAAGATCAACAGCCCCTAGTTTTTGTAAATAAATTTTCAAAAATAAAACCCCCGAGAGAGCGGACTCTTTCGGGGGTTAAGAAACTTATTTAGTATTGTTTCGTTTACCGCTGAAAGGCCCATAGCCGCTCAGCGTAAAAACCTGAGTGGCTAATCCGTATGATGGTGATGATGATGGAATGCTACTAGGTTTAAATTCATTCTTTTGCTCGTTAAATATCATGTGGTGTAAAACTTATATTACACAACTAAATGGTCTATTTATCTATTGGGCTTTACATTACTGTTTTATCGCTGGTTGAGCAAGTAATAAATGCTAAAGTTATATAAACTTATTGTCTAAGTTATTATGCTAATTGGTATATACAATTAAAGGCTGGCAGGCTTAACGCGTATAATTATCAACAGCATTAAAGCTTATCTAATTCAGGTCGATACAAAAGTAGAACAGCTGATTTTTACTCATAAATTTTACTGAAAAATTATTGCTTGGGCTAAACTTTGATTTAGTATTTACATAAGTGCTTTTTAAGACCTAAAGGAGGCTAATATGGATATATTTACCACACAACTTACCCGTGTTGTGCCTGTGCCTATTCGTCCAAAATCTTTAAAAGTTAAAGCACTATTAAAAGAAGCCGCCACAGGTAAGTTAAAAGACGACCCTGATCATCTTGAAAATCACGAGTATTATTTTATTTCGGACGACGACAAAGAAACCCAGCAGCAAGATTTAGCTGATCCAAGAAAAAAGACTAAACAATCAAAAGCTGTTGAAGAAGAGCAAAGTGATGACTCAAATCCACAAAGCCCACCACATTTAGATATTTATGTTTAGCGTTTAATATGCGTAGTTCAAAACATAAAAATTAAAGCATTGTTTTTAATAAAGCGTCGGTATTTTTATTCACCTTGGGTATAATGCCGACAAATTATTTAATCATCACTTTTTCATGACACCTGTTGAACACGCTTTTTCTCAATCTGGATTACTTGCCAAAGCCATCGCTGGTTATTCTCCGCGGCAGGCGCAAATTGATATGGCGTTAGAAGTGCATGAAGCGATAAATAATCAAAGCAGTTTAATCGTTGAAGCGGGTACCGGCACCGGAAAAACTTTTGCTTATTTAATTCCGGCCTTGCTTGCCAATAAAGCCAGTGACGGCGGCGAAGGTAAAAAGGTGATTATTTCTACCGGAACCAAAAACCTGCAAGAGCAGCTTTTTCATAAAGACCTTCCCTTAATTCGAAAAGCGCTAGCGACTAATGCGCAAATGGCATTATTAAAAGGTCGCTCGAATTATTTATGCCTGTACCGGCTCGATCAATACAAACAAAGCCGCGGCCAGTTAGATGCACAAGCGTTAAGTGATTTTGTAAATGTACAAACGTGGGCAACATCAACCATTAGTGGCGATATAGGTGAGCTGGTTAATGTTCCTGAAGGCTCAACAGTTTTTCCTTTTATTACCAGTACTGTAGATAACTGCTTGGCTAAAGATTGCCCGAATATTAAAGAGTGCCATTTAGTGAATGCCCGGCAAAAAGCCATTGATGCCGATGTTGTGGTGGTGAATCATCATTTATTTTTTGCTGACATGGCGCTAAAAGATACCGGTTTTGGCGAACTTATTCCAAAAACTGATGTGGTGATTTTTGATGAAGCTCACCAAATAGCCGATATTGCCAGTGAATATTTTGGTGAAGCGTTATCAACTCGATTATTGCTTGATTTATGTAGTGATGTTATTCAAATTTATTTAACAACGCTCACCGATGTTAAACAATTAGGTAAAGCGGCTGAAAAGCTGCAACGTACTTGCCAAGAGTTTCGTTTACTATTTAACCATGATCCCGAACGTGGCAATTGGCGTGAGAAATTACCTCAACCACAGTTCAGTAAAGCCTTTGCAGATATTAAAACTGATCTCGACTTTTTATATCAGGTGATAAAACTGTGTGTGTCACGCAACGAAGCGATAGACAATTGTTTTGATCGCGCTGTTGAATTGCTCGCTAAATATGAAATTATGGCCAAGGTTGATATATTTGGTATCAGCTTTTGGTATGAAACTACCCGTCGACATGTGGTGCTTCATCAAACTCCACTGAGTATTGCTGAAAAGTTTAGCGAGAATATTAAAAACTCGAACGCAGGCTGGGTTTTTACTTCAGCTACCTTGGCGGTAAATGAAAGCTTTGACCATTTTTCTGAACAATTGGGTATAAAGCATGCCGCACAATTATTGCTAGACAGCCCCTTTGATTACGCTAAACAGTCGCAGTTAATCGTGCCTAGGTATTTACCACAGCCGCATCATAATAACCGTGCCCAAGCGTTAGTGAATATTGCCGAGCCGTTGATTAAAGCAAGTGCCGGTGCTTGCTTTATGTTATTTACCAGTTATCGAATGATGCATTTAGTCGCGGAAATATTGGCCCAGACCATCGACAACCCTTTGCTTGTGCAAGGCACTATGGGTAAAAGAAAACTTCTTGAAGAATTTGAAAGTAATACTGATGCAGTATTATTAGCAACAGCTAGCTTTTGGGAAGGGGTTGATGTTAGAGGCGACAAGTTAACATGTGTTATTATCGATAAATTACCCTTTGCTTCACCTGACGATCCATTACTACAAGCGCGCAGTGAAGATAACAAGCGCCAAGGTGGTGATCCTTTTGCTGATATTCAATTACCACAAGCGGTAATTGCGCTTAAGCAAGGTGTTGGTCGTTTAATACGTGATGTAAAAGATAAGGGGGTTTTAGTTATTTGTGACGATCGCATCGTCAACCGCCCTTATGGACAAGTATTTTTGAAAAGTTTACCTGATATGCGCCGTAGCCGAAATATTGATAGTGCCGCGACATTTTTAGCCAGTATTAGTGCTGAAAGATCGCATGGTGAATAAACAGCATAAAACAGAATAAAGTAAATTAATTTAACTAGGGGCTGTTGATCTTTCAGGGTTAAAATTTATTCAATTTAAAACGAATTTAATCGCGGCGTTCGCTTTGTATCATAGTTATTCTATATAAAAAGCGAACAACAAAGAGTAAATCCGTTTGAAATGAACCCACAGGGCAGCACTTGTTTGAAATTTATACGGCGTTATCGCATGTTCATGTAGCCAGCTACACTTCACATGCTCTGCCTTGCCTAAATATCAAACATGTGGCTGTAAAAGTAACTTCGAAAGATCAACAGTCCCCTAACCGAAAAATAGAGAATATTATTGTGAATTATTTGGCCATTGATGCCTCAACCGAAGCCTGCTCAGTCTCGTTAGTTTACCAAGGTAAGCTAGAAAGCCGTTTTGAACTTTGCCCACAATCTCACAGCATTGTATTGTTGCCTATGGTTGATGAAATATTAAAAGCGGCTAATTGTCAACTTAGTGATTTAGACGGCTTGATTTATGGCCAAGGCCCAGGCAGTTTTACCGGTGTACGTATTGGTATAGGTGTGGCACAAGGTTTAGCGTTTGCCGCCGATTTACCCGTAGTTGGGGTTTCAACCCTACAAGCTATGGCGCAGCAAGCGTTTAGAAAACATCAACAAACGCAAGTGGTTGCAGCAATTGACGCTAGAATGTCAGAAGTGTATACCAACGGTTTTACCTTATCTGATGATGGTTTGATGGGAGCTGAAAACGCTGATGCAGTAATACCGCCACAGAATATGGCTGCTCATTACCAAGCATTAATTGGTGCTTCTTATGGCGTTGGTACTGGCTGGGATGCGTATAAAGAGCAGTTAACTTTAGCGAAAAGTAACCCTGATACGCCAGATATTTTATATCCTGATGCCCTTGATATGTTAACTATTGGTGAAAAGTTATTTGCTCAAGGTAAAGGCGTAACAGCAGAACAAGCACAACCTGTATATGTGCGTGATACCGTTTCATGGAAAAAATTGCCAGGTAAAGAGTAAGTTAAATACATCTTTAAACTTGGCGCTTTGAGAAAAGTTTGTTAAATTAAAACTATGCAAGTTTCACATACAGCTTCGGCTTTACAAGCCCCGCAAAAGGTAAACCAACAAACGCAGCCTTCTAGTAAGACTGCGTCTTTGTCTGTTGAGCAAGAAAAACAGCAAAAGTCGAAGCAACAAAATCGTTTCGACGTTGACGAGCAGGCGCTAATACTTGCTAAACAAAGTCGAGATCTGAATTCATCATCTACTTCTCGTCAAGGCTTTCAGTCAAAGCATGCTGACTATGACCAGCCTTCGCAGCATAACCAAACTGCGGTATCTACTTATCAAAGCGTTAGTAATTTAAGCCAACGCGAAAACATTCAACAAATCTTTGGAGTCGACTTACTTGCCTGAGTCTCGTTCTAGGTTTAGTAAAAAAACTCAGTTTTGGTTATTCTTACTTGCCGCATTAATTGTTCACCAACTTCCTTTTATTTCAATACCTTTTAAGTGGTTAGAGAGTTATTTTCACGAAATTAGTCATGGTTTAGCAGCGCTTATTAGTGGTGGAAGTATTGTTAAAATACAACTTTTCCCTAATGGTGCTGGTTTATGTACTACACGTGGCGGCTCTGGTTTTTTAATCAGCTTTATGGGGTATGCAGGCGCGAGCATTTGGGGAGCTATTATTTTTTCAATTGCTGCGGTTAACCGACGCTTAGCCTTCATATTTACCAGTTTATTGATCGCCTTGTTTGTTGTTTGCTTAATATTTTGGGTGCGTGACCTTCTCACCTTGATTATTGTTGGCCTATTATTAGTACTGTTTGTTTTACCTTATAAATTTAAAAAATTACATTACCTACAACCGCTACTACAATTAACCGGCATGATGGTGTTGTTAAACAGCTTATATAGCCCATTACACTTATTTGATGGCCGCTCAATTGGCGACGGCGCCGCTTTAGCTGAACTTACCTTCTTACCAGAATTGTTTTGGGTGGCATTGTGGCTCGCTATTGCTATGCTTTCTTTATATACGCTTAGTAAAAAACAAAAGTAAAACAATTACGAACAATAGCACTGCACGAGGTTGGTTGAATGACGGTTGATGTTGAAGAAATTTGCTATGATATTGGCCCATTGTCAATTCATGGTTTAGCCTGTGGTAATGACGAAGACGACATTGTTCTGTGTTTACACGGCTGGCTAGATAACGCTGCCAGCTTTCTTCCCTTGATGCCTTACATTAAAAACAAACGTGTGATCGCCATTGATTGGGTAGGGCATGGCTTTTCTACTCACCGAAGTGATGATGCCCATTATCACTTTATTGACTGGGTTTATGATCTACTGCAGTTATTTGAACTTAACAATTGGTCTAATATAGACATTGTTGCTCATTCTATGGGCGGGATGATTGCATCTGCGTTTAGCGCCGCCTTTCCTGAAAAAGTGAAGTCATTAACTTTATTAGACTCTATCGGTTTTATCAGCGCTAAAGCAGAGCAAACAACTGACCAATTACGCCAAGGCATGTTGAGTCGATTAAAAGGGCGCAAGAAACAAAAAAATTGCCACCCAAGTCAAGACTCTGCCATTAATGCGCGGGTTGCCGTCTCTGATTTAAATTACCAGCAAGCAGAAATAATAGTAAAGCGTGGTTTGGTTAAACAAGCAGATGGCTACATTTGGCGAGCCGACAGCCGGCTAAGAATGACATCCCCTTATCGGTTAACGTTTGCACAAGCACAGCAATTTGTGAAAGATATTAAACTGCCTGTACAGTTAATATATGGTGAAAATGGTATGGACATGGTCACCATAGGTATTGAAAATTATGAGCCTTTATTTGCTGATTTTGCCCGTCACCAGTTACCCGGCGGACATCACTTTCATATGGAACAGCCTGAGCAAACAGCTGAGTTAATTCAACGATTTATCAGTAACTAGTAGCTAAAAGCTACGAAAATTAGAGTAAAACACCTTAAATGTAAGTTTTCTACAAGCAGTAGTGAAAAATTTACAGTAAAAATTTGTTAAACGATTAAAACAGTTGTTTGATTATTTGTTCTGTGGTTCAATCAGTGAAATTTGATAAAAATCAGCGCAACTATTATTAAAAACAACAGCGCTAAATAATGTAAATTAGAGGAGAGTATTGTGGGAAAAATTTGGCTTGAGAAAAGTTACCCGCCCGGCGTGCCATTTGAAATTGATCCAGACAAGTACAGCTCAATTGTTGAGATGTTTACCAAATACACTCAACAATATGCTCAACGAACCGCCTTTATTAATATGGGCGCAGAAATTTCTTATCAGCAATTAGCCGAGCAAGCCACAGATTTCGCTGCGTATTTGCAAAATGAATTAGGCCTTAAAAAGGGCGATAAATTTGCCATTATGGTCCCCAATACTTTGCAATATCCTATTGCTTTGTTCGGTGCATTAATGGCGGGGCTGACTGTCGTTAATGTAAATCCACTTTATACTGCCCGCGAATTAGAGCATCAATTAACAGATTCCGGCACTAAAGCAATGTTAATTATTGAAAACTTTGCTCATACCCTTGAAGAAGTTATCGATAATACTCCGGTTGAGCATGTTATTTTAACTTCGCTTGGCGACCGACTTAGCACGATTAAAGGTGGCTTGGTTAACTTCGTAGTAAAATACGTTAAAAAAATGGTTCCCGCTTTTAACTTACCTAATGCGATACGATTCAACCAAGTAATGACCAAAGGGCAAAGCCTGACTTTCACACCTGTGGATATTAACGGTGAAGACTTAGCTTTTTTACAGTATACCGGTGGTACTACTGGGGTTTCAAAAGGTGCAATGCTGACTCACCGCAATATGGTTGCCAACTTAGAGCAAGCAAAAGCCGCGATTAAACCTTTATTAAAAGAAGGCGAAGAGTTAATTGTTACGGCGTTGCCTTTGTATCATATCTTTGCATTAACGGCTAACTGCCTAACTTTTATAACGTTAGGTGGTACTAACTTACTGATCACTAACCCTAGGGATATGGCGGGATTTGTTAAAGAGTTAGCTAAATACCCGTTTACCGCGATCACTGGAGTAAATACCTTATTTAATGGTTTGTTAAATACTCCTGGTTTTAAAGACTTAGATTTTAAAACTTTGAAAATGTCACTTGGTGGCGGTATGGCGGTACAGCGACCAGTTGCAGAGCGCTGGCAAAACGTTACAGGAACACGACTATTAGAAGGTTATGGTTTAACTGAATGTGCGCCAATGGTGACAATTAGTCCATATAACTTAGTGAGCTATGATGGTAGTATTGGAATTCCCGCATCATCAACAGATATTCGCATTGTCAAAGACGACGGTAGCGATGCTGAAATTGGTGAGCCGGGCGAAATGTGGGTTAAAGGTCCACAAGTAATGAAAGGTTACTATAATCGCCAAGAAGCGACTGATGAAATATTAAAAGATGGTTGGTTAGCAACTGGTGATGTTGCTGAAATGGATTTTAAAGGCTTCTTTAAAATTGTAGATCGCAAAAAAGATATGATCATTGTTTCAGGTTTTAATGTTTTCCCTAATGAGATTGAAGAAGTGCTGATGATGCACGAAGGGATATTAGAAGCGGCAGCCGTTGGTGTTCCACATGAAGCATGCGGAGAAGTAGTGAAAATATTTGTCGTTTGTAAGCAAGGTAAAATTGATGAAAAGGAATTAATTGGCCATTGTCGTGATAACTTAACTAATTATAAAGTGCCTAAAATTATCGAATATCGTGACGAATTACCAAAAACCAATGTCGGTAAAATTCTTCGACGAGAGTTAAGATAGAATAAGCTGAAAGTTCAACGCGATAAGCTAGCAAATAATATAGTTAATTAGCATAAAAAAGCGACTTGGGTTATCCCTCGTCGTTTTTTTTTATTTTTAAGTATTCAAACTATTAATGCCTATTGAGCGTTAATTGTTTCACCTGTGGTTGCTTGGCTGTCATCACTCATTAAATATACATATAGCTGCATAATATCTTCTGGTGTTGCTAGGTTTGTTTTATCTTCAGCAGGATAAGCACTGGCACGCATTTTTGTTTGTGTAGCGCCTGGGTTAATCGCATTACAACGCAAAGACGAGTTTTCATATTCATCAGCAATAACTTGCATCATGCCTTCGGTGGCGAATTTTGAAATGCTATAAGCACCCCAAAATGCACGACCTTTATGGCCAACACCCGATGAAGTAAATACTAATGAAGCTTTGTCTGCTTTTAGTAGTGTAGGGATCAAAGCTTGCGCCATTAAAAATTGCGCAGTAACGTTTACTTGCATTACGTCTTGCCAAATTTGCTCATGAATTTGCGTGAACGGATTCAACTCACCAAGCATTGAAGCATTTAATAATGCGCCGTCAAGTTTGCCAAATTGGTCGGCAATAGTAGACGACATATCAATATAATTCTGCTTGGTCGCACCTTTCATATCTAAGGGGATAATTGCAGGCTCTGGCGCACCTAAAGCAACAATTTCATCGTAAACCGCTTCTAATTTTTTAACTGTTTTACCAAGTAAAATTACCGTAGCACCTAAGTTGGCGTATGTTAAGGCCGCTTGTCGACCAATGCCGTCTCCTGCACCGGTGATCAAAATGGTTTTATTTTCTAGGCTGTTATCTTTTATTTGATATTCGAACATGAAAAGTATCTGTCAATTTTTGATATCGCTAATTCTACTCTGTGACTGCTTAACTGACGAGTGAAAATTTAAATTAGAGCTACAATTAATTAATAAATACACGAAGAAATCAAAAAAAGGCTAGCGCAATGAATAATCTTGGGTTAAGTTTAACTGGTCTAACGAGTTAGTGTTGCGTAACTAAAATACAACAAAATGCCATTAACGTTACTGATATATACAAAAAATAGAATTATTCTGGGGAGGTATAATGAACAAGCTAGTACTCAGCTTAGCTGTAATTGGTGCATTAGGACTAAGTGCATGTGACAGTGAAACAATTGAAGATGTAACAAATGATACGGCAGATAATGACTCTGGCGTGGTGATTTCCGCAAGAGTGATATTTGACCCTTCTAACGGGGTTCTGTCAGTTCCAAATGACATACTGTTTACCGATACACTTGATGGAACATTAAATATTCCTGTGGATGACGAGGAAGATTTCTCTGATCCACAAAATGCGCTGAATGTGCTTGATGGCTGGTCAACACAGAACCCATTTGTACTTGATATTGGTTTTCCAGAGGGCGTTTCCTTAGATGGAAACTCAGTATTTAACCCATCATCAGTACGTATTTTTGAAGCGATTATGGGCGGAGGTGCTGATGAATGTGCCACAGTCACTCGTGGCTTAGCCTGTAAAGTTGTGGGTGAACTTGCTTATACCACCGATTTTATTACGCAAAAATCAGGTAAAAGTGTTGCTGTTATTCCACTTAAACCGTTAAAACCAGCCACGACTTATCTTTTGGTGATGACGGATAACTTACTTGATGATCGTGGTACTGCTATTGCTGGTTCAACAACCTACGAGTTAGTTCAGCAAGATATTGCCACCAAGCCTTTAGGTAGTGATTCTCAATTGGCTTTACAAGGGGCTATTAATAGTTATGAAGCGGCAGTTGTTAGTGCCGGTGTTGATAAAGAATCTATTATCTACTCAATGGCGATGACCACGCAATCTGTTGGTACGGTGTTAGGTGTAACTAAGCAGCTATTAGCTACAGGGCTTGACCCAGAGCCTGCTAATGTTGTAGTGCCATTACCTGTTATTGTGGTTGCAGACGCTGGCATGAGTGTTGCTGAAAAACTAATTGAAGAGGGTATATTATCTGATGAGAATCCAGCTCACGAACCGTTAATTAATTTACACCAAGCTGCTACTTTAAGTACCGGTACTATTACCTTACCTTATTATTTAAGTGCGCCTGATGCTGAAAATCAAACAGCACCTTTAAATACGTGGTGGAAAGCGCGTTGTGACTCAGGTGCTATGCTAGCGGGCTTAGCAGCTAGTAACCCTAGTGCGATTCCTGAAGCACCAATAAGTCCAAATGATGGTTTTTGCATGGCATTTGGCTTACGTGACCTTGGTATTGATGCTGAGCGCAACTTAACTAAATTTAACCCTATTCCTGTTGCTACCACGGCTAACACCCTAGAAGTGCAAGTGACAGTTCCGGATTTAGCGACAGTGAACTTCATTCGCGCAAACTTAGCAAAACCACTAGATCCAATTGAAGAACCTGAAGGCGGCTGGCCAGTCGTTATTTTAGCTCATGGTATTCCTATGGTGAAAGAGCAAATGCTACTGACTACGGGTAGTTTAGCTTTACAAGGCTTAGCCACTATTGCTATTGATCACCCACTACACGGGAGTCGTGGTTATGGCCCTATGAATGCTGCAATTGACCCGTTAGCCTATATGAACTTAGCTAGCTTACCAACGCTGCGTGACAATTTGCGCCAAAGTGTTACAGATTTGTTGGGGTTACGTTTTGGCATTAACTTTTTAGCAGGTGCTAATATAGATAAATCAAGAGTTCACTTTTTAGGACAGTCATTAGGCGCTATAACTGGAGTTGATTTTTTATCTTTAACCAATAGCCCAATTGCAGGAGCACCCGAGCAAGTAAATGCAATGTTTAAGGTACAGGCGTCGACCTTGTCAGTACCTGTGCAAGGTTTAGCGCATGCGTTATTAGAGTCATTAAGTTTTGGCGATTTATTAAAAGCCAATGTAGCTATGGCTGGCTCAGAAGATCTTGTCGCTGCCGTTATGGCAGCTGCAGCTCAAGCTGGCATTGAACCTAATGGCGATGGCTGGAATGATTTAGTTGTTCAAGTTTACCTAGCTTCTTTGCAGCAGTTAACGGAGCAAGAACTAGCTGATCTTAATGGCGTGTTTAGTCAGTTTGCTTTTGCAGCGCAGACCATGCTTGACTCTGGAGACCCAACTAATTATGCATTAGCACTTGCTGCCAATGAAACACCTTTACATGTTATTGAAATTGTCGGTGGCTTAGATCTTGGTGATGCTGGAGTTAATGGCCCAGACCGCTTATACCCGAATCAAGCTTCATCAATGCCATTAGGTGGAACTGAGCCGTTAATTACATTATTAGAACTTCCTCCTGTGTCGGCAACCGTTATAGAGCCGGAAAGCTTTATTTCAGCCGCAGTTCGCTTTGTTGGTGGTGATCACTCATCATTATTTTCACCGTTACCGACTGTTACTTCGCCTGATGCAGCAGTAAGTGCCCGAGCAACTCAAGAAATGCAAACACAGGTAGCTTATTATTTATCGAGTAATGGTCATATATTACCGATAACGGATACCCCTTTAGTTTTAGCTAACTAATCCCGTTAATTTATATTTGCAGTAATAGTTACCAAGCCCTCTTTCGAGGGCTTTTTTATGTCCATTATCTGATAAAGGTTTATTTATTTAAATTGCTCCCCATATAATATGCTATACGCCCTACGGTGATATTGATGAAGTGAAGTTTCAATACCTAATTGGTATTGGCCTTTACAGCGATTATTTTTAGGAGAGCACAGTTGGAATTTTTGTACGAATACGGGATGTTTTTAGCCAAAGCCGTAACTTTTGTAGTTGCCATTATTGCGATTATTGTTGCCATTACTTCAGCTGCGATGAAACAAGGCGGGAAAAAAGGCGAATTAGAAATTACCGATTTATCAGAGCAATATGCTGATATTGAAGAAGACTTTATTCATCACCTTCTAAGCAAAGAAGAGCTTAAAGAAAAAGAAAAGCAAGACAAAAAAGACGCAAAAATAAAAGCTAAAGAAGATAAAAAAGCGGCTAAAACCAAATCTACCGATGACGATAAAGAGACGCCAGCGCGTTTATTTGTGGTTGACTTTAAAGGTAGTATTGACGCGAAAGAAGTTAGTTCTTTACGCGAAGAAATTAGCGCAATTTTAACAGTAGCTACACCTAAAGATGAAGTTTTTATTCGTTTAGAAAGTGGTGGTGGTATGGTGCATGGTTACGGCTTAGCGGCTTCACAACTTGATCGCATTCGCCAACATAATATTCCATTAACCGCGTCAGTTGACAAAGTTGCAGCAAGTGGTGGTTATATGATGGCTTGTGTTGCCGATAAAATAATATCAGCGCCGTTTGCTATATTAGGCTCTATTGGTGTTATCGCCCAAGTACCTAATTTTAATAAACTATTAAAGAAAAATGATATTGATTATGAGCAGTTTACCGCGGGTGAATTTAAACGCACCGTAACTATGTTTGGTGAAAACACTGACAAAGGCCGTGAAAAATTTGTTGAAGAATTAGAAGAAACTCATGTGTTATTTAAAGAGTTTGTTAGTGAACATCGTCCAAGCTTAGATGTTGCTAAAGTGGCAACTGGTGAGCATTGGTTTGGTTTGAAAGCGAAAGAGCTAGGTTTGGTAGATAACATTCAAACCAGTGATGATTATTTGCAAGCAGCCAGTAAAGAGCAGAAGGTTATTTCAGTTAAATATGCAACCAAAAAAGGCTTAGCAGAAAAATTTTCAAAGGCAGCTTCTTTATCTATTGAAAATGTAATTGGTAAAATTTGGCAAAACAACCGAATTTTCCCTAGCTAGTTGATTATAAGTATAAGCAGCTCAGTATTCTGCGCTTATTAAATTAAAAGCCTGAATATAAAAAATGCCCGTTATTCACTAACGGGCATTTTTATATCTATCAATATAATAACCAGTAATGTGGCTTACTGTTTCTCACCATTTCTTAAGTGGTGAAAGTCGATATTTTCAACCTTACTGCCAGCATGTTCATCTAGGTATACTTCTTCATTAAACTGTTGCTCAGACTTACCAACAATTAAACTTACCATGCTATCACCGGTTACGTTGACAGCGGTTCTAGTCATATCTAGTAATCTATCAACACCAATAATTAAGCCAATACCTTCAACCGGTAAGCCGACTTGCTCTAATACCATCGCAAGCATAATTAAGCCTACTCCAGGCACGCCAGCAGTACCTACTGATGCTAAGGTGGCGGTTAATATCACCATTAAAAACTGGCTTAGCGTTAGGTCAACATTAAATACTTGCGCAATAAATACCGTGGCAACCCCTTGCATAATGGCAGTGCCGTCCATATTAATGGTCGCGCCTAGCGGTACGGTAAATGAGGCGATGGAGTTTTTAACGCCCATTTTCTTAGTTACCGTTTCAAGTGTTACTGGCAAGGTGGCGTTACTGCTTGAGGTCGAAAAAGCAAATACTATTGTATCGCGCATTTTCTTTAAGAAGATCACAGGATTTAACCCTGTGAGTACTTTAAGCAACAGCGGGTAGGTGACTAAGCCGTGAATTAGTAAAGCAAAGAACACCACGAAAAAGTACTTAAGTAAATTGCCAAAGGTTTCTAAAGAAACTTCGGTGAACAACACCGCCAATAAACAAAATACGCCATACGGGGCAATATTCATTAAAATGCCAACTAAACGCATGATAACTTCGTTCATGTCTTCGAAAATGCTAGCAATACGTTCGCCGGGTTTACCCGACAGTGCCATTGCTATACCGAACAGTAATGCAAAAACAATAACTTGTAGCATATTGCCTTTAGCAAAAGCCGAGAACGGATTTCGTGGGAACATGTCAATAAATACTTGGGCAAGTGATGGTGCTTCTCTGGCTTCAAAGGTGGTATTTGCCGTCATGTTCACCCCTTCACCTGGGCTAATTAATAACGCTAAAGAAATAGCAAAGCTAATCGCTATTGCAGTGGTAACTAAATAAAGCAAAATGGCTTTACCACCAATTCGACCGAGCTTAGAGGTGTCTCGTAACGAGCAAGTTCCGCAGACCAGCGAAACAAAAACTAAAGGCACAACCAGCATTTGTAAGCTGGAGATGAAAACTTGACCAATAACTTCAAGCACACCTTCAACAATGAAAGCGCGAATTGAAAGATCAAAGAAGTAAAGAGGAATAACAAAATCACTGCCGTTAGGCATAAGTTGCTGTAATAAAGTGCCAACAATAATACCCGCGACCATACCGGTGACAATGCGTTTTGTTAGGCTAGGTTGTTTTTTTTCTGTCATAATTTTTAAAAAACCAATTCTTCATTATAATTAGAAAGCATAGACTAACAGTTATTTTTTTGTTTAAAAACCTAACTATTAAGGGTTTTTTGTAATTGATAGTGACCTTTATTCAAATTATCAGTTAAGATGTTTATGTATACTAATATAAAAATATCATGGGGATGCACGTATGGACCTGCTTAGACGCATAAGTTTTACCTTGTTATTTCTTTCGCTAGTTGGTTGTGGCGGTGGTGATGGCACTCTTGAAGGCAGCGGTGATGGAACAACGCCAGACCCTACACCTGATACCCCTGTAATAGCTGTTGCTTTAGCTATTTCCGATAATAGCGTTACCGGACAAGCACCGGTTACTGTTTCTGCAACTGTCACTGAAGACGGCACGGCCATGGCAAACGAGGTTGTAACCTTTTCAACTGCTCTTGGGCTTGGTGCATTTTCCCCTAGTGTTGGCACTGCACTAACAGACAGTAGCGGTGTTGCCGAAATAGTTTTAACTGCTGGTAAAGTTCGAGGAGCTGATTCTATAACTGCTTCAGTTTCCAGTGGAGATGAAACTACAGAGACTTCTATAGGCTTTGAAACACAAGGTGATGATATTGGTGTGGTCGGTGATATCAATATCGCATTAACTTTAGTCGACACTCAGGGTAATCCAACTGATACTATTACTGCCTCTAAACCAGGTAAAGTTATTGCCACTATTGATGGTATTAGTAGTCCATTAATTGTCACGTTTACTTCCACTGTTGGTGAAATTCCAATTGCTACAGCAATTTCTGATGATAGTAATCAAGCTTCAGTTGATATTTATGCTGGAGCGTCGTTAGGTGCTGGTTCAGTTACCGCAACAATAGAATCCGGTGAAAGTGGCAATGTCTTGTTAGTTGTTGGTTCATCAACGGTACGTATGGGGAGCGGCGATCCCTTTGTTGAAAGTGCCGCTGATATCAGTTTAGCGCAAATATCAGCAGGCGGTACTACTGTTATTTCTGTTTCTATCATTGACGATCAAGGCGCATTATTTACTGAGCCTGTAGAAGTTAATTTTGCTTCAGGTTGTACCGGTTTAAACACCGCTTCGTTAAGCTCACCTATAACCACTTCAAATGGTACGGCTACTAGCACTTATTTAGCTAAAGGTTGTGTTGATGACGACCCAATAAATGTAACGGCTAATGCTGGTGGCATAAATTTATCTGCAACGACCAGTGTTAATGTATTACCAGCAGATGTTGGTTCGATTGAATTTGTTTCTGCAACTCCTGAAAATATTTCAATTCTAGGTACCGGTAGCCAAGGTGGTTCAGAAAGTTCAATTGTGCAGTTTAGAGTGCTCGACACCAACTCTAACCCGGTAAATAATCAAGTGGTTAACTTTGCTTTAAACACCGATGTTGGCGGTATTACCTTAATTCCTGCAAGTGCGACTACTAATAATGAAGGCATTGTACAAACAGTCATTAATTCAGGTACGGTGGCAACCAGTGTAAGGGTTAAAGCTGATATTGATGGTAGCGATCCTCTTATTTCTTCACAATCGAGCTTATTGGTGGTTTCTACTGGTATTCCAGATCAAGACAGTTTTAGTTTATCAGCTACTGTATTAAATCCAGAAGGTTGGAATATTGATGGTACAGAGGTTGAAGTTACAGCACGTTTAGCTGATGCCTTTAATAACCCAGTGCCCGATGGCACAGCTGTTAGTTTTACCACTGAAGGTGGTTCAATTGAACCTTCTTGTACAACGGTAAATGGTGTTTGTACGGTAACTTGGACTAGCCAAAACCCACGCCCAGAAGGGCATTTTTTAGGGGATATCAATAATCCAGGTCATCCCCCTGAAGTTGAAAATTCTATGGGGCAAAAATATGGCGGTCGAGCGACAATCGTTGCTACAGCAATTGGTGAAGAGTCATTCCCAGATCTTAATGGTAATGCGCGTTTTGATGCCAGTGAAATGACCGCATTTTTAGGTAACAATATCAGTGGTGTCCCATATGATTTAAAAGAGGCTTTTGTTGATCATAATGAAGATGGTTTTTATAACCCAGATGCTACAGATAATGCTTTAGCTCCTATAGATCCTAATGATAGTGATAGTGGTGAACTAGAAGAGTTTTTTGATTTTAATTCAGATCATTTATTTACCCAAAATGATAGTAAATACAATGGTGTATTATGTTCAATTCCTGCTCATGATGGTTGTTCAGAGCAAAAATCTTTAAATGTTAGAGGGCAATTAACTTTAGTAATGTCAACAAGTGCAGGCTTAGCTGCCTTAAATGCGACTAATGATGGTGTTAGTACAACCTATGACCATGATAATGATTCAGATACTGCTGAGATAGCGAACCCTAACTTTAATTCTGCAGATGGCACTCTTTATATTGCCGGAGAAAATTCTGGCTCTGTAGTCTTTACCGTTGCAGATCTTCATAACCAACCTATGGCAGCAGGTACTATTATTACTGCAACGACAACGGCGGGCTCGGTTGTGGTTGGCGGTACTACTATTTGGCCAAATGATAACCATAATGGTGGTATGCAGGTTTTTGTTGGAATTAAAGGCGCGAAAGAGCCTGTGAGTGGGGCTTTATTCCTTGAAGCAGAGTCACCAAGTGGTTTAGTCACAGCACTTGGCTCTGTTGCGGTGGTGATACAATAACTGTATTGAATGGTTTTAAAAAAGCTCCCTAGGGAGCTTTTTTATTGGCTATCAAAAGTTATGCTTCTAACTTCTAACTTCTAACTTCTAACTTCTAACTTCTAACTTCTAACTTCTAACTTCTAACTTCTAACTTCTAACTTCTAA
>CANMXU010000028.1 GCA_947501935.1 uncultured Alteromonadaceae bacterium
GTTCGTTTAACGTGTACTGTGTTTGAGTTTTTCATAATAAGTCCTAAATGTGTAAACACATTTCAGGACGAGACAATGAGAAGTTAATAACTTATTTAAGAAGGCATTTAGCTTTATTTTAAACATAAAACCAAATCATAAAAAAATGACAAGCGGCACCGCCTAAAACAAATAAATGCCAAATAGCATGATTGTAAGGGATAGTTTTTTTGACATAAAAAATAACGCCAAAAGTATAAACAGCACCGCCTAACATTAATAAATTAATACCACCAGTTGGTAAAAGTTGAGACAACTTATGAAGAATGGGGAGAGATAAAAAACCCATGCCTAAATAGGTGGTTAACGATATCTTTTTATATTTATGACCAAATTTGAGTTTAAAACATACCCCTGCAACGGCAATAGTCCATATTAGTACTAACATGCCTGTACTTAGTGGACCCTCTAGTTTGAGTAGTAATAATGGAGTGTATGTACCCGCAATGAGTACATAAATCGCGCAGTGATCGAGTAATTTGAACAGCTGTTTGCTTTTTATATTTACCGTCCAGTGATAACAAGTAGAGGCTGAAAATAATAAAATTAAGCTCATACCATAAATTGAAAAACTGGCAATACGTAGATTGTAGTCATCGGATTGTGGGGCGAAAGTTATCAGCATGACCATACCTATTAGGCTAAGTAACGCACCTAAGCCATGGCTAATAGTATTCGCTTTTTCTTCTTTACTGCAATATGCAGGTGTGGCTATAGTCATTATCAAAGTTCGGTGTACGCGTGTACGCCGAACCTTATCAGATCTTTACTCTTAATACCAATGTAGCTAATTTTTAATGTCGAACTACAATGTCATTTACCTGTACGCTACCTAATACTTCCCCGCTTTGGGTGTAAGCTCGAGCGCTTTGGTTTGATACCTGCTCAACGACTACTTTATAATCACTAATATTATAACCCGCATAAGTTTTACCGTCGTCAGCAGTAAAGTTGTTAAGGTGTAATACCGAAAACTCATCACCTAATTGAACCCCTTGGTCTCGGCCTAAGTTAATGGTAATAGCGTCGTTATTAATACGAACAATTTTACCTCTAGCTTGGCGACACATCATATTCTCATCAATGTCTTTGATCAGCTTATCTAAGGTTTGCTCAACGTTGTTGCCATAGTGACTTTTCCAAAAAGTATCACTGTTAACATAAACTTGCTCACGCTTATTGAAAGACCATGGCGCAGTGCTGACGTAATGTTGTTCGAATACTGACTCGCCATTAACACCGTTATAAATGAACACTGAAAAATTAAAGTGACGGTCAAAAATATCACTTTGCCAGAACTGCCAATCGTTGTTGGCTTGTTTAGCAAAGGAGATGTCATTGATTTCAGCATACATTACATATTGGCTGTTCGTTAATGAAGATAACGACATAGTGAGGTTTTTAATTTTTTCTGCTTGAAAACTATTTCTTAAACGAGAAAACTCTGTTTTGTTTTGGGCTGCCAACATAACATCAATAAATTGACTGTTACGGTCAAACTTTTCAGAGAGCTTTTTACCAACGGCGACATCCAAATCATAAATGCTACCTATATTAGCTTGTTCTCTATGAATAATATTTGCACGGGTAACAAGTAAGCTTTTACGGTAATCTGCTGAATTACACTGGTTTTCTTGAGGGAAAATATCGGCACGAATTGTAACCGTAACTAGGTCATCTTGATAAGTTTCACTCATCAGCTCAAGTGAGTTAACTACGCCGCTGGCGCGAATACTGATTTCATCTTGAATAAGTAAACCATTAACCACTTGTTGAATACTGGAAACGGAAGCGCCGGCAACTAATAGCGCTTTTTGTAGCGCTTGTTCCATAGCCTGTTTACGGGCAGTTTTCTTATCGCTATTGGTGCTTATTGCTTGTCCTTGAGACTCGTACCATTGGCTCATAGAAGAAAAGCTAATGGTGAATAAGCATAAAAATAAAAGACCAAAACGCATAATATATCCCAGTAAAGGTTGCTAGTAATAAATTGGTTTGTTTTCTGCATATACAATAGATAAGTAAAAAGTAAATATGCAAACTAACTTTGCTGTATAAGTGTTCTACCAGCGTATATAGCTAATATGCAGGTTTTGTGCCTAACAATTAATGGTTACAGGTTATGGTATAAAAATATTGAAATGACAAAGCGAGTTTGTGAAGGTTGGCGTGAAATATGCTTTGATTATTGCAATGAATATTATGAAAACGGGTAAGGGGAGCTCAATGAAAAACTGGCTTATACCAATATTGATACCGGTGTTGCTATCGTGCACATCAAGTCCAGAAGAGAATTTTTACAAATCTGCCCAAGTTGAGAAAGGCGAGATTGACAGCTTTAACCTGCCTAAACATGCAATTAACGATGTGGTTAAAGGGCTTGCATATCAAATGCTTGAAAGTAGCTCTTTTGTAAACCCTAAAACACCAATCGCGGTGGCTTCATTTGTTAATTTAAAAGATTTGGAAACAACAAATTGGCTAGGTAATCAGTTATCGGAAAATTTCGTTCATGAATTGCAACGTCATGGTTTAGTCGTTATTGACTTTAAAACGACAGGCCACATTCGTGTTACAGCTGATGGCGACTATGTTTTTAGTCGTGACTGGAAAGAGCTACCAGAGCGTCAGATAATTGACTACGTAGTAACCGGCACTATGATGGAACAAGAAAGTGGCATATTAATTAATGCTCGTATGATCGGTATGCAATCACGCGTTGTTGTTGCTACTGCTCAGTCTTTTATTCCATCATGGGTTATTGGTGAAGAAATTAATCCTAATGAAAATGTAAAAATGAAGGACGGATTAATTATTCGTGACAGTGCAATGTTAACGGATGATAGACGTGCTGTTGAAATTCAAAATTAGTGGTGAACGTAATGCGTGAACATTTAGCTATTAAAAGAATCGTATTGTTATCGGTATGCTTGTTTGGATTAATGAGTTGCGGCGTTGTTTATGATAAACATGTGCAATGGGAGCCGGTAAAACCTGAATCATTTCCTGTGTTAACAGCCATAGGTTATGCGCCAATTAGTTTACAACAATCTGAACATAAAACGCAGCGGATGTTAATGGCCATTAATGCATCAAAAATTGCCGCTTATGCAGAACTAGCAGAGCAAGTTTATGGCCAGCAACTTGATAGTAATACCACGGTTGCTAATTTGTTGATTGAAAATCAAAGTATGTCTGCTTCTGTGCGCGGCATAATTCGTGGCGCGAAAGTCGTTAAAAGTTATCCTATGGGAGACACTTACGCGACAGAGTTGAGTTTAGACTTTAAAGATGTTTACCAACTTTATTTAGTTAACATGAAGAGCAAAGAAATCAAAGAGGTTAGCTATTACTAGTTATATATACTAGTTAACTCATAATTTAATAGCTTCTATTTTTATTTAAAGCGCTTGTATAACAACAGGCGTTTTTTTTGATACTAAGGAAAGTAAGCTAGTAAGCTAGTAAGTAGTTAAGCGAGATAAGCTTTTAGCAAATATTCAAAAACTTGTTACATTGAAAGAGGAAGGGCATTTTTTGAGGTTAAGAAAAACAGCTAAAAATTTATGCTTTTATAGCCAAACTAGACAGTCCACCACTTTTTTTACCTTTACCATTGTAGGTAACTGCAGTTTTATTGTTATTCTCAAGTAAAGTTGTTTTCATACGCTCAACAGCAAGTTTTGAATGTTGGATAACCTGACCGTTAATTTGATTTTGCTTTTTACAGCGTGCAAGTAGCTCTTCAATTTCAGTTAACGCTTGGTCGCATAAACCATCAGCCTTGTCTTTAATAAAAGCCTGACTTGTTGAAAGTGTTTGATCTAAGGTTTGAATTGCTTCTAGTAAAATGTTTTTTTGCTGAGTAATTTCAATTAACGCTTCAGGCTTGTGCTGCTGTAATATCTCACTTTCTTGAGACAATAGCACTTCTAACTGAGTCATTTGACTATGTTGTTGTGCTAATAGTTGTGCTGAAGGGCTAAGCTCGCTCATACATTATTCCTAAGCTTTTTCTAATTCAAATTCGAAACCAGCAATATTAGCCGCTAGCTTTTCTGGGTCAATTTTATATTCACCAGAAGAAATCGCTTTTTTCAATTCTTCAATTTTTTTCTGGTTAACAACAGGCGCATCAGCTGCTTTCTTTTGAAGCTCGCTTAACTGTTTAGCTTGTGGTGTTAAAGAAACAGAGTCTTGACGAACCGCTTTCGCTTGCTCGTTACTTACAGACGACTTAACCGCATCTTGCTTAACTTGTGCTTGGTTATCAATTTTTTGTTTTACGGGAGTGTTGTTTCCCAAGTTGTTGATATTCATAGCCATAATTAAATCCTACAGGCAAAAAATTTGATTGCTAAACTGTTATCGGCAAAAATAGATAAAACTTAAGCTAAATTATAAGGTAATAATCACTTTATTTATAGCTTTTACCTGAGCTGATACTATGCGACCAGAGCTAGGGTTTTTTATACTAACTTGGTCACCCATACTACCACTGCTTAAAGCAATACCGGCAGTTTTTATGGTAAAGCTAGATGATTTAGCAATTATAGTAACGTTTTCGCCTTTACACACCAAACAAATATTACGTTTAGTTATTGCTGTGCCTTTAGAAATAGTGCGCTTTGCTTTAGCGCCAATAATACCATTGCTAGTATTTATAATTTCACCACGAATAGAACCTTGGTCTTTATATTCAATATTAACGTTGTCGCTGCTAAGTATAGAACCTTTACTGATCCCGGCATTCGCTATCAAAACGGGTATCATGGTTTTAACTTTTGCATTTAAATAAAGTTGCCATGACTCTGTGTCAGCGCAACTAATTTTAACATTTACATTCCTACCTTGATGATTTTCAGGTATATTTGCCGCTAATGGGGACAGGCAAGGCTTAATTACAATTCTTGGGTCTAATTTTGATACTGTTACTTCAATGGTCCCTTTAGACGGAATAGCTGTATTTTTTTCAACATAAGACTTAGCAAAATCTTCAATATATGACTTATCTAATACTTTCGCAGAAACAGCTTGAAGGCTAGAAAGCCATATAAATATAATAATTATTAAAAATTGTATATTAATCATAAATTTTGTTATCTATATGTTTAGGAAAATTTTAATACTCGACTATGCTTAACATAACTTGACAATATTCAGTGCGTCAAAAGTTAGACATAAGCTTCTATTTATAATTAGTACAATCAAGAAATGTGCCTTTATTACTATATTGCACAGCTTTTAATGAGGTTTGTATGGCAGGAATTTTAGACTCGGTAAACCAGCGCACCCAATTAGTTGGACAAAACAGACTTGAACTCTTGTTGTTTAAGTTAGTGGGGCGACAATTATTTGGCATTAATGTTTTCAAAGTTCGTGAGGTACTGCAATGTCCGCGCTTATCTTCATTACCTAAGCAAAATGATTATGTTAAAGGTGTGGCGCATATTCGTGGTCAAACTATTTCAGTTATAGATCTTAGTAAAGCGACTGGTGGCTCAGAAATAACCCAAACAGAAGACTCCTTCATTATTATTGCGGAATATAACCGTAGTGTACAAGGCTTCTTAGTTGCAGGTGTCGAGCGCATTGTTACGCTAAGCTGGAAAGACATTATGCCGCCGCCAGAGGGGGCTGGTAAATCAAGTTACCTAACAGCCGTAACCGAAATCGACAATCAAATGGTGTCTATTCTTGATGTTGAAAAAATCCTCAATGAAATTAGCCCAGTTTCCACTGATTTAAGTGAAGGTGTTGCTGATACAAGTATTGGTGAGGATCTTGGCGAACGTTTAGTGATGATCGCTGACGACTCAACAGTAGCAAGAAACCAAGTAAGAAGAGCGCTAGAACCATTAGGTATTAAAATGGTATTAGCTAAAAATGGCCAAGATGCCCTTGAACAATTACTCGCCATCGAAGCGCAATGCCAAAACAGCATTACTGAAAAAGTTGCTCTAATGATCTCTGATATCGAAATGCCTGAAATGGACGGTTATACGCTAACCGCAGAAGTTAAGGCCAATGAGAGAATGCGTGACATGCCAATTATTTTACATACTTCATTAAGTGGGGTTTTTAATAATGCCATGGTGGAAAAAGTTGGCGCAGAAGACTTTATTCCTAAATTTCATCCTGATGAGTTAGCAACGGCAGTAAAAAAATGGTTGAAAATGGATGATTAAATCAGCACCTTTTTCGAAATTATTTTTGATAGTTAAATATATGAGTAAACACTAGTGCCAAGAGAACTTGATGACAAAAGTTACCATCAATTTAGAACATTCTTAGAGCAGCAATGTGGCATTGTTCTAGGAGAAAATAAGCAATATCTGGTAAAAAGTCGTTTAGCACCGCTAATGGCGAAATTCGATGTTGCTTCTTTAAGTGAACTTGTTACTCAAACTTTAGTGCCTACTCAGCGTCAATTAAGAGCGGCGGTTATTGACGCCATGACAACTAATGAAACCTTATGGTTTCGTGACGACTATCCATTTGAATTATTAAAAAAGAAAGTCTTGCCGGAATTAGCTGCTAAGTCAACATCGTTAAAAATATGGTCAGCGGCAAGCTCTTCAGGGCAAGAACCCTATTCAATTGCTATGGCGGTACAAGAGTTTCAGCAACAAAACCCCGGCACCTTTAAAACGGGCGTTCAAATTATTGGCACTGACATTTCAACAACTATGCTTGAGCATTGTAAATATGGACATTATGACAGTTTAGCTTTATCACGTGGTTTATCAGCCCAGCGTAAAAAACAGTTTTTCGAACCGGGTGATAATGGTATGTACAAGGTTAAAGACTCAGTCAAAAAAATGGTTAGTTTCCGCCCGTTGAATTTACTCAATAGTTATAGCTTAATGGGGCGGTTTGATTTGGTTTTTTGCCGTAACGTATTGATTTACTTTGCTCCTGAGATAAAGTCTCAAATCATTTCTCAAATTCATGGTGTGTTAAATAAAGACTGTTATTTATTTTTAGGCGCGTCTGAATCTATGTCTGGTTTAAATCAAAGCTTTAATATGGTTCGCTGTAATCCCGGTATTATTTATCAAAAAAAATAGTTCATCTTCCTCTTCAATAATTTCCTTTCATAAAAAACTATAGCCTCTGGCATATATCTTGAATATCTATTTTCAATAGATTCGGAGGTGTCAATATGGCTATCAGTTTTGAAAAAGCATTTGGGCTACATACACAGGGCATGTTATTACGTGCTAAGCGCGCGGAAGTTATTGCCGGCAATATTGCTAATGCCGACACCCCAGGTTACAAAGCCAAAGGTATGAATTTCCAAGATGCGATGAAACAAGCAACTTATCAACAGCAAACTGGCATGTCTCGTACCAACGAAAAACATTTCGATATAAAATCCAGTATTCAGACAGACCTACAATATCGCACACCTAATCAACCAGATACGGGTGATGGTAATACCGTTGATGTACAAGTGGAACGAAACTTGTATCTAGAAAACTCATTAGAGTATCAAGCCAGTGTGCAATTCTTAACTGGCAAGATCAAAGGCTTGAAAAAAGCCATAACCGGAGCGCAAGGTTAATGAGTTTATTTAATGTATTTGATATAACCGCCACAGGCATGAGCGCGCAGTCACTGCGTTTAAATACCACCGCTAGTAATATTGCTAATGCTGACAGTGTTAGCAGCAGTGTTGATGAAACCTATCGGGCACGCCATCCAGTCTTTGCCGCAGCAATGCAAAAAGCTGCCGCCGGGCAAGAATCAGCCGTTGGTGTACAAGTTTTAGGTATTGTTGAAAGTGACAGCCCGTTAAACAAAGAATTTTCTCCTGAGCATCCAATGGCAGACCAAGACGGTTTTATCTATAAGCCTAACGTTAATGTTATTGAAGAAATGACTAATATGATTTCAGCTTCACGGTCTTATCAAACCAACGTGCAATTAGCTGAATCAGCGAAAAATATGCTTAATAAAACCCTAATGCTTGGCAAATAAGTAGGAAATAATTATGAGTACAATTAGTGGTAACAGCCCGTTAGATGGTCTTTATTGGCAAAAAGAAGAAGTGGAAGTTTCTGACGGCTCTAATGGCATGCTTACGCAAGAAGACTTCTTTGCCTTATTAACACAAGAGTTAGCTCAACAAGACCCAACTAAACCGGTTGATAATAATGAGATGATCTCGCAAATGACTGCGTTTTCAACCACCGATGGTGTCGCGCAGCTTAATGAAAAGTTTTCTAACTTTGCCACTTCAATGACATCGAGCCAAGCATTACAAGCTTCATCATTAGTTGGTCGCAGTGTTCTGGTTGACGATAATGTTTTTGGAATGGCCGAAGGTGAAGAGATTAAAGGTAAAATTGTTACCGACCAAGCGGCGAGTAATGTCTCAATTTATGTTGAAAATACTGCTGGTGAGATAGTACAAACGGTGCCAGTCGGTAAGGTTGATGCAGGTTCAGTAACTTTTACTTGGGACGGTCAAACTTCTGACGGTGAACCAGCACCAGAAGGTGCTTATCGTTTTAGAGTAGCAGGTTTGGTTGATGGCCAAGCTTCAGAATTACAAACCATGACTTATCGTAAAGTTGACAGCGTAACCTTAGCAGGCGCTGGTGGAAATATTATTCTTAACCTGAACGGTGGCAGTTCCATGGCCTTAACCGATGTGGCTGAAGTGGCCGAAGGCTAACTCATATTAGACTCAAGCTCAGCTAATATTTATTTATGATTTAGCCAATATTTACTCAAGTTTATTAGGGCTTAATTAACAGTTTTTAAAAGAGGTAATCAGTATGTCATTTAATATCGCACTAAGTGGTTTAAACGCTGCGCAAAAAGATCTCGATGTTACATCGAATAACATCGCCAACGTAAATACCACTGGCTTTAAAGAGTCACGAACTGAATTTGTTGATGTATATGCCGCTTCTCTATTAGCTTCGGGTAAAACCAAAGTCGGTGACGGTGTATTAACGGCTGATGTTGCCCAGCAATTTTCTCAAGGTAGTATTCAATTTACTAACAACGCATTAGATTTAGCCATTACCGGTAACGGCTTTTTTGCTACTGTACCTGAACTAGATAGCTTAGAAACCTCGTATACCCGTGCTGGCCAATTTAAATTAAATAATGATAATTTTGTCGTTAACTCTCAAGGCGAACATTTATTAGGTTTTCCGGTGAACCCTGATGGTACATCAGCATCGGTAAGTTTAAGTACTTCTGAGCCAATTCGTATTCCAACTGCTTCTGGAGCTCCATCACAGAGCTCTGAGGTGGATATTCGGATGAATTTACCGGCAGGAGATTCTTATATTTCTTCTGCACCGGGAAATTTTGACCCCGATGATCCACTAACTTTTAACCACTCAACTTCCGTGACCATCTTTGATTCGTTAGGCGATAGTCATGTTATGACCTATTTCTTTGTTAAAGATGATCCTGCGGTAACGGCTAATAGTTGGTATATGTTTTCAGCCGTTGATGGTATTCCTGTTGATATTGATGAAACTGGAGCTGGTGTTGGTAATTTACCTGTTGGTGGTGGTGTTTCAGGACCATTATCAGGTACTGGTGGTGTAATTGGTGCAAAATTAAATTTTAGTACTTCCGGTGATTTTATTAGTCAATTACCAACTCCAGCTCAAGGTGGTATCGTAACTGAACAATTAAGCGCTAATGTATTATCTAATGGTGCTGACCCAAGTCAAACCGTTGAAATTGATTTTAATTTAGATGTTCTAGCACCAAACCCTAATGAACCAACCCAGTTTGCCTCTAACTTTGAAGTTACTGCGCTTAACCAAAATGGTTTAGCGGTTGGTCGGTTAACCGGAATTGATATTGGCACTGACGGTTTAGTGCGAGCCACGTACAGTAATGGTACTTCACAACCGCTTTCTCGTATTGCTTTAGTTAATTTTGCCAACGAGCAAGGTTTAACTCAAGTAGGTAATACTGGCTGGAAAGAAAGTATTGCCTCTGGTGAAGCATTGGCGGGTGAAGGTGGTTCAGGTACTTTTGGTACTATTAATTCATCAGCACTTGAACAAGCCAATGTTAACTTAACCACTGAATTGATTGATTTAATTTCAGCACAGCGAAATTTCCAAGCAAATTCACGTGCACTTGAAGTGGATAATCAGCTAAACCAGACTATCCTTCAGATACGATAGTTAAAAGCTAAAGATTAAAAGATAAAAAGATTAAAAGTTTAAAATACCCGTCGAAGGTAAAGTAGTAGGCTAGGTACATACCCAAGTATGTACCTAGTTTTTTCTTTTCTGACGATTGTAATTAACAAAATTTTGAAACTATCACATTAACATCGGCACGTTATCACTAATACCACCACTCACTTCATTACCATTATCAAAATCAAAATCAAAACCAAAACCAAAACCAAACTAACACTGGCACTTTAATTGCATTTCTTGGTTATAGATTGATTAATAATTGAGATTCGTTATGGATAAGATGCTTTATATAGCCATGAGTGGCGCCAAGCAAAACATGCATGCCTTATCAGTAAATGCCAATAACCTTGCTAACGCTAAAACGACGGGCTTTAAAGCTGACTTGGCACAAGCGCGTGCTATGCAGGCCTTTGGTGAAGGTATGCCAACACGTGTTTTTTCCATGACCGAACGCTCAAGCCAAAACTTTGACAGTGGCGCTTTGTTATCTACTGGCCGTGACCTAGATATTGCCATTGAAGGTGAAGGTTGGTTTGCCGTTCAAGCGAAAGATGGCAGTGAGGCTTATACCCGCAGTGGTCATTTACGCATAACTGAAACCGGTACCTTAGAAACCAATTCAGGCGAACTAGTACTCGGTGAAAATGGACCTATCTCGTTGCCATTACCGGTTAATAACATTCAAATTAGTCGTGACGGTACCATTATGGTTCAGCCGGAAGGTTCGCCAGCTACTGTTCAAGATGAAGTAGCACGTATTAAATTAGTTAATCCAGAACATCGCATGCTTAATAAAGGCAGTGATGGTTTGTTTCGCCGTAAAGATGGACGCGACGAAGTTGCTGACATTAATGTTGCTGTTGCCAGCGGTATGCTTGAATCCAGTAATGTTAATACCGTAAGTGAAATGACCGACATGATCGCTTTACAGCGACAGTTCGAAATGCAATTAAAGCTAATGAAAACCGCAGAAGAAAATGACTCAAGTGCGTCATCTTTACTTCGTGCATTCTAACTTAACCTAGACAACTAAACCCTAGAGGTGACTTATGAACCCAGCATTATGGATCAGTAAAACAGGCTTAGATGCGCAAACAAAAGATATCGCAGTTATTTCAAATAACCTTGCTAACGCCAGTACTGTTGGCTTTAAAAAGAGTCGTGCCGTTTTTGAAGACTTACTTTATCAAACAATTAATCAACCCGGTGGTCGCTCTGCCCAAGATACCGAAATGCCGTCTGGTTTGATGTTAGGTGCTGGTACCAAGGTGGTAGCAACGCAAAAAATTCACTCGCAAGGGGATATGTTAACTACAGATAATCCGCTTGATTTAGCGATTCAAGGTGATGGTTTTTTTGAAATATTATTACCTGATGGTAGCTCAGCTTATTCGCGTAATGGTCAATTTACCATGGACGAAGAAGGCAATATGGTAACCCCTGGAGCTGGTTATTTATTACAACCACAAGTTACTATTCCTGAAGATGCTAACAGTATTATTATTTCACAAGATGGTGAAGTATCAGTGACTTTACAAGGGCAAGCAGAGCCTGCGGTTATCGGTCAAATTAATACCATTAACTTTGTTAATCCAACAGGTTTACAGCCCGTTGGGCAAAACTTATATATAGAAACTGCGGTTAGTGGTGCGCCACAAGAAGGTGTGCCGGGTTTAGAAGGTTACGGCATGTTAGTTCAGTCTGCGCTGGAAACGTCGAACGTAAATACCACCGAAGAACTAGTAAATTTAATTGAAAGCCAGCGAGTTTATGAAATGAACTCAAAGGTAATTTCAGCGGTTGACCAAATGCTAAGTTACATCAACCAGCAGTTGTAATATTTTGGAGTTTATGATGAAAAAGTTAGTTATCAGTTCCTGTATTTTATTACTGTCAGCTTGTGCAACGATAGAACAAGCGCAGGTTTTACCTAACGATCCTGACTTTGCGCCTATATTACCGGAAGAACAAGAAGTTTCGGTGATCCCAACGGGCTCATTGTTTCGTGCTAATTATGTTAATAATATTTATTCAGACTCTAAAGCGCATCGGGTCGGCGATATTATTTCAGTAGTATTAAGTGAAAGCACCCAAGCGAATAAGAATGCTAAAACTGAACTTAAAAAAGAAAATAACTCGCAACTAAACCCTGTGATTGGTTTAGGTGGTGGTCCGGTAACTATCAACGGTCAGTCACTACAATTTGGTATTGATCAAGAGTCAGAGTTTAAAGGCGACTCAAAAGCCAACCAAGGTAATAGTTTAAGCGGTAATATTTCTGTGCATGTTTTAAAAGTATTACCTAACGGCAATTTAATGATCCGCGGTGAAAAGTGGATGACCTTAAATAATGGCGATGAATACATACGTTTAACCGGCATTATCCGCTCAAAAGACATTTCCTCAACCAACACTATTTTATCAAGCAAAGTTGCCAATGCGCGTATTCAATATGCTGGTACAGGAACTTTCGCAGATGTTAATGAACAAGGTTGGATTTCTCAGTTTTTCAGCAGTAAATGGTGGCCTTTATAATGGTTACTAGGAGTAGGTTTATGAAGCTTATTAAACGAGTATTTGCTGCTTTTGCATTCCTAGCTTTAGCTACTACGCAAGTAAATGCCCAGCGAATTAAAGACTTGGCTGATGTTGCTGGCGTAAGAACCAACCAATTAGTTGGTTATGGTTTAGTGGTTGGTTTACCAGGTACTGGTGAGCAAAGCCCATTTACCGAGCAAAGCTTTAAAACCATGTTAAGTAATTTTGGCATCACCATGCCAGCTAACTTAAAACCTAAAATTAAGAACGTTGCTGCCGTTGCAGTTCATGCTGAATTACCTGCATTTATAAAACCAGGCCAAAAAATAGACGTTACTGTTTCTTCAATGGGAAGCGCGCAAAGTTTACGCGGTGGCACTTTAATTCAAACTATTTTAATGGGTATTGACGGCAACGCTTATGCAGTGGCCCAAGGCAGTTTAGTGGTTAGTGGTTTGGGCGCTGAAGGCTTAGATGGCTCAAAAGTTTTAGTAAATACACCAACGGTTGGCCGAATAGCTAATGGTGCGACTGTAGAGCGCGAAGTTACATCGCCATTTAACAGCGGTGAACATATTACTTTTAACTTAAGAAATTCTGACTTTAGTACCGCTCAGCGCTTATCAGACGCTATTAATAACTTTATTGCAGGTTCAGCTAGAGCTATTGATGCCACTTCGGTAAAAGTTACTGCGCCACGCGATGCGGCAGACCGAGTTAGCTTTTTAGCTACTTTAGAAAATTTAGAATTTGAACCTGACTCGCCTGCAGCAAAAGTCATTGTTAATTCGCGAACGGGCACCATAGTTATTGGCTCTAATGTGCGGTTATTACCTGCAGCAATTACCCATGGCGGTATAACCGTTACCATTAATGAAATACAAGACGTTTCTCAACCGAATGCTTTTTCTGAAGGTGAAACTGCGGTAACTACCCAATCAATTATTGACGTTAATAAAGACGATAACCGGATGTTTGTTTTTGACCCCGGCGTAAGTTTAGATACTTTAGTGCGTGCAATTAATGAAGTTGGCGCAGGCCCCGGTGATGTTATGGCGATATTAGAAGCTCTTGAACAAGCTGGTGCCTTACGCGGCGAGCTGATCATAATTTAAGGCTGTTGATATGACGACTAAAATCGCAGATGCGAGTAACTTTCTAGATGTAAACGGCTTAAACTCTATTCGTTTACAGTCTAATGAGGTTGACCCTGAGGCAAAAAAAGCAGCCTTGAATCAAGCAGCAAAGCAGTTTGAAGCGATTTTTATGCAAATGCTGATGAAAAGCATGCGCAGTGCACAAGATGTTTTAGAGTCAGACAGTCCTTTTAATTCAGAATCAACCAAGTTTTATCGTGACATGCACGATCAACAACTCGCTGTTGAACTATCAGATAATGGTAGCTTAGGTTTATCTGAGCTTATTATTCGCCAACTAGGTGGTGACAATGAGAACTTCACCCCAAGTAGCATTATACGAAGTGATGGTAAGTTATCTTCTCGTTCAATTGCAGGCACTCAAGCAAGTGCTCAAACAAGTACTCAAAGCAGTGACGCAATACCCACACAGCTAAAGAAACAAAGCACCGAGCAAGCAACTAAACAAGAGGTGTCAAATAACCGTCAAGTTGATATTCCTTATGCCGCAAATGCAACAAACATCGCAGCAGCGCCCGTTTTTCAACAACCACAAGACTTTGTTACCGCGCTAATAGAGCCAGCCAAAAGAGTTCAACAACAATTAAAAGTACCTTTTGAGGTGGTTATTGCTCAAGCAGCTTTAGAGACTGGCTGGGGTAAAAAAATCATCCAAACAGAACAAGGCCAAAGTTCAAATAACCTCTTTAATATTAAGGCTGATGGCCGTTGGCAGGGGGATAAAACCCACAAAGAAACCCTTGAATTTGAACAAGGCAATATGGTTAAGAAAAAAGAACCATTTCGGGTTTATTCTTCACTTAAAGACAGCATTAATGACTATGTTGAATTCTTATCAAATAACGATCGTTATAAAGGCGCATTAGATAAAGCAGCTAATGTGGAACAGTTCCTGCAAGGATTACAGAGTGCTGGCTATGCAACTGATCCTAAATACGCTGAAAAGATCATGGGAACTTTGCGAAAAGTTACCAGCTTAATACCTAAATAATTAAGCCACCAGCCACTTATTTATTATGTATGTAACCGTTTATCACATCTAGGAGTGTGTTTTCATGTCTGTTAACTTATATCAAACTGGAGTCAGCGGCCTGCTTGCTGCACAACAGCAGTTAGCGACCACAGGCCACAACATTTCTAACGTAAACACCGAAGGCTACACTCGCCAACGTGCCGAGCAAAATGCGTCAATGGGTATTAGCAATGGTAATAATTACATTGGCTCTGGTACTTATATTCAAGATATCTCACGTGTTTTCAATGAATTTTCCTATAAAGAACAACTTAATAGCCAAAGTAATCTTGGCTACGCTAATGCCAGTTTTGAAAAGTTAGATCAATTAAATGAAGTAATGAGTTTTTCTGGCGCAGGGGTAATGACCTCTATCGATTTACTTTATCAAGCCGTAAATGGCATTGCTGATAACCCAAGTGATACTGGTTTACGTAATATCGCCTTGAGTCAGGCCAATACTTTAGCCAGTGATTTTCGTTCATTAAATGAAAATTTTGACCAGCTAGAAAAGTCAGTTAATGGTGAAATTGAAAATATTGCTAATTCGATCTCTGATATTTCCGTACAACTTGCCAAAATTAATGAGCAAATTATGTTTGGTGACGCGTCAACGCAAGCCGGTCAACCAAATGATTTATTAGATAAACGCGACCAATTAATTAACGAGCTGGGACAATATACTAAAGTACAAACTGTTACTGATACAAACGGTGTAATGACGGTGATGGTAGGGCAAGGCTCTACCTTAGTTGCCGGCATTACACCAATTACACTTTCGGTTGCCGCAGGCGACCCTGACCCTCTACAAACAGAATTAAAGTTTGTTGGCCCTAATAGCTTAGTGGCTATTCAAGGTGAGTCACTGGGCGGCGCACTCGCGGCAAAATTTGAATTTCGTGATGTTCACTTGGCACAAGTAAAAAGTGAAATGAACCGTTTGTCGATGGGTATTGCCAGTACTTTTAATGATAGCCAAGCTAATGGTTTGAATATGAGTCAGCAGCAAGGTGCCAATTTATTTACCGATATTAACAATACCCAATTGCAACAAGGGCGAGTATTAGCTAGCTCAGGTAATGCTGGTAACTTACAAGCACGCGTTAATATTACGGATATTTCACAACTACCGACTGACGAATTTGAAATACGTTATGACGGTGCTAATTACATGATGACCAACTTATCAGACAGTAGTGTTGTTACTTTAGGCGCGCCTGGAAGCGGACCATTTAATACCGGTTTAGGTTTTGAATTTATTGAAGACTCAGGCACTCCTACCACAGGTGATACTTTCTCTATCCGTCCAACTGAAAATGGGGCGGCGTTAATGGAGGCTACTTTAAACCAAGGCGAAGGTTTTGCAGCGAGTTCGGCAATAGCTATTACCCCTGCTGATAATAATGTCAGTGCAGGCAAAGTTGAAATAGTTAATATGTTAGACCCAGTAGCAGCACGCGCGGCAATGCCAATTCGCGTTGATATTTTGGAAAACCCACCGGGTAGTTTTAGTTATACTTTAACCGATAGTAGCAATGTAACGTCTGCACCTATTGCTTATACACCAACGTCACAAACACTTGATATTCCGCCATCTCCAGCCACGACGTTATTTCAAATTGAAATAACGGGTATGCCATCAGGCTCGGCGCTTCATTCACCAGAGCAATTTTTTATCGACGATGCTTATGGTTTAGGTAATGGCGCAAATGCGGTTGATATGGGCTTAACCCAAGAGCAATCTATTTTAGCTGGCGGTAAAGACACGTTTAATCAAAGCTTAGCCACATCTACCAGTGAAGTTGGCTCTAAAGCGAGTTCTTCGGCATTTGTGGCTGACACATCTCAAGCATTATTTACCCAAGCTTTTAATCGAAATCAATCGACATCTGGGGTTAGTTTAGATGAAGAAGCGGCGAACTTATTAAAGTTTCAGCAAGCTTACCAAGCCGCGTCACAGATTATTTCTGTTGCTAATACCATTTTTGACACCTTATTAGCAGCAGCACGTTAGGGCTTAGGAGAAACTTATGCGCATATCTACAGCTCAATTTTATTTTCAAAACGGTTTGCAAATGTCAAACAAACAAAGCGTTTTGAATGAACAGTCGGAATACTTAGCGAGTGGTAAAAGAGTGCTTACCGCTAAAGATGACGCGGTTGCCTATAGCGCGCTAGCAGGGTATAAAAATGAATTATCTAACATTGAAAAATACCAGCGTAATATTACTCAAGCAGAAAACCGTAATAATTATCAAGAGGTTGCCTTTTCAAATACTACAGATATTTTAAATGAGCTTAAAGACTTATTTATACAGGCGAATAATGGTGCTTATGATGATGTTGACTTAGCAGCTATTGCTCAACAAGCCACCAATAGCTTGCAGCAAGTATTAGATATTGCCAATAGTCAGGACGAAACCGGTGGTTATATATTCGCAGGCTTTCAAATAGACAAAAAACCATTTTCCATACAACCCGATAATTCAGTAAATTACCAAGGTGACAATGGCGTAAGGGAGTTGCAAATTGCCAAAAATGTCATGGTTGATACCAATACTGCCGGTGATAAAGCCTTTGGCAAAGTTGCCAACAATATAGGTGATTTTTCGGCTACGTATAATACTAATACTTCAGGTATTTATCTTGAACATGCTGTTATTTCCTCTCCAGGAAGTTTTGATACTAGTTCAGGAGCTGGTTACCCTACGCCTTATAACGTAGCCTTTGCTTCTGAAACTGATTTAACGGTAACCGATGCCGATGGTGACGTAATGTTTACCACTGCGGCATATACTCCAGGGCAAGTAATTTCCTTGCCTAATGGCGTTGAAGTACAAATAAATGGCAACCCTTTGCCGGGTGACGACATCGATTTATTGCCGCAAGAAAATATCAGTATTTTTGACACCATGAAAGGAGTGATTGATTGGCTAAATACTGATAGCAGCCCTGTGTCAGCGGAGCAGCACCAAGTTGACTACGACACTATTTTAGGTCAGTTAAATAAAGCGCTTGAGCATATATCTTCTCAAAGAGCTGAAGTAGGTATCCGCCTACAGCTAGTTGATCGTCAAAAAAACAACCATTTAGATACCGAACTTTATTTAAATAGCAGCCGTTCAAAAATTGAAGATCTTGATTTTTCTAAAGCAATTTCAGAATTTGAGCAGTCGCAAATGGCGCTACAAGCGGCGCAGCAAACCTTTACACAAATTCAAAACTTAAGTTTGTTTAATTACATCTAGTTAAAATTTTAAAGTTAGATGTAAGTTGGCAAGGAGTTTGCTTGCATATTAAGTAGGCAAATTAGTCGTAAGCAGGAATCGTAATTTCATTTCTACTTGCGTTTATAGAAAGAGGCTTGGTTAAAGAAGCTTCTAATAAATTAAAGTAAAAACATTAGGAGTTTTATTATGGCTTTATCCGTAGTAACAAATACATCATCACTTAACGCTCAGCGTAATCTGACTAAATCTGGCGAAGGCTTAGCACTATCGATGCAACGCTTGTCATCTGGTATGCGCATTAATAGCGCTAAAGATGACGCGGCAGGTATGCAAATAGCTAACCGATTAACATCACAAGTAAATGGTTTAGCGGTTGCACAACGTAATGCAAACGACGGTATTTCAATGGCACAAACGGCAGAAGGTGCGATGCAAGAATCGACTAACATTCTTCAGCGTATGCGTGAATTGTCTTTACAATCTGCTAACGGCTCTAACTCGGCTGATGACCGTGCCGCACTACAAAAAGAAGTTGCGGCATTACAAACTGAACTAACCCGTATTGCCGACACTACCTCTTTTGGTAGTCAGAAGCTATTAGACGGAACCTTTGGTACTAAAAACTTCCAAGTAGGTGCCAATGCCAATGAAACAATATCAGTTACTTTATCAAGCACTAAGGCAACTGATTTGGGTGTCACTACAGGTAAAACTATTGACGGTGCAGGCTTCGTTCCTGCAAACGTTGGTGATGCAGCTGAAGTATTAACTTTTGCCGTAACTACTGCTGCAGGTACTAATAACGTTGATGTTGCCGTTGCGGCAGGTACAGGTATTAATGAATTAATTGACCTAGTGAATGATCAAGTGGGATCTGCAGGTTTTAGAGCTGTTTCTGATGGTGCCGGCAGTATTACTTTTTCATCAAGTGATGAAGTGACTGCAGTAACAATCAGTAGTGATCTAGCGGGTACTACTGGTTCATTTGCAGCCGCGGGTAATGCTCAAGCAGTAGGTACCACAGGTTCATCAGCAACAGGTACCGCGATAAGCGCAATTAGTATAGCAACCGCTTCTGGAGCACAGGACGCCATTGCTTCAATTGACAGCGCATTAGTGGCCATTGATGAGCAGCGTGCAGATTTAGGTGCGATTCAAAACCGTTTTAGTTTCACTATAAGTAATTTAGCTAATATTCAGGAAAATGTATCGGCCTCAAGAAGCCGAATTCAAGATACTGATTTTGCGGTAGAAACAGCTAATATGACTAAAAATCAAATATTGCAACAAGCAGGTACGTCAATTTTAGCGCAAGCTAACCAAATACCTCAGGCAGCAATTAGTTTAATTGGTGGTTAAACTCTTGAGTAGATAATTATAAAGGCTGGCATTTATTGACCAGCCTTTTTTATGTATAGTTTATTAAAGCAAACAACTGTTGTTATAAAAACATTCTAAAATTCAAAGCGATATTAAATTATGAGTGCTAAAAATATTTTACGTAAAGCCGAAGCATTATTTAAGCAAGGTGAGTTTGAACAGTCTATTCAAATTTGCCAAACAATTTTAGATAAAAAACCTAAATTATTTGGCGCTCGGCAAATACTCGCCCTTAGTTATCAAAGTAGCGGTAAAATAAAGCTAGCTTTAGCTGAGTTTGAAAAGGCTTTATTGCTTAAAAATAAAGATGCTGCAACTTATAATAATATAGGAAATATATACCTAGATATAAAACAGTATGATTTAGCTAATAAATATTACCAAAGAGCACTTAAACATGATCCTCTCTTAGCTCAAGCATGGAATAATTTAGCTACGTGTCAACTACGTGTTGGCAATAAAGTCGACGCCGAAGCTAATTTTCGCAAGGCTATTATGTATGGCGGCAATGTAGCATTGTTCCATTCGAATTTAGCTGAAATGTTAATAGACCAAGGGAGTTTCGATAAGGCTCTAAAAATTTTATTAACTTCTCTTGAGCTAGACCACCACTCATCTACAGTTTATCGTAATGTCTTTGCCATTTTTATGTATCAACAGCGTTATCAGGATGCTTTAGAGATTGCTGATATAGGCTTGCTCAGTGAGAACCTAGCTGAAAGTGAGTTATGCGAACTTTTAGTGGGCAAAGCAATTTTATTTTGGTTATTCGATAATCCGGAAGAAGCCGAACAAGCAATTCAGTTGAGCGAATCCATCTATAAATATCGGAATAACTCTACGGAACTTGGGAATTTATGTGTATTTCATGGTTATATAAAGCAGTTGTTGGTATTACAGAAACAGCGGAATATTGTTCAAGCTCAAGATGAACAGCAAGATAATATTTATTTTATTTCTGAAAGTCATGGTTTTACTGCAAATGATAATATTGTTGAGTATAAAAACAAACCGTATAAAATTCGTTCGTTATTCATTTTAGGCGCTAAAATTTTACATCTCATCCAAGATGAAAATAATAAACATCAGCAAAGTTTATCATTAATTTTTAATAGTTTGCCTGCTCGTAGTAAGGTCGTTATGGCTATAGGGGAAATCGATTGCCGACGAAATGAAGGTATATTGATGCACTGCCTTAAATATGAGCTTGATTATAAAAGTGTAATTGATGACATGCTTAATAAATATATTGAAATGCTTAAACATCAAGCGTTGTTGCATGACATTGAAATTATCTTATACGGTGTGCCAGCTCCAAATAAAAACCAAGTTGATTTGCTAGAAGCTGAACAACAAAATATGTTTAAAGAGCTCATTGCTTACTTTAATCAAAAGTTAAGAGAAAGCTGTAAGGAAAATGATATTACTTTCTTAGATACCTATTACTTAACAGAAGAAAATGGTGTCAGCAATTTACAATATCACCTAGATAGTTTTCATTTGAATTTTGAAACCTTGCCACAGTTATTTAACAATGTTGGGTCAGCTAACTAAATATACCCTTTATAACGCCTTAACCGTAGTGGCTGTAAAGCTATGCTTATAAATAAGGGAACCATTTATTGATATAGTATATTTACTTAAATTTAAAAACCTTTAATCTTTTTAAAAAAAAGATTAAAGGTTTTTTTTTTGCTGCCGTTACCATTAGTAGAACGGGGCTTGATAAGATATTTGACGGCACCTGATTAAAGAAAGAACTAAACAATTTAACAACGAATTACATTATGTAATCAGGAGTTTATTATGGCTTTATCAGTTAACACCAATATATCATCATTAAATGCCCAACGTAACTTGACCAAGTCAGGTGAAGGCTTAGCACAATCAATGCAACGTTTATCATCAGGTATGCGCATTAACAGCGCAAAAGATGATGCTGCAGGTATGCAAATAGCTAACCGATTAACATCACAGGTAAATGGTTTAGCGGTTGCACAACGTAATGCTAACGACGGTATTTCAATTGCGCAAACAGCTGAAGGTGCGATGCAAGAATCAACTAATATTTTACAACGTATGCGTGAACTAGCACTACAATCTGCCAACGGTTCGAACTCGGCAGACGACCGTGCAGCACTACAAAAAGAAGTTGGCGCTTTGCAAACAGAATTAACCCGTATTGCTGATACCACTTCTTTCGGTGATCAAAAATTATTAGACGGTACTTACACCGCTAAAAACTTCCAAGTAGGTGCTAATGCTAACGAAACTATTAGCATGAGCTTATCTAGTACTAAAGCAACAGACTTAGGTATTACTTCTGGTAAAACCATCGATGGTGCTGGTTTTGTTGCTGCTAACGTAGGTGATGCTGCTGAAGTATTAACTTTTGCCGTAACAACTGCAGCTGGAACTAATAATGTTGATGTATCAGTAGCGGCAGGTACAGGTATTAATGAATTAATTGACCTAGTTAATGACCAAGTGGGCTCTGCAGGTTTTAGAGCTGTTTCTGATGGTGCGGGTAGTATTACTTTCTCTGCTGACGATGAAGTGACAGCTGTAACAGTATCAAGTGATTTAGCTGGTACAACCGGTTCATTTGCAGCAGCAGGTAATGCTCAAGCAGTTGGTACTGCAGGTTCATCTGCAACAGGTACTGCAATTAGTGCCATTAGTATCGCGACAGAAAATGGTGCACAAAGTGCCTTGGCTTCTATCGATAGTGCGTTGAAATCAATTGATGAACAACGAGCAGATTTAGGTGCATTACAAAACCGTTTTAGCTTTACCATTAGTAACCTTGCAAACGTTCAAGAAAATGTTTCTGCTTCACGAAGCCGTATTCAAGATACAGACTTTGCAGTTGAAACAGCTAACATGACTAAAAACCAAATCTTGCAACAAGCTGGTACTTCAATTCTAGCTCAAGCTAACCAACTGCCACAAGCAGCGTTAAGCTTAATTGGCTAATACAGCAAGCTAATTTGGAGAGTAAAAGGAAGGAGCTGTAATAGCCCTTCCTTTTTGTGTTTTATCTTTTAATGTTTATTAAAGATGTTTTACATTGAAAATAACAACCAAGGAGCTAATAATGAGTGTAGTGCAAAATAATCCAGAGCTTGCTATGCCCAGTACGCCTGTAGATGTGACGCGCAATATTGATACACCATCAAATACTGAGTCGCTAGAAAGAGTACAGGTGCTTAATGAGCAAATAAAACAAGCTGAGGCTGAAAATACTAGCGAAGAGCCTACAGTATTAACATCGCAGCAACTTGATAAAGTGGCTCAGCAATTGCAAGAATTTGCAGGAGAGATGAATCGCGGTTTGCAGTTTCTTGTTGATAAAGACTCTGGACGTGATGTTATTAAAGTCATTGATAAAAGTACAGGGGATTTAGTTAAACAATTTCCTTCCGAAGAGGTGCTGCAATTAGTGGCGAAACTATCTGAAACAATAGGTAGTTTTTTTGATGCTAAAGTCTAAGCATTAATTAATATTCATTAGTTAGGTTTGTTTTAAGTTTATTGTTGTTAAGGGGGCTTTATGCCTGATATTTCATTTACTGGTATTGGTTCTGGTCTTCAAGTTTCCGAAATAGTTAATGCTATTGTTGGAGCTGAAAGAGCGCCTTTTGAGTCGCGTTTAAACCAACAACAGGGACTGATGACCACTGATATCTCAGCTATGGGGTCTTTGCGTGGCGCTATTGAGAGTGTTTCAGAGGCTATTGAAGCTCTTGCTGATCCGGATGAATATCACAAACATAATACCTCTGGTAATAATTCTTTTGTAAGTGTTACCACAACCACTGATGTTGAAGTGGGTAGTTACTCTATTCAAGTTGATGCCCTTGCTAAAGCGCATAAATTAATGTCAGCTTCAATTGATAGTGCTGAAGCTATTGGCGATGGCACGTTGACTTTTAATTCAGGTGCAAATAATTTTGATATTGTGGTTTCTGATACTGCGACATTAGGCGATATTAGAGATTCAATTAATGATAGTGCTGATAACGAATCAGTGATCGCTACTATTATTACTGACGGAACAGGACAGCGTCTAATATTAACAAGTAAAGAAAGTGGTGTTGATAATGCGATAACTGTTACTGCTAATGATCTTAGTGATGGTAATCATGTAGATAATTTTGGCTTGTCCCGCCTTGTGAATTTAACTGAAGTAAATGAAGCGCTTGATGCTCAAATAACTATTGATGGTGTAATTACAGTTACTAGTAGCTCAAATGAATTCAATGATGTCATAGATGGGGTTAATATATCTGCGCAAAAAATTCACGATGTTGATGATGATATTGCCCAAATAAATATAGTTGAAAATAATAATAATGTTGCTGCAGGATTAAATAAATTTATCACTAGCTACAATGAACTTGTTGAATTAAGTAATTCATTAGGACGTGCAAGTGAAGATGGAGCAGGGCCTTTGGCGGGGGATTCTTTACTTAGAGGCTTTATGGGAAAAATTCGTCAAGAATTGAGTACTAGTTTGAGTGTTAATGGTTCTGATGTCTCATTATTAGATTTTGGTGTGGAAACTGATCGATATGGAGTATTAAGCTTAGACTCTGAAGTGTTAGATGAATATGTAGATGCTAATATTGATGATGTGGAGAGTTTTTTTATAGGTACAGAAGGTGCTCCTGGGTTTGCAGCATCTTTACAAGAATTGACCGGGTTTTATACTGACTCGGGCGGGATAATTCAAGGTCGTATCGACAGTAAAGAGAATCAGCTTTCACGTTTAGATGATGATCGTATAGATTTTGAGCGGAAAATGGAGTCTTTAGAGGCACGCTTATTTGCACAGTATAATGCGATGGATTTATTAGTATCGGGCTTAAACGCAACCAGCAGTTATTTAATGGCACAGTTAGATAATATGCCTGGTGTTGTTAAACAAGATAAATAGCTTGTTGTTTAGATAAATCAGTTTTAATTTCTTACAGTGTCTTACTAAAGTAAGCTTGCTATTTTATTATATAACTTGGTAGCTTGGCTTGAGGTTAAGTTTCCCATTGAGCGCGCTTTACCAATACTTGAACTAACCCGTATTACCTGATTAGCAATATCTTCTATTTCTCTACTTGCCTCTATTTGAATTTCCTTTTTTAGTTTCTCTTTGCCTAACTGAGATATATTGACTATATCTGCGGAAAATTCTTTTAAATCCGGTTTTAAAGGCTTTTCTTTAGTATTGCTTAAAGGTGATATTTCAAGTTTTGTTCGAGCAATATCACTGCTGGCTGTTAAAGGATTGGCGACAGACATAATCACCTCTGATAATTTTACTTAGTATCAGTATAGCTAAAAATGCTTATTTAGTTTTAGGCACTATAATTCGTTGATAGGGTTTATGTATTAAAATCGAAAAATAGCTGCTAGGAAGGTTGATTAATCGAAATTTAAATTAGTATTGCTGATAAGATTTTACCGCTTTTTTATTTTTTTTAAGTTTGGTTAATTGAGTTACCGTGTTTGCTTTTTGTAGTTGTGCACATTGCACTAATGCTTGATCTAAAGTCATTAATTCTTGTAATAAAGCGTTATGAACTGCAAGCTCTTGCTGGTTATATTGCGTAAATAATTTTTCAAGCTGGTGCTGGCGCTTGCTGATAATATTATTGATTTGCTCTTGAGTTAGCTTTGCTAAGTCATCAATTTTATCATCACTGAGCTGCAACAACAGTTGTTGCGACTCAGTAATAATTTTTTCTAACAGAGCTTTACAATCGTCAGTCACCTAAAAACTAACCTCATCATGCTTCTCAGCAGGAATAGAGTCCCAACCTGATTTTATTGGCAGTAGGGTGTTAAGTACTTCAGTTAGTAACCCTGCATCATTATTGGCATTTGCTTCTACTAACTTTTCAGCACAAAAATTGTATAAGCTGGCAAGGTTTGCCGATACATCGCCGCCTTTGTCAAAATCTAATGAGCCTTCTAATACACCAATAATAGTGATTGATTTAGAAATTAATTCACCTTTTCTAGCTAAGTCTTTTTGTTCAATTGCGCCTTTTGCTGCGGCAACATTACCTAATAACTCTTGAAATAACATAGCAACTAGTTGATAAGGTGACGCTTCTTTTGCTGCGCTAACCGTAGTTTGTTTATATTTTTTTAGTGATGCGTGTGTCATAAGTAACTCCAAAGCTCAGTTCTACAGACTTTCATACATTAAACATAATTTTAATGTCTACAGTCAGTGTATGTAATAGTAAATAAATTGTCACATTTTAAGGTGATTAATATTATTGCTAAGTCTAAAGCATAAATTGTGCCTACTTTATTTTTAGGTATTTTATATTGCCTCGTTATAGACCAAATTGTGATTGCTCAATGATCTTGTTTTAAGTGGCCCCAGCTATATAAAACGAAATCGCTTTATTTGGAATTTTTGAAATGGCTTCTTAGCTTAACAATCTGAAAAACTGATGATTAGTCGGCGGGTTGTCAAAATAACGTCATTAAAGTGAACTAACGTCAATTTTTTGTTGATATATTTATTATCACTAGTAAAATCAAAGTATAACAAATATAAAAAACGGTATGTCAGCAAATTATGCATGGTCAAAAACGTATTTTAGTAGTTGATAATGATAGTGCTCGTCGTCATCAAATTGAAACGGTGCTCTCCTTTGTTGGTGAACATTTCCAATTATGCTCTGAGTATGAGTTGCAGCAGCAGCTTAAAGATGATGAACATATTTTAACGGTGATCATATGCGGCGGACTTTCTATAGCTGCGATTGATTATGTAAAAGCCAACCCAAGCTGTCCGTTTATCTACCATGATGTTCCTGATAAAAACACCTTATCTGGATTAGTAAATGTTATTGGCGAACTTACTGTGCCACTTAATTATGCTCAACTCACTGAGCTTATTCACCATTGTCATCAGTACCATAATAAACTGCCTTCAAAAATATCTAAGCGTTCTGGCCCTAATCCATTATTTCGCTCTTTGATTGGTGTTAGTGATGCTATGCAGCAAGTACGTTTTCTAATTGAACAAGTTGCTACTACGCAAGCCAATGTTTTAATTTTAGGAGAATCTGGTACAGGTAAAGAAGTTGTTGCCCGTAATATTCACAACTTATCTAACCGTAACAAAGCGCCCTTTGTACCTGTAAATTGCGGTGCTATTCCTGGTGAGTTATTAGAAAGTGAGTTATTTGGCCATGAAAAAGGCGCATTTACTGGCGCTATTTCTACGCGAAAAGGGCGTTTTGAATTAGCCGAAGGAGGCACCTTATTTCTTGATGAAATTGGTGATATGCCACAACCTATGCAAGTTAAGCTGCTGCGTGTTTTACAAGAGCGTACTTTTGAACGAGTAGGCGGTGCTAAAAGCATTAAAGCCGATGTTCGTATTATTGCCGCTACTCATCAGCACTTAGAAAAAATGATCGACTCTAATGATTTTCGAGAAGATTTATATTACCGCTTAAATGTTTTTCCTATTGAAACGCCATCATTGCGTGAGCGCAAAGAAGATATTCCATTATTGCTGCAAGAGCTTATCTCTCGATTTGAACATGATCAAAACCAGTCGGTACGCTTTACAGAGCAGGCGATTTTATCGCTGCAAGAACACCCTTGGGCAGGTAACGTGCGTGAATTATCGAACTTAATTGAGCGTATGATAATTATGTATGCTGACCAAGTAGTTAATGTTAGTGAGTTACCACTTAAATATCGTCATATTGATGTTGAAGAATATACCCCTGAATATCCAGAAGAGTTGCAAGAGCGCGAAGCGATAAATGAATTGTTTGCAGGTTTTGATTATTCAGATGAAGATGATGAGCTTGAGCAAGAAGATATTACCGTAACTGAAGTTGCCACAAACAGCTTACCTAATGAAGGCATTAATCTTAAAGAGCACCTTGCTGATTTAGAAATATCGTTAGTCACCCAAGCATTAGACAAAACTGACTGGGTAGTTGCCCGTGCCGCTGATTTACTTGGTATGCGCCGTACCACTTTAGTTGAGAAAATGCGTAAGTATCAATTACAAAAAGAAGAACGATAATTTCCTAGCCTTATAACGATTAATCCCTGCTTACCTAGTCAGGATTAATCGTTTTCGTATTTTAATTTAGCAGGACTTTAGAGGAAAAACTCAACTTACTGCTAATGAAAATATATTATTATTTTCGCCATTCCTTTTAAGATAAAACCCTCGAATGCTTAATTTTAAACCAATATTAATCTTGCCTTGCCAATAATTTGACTTGTAGCTTATTGTTCTTAATTGACTGATTTTAAATGAAAAATTGGTTGGCATAGTAAATGCTTTATCTTGATAAGAACTATTTATTGAGTATGACATTATGGCGCTAGCATTATATTCTGCGACAGAAAGCATTTTTAACCCAGCAAATGTAAATTTTGATCAACATACCAGCACGCTTCAACAAGAAGCTTATGCTGGTGAATTGGCTTTGCTGCGTCAACAAAGTAGTCAGCTTAATCAAATTATTGAAGTAATGCCAACTGGCATGGTGATGTTAGACGGTGATGGTATTGTTATTAAAATAAATCGCATTGCTAGTTTATTGCTTGATGAACCCATTCTTGGCCAACCTTGGTTTGATGTAATAAAGCGCTCGTTTAAACCGCGCGCAGATGACTGGCACGAAGTATCGTTAAAAGATGGCCGCCGCGTAAAGTTAGAAATTACTGCCTTGGGTAATCAACCCGGTCAGTTAATTATGATCACTGACTTAACTGAAACCCGACTAATGCAAGACAAAATTGGTCAACTACAACGTTTGTCTTCATTAGGTAAAATGGTCTCAACGCTTGCGCACCAAATAAGAACACCACTTTCCGCAGCCATGTTATATGGCGCTAATCTCAAAAATAATAAACTTGATGAAAAAGCCAGAGACAATTTTCAAGATAAATTAATGTCACGTTTAGGTGATTTAGAGCAGCAAGTAAATGACATGTTGCTGTTTGCCAAAAGTGGCAGCCAACAGGTAGTTGAAAAACTATCGGTTAATCAGGTTATTGACGAAAGTATTCAAGGCCTTGAAGCATTAACTACAAAAGCTCAGGCAAAAGTTTCTACGATTAAATGCCCGAATGACTGTCAAATATTAGGAAATCAAAGGGCGCTCACTGGTGCTATTCAAAATTTAATTCATAACAGCTTAGCGGTGATCCCAACCAAAGCTGATATTCATATTCAAGCCAGATGCCAAGACAATTATGCCTATATTAGTGTTATCGATAATGGCCCAGGTATTGAGGAAAGCTTAGCCGATAAAATATTTGAACCCTTTTATACCTCAAGAACACAAGGCACTGGTTTAGGTTTAGCGGTAGTTAAATCAGTCGCTAATGCTCACCAAGGTGATGTGCGATTGTTAAGTAAAAGCCCAAAAGGTGCCCATTTTTGCATTCGACTGCCACTTATAAAGCAGCAAAGTAATGAGAAAAACGGTCAGAAATTAAAAGATAATGCAACAACAGGAGACAGCTTATGAGTTTAAGCAAAATACTAGTGGTTGAAGATGATGCTGGCTTACGCGAAGCACTAATCGACACTTTACAACTTGCTGGCTACCAATGTGTAGAGGCTGACTCTGGTGAACAAGCATTATTAAAGTTGAAGAATCAAGAAATTAACCTTGTAGTTAGTGATGTGCAAATGGGCGGAATGTCGGGTTTAACCTTATTAAAAAGCATTAAAAATACTTATGCCAATTTACCAATGTTAATGATGACAGCTTACGGCACTATTGACGATGCCGTGCAAGCCATGCGTGATGGCGCCTGTAATTATATGGCAAAACCGTTTGCTCCCGAAGTATTGCTAAATATGGTTAGTCAATATTTACCTTTAAGTAGTGAGAGCGAACATCGGCCAATTGTTGCTGACAAACGCAGTATCGAACTATTAAATTTAGCTAAAAAAGTTGCCAGTACCGAAGCCTCAGTTATGGTGCTTGGCCCAAGTGGCTCAGGTAAAGAAGTGTTAGCGCAGTATGTTCATAATCATTCCGCTCGTGCGGGTAAACCGTTTGTAGCGATTAACTGTGCAGCCATACCCGAGAATATGCTGGAAGCGACTTTGTTTGGTTATGAAAAAGGGGCCTTTACTGGCGCAATTCAGGCCTGTCCAGGTAAGTTTGAACAAGCTCAAGGCGGTACCATTTTATTAGATGAAATCACCGAAATGGACTTAAGCCTACAAGCGAAAATTTTACGGGTATTGCAAGAGCGGGAAGTCGAGCGTTTAGGTGGACGTAAAACCGTGAGTTTAGACGTTCGAGTAATTGCTACCAGTAACCGCGATTTAAAAACTGCCGTAAAAGAGGGCATTTTTCGTGAAGATTTATACTACCGACTTAATGTTTTTCCATTAACGTGGTTACCGTTATCAGAGCGTCCAGATGATATTATTCCACTAGCAAAACATATGGTTGAACGTGTTTGTCAAAAAAATGGCGACATCGTACCTGAGTTTACTGCCGCAGCCCGAAGCAAGTTAATTGCTTATCAATGGCCGGGTAATGTACGTGAATTAGACAATGTGATGCAGCGCGCCTTAATTTTACAAGCTGACGCTGTTATTGATGCTGAAGATTTATTAATTGAAAACTTTGATACCCCTCATATTTCCCATGAAGAGCAAGACAGCAGCTCAGATGACAAGTTAGGTAACGAGTTAAAGTTGCAAGAGCATCAAATTATTTTAGACACCCTGCATGCTTGTCATGGCAGTCGTAAAGCCGTAGCTGAACGCTTAGGTATTAGCCCACGTACGCTACGTTATAAAATTGCAAAAATGCGCGATTGCGGTATTCAAATACCGGCTTAAATAGCTGCAAGTAACTAGTTTAAAGCTGCAAGGAAAGTATAAATACTGGCCTTGTGGCTTTTTTAGGTTCAGCCTTATATCCCGTCATTTATTACCTTGCCTTTTCTTGGCATCATGCTTGCAACTCCAGCTATAGAGTCTTTAGAACAAAAAATTGACACAAGCGAGTAAGTTATGGATATCAAAGCAAATTCCTTATATGCACAAATGCAAAGCATGACCCTTGAAGCAACGAATAACCGTAGTGAACAAATACCATCGGTGAATACTTCAGGCAGCGACTTTGGCAATTTACTTAAAGATGCAGTTAATAAAGTTAATGATATTCAGCAAGAAGCAGGTAGCTTAAAAACTGCTTTTGAAATGGGTGATCGTAATGTATCACTTGCTGAAACCATGGTTGCTTCACAAAAAGCGGGTATTGCCTTTGATGCAACCGTACAAGTACGTAATAAATTTGTTGAAGCGTATAAAGAAATAATGAGCATGCCTGTTTAGGCCGTTTAAGTAACCATAATCACAAAAATTAAGTTTTAAGCGGAGAGTTACGTGGCAGATACTACAGATTCAACCGGTATGATCGCAGCAGACAGCGGCACAGATTTAGTTGCTGCAGATCATGACGACCACTCAGTTGGCGAGCAAAAGTCAGGTGTTGCTGGGCTTATGGGCAACGTTGATGTATTACGTCAACTCACCATTATTATGGCGCTGGCTATTTGTTTAGCGATTGCCATTTTTGCCATCATGTGGGCTAACCAGCCTGAGTATCGGGTTTTATCAAAACTGCCGACTGAGCAATTGATCAAAACCATGGATTTTCTCGACGCCAACCAAGTTGAATATACCCAAGAACACAATACTATTTCTGTACCTGTTGATGAATATCAAAACGTTAAATTATTACTAGCCCGTGAAGGCTTAACTGATGAGCCTTCAAGCGGCTCTGAAATTCTTATGCAAGACATGGGCTTTGGCGTTAGTCAGCGTTTAGAAGGCGAACGTTTAAAACACGGCCGCGAGCAACAACTCGCGCGTACTATTGAAGAATTACAGTCTATTGCGAAAGCCCGAGTATTATTAGCTGTTCCGCGTGAAAATGTTTTTGCTCGTAAAGCAAAAACGCCATCAGCTACTGTGGTATTAACCTTACGCCGTGGCCGACTATTATCAGAAGAAGAAGTTGACGCCGTTGTTGATATTATTGCTTCAGCCGTTAATGGCTTAGATCCTAGCCGAGTAACAGTTACTGATCAAAACGGTCGCTTATTAAATTCAGGTTCACAAGACACCGTTTCATCACGTTCACGTAAAGAGTTTGAAATAGAACAAAAACGTGAACATGAATATATGGATAAAATCGCTTCAATTTTAATTCCTGTTGTCGGTTTAGGAAACTATACCGCGCAAGTTGATGTGATGATGGACTTTACTAATACCGAAGAAACTCAACGTCGTTACAACCCTGATTTACCTGCACTGCGCAGTGAAATGAAGATTGAAGACAGCACCATTGGTGGCGCATTAGGCGGCATTCCAGGCGCACTTTCTAATCAACCTCCGCTTGACTCAAATATTCCAGAAAATGCCCTTGGCGGCGCACAGAAAAAAGCGGTGCCGAGTCGTAAACATTTAGAATCAACTAAAAACTACGAGCTTGATGAAGCCATTAGCCATACTAAAAACCAAACAGGGGTGATTCGTCGTATCAGTGCGTCAGTTGCTTTAGATTATATTCCTTCAGTGAACGACGCTGGCGAAGCTGTATTTTCTCCGCGCACCGTAGCCGAGCTTGCTAATATACGCCGCTTGTTACAAGGTAGTGTTGGTTTTGATATTCAGCGCGGTGATGTTTTAGAAGTGATCACCTTACCGTTTTCAAAAGACCATATTGTTGAAGCTGTGGTAGTGCCTTTTTATAAAGAACCGTGGTTTATGGAAGTGGTTAAAATGGCCATCGCAGCGTTACTTATCATGGTATTATTTTTCTCAGTGATGCGTCCAATGATCAAACGCTTGATCAACCCAGCGCAAACGCCGTCAGACTATGGTGACAAGTCATTGGATTCTCATATCGATTTAGGTGATGAAACCATGGATATGCTAACCACTGACTTTGATGCCGGCTCAGTAGGTTTTGCGCCAGATGGTAGTTTACAATTACCAGACTTACATCGTGATGAAGACGTATTAAAAGCGGTTCGAGCGCTAGTAGCGAATGAGCCAGAACTATCCTCTCAAGTAGTAAAAAGTTGGTTGAACGAAGATGAGTGATGAAGAAACCCAAGAATTAGCACCCATGCCAGCAGGTTTTGACGTTGATAAACTTGATGGGGCTGAGAAAGCAGCAATTTTATTATTAAGTCTTTCAGAAGAAGACGCTGCGCAAATATTAAAACACCTTGAGCCAAAACAAGTGCAGCAAGTGGGCATGATAATGGCGGGGATGGAAGACTTTACCCAAGAAAAAATTACTGCGGTGCATAAGCTTTTTATTCACGAAATTCAGAACTTCAGTACTATAGGTTTCCAAAGTGAAGAATTCGTACGTAAAGCCTTAACCGCAGCGTTAGGTGAAGACAAAGCCGGTAACCTGATTGACCAAATCGTCATGGGGAGCGGAGCTAAAGGTTTAGACTCATTAAAATGGATGGACTCTAAGCAAGTAGCCAACATTATTCGCAACGAGCATCCACAAATTCAAACCATCGTATTATCTTATTTAGACGCTGAGCAATCGGCAGAAATAATGAGTCAGTTTGCAGAAAAAGTACGCCTTGACTTAATGATGCGTATTGCCAACTTAGAAGAAGTACAACCAGCCGCCTTACAAGAGTTAAATGAGATTATGGAAAAACAATTTGCCGGTCAAGCGGGTGCGCAAGCTGCGAAAATGGGCGGCTTGAAAGCTGCTGCCGATATTATGAACTACTTAGATACCAATGTTGAAGGTATGTTAATGGACTCTATTCGTGAACACGACGAAGAAATGAGCCAACAAATTCAAGACTTAATGTTTGTCTTTGAAAACTTAGCAGACGTTGATGACCGAGGCATTCAAGCAATTTTACGTGAAGTACAGCAAGACGCATTAATGAAAGCGATTAAAGGTGCAGATGAAGCCCTAAAAGATAAGATTTTAGCTAACATGTCCAAACGTGCTGCTGAAATGCTTGCCGATGACTTAGAGGCGATGGGACCTGTACGTATTAGTGAAGTTGAAGCGGCGCAAAAAGAAATCCTTTCTATTGCTCGTCGCTTATCTGACGCCGGTGAAATTATGCTTGGCGGCGGCGGTGGTGGCGACGAATTCTTATAATTGAACGCGTCACTATAGGCCATATTTCAGAATAAATGTTATTCAAAGCTAATCGTGAACTTACGCTTAGCTTTACTCTTTTTAGGCTATTTAAATGATTAAAGCGTCAACCAATAATCCAGGTTTATTAAAAACTGAAGAATCAGCAGACACTGAGCTCTGGCCATTACCTCAAGTTCAGCCAAAAGAAATAGTTGATGACGGAAAAACTAATGCTCTTGGTAAAAAATCAACTTGGAAATATGAGCCACCAGAAGAAATTGAAGCGGATCCTGTTCCGTTAACAGCTGAAGAAATTGAAGAAATTCAAAAAGCGGCTTTTGAAGAAGGCTTTAATCAAGGTAAAGAAGAAGGTTTTGCCAAAGGCTTTGATGAAGGTAAAATCAGTGGTCACGAAGAAGGGCTTAAACTTGGTCACGAGGAAGGTTTAGCCAGTGGTATTACTGAAGGTGAAGGCATTGTTAATGAACAAGTTCAGCAGTTAAAGTCTTTAGTTCAGCAACTACATATTCCACTTGAAAAAGTAGAAAAAAACGTTGAAGAGCAACTCTTGCATTTGGTCGTACAATTAACCGAAGCGGTAACTTTACAAGAAGCCCAAATAAACCCTGATATTGTATTATCTGCTATTACCACTGGCATTAAAGCACTACCTTGCCAAGAAGCCAATACCCAAATTTTATTGCACCCTAACGATATTAAATTGGTTGAAGAAAAGCTTGGCGCTGACTATGTTCAAGAGCAAGGCTGGCGCTTATTAGCGGCACCACAAATTAACCAAGGCAGCTGCCAAATAGAAAACAGTGTTTCCAATATTGACCTACAGATCAAATCACGTTTAAAAGAAGTATTGGACTCCTTTTTGCAAGATGCTTTACATCAATAACCGTCAATAAAAAGCGTCAAAAAAACCTTATGGTTGATCAAACCCGAATTGCAGAAAAATTAAATAATTCTCAAAGCTTTATTCATCCACATAAAGTCTCTGTTGCTGGGCGCTTGATTAGAGTTGTTGGTTTAACCTTAGAAGCCGTTGGCGTAAAAGCGCCGGTTGGCAGCCAATGTTTAGTTGAAACCTCGCAAGGTGACTTAATCGCTGAAATTGTTGGTTTCTCGCAAGACAAAACCTTTTTAATGCCAGAGCAAAGTTTGCAAGGCGTTACCCCTGGGGCACGTGTTGTGCCATTGAGTACTAAAGCTAAATTACCCTTTTCGATGGAAATGCTAGGCCGAGTCATTGACGGCGTTGGCAAACCACTTGACGGCTTAGGACCAATTAAAAATATTGGTGACTACCAACACAGCAATAAACCTATAAATCCATTATCACGACGGGCGATCACCGAACCGCTTGATGTTGGCGTACGCTCTATTAATAGTTTTTTAACCGTCGGAAAAGGTCAGCGTATGGGGCTTTTTGCAGGCTCTGGTGTTGGTAAAAGTGTCTTACTTGGCATGATGACTCGCGGCACAACCGCAGATGTTATTGTGGTTGGCTTAGTGGGGGAACGTGGCCGAGAAGTTAAAGAATTTATTGAAGAAATTTTGGGTGAAGAAGGCCGTAAACGCTCAGTTGTGGTGGCAGCACCTGCCGATAACTCCCCCCTTATGCGTTTAAAAGGCTGTGAAACTGCCGTGCAAATTAGCGAATATTTTCGCGACCAAGGTTTAAATGTTTTACTGCTGATTGATTCGGTTACGCGCTATGCCCAAGCACAGCGAGAAATTGCTTTAGCGGTTGGTGAGCCTCCGGCGACTAAGGGCTATCCACCATCAGTTTTTTCTAAATTACCTCAGTTGATTGAAAGAGCGGGTAACGGCGGCGATGGTCAAGGTTCGATAACTGCATTTTTTACTGTTTTAACCGAAGGTGATGATCTGCAAGATCCTATCGCCGATGCTGCGCGAGCCATTCTAGATGGTCATATTATTTTATCTCGTGAATTAGCAGACGCAGGCCATTTTCCAGCGGTAAATATTGAAGGCTCTATTAGCCGTGTAATGCCAATGGTTACCAGTGACGAGCATCAACAACTTGCTCGCCAATTAAAGCAGGTTTATGCACTCTATCAAGAAAACAAAGACTTAATTGCCATTGGCGCTTATAGCAAGGGTACTGATCCTCGCATTGATCAAGCAATTAACTTATTACCGGTGATCAGCTTCTTTTTACAACAAAAAATGCAAGAAGTTATTCCGTATGATCAAAGCTTGTCACAGTTACAAGAAATTTTATCCGCAGCTGAAGCTCATGCTAAAGCACAAGCGCGATAGTTCATGGTTAGTAGTAATGTATTAGGGGATAAATTATGTCAATGAAGCAACTCAATACCCTGTATAAATACGAAAAAAATAATGAAAAAAGTGCGGCTCAAGCGCTACAACAAGCTGATTTTGACCATCAACAAAATTTACAACGCTTAACCAGTGTTGGTGAATACCGTCTTGAATATATGAAACGCTTAGCGCAACGCTCGAAAGAGGGCATTGATAGCGCGACTTATAGCCATTTTCATGCTTTTGTTGCCAAGCTTGATCATGCTGCCGAGCAGGTGGAAATTGCGATTAAACAGTCAAAAGCGCTAGCTGAGCAAAAAAAAATGCAATGGCTTAAGCAAAGACAAAAAGTACAAGCGGTAGAAATTTTACGAGAAAAACAGTTAAAAATCGCCCAGATAAAAGCCGACAAACGTGAACAAATTATGTTTGATGAAATTGCTACTCAGCAGTTTATCAGGCGAAATTGTTTATAAACAATTGTCGCTTAGCAACTCATTAGCTAAGTAATAACCGTGCAATGGTTCGATTTTTGCATTTGTTAGCTTAAGTTAGTTATTCATATTCAATCAACATTACGGCTATGTTGAAAAAATAATAAGTTAGGTGTTATATGCCCACAGTCAGTTTATTATCGATAGAACCTTCGCAAAGCACTGATATTAAAGGTGCTTCATCAGGCTCAGCTGAAGATAGTTCTAGTACTGAACAGCAGTTCTCAGCGCTGATGAAGCAACATTTATCAGAAGATAAAGGCGGCAAAAATAACGAACAAGCGGCAGAGTCTAGCGGCAAGCAAGCTCATAATTCAGCAAAAACTGAAAATAGCTCGCAACAAACTGATGCTAATAGCGAGACAAAGTCCGCTGATAGCCAAGCAAATAAAAACTCTGCTGAGCAAGTGTCGGCTGACTCTCAAAGCGAACAGACAAAAGCTGCAGATACTACCAATCAAGAACAAGCTATTAATGAAGCAGACGCAGCTAAAGCTAAAGATAGCCCGATAGTGCTAGATAAAACCACTCGTGCTGAATTTGCCGAGTCTGAACAGTTTTTAAGTATGCTTAACAATGCTGGCAAGTTACTTAATAGTGAAGATAAAGCTAATGGCCAAGCTGCAACGGGCACCGAGCAAACAGCAACAAGTAAAGTTGATTTCGTGAAAGCTGAGGGTACTAAGTTAGATGGACCGTCGGCTGCACAAGTGGAGCTTAACAATAAAACGCTAGCTGGAGATGCTGGAGATAAAGCTTTAACTGCTGCTCAGCAATCAAGCCAAGTAAAACCGGATATAGAAAATTCAGCCACAGAAAAATCGCTTAGCCCTGAAGCTGCCAAGCAATTAGCTAAAGAAGAATGGGCAAGACTAACTGGTAATAAACTTATCGATCAAGCCGTAAATGGTAATAAGCATACCGAGGCTAAAAGTGGTTCTAATTCACTCGCTGCCGCACTAGCTGGCGCAGAACCAGCAAGTGAAGTTTCTGCTAAGCAACAAACATTAACGGACCTTGAAGCGCGAAGTGAGACTAAATTAAGTGCCGAAGCACTGGCGGCACAAAAGTTAACTGTAACTAACCAGCAATTAGAAGCCAATCAAAATAAGTCAGACACTGACAATGCAGCAACCAACCAAGCCGCAATAAAAGCTGTGGCTCAACAAACTGAGCAAGGTGAAAGTGATGAACTTGCGTTGAAATCATCAGGTGTTATTAGCGATAATAAATCACTTAAAGCTAGTGCGGAAGGTGTTGATTTAGGCAAAGTAAAATCAGCTACTGATAATGCGAAAAATCAAGCGCTTGCTAATAAAGAACAACAAGCTGAACTTTTATCTACTAAGCAAACCAACACTGAGGTTGAAGCAGAAAGTGCACAATTAAGCGCAGAGTTAAATCCTTTAGCTGCAGTTATTCGAGAAAACTTAACCACGACTGAAAATCAAAAGCCAACGCAAGTAATTAACGGCACTAGTTCGGCAACATCAAAGCAAGTAATGTTAAATGGTGAACAGCAGTTACCTGATGGTTCATCTGAACAAGCCAGTAGTGATGAATTAGCTCAAGCGCTATTAAAACAACAAGCTGCTGAAGGCATAACCACTGAGCAGGACAGTCTGTTAGAAAGCACTTTTAAATTAGGACAAGTAACTAACGGCCCTATTTTGGCTGGCTCAAGCACAATAGCATCAGATACTGCTGCCGGCCGACCAACCGCTTCAGCAGAGCAACTAATTGAAGCAATGAGTAATAAAGTGGTTAGCGATAATAATACCGTACAAAAAGCCCAAACCACTGCTACACAAGAAACCATCGCAATTCATCACAAAGACTTTAACAATGCAGTGAAAGAAAAAGTGATGTTGATGATTAATCAAAAATTACAAAATGTAGAAATTCGTTTAGACCCGCCAGAGCTTGGCAGTATGCATGTTCGCCTTAATTTGCAAAATGAACAAGCCGCGGTAACGTTTACCGTGCAAAACCAACAAGCCAAAGAAGCGCTTGAACAAAACTTAGGTAAACTCAGAGATATGCTCGCAGAAAATGGTGTAGATGTTGGCGATGCCAATATTAACCATCAGCAGCAATCAACACATTCTGAAGGTGAGGGTGAGCAACAGTCGAACCAATTTAGTTCATCAGAAAGTGACTCGGCTGAGGTACAAATGGCAACGATTGATGGCAATTTGTTCAAAGCTTCAGCAAATGGTATTGATTACTATGCTTAAATAGCGAAAAGCCATTGGCTCAAACAGTATTCAAGGATATAGTTTACCTCATTGCAAAAAATAACAATTAAAGGCTAAAAAATGGCAGATGAAAAAGAAAATGAGTTAGAGCTCGATAACTCAGGTAAAAAGAAGAAAATAATCATAATTGCTGCAGCTGTTGTTTTGTTACTAGCAATTGGCGGCGGTGCTTACTTCTTTTTCATGGGCGATGCTTCGCAAGCTGAAGTTGATGCAACTTTAAGTGGTGGTGATGAAGCTGCTCAAGTCGTTGAACAAAGTGCAGCAAGCACTGGAACTGCCTTGTATGTTCCTATGCCAAGACCGTTTCGATTTAATGTGCCAGGTGCTGCTCGAGACCGTTTTGTTGAAATTCGTGTACAGTTATTAGTACGCGGCTCTGATGATGAAGAAGAAGCTAAAAAACATGTGCCATTAATCGAAAGTAAGCTATTAGAGGTGTTTTCATTATCAAATGCCGATGATTTAGCGACGAGTGCTGGTAAAATGTCGTTAAAACAAAAATCTTTAGTTGAAGTACAAAAAACTATGTCCGACATTGCTGGCCGAAAAGTGGTTGAGCAAGTGTTATTTACTGGCTTTGTTATGCAGTAACAACGTGTGCTATTTATAAAGAGAATATTGAGTGAGTGATTTATTATCCCAAGACGAAATTGACGCGCTTCTGCATGGTGTTGATGATGTTGAAGAAGAAGAGATAGAAGAGGATTCTCCCCAACAGGAGGGCATGTCTGACTATGACTTTTCATCACAAGATCGTATTGTTCGAGGTCGTATGCCGACCTTGGAAATGGTTAATGAACGTTTTGCTCGTCATATGCGAATCAGCTTATTTAATATGATGCGTCGCACCGCGGAAGTGTCGATTAACGGCATTCAAATGATCAAGTTTGGTGAGTACGTACATACCTTGTTCGTACCAACTAGCTTAAATATGGTGCGTTTTAGACCGCTTAAAGGTACCGCTCTTATTACGATGGAAGCGCGTTTAGTTTTCATTTTAGTGGATAACTTTTTTGGTGGTGATGGCCGTTATCATGCCAAAATTGAAGGCCGTGAATTTACGCCAACCGAACGTCGTATTATTCAAATGTTATTGAAGTTAATTTTTGAAGACTACAAAGAGGCATGGTCGCCGGTGATGGACGTTTCTTTTGAATATCTTGATTCTGAAGTTAACCCGTCAATGGCCAACATTGTTAGCCCTACCGAAGTGGTAGTGATCAGTTCATTTCATATTGAACTCGACGGCGGCGGCGGTGATTTTCATGTTGCTTTACCTTATTCCATGCTTGAACCAATTCGTGAATTACTTGATGCCGGTGTGCAAAGTGATAAAGAAGATACCGATATGCGTTGGTCGAAAGCCCTGCGTGATGAAATTATGGATGTGCCTGTTGCGCTAAGCACCAAGTTTTTAGACGTCGATATCCCACTACAACAAGTAATGGAGCTGAAAAAAGGCGACATCATTCCTATAGAAATGCCGGAACATATCACCGTACTTATTGAAGATTTACCAAGCTTTAGAGCGAAACTAGGTCGCAGTAGAGATAATGTTGCTCTGAAAATTGCTGAAAAAATTAGACGACCAGAATCAGTTAAATCAGAATTAACCATATTAACTAAAGGCGGAAAACGCTTAGACAGCGACGCCGAATTACATCTTCTTGAAGATGATTTAGACTATTAATAAATTGAGGCAAGCCGTATGAGCACCGATAATGAAGACGATTTAGGCATGTGGGACGAGGCGATGGACGAACAAGCATCCGCCGAAGCTGCAGCAGAAAGTGTTGAGTTAGAAGAATTAGAAGAAGATGCGCCAATAACGGGTGATGAAAAGCGAAAACTCGACGCTATTTTAGATATTCCTGTGACCATTTCTATGGAAGTAGGGCGCAGTAATATTAGTATCCGTAATTTATTGCAATTAAACCAAGGCTCAGTTGTTGAGCTAGACCGTGTTGCTGGTGAAGCATTGGATGTATTAGTTAACGGTACTTTGATTGCCCATGGTGAAGTGGTTGTAGTTAATGATAAATTTGGTATACGTTTAACTGATGTTATCAGTCAAGTAGAGCGCATTAAAAAGCTCAAGTAATGGTATTTTATGAATAAGCTGATTAGCGTTTTTTTATTAGTGGTTAGTAGCCCGGTTTTTGCTGAAGAAGAGATGCCTGAAGTGGGTAAGCATGTTGCTGCCAACATGGACGCTATGAGCATGGTACTGTCGTTATTGTTAGTACTGGTTGTTATTGTGGTTAGCGCCATGGTGTTAAAGCGTTTACAGCCTGGCATAAAACACGCGCAGGGCTTGAAAATTGTTACCAATTTGCATCTTGGTACTAAAGAGCGTTTAGTGGTGGTTGAAGTTGGTGAGCAGCAGCTACTATTAGGTGTAACCGCACAGCAAATTTCACTGCTTAAAACTTTAGATGCAAAACTCGCAGTGAATGCTCCGCTTAGTGCTGATCTTAGCCAATCGATTATGTCGTTACTTAAAGGTAAGAATACCATGAGTACGGCAGCTAATATGAATTCTGGCACTCAGAGTAAAGAAACCTAATTATGACTCCTTTTATTGCAAGTATAAGTAAACGGAAAAACCTATTACTCGGCTTGACGGTTCTTATTATCAGCTTTGCCAGCTTTTTTAGTCAGCAAACTTTTGCCCAAGACTTAGGTATGTCGGCCTTAAAGTTAACCACCAACCCCGATGGTTCACAAGAATATTCAGTAACACTACAAATTTTAATCTTCATGACCGCGCTGAGCTTTATTCCTGCTGCGGTGATCATGATGACTTCATTCACGCGCATTGTTGTGGTTATGGCAATTTTGCGACAAGCTTTTGGTTTACAGCAAACCCCGTCAAACCAAGTGATTATTGGTTTAACCTTATTTATGACCTTATTTATTATGACGCCGGTCTATAATAAAATTAATGAACAAGCGATTCAGCCTTATCTTTCAGAACAGTTAACCTCAATTGAAGCTATTGATAAAGCAAAAGTGCCACTACGCGCGTTTATGTTAGAGCAAACACGGATAAAAGATTTAGACACTTTAGCGGGCATGGCTGGCATTGAAAGTGTTGATAAACCAACTGACTTACCCATGACGGTGATTATTCCCTCATTTGTGATCAGTGAGCTAAAAACCGCTTTCCAAATCGGGTTTATCTTGTTTATCCCTTTTTTAATTATAGACTTAGTGGTGGCGAGTATTTTAATGGCGATGGGTATGATGATGCTCTCGCCAATGATTGTATCTTTGCCATTTAAGCTAATGCTATTTGTGCTTGTTGATGGTTGGAATTTAGTGATAGGTACTATTGCTACGAGTTATGGTATGGGAGCGGTGTAATGGGTCCTGAGGTATTTGTTGATATTCTTCGTGATGCCTTATTATTAGTGATAATACTGGTGAGTGCCGTTATTGTCCCAAGCCTACTTATTGGCCTAGTGGTTGCGGTATTTCAAGCAGCAACGTCGATAAATGAACAAACCTTAAGTTTCTTACCTCGTTTAATTGTTACCTTATTATCGCTTATTATCGGTGGGCATTGGTTAGTACAAAAGTTGATGGATTATACTATTCGCTTAATTAGTAGTATTCCCAGTGTGGTTAGTTAATGGAGTTCACCGAGTCAGTTATTAATCAATACCTGGCTAATTTTTTACTGCCTTTATTTCGTGTTTCTGCCCTTATCATGACCATGATCGGCTTTGGCGCTAAAGCCATTCCTATGCGGGTGAAATTCTTTTTATGCATTACTGTTACTGTGGCAATAATGCCGGCGATTCCTGCCGCGAGAGTTGATAATTTATTTTCGTTAGCAACCTTTTTTCTCGTCGCAGAGCAGACCATTATTGGCATTATGCTTGGTTTCGTTACCGTAATGGTGGTTAATACCTTTACTTTAGCGGGGCAAATTATTGCGATGCAAACCGGCTTAGGTTTTGCCTCATTGGTTGACCCCGCCAGTGGCATGAACGTACCTGCAGTTGGTCAATTCTTCTTAATTTTATCGTCATTACTTTTTTGGGCTATGGATGGGCATTTAGCTTATTTACAGTTTGTTGCTGCCAGTTTTGAAACGCTGCCTATTCCTTTAGAAAGCTTTGACACGGTTAAATTTCAAGAAATTACCTTATGGGGCAGTTGGATGTTCGCTACTGCACTTTCTTTATCTATTGCGCCGTTAACGGCAATGTTATTGATTAACTTCTCCTTTGGCATAATGACCCGTGCTGCACCGCAACTTAATATTTTTGCTATAGGTTTCCCTATTACCATGTGTTCAGGTTTATTGATCATGTGGTTAACCATGGGAAATTTTATGACTCATTTTGAGCTGCAATGGCAACGAGCCCTTGAATTTAGCTGTTATCTGATGAGTTGTGGGGGGAGTTAAATGGCTGAGTCAGATAGCGGAGAACGCAGTGAAGAACCGACGGCGAAAAAGCTCTCGGATGCCAGAAAAAAAGGCCAAGTAGCACGTTCAAAAGAACTCGGCACCATGTTTGTCTTAGTGGGCGCAGCTTCTGCGATGATCATTGTGGGTGACTCCCTCGTTGGCGCTTTATCTGAAATGATGCAACGCTTATTTAGTCTTAGCCGCAAAGAAGCTATGGACTTACATGCTTTATATGGCGTGGTTCGTGAAAGTGTCGGAGTAGTGATAGCGCCGTTATTATGGATATTTTTTATAATTATAGTTGCCGCTTTTATCGGTAATACAATGCTCGGAGGCATTAGTTTTTCTTGGGAGGCAATGGCGCCTAAGGCGAGTAAATTATCACCTAAAGCTGGCTTTAAAAGAATGTTTGGCGTGCAAGCTGCCGTTGAATTATTAAAATCGTTACTGAAGTTTTTTGTGGTGTTTTTTGTTGCGATTATTTTATTGACGAGTTTATTTGATCAAATTCTTGGCTTAAGTTTAGAAGCGATCCCAATTAACTTTTCTCATGCCGTACAATTACTGTTAGGGATGTTTTTAACCTTAACCCTATCGCTATTTATTATTGCTGTTGTTGATGCGCCTTATCAGGTTTGGAATCATAACCGTCAGCTTAAAATGACCAAGCAAGAAATAAAAGATGAGCATAAAAATACCGAAGGTAGTCCAGAAATAAAAGGTCGTATTAGGCGTACGCAGTATGAAATGTCTCAACGTCGGATGATGTCTGAAGTACCAGAGTCTGACGTGGTAATAACTAACCCAACACACTACTCTGTGGCATTAAAATATGATGCAAAGGTTGGTGGTGCGCCGGTATTATCAGCGAAAGGCATTGACCAAATGGCGCTGCATATTCGCACTATCGCCAAAGAGCATGATATTGAAATTATTCAATCGCCAGCATTGGCAAGGTCAATTTATTATACCGCTGAAGCGGGTGATGAAATACCAGAAGAGTTGTTTGCCGCTGTAGCGCAAATACTTGCGTTTATTTATCAGTTAGAAGAGCATAAAAAAGGCCGAGCGAAAAAGCCTAAAGCGGTTGCTAAAAACTTGCCGATCCCTGAAGACTTCCGTTATTAATTCTCCCTCATTGTTATGCTTTTAAAGTGTAGCTGCATTATTCTTTGCTAAAGCTGTGCGTTATTTTTGAGCAGTCAGTTAAATGAGTCTCTAATTTGGTCTGGTTATTGCTGATTAGTTGCTAGTGTCAAAAAAACATTAAAGATAATCAATGCAACTAGTCGCGTATTTTAATCAGTTTAATAAAAACAAAATGTCTTATTTTTCAGGCATTGGCACGCCATTTTTAGTGATGGCAGCCTTAGGTATGGTCATTCTACCTATGCCGGCTTTTTTATTAGATATTCTATTTTCTTTTAATATTGCTTTGTCGTTAGTTGTTTTACTGATCACGGTTTATACCCTCAAGCCATTAGAGTTTGGCTCTTTTCCTGCGGTGTTATTGATCGCCACTATTTTAAGATTAGCGCTTAATGTCGCTAGTACGCGTGTGGTTTTATTGGAAGGTCATGAAGGACCTGATGCTGCAGGTAAAGTAATAGAAGCGTTTGGCTCTGTGGTTATTGGTGGCAACTATGCCGTTGGTTTAATTGTATTTCTCATTTTAATCATCATTAACTTTATTGTAATTACCAAAGGTGCAGGCCGTATATCTGAAGTAACAGCACGTTTCACCTTAGATGCTATGCCCGGTAAGCAAATGGCGATTGATGCCGACTTAAATGCGGGCTTTATTAATGCCGAGCAAGCACGAGAGCGCCGTATTGAAGTCACGAGTGAAGCCGACTTTTATGGTTCGATGGACGGTGCTAGCAAGTTTGTAAAAGGTGATGCCATTGCTGGTATTCTAATTTTATTTATCAATATTATTGGCGGCTTTATTATTGGTATGGTGCAGCATGACTTATCATTTGATCAAGCGGTTGAAATTTACACCCTACTAACGATTGGTGACGGTTTAGTGGCGCAAATTCCAGGGCTATTGTTATCAGTAGGCACTGCGATTGTTGTTACTCGTCAAAATACTTCTCAAGATATGGGGGATCAAGTTAGTAGCCAGCTTGGTCAAGAACGATCATTATATATTGCTGGCGCCGTAATGTTTGTTATGGGAATTATTCCTGGCATGCCGCACGTTGCCTTCTTATTTTTTGCAGCCCTAATTTTTGGTATTGCCTTTTTTGGTGGTAAATACAAAATTGCTAAAGCAAAAGAGCTCGCAGAAAAACAACAAGTTGAACAAGTTGAAAATCAACAACAAGAAGCGGAAGTAAAAGATTTAGGCTGGGACGATGTTAACCATGTGGATATTATCGGCTTAGAAATTGGCTATCGTTTAATTCCATTAGTTGATAAAGCCCAAGGTGGTGAGTTATTAAATCGCATTAAAGGCGTACGAAAAAAACTTTCTCAAGAGTTTGGCTTTCTCGTACCAGCGGTGCATATTCGCGATAACTTAGACCTTGACCCAAATACTTACCAAATTTCATTAATGGGGGTCACCGTCGGTGAAGCTGAAATTCGCCATGATCAAGAGCTCGCGATTAACCCCGGACAAGTGTTTGGTAAGTTAGACGGTACAGCAACTAAAGATCCTGCTTTTGGTTTAGATGCTGTATGGATCAATCAAAACCAGCGTGAGCATGCGCAATCACTAGGTTATACCGTGGTTGATTGTGCAACGGTATTAGCAACCCATTTAAGCCAAATATTAACCAATAATGCTTCGCAGTTATTGGGCCATGAAGAGGTGCAAAATTTATTAGATATTCTTGGCAAAACTTACCCTAAATTAGTGGAAGGCTTAGTACCTGATTTATTGCCACTGGGCAGCGTAGTTAAAGTACTGCAAAACTTAATGAATGAAGGTGTTGCCGTACGTGATATGCGCAGTATAACCCAGACCTTAGTGGAGTATGGCGCTAAGAGCCAAGACACTGATGTATTAACGGCTGCGGTGCGTATTACTTTACGTAAATTCATTGTTCAAGAACTAGTTGGACCGGTACCTGAAGTACCTGTCATTACTTTGGCGCCAGAGCTGGAACAGATGTTGCATCAGTCTATGCAAATGGCTGGTGATGACGGCGCAGGTATAGAACCAGGGCTTGCAGAACGTTTACAGCAGTCATTAACTGAAGGAGCTCAGCAGCAGGAAATGGCCGGTGATACTCCAATTTTATTAACTTCTGGAATTTTACGAGCGGTATTAGCAAAATTTGTTAAATATACCATTCCAGGGTTAAGGGTAATTTCTTATCAAGAAATACCTGACGATAAACAAATTAAAATTGTTAGCGCGATTGGTCAATAAGTGGCTTCACTCACATAAGTGATAAGCAAACCCTCTCGCTAACAACGCTTTAAAAGCATACTTCACCGTATTAAGGGGTTATCTGTGAAAATAAGACGTTTTGTAGCCAGAGATATGAGAACAGCACTAATCGAAATTAAAGAAGAATTAGGTGCTGATGCCGTCATAATGTCGAACAAAAAAATCCCTGAGGGTGTTGAGCTAATGGCAGCGGTTGATTATAGCCAAGCTAATACTCAACCAGCTAGTTCTGAAGCTGTTGCAAGTCAAGCAGCAAGCACAGATGCTTCAGCGCCAGTTAATTCTCAACAAGGGCAAGGTTTTACTCGTGAAATTGATAATGACACGGTAACCTTAGCTCATGCACAAGTTCAGCCTCAAGCTCAATCAGCCAACGTAGCACCTGCTATGGCACAACAAGCAAGTACTGATACTCAGCCAAATAATATTCCTAACAGCAATAACGACAGCTTATCTGCATTGCTAAATAGAAAGGTTCAACAAACTCAGGCACAAGTTCAAGGCCAGACTCAAAACCACAACCAAAACCAAGCTCAAGGTCAATCTCAGCCGCAAGCGCCTATTGATGACATAGAAAGCCAATTCAAAAATTTCACTGACCGTTTACAAAATTCTACGACGTCTGGGCATGAACAAGCTTCACCAGCCAATAATGGTTTTTCAGCTAACGATTCAGCATTGAATGAGTTTTCATCAGGTGATGATTTTGATTTTCAAGCTCCCATTACTGATACTCCTGCATCGATTGGTTTAGGCGGCGTAGAAGCGAGTAATTCATTAGAAATGGCTCATATGAAAAAAGAGATGGCGTCAATTCGTCAACTACTTGAACATCAGTTATCAGGTTTGATGTGGCAAGATATGGCACAAAAAGATCCTTCTCGTGCATTATTAGTAAACCGTTTAATGGCACTAGGTCTAACCGAACAAGTTGCTGATCAAGTAGCGGGTTATGTACCGAGCCATATGAACGAACAAGACAGCTGGAAACAAGCATTGAAATTTGTTGGTGAGCAAATTAATACTACCAATAATGATGTTATTCATCGCGGTGGTGTCGTTGCTTTAGTTGGACCTACAGGTGTAGGGAAAACCACCACAATTGCCAAATTGGCTGCACGCTTTGCCCAAATTCATGGCGCCGACCAAGTCGCGATGATTTCAACCGACAGTTATCGTATTGCAGGTTTTGAGCAACTTGTCACTTATGGCAGAATTATTGGTTGTCAGGTTAAGTTAGCGCAAGATGACCAGTCACTAGATACACTATTACAGCAGTTTGCTAAAAAGAAATTAGTATTAATTGATACCGCAGGTATGGGGCAACGTGATATGCGTTTGGCTAACCATTTAGCGACATTAATAACTAATGCTCGCGTTAAAATTCGTAATTATTTAGTGCTTGCTGCAAATACTCAGCAGCGAGTAATGCAAGAAAATGTTGAACGCTTTAAGAAGGTGCCTTTATCGGGCTGTATTTATACTAAACTTGACGAAAGTTTAAGTGTAGGAGAAATAATTTCAACATCCATTCAAAACGGCTTACCAATAGGTTATCTTACTGATGGTCAAAGAGTTCCTGAAGATATAAAAGTTGCAAATGCTGTTAAGTTAGTTACTCTTGCTGATAAGATGTCAGCGAAGTATTCTATTGAAAATACTCAGCACTGGAATAATGTTACACCGGCCGCTATGAGCTTGGCTTAAAACGTGTAATAGTAGTAATTAGTTAAAAGCGTCTCACTGTTTGTAGCTGTATTGTTAAATACTCTGCAGACGGTTGTGCTTATTGAGAAGAGTATAAATGATAGATCAAGCAAGTGGCTTAAGAAAAATGAATAGTATGAGTAAAATAAAAGTCATAGCCGTTTCCGGTGGTAAAGGTGGCGTAGGTAAAACCAACGTTTCTTTAAATACTTCTATCGCGCTTGCCCAACAAGGTAAGAAAGTTTTAGTGTTAGATGCCGATTTAGGTTTAGCGAATGTTGATGTAATGCTAGGCCTGAGAGTACAACGTAATTTATCACACGTATTATCTGGTGAATGTGAACTTGACGACATTATCATTGAAGGCCCAGCAGGGATAAAAATTATTCCTGCCACTTCAGGCACGCAAAGTATGGTTGATTTAACCCCTTCTGAGCATGCCGGCTTAATTCGCGCCTTTAGTGATATGGAAACTGAATTTGATGTTTTAGTTGTAGATACCGCAGCTGGTATTTCCGACATGGTATTAAGCTTCACTCGCGCTGCACAAGACGTGATGCTAGTGGTTTGTGATGAACCTACTTCTATTACTGACTGTTATGCTTTAATGAAGCTCTTAAGTAGAGATCACGGCGTTTATAAATTTAAAGTCGTCGCTAATATGGTGCGTAGCGCAAAAGAAGGGCAGCAGCTTTTTGCTAAACTTTCTAAGGTAACTGACCGTTTCTTAGATGTTGGTCTTGACTTAGTTGCGGTGATCCCTTTTGACGAGAATATTAGAAAATCCGTCCGAAAACAGCAAGTTATTGTCGAAGCATTCCCTAATTCTCCTGCGGCAGTTGAGTTTCGAAACTTAGCATCTAAAATAAGCTTATGGCCGATACCTCACCAGCCTTCAGGACATTTAGAATTCTTTATTGAACAATTATTAGATAATTAGATTGCTAGATAAAACTAGGCAATACTTAAGTCGTAATATAAAAATAACTGTTTAATTACTTACATCTCATTAAAAGTAGTAAATCAACAAATAAGAGAAGAAGCGGAACTACAGTGGTAAAAGCCAATGCTTACAGTACTAAAATAGATACCGCTGCTTTACTTGAGCAGCATACCGTTTTGGTCAAACGAATCGCTTATCATTTACTTGCTAGATTACCGGCAAGCGTAATTGTTGATGATCTTATTCAGTCGGGCATGATTGGTTTGTTAGAAGCGGCAAATAACTTTGACTCAACCAAAGGTGCCAGCTTTGAAACTTTTGCCGGTATTCGAATTCGCGGAGCTATGCTCGATGAAATTCGCCGTGGTGACTGGACACCTCGTTCTGTTCATAAAAATAGCCGCATGGTTAGTGATGCGATAAAAACCCTTGAGTCTCAGTTAGGCCGCGACGTTACCGACGTGGAAGTTGCCGAAAAACTTGAAATATCTCTCCACGAATATCATATTATTTTGAATGAAGTTAATGCTGGAAAAATCATTGGAATTGAAGATCTTGGCGTAAGCGAAGACATATTATCTGGTGATTCAGGTACTGAAGACAATCAACCGTACTACAATATGGAACAAGTTGTTTTCAAAAAGTCACTTGCAGAGTGCATTTCTTCTTTACCCGAGCGCGAAGCTCTAGTACTGTCACTTTATTACGACGAAGAATTAAACTTACGTGAAATTGGCCAAGTGCTTGATGTTAGTGAGTCAAGAGTGAGTCAAATTCATAGCCAAGCAATGCATCGGCTTAAAGCGCGTATGCAATCATGGCAAAATTAACAGTAACAAAATTATAATAAATTGATCAAAAACAGAAAAATTGGTCAGAAATTTATTTTGATTGGTATAAACTATAATAAATAGACTTTTAGAATGTTCTCACCGGAGGGTGCCTTGGATAAAAATATGAAAGTACTTGTTGTTGATGATTTTTCAACAATGAGACGTATAGTGAAGAATTTATTACGTGACTTAGGATTCACCAATATTTCAGAGGCCGATGATGGCAGCACGGCATTGCCGATGTTGCAAGGTGGCGACTTTGACTTTGTTGTTACGGATTGGAATATGCCTGGAATGCAAGGTATTGACTTACTAAAAGCAATTCGTGCTGATGCTAGCCTAGCTCACATACCTGTACTTATGGTTACAGCTGAAGCGAAAAAAGAGCAGATAGTTATGGCTGCTCAAGCAGGTGTAAATGGTTATATTGTAAAACCTTTTACTGCTGCAACCTTAAAAACCAAACTTGATAAAATTTTTGAACGTTTGGGTTAGAAATTATTTGTTTCCTAACTAAGGATGTAGCATGACAATAACATCAAAAGTTCATGTTTCGTTAGAACAAGCTAAGCTGTTGGTTGAATATATAGAAAATAACCAACAGGATAAAGCTGATGAACTAATTGCTGAAATTCAAAACCCGATAAATTCTGAGCTTTTTGCAGAAATTGGTAAATTAACACGCCAGTTGCATGACTCTCTTATGAGTTTCCAATTGGATTCTCGGTTGAATGACTTAGCTACGGCTGATATACCTGATGCGAAAGAACGCCTCAATTATGTTATCGCACGTACAGAAGAAGCAGCCAATAAAACCATGGATGCGGTTGAGTCTATCTTCCCTGTTGTTGATAACATCCAGCAAAAAATTGCAGGGGTAAACCCTCAATGGGCTAAGCTGATGAGCAATGACTTGCAGTTACCAGAATTTAAAAATTTGTGCATTGATATTGATTCCTTGCTGGTAACTACCAGTAAAGAAACCGAACAAATGCATTCTTTAATGACTGATGTGTTAATGGCACAGGATTTTCAGGACTTAACTGGGCAGGTAATTCGCAAGGTTATTGACTTGGTTAGAGAAGTTGAAGACAGCCTGATAGGGATGTTAACTGCCTTTGGTATTTCTGCTGAACAAAGTTCAGGGGTGACTAAACCTAATGTTGGCGATAATCTTGTTGAAGGGCCGATAGTTAATAAAGATAAAAGAGATGACGTTGCTGTGGATCAAGACGATGTTGACGACCTTTTATCTAGTTTAGGATTTTAACGGGAGTTGTTGAATGTCATTTGAAGCGGATGAAGAAATTCTTCAAGACTTCTTAATCGAAGCTGGTGAAATATTAGAAGCACTTTCTGAACAGTTAGTTGAATTAGAAAATGATCCTGATAATGCCGATTTATTAAATGCAATCTTTAGGGGATTCCACACTGTAAAAGGTGGGGCAGGTTTCTTAGGTTTAAACGAACTCGTTGACGTTTGTCATGGTGCGGAAAATCTTTTTGATTTGCTAAGAAATGGGCAACGTTCTGTTAGCTCAGGCCTTATGGATGTAATTTTACAAGCACTAGATACTGTAAATGAGATGTTTGCCTTAATACAGAATGGCGAAGCACTTGAACCTGCGGATCCTAATCTACTAGCAGAACTACATCGATTAAGTCGTCCTGAAAGTGAAGATGCTCCTGCTGAAGCGGCTGTTGTAGAGTCTCAGTCTGTGGCTGCCACAGAAGAAATTGCTTCTTCAGAAGAAAGTAGCTCTTCAGAAGAAATGACAGAAGATGAGTTTGACCGTTTATTAGATGAACTTCATGGCAATAAATCACCCGCTTCTAGCCCTGTTGCTGAAACGCCAGCACCTACAAATGATAATGAAATTTCAGATGATGAATTTGAATCATTATTAGATGAGTTACATGGTCAAGGTGCTTTTTCTCCAGAAGTATCAAGCACCCCATCAAGTACATCTGCAGCAAGTGACTCTGATGAAATTGGAGATGACGAATTTGAGAACTTACTTGATCAGCTTCATGGTCAAGGTAAAGCGCCCCAAACCAGCACAACTCCTAAACCTACTGCGGCTAAAGTTGAAAAACCAGTAGAGGTTAATAAACCTCAAGCTAAAGCAACGCCAGTAAAACCTGTTGCAGCAAAGCCTGCAGCTAAGCCCGTAGCAAAAGATAAAAAAGCAGCTAAGCCAGTATCAACTCCGCAAGGTGAAACCACCGTAAGGGTAGATACAAAACGTTTAGATCAAATCATGAATATGGTTGGTGAATTGGTATTAGTAAGAAACCGATTAACCACTTTAGGCATGACTAAAGAAGATGAAGAATTGACCAAAGCCGTATCAAACCTTGATGCCGTCACCACAGACTTGCAAGGCGCGGTGATGAAAACGCGTATGCAGCCTATTAAAAAGGTGTTTGGTCGTTTTCCTCGCGTTGTTCGTGATTTGGCGCGAAGCTTAAACAAAGACATTAAGTTGATTCTAGAAGGTGAAGATACCGATTTAGATAAAAACTTAGTAGAAGCACTAGCCGATCCTTTAGTGCATTTAGTACGTAATTCAGTTGATCATGGCATCGAAGAGCCTGATGTTCGTGAAGCAAACGGAAAACCACGAGAAGGTACTGTTGTACTCTCCGCTTCTCAAGAAGGCGATCACATATTATTAACCATTCGTGATGATGGTGCTGGTATGAATGCGGAAAAATTAAAGTCTATTGCCATTGACCGCGGTGTTTTAGATGCCGATGCTGCTGCAAGAATGTCAGACTCAGAAGCCTTTAATTTAATTTTTGCGCCAGGTTTTTCTACTAAAACAGAAATTTCAGAAGTGTCAGGCCGTGGCGTTGGCATGGATGTAGTGAAAACTAAAATCACCCAACTAAATGGTGCGGTGAGTATAGACTCTGAATTAGGTAAAGGGACGGTATTAGAAATTAAAGTACCGCTGACTTTAGCAATATTACCAACATTAATGGTGGTCGTTGGTAAGCAAACTTTTGCTTTACCTTTGGCTGGTGTTAATGAAATTTTCCACCTTGATTTAACCAACACTAATATGGTCGATGGTCAATTAACGATAATTGTTCGTGAAAAAGCTATTCCGTTATTTTATTTAGATCAGTGGTTAGTTAAAAATTATAAAGATAAGCCCCGCGATAAAGGCCATGTGGTTATTGTGCAATTAGGTAGCCAGCAAATTGGCTTTGTTGTTGACAGACTTATTGGGCAAGAAGAAGTGGTTATTAAACCACTTGACCGATTGTTACACGGTACGCCGGGTATGGCTGGTGCAACTATCACCAGTGATGGTGGTATTGCATTGATTATTGACGTACCTAATATGCTTAAATATTACGCGAAAAAATCTGTTGTTAATAAGAAGTTACGCTAAAAATAGCGCACTTATATAGGCGAAAACTATACATGTCGTGTAAATGGAAAGGAAAGTAGATGGCCTATAAGGTTTTGGTTGTTGACGATTCTAGCTTTTTTCGACGCCGCGTCACCGAAATTATCAACCAAGATAAAAATCTTGAAGTTATTGATGTAGCCGTAAACGGTATTGATGCGGTAGAAAAAGCTGCTTTGTTAAAGCCTGATGTCATTACTATGGATATTGAAATGCCATTACTTAATGGCATTGATGCAGTAAAACAAATTATGGCGAAATCACCTACAGCCATTTTAATGTTCTCTTCATTAACTCATCAAGGGGCTAAAGCAACACTCGATGCACTTGATGCCGGCGCTCTTGATTTTTTACCCAAAAAGTTTAATGAAATTGCTAAAAATTCTGAAGATGCCGGCAGTTTGTTGCGTCAACGCGTTGTACAGTTGGCCAGGCGCCGCGGTATTACAAGTCGAAGAACACCTCCTGTAGCAAGAACGACATTGTCTAGCAAACCAGTGGTTAAAGCTGGAGTGGGCAAAGCGGCTAAGAGCAGTGAAAATTCTACTGGATTAAAACCTCAAAGAGCTCACCGTAGTTCAGGAAAAAGTTACAATTTATTGGCTATAGGCACTTCAACGGGGGGGCCTATTGCTTTGCAAAAAGTATTAACCAAACTACCTGCTGATTTCCCTCTTCCTATCATTATGGTTCAGCATATGCCGGCAGCTTTTACCAATGCCTTTGCTAATCGATTGAATTCATTATGTAAAATCACAATAAAAGAAGCTGAAAATGGCGACATTCTTAAACCTGGCTGTGCCTATTTAGCCCCCGGCGGCCGTCAAATGATAATTGATGGTACAGAAAATGCAGCAAAACTTAAAATACTGGATGATGATTCTGAGCGTATTGCTTTTAAACCCAGTGTTGATATTAGTTTTGGTTCTGCAGCTAAAGTATTTCAGGGGTCTGTTTTAGCCGTAGTACTTACCGGTATGGGTTCTGATGGTAGGGAAGGTTCTAGAATGTTAAAAGGCAAAGGCTCAACAATATGGGCGCAAGATGAAGAGTCTTGCGTGGTTTATGGCATGCCACAGGCTGTGGCAAGCGCAGGGATAAGTGAACTTTCTTTAGACATAGACGAGGTTGCTCCTTCTATTCTTAAGGAAATTAACCATGGATAAGTTGAGTATCATCGGACTTGCCGTGGCAATTCTGGCTATTTATCTAGGTTTTAGTTTAGATGGTGGCGGTATCTCAGCTTTATTTGAGTTACCGGCATTTATCATTGTTTTTGGCGGTACGCTTGGTGCGGTGATGTTGCAGTCCAGCAAAGAGCAATTTTTTCATGCAATGTCTTTATTAAAGTGGGTTTTTTATCCGCCTAAATATGACGTTGATAGCGGTATTGAAAAAATTATCACTTGGGCGGAAAAAGCTAGAGAATCAGGTTATTTATCACTTGAAGATATAGCTCAAGAAGAAAGTGACAGCTATACCAATAAAGGCTTGAACTTATTGGTTGACGGAATTGAGATTGATAACTTCAAGGTATCGTTGGAATTAGATCTCGACCTTTATCGAGAGCATAATTTACGCTCAGCAAATATTTTTGAAGCTATGGGCGGATATAGTCCAACTATTGGTATTTTAGGTGCTGTGTTAGGGCTTATTCATGCAATGGGAAATTTAAGCGATCCAAACATGTTAGGGCAAGGTATTGCCACCGCGTTTGTTGCGACCATATACGGTGTTGGTTTTGCTAACTTATTATATATTCCAATAGCCAATAAAATTCGCAGTGTCATTCATCAACAAACCATGTATAGAGAAATGATATCTGAAGGCTTGTTGGCGATAGCGCTTGCTGAAAATCCCCACGCTATTGAAAATAAACTATCGGCTTTTAGGTTACAGGAATGAACCGGCTTCGCAAACGTAGACATACGGTAGAGCATGATAATGTTCACCGTTGGTTAGTGTCCTATGCTGATTATATGACCCTACTTTTTGCCTTGTTTGTGGTACTTTATGCAATGGCGATGGTTAATGAAAAACCCTTTGAAACTATTACCGAGTCATTTGGTAAGGTATTTCAAGCAGACAAGAACCAGCCTAAAAACTTAGGCCATGGTGATGACATTTTACCGGTCAATCGTTCTAAAACTAAAATCCCTTTATATGGAAATGATATTCTAGACGCCGCAGGCCCTGAACTTGTTGATGGTGAACCTGTACTATCTAATGTTGAAAACAGCCAAGTAGGCACAAACTTAACCTCATTAGAAAAAGAGTTACATACCGCTTTATATGATGTTATTGAGTCAGGTTATGCGCAGCTACAAATTGATGGCGACTGGCTTGAAATTGAATTAAATAGCGGCTTACTTTTCCCAAGTGGCTCGGCTTCACCAACAAACTCTGCGTCGGCAATATTGGCGGTAATTTATGAAGTAATTGGCTCAACAAGTAACTTTATACGTGTGAGAGGCTATACTGATAATCAACCGATCAATAATGAGGTTTTCTCTTCTAATTGGGAGTTGTCGGTATATCGTGCAACCGCAATTCTTCATGTACTCGAAGAGCTTTCATTAAATCCTCAACGAATGGCTATAGAAGGTTATGGTGAATATTACCCAAGCGCGAATAATAGTACGCGTGACGGCCGCGCTCAAAACAGGAAAGTAGTGATCGCTATTTCTAAATATGGCTTAGAAAAGTCAAATTTATTAAATACTCCCACTATTAGTGTAAAAGACGTTGAAGCAATTACTAATATTGCTGCCCCGGAAGATAGTGCTCAAGAAATCCGTGTTATACAGCTTGAAAATGGTGGGATAAGAATAACCACCAGAGTGGAAGAAGATAAACCTAAAAATGAATAACAACGCACAAAAATAAGTAGGAATTCCCATTGGTAGTTTGGACAGTAGCAAATCAAAAAGGTGGTGTTGGTAAAACAACCACAACCATTGCGTTAGGTGGCTTGTTAGCAGAATTAGGTCACAGAGTTTTATTGGTTGATACTGACCCGCATGCATCATTAAGTTATTATTTTGGAATCGAATCAGAAGATTTGGAGCTAAGTGTGTATGACTTATTTGTTCAGGTTTCAACCAAAGAACAAATCATGCAAAGCTTGTGTCCGACCAGTTATAAAAATATTGATATTTTACCAGCAACTATGGGCTTGGCTACTTTAGATCGTTCTTTAGGAGCGAAAGGCGGTATGGGCTTAGTATTAAAAAAAGCTATAAACCAGCTAAGTGAAGAATACGACTACGTATTAATGGACTGCCCGCCAGTCCTTGGCGTATTAATGGTGAATGCGCTAGCCGCATCTGACCGTATTATTGTGCCGGTTCAAACAGAGTTTCTTGCGTTAAAAGGTTTGGACAGAATGATGAAAACCATGGAAATCATGCAAGGTGAACAAGTTGATAAATTCAAATTTACTATTGTGCCAACCATGTTTGATAAACGCACTAAAGCTTCGTTACTTGCTTATAAGCAATTAAAGGCTCTTTATCCTGAAAGTGTTTGGCCAGGCGTGATCCCTATCGATACCAATTTCAGAAACGCGAGTGAATCACAAAAGGTACCTTCCGATTATGCAAATAGCTCCAGAGGGGTATATGCTTATAAGAGCCTTTTAACGCATTTGATTTCAATGCAGTCGGTGAAAAAATAAATGCCAAAATCGTTAGCTGCAAGCCAAAAATTGATGAAAAACTATCTGTCTGAATTATTGACGGAAGAGGAAGTTGCACCGGAAAAACCGAATAAACCTCTGGTAAGGGAAAAAGCACCTCAAGAGAAAAAACTCGAAAAGTTACTAGAGCAAGTAAAAGAGCCTGAAGAGCAACCGATAATTTCGCGTAAGGCTGCACAAGCTCCTATTATTGATAAGACCGTTTTACCAAAACCTGTTGAAACTAAAAAAGTTGTTGCACCGATAAAAGAACAGCCCTTGGCAACTAAAAAGAGCCAAGGTGAGATAGTTGTTAAAAAGCAAAAAGGTTACCGTAAAGGTAGTTTTCAAGCGATGTTTTTTGATGTTGCTGGCTTAATAATCGCGGTGCCATTAATTGAATTAGGTGGTATTCATAATGCTGAGAAAACCAATAGTTTAATGGGAAAACCCGACTGGTTTAAAGGGGTAATGATTCAACGTGAAGAGCAAATTAATGTTGTTGACACGGCTTTGTGGGTAATGCCTGAAAAATGTGACCAAGCTTTGAAAGATGCATTAGAGTATAAATATATAATCATGTTAGGTAGTAGTCAGTGGGGCTTGTTAGCAGAAAACCTTATTGATACTGTTACCTTAGAACAAGAAGATGTTAAATGGCTAGACAAGGCAAACAAGCGCCCTTGGTTAGCAGGGTTAGTGAAAGACCGAATGTGTGCTTTACTTGAAGTAGACGCTTTTATTCAATTATTGAATGACGGTTTTAATGTTAATCATAAATAATGGCTTAAGAGTAAATAAAATTCACTAATAAGTTGATAAAACTATATATTCGTTAAATAATTAGCGTAAAGTACAAACAAAAAATAAGAGGCCAGCTGTATGTCTGACGAAAGACGTAATGCAAGTAATAGTGGTGACAATGATGAAGTGCTGCAATGGGTAACTTTCAAACTCGATAGTGAAACCTACGGCATTAATGTAATGCAAGTACAAGAGGTACTTCGTTATACCGAAATTGCACCCGTTCCAGGGGCGCCTACTTATGTATTAGGTATTATTAATTTACGTGGTAACGTTGTTACAGTTATTGATACCCGTGCCCGTTTTGGTTTAATACCTAACGAAGTAACCGACAATACCCGTATTGTTATTATTGAAGCTGAAAAACAAGTTATTGGGATTTTAGTGGATAGTGTTGCTGAAGTGGTTTACTTAAAGGCCTCTGAAATTGACATTGCACCTAATGTTGGTAATGACGAAAGTGCGAAATTCATTCAGGGTGTATCAAACCGTGAGGGTGAATTGCTTATTTTAGTTGATCTCGACAAGTTACTGTCTGATGATGAATGGGATGAACTGAAGCAGTTTTAGTCACTGATGAATATTAAAGCCTGCTCAGTCAGGCTTTTTTTACGAGTAGGAAATAAGCATGTTAACCGTACCAGCAATTGCAGCACTCGCTTGTTTGCTTATTCTTTGTCTGCTCATTTTCTTAGTTGTGTATTGCAGAAAGGTTAATAACCAGCTCACTATTTTTAAAACCCAACAATCTTCTAACCAATTATTAATTGATGAATTGCAGCTACAAGCTTTTGCGCAAAATGAAAAGTCTCAGCAAGATTTATCACAAGTAAAGCAACTGGCAATTGAAAATGAACAGGTCACCAAGCAGCTAGAGCATAGAATTAAAGTTTTACAGCAACAACAACAGCAAATTGAAACCCTGATCAATCAAGTCCAACATCAGCAACCTGAAGATAAACTTTACAGCCGTGCATCTAAATTAGTTGAATTAGGTGCTGACATTGATGAAATTATGCGAGAGTGCGATATCCCAAGAGCTGAAGCGGAAATGTTGATGTCTGTTCATCGTAACCGCAAACCTAGCTAATTATAGTTATCACATCAGCTGCTCCTTTAACTGTAAATGTAAAAAAAACGGTTATCATCGGCTTAATAAGTTGTTATTGTATGCGCGATTCTTACACAGCTTCTAGCAAGGAAAAAGCATTGCTCTGCCATACAAACTTTTATCGTTTAACACGCCTTCTTCAAATTACTTTTCTAAGTGTTATTTTATCTGCGTGTGCAACCACTAATTCGAATGACCCAAGCGTTGATACCTCAGACCCTCGTGACCCATTTGAGGCCATCAATAGACCTTTATGGACCTTTACTTGGGATTATGCCGACAAATATGTCGCTAGACCTACTTCTGTTTTATACGCTGATGTTATGCCTGAACCTGTACGTTCTGGTTTATACAATATCGCGGTAAACTTTAATGAACCATCAACGATTGTTAACCACCTTTTATTACTCGAATTTGACCGCGCAGCTAAAGTTACAGGCCGTTTTTTGCTAAATACTACTATTGGGTTAGCTGGCTTTTATGACCCCGCGAGTGATTTTGGCTGGGCTAGGGATGAAAAAGAGTTTGGCGAAGTGTTAGGGAAATATGGCGTAAGTGACGGGCCTTATTTAATTATTCCTGGTATAAAACCGAGCTCGGTGCGTGAAGAAGTCGGCGATTATGTTGATAAATTTTATTGGCCTTATGCACTACTTGGCTTTTGGCCGTCGTTAACTCGCTGGGCGATTGAAGGTATGGAAACACGAATTCAATTGATTGAACAAGAAGATATGCTCAACGAAGCAATAGACCCGTATATATTTGTTAAAAATGCTTACTTTCAAAACATGGAATATAAGGTTTTTGATGGCAACCCGCCAGAGAAAGTTAACAAAGAAGAAGAAGCTGATCTTGAAGACTTTCTCGACGAGTTTGAAGACTTTGAATAACTAAGGTAATTTATTACCAACATAAAGCCATAAAACAAGTTAATTTAGATTTACTTGTTTTATGGCTTTTTCAATATATTTCTCTGCAAATAGTAAACTAATTGGCTTCATCACGAAAAAGTAAGCCAATAAAACCGCAATAACAGAAACAAAAAACCACGCACTTTGTAAATTCGCCAATAATAAAAACGGTGGAATAAGCATAAACAGCTTAATTACATTCATAATAAATTTTTCTGGCGCGGTCAGCTTTTCCATCGCTATATTTAAAATGGCCTGTCTTTGTTTAACGGAATAATTTTTTAGTTGTGGCAATTGATTTGAAGAAAAATAAATGGTCATAAATTCTGTTGGGTATTCGGACAAATTGGTGAATGGCGCTTATGTTAACTTAATCGTTGTAAATCTGGTAGGGCAGTGCTTTATTTGTTTGTATAAGTTACCGACTTCTTGAACATTTTTTGCAACTGTTCGGCTGGAAAGTTTGCACAATATTGCCAATACTTAGAAGCAAGCTAGCGATTCACGCAGAACTTTTTTATAGCTATACCAGTATCCCTCTAAGTTTTAACAACGGCATTACAATTGATTAAGGTAAATGTGTATAAACGAGTACCTAACTTCCTTCGGATTTGATAGAATGCGGCAAATTTTTATCGTAGGTGATTTATAGATGAATGTAATAGAAGCTAATTTTGAAGCATCAGGCAAGAAGTTCGCGATAGTCGTTTCGCGTTTTAATAGTTTTGTTGTAGAAAGTTTACTTGAAGGTGCTGTTGATGCACTTAAACGCCATGGCAATGTTGCTGATAACGATATTACAGTTATCCGTGTTCCAGGCGCTTATGAATTACCTGTAGCGGCAAAGCGCATTGCTGAAAAAGGTGAGTTCGACGCTATTATTGCTATTGGTGCAGTTATTCGAGGTGGTACGCCACATTTCGATTTTGTTGCCGGCGAATGTAATAAAGGCTTAGCACAAGTCGCTATGGAATATACTTTACCTGTAGCATTTGGTGTTATTACTACCGATACCATTGAACAAGCCATTGACCGCGCGGGTACTAAAGCCGGTAATAAAGGCGCAGAAGCCGCATTAAGTGCTCTAGAAATGGTTAACGTTCTAGGCAAACTTTAAGTTTTGGAGATCTAAGTGAAACCATCACCTAGAAGAAAAGCCCGTGAATTAGCAGTGCAAGCTGTTTATTCATGGCAGTTAAGTCAAAATTCAGTCACAGATATAGAGTCTACTTTTTTAGTGGATAACAGTGCTAGACGTTTTGATATTGAATATTTTCAACAATTATTTCGTGGCGTAACTACACAACTTAGTCAATTAGACCAAGCGATTAGCCCATATGTTGATCGTCCTATTGATGATATAGATCACGTTGAAAAGTCAATATTGCGTGTTGCAGTGTATGAGCTATCAGACTGTAAAGATGTTCCTTATCGTGTTGTTATCAATGAAGCTATTGAACTGGCAAAAGTTTTTGCTGCTGATGACAGCCACAAATTTATTAATGGTGTTTTAGATAAAGCTGTGAAAGATCTTCGTCCTGAAGAATAATCATTGCTGCTCTTTAATGAAAAACCTATGAAAGAATTTGAACTGATTAAACACTACTTTGCTGAGCAAGGTTTAACCCGAAGAGATGTGATACTCGGTATCGGTGATGATTGCGCGATAGTGCAGCCTGCTGAGCGTCAACATATTGCGGTTACCACCGACACATTAGTAGCTGGGGTGCATTTTCCTATGCAAACCTCTGCCCGTGCTATTGGTCATAAAGTAGTTGCGGTCAGTTTATCTGATTTAGCTGCAATGGGCGCTGAGCCTACTTGGATCTCGTTAGCGATCACCTTACCTAGTATTGATGAAGCTTGGGCAAAAGATTTTTGCCAAGGTGTTTTTGAACTTTGTGAATTTTACAATGTTCAACTCATAGGTGGTGATACTACGCAAGGGCCATTAAGTGTTACGGTTACCGCACAAGGTATGGTTCCTGCGGGTAAACATATTACCAGAACGGGCGCGAAGCCCGGTGATTGGTTATATGTTACTGAAGAAGTGGGGGATGCGGCATTAGCGCTACAACATATTTTAGGTAAAGTTGAAATTGAAGAACGCTTTCAAGCTGACATTATCAAGAAGTTAGACTACCCAAGACCAAGAGCGCTAGCCGGACAAGCATTGCGGGAATACGCCACGTCAGCCATTGACATTTCAGATGGCGTATTAGCCGATCTTAAGCATATTTGTGATGGTTCAAACGTTGGCGCAAATATTGTGCTTGACGATTTGCCAATTTCAACCATATTACATGACACCTTAGGCCAAGAAGCTGGCGTTGAACTTGCCTTAAATGGTGGTGACGACTACGAGTTATTGTTCACGGTATCTCAAGACAATAAAGTTGGTATGGAAACCGCGTTAGCCAATGTTGGCGTAACAGTTACTTGTATTGGCCAAATTAATACCTCAAATAAAATTACTACTACCTTGAATAATAAACCGGTTTTGATTGATAAACAGGGTTTTGAGCATTTTAGTGGTAATAATGACTGAGCCAAAAACTTTAGATAAAGCCAATACCAAGTCGACTGATAACTTTAAACTTAGTGATCCTGTTCACTTTTTAGCTTTGGGTTTTGGCAGTGGCTTAGCACCTAAAGCACCAGGTACTTTTGGTACGCTTGCGGCGATTCCAGTGTACTTATTGTTGTCAGGCTTAAGCTTACCAGTATATGGCGCTATTGTGGCCTTGGTGTGCTTATTTGGTATTTATATTTGCGGAAAAGCTGCTACTGACGCCGGTGTTCATGATCACGGCGCGATTGTTTGGGATGAAATTGCCGGTTACTTGATCACTATGCTGATGTTGCCCGCTACATGGCAAACAATAATTACCGGCTTTATACTGTTTCGTATTTTCGATATTTTCAAACCTTGGCCAATTTCTTATATTGATAAACATTGCCATGGTGGTGTTGGCATTATGCTTGACGATATTATCGCTGGGTTTTTAGCGCTTGCTTGTATGCATTTGATTTTTTAATCATAAAAATATCGTTATAACCATCAGTAAACGTAAATCGAATTCATAAAAAACGGCAAGTCATTAAATGACTTGCCGTTTTTTATGTAGGTTATAAGCAAACATCCTGCTTGTTTGCTTTAACCTTTTAAGCTGTAAACTTATTCGTGAATAATACGAGCTCTGATAGTGCCATCAATCTCTTTTAACGCTTTTAACGCAATGGCGCTGTGCTCTGCTTCAATATCAATAACTACATAACCAATTTGGTCATCAGTTTGTAAATACTGTGCAGCAATGTTGATATTATTATCAGCAAACGCTTGGTTAATTTTAGTTAAAACACCCGCTTGGTTTTTGTGAATATGTAGTAAACGGCTAGTGCCTGAATGCTCTGGTAAAGATACTTCAGGGAAATTAACTGCTGATAACGATGAACCATTATCAGAATACTTAGCTAGCTTACTCGCAACTTCTAAACCAATATTTTCTTGAGCTTCTTTAGTACTACCACCAATGTGCGGCGTTAAAATAACATTGTCTAAACCACGTAATGGTGAAATAAACTCGTCATCGTTACTTTTTGGCTCTACCGGGAATACATCAATTGCTGCACCGGCAATTTTATTTTCCTTAATTGCTTCAGCTAAGGCTTCAATATCTACTACCGTACCGCGAGAAGCATTAATGAAAATAGAACCTTGTTTCATAACGTCGAATTCAGCAGCGCCCATCATATTTTGGGTTTGTCTGGTTTCAGGAACGTGTAGGCTAATAACATCGGCTTCTTTTAATAAAGCAGTTAATGTTGGCGTTTGGCTTGCGTTACCTAACGGTAATTTGGTTTCTAAGTCGTAAAAACGAACGCGCATACCAAGCGTTTCAGCAATAATACCTAATTGAGTACCAATGTGGCCGTAACCAATAATGCCTAAGGTTTTGCCACGTGCTTCAACCGAACCTGCGGCAGACTTATTCCATACACCACGATGCGCTTGAGCACTTTTTTGAGGAATGCCACGAAGTAATAATAACGCTTCACCTAATACTAGTTCAGCCACTGAACGGGTATTTGAGAATGGTGCGTTAAATACCGGCACACCAGCAATTTGTGCTGCTTTTAAATCTACTTGGTTAGTACCAATACAGAAACAACCAATGGCAACTAGTTTCTTAGCGTGGCTAAGTACTTTTTCATTTAATTGGCTACGTGAACGAATACCAACAAAATGCACATCTGCGATTTTCTCAATTAAGTCATCTTCGGCTAAGGAAGCTTTAAAATACTCAATATTGTTATACCCTTTGGCTTTTAACTCTTCAACTGCACTTTGATGCACGCCTTCAAGTAATAATATTTTAATTTTATCTTTCGCTAATGAATTAGTACTCATGATGACTAATATTCCTATTAAATTTCATTTGGATGGCTAGATGCCTATATCGAATTGAGTATAAACTAACATATAGTGCTTAAACTCTAAAGCGTTTTTTACAAAGGTAAAATAACTTTAGCGCCTTCAGGGCTACCAATAATCAATGTATCTGCACCGCGATGAGCGAATAAACCATTAGTAACAACGCCTACAATCGCATTGATGTTATTTTCCATGGTTAATGGATCAATTATGTCTAAGTTATATACATCAAGAATGACATTGCCATTATCTGTCACTACACCTTGTCGATACACTGGGTCGCCACCAAGTTTTACCAATTCTCGGGCAACATAGCTACGGGCCATAGGGATAACTTCTACCGGTAATGGAAAGTTGCCTAATACTGGAACTTGCTTTGAATTGTCGGCAATACAAATGAATTCTTTGGCAACTGCCGCAACAATTTTTTCACGGGTTAGCGCTGCGCCGCCGCCTTTGATCATGTGCATGTGCTTAGTTATTTCATCGGCACCGTCAATATAAACATCTAATACGTCAACACTATTTAAATCAAATACTTCAATGCCATGAGCTTTTAAGCGCTCGCTTGATTGTTCTGAGCTTGAAACCGCACCTTGTATTTTATCTTTTATCGTCGCTAAGGCTTCAATGAAGTGATTAACTGTTGAGCCGGTACCTACGCCAACAATTGAGTCGTCTTTTACATAATCAAGGGCTTTAATTGCCGCCGCTTTTTTCATTTCATCTTGGGTCATATGCCTTGCCTTAAAGAAGTTTAGTGAGTTTTGAAGTACAAATTTTGGAGTACTAAAATGTACCGCAATTATAACAGTGAATTTTATAAGCCGTAAGCTTTGTAACAGCTTTTATAAAAGCTATTTTTGAGAGTCCCTAATATTAAGTTAAATGAACGGTAAAATGTTGGCTTGGGGTAATTATTTCAGGAAGGGGAATGTCCCAATACTCACAAGGAATATGGTCTACTTGTTGGCAGTTATGAGCTAAACCTATCGGGTAGGGTTTAGCTAAAGTGCTTCTTGTAACTTGTTGGTACCAGCTGGCAAGTGTTCTATCGTAAAAACCTCCGCCCATACCCAGTCTATCGCCAGATTTTGTAAAGGCAACCAATGGCGTAAAAATGATATCAAGACTATTTACCGGGCAAACTTGCCTAACATCGAGTTTAGGCTCGAGTATATTATATTTGTTTTTTACCATCTCAGTATCAGGAAGGTAATGAAGAAATAATAAATGACCGGGTGAAAACGGGTGGATCACGGGTAAATAAACTTGTTTGCCTTGTTGCCAGCACCACTGAATAAAAGCAAAGGTGTTCAATTCACCATCATTGCTTATATATATGGCAAGATGCTGAGCGGCTTGTACTTTTGGATGTGAACACAGTTGACTAAGTAAATCATCAGCCGCTTTTTGTTGCTGATGCTTGGAAAGAGCACGACGTTTATTGCGAATATCTGTTCTTATTTCAGCTCTGCTCATTACTTTTTCACTTAAACCTTGTTGCGCTGTAATAGCGAGTAAAAACTGCCGTGGTTGATATCAGCTTTATTGTACGCGATTGTAGCGGTTTTATTAGCTAGTTAAAAATAAAAAAGCCTGCATTATTTTACTAAGCAGGCTTTTCTACAATTAGTGCCTCCTCCTGAAATGTGTTTACACATTTAGGACTTATTATGAAAAACTCAAACACAGTACACGTTAAACGAACACAACGCGA
>CANMXU010000029.1 GCA_947501935.1 uncultured Alteromonadaceae bacterium
GTCGCAAGTCGCAAGTCGCAAGTCGCAAGTCGCAAGTCGCAAGTCGCAAGTCGCAAGTCGCAAGTCGCAAGTCGCAAAAGCTTAAATAGAGGTAATATCAAGTCAAGTATTTTACGCACTTACTTGGCTTACAGCTTTTGCCTGCAACTGCTATCTTATAACTTCTACCTTGCAGCTATTTACTTACCGCTTTCTACTTTCCCCTTGCAGCTATTTACTTACCGCTTTCCCCTTGCAGCTTCTAGCTTCTTTTAACCACATTTAGAATCGCCACAGTTAAGACAAGTCGCGCAACCGTCTAATAAAACAACGGCCTTTTGATGGCACTTATTACAGCTTGAAGCAGTTGAAGGAAAAACGCTATTCTCGTTGCTACTATCTGCTTTTGCTTGCTCAGCTGCCGCTTGTTTTTGTTGAGCTTTTTTTTGCTCAATATAGGCTTGCTGATGGGTGTCAATTTCACTTGCCGGCAACATATCTAAGGTTTTTAAATGCGTTTCAATGATGTGGCCAATTTCAGCAACAACAGATGGCATGAAAATACCGGTACCTCGTTGGTAATAACCACCTTTGGGGTCGAATACCGCTTTTAATTCTTCAACAAGAAAAGTGCAGTCACCACCTTTTCTAAATACTGCTGAAATAACCCGTGTTAAGGCAACAATCCAAGAATAAAACTCCATGTTTTTCGAGTTAACAAAAATTTCAAACGGACGACGAATTTCTTGCGCGCTACCTTGGTTTAATAAAATATCATTTATGGTGATATATAGCGCGTGGTCAGAAACCGGCGGCTTAATTTTATAAGTAGAACCTACTAACATTTCCGGACGTTTAGTTTTTTCATTTAAGTTCACCGACTCATCTACTGGCGGCGTTTGCGCTGCTGGTTGCTCTTCAGGGCTTTGTACTTTAGCACCCGTGATATTCTGAGTAATTTCTATCATGTGTTTTCCTCAATTTGTTCGTTTACAATATGCTGCTACAAATGGCTGTTATAATTTGCCGTAATAGCCTTCTTTTAACGCATCGTGTAAGTTGGCGGCGGTGTGTATTTCACCGTCATAATTAATTTCTTCATTACCTTTAACACTAAGCACTGTGCCGTCGGCTAGGGTAAAGTCATAAGTCACATTGGCTAAGTCTTCTTCTTTAACCAAAACACCTTGATGCACTTCAGGATTAAATCTAAAAGTAGTACAACCTTTTAAGCCTTTTTCATAAGCGTATAAATAAACATTCTTAAATTTTTCATATTCAAAATCAGTAGGAATATTAATGGTTTTGGAAATAGAAGAATCAATCCAATATTGCGCTGCTGCTTGTACGTCAACATGCTCTTGCGGTGAAATAGCTTCACTGGCCGAGAAATAGTCAGGTAAGGCATTAGCTTCATCACCGTAAGGCTGTGCTTTTTCATTGACAAACGCGCGGTAAGCTAATAATTCGAAGCTTGAAACGGCAACTGATTCTTTTGATTTTTTACCTTCACGAATAATATTGCGATGATATTCATGAGCAAAACTTGGCTCAATACCATTAGAAACATTATTACCTAAGCTCAACGCCAAAGTACCTGTTGGCGCAATTGAAGTATGATGAGTAAAACGCGCGCCTACTTTAGCAAGCTCTGCAACCAGCTCAGGTGCTTCTTCAGCGATACGTTGCATATAACGGCTATATTTAGCATGCAAAAGTGAACCTTTAACTTTATCACCAATTTTTATGCCGTCTTTCGCCATTTCAGGACGCTTAGTTAACATAGCCTCGGTAACAGTAAACTCTTGCGCTAAAATTGGCGCTGGACCTTTTTCTTTCGCTAAATCAAGTGCTGCTTGCCAACCAGTAATCGCTAATACTTTTGACACTTCTTCTGTAAATACGGTTGCTTCTGGACTGTTGTAGGCCATTTTCATCATGGTCATCGCAGAGCCTAAACCTAAATAGCCCATGCCATGACGACGTTTGTTTTGTATTTCTATGCGTTGCTCTTCAAGTGGTAAGCCATTAATTTCCACCACGTTATCAAGCATACGAGTAAATACATGCACCACTTCTTTAAACTTGTCCCAGTTGAATTTGGCTTGCTCAGTGAATGGGTTTTCAATAAATTTAACTAAGTTCACCGAGCCTAATAAACACGCGCCATGTGGTGGCAAAATTTGTTCGCCACAGGGATTACTAGCGCGAAGTTGCTCACAGAACCAGTTATTGTTCATGTCATTTGCATGGTCAATTAATAAAAAACCAGGTTCAGCATAATCAAAAGTATTGGTCATGATCATGTCCCACAAACGCGAAGCTGCAATAGTGTTATATACTTTGCACGCAATTTTTCCTTGGGCGTTTACTAGATAGTCATGCTCTTTTACATAGGCAGCGTCAAAGTAATTTTCTTTATAAATGACTTTGCTGGTATCGGTTAAATCAACTTGTTCAACAGTAATTTCTTTTTGGCTGATAGGGAAAAACAATGGCCACATTTTGTTGGCTTTCACCGCTTCCATAAACTCGTCGGTAATTAATAGCGACAAGTTAAATTGACGTAAACGCCCGTCTTCACGCTTAGCTAAAATAAAGTCTTTCACATCAGGGTGAGATACGTCGAATACCCCCATTTGTGCGCCACGACGACCACCAGCTGAACTTACGGTGAAACACATTTTGTCAAAAATATCCATAAAGGATAATGGCCCAGACGTATTTGCACCAGCGCCCGCAACATACGCACCGCTTGGTCTTAAAGTAGAAAATTCATAACCGATGCCACAGCCAGCTTTTAAGGTTAAGCCTGACTCATGCACCCGCGATAAAATACCGGTCATAGAGTCACTGATAGTGCCAGATACGGTACAATTGATGGTTGAAGTGGCCGGTTTAAATTTTTCAGCGCCGGCGTTTGAAATAACACGCCCAGCAGGATATGCACCCGCTTCCATTGCCCATTTAAATTTTTGCTGCCATTTTTTCTTATCTTTTGGCTCTATTGCAGCAAGAGATGCAGCAACACGTTCAAAGGTAGCGTCGATGCTATTTTCTTGAGCAATGCCGTGTTTGTCTTTTAAACGATATTTTTTATCCCAAATATCTAATGAGGCTGCTTGTAGCTCAATAGTATCGGTGTTGGTTAAATTTTTTTCTGCAAACATGCATAACTCCATCTATCAATTATTTGGTCGCCATAATACGCCCTATTTCAAATAACACAATATATGGATAACAAAGAAAAACAAAACACAACATATGGTGATTTGACATATATCACACAACCGATAAAGTGAAATAATTTGTCGTTGGCGATGTCTAATTAAATACACTCGAAAAATAGATTAACCGAAGTAAAAAGGCGAGATAATGGATAAAAGCTGCAATTATAAGACGAAAGGCAAGGAGATAAATGTCACAAAAAATAAGGAAAACGACAGCATTAAAATAATTTAAAAAAATACTGCCGCTTTAAAGCTGTTCACCAAGCGTATAAATTATGGCAAATGTTCGCTGGCTAAATAATCATGCGATTGCATTTCTTGTAAGCGACTTAAGCAACGTTTAAATTCAAATACTAAACGCCCATCGCAATAAAGTTGCTCTAACGCGGTTTCAGCCGAAATAATAAGCTTAACGTTACGCTCATAGAACTCATCAACTAAGGCGATAAAGCGACGTGCTGCGTCATCACAGTCGCCATTCATTTGGCTAACATTAGCAAGTAATACCGTATGATAGAGCTTGCTAATTTCCATATAGTCACCTTGGCTTCTCGCACTTTCACATAATACTGAGAATTCAAAATGCACCACGCCGTCAGACACTTCAACGGTGGGTAATTGTCGGTTGTTTATTTCTATATCAGTATTTTTTAAGCCTGGCTCACATGAAAGCTGAGTAAAATACTGATGTAAGTTGTCTTGGGCTTTTTGATCAAGCGGAAAGTGATAAATTTCGGCTTGCTCTAAAGTACGTAAACGATAATCAACGCCGTTATCAACATTAACCACTTCGGTATGTTGATTAATTAACGTAATAGCAGGCAAGAAACGTGCACGCTGTAAACCATTGCGATAAAGCTCGTCAGGAATAATGTTTGAAGTAGCCACTAGCGTGACATTATGAGCAAAGAGCTCTTCAAATAATGTACCTAAAATCATCGCATCGGTAATATCTGAAACAAAAAATTCATCAAAACAAATAATACAGGTTTCATCAGCAAAACGTTTTGCAATAATTTTTAACGGATCCGACTGCCCCGTTAAGGTTTTTAGCTCCTGATGAACACGGTGCATAAAACGATGGAAATGCACGCGCATTTTATTTTCAAATGGCAAGCAGTCATAAAAGGTATCAACTAAATAGGTTTTACCACGCCCTACGCCTCCCCAAAAATACAGACCTTTAACCGGTTGTGCTTCTTGTTTTTTTACCACTCTTTTCCAGCGATTAAGCACCTTTTTAAAGCCGGTTACGGGTAAAGGTTTGGTTCGCAAGTCTTCAAATAAACGCTGCAAGTGCTTTACGGCATTTTCTTGGGCAGCATCGTATTGAAAATCATCACGAGCCAAATCTTGGTTATACTTATCTAAAGGGGAAAGATTAATCATTTATTAACCATTTAAGTAAAAGGAGCTTGAAAAAAGTAAATTTGCAATCATATTCACTATATATGCAAAGGTAAGCGCGTTATATTATTCGTATCCAATTTATTTGGATGGGTATTTTCACCAATTTTGTCCATGAATACAATGAAGGTAGTTCAGTATGAATGTAGTAATAGGATTAATTATATTTTTGGGCGGCGCTATCGCCGGTTTTTTAGCCACCAAAATATTTGCATCATCAAGCAAAGAACAACAGCAATTAGCAGAGCAAGCCAATAGAAGCGAAGCTGCATTGCAACAATATAAACAAGATGTCGCCGAGCATTTAGAAAGCTCAGCAAATTTATTAGAGCAAATGAACAGTACTTGTCAAACCGCTATGGCACAAATGGCGCAAAGTACTAAGTTACTTCAACAAGCGACACCTGACGAAAACTCGGCCATGCCGTTTTTCTCAAAAGAAACTCAAGAGCAATTAGCACAAACCGTTGCGTTAAGACATCAGAAAAAAGAAAAACCGAGCGCGGGCACGGTAACAGAACCGCCTTTAGATTATTCAAGTAATCCAAGTGGTTTATTTAGTGATTCGAAACAATCTGTTACAAACGCTGAATAGTCTTAGCCGGAACTTTATTCCTATCGCTTAGTCTCTTAATAGTATCAAGTGAATATCTGTATTGGCTTTTATCGACCCTAGCAATTGCAATAATTCACTTGGTATTAACCTCTTATTTTATATTTAAGGTTTGTATTTACGTTTTATATTTAAGGAACTATTTTAATTATGAAAAAACTGACTGCTGTTATAAGCGCTTCGCTACTTTCTAGTACTCTAATGTTGTCGAGCTTGCCGGCTCAAGCAAACTTACCTTTTTCAGTTGATGGACAGGCATTACCTAGTTTGGCGCCAATGCTCGATAAAGCTACTCCTGCGGTAGTTAGCATTTCAGTTAAAGGTACTCACGAAATTGAACAACGTGTACCTGATGTTTTCAGACACTTCTTTGGTAACCAGCGCCAGCGTGAACAAAAACAGGAACGACCTTTTCAGGGCTTAGGGTCTGGCGTTATTATTAATGCTGAAGAAGGCTATATTATTACCAACAATCATGTCATCGACCAAGCCGATGAAATAATGATCACCTTAAAAGATGGCCGCCAGTTAAAAGCGAAAAAACTCGGCTCAGATGCTGGCTCTGACATCGCCTTATTACAAGTTGATGCTGATAACCTCACCGAAATTAAAATTGCTGACTCTGACGCCATACGTGTTGGCGACTTTGCAGTGGCCATTGGTAGCCCTTTTGGCTTAGGTCAAACCGTTACCTCAGGCATTGTTAGTGCTTTAGGCCGTAGTGGTTTGAACATTGAGAATTTTGAAGATTTCATTCAAACCGACGCAGCTATAAACAGTGGTAACTCAGGCGGAGCCTTAGTAAATTTACGCGGTGAATTAATTGGTGTAAATACTGCCATTCTTGGGCCAGGCGGCGGCAATGTTGGTATCGGCTTTGCTATTCCAAGTAATATGATGGAAAACTTAATTAATCAAATTATCGAATTTGGTGAAATTCGCCGTGGCGTTTTAGGTGTTTCTGGTAGAAGTGTTAATGGTGAAATTGCTAAAGCAATGGAACTCGACATTAACCAAGGTAGCTTTATTGAACAAGTAGTACCAGGCTCTGCCGCTGAAGAAGCAGGCATTAAAGCCGGCGATGTTATTACCAAAGTAAACGGTAAAGCGGTTAGGTCATTCAGTGAGTTACGTGGAAAAGTTGGCTCTATGGGCGCCGGTAAAACCGTTGAACTTACCGTGATCAGAAATGGTAAAGAAAAAGATTTCGACGTTACTTTGAAAAAATCGGAAATAGCCAATGTTGAAGCAGCGAGTATTCACCCAATGCTCGACGGTGCCGAATTAGAAAACAACGGCAAACCTAAAGCGATTAAAGTGAAGTCGGTTGAAGAAGGTAGCCCTGCCGAACTCGTTGGTTTAAAAGCAGGTGACTTAATTTCAGGTGTTAACCGTAAGCGAATTGAGTCAATTGCTGATTTACGTAAATTCTTAAAAGATAATAAAGGCGTTTTTGCCTTAAATGTTGTTCGTGGTAACAGCACCCTTTATTTGATGGTTCGTTAATTTTTCAGCTTTATACTTAGCTTTAGCTAACTTACTATAATATGGCTCTTTTTAGAGCCATATTTTTTTATTTCAGCGAAAAACATTGATAGTTGTGGTACGCTTAAAGGCACGCACAATAATACTTCCTCTTTAATAAATAATGACTGTGAAAATACTCTCTTTTTTAAAATATATTTTTCATGCCGCCAGCTACGGCGTTATGTTTGCAGTGGTATTACTATTATTAGTGCCTGACTTAAGCATCAGCAATACCAGCCTTAATGACCTTTTTAATACGACTAAACCAAAGCAGCAGCCGTTGTCATACGCACGAGCAGTTGCTAATGCAGGTCCGGCGGTTGTTAATATCTATTCAAGTGAAATACAAAGAAATCCAAGATATGGCCGTAATGAGCGAAAGCTACAACAGTTAGGCTCAGGCGTTATTATGCATAGTGGTGGTTATATTTTAACTAACCTTCATGTGGTGCAAGATGCCGATTTAATCGAAGTACTATTGCAAAGCGGCCGCAGCTTTCCTGCCGAGTTAATTGGTTTTGATAAATTTACCGACTTAGCGGTACTAAAAGTTAACGCGACTAACTTACCTATTATTCCACAAAATCCTACTCAAAAATCTTTAGTAGGCGATATTGTTTTAGCGATAGGAAACCCGCTTAATTTAGGCCAAACCGTGACCCAGGGCATTATTAGTGCTACTGGTAGAAATGGCCTTAGCAATACGAGTCATTTAGAATTTTTACAAATGGATGCGGCAATAAATGAAGGTAATTCAGGCGGAGCTTTAGTTAATACAAATGGCGAGTTAGTGGGTATTAACTCTCGTAAATATACTCAAAGTAATCCGCAAATGGATATACAGGGTATTTTCTTCTCAGTACCTTACCAGCTTGCCTATAAAATTATGCAAAAGATCATTGAAAATGGTCGCGTGGTGCGTGGTTGGCTAGGTATTTCAACACGTACTTACCTTGACCGCAGCAAAGGCATTATCATTGATGGAGTCGACCCGATAAGCCCAGCGGCTAAGGCAGGGTTAAGAAAAGGTGACATTATTTTTCAAATTGAAGACATTGCTATTAATGGCATGACGCAGGCTTTAGATATTATTGCGGAAACTGAACCTAATACGGTATTGAACTTTAAAATATATCGCCAAAATCAGCCGCTCGATATCCCGGTAACCATTGAAGAAGCCATTGCGCCTTAATTAAGTTGTTATAAAGGGTCAGAAAGGCCGAAGTTAATCACTAAAAAGCCCGCTGAAAATTATTCAGCGGGCTTTTTATTTTACTTTTTATACTTGCAGCTTACCGCTACTTTTAGCTATTGCGCTCAGAACGTTTGCCGTAGGCTGCAATTACAATAAAGCACAGCAAAGGTAAAATAAATGAAACTTTAGTGGCTGAAAGGCCATCAAATAGCACTTTCATATCAATAATAGTCGCTTGTGCCATAGGTAAAAACGTACCACCAACAATCGCCATAATTAGCCCAGCAGAGCCCAACTTAGCGTCATCATCTGTGCCCGTTAAAGCAATTCCATAAATGGTCGGAAACATCAACGACATACAAGCGGAAATAGCCACTAACGAGTACAAGCCAAGAATCCCCTCAAGAAATACTGTGCCAACCGTAAATACCATACCGCCAGCTGCTAATAACATTAACAACTTACCCGGTTGAATATATTTTAAAATAAAAGTACAAACAAAACGGCTGATACAAAAAATTACCATGGCATAAATATTAAACAGTTGTGATTTTGCTTCTGCAGCCTGTTCAGTCATACCCATTTTCATAAAAACCTCAGTACCGTAATGAATGATAAAGGTCCAACACATAATTTGAGCTCCTACATAAAACATTTGCGCGATTACGCCTTCACGGTAATTTTGATTAGCCAGCAAACGCTTAAAAGTGCCTTTAATATCAAGTCCACTGCTTTTATCTTCAGTGCGAGGCATTTTTTTAAAGGCTATAATCAAAAACATTATTAATACCACCACACCAATCGCTAAATATGGATTTCGTATAACTTCTAAATCATTAGCGGTAATAGCGGCAAGCTGGTCTAATGAGCTTGCCGAGCCTTCAGTAATTAACTCACGTCGCTCGGCGTCTGATGCAGGGTTTAACTTTTGAATTATAAATTGCGTGGCAATGAACATGCCTAGCAATGACCCAACAGGATTGAACGCTTGGGCTAAATTTAATCGCCGAGTTGCCGTTTCTGCCGGCCCTAATGACATTATATAAGGGTTAGAGCTGGTTTCTAAAAACGACAAACCACAGGTCATCACAAAAAAGGCGAATAAAAATGGCGTAAAACTTTGTGCTTCAGCGGCAGGGAGAAACAAAAAAGCCCCTAAGGCATAAAAAGCTAAGCCCATCATCAACCCCGCTTTATAGGTGAATTTTTTAATAAATAATGCTGCGGGAATCGCCATGGCACCATAACCGCCATAAAAAGCAACTTGTACCCAAGTACCCTCGGCTGCTGTCATTTGTAGTACTTTAGAAAACGCCTTTACTAACGGGTTAGTAACATCATTTGCAAAACCCCAAAGTGGGAAGCACATAGTAATTAAAATAAAAGGTACGATGTAAATTTTAGGGATAACTTCAGCTGACGTCGTATCAATAGTATTGGGTTCTATTGGTTGATCATTTCCATTAGCGACTACCAATTGTTCATTCATAGCTGTTCCTTGTTAAGTTAACTGTAGTTGTACTAGTGACTGTTTTAATTGTGTTCGTTACTTTTTACTTATCCATTATTCCAAACCATAAAAACTTTGGGCATTTGCTGACCAAATCAAGCTTTGTTCCTCGCTTGACAACGGCTGCATAAATTCTTCCGCTTGGCTTTGCCAAACATGATAATTGCACGACATTTCAACGACTGGCCAATCACTGCCCCACATTAAGCGTTTACTGCCAAAACACAGTAATAAATGCTCCATATAGGGGACAATCTGCTTTAACGCTGGCTCTGTCCCGGCCTCAGTCACCAAACCAGATAATTTACAATAAGCCGAGGTTTCTAGCGCGATTAACGCTATGTTTTCATACCATTGTGGAGATGAATTATCAGCAATCGCTGGTTTTGCACCATGGTCAATAACAACCTTAAGATCAGGGTATTTCAGTAATAAATGATATAAGGCAGGTAAATGCTCAGGCTTAACCAAGGCGTCAAATGTTAATTGTTGGGCAATTAAGTATTCAAATACAGGCGCTAGTTCTGCTTTTAGCATCCAATTAACATCGCCAATATCCTGAATCATTGGCCTGATCCCTTTAAAGTAAGGATTTTTACTAAATACTTCTAATTGCTTTATTGCATCAGCACTTTCCATATCAACCCAACCAACAACGCCGGCAACAAATTCTGTTTGCTCGGCAATTGCTAACATAAATTCGGTTTCAGCAGTGGTGGCCGCAGCTTGTACTAATACGGTTTTACTTATCCCTAGTTGTTCTAATATCGGCGAAAGATCTTTAGGCAAAAAATCTTTATAAAGCACATCAAAATCTGGGGTTAACCACGAATAATCACCACGACTTAACTGCCAAAAATGTTGATGTGAATCGATGCGGGTCATGTGCTCTCCAAATTTTTAATAACAAACAAATCAATAATTAATAAATAGCATTTGCAACCAGCTTTTTAACGCACGTTTCCGCTAAAGCAGGCGCTGCTGGAATAGGTACTTCAGTACAAAGTAAGCCCGCACTTTGTAAACACTGCCAAAACGCTTGAGGAATTTCACTTTGCATATCGGCAACCGTAGACTCAACCCTTTTAGCAGAGCTTAATCCGGGAATAACACTTACAACCGCAGGGTGAGCCAAGGGAAACTGTAGTGCTGCCGCTGCTAGTGATACTTGAAATTCTTGGCAAATATCTTCTATCTGAGCAACAGTTTTAATAATTTGTGCCGGTGCAGGTTGATAATTATAATGAGGAACAATATTTTTTTGACGAACACCCGTAGCCAAAATACCTGAATTATAAGGCCCGCCAAGCACAACAGAACTTTGCTCTTTTAAACAGCGCGGTAGAAATGTTGCTAACGCTTTTTGCTCTAACAAGGTATAACGTCCGGCAAGTAAAAAGCAGTCAAAGTAGCCGTAATCCATAGCCTGCTCACAAACCTCATATTCATTAACACCAAGGCCAATTGCTGAAACTAAACCTTGAGTGCGTAGTTCGTCCATGGCTTTATAACCACCTTCCATCGCTATTTTGAACAAGCGTTGATGGTTATCACCATGAGTAACCTTGCCAATATCATGCATATACAAAATATCAATTTTCGACAAACCCAGCCTTTGTAAGCTATGTTCGAATGACCGCATTACGCCATCATATGAATAGTCGTATTTAGGCTCAAATGGCATAGGTGAACAAAAACCATATTTATCTTGTGCTTTGGCACATGGGGCTAAAATTCGCCCGACCTTGGTTGATAAAATATAGCTCGCTTTATCATGAGTTCTTAACGCATCACCTACTCGGCGTTCGCTTAAACCAAAGCCATAATAGGGAGCAGTATCAAATTGGTTTAAACCAAGCTCTAGCGCTTTATTTATGCTAGCTTTTGCAGCTTCATTTGACATTGGCCGATAAAGGTTGCCAAAAGTAGCAGCACCAAAACCCAACTCAGAAACTTGTAAATTAGTTTTGCCTATTACTCTTTTTTTAAACATGAGAAATCACTCTACTATCAGGGTTAGCATTAACTTGAAAATTCACACCAATATTTGTCGTTGGCATGCATGCAGGCCCAATTGCGTCGAATTGTTTATAGGTTAAAACACACTCTTGATGACCAAGCTGCTCTGACTTAGATGGTTCACCACAAGCAACCTTATTAACCAAGTCAAATATTTCTTGTCCAAGTTCTTCGACACTCGCTTCGCCAAGAATGACTTTACCGGCGTTAATATCCATATCGTCAGCAAGTTTTAAGTAAGTTTCAGGGTTTGCACATACTTTAATAACCGGAGATATCACCGAGCCAACGACGGAGCCTCGGCCAGTGGTAAATAAAATAAGGTGACAACCCGAAGCGATCATTTCCATAATCTCAGCGTTATCTGAAATATTAGGAAAACCAAACAGTGGCTCACCATCAGGAACTACGTCCATCAAATACAAACCAGCTTGTGTTGGAATGTCTCCAGGTTTAATTAAGCCATTAATTGTTGACGAGCCCGATTTAGCATAAGCCCCCATAGATTTTTCTTCTAGGGTGGTTAAGCCGCCTTCGGCATTGCCGGGGGAAAAACTACCGTAGCCCATGGCGGTATAATAGTGTTCAGCCTTTAATACTGAGTTTATTATTTCAGCGCCTAAAGCAGGCGTTTTAGCCCGCTGCGCCATAATATGCTCACAACCAATAAGCTCGCCAGTTTCTTCAAAAATACACACTGCATTATTTTCAATTAACTGGTCAAAACACGAGCCAACCGCAGGGTTAGCGCTAATACCACTGGTGCCATCAGAGCCACCGCAAATGGTACCTACTGATAAATCACTCAGCGCCATATCAACCACAGGAAAACTGTGTGCTGCTATCAGTAAGTCAGCAATATGGCTTAAACCCGTTTCAATGGTTTTTTTAGTACCGCCAGTTTCTTGAATAACCAAGGTTTGCACGGAACGGCCACTACTTTGAATTGTGCTGGCAAGCTGCTCACGGTTAAAACCTTCGCAGCCTAAAGAAATAATAAGTACCCCCGCCACATTAGGATGTGTGCACAGGCCTTGCATGATTTTTAAAGCATAGTCATTTGGATAGCAGCCAGAAAAACCAATTAATTGCACATTATCATTGGCACTTTTATTAACAATTACTCGCGCAACATGATGGGCACATTCAACTAAATAGGTTACTAAAACGACGTTACGTATGCCTTTTCGCCCATCAGCTCTTAAATAGCCCTTCATCAACCAAGCTCTACAACATGCTCTCGAGTATGGCTGGCAATATATTCACTCTTCATATTATGCAAATGAACAAGTTCGCCAATGCCAATATCTTCGACCGCAGAGCCAATAGTGACACCGTATTTGATGATTTTGTCTCCTCGTCGGATGGCTTGACGGGCAACTTTATGACCAACATGAATATTTCCCGACGGCTTAACGGTGTTCTTTTCCATACTTAAACACTCGCCCATTTGTACTTTGCCGCAGCAGATAAATACATTATCATCGTCATTTATTAATACTAAACGTTTATCTTTCATTTATTAATCCTTTAATAACATAGAGAAGAAAGTTTAAAAGACAAAATAGTTATGAAAGTTTTTCTTAATAAATCCCACTTAAACGAAAGAGGAGTAGATTAAAAAAACCACTAAAAATGTCTTTTATTAACAATACACCAGTATTTTTTAGATAGCTATTACTGTTTTATAGTTTTTTAAAAAAATGCAGAAATGGGTAAATAACAAGGTATTTAAAGGTAAGTGTTGATAGCTGGCTAAATGATAAATAACATCACTTGTTGAGAAGCAATAATTAAATTTATTTTCACAGTTACTACTAGAATTAATGACTAAGATAAAAGCCGCGGTTAAAGCCGGTAGCGATTTAAACGAGGAAGAATCCCCATCTAAATCAGCCACTGATTATAAATTTTAGCTTGAGTATAAACCGGCTTAAAGCTTAAGAAGTGCTCTTAAAAGAGGTAACTTACAAGCCGCGTTGCCATTCTTGGCGCAGTGATACTTGCTCAGGGGTGGTTAATGCTTGCTCAACTTGGGCAACTAATTTAGCCTTGTCTTGCCCTAAAATGCCTTTTAATACTAAATAATTTGAGGCGTGATCAGAACGGAAAATAGTTTTATCAAGCTCTAAGGTATTTAACAACACCGCCATTTCTTCAAACAATTCTTGCTGAGTTAACTGACGAAAATCGCCATTAAATGGCGCAGCAAAACGCTCCTCCCCTAAAGGAAACGACACCACTAAAGTAGCTAAATAATCAGGCTGAGCCTCATTCATTAACTTAGCCGAATTAATGGCGTGTTGTTTTGAGTATTTAGGGCCACCTAAGCCGTTTAAAATCATCACTGAGCTTTTTATACCCGCGGCTTTAATTTTTTGTAAAGCGATTAACGAGCTTTGATAAGTTTCACCCTTATTAATAAGCGCTAATACTTCATCGTCACCACTTTCGCAGCCAACATAGAGAATTTTTAAACCTAAACTTTTAAGCTCTGCTAGCTGTTCAACTGTTTTATTACCTAAGTTACGAGGCAAGCAATAACTTGATACTCGCACATTATTTGGAAAGTATTTTTGGATCAGCAGCAATATTTCTTTCAGGCGATTAAACGGTAACATCATCGCATCACCGTCAGCTAAGAATACCCGACTCACCGGCAGCCCAGATTGTTTAATAGCTAATAGCTCTTGCTCAATAACCTCAGGCTTTTTCGGACGAAACTTTTTCGACTCGCTGGTATACATATCGCAGAAGGTACACTTGTTCCACGAGCAGCCATTGGTTACTTGTAAAATTAAACTCTTCCATTCACTAGGTGGACGAAAAACCGGTTCAATATAAGAAAGTGGATACATGATAAAACCTTATAAACTGATTAACTGCGCTTTACTGAATAAAAAACGGGGTAAAAATAGCTGATACAAAAACTAGGCTTTACGTTCGTATATGCAAAAATCTAATTCGTATTTATTTTTCTCATCAGCGCCGCGCACTTCACTACTCACTTTTTGCCATTCATTTTCATAAGCAGGAAACTGGGTATCACCGTCAATAGCCGCATCGATATGGGTAATATAAAGTCGCTGCGCAGCAGGTAAACAGTGTTGATAAATAGCGCCACCGCCAATCACCATAATTTCATCAACATCACTTACTAAAGCCAGTGCTTGTTCAACAGAAGTAACCGTTTCAATACCGTCAGCTTGATACTGATCATCACGTGAAATAACAATGTTTTGTCGACCCGGTAATGGACGACCGATAGACTCATAGGTTTTACGGCCCATGATCACCGGCTTTCCTAACGTTGTTTTTTTGAAATAGGCTAAATCTGCAGGCAAGTGCCAAGGCATGTCGTTGTCTTTACCAATAATACGGTTATCAGCATGGGCAACAATCATAGAAAGTATGGTCATAGGGAAACTCTATCTCTGGGTAATTTAGGCATGTAGAAACGTTGACGTTAGCTTAAATCACCCAAGCATTGAAGGCAATGTGCTTGCCCAACAAAGTCTTAATAACTGCCTTATATAACCGTTATTAGTGGTTATTAGCTAACACTGATTTAACAACTTTTAACATCAATAAATTGGTCATTTTCATATAGTCAGAATTGGCATAAATTCGTTTTTAATAAATAGACCCTTTTGAATAATCCGTATTAAATAAATTAGCAGTAAGCTTTTGAGAGTTAACATGATTTTTTTTCGTCGCCCCCTCCCCGTCATCTTAACCTTACTCACAGTACTAATTTTCGCTACATGTTTTTCACAAGCAATGGCACAAGCAAGTACACAAAAAAAAGCTAGTCCTAAACATGCTAACGGTGAACAAAAATATATTGTGGTATTTAACGAGCAACCACTCGCAGCAGTGCGTCGGCAACTAACTGCTCAACAAAGCATACCAGCAAGCTCAAAACTCAACCCACAAGAAAAATCACTTAGCGCCAACTCTCTAACAAGCCATAAAAGCACCTTAACTAGGGCCGCACAAAAACGTAAAAATAGCCGTGACAATTTTCGAAAGTTTCTCAACAAAAAAACACAGCCTTCACAAATTAAAGCTGAATACTCTCAGTTGGTAAATGGTGTTGGTATTGTTTCCAAGCTAAGCATGGCTGAGCTTAAGCAATCTTCAGAAGTAAAAGCCGTTTTTGCGGTAAATACCTATAAAGCTAAACTTGCTGCTGCCTTACCTATTATTAGCGCAGAGCAAAGTTGGCAGCTTCTTGGCGGACAAACCCAAGCTGGTAATGGCGTAAAAATTGCGATAATTGACTCAGGCATAATTCCTGAGCACCCAATGTTTGCTGACGACGGTATCGAGCCAATAGCAAATTTCAACCCTGAAAACCCAGATTATTGTCAAAGCCAAGAAAGTAGCTTTTGTAATAACAAACTGATACTAGCCCGTTATTATCCTACCCAAGACTATAACTTTAGCGCGAATAATGAATTTGACTCACCCTATGCCAGTTATTCGCATGGCGTACATGTTGCTGGTATTGCCACTGGCAGGCAAGTAACCACACCTAGTGGCGATACTTTTTCTGGTGTTGCACCGGGCGCCTATTTAATGATTTATAAAGCACTTTGGGGAAATGAAGGTATTTCAACCGACATTGAACTTATTCAAGCACTTGAAGATGCCTATCAAGACGGCGCTGATATTATTAATAATTCATGGGGCGGTGAAGTTGGCGCTCATCCTATTAGCACTTTATATCAAGAGTTATTTACTGAACTTGAAGCCAACGGCGTAGTTTTAGTTACCGCCGCAGGTAATGAAGCTGAATATGGCGAAAGCACCATCAATTGCCCTGCCTGCGTTGAGGCAGGTATTGCCGTTGCCGCAAGCTCTACTACAAAAACGAGTGGACACTTACTCAGTTTTAACGGCGAACACGTTAATTCAACTCCGGGTGATAATTACATTCCCGGCCAAGCAATTTCAGGCCAAGCCCTGCTAGCTCCTGATGATAACCTTGATGGCTGTAGCGCTTTTTCAAGTGGTTATTTTCAAGATAAAGTTGCTGTAGTTTACCGCGGCACCTGTTTTTTTGAAGATAAAGCCGAGCAGACAAAAAATGCCGGGGCAACGGCGATGATCGTTATCAACAACCAAGCAGGCACCAATATTAGCATGGTAATGGCTGGTGCTAATCTTACTAGTACCTTTATTTCGGCCGCAGACGGCGAGCGATTAATTAACGCTTTAAACTCTTCTGCAATTACTGACGTTGTAATGGCAGAAACGGCGTCTACTTCCTACTCAGCGGCCGCTAAAGATTATATTGCTCCGTTTAGTTCGTTAGGCCCAAATGGCGACCAAAGCTTTTTAAAGCCTGACTTAGCAGCTCCAGGACAAGCTATTTTGTCAGCAGCCACCTTAGCCGCGAGCGACGCTGATAATGATTTATATAGCGAACTTAGCGGCACCAGTATGGCAGCACCTTTGGTTGCTGGCGCGGCCGCGTTACTTAAACAAAATGCGCCACAGCTAAGTGCTAAACAAATAAAGTCGCTGCTAATTAACGCCAGCGCTGGCGATATTAAAAGTTATTTAAACAATATTGCCACACCTTTTGAAACCGGTGCAGGTCGATTAAATACCGAGGCGGCATTATTGCTTTCCGCTTACGCAAAAACACCTAACATGGTATTAAGCGATTGCGGGGTAAGTTGCAGTAAAACCAATGAATTAATTGCGTTATCCTTGCCTCAGCACAGCACGCAGCAACTTGAACAGCAAGCTGCTCAACAAATATGGCAAGGAGAAATTACCTTTAACGATGCTGCAGTGGCGGCGAGCTTATCACCCAATCAAATATCATTGACTAGCGAAAGCCCAAACCAGCCTTTTACGGTGAGCGTAAACTTACCCTATAATTCAGTGCAAAATTGGTATTTTGGCGAAATTTTATGGCGCAATGACTCAGGCCAAACCATACGCCAAGCAGTAGTTGCTCAGGCGAACAACAAAAATAGCGAACTATTAACAGTTAATATGTTTGATAGTAGTAATCAAACCAAACAAGTGAATATAACGTCCACCAATACTACAAACCAAACCAGTGTAGATTACGAAATAAACCTTGTTGGCGCGGCAAAATTCGCGCCCACCAATATTGATACTAACTCAGCTGCCGAGCTTGAAAATATTCTCTGGCAAGAACAAAGCCTACGTTTTTCTAGCCAACTGCCTGTAGCAAAAATATCATCCAGCCAAGCTTCGTTGCCTTTTGATCTCGACGTAAGCGAGCAAAGCAATTATCAACGCGTACCCTGCTCTGACGGCTGTGATGAATTTACTTATCCGATTAGCTTTAACTTTCAGCATTTGTCAAAGCCATATTCTACTATCACTGTTTCCGATAACGGCCTAGCCTTTGCTGGTCATCAGTATATTGAACAAGGCGAGTTATCAACCAACCTCCCCTTACCAAATAGCCAAACACCTAATAGCATTATTGCGCCATTTTGGCTTGATTTTGACCTAGAAGATAACAGCAACCCGCTTGATAGTGGCGGCGGTGAAATTTTGTATTATTTTCATCAACATCAAGACAAGGATTATTTAGTGATCCAATGGCATAAGGCTAAAATTTGGCTTGATGACAACCTAGGTTTTGGTACCGACTATTGGGGTATTAGCGATAAAAACAATCAATACAGTTTTCAAATTATTTTAGAGCAAGACAGCGATAATATCTGGTTTAACTATTTAGATATTCCAGAAAATCCAAGTTATTTTAGCGTTGGTTTAGAAAACGAAACCGGTACTTTCGGCATACAGCTTATGTATGACGGTGACAATAGTAATGACGATGGCGCCACTGATATATTTAGCGGCCAATCAATTGCTTTCAATTATCAACACGCTGGCGAACTAAGTATTGATGTAAAAACAATACCAACGAATATCAACGACTTTGCCATTGCAGATAAAGTATCAACTCAAGCAAATACCCCCATATTGGTTAACGTATTAAGCAATGATTTATCAGCCACGGGTAATGCAATTTTACTAGCAAAGGTGGCTAATAAATCGGTAGCTAGCCCCCTGTATTTTGACCAAATCAACGGTCAACAAAGCCAGTTGCTTACTGAATCACTTACAATTGTTAGTGCCCCAAGTTCTGGTATTGCCGAAATTTCTAGCGCCGGCATCATAAGTTATCAACCTGATCATAACTTTATTGGTTATGACAGTATTGAATATCAAGTGGCAAATAATAGCGGCGAAACATCAACAGCCTTTGTTACCATTACCGTTGGTGAGCCACTAGCAGTCGATATAATTGCTCCAGATACTATTAGTGACTATTCAACAATTAGCTTGGTCGCTCAGGTTAGTAATACCAGCAGCGCCATTAATTACCAATGGAACATTCCAGACGACTTTCAAGCCGATAATTTAAACCAGCAAACACTAACCGTAACAGTACCTAGTTATTTAGCTGCAACTTTACGTACGGTGTCATTAACGGTTAGTGACGACAAAGCCCAAGAAAACACAGTTACCAACAGCTTTAGCTTTTTTGTTGATGCGGTGAATAACCCACCAGAAAATGTAACTATTACCGGCGCTAAGCAATTAAGCTATAACGAAACAGCCACTTTTACTGCGCATGCTGATGATTTTGACAGTGAATTAAACTATAGCTGGAAATTATCCAGCGGCTTGGTTTTAGAGAGCGTAAATGCCAACACAGTAACGGTGCAAGTTAGTGATAAAAACTTAAGCCAAGTAACCGTTTCAGTGGCAGTAAGCGATGGTGAGTATAGTGTTTCAAGCAGTCACGTTATCGATACAAACGTGGTTGCATCAAGCAGTGGCGGTAGTATCAGTTATTGGTGGGCTTTAATAGTGATATTGATAGGTTACCGAGAGAAGTTAAACTCCACACGTAAACTCTTAATTTACAGCTTAAAGCCTAACGCTTGAAGCTGTAAATATTGAGCTTTTAACTTGGCACTTTTTAGCTAATTCGCTCGCAATGCTTTGAGCAAATCTTTTGGTGATTTATAACCCGGCACCATAGTGCCATCAGCAAGTATCATAGCAGGCGTACCGGTAACACCAAAGCTTCTGCCTAATTCAAAATGCGCTTTAATCGGCGCACTACATTTTGCCGCCACAACCGAACCTCCTGTGGCTTTAGCCGAAGTCATCGCTTGATGTTGATCTTTAGCACACCACACTGACTTTATATCGTGATAAGTTTCACTATTAAGGCCACCACGCGGAAATGCTAAGTATTTAATGGTAATGCCAAGGTCATTATATTCAGCCATTTCACTGTGTAGTTTACGACAATAGCCACAACTAGGATCAGTAAATACCGACACTTGATATTTTTCATCTTTGGCAGGGAAAACAATCATCGACTGTTCCAATTCAGCAAGGCCGTCAATACGTATAGTTGCAGAGGCTTTATCGGTTAAATTCTCAAAATTATTATTAAGATCAAATACCCGTCCTTGAATAAAATAACTATTATCAGCAGTCACATAAAACAGTCCCTTGCTGGTAGTAACCTGCTTAATATTAGCAATTGGGCTGTCTTCTACTTTGGTAGCTTTTAAACCTAACTTGTTGAGCTTAGCAATAATGCTAGCATCACTGGCTTGGTAGTTTTTAGCCGAGCTGATTGCAGCTTCATTTGCCATTACATTATGGCTAAAAGAAAGACTTAAGGCTGTGGCTACCACAAGCAAGCTTTGCTTAATATGTTTCATTTCGGATCCTTATTTACTACTTAAATTAACTGACTTTACTGGTATTGCTTTTGCTGGAAATAACAAATAAAAAGGGGTCGGTGACATCAGAAAAAACAACAGGGTTAATTAAGCCAAGTTGCTCTTAAACGTGTATTTATGTCACCGACCCCTTTCTACTCTTGTTTACTATAAAACTTATTTAGATAAATTTATTGTCTACTGTTTTTTGATTAAATTCTGGTAAAAAATGTTAAAGAAAATAAAAAGCCCCAATGCTAGGCATTAGGGCTTTGAACTTGTTAATCAAGTTAATTGTGTTTTAACGTTACGACTTAGTTACCAGCAGAAAGATCACTTACGTTCGCAACAGCACCCCAACATTTCACGCCTTCGTCATCTAATGCACATGAGAAATCATTGCTTGAAGTGACTTGTGTTGGGTTAACTAACGTTGGCATATCACTCACCTGTCCGTAAGTATCATCACCCCAACATTCGACAGTGTCGTTTGTTGTTAAGCCACAAACATGAGCATCACCTACCGCTAATTGTGTATATTGATATGTATCATCACCATTCAATGAAGTAGCTAAATCTTCATTATTACAAAAAACAGTATTCTTCACTGAGTGCGCTAAACAAACATTTGCCCCTTCAGCGTCCATTACCTCATAAGAACCGTCAATATTAGTAATAGTATTCGCCGCAAAATCAGTACCTAAACCTTCTGTGGTTAGCAGTTGGGTAGTTGATTCCTCAAAGTCGCCATTCTCATAAGTGTGACAAACAGGTGATTGTATAAATACACCACCACTTTCTGTACCAGTATATTGGGCAATGTTGTAACAAACTTCATTGTCAGTTATAGCTAACCCTCTAATGAAGTGAATAATGTAATTAGTACCATCTGAAAAGTCATTATCTATATCTATTTCACCTGACATAGCTCCATCACAAACAACTTTAGAACCACCAGAACTATTCAAACCTAATGTATCAGCAGATTTTGCCGTACAATAAGTATCACTACCTGAAGCATGTAAATCATTACCTGCTCCATCACTGTAGTTGTTATAAAAAACAAACTCGTTGTAATCGGTATGAACACCTGCTGCTGTTGAAACTAACTCACCTTTAAAGGTAGAACAAGTCATTTCACCATCAGCTTTCCAGCAAGCATGATTATCACCAACGGTTAGATCAGTAATATCTGACTGAGCCGCGGCCATATCAAGTAAACCAGCTTTAGAATAACTAGTACCTGTCGATGTTTTTGCAGATGTGTCTGCTGATTGACAAACAGGAGCTGCATAACCACTTAACGCAACACAAGCACCACCGTCGTTTGATGACAAATGAGTAATGGTTGGGGTATAAGTATTGGTTTCAGGGTCACTATCAATACTTGCTTCAACAATGTCATCAACATAAGCGATATTGGCAGCTAAGTTTTCATGACCACGGCCAATAATATCAATCGAAATATCGCTGCCATCTTCTGGAGTCGCATCAATTCCATTTTTAATACCATCTAAATCGTAATCACCGCTATCGGTATGCTGCTTAATTTTAAGAGTGAATGACAATGGTACTGTTTCTTCACCGTCGTTAGCGTCAAAACTAAAGGTATAGTCAGCTGCTGCGGCATAACTCGTTACACCATCTACAGTTTCATATAGTGGTAAAGCACTATCAGCCGGTGTAATAGCTTGGCCGTCGTATGTCCAACCAACTAACGCTTCATTACCGTCTGCATCTTTAATCATTACATTTGTAACAGTTGGTGTAACGCCATCTCGGTCATAAACAGCCATATTTAAGTTTGATCTACACACTTGATAAACACTAGTAAGTTCGTCTTGTGCGTTAGTTGTATCACAGTTTTTTGAAGAAGATACATATGGTAGTTGGTTAACATTAGCTACGCTAAGCGTTAATGTGCCAGCGGTAGTATTATCATTACTGTCTGTAGCAGTTAACGCCAATACTTCATCAGCATCAGTTGCATCGTTATAATCTGGCGTACCAACGATAATATTGGTATCAGCATAATAAGTTGCCCAGCTAGGTAATGCGCTAGGGTCGTCTAAAGTTACTGTTACTGCGTCGCCGTCAGGGTCAGTACCCGTTAATACAAGGCTAATTTCTTCATTTTCCGTCGCTGCTAATACTAACGCAGGAGCATCTGGTGAAGAAGGAGCTAATGGAGCGGTTTCAACCACTAAGGTTAAGTTGATTGATGAAGTTGCTTCACCATCAGATACGCTAACAGTAAACGGATAAGAACCTGCAGACATAATCGTACCGGTAATTTCACCGCTTTCAGCATTAATAGTGCAACCTTCCGGTAGACCTGTAGCAGAATACGTTAAGGTATCATTTTCAGCATCAGTTGCTGAAGCGCTATAAGTAAAAGCAACATTTTCCATCGCTGCAGGTGCAGTACCCGAAATACTTGGAGCACTGTTTTTGGTATTGTCTATTTCAACTTCTTTGGTATCACTACCACATGCAGCGGTGGTGAGCGCTGCCGCTATAACCAATGCTAATCTTGTTTTGTTAATCATGTTTTATTTTACTCCAGCGTTTTTGTTTTATCTTGCATTTATTGGGCTGCGAAACGAGCTAATAGTTATCACTTAACATTGCATATATGCTTAACAAGCTTTCTGGCTAGTTTTACATTTGTCCTAAAAAAAATTTAGGCTGTTATAGCTTTATTTTAGCCAAAGTTTTTTCGCGCCCTCACCCGACTATAAGAAACCGCACACGGTAAAAGTGTTAAAACTTGTTAAAAAGGCTTGTTTTTAATACCGAATATTACAAAGCACTTACACACTGACTGAATAAGCCATTTGGGGAGATTGCGCATTTAAATAGTTTTTTTCCGCTGGTTGCTATTTAACCAAACTAGGGATATTGTTTAATTAAGCCTCTGTAATTTACAAATAATTACATCTTCTTTCATATTTGCAGGTATTATTAACCTCACTTAATAAGTAACAATTAAATACAATGAAAGTTAATATATTACGCAGCCTTACCTTTGTTTTCAGCCTGAGCTTATGCCAGCTGTCTACTGCTGCTGAAAATTTACCAAAAGAACCTGCGTGTACCGCTGATTGTAGCCAAAGTAATTTTGGTTACAGCATTTCTATGGGCTTAAGCAATTATCAAAATCCACTAATTACCAAAGATGATTTAAAAATTCCTTTCTTCCCAAGTATTTCTTGGTCAAACAAAAAGAACTTTTACATTAAAAACTTTGATATGGGCTATTTGTTCGCCGCCTATAACAACAGCGTAATTGAAATTGTCGGTAAGGTTAATAAAGACGGGCTTTATCATTTAGACTCAAAAAAAGGTTTTATTCCGCCTTTAGTGATTAACCCGAATCCCAACCCTAATGAGCCAATATTTATCGGCCCTGACGATCCAAATATGTCTTATATGGCAGGGGTTAAATACAGTCATTTATTAAACCAAGATAAAGAGTTAATCACGACAGCGCTTTACACTGATGTTTCTGGACAACATCACGGCCAACAAATGGACCTTACTTGGACCCATATGTGGTCAAGGTCTAAGTTTAAATTGGCCTCAGAAGTAAGCATGCATTATAAGTCGACTGACTTACTTGAATATTATTATGGTGGCCCGTTAACGGGTGGCCAAGTTTCGTCATCATTGAAAATAGATATGGCTTACCAGTTGAATGAAAACTGGATGGCTGTGGTCAATATTAGCCGTGAATTTCTTTCTGATGCCATAATGAGTAGTGAGCTAGTTGAAGTTTCTCATATTGATTCTGTTTTCGCGGGAGTAACTTGGAAGTGGTAAAACGGTGATTTGTGCCTAACAGGCTGATTTTTTCATTTATTTTATTTACTATAGCTTCTATAGGGCCCGTTAACGCCTCGGATATGCCCTACTTTACTGTTTCCCCCTCTCAATGCGTGGTTGCCGAAAACCAAAGTGCTTGTAGCATTCGACTAACATTTAATTGGTCACTCGGCGCACATCCGGAACAAATATGTTTGTATCAACAAGAAATTAAGCTCGACTGTTTTAATCCTGAGTCTGGCGAATACCAAATTGTTGCTTTAATGAATGAAGACATGGAATTCTATTTAAAAAGCGCCCTTTCTGGGGAGCAGTTAGCGCAAGCTTCTGTTTCTATGCTTAACCGCACGCGGTTAAATCTTTTTAATGAATACGTGCCCTGGAGAGTTTTCTAATGGCTGGCGCTACTTTAACCAACATACTCTTAATTGAAGACGATCATAAACTCGGTTTAAAAATAAAACGCTACTTAGAAAAAAATGGCTGTCAGGTTGACTGGTTAAGAGGCGGCTCTTTAATTGGTGTTGAGTCTAAGGTTAGCGGCTTTGACGTAATTTTATGTGATATCGACTTACCCGACATGTCTGGTTTTGACATTTGTGCTCAGTGGCGCGACCAATATACAGGCGCTTTTATCTTTATTACTGCCTTTACCGATGGCGAGCGTCAAATAGCCGGTTTAGACTTAGGTGCAGACGACTATATAGTTAAGCCTTTTGCACCAGATGTTTTATTGGCAAGAATTAAAGCCAATTTAAGAAGAGCATCAAGCTCTAAGCCTGAAGTTAGAGATGCCACTACCCCTATAACTTTAGAAGGCTACACCCTTGACCCTAAAACAAGTCAAGCCAATGTAAAGGGCCATGTACTGCCCCTAACCCGCCAAGAGTTTTCAATATTATATATTTTAACCGCCAACCTTAATCATAAAGTCACCCGTGATGCTATTTATCAAGTGGTTTTAAATAAAGAGTATGACGGATTTGACCGCACCGCCGATGTTTACGTTAGTAAGCTGAGGAAAAAATTTAATGCCATTCCCGAAAATGAATATCAAATAGATACTGTTTGGGGCAAAGGTTATGTTTTAAATAGAATTATATAACCTGAGCTACAACTTTCTTAGCAACTTCACTTTTAGCGCTTAATTTTTTAGATTGCACTTTAGTGCAACAATCGAATATAGTTGAGGTAATTATCGGAATGAATTCCGACCAACACTTATTCTGAATAATCTAAATGGGCATGCTTTAAATGAACATTCAATTTCTTCGCCTGTCGCTAACCTTAGTATTGGCACTTTTAAGCTATTCTTGGGTGCTCTCGGTTATTTGGGACACCTATGTGCCAACCAAACATACCTTATCAGTAGAGCAAGTTTTTCAACTGCATTTTGACCAAAAAAGACAAGTTTTAAAAAGCATTCCTGAAGAACAGTCACAACTACCCAAACGCATACTCACAAAAATTAAAGCCGGCAAGTTGGTGCAGTTAGCTGATAAAAAAAATAATGTTTATTTCTACCGTTTTGATAACGGCCAAGTGCAAATGTTAGGGCCAATTAACCTTGATGATTCAGCTAACGACAATCAAAAATATTTAACCTTACTTTATTTTATTGGCGTAATTGCAATATTACTGTTCTGGTTCAGACCACTGTTTTTAGAATTAAAACTACTTTCACAAAAAGCGCTAACCTTTAGTGAAACAGCGAGCTGGAAATCGTTCTCTATTCGTAAATCGTCCCCTATTTCACCTGTGGTTGAAGTGTGTAATCAAATGGGTGAACGAATTGAAGAATTAATTAAGCAGTACAAAGGCATATCACGAATGATCGGCCATGAAATACGCACACCATTAGCGCGTACCCAGTTCTCATTAGCAACCATAGACGATGCCCAGCATCAGGAAGAGTTGCTTTCGATTCAAGAAGACATTGACGAAATAGCCGCTTTAACTGAAGAGTTTCTAAACATAGCCAAGCTGGAATATACCCAAGCAGAATTACCGCTGCATTTAGTTGAAGTAAAACCTATGGTGGCTGATTTAGTAGCTAGGTTTCAACGTACCACTCGCCATAAAATACACCTAGATATAAACGACGACTTACAGGTAAATGTAGAAGACGTTTCGTTTCAGCGCATGACCCAAAACCTCATTGGTAATGCATTAAAGCACTGTAATAGCCTAGTAAACGTTACTATAAAAGCAACCGACAGCCATTACCTTTTAGAAGTATGTGACGACGGAAAAGGCTTTATCGAAGCCGATAAAGCGATAAAAACCTATTATCAAGAAGACAGTACTAAAGACGGCTTTGGTCTTGGATTAGCCATTATTAAAATGATCGCCAAATGGTACCAAGGAAAAATTGACATTGGCACCTGCCAAACCTTAAATGGCGCACGAGTATGCTTTACCTGGCCGAAGGTTTAAGAATAAGGAAAAGGGGTCAGGAAAAGGGGTCGGTGACATTAACCAACAATGATCAATAAACCTGAAATTAACAACTTATTTTACAACTCCTGTCACCGACCCCTTTTTGATTCCTTTTTGGTTCTTTATCCAATACAACGGGGTCGGTGACATTGACCAACAATGATCAATAAACCTGAAGTTAACAACTTATTTTCCAACGCCTGTCACCAACCCCTTTTTGCTCCTTTATCAATCATTCATTTTGGTTAACCTTGGCTATAATCAAACTAACCTATCGTCGAAGGAGTCGACAATGCCGCGAAAATCACGGATGTTTCAAGCCAATATTCCCTGTCATATTGTCAGTAGAGGCAATAACCGCCAAACCTGCATTTTTACTGAGGCAGATTATCTTTTTTATCTTCAATGCTTAAACCGTGCATGTTTAAAGTATCAAGTAGCTGTACATGCTTATGTATTAATGACGAATCATGTGCACTTATTATTAACGCCTAACTGCTGTTATGGCATATCAAAAGTAATGCAATCAATAGGTCGGCGCTATGTTCAATATATTAATAAAACTTACCAACGAACAGGTACGTTATGGGAAGGACGGTTTAAAGCATGCATAATTGATGATGAGAGCTACCTACTAGCCTGTTATCGATATATTGAACTGAACCCTATACGAGCAAACATAGTTATAAATCCTATAGATTACCCTTGGTCAAGTTATGCAGTAAACGCTGGTTTTAGAATACGGAAAAACTTAACAACACATCCCCTATACCAAAGTTTAGGGTTGGATGACAACAAACGACATTTGGCTTATCAAGCGTTATTCTCAGATTCATTATCGAATAAAACTATTGATGCTATCCAAAGGGCGACAAAAAGTTCAACACCTATTACTAAAATCAGAGAGCAAAGAGCAACAAGGTGAAAGCGGGATCGGCGTCAAAATACCTACTAAGTGCCGACTAGGGGTCGGTGACATTTGCCAACAATTATCAATGAACCTTAAGTTACAAGTTACGTTACAACGCCTGTCACCGACCCCTTGTAGCTACTTGTAACTATTTAAAGCCTTTGCTCTGTAGACTCTCGCTGTAATAAGAAAAGATATCGACAAATATAGATGAAGAGCCAAAGACAAATAATAACGCCAAGTTATATCATCCCTCTTAAATAAATCATAAGCTTCTACTGCCGTCACAACGAAAAAAAGTAATGCTATGATTAAGAATATTATACTCTTGAGCTGGTAATTATTTGGCTTGTCGCTATTGGATTTACTGACAAATTTTGCAGCTCTATTGCCGACCAATAAAATAGCGATCGGTATCACAGCTAAAACAATGATCAGTACTATAGGTAAAGCTATTGGTAATTCCATATTCATTCCTTTGTTAATTCTGAAAACTGGCTCGGTGACATTAACAACAATTATTAATAAGCCTGAATTTAATCACCTACTAGGGGTCGGTGACATAAGCCAACAATTATCAATAAACCTGAAGCTACAAGTTACTTTACAACTCCTGTCACCGACCCCTTCAATTCGGATAGCCCATTAATCAGGTTTTAATTCAAGCTATGCGCTATGCTTGGCCAGTTTTGTATAAGCTGATCACCAGCAGTAAGCTAATTGAAAGCAAATAGAACAAGATGAGGCCTAACTCGATCCCGTTTAATAACGCTAGGTGCAACGGCGGGTTCATCAAGTTAAGCAAGCCTTGTACAACCAAATAACACAAAATTATTTTGCTCATTAAATAACACAATGCAAACAAACGGTGTTTAAAAGGGCTGCTTCGGTTAAGTCCTTCAAGGGACGCTTTGAATGTGTCGTAGGTTGAAATGTTCAACTTAAACTGCATTATGTTTGCGGAAAAATACAAAATGGCAGCCACAGGTAATAACACCATGTGCATTTCAAAATAGAGAAAATAATCAATACGGTTTAACGGCTGTAAAAAAGCTTGTTGATAAAAGCATAATGTTGATGCAATAGAAACAATAATGCCGACGATATTATGTCGAAAGTTCATATCAAATCCCTGAAAGTAATTAAAAAAATCCTACTTATATCAAACCTAACTTTATATTTATTGACTTTATAAAGAGAAATAAAAAGGCCGAAGATTTCTCTGCGGCCTTTAAGGTTTGATAATTTATGCCTGTAACTTTATTCCACGATTAAGTCAGTAACAAAACCGGTGTAAGTTTCAGTAATACAGTAAGTACCTTTTTCAGCCTGAGCACAAATCGCGATTTGATTAGAGATAAGGTCATAAACCTCACCTAAATCAGGTACTACTGTTGCCTCATGACCAAAGCAGCTCACACCTTCGTCAGACAGTGCACAAATATCGACACCTGCATAGGCAACATCGGTAACATTAGTTAACGTTGGAATGGTATAAAATACCGGCTCAGGTGCTGCTATAGAAACACCAACTATAGGGGTATCAAAGCCGAAACCATAACACTGTAAACCACGTTCTTGATTAGCAATACAGCCGCCCTTGTAAGACATATCAAAAGCAGTAACATCTTCTAATTCAATGCTTTTTACTGGGCGGTCAATTTCGTCTTCATAGATGTAACCATCTTCGTCAAAAAAGTTATCATCGCCCCAACATCTTTGGCTATACTCATTACCACTGCCGTCTAAATCGTTGCAATAAGAGAAAAAGTTTGGTTTCCCCCAACATTGCAGACCGTTTTCATCTACTACACAAGTATGACTAGTAGAAGTGTGCATATCGACCGGGTTAGTAAAGCTAAGATGATCAGGCAGTTCATCTAAATTATACGGCGCTGATTCACTTCCTCGACAACGAACTTCAGTAGCATTTAAAGCACAGGTGTGTTGCTCGCCAGAGCCAATATACTTAACACTATTCATATTTAGCCTGCGATATTTATCAGTAATTTCATCGCTACCTAAACAATTTACCCCAGATAAATCAGCAAAACATAATCTAGCTTGAGCAACGTTTAATAAGTAAGGTTGACTAACAGCTGGTTCACGAGTTCCCCATCCTGGAAAATCATCACTTCCTTCAGCATATAAATCACCTGAGTAACAACGTATCAAGTCACCTTCTAATAAACATTCTCCTGCGAAGAAGTTATAAGCTATTTGAGCATCGTGAGCATATGGAATATCAGTTTCCGCTAAAAAGTTATAGGTCATGCCACTTTCTAGCTCACCAGCACCATTAATACAACTTAATACCGGGCTATCACCATCAGTGTAATCAGAAAAACAGGCCTGATAGGTATTAGGCATTGCATCTACATTAAACATATAAGTTGCGTATGCTTCATCATTAAATGGGAACGCATCTTCAGTGTCATTCACACCGTCGTTATCATCATCTAAGTCAGCATTGTCACCAATACCGTCTAAGTCAAAGTCGACCGTTTCTGTGGCATCAAAAGGGAAAGCATCACTGGTATCTTCAACACCGTCGTTGTCGTCATCAAGGTCTGATAAGTCAGAAATGAAGTCTTTGTCAAAGTCATTAGCAGGCACACTTTCAGCATCAAAAGGGTCTGAGCCATTTAACAATTCGTCGTCATCTGAGTATTTATCATTATCACTATCAGCAACATTACGTTTTGGATTTAATGGATATTCATCATCAACATCTAAAACGCCGTCGTTATCATCGTCGGTATCGGTTAAATCACCAATGCTGTCACGGTCAAAGTCGTTAGAATCAGTTGGGTCTAAAGGCAGCTGATCTTTATTACTTTTCACGCCATCATTATCAGCATCATCATCGTCATGGTTAACTACACCATCACCGTCTGAGTCACGAGTATCAGTATCTACTTGACGTAAAGCCGTTAAATAACGCGCTTCATTTAAAATTAATGCCGATTCGGTAATACTTAAGCTTGGATCGGTTAGATAGTTTCCCATAAACGCAGTGCCAATAGACGCTAAGTCTTTACTACCTTTATGCTCATAAGCATAAACTTCGTCAAGTTCGACAAGCCATTCACCGACAAAGTCACTGATAACCTTTCGAATACCGTCATGTGTCGTTGAACCATATAGATACGAGGTAAAATGAGGCGTATCACTTTCAATAGTACGCCCTACATAATCAGTATATGGTGAAATAATTACTTGTTGTGTTACTACACCGTCAACAATATCCATATCGATACTAGGCATAGACAATAACGTGACTTCAGCTTCAGCAAAAGTTGCCGAATTTGGCAAATCAATAGAGCCTTGGCTTAAGTCAGCACGAAGCCTTGACCTTGGGTAAGCCATGGCGTCTTTGCCTTGCACTACAAAGCTAAACTCACCAGCACTATTGGTGGTTGCTTTAGGCTCGCGGAAATCCCAGCGTTCATTACGGTTAGTATCAAAATAAACCATAGCTTCTGCTACTGGCTTATCAGTTATTACCGTACCATTAACGACAACTTCTTGATAAGCAACTAAGGTCACCTTTTGTGCGAATATATTGCTGCTTATTCCGTCACTTGCGTAAATACTTACAGAGAAAACTTCATTTAATTGCTCTGTTACTACGGTATCTTCAGCAGTAATATTATTTTTGTCGTAAGTTAGCGGGTCATAAGAGGTAATCGCGCCAGTTTCACTATTAAAGTGCGCCCAGTCAGGTAAACCAAAAGCGCTATAAATTATCGGTTGGCCATCTGGGTCAGTGGCGATTTCTTTATAGCTATCACCCACATTAAATTCAAAAACGTTACCACTGATCACCGCTCTATTTTGTTCAGAGCTGATATTGATTATCGGTACACGATTAACATCAACTACGGTTAAATCAAACGCGTCAAGGCTGGTTTTGTTTTCACCGTCTGATACGGTAAGAACTATATTATCAATGCTTGCAGCATCACCGTAACCTGGTGTACCGCTAAGTACGCCAGTACGGCTGTCTAAGTTCAACCAGCTTGGTAAAGTCACTGACGAAGTAACCGTTAAGCTAGACATTTCATAATCAAATAGCTTCGGCGCAAAGCGATATTCTTGCCCTTCATATACCGTTTCTACCGCAGTACCTGTGATAGTTGGTGGTAAGTTTTTTTCTGCTTTATCGTCGCCACAACCAGACAATGCCGTTAGTATTAAAGTGGGCAAAATAGCTCGACGACCAAATTTTTTATTATATATATTCATAATTTAAGCCTAATTCCCTGAGTTTTCAGCAGCTTGCCACGGAGTAACCAATTGCGCATTTCCGCTAACTACTTGGTTACCAGCTTCATACATTGCTTGATAGATATATTCAGTAACCGGTGTTTTGTTGTAAAAATAAGATAACGGATACACTTGAGCCTGATAATCACCGTACATAGCACGTAGAATAATGTCGTGACCTTCTGCGCCAGTCACAGAAATCGCAACAATATCACTTTCAGTCACTGCGCGTACCTCAGGAATACTGCGGCTAAGTACAAGAAAGCTATCCATCATTTCGTATCTTGCTTCGTATAGGGCTTGCGAAACTTGCCTATCCGGTTGTTCAAGCATTTTAGCTGCAAACAATTGATAGGCGGCATCGGTAAACGGTGAAATGTTGTAGCCAGGGAAGTCAATCTTATCGACGACGTCATACTTAGACCAATCTCTTTGTAGCGGAATTGACAACATTGGATCAGCAGTTAATGAAATAGCCTTATCCGAAAAATCAGCATTACTATTTGGGTATAAATCAGTGCTACCTTCGGCTAAAACGGCCCTAACATACGGATACTTTACGAAGTTATCGTAAGGAGGAAGGTTACTTTCTTCCTCGTCTTCATCTTCTTCAGCGTTCTCATCTACAGGGCGATCTTTTTCAATGATGTAATCATCAGAAACTACTAATAGGTAATCGCCATTTTCTTTTGAATATGTAGATGGCTCACCTTCATTAAATTGACCGTCGTCATTAGCATCTAAATATACCAAGGCATTATTGATATAACTGCCGCCTAATACTTTACCGCTAAAGCAACGACTATCGGTTACAGTATTTTGTATGGTGATAAAAAAGCTATCGTCTTCAACCACTACGTTACCGTCATACAATTCGACGGTAAGCTCATCCAAACGACCTGATGCTTCACAACCAGCAAAACCTGTAATAGTTGCCGTGTCAGCGTCATAACTTAACCAGCTAGGTAAATTCACTACATTAATTGTCACCTCATCGGCATCAGGATCATTAGCAGATAAAGTGACAGATATCTGGTTCAGCTCATCAAACATGGTGTTTGCAGCCATATTTAAGGTGGGCTCACGGTTAACGTTTTCCACTTCAATACGAATAGGGTCAGCATGGCTTTCGTTACTACCGTCAGACACCGAAACAAACACAGTATCAATGCCGGCATCATCGTATGATGGCGTACCATAAATAACTAACTCAGTTGCACTGCTGGTTTTTCCATCTGAAATACCGGAGTCAACAGCTTCGATCACTTGAGTTTTGGTACTTGCCCAATCAGGCAAGCCTGATACTGAGAAGCTTAACGCTTGCTGCTCAATATCTATGGCTCGAACTGTGTATTGAAAATACTCCATCTCCTGTGCACTAGGCACAGAAGCATTTGAAATATCAGGCGCGTTATTGGCTGTCCCGTCATCGCTACCACAAGCAGCTATGGCTAGCGACAAAGCGACAACACTTGATTTTTTAATAAAATTATTAATTTTCATTTTGTTACCTTGAGAAAGTCCGAAACTATTGACTGATACGGTTTAGCTTATTGCCATTCGCCACTTGGCGAATGGTGAATAAAGCTATAAGTAAGAACAACAACCAAGTACCGGTAGAACCACCACTTGAACCAGACTCGGTATTAGCCACAGGCTCTTCACTAGCATCAGGCTCTTGAACATCACAGTTCGATGCAACAAAACCTTCTACTGGGTTAACCACAATATTCAATTTCATTTCAGCAGCATCAGCGGCCTGTTGACTGTCTTGAATAAGAATATTAGCTACGGTTTCACCACTGAAGTTCGAGCATGACGCATCAATTTCAAGGGCATCGCCGGGTTGTGTTCCAAAAGCCGTAACTTTCACATCAGGGCTGTCAATAAACACTTCATTGGCAGTATTAGCCATATCGGTGTAAGTCAATGGCACAGTAATTTTTTCACCTTGGTTAAGCTTGATAGTTGACACCGATGGTGCAGTAATATTGCCACCAACCTTGATAGGTAAAATGTACTGTTGGGTTACGCCATCAATACTAACGTCAACACTAACGTCAACCGTTTGACCAGCAGCTTTGTCGTTTAGTTTTACCCAAGTTTCAAAGCGCATTTCACTGTATTCAGGGCCAACATAGTCAAAACAAATTAATAGATCGTCAACTAAGGCTTCATCAAGGTTATTAAATAGTGCTGACTTGTTGTAGTAACCACCAATAGGACCGAAGCGGCCGCGATAATCACCAAAACCATGTACACCAACTGAGCCACGACCGTCTAACATTTTTAAGTTGTCGTATGCGTAGATGATTTCTTTTTGACCAACACTGTTGTTGTATTCCAAGTCAATCCATACTTGGAAGTCGTATGAATCTTCAGCTCGAATACCTTCTGTGCCTTCAGCAAAAGTACTACCATATAGCGTGAAAGCATTGTCCCATTCCATCATAATCAAACGGTTATATGGTCCAGAATATGCTGTACTGGTCATGCCTTCATATAAATCAGGGTTAGCTACATCAACAAACTTTTCAGGCTCTGTTTTGAAAACACGTAACTGGTGATCAATTGAGGCTTTGTGCAGTGGCGCAAGTCTAATTTCAGGCCAGGTTTGGAAGTTATCACCAAAATAGCCGGCCATATTAAGCGCTGGCGAGTCTCCAAATAAATCAAGTCCGGCATCAACAAAACCAAATGGACTGAATCTAAGCTCGGTAAAGCTCGCTGGTGAATTTAAGGTATTAAAGTCAGCATCGCCTGAAAAAGAGAACAAACGTTGGGTATCCATATATACTCTTTCTCCCCAACCTCCAAGCTTAAGCTCACTACCAGAACCAAAGTGAGTACGAAAATCAACTTGACCGAAATAGTTAGGCACACGAGCTAAATCTAAATAACCATAGTTACTCTGTTCACCGTCGTAATATTGAGCGTTAATCTGTGTTTCACAGTATTGGTCGTAAGTATTAGCTAACGGGTGACTTTCATAATCTACATCTTCAGGAAGTAAATCTGGATGTAAATTAGTCGTCATGTTGTAGTGCTTAGCCCAACGATAAGTATTCGGTTGATTACCAGCGATATAAAAACCGTTATAGTCAACTTCAAGCCCTTGAACAAAACGGCCATCGCCACCTAAAGTACCAGTAACATATTGATATAAACCCTCTTCGTCAGAGTTAACTTTTACTTCGAAGGTGCGTGCATAACCGGTATGGTTTTTCGCAAAGGCAATGTCAACTTTTACATATCCGCCAGGAGCAATATTGTCTCGGTGTGCGGTTACGCTCACTAAGTCTTCTTCTCGGTCAAGACGTACAACCATAGAACCAATATCAGTTTCACCTTCACGAGAGCCAACTTCCATAAAGGCAAAAGTAGATTCACCTTGTTTTAGGTCAACGTCGTAAACAACGTCCCATGAAGAAGGGTAAATACCGTCAACCGCATCTGGAGCACTCAAGATCATATCGCTTGATACTTGATCAGGTACTACTGAGATTGCATAGTTATGAATGTCGTATTGACCATGATTTACAAACTCATAAACACGGTTAACATTTTCTATATAAACCCAATAACGACCGGGGTCAGGGTTATGTACATGACAGAAGTTATTACCCGCTTCAGATCCTGACCAACATACGCCTTCGCTTTCAAAATCAGGCTCGTTGTCTTCGTTAATATCTCGGCCAATAAGAATGTGTAACATGCCGTTAAATATACTGCCATTTGGTGTACCGTCTTCACTATGGCTTGAATAAATTCGGTCTAAAGCATCAGCGGTTAAAACTTTAGTACCTGGTGCTACGTCTAACCAAATTAGCTTACCTGTTGTTGAGTTACTTATGTCGTCACCCGTCATCAGGCTGTAAGCATAAGTATCGTTTAACTCTAACTTAGCTTGTCCCATCCAAGTACCACCAGCGGCAGTATCGATAAGTTCAGTGATACCACCACCACCTTGAGAAACACCTTCACCAGATACTGATTCTATGTAATTCATGCTAGGTGAACGATATAAGGTTGTTTGCAACTCATCTGTTGCAACCATATTACCGCCAACACTAACCGGGAATTGACCAATGCGTTCATTAGCTTTACCCACAGCTACTGCTGGAATATCAGGCGTTGCTAAAGAAACACCCACGGCAAGTTTCATTGCTGGCGAGTCGGTCATGGTAGGAGTAATAAACACATCACCAAAAACAAAGCCACCACCATCAGTATCCGTTGATACCGAACGGTCTAAACGAGCAGTAAAGAAGATTGAAATGGTTTCACCGGCTTTAAGCGTAAATTCACGCACTGAGGATTCTACTTCAACAGATAGCTCGTTAGTTGAAGTATTTACTGACCAAGTGCCATCAACTTTTGCCGTAAAGGTACGAATAAAGTGACACTCACTAGGACATTGTGAGTTAAATAAGTAGGGTACGTTCAGCTGAGAAACATCAGCACCTGATGCAGGGTCTGCTGCTCGCATGTTGTCGATAGACTCATCTAAAACTAAGCTAGCATTAATTGCTGCATTCACATCAATAACACCAGCACCGCCGTGGTTATAGTCAGCTTTGCCTCTTTTCAAATACACAATCGCCGTTTGATCAATACCTTTTTCGTCGTCATCAAGGATCGGTTTACCTGTTATAGGGTCATAAAGGTTTCGATATGAGTTTGAGTTTTTATAATGATTCGGGTTAGTTGGGTCATATTCAGCTTCAGAAATATATTCAAATCCCCAACGTGCGCTATGAGCTGTTAATAATAAAGCAGACTCACGTTCACTGGCAGTCCAATCAGGTCGAGCTTGAATCATCAATGCCACCGCACCTGTTACGTGTGGTGTAGCCATTGAAGTACCCGTTTCAAAGGTCCAATCTGCTGATTGATTACCATAACCATAGTAAGCTTCGTCTGACCAAGGCGCTAAAATATTTTCACCTGGTGCAATAATGTTAGGTGACATAATATTCGGGTTATACCAATGCGGGCCATATGAAGTAAAACCAGCAATGTGGTTTAACATTGAAGGGTCTGATGCTACAACACGATAAGTACTTGGTAATTTAATTTGTTGATCACTACCTTCTTCCATGAATGGCTTAAAATCACTTTCCCAAGTTGCATTATTGATATGCAAAAATGGAATAGGGAATGGCAAGGTATAAATACCATTGTATTTGAAATAGTCGTCGTCGTTATATAAAACAACACCTGCAGCACATTCGCTTGGTTTAACACCGTCTTCTAGTTCTTCATCTTCTGGAATAACATCACAAGCATCGACAACGTTATAAACTTTTTCATAAATGTTTAAGCCGTTTCCGCTACCACGTGCACACATGATTATTTTGCCATTGAAAGAGAAGTCTTCTATTTCATTGGTTGTTTCGTTAAATACCTGCCATTGGTCTAGGTTTTCACAGTAATAATCTTTGTTATAACGCGACAGAATAGGCGTTGTTCCAACAGCTTCATCGCTTGCTGCTTTAACTGTGTTTGAAACGCTTGAGCTAGTTTTTAGTACTTGGTCAATAGAAGTCGCTAATGGGCTTAACGCTGAAGAAATTTTAAATTCGTCACCTGCCTCTTCAATAGGTACGGCATTACTGTTTGAAACATAAGCACAGTTACCTTCAACACAACATGCACCCGCAATAAGGTCATCAATGTCACCAGAATTATCAACTTTACCTGTAGCAACATCAGGATAAACACCGTAAGCACAACAAAGTCCTGCAGAAGCACCTGATTGACCAATATGAGAGGTAACACACTCACTAATGGCTAAAGTTACACCTTCACAGGCATAATGGTTTTTACCGCCATTATCAACTTCAAACTGCGCATCATAAATGCCATATTCTTTACCGTCACAAATAGACTCAGAGGCTAGAACAGTGTCGGTATCATATAAACATTCGCCATCAACTAATATTTCACCATAGCGACAACCAGTTTCGTCTGGGTCACGATCTGGGTCTGGGCCGTCTAACGAAACACAGCTTTTAGTCACGGGATCTCTAAATTCTTCCTCAGTACACATGGCATAACAATAGCCATCAACTAATTCATCACCTAGTTCACAAGTTGGCTGTAAAGAACAGTCACCTTCGATACAAGAGCCGTAATCTGAGGCTAAAATAATAGGAGCAAAAATCGGATCTCCGCTTTCATCAGTTACAGTACCTGAAATGCTTCGAGCAAAATATTTAATTTCTATATCTTCATATGCAACGCCATCGCGCATTGCCGGCACGGTAGCACTGTCAATTAAGTCATCGCTGTTTTCAATGAATTCACGGCGACCTAAACTACTCGCGCCAACACTTAAAATCCAAGGAGCACCGTAACTGGCATTGTTAGTTCCTGAGTTACCAGAGGCAGCAACAGAGTGCATACCACCTTCGCGCGCATTAAGCATCGCCAGGGCAAAAGCACTTTGGTAAGGGTCAAACGGACCACCACCAAGTGAAAAGTTCATTACGTCAACACCATCTTGAATGGCATCTTCAACCGATTGCACCATGATGTCGCCAAGACAACCGGCCCAAATAGTAGAAGGAATACATACTTGATAAGCTATAATATTGGCACGTGGCGCAACACCACTGGCGTCACCTAGTGCTTCTTTAGACGCAGAAACACCCGGCCCTGCTTTATACTCTCTAAAGAAATAATCAATATTACTGACTTGGTTACCCGCAGAGGTACCGGCAGTATGAGAACCATGTCCGGTGTAGTCTTCACCCGAACCTTCATCTACTCTGCCGGTAAATCCATCGACTTCAGCACCTTTTTCTTTGGCCATTGCCACTAAGCTCGGTTGCCATACTGCTTCATGAATAGCTTTATATGAGCGAACGCCGATAAGCTTATCGTTACACATATGAGCTAACGATGCCTTAGTACAATCACCTACATATACGCCTTTTCCAAATGGGTTTTCAAAGTCGTATGGGTCATCAGTGGTCCACTCTTCACCCGAGTCATCAACGTAGGTTGATTCGCCGGCAAAGTCATGAAACGAAGGATGGTCAGTATTAATGCCGGTATCTGAAACACCAACAATAATGCCTTCACCTTTAAAGCCTGCAGCCCACAATTCTGTAGATTTGATCACCTCATTACCTGACGGCGCATCTTCTAAACCAAGGCGTGAATTATCAACACTAACTGTTTGAGGGTAATAGCTTTTAACGCGTTCTATAAACCTAACACCAGACAAACCAGATAGTGTTTTAGCTTGCTCTTGGGTCATGCTTGCGGTTATGGCATTAAGTGCAACCGTAAGCTGACGCTTAGCTGTTATTGGTACGCCAGCACTATTCGCTGCTTGAACAAAGCTACTTTGCTTATTTGCCAAGTAGCTTTTATAAGCGCTTACGCGTGTTTTATATTCTGAAGTAGCTAGTAATCGTTTAAGCACATTGCCTTTAACACTCGTACGACTTGCTGCTTTAACTTCACTTGCATCGTCTTGCTCGGCGGCATAGGCTTTTGGATTGGTTGCCAAATAACCTTTAATAGTACCTTTATAAGCAGGTACTGCTGGGTCGGCTAAAACAATAAAGTAATCGTGCTCGCCGGTAACGCCTTGTTCTTCAATAAATTTAAATCGCTGGTTAACGGTTTTATTGGTTTTGTTTTGACCGTCGTAAAGTCCAGAAATACGGCTGGCTTCTACGGTTTTAACAGTTGAAATAGCAGGAAGTACATCAACTTGCTCTAACTCATTAAAAGTATGTAATGATTCAGGCAGGGCAGATGGTGCAGTATCCCAAGGTGATTTTCCCGGCAAACTTAATGGATTTGCCATTCTAGTGAGGTTTTCCTGCTCTACGCTGACGTTGGTAGCAGCAAAGCAGATACCGGCAGCATAAAGTGAGGAGGCGCATAGCCCGATTAACTTGGTTATCTTCATAATAACAACTTTATTTCTCTTGTTAATAACAACTTTTTCTTGCGAAAAAACAGCCAGATTTATTTCCAACTTTTACGTTAATATAACTAAGGGTTAAAGATTGTTAAAAGATGTTAAGGGTCTGGTTTTTCGGGGCTTGCTGGGAAGTTATAAATAATAAAAAAGGCGCTCGAAAGCGCCTTATATAAGGGTTCTTAAAAACTTGTTACTTAAAGGTACCTGCTTTAAAAATATTCATGGTTTTATTACCAATGTATTTATTAAAAGCTTGATTAACCGTTTCTAGATCAAGTGACTTTATCGCTTCGGTTTGCTGATCGAAAAAGGCTAAACCTTGCTCTTTGTCTAAAGCGGTTAGTAAAACACTTGGAATAAAGCCGTCATTTGCCCAGCTACGATTTACCGAAGCAACATGCCCAGCGATAGCTTGTTGTAATTCTGCTTCAGTGAAACCTTCAGCTTTTACTTTTTCTAGCTCTTCACGATACGCTGCAATGGCTTTATCCATGTTTTCTGGCGCTGCAATAGCAAAGGCCCAGTAAACCCCTTGTTCGTCTTGATGACCTATCGACAAGCCTGCACGCACGCTATAACTGTAACCTTCTTTCACTCGTAAACGGACACCAATGCGAGAGTTAAAAGTGTCACCACCAAAAATAGAAGTGGCAATTTTTAATGCCGGATAGTCGGGATGGTCTGGGTTTACATCAACCAAGTGCACACTGTATAACGAGGCATTGGCTTTATCAGGAATATGAGTACTAACCACTTCACCGCTAACGTCATTGGCTGACATGGCTAAATATTCGTAAGGAACATCTGAGCTAATTTGCCCGACACTGCTGTTAAGCTTGGCAGCAACTTCGGTTTTATCAACATTACCAGTAATGGCAATTTTACCATGTGCGGTAGTAACTTGCTGGTGCAAAATATCAAGCATATCTTGACGAGTTATGGCTTTAATTTCAGCAATCTTTTCATCTGTGGTTAAAAACGCTTTCGGATGACCTTTAGCATAGTTGCGAATTGTTTTTTGCAAGTTAGCTTTGGCAACGGTATTAGGATCGTTGCGACTTGACTCAAGTGACGAAATAGCCGCTCGTTTGGCAATTTCTAACTCTTGCTCTGGGAAGCTTGCTTGGGTAAGCAATTCATTTAATAAATCTAAGGTGGCATCAAGGTTCTTCTTTTCAACAGTAAAGCCAACTTTAAATGCCCCTAAAGAAGCTGATGTCATTACACTTGTATTTAAGCCATCAAGTCGGTCGGCCAATTGATTCTTATTAAATTTACTGGTGCCAGCTAACAATTGGCTAGCCATAAAGTTCATTACCGCTTCTTGAGACGATAACGATTGAGCATTACCAAAAGGAAAGTCCATACTTACGTGCACTAAATCGCCACGTAACTGTTTTGGATAAATACTCACTTGCGTACCATTGTCTAAGCTAAAATTTTCTAGGCGAGCACTAATGTTGGCAACGTTATTGTCGTAAACTTCACCGGCAATAACTTGCTTTTTACCTTGGTAATTCGCTAACACTTCATCAAGCGGCTTAGGTTGTTCTAGTTCAGCGCGAACAATATCTTTGGTTGGAATAAACAAGCCAGAGGTACGGTTACTTTGAATTAAGTATTTTTCAGCCACTTGTTGCACTTGCTCTGCGGTAACTTTTTCAACCAAGTCACGATGATAGAACATGAAACGATAATCACCTTTGGCAATATATTCAGAAAGCTCCATACCTATATTGGAAACGTCTCTAAATTCTTGCTCGGTGCTTGATAACCAAGAGCGCACAGCACGCTTAACTTCTTCTTCAGTTACTGGCTGCTCACTAATGCCTTCAACCATGGCAATTAACTTTTCTTGAATGCCTTCTACGTCACTATTAGCGTCTTGGCCATTAGCAAAGAAATAAAACTGAGAGCTGTCTTTTAACAATATAGGAAAAGAGAAGGCACTTGCCGCAACACCCGGTTCAACCAGTTCAGAGCGTAAGCGTCCACGAGCACGATCAGAAAAAATTAAGTTAAGTACTTCAATTGCGGCACTGTCGTGATGGGTAGCTGACGGTAAATGATACATTAACGCGGTTAAGGGAACATCGCCATTACGTCGAATTGTGACTGAGCGTTCGCCGTCTTGTGTCGGTTCAGTGGTATACAAAGTTTCAATTGGTGTTTGTGGACGAGCTAACTTGCCAAATTTTTCTTCAATCCAGGCTTTAGTTTGTTTGTTATCAAAACGGCCGGCAATAGTTAATACCGCATTATCTGGTCGGTAGTAGGTGTCATAAAATGCGCGTAATTTCGGAAATGGGAAGTTTTCAACATCAGAGCGAGCACCAATGGTTGAGTTACTGTAGTTATGCCATAAAAACGCCATCGAGTTTAAACGCGCCATCATAATGCGCATCGGGTTATTTTCACCGCGTTCCATTTCATTGCGCACTACCGTCATTTCACTTTTTAGCTGCTCTTCGGTAAATGTGGCATTAAGCATACGGTCTGCTTCCATGCCTATTGCCCATTCAAGCGTATCGGGATTAGCGTCGAATACTTCAAAGTAATTGGTTCGGTCAGACCACGTAGTGGCATTGGTTGCCATACCACGTTTTTTAAATTCAGTATTTATTTCAGGATATGCGCTACTGCCTTTAAATAACATGTGCTCAAGTAAATGTGCCATGCCAGTTTCACCGTACTTTTCATGCACAGAGCCAACTCTGTAGGTAATATTTACTAGGGTTTTTGATTGTGAAGGGTCAGAAAAAAGTAATACTTTAAGGCCATTTTCTAACTGGTATTCTTCTATGCCTTCAACGGTTCTAACATAAGATAACTGAGAAGATAGGGATGATTTTTGTGAAACTGCTACGGCATTACTGCCAATTAGGTTGTCACTAACGGCACTACAACCGTATGCCATTTGAGCAGCTAAAAGAGAAATTGCAAATCGCTTGGATAAAAAAAACATAATATATTGCCTATAATTTTCCACTCAAGTTTTTCAAATATTTTAAAAAACTTTTTGAGTAATATTGAACATTGCATGCTTTAAAACATGCTTTATTTGTTAATGCAAACCAGCTAACCTTTACAAAGCCATTTGCTGGCCAAGGTAAAACCGGCTTTATTCCTCGCCCACACATAGCTATACACCTTTGTAATTACTGTTATTTACCCAGCCACATCACTTTCAAAGCCACTATAATTAAATGTAAAACCCCCATAGCAGGGTTAACACTTTTTCACACTTTCCTTTCTTTTCTTCGCATAACCTGTAGCAAGTTCAAACTAGCCATCCTCTCGACAGGGTGTTAGTCATAAAAATGCTAAAATCAGGGTTGTAACACATGAAATTTCAACTAAATAATTTAAGTTTGGCGGTACGGGTTTCTTTGTTGTCGTTGTTAACATTCCCCAACTTCGCGTTGGCGGATCAAGTTTCGGACACAGAAAAAGAAATTGCTCAACCGCAACAAGTCGCTTTAGAAAATGCAGTACAAACAGAAGACGAAGAAATTGAGCGCATCACAACAACGGGTACTCGCATTCACAAGGCAAGTTTAGAAGGCGCCAACCCAGTAAGTATTATCACATCAGAAGATATGATAGCTGCCGGTAACATTACAATTTTTGATGCCTTATCTGATTTATCACAAAACTCGGGCCTTGTTGGCGGCGATGAGAATACCGCCAGCTTCACACCCAATGCAAAAGTAATGAACTTAAGGGGCTTTGGTCCACAGTACACCTTGGTACTGATTAACGGCAAACGATTAGCTAGCTACCCACAACCCTATGGCGGCTCTGCAACTGTTCTCAATGTAGATACCATTCCTGCTGCTGCAGTTAAACAAATTGAAGTATTAACTACCGGTGCCTCCGCTATTTACGGTTCAGATGCGGTTGCTGGTGTTGTTAACATTATTTTAAAAGATAATGTAGAAGAAACTACGCTGTCAGCCATGATTGGTGGCTCTGAAGATACCGGTAATATTGAAACTCAACGCGTGCAATTAACCACAGGTTTTGATTTAGGCGATGGCAATATCACGGTAATGGCCGAGCTTTATAAGCAAGACCATGTTGTGGGTGGCGATCGTGAGAACTTTGACCACGCCAAAGATTATCCGTATATCGACATGAATGATCCTTCTGGTCGTATTCCATTTTTATTAGGTGGTGCCTTAGAGGTTGATATGTGGCGTAGTTACGGTTACGACATGTTAGGCGAAGGTAAACCAAGCTACACCGACCCAGGCCAAGAGGCCTGTGAAAACATTCCTAATATGGAATACAAAGAACGGTTACAAGGTGAAGGAAGTAGACCAGGTTCACATGGCTTTTATTGCGGTTTAAATACTGCAGCTTATCAAACATTGCAAAATGAAAAAGACAAAGCCGCTGTAATTATCAATGGTAATTATGATATTGGCGGTGACATTACCGCAAACGGTACTTTTATGTACACTGATACTACCGCAAAAAGTGATGCTGGTTACCTTTCTATTCGAGGGGCCACATTATCAGAGTATTCAGATGCCAATATTTTACCGTTTAAAGGTAGTAACGGCAGTTATATTTCATACCCTGACTTTACCGTTATGCAACGTTACTTTACTGGCGATGAAATCGGCGATACCGCTTACACCACAGATGAAGTAGCGATAAGTTTAAATCTTGGTTTAAGCGGCAGTGTTGGTGACTACGACTGGAAAGCAGATGTTGTAAGAAGCCAATATGAATTAGAAGGCAGCCGCCGCTGGATGAAACAAGAGCAAGCAGAAGCGCTTTATTTAGGGGAAGATTTAGGTCGAACCCTATTAGGTGAAAAGTTATATGATGGCACGGGTGCATTATCGGTATTTGACCCTATTCCTGCCAGCGCCATTAATAGCTTGTTTGGTTACGCCAGAGATAAAAACCAAACCAGTACCACATTACTTTCAGCTGAATTAACAGGGGTATTATTTACCTTACCAGCAGGTGATGTTCAGTCAGCATTTGTTGTTGAATATGTTAACGAAACCTTTGATTACATGCCTGATGAACGTGGCATGAATAAAATTAACGGCAGTGGTAATATTTGGAAAGATTTAGGCATAGTATCGGGTAACGGTGAGCGTTCTAGATACTCTTTTGCTAGTGAATTTTACCTGCCAATTAATAGCCACATTAATGCCACCATGGCACTTCGTTATGATAAATATGATACCGATGATAAAGGCCAGTTTACCCCAGCAGCCAGTCTTGAGTATCGCCCTACTGACAATTTGTTAGCACGAGCAAGTTTTTCAAAAATATTTAAAGCTCCTGATATGCAATCGGTTTTTACTAAAAGCAATGGTTTCTCTTATGGTCGAGACTATGTAGCCTGTTATGAGAACTTTGCCGCTCAAGGGATATCTGCACAAGAATTTGCCAGTGGTCCAAAATCAGCTAGCTATAAATCATCATGTCGTAGCACCCAATTTAACGCTGACATCATCCCTAGTGATAGCCTTAAAAACGAAACCGGTACTTCTTATGGTTTCGGGATATTCTGGGAGCCAATTGATGGTTTAGATATTATTTGGGATTATTACAGTGTTGAAATTAATGACCAAGTTCAAACAGCTAGAGTTAGTGATTTATTGTGGGAAGAATTTGTTTGTGACAACAACTTAGACCAACCAATTACTTATGGTTGTAGCAACGTTGACAGACTAATAAGCCGCTCGCAATCTAATGGCCCTAGCGGTGAAGGTACTGAAATTACAGATATTAATACTTCACCGTTTAACTTAGCCATGTATTCACAGTCAGGCTTTGATACTAAATTGAACTATCGTTTTGAATTTTCTGACTATATTCCAGGCCAGTTTAACGCCCGATTTACACATACCAAAATATTATCAACTATCTCTGATGATATCGACGGTGATGACGAGCAACCTTTTGAGCACTCTAACAACATTTACAACTGGGAATCGCAAGACCGGTTAACCGCAGCTTTAACATATCAAAGTGATGACTACAGCATTACTTATAGTGTGCGTTATAACTCACCTATTGGGCCTCGCTCGCCTAAGGCAATTCGTGATGAATTTGATAATGTTGTTTATTTTGATGAGGCAGGCGCAGTAATTCCATATATTGAAGATCCTGAAAGTGGAGTTATGGTTGATGTAGATGGTAATAATATTACTACCGTTGGCAAAATTAAAACCTCGCAAACTCGCTTATCTGCTTATGTTGTCGCGAACTTAACCGCTACATATTATGCTGATGATTGGAAAATAAGCTTAACGGTAAATAACCTGCATAATGCCAAAGCGCCAAGTGATGATAGTTACCTTTACCATCAAACCCCTTGGTATAACTCTTCTGTTTATCCGGGTGCTGGTTTAGGTCGACAATTCTACCTTAATACAAGTTACGAATTTTAAACTTACCCAAACTGCTCCATAGCGACTTGTGGAGCACTCCCTTGGGTCTTGGAGAGGTTAAACCATTCACTTGTATGGTTTAACTTCTTACTTGAGACCACCAATCCGCTAGCTTTTAGCTATCGGATTTTTTTCATTTATAAAATTACGCACCAGCATGCTTATTCATAAGCTTGCTAAATACTTTTGTCATGAAATTAAATACTAGAATACCCGCTATATCAGCCAGTAAATCGCTAGCATCTAAGGTTCTGCTGGGAATGAAGTATTGACTTAACTCTTCGACTAAAACAAACAGAAAAACAAGCGTTGATCCGGCATATAGCTGAATAAACTTAAGTTCAAATTCTTTCAGTTTTAATGCAAAGTTTGCCCCTAAAGTTAACAAACCAAATAAACAAAAGTGCCCTACTTTATCGCCATAAGGAATAGCAGCCACCAGTTCAAAGAAAATACTATTTTGGCCAGTGTTAGCTAAATATATAATCCAAGAAATAAAGATAAAAAAACAGGCCGATAAAGTAGTGATGAGTTTATACATAATTTTTCTTAAAATAGGTTGAAGAGCGACGTAAAACAATAGCTGGGTAAAGGTACTGATTCGCTAATTTATTCGTAACCAAACTTATACTCTCTTTTTATTTCAACTACTTGCACAATATAAGACTCATACCATTTAGCGCGTCCGTATTCTTGCGCCAATGAATGCTCAGAGTCACTTTTCCACTGGCGAATCGCTGCTTCGTTGTCCCAATACGATATGGCAATTTCATCTTTGTCTTCAGTTACCGCAACAAATTCTAAACAGCCATATTTTTCAAATGCGAGTTCACGCATTCTAGCAACGGTATTACTATATTCTTGGTTTTGAACGCCAGTTTTAGCACGAAAAATTACTGCATACATACAAACACTTCCATTTGATAAAACACATTAAAGTAGAAAAATATAACTAGCCTGTAGTCACTTGTTCACATTCGCTTTACTGTACGACTTAATCGCTAGTCGTTTTATTTGTTAAATTCAGCGACATAAATTTACTGTTAGGATCAGCTTTATAATCTGAAAAAGGACCACAAAAAACAAAGCCATGTTTTTGATATAAACCATGAGCTGGAACAAAATAGTCCATCGAGCCGGTTTCTAAACTTAACCTTTTAAAGCCACTAAGCTTTGCTTGTTCGATAATATAAAGCAGCAGTTTTGACGCAACACCTTGGTTTTTAAAACCACTTGAGGTTCGCATTGACTTTACTTCAGCATGTTCATCATCAAGTTTTTTAAACGCTCCACAGCCAGCTAAATGAGTTTCATGCCAAATAGTGAAGAACTTAATTGAGGGTTCTTTCAAGCCTGTTAAATCTAACGCATGCTTACTTTCAGGTGGAGATGTCGCTTGCATATCGTCAAGGTGCTCTTGAAGTAATTGATGAATTTCTGTGCCTGATAAGTCATCAAGCTTAATGGTAAACACAAACTCTCCTTGTATAACGAACAATTAACTATGTTTGTTAGTGATTGCAGCTTATTTAGCTCATCAATTTACCTTACAATTTATTAATCACAAAGCATTAAACTCTCAATTTAAAATGGTGAGCATCAGTTTAAAGTTTTCCATAAAAAACGCCCCGCACTAGCAGGCTAGTTTGGGGCATTATTATGCTAATTTGAGTATTTACTTCCCAACATAATTACTAAAGTAAGAAGTTATTAAGTTACTCAGAAAACGCTACTGGCGATACTCTACTTCAACGTCGTAGTCGTCTTCATTCCAGTCTTCGTCGTCTAAATCATCATCTGACTCAGCAATAGCTTCGTCGTGGTAGGTATCCCACTTAAACTCAACGGCTTTTTCTTCTACTGACTCTTCTACTTCATCAGGTAGTGTTTCAATGAAGTTCATCAGTTGAGAGCATAGCTCTTGCGTGCCAGTTTTATTAAAGCCTGAAATACTAAATACTTCACCTTGCCAATCTAAACCTTTGATCACTGCATCAGTAATTTCTTTAGCTTCTTCTTCTAATAATAAATCAAGTTTATTAAACACCAACCAACGCGGCTTACCCGCTAATTTTGGTGAATGTATTTCTAATTCATTAATAATAGTTTGTGCACTTTCAAGTGGTGATGAACCGTCAACAGGCATAACATCGACAAGATGTAATAATACTCGACAACGCTCTAAATGTTTTAAAAATTGCGTACCTAAACCAGCACCATCAGCTGCGCCTTCAATAAGACCGGGGATATCAGCCACAACAAAACTACGTTGACTATCTAATCTTACTACACCTAAATTTGGCACCAAGGTGGTAAATGGGTAATCTGCAACTTTAGGTTTCGCGGCAGATACACTGCGAATAAAAGTTGATTTACCAGCATTAGGTAAGCCTAATAAACCGACATCAGCAAGTAATAACAACTCAAGTTTTAAGTTACGAATTTCGCCGGGAGTACCATCAGTTTTTTGACGAGGTGCGCGGTTAGTACTGCTTTTAAAGCGAGTATTACCTAAACCATGCCAACCGCCTTTAGCCACAAGAAGTTTTTGCTCATGCTCGGTTAAGTCACCAATTTGTTCGCCGGTGTCAACATCAACTGTACGTGTACCTACTGGCACCTTTAAAAATAAATCGTCTGAACCTTTGCCGGTACAGTCACGGCTACGGCCATTTTCGCCACGCTTTGCACGATGGAAACGTTCAAAGCGATAATCAATTAGGGTATTTAAACTTTCGTCGGCAATTAAGTAAACATCGCCACCGTCACCGCCATCACCGCCATTTGGACCACCAAATTCAATGTATTTTTCTTTGCGAAAACTCACGCAACCGTTGCCGCCGTCGCCAGCCTCAACTCTAATTTCTACTTCATCTACGAATTTCATGGTGTTTTGCAACTCCGGTGGAATGACTATAATACGAATGTTTATATTATAAGTGATTATTTCTATACAGCGTAATGATCTAGATAAAAATATAAATCACTACCAAAAAAAAACCCTGCCAAACAGCAGGGTTTTTCAAAACATTAAGTATTATTACTCAGCAACAATACTTACAAACTTGCGGTTTTTAGGACCTTTAACTTCAAATTGTACTTTACCGTCAGATAAAGCAAATAAAGTGTGGTCTTTACCGATACCCATATTGGTACCAGCGTGGAATTTAGTACCACGTTGACGAACAATAATGTTACCAGCTAGAACGTTTTCGCCACCAAAGCGCTTAACACCTAGGCGTTTAGCTTCAGAATCGCGACCGTTACGTGTACTACCCGCTGCCTTCTTATGTGCCATTTTGAATCGCTCCTAAATTAGCCGTTAATGCCAGTAATTTTCACTTCAGTGAACCATTGACGATGGCCCGCTTGTTTACGTGAATGCTTACGACGTTTAAATTTAACAATTTTAACTTTATCAGCTCGGCCTTGGTTTACAACCTCGGCTACAACTTTGCTTCCAGCAATGTAAGGCGCGCCTACATTGATTTCTTCGCCGTTAGCGATCATTAAAACGTTATCGAATTCTACTGTTGCACCTACTTCAAGCTCAAGCTTTTCTAGGCGAACGGTCTGACCTTCAGTCACACGGTGCTGTTTACCGCCACTTTGGAATACCGCGTACATAGCTACTCCGTACTGCGTCACTATTTAAGACGCATTAATTTAAAAAATATAGGGCGCGAATTCTACTCGAAGAAATTCATCTCCGCAAGCATAAAGTAAAACAATTACTACTTTTTTTAGTATGGCGCGGATAAACGTCATCCAAACCTTCTATACCGTTAAAAATCGTGTAAAATCCCACGTAAAAATATCTCTCTAATTGAGCAAACAGGGTAAGCACTAAGCTTTATGGATCTTAAAAAAATACAAGCGTTAACAAACGATGACATGACCGCGGTAAATGATCTCATTTTTAGTCAATTACATTCAGATGTAGCCTTAATCAATCAACTAGGTATTTACATTGTTAATGCCGGCGGCAAACGCATGCGCCCAATGCTTACCGTATTAGCGGCTCGAGCGCTTAATTATCAAGAAAGCGACCATTTATCGATTGCTGCCATTATTGAGTTTATTCATACCGCGACATTATTACATGACGATGTGGTTGATGAATCAAACATGCGCCGCGGCCGCGAAACCGCCAATGCCTTATTTGGTAATAGTGCAAGCGTATTAGTAGGCGACTTCTTATATACCCGTTCATTTCAAATGATGGTAAAGCTGAACAATATGCGCATTATGGAAATATTATCTGATGCCACCAATATTGTTGCCGAAGGGGAAGTTTTACAATTAATGAATTGTAACGATCCTGATACAACCGAAGCGAGCTACATGGAAGTGATTTACTGCAAAACGGCAAAACTGTTTGAAGCAGCCACCCGCCTTGCCGCAGTAGTTTCCAACCAAGATGAAACCATTGAGCGCGCAATGCAAGACTATGGTAAGCATTTAGGCACCGCCTTTCAGTTAGTTGACGATATTATGGATTACACCGCTGACGCTAAAGCCATGGGAAAAAATGTTGGTGACGACTTAGCAGAAGGTAAACCAACGCTACCACTACTTTATGCCATGGAGCACGGTAACGCTAACCAGAAACAGTTAATTCGTGACGCAATTGAACATTGTACCGGCATGGATAATTTAGACGCTATTCTGGCCGCTATGGACGAAACAGGCGCTTTAGTTTATACCCAACAAAAAGCCGAGCAGGAAGCAGATAAAGCCATTGCGGCGTTAGCAATATTACCTGACTCTGAACATAAACAAGCATTGGTTGCTTTAGCGCATATTGCCGCTAACCGTAGCGTGTAATTAGGCGAAATAATGAAAAGACATTTAGGTTTTATTTTAAACATTGCGGCTTTGGCGCTGTTTGTGCCTGGCATTTTACTACCAATGTTTTCATTAGATATGTCAGTTATTGCCAAAATTAGCGGCTCGAGCTTATCGTCAGAGTTAGTTAATAAAGAGTTATCGCTACTCGCAACCGTACAAGAATTATGGCAAGACCAACGTTTATTAGTTGCCGGACTTATATTCGCTTTCTCTATTTGTATTCCGCTACTCAAAACATTATTAATTTTTTGGGCATATTTGAAAAGAAACACCACCCTTGAAAAACGCATCATTGAATTTATTGGCAAAATTGGTAAATGGTCAATGGCAGATGTTTTTGTTGTCGCTATATTTTTAGCGGTAATGTCGACCAATCATGGCGATACCCAGTCGTATCAACAATTGGCACTGTTTGGTTTTAAAGTAAATTTATTAATTAGCAGCGAAACCCTCTCAGCTGTTGGTTTGGGCTTTTATTACTTTACCGGTTACTGCTTATTGTCACTCTTTGCTAATCAATTAAGTCAAAGCGCGATATGCACTAAAGTGCAAGTTGATACTGATAACATTGCAGCCGATTGCAGCTAAAATCACTTAACTATCTACATTTTCTCACGGCTTAGTTAACTCACTAAGCCGGCTGTGTTCTCCTCAGGCTATTGCACGATACCCCCTACACTCTATTAATGATAAACATTGTTATTCAACCATTCTATGCTAATTTTAGTAGCATACGCTTATGGATGAGTTGCTATGAATACAATAAACATTTCCCCGATTAAAAGGTTCTTTTCCCGCTTTAGCTTTTTCCAGCATTTATCTCGATTGCATTATTTATTAATGCTCACCCTAGCCTGCTTATTGCCTTTATTATTGAATGCAACGGGTGTTGATTTTTCTATTGAAAATACGCCTGTTACATTCATTAAAAATCAGCCTTTAACTAATCATGACCTACTGTCACAGTTAACCGGCACCTTGCATCATACCCTTGTTGAATGGTCAGCTATTGTATTGGCGCTGCTAGGTTTTGCTCTTGCTATGGTGCACTATCGTCTTAAAGGCGATATTTCAGTGGCCATTATTGGCATTGCCTTATTATCTGCCGCATCAATTGATGCTTTTCATACTTTAGCTGCCGCTCACCTTATTGATACCAACCTTGATAATGGTGACTTCATCCCCTTTACTTGGGCTTTATCTCGCATTTTTAACGCTGTTATCATCATCATCGGCACCTTGATTAGCTTGTGGCTGCATAAACATAAAATCGTTGATAATAAGCTGCGCAAGCAATATGAAATAAAAGTTTTACTTTGTGTCGGCATAGGTTTTTTAACCTTAGCTACAAGCACTATTTACCTAGTAACAATTAATCAAGAATTACCGCAAACAATATTTTCTGATGCAGTATTTAGTCGTCCCTACGACTTATTACCATTAGGCTTATTTATTTTTTCGGGTAGCTTGTTATGGAGCCTATACCGACTTAATCGCTCATTGGCGGTATTTGCTTTTCTGATCAGTATTGTGGCGCAAGTTGCTACTCAGCTACATATGGCTTTGGGTTCAACCGCTTTATTTGATAATCATTTCAATATTGCTCATGCCTTAAAAGTAGTAGCCTATGCTTGCATGTTCATTGGCATGCTTTTGGACTTAAACACTGCAGAAAAAACAACCGTAAACAGTAATGCCATTGAGCCATCATTAAAGCCTAACCTGACAAACAAGGCCGATGGTTTGTTAGCAATAAAAAAAGTCCGCAGCCCGCTTTCCGTGCAAATACCTCTGGCGGCATTTGTATTATCAATTAGCATTGCGATTTTGGTCAGCTTTCTCTTTTATAGCGAAAGCAAGGCGTTACTGCTAAAACAAGGCACTAAAGAGTTGAGTATCGAAGCAAATTTAGTCGAACCTATTATTGAACAGTTATATGAGCAAGCCCAATCTGATGTGCTTTTTTTAAGTAATACTCCGCCGATAAATGGCATTATTAATACCCTAGACAAAAAAGATACGCATAACTATAAGTTGTGGAAATCACGTTTAGAAAAAACCTTTACCAGCTTTTTAAACGCCAAACCTTATTACGAAAAACTACGCTATATTGGCGTTGATAATGAAGGTTTAGAGCTGGTTAATGTTCGGCGAAGAAATAATGGCCAAGCGGTCAGAGTGCCTAAGTCACAATTACAAAAGAAAGCTGGGCGACAGTATTTTGAAGAAACCTTAGAAAAAAGCTTTGGTGATGTTTATTTTTCAAAAATCACCCTAAACCGCGAGCATGGCAAAGTATCAATACCACACAAAGAAATATTAAGAGTCGCAACCCCAATTTATCACCCGCTTAACGACACCCCTTTTGGCTTTATTGTTATTAGTGTCGACTTTAATTATTTTATCAGCCAAGTTAAAGCTTACGACATGCCAAACTTACTGTTTTATTTAGCCAATGAGCATGGCGATTTTATTTATCACCCCGACGAAGGCAAAAATTTTGCTTCACAGTTTGGCCAACAATATTCAATGCAACAAGAGTTTCCACAATTAAAGGCAGCCATTAACAATAACAGCCCAAGTGCTTCCTTTACACAAATTACATTGAATGAGCAAAATTACTCTGGCCATTATGAGCTTTTATCGATAGAAAAATTTAACAATAATCACCCATTAAGGCTGCTGGTATTGCATGACAATATAGCCAATGAACAAGCATTGGCTGACTTTAGAGTTCACAGCATACTACTAGGTTGCGCTCTAGCGATTATTGCCTTAGGCCTGGCAGTGTTAGCTTCAAGAAAAGTTGCAACACCATTAAGCCAAATTATTACTACCCTAGAAAACTATGAACAAACTGGCTCGGTAGCTGAACTCCCTATTAATTCGACCAACGAAGTAGGCGTATTAGCGCGAAACTTCCATAACCTTTTTGCTCAAATGAAGTTTTCATTAACCCAGCAAACTTTAATGGCTGAAGCTGCAGAGCAATCAGCAAAAAAATTAAACTCGGTATTAGCAAGTGCCGCCGATGCGATTGTAACAATTTCAGCAAATGGTGAAATTCAATCGTTTAATCACGCGGCAGAAAAAATGTTTGGTTATGAACAAGCAGCAATAATGCATAAAAGCATTTACACCCTTATACCTAAAGATTATGCGCAAAAGTATAACAACTATATTGTTCATTATTTGAAAACCGGAACTCCTCAGGTATTAGCTGCTGGTAACGAATTACAGGCGCTACGAAAGTCAGGGCAGGTTTTTCCTATTCACTTATCAATTTCCGCAACAGGGAATAATCAAGACAGTATTTTTATCGGCATTGTTCATGACATATCTAAAGAAAAAGAATTAGAACAACAGCGTGACTTAAAAGAGCAAGAGCTTAAACAAGCCAATGCCCGCACCAATTTAGCAACCGACTCAGCTGGTATTGGCATTTGGGAGCTTGATTTTGTTACCCAACGCTTAACCTGGGATTTATTGATGTTCAAACTTTATGGACTATCACCGGAAGACTTTACCGGTTCACTCAGTAATTGGAGTGATGCGGTTCACCCTGAAGATATAAAAGCAACCAGTGCTGCAGTTGAATATGCGATAGAACATCGCAGCTCTTTTAATGAAGAATTTCGCATAATGTTACCTGACGGCACAATTAAATTTATAAAAGCTGCCGCGGTAATTAAGTGCAACGATCTTGATGAACCTATATTAATGACTGGAGTTAACTATGACATTTCAGAAGTTAAGCGAGCTGAGCTAGCTCTTATTCAAGCAAAAGAGCTCGCCGAAGATACGGTGCGTCATAAAACCGAATTCCTTGCCAGCATGAGCCATGAAATACGCACACCGATGAATGGCGTTTTAGGTATGCTTGGCTTATTAACCCGCAGTAACTTATCCCCAGAGCAGCATCACCACGTAAAACTTGCTACCTCAAGTGCAGAATCATTACTGACCTTAATCAACGACATTTTAGATTTTTCCAAGGTTGAAGCCGGCAAACTCGACTTAGAAATATTAGACTTTGATTTACACTGTTTGCTTGGTGAGTGTACCGAGTCAATGGCATTAAGATGCCAAGAAAAAGGTCTAGAAATTATTCTTGATGTGAAAGGAGTTAAACATAGTCATGTAAAAGGCGATCCTGGCAGGATCAGGCAAATACTCACCAACCTACTAGGTAACGCCATAAAATTTACTGACCATGGCGAAATTGTTATTCGTGCGAGTGTTGAGCCGTTCGAGCAACAGAGTCTCAAGTTTACTTGCAAGATATCTGATACCGGTATTGGTATTGCTCAAGAAAAGCTAAGCACTATTTTTGACTCATTCACCCAAGTTGACGCTTCAACCACACGACAATATGGTGGCACGGGTTTAGGCTTAGCCATATCAAAACAATTATGTCAGCTAATGCAGGGCAGTATTTGTGTAGAAAGCATTGAAGACCAAGGTAGCTGTTTCACCATAGAGCTCATTTTAGCGCAAAGCGAATGCGCCAATTTAGTGATCCCTTCCGTTGATATCGAAGGTGTTGAAATATTAGTAGTCGATGATAATCATACCAATCGCTTAGTATTAAGAGAACAATTTGAACTTTGGGGCGCCAAAGTTACCGAAGCCGAAAATGGCATAATGGCGCTATCTATATTAGAAAAAGATCAACAATCAAAGTTTAAAGTCGCCTTTTTAGATATGCAAATGCCTTACATGGACGGTGCTGAATTAGGCAAACGCATTAGAGAATTACCCAGTCATAAAAACTTAAAGCTGGTGATGATGACTTCAATGGTTTCGCGCGGCGATGCCAGTTACTTTGCCGAATTAGGTTTTAACGCCTATTTCCCCAAACCAACCACTACATCAGACTTGTTTGACACCTTAGCGCTTACTATTAGTAATAGTGAAAGCCTTGTTCAAGCAACGCCTTTGATCACCCATCAATATTTACAAAGCATTAATACAGACAAAAGACACCGCTCCTCAGTATTAGAAGCGGATGAGGCATTAGCCAATCTAGAGTCGCTGCAACACTGCCGAATATTATTAGTTGAAGACAACCGTATTAACCAAGAAGTGGCTCGCCATATATTAGCGGAGTTTGGCATTAATATTGATGTCGCCGCTGATGGAGTTGAAGCATTGCAGTCTTTAAAATTATCAGAGCAAGCTACTCCTTACGATCTTATTTTGATGGATTGCCAAATGCCCCGTAAAGACGGCTATCAAGCCACCAAAGAAATAAGAGCCGGCGGCGGCGGTGCAAAGCATAAAAACGTGCCTATTATCGCCATGACCGCTAATGCCATGAAAGGAGATAAAGAAAAATGCTTACAAGCAGGAATGGATGATTATTTAAGTAAACCTATCTCACAAGAGTCTTTAAAAACCAAGTTACTGCTTTGGTATAAACCAGAAGCTAAAGCCGCTCTCACTATCAATCAGCCCAATAATGCTACTGAACTAATTAATACTGAAGAAGATAATAACCTTGAAGAACAAACCGCAAGCGAAAATTACATCATTTGGGACAAGGAAGCGCTATTAAAACGGGTTAACCAAAAAGAAGAAATGATGCAAAAACTATTGCAACTATTTATCGATGAAATACCAACGCTGATCACTGCACACGAGCAAGCTTTTTCAGCACGGCAATATCAAAACATGCTCGAACTTACCCATAAAATTAAAGGCATTGCCGCCAATGTCAGCGCAATAGAACTTTATAAACAAGCAACATCGTTTGAGAAAACATTACACAACCAAGATGTTAACAGTGAAAACTACCAAGCCTTTTTGCAGAGTTACCAAACGGTACATCAATATTTAAGTGATATGCTCAAGGGTAATGCAGAAGTAGAGTAATACCAAGATTTTTGAAAAAATATTAAAAACATCAACAAGCGGGCATAAAAAAGCCAGTCATAAAACTGGCTTTGAAAAGAAGTGATATTACAGAAATATCATTAACAATTAACCGTTAATGAAATCAACACCTTCTTTAATGTCAGCTTGTAAAGTTGCTAACATGTCATTTTTCGCTTGCTCTTCAAACGCGCTTAATTCACCGTATGGTAAAATTTCGCTAACGCCGTTTACACCTAAACGTACTGGGTGAGCAAAGTAAGCTGCATCGCCGTTCTCAACTGCTACGTATGCGTAATCAACAACGTCTTCACCTTGTAAGCCTTTAACTAAAGACATACAAAAACGTGCTGCTGCTGCGCCCATAGATAAAGTAGCGCTACCGCCACCGGCTTTAGCATTTACAACTTCAGTACCAGCATTTTGAATGCGAGGCGTTAAAGCAGCAACTTCTTCAGCTGTGAAGGTTGCGCCTTCAACTTGTGAAAGAAGTGGTAAAATTGTAGTACCTGAATGGCCACCAATTACTGGAACTTTCACGTCACTTACGTTTAAGCCTTTTAATTCAGCAATAAACGCTTCAGAACGAATAACATCTAAAGTCGTGATACCAAAAACGCGGTTCGCTTCATAAGTACCCGCTTTTTTGAATACTTCAGCAACAATTGGCACAGTACCATTTACAGGGTTAGTAATAATACCTACTAAAGCTTTAGGACAGTTAGCAACAATGCCTTCTGCTAAAGTTTTAATAATGCCAGCGTTAACTGCAAAAAGGTCAGCACGGTCCATACCAGGCTTACGTGGCATACCTGCTGGGATCAAAACAATATCAGCACCAGTTAATGCGTCGCCTAAAGCGTCAGCACCAAAACCCGCAACTTTAACGTCAGTTGGGATGTGTGATAAGTCAACTGCAACACCAGGAACTACAGGTGCAACGTCATATAAAGATAGCTCAGAACCCGCTGGTAATTGAGTTTTTAACAATAAAGATAACGCTTGGCCGATACCGCCAGCTGCGCCTAGAACAGCAACTTTCATGAAATGTCTCCGACAATTTGAGTAATTACGTAAATATTTGTAGCCAAAAGATATAGTATTGGCCGCCAAAACACAATTAATATTAAGCTTTCTGGGTATGATACCGTATAATAATTTTTGTTAAATTATACTTAGGTATTATAAGCTAGAAATTACAGCATTATTTTACGGTATTAAGCATAGTTTTTAGCGGTTATAGATCAATGTTTACCTAATCATATTATTGATTTAAGTTTTTATACTGCAAACTTTATAACGCCTACTCAAGGCATCACGAAAAATTTGATTATATTTGATATAGCGATATTTTATGACGGTTCAACAAAAGCAAGAAGCATTAGTACAAGCATTTAAAGAATTACTAAAACAAGAACAGTTCGGCTCTCAGGGAGAAATTGTTGATGCGTTAAAAGCGCAAGGTTTTGATAACATCAGTCAGTCGAAAGTATCAAGAATGTTAAGTAAATACGGCGCTGTACGCACCCGTAATGCCCGACAAGATATGGTTTACTGTTTACCTGCTGAGTTAGGTGTTCCTACCGCCCAAAGCCCGTTAAAACAGTTAGTTGTAGATATTGAACATAATGATGTGATGATCATCATTCGCACCAGCCCAGGTGCTGCACAGCTAATAGCACGTTTATTAGATAGCTTAGGTAAAAGTGATGGTGTATTAGGCACTATCGCTGGCGATGATACTATTTTTATTGCGCCAACCAATGTACAAGAAATCGATAAAACGATTGCAAAACTTGATGTGCTTTTTTCAAGAAACTTGGTTTAACAACTTTTTATCACAGCAGTAAAGTGCCAGCTAGCACTTTACGCTCATCACTTATTACTTCTATTACTTATGGCTGATAACTTGTGGCTAATTACTTGTGGCTTAATGCTTAATGCTTATGGCTTAATGCTTGCTCATCAATCAGCAAGGCTAGCCAATAAATTCAAGCTCGGCGCAAAGAAAGCAGCGCCTGTTTCTGCTTGCGTATATTTAAGCATATGATCAAAATGCGCACCTTCACCGTGGATCATGCTATGTAGCATTTGCTCAAACGGGCTAGGCGAGTGGCAATAAGCAACAAAAAACAAACCTTGAAGTTTCATATCGCCGTAAGGCATGCTTTGCCTAACAATTTCAAGACTAGTGCCATCATCATTTTTTAAATTAGTGCGTTTAATATGAGAGGTTAACGGTTTAGCCTCACTTTCATATTCAACATTATCGACTTTAGTACGGCCAAAAACATCTTCTTGCTCTTTAGTTTCAATGCTATTCCATAACTGTAAATTGTGACGGTAACGTTGAATATGTAAATAACTACCGCCGGCAAACTTTTGGTCTTGCTCATCAGTAATTAAGGCCACGTCTCGGCGATGACGACCTTGTGGGTTTTCTGTGCCATCGACAAAACCGGTTAAATCACGCCCGTCTAAAAAGCGAAAAGCACGTACTTGCTCAACCAGTTCAACGGAGTCGGCTAATAACTCACATACTTTAGTGCTGACAATATGATTTACATCGGCGCGATCACTGCGTACTTCAATATATAAGTCGTAATTGGTTGACGGGGCAATTCTATCTTCATTTTGCATAGCAACGAACGGCTTCAATGACTTAGGGCGCGCATCAGGATAAAACTCATCCCAATAGTTAGCACCAATAGCAATAACACCGGTTAAATTAGACTCAGAAAACTGGTCGGCATAATGGTCAAACAGCGCAGGTAATCGAGACAATGCCTCACGTAAATAGCTATCTTTATCATCAAGCGCATTAAATAATAAATAATAACCATGCAAACTCGGCTCTGCACAAATACCAAATTGTTCTCTTGCCATCAGTTTTCCCTTAGGTAAATCTTATAATATTCTATGAAGTTAATTTTACACAAAAAAATCACCGGCACAGTAATTGATTCGGTAATTCGTAAAAATAATAAGATACAAAGCCATTATCAATCAAGTGGCATATTTGGGCCCAATTTAAATATTGCTCATTATAAAAATAAAAAGCCCCGCAATTGCGATAACACCGATCAGTTAAGACTTGACTCTTAAAATAATCGGATCAAAATCCAGTGATCACAAGTCACTGGATTT
>CANMXU010000030.1 GCA_947501935.1 uncultured Alteromonadaceae bacterium
TGTTCGTTTAACGTGTACTGTGTTTGAGTTTTTCATAATAAGTCCTAAATGTGTAAACACATTTCAGGACGAGACAAGTATGATGATTTAAAAGGCGTTGTTATAACGCCTTTTTTAATGTCTGTTGCTAAATGAATCAGGAGTGAAAATTCATGTACTTAATTGATTACATTTATTACCAACATAAGCACACGGTAAAGAGTATGCATTTGTAAGTAATTCGTCTATAATCGCGCCAAAAATTATATACCCTATTTTATTTTACTAATTTATGAGGAGCTATCATGGCTATCGAACGTACTTTTTCTATCGTAAAACCTGATGCAGTAGCAAAAAATGTTATTGGTCAAATCTACAACCGTTTTGAAACTGCTGGTTTAAAAATTGTTGCATCAAAAATGGTTCATTTAAGCAAAGAAAAAGCTGAAGGTTTTTACGCTGAACATAGCGAACGTCCTTTCTTTGGCGCTTTAGTTGAATTTATGACTTCAGGCCCAGTAATGGTTCAAGTTTTAGAAGGCGAAAACGCTGTTCTTAAAAACCGTGAAATCATGGGTGCTACTAACCCAGCTGAAGCTTTAGCTGGTACTATTCGTGCTGATCTTGCTGATTCAATTGACGAAAATGCTGCTCACGGTAGCGATGCTTTAGAATCTGCAGCACGTGAAATTGCTTACTTCTTCGCTGACGAAGAAATTTGCCCACGTACTCGTTAATATTTATTAACAAGTTGTAGGTTAAGTTTTGGGGAAATGCTCCAAAACTATGAAAATATATCTTAAGGATTTTACTGACTTATCGGTAAAATCCTTTTGTTGTATAAGGAGTTGTATAAGGCTTAGCATTAAAGCTAAGTAAAATGCCTGGTTTGAAGTAGCTAATTAAACCTAGCTAAAAGTGCATTATTGTTAGGGCTACACGCGTGTTGTTTTAACAATAAACCATTTTCAAATTGTCTCACTCGTATAAAAAGTGTACAATTTGCGCCCTTTATTTTTGTCTTTGTTAGTTGAGAAAAAGTTGTATGAGTGACGTTAAAACCAAAATTAATTTACTGAATTTTGATCATCAAGGTATGCGAGAGTACTTTGAGTCTATCGGTGAAAAGCCGTTTAGAGCGGATCAAATAATGAAGTGGATTTATCACTTTGGTTATGATGACTTCGAACTAATGACTAACCTTAATAAAAAATTACGCGAAAAATTACAGCGTGATACTGTGATCAGCGCGCCAGAAATTTCTGAAAAGCAAGTTTCAAGCGACGGCACTATTAAATATGCGTTGAAGCTTGAAGGCGGCCAAGAAGTAGAAACTGTGTGGATCCCAGAAAACGATCGCGCTACCTTGTGTGTATCGTCGCAAGTAGGCTGTGCGTTGGAATGTACTTTCTGTGCTACCGCTCAACAAGGTTTTAACCGTAATTTATCAATGTCTGAAATTATTGGCCAAGTATGGCGAGTAGCTAACGACATTGGCGCAACTCGTATTGCTGGCAAACGCCCGATTACCAACATTGTAATGATGGGGATGGGCGAGCCGCTGTTAAACATGAAAAACCTTATTCCAGCGCTTGATACCATGCTTAACGATTTAGGTTATGGTTTGTCAAAACGTCGTGTAACCGTTAGTACTTCTGGTGTTGTGCCGGCGCTTGATATGTTAAAAGCAAAAATTGACTGTGCGTTAGCGATTTCAATTCATGCGCCAAATAATGCTTTGCGTGATGAACTAGTACCAATTAACAAAAAGTATCCGTTGGAAGAATTTATTGAAGCTGCGGGCCGTTATATCGACGGTTCAAAAGCCAATAAGCAAGCGACTATTGAATATGTAATGTTAGATCACGTTAACGATAGCACTGACCAAGCACATGAATTAGCGCATGCGTTAAAAGACTTACCAAGTAAAATTAACCTTATTCCGTTTAACCCTTATCCGGGTTCTCCGTATAAACGCTCAAGCAATTCGCGCATTGATCGTTTCGACAAAGTTTTGCAATCATATGGCCTAACGGTTATCACTCGTCGTACCCGTGGCGACGATATTGACGCGGCTTGTGGGCAGCTTGCTGGCGATGTTTTAGACCGCACTAAACGCACATCTGAAAATTTAGCAAAAAAACAGGTGAAAGCTGATGAAATATCAGTGAAAATGGTTGAAATAAACTAAATCAACTGGCATCAATTTTTTATGGTTAATCAACTAAAAAAACATCTTACTTGGGTATCGGTTCTGATACCCGTTTTGATGCTGTCTGCTTGTGTTACCGAAAACTATGAAAACGACAATACTACACCCGTAGTTCAGAATGACTCAAACCGTGATGATATAGCGATGACGCGCATTACATTAGGTTTGGGTTATTTAAATATGGGTAATACCACCCAAGCTAAATTAAACCTAGAAAAAGCCAAACGTTTTTCGCCTGACTTAGCGCAGGTTCATACCGCCTTTGCTCACTATTATGAAACCGTTGGCGAGGCCGATTTAGCAACGCTGTCGTTTGAAAAAGCCTTAGAATTGTCAGAAAACGATGCTGATACTCTTAATAATTATGGGGTATTTCTTTGTCGTCAAGGCAAGTACGACGAAGCCGAAAAGCAAATTTTAAAAGCGATTTCTATTCCGAGTTATTTATTGGTATCACAAAGTTATGAAAACTTAGCTTTGTGTCAGTTAAAAGATAACCGTTTTGACAAAGCCGAGCTTTATTTAGAAAAGGCCATTTTACATAACCCAAGTAGTTCCGACGTTTATTTGCGCATGGTGCAGTTAAAATATGCCAAAGGTGAATATAAAAACGCAAAATTATTTCTTAAGCGTTATGAAAAATCTACCCGTAGATTTTCTGCCGAAGGTTTAGCATTAGCTTTTAAAGTGTTTGAAAAGCAGCGCCAAATGGGTACAGCAAAAAACTATGCCAACATGCTGGTAAAAATGTTTCCAAACTCTTATGAAGCCAAGCAATATATTCTTAATGGCCTTGAACGCATAGAAGCGGACCAAATGGCTGACGACTACAAACTGGCGAACTTAACTCAGCAAAACGGCACTAGCAAAAAGCGTGTGGTAATTTTATCGCCGAATAAAAGTGGCCAAAGCCAAACAACTTTAGTCGCGCGTAATAAAACTAAAACGGCTAAAGCAGCACAGCCAGTTCAAGCAGCTCGCACAACTCAAGCAGCCAATAACACAACCACTAAAGCTTCAGTACAAGAGCCTTTGCCGGTTGAATCAATTATTCATCAAGCAGAACTTAATAATAAAGAGCTTAGTAAAGTAGGTGTGAGCAAAGTAGCTGTTAGTAAAACCGATGCTACTAAAGCTAAACCAGTAATAGTTGAAACTGCACAAGCTAGTGTTGCTAAGCCGGTAAATACTATACCTTCAAGCAATGCTGAAAATGCCGCGGCTTTTATTAATCAGCAACTAGCTAATGTAAGTGCGCAGCCAATAGTTAATAAAGCTGATAAAAAAGCAGCACCGCCAGCAGCAATTCATTTAGTGGCAAAAGGTGATAGCCTGTTTTCTATTTCGAAAAAATACAATATTAAAATTAAAGCCTTGAAGCAGTGGAATAATTTAACTGGCTCAAAGGTTATACGCATTGGTGATACCATTTATTTAGATAACCCAGCAAAGGCTCAATAATCAGATGAGTGATAAAGATTTAGTTGAAGAGTTATCAGAAGACATGGAAGTTATTGGCCCCGGACAATTGCTAGCGACAGCACGTGATAAGTTAGGTTATACGCAAGAATATGTTGCGCAAAAACTTAACTTTAGGCATACCTTAGTTATTGATATTGAGAACGAACGTTTCGACAAATCATTGCCTGCTACTTTTAACCGCGGCTATTTAAAAAATTACGCTAAGCTGGTAAACCTTGATGAAAGTGATGTTTTAGCGAGTTATGAAATGCTTGGCGTTGCTGAAACGCAAAGTGCCGAAATGCAAAGTTTTTCAAAAAGCACTGAAAAACAAGCACAAAATAGCTTGTTAATGTGGATAAGTTACTTAATTTTAGCAATTTTAATTGGCTCTACCTTGATGTACTTTTTGCAAGACGAGCCAGTAATTGCTGCTGATGTTGAGCTTGAAAATCAAGCTAGCAATACTGCTACTGCGGTTAAAGCTGATGAAAAGCACACTGCAGAACAAGAGGTTGCTCAAGCCACAGTTAGTTTAAATGAACAAACGCCTAGCCAGAGTGAGGGTTCAGCAACTAGCACTGAAAACGAACCTCTAGCAAATTCAGCCGCTGAAGCAACTAGTTCACAGCCTTTAGCTACAGAGCAAGTTGAGCCTAGCTCTGCTGTTGTAACTGAACCTGCTGAAACAGTTACGGCTGAGCAAGCCGCTTTAGCTGATGTGGTTTTTAATTTTTCTGGCGATTGCTGGGTAAATATTTATGACGCTAAAGGCGAACGTGTTGCTTGGGGCGTTAAAAAGTCGGGCTATGAAATGAAAATTTCTGCATTAGCACCGATTGTGGTTACCTTAGGCAAGCCCGAGTTAGTTGAAATTTCCTTTAACGGTGCAGCGGTGGATATGTCTGGGTTTAATAACGGCAATATCGCTAAGTTTACATTACCGTTAGTTTCGAATTTATAATTTTTCTAGAATGCTACTGAGTTATTATGTTTAAAGAATCTCCGATTATTCGTCGTAAATCTCGTCAGATCATGGTGGGCAATGTTCCCGTAGGTGGCGATGCGCCAATTACTGTGCAGTCAATGACCAACACTTTAACCACTGATGTTGCTGCAACCGTTGCGCAAATTAAAGCATTAGAAAATGTTGGTGCTGATATTGTGCGGGTAAGTGTGCCAACCATGGACGCTGCTGAAGCATTTAAAGAAATTAAAAAACAAGTACGTGTGCCATTAGTTACTGATATTCACTTTGACTATCGTATCGCCTTAAAGGTGGCGGAATATGGCGCCGACTGTTTACGTATTAACCCTGGCAATATTGGCCGTGAAGACCGAGTTCGCGCGGTAGTTGATGCTGCCCGTGACAAAAATATTCCTATTCGTATTGGTGTAAATGGCGGTTCTTTAGAAAAAGATTTACAAGAAAAATACCGTGAACCAACGCCACAAGCTTTGCTTGAATCAGCCATGCGCCATGTTGATATTCTCGATAAGCTCGACTTTCAAGAGTTTAAAGTCAGCGTTAAAGCCTCTGACGTATTTTTAGCGGTTGAGTCATACCGATTATTGGCTAAGCAAATAGATAACCCATTACATTTAGGCATTACTGAAGCTGGCGGTTTACGCTCTGGTAGTGTTAAATCAGCCGTTGGTTTAGGTTTATTATTATCAGAAGGTATTGGTGATACGCTGCGAGTTTCATTGGCGGCAAACCCAATTGAAGAAATTAAAGTTGGCTTTGATATTTTAAAATCATTAAAACTACGTAGCCGCGGTATCAACTTAATTGCTTGCCCGAGTTGCTCAAGACAAGAGTTTGACGTAATTTCTACGGTAAATGCGTTAGAAGAGCGTATTGAAGATATTCTAACCCCGATGGATGTTTCTATTATCGGTTGTATTGTTAATGGCCCCGGTGAAGCGATAGTTTCAGATTTAGGTTTAACCGGTAGCAGTAAAAAGAGTGGTTATTATCTTGACGGTATTCGTCAGAAAGAACGCTTTGATAACAGCAACCTTGTTGATGAATTAGAACAGCGTATTCGCGCTAAAGCTAAGTTACTTGATAAAAGTAATGCCATCGATATAAAAGAAATTGATCAATAATGTTGGTCTTAGAACCACCAACGTTTACGTTTTATTTGAATGCGCCTATAATGCGCCCTGCATTTTCAACATTGTAAGAGAGAATCACCTACGTGAGTAAAGCTATTCAGGCAATACGTGGCATGAATGATTGCCTGCCATCACAAACTAATATTTGGCAAATGGTCGAAGAAAAACTGCGTCGAGTCGCCAGTAATTACGGTTTCGCTGAAATTCGTATGCCGATCGTTGAATCAACAGCTTTATTTAAGCGTTCTATTGGTGAAGTTACCGATATTGTTGAAAAAGAAATGTATACCTTTGATGATCGCAACGGTGACAGTTTAACCTTGCGCCCAGAAGGCACAGCAAGCTGTGTTCGTGCGGGTAATCAACATGGTTTACTGTATAACCAAGAGCAACGCCTTTGGTATATGGGACCAATGTTTCGTCATGAGCGTCCGCAAAAAGGTCGCTATCGTCAGTTCCACCAATTTGGCATAGAAGCCTTTGGTATCGCGACTCCTGATATTGACGCAGAAATTATTATGCTAACTTCTCGTTTATGGAAGGAACTTGGCATCAATGAATTTGTCACACTAGAGTTGAACTCATTAGGCTCTAATGATGAGCGTGCTGCTTACCGTGATGCTTTAGTCGTATTTTTAACGGAAAAAGAAGACCAACTAGACGAAGACAGTAAACGCAGAATGCATACTAACCCGCTGCGAGTACTCGATAGTAAAAACCCTGATGTGCAAGCAGCACTTGTAGGTGCACCTAAATTAGTCGACTATTTTGGTGAAGAATCTCAAGCGCATTTTGCAGGCGTATGCCAACGACTTGATGCGGCGGGTATTAAATATGTACTCAATGATCGACTTGTGCGTGGTTTAGATTATTATAATCGCACCGTGTTTGAATGGGTTACTGACAGTTTAGGCGCTCAAGGTACTGTTTGTGCTGGTGGTCGTTATGACGGTTTAGTAGAGCAGTTGGGCGGCAAATCGAGCCCAGCATTTGGTTTTGCTTTAGGCATTGAACGTTTAGTGTTAATGCTAACCAGCTTAGAAAAGGTTGATAATATTCGCCCACAAGTGGATGCTTATGTTATTAGTTTGGGTGAAGGCGTAGATATTAAAGCCAACCAACTAGCCGAGCTTTGGCGAGACCAAGTTACCGACATTAGACTGCAAAGTCATTGTGGTGGTGGCAATATGAAAAAACAAATGAAACGCGCAGATAAATCAGGGGCACAAGTTGCCTTAATTTTAGGTGAAGATGAAATTGCTCAAGGGCAAGTCACCGTGAAATATTTACGTGGTCAACATGAACAACAAAGCGTGGCACTTGAGCAAGTGCCAAGTTTATTAGCAAGTTTAATTTAAGGGTATTATTGTGGACGTTTATCAAACAGAAGAACAACAAGTAGATGCAATTAAAGGTTACTGGAAAGAAAATGGTACTACCATTATTGCCGGTTTAGCTATTGGTTTCGCTAGTTTTATTGGCTATAACGTTTACCAAGACAAGCAAGCAGAGCAGCAGCTTTTAGTTTCTGAAGGCTTTCAAGCGGTAATGGAAGCATCTGATACAGATACTAAAGCATTCACTGAAGCTGCCGGTGCTTTTATCGCAGAAAATGGTGAATCAAGCTATGCCTCGTTAACCGCTTTTGCTTTAGCTAAAGAAGCTGCTGACAGTAAAGATTGGGCACAAGTTGAAAAACATTTAACTGTCGCACAAGAAAAAGCAACAGATTCAGGTATTAAAGCCATCGCTAGCCTTCGTTTAGCGCGTGTGCAAGTACAACTTAGTGAGTTTGATAAAGCCCTAGCAACCTTAGCCACTGAACTTCCAGAATCTTTTAAAGCGTCGGTTGAAGAAATTAAAGGCGATATTTACTTAAAACAAGATAAAAAAGATTTAGCACGTAATGCTTACCAAGCAGCTATTGATGCAAATGGCTTAGCGACTAATCCTAATTTACAAATGAAATTAGACGATTTAGCGGTAGTTATTGACTTAGGTGGCTAACTGGTTGATTAAATAGCTAATTTTCATGCTTATTGGCATGAAAGCTAGCAATGTAAAAATAACATAATAAAAACGTGATAATAATAAAACAATGAGTGGAGTTTCGATTGAATTTTTTCAATAAAAAACTAATCGCAGTATGTTTAATTGCCGTTGGCTTAACGGCCTGTTCGTCAACTGATGATGAACAGGAAGAAGGTGTTCAGCCAATGGCTGAGCTTACTGAAATTAATGCAGCATTTACAACAGAAACACTTTGGATAAACCAAGTAGGCAATGGTGTTCAAGATTATTTTTCACGTATTAAGCCTCATGCCGCTTACGGTAAAATTTTTACTGCTAACCGTGATGGTGACGCCATCGCTTATGATGCTCTAACGGGTGATACCGTATGGAAAGTTGACTTAAGTGACTTAGATGATGAACGTGGTTATTTTGATAACAAAATTGCTGCGCAAGTTAATGGTGGCCCTATTGCTGGTATTAATAAAGTTTTTTATACCACAGAAAATGGTGATATTTACGCGTTCAATGCAGAGACTGGTGAGCTTGATTGGCAGAGTAAAATTAAAGGCGAAATTATTGCCACACCAGCACTCGACTCTGGCATTTTAGTTGTTAATAGCGCGTCAGGTGTTTTAAAAGCCTTTAATGCGAGTAACGGCGAAGAAGTTTGGCAAGTAGTACAAGATGTACCCGCGTTAACTTTACGCGGCACAAGCAGCCCCGCAATTGCTGCTGGTGGGGTTATTGTTGGTACCCCCAGTGGTGAAGTAACAGTTTATATTCTTGAAAAGGGTCAACAAGGTTGGACTGTTGAGGTAGGTGAAGCTGAAGGCTCTACTGAACTGCAACGGGTAATTGATGTTGATACTACGCCGGTCATTTATGGCGATAAAATTTATTCAGTATCATCACGCGGTAATTTAGTGGCTATTGAACTTCGCACTGGTCGTGTATTGTGGAAACGTCAATACTCTTCTTACCGTAAATTATCGATTGATGGTAATAACATATTTTTAACTGATGTTAACGGCCATGTTTATGCAATTGACCGTAATAATGGTTTAGAGCGTTGGAGCCAGTTAGGTTTAAGTCAACGTAGTGTTACTGGCCCTGCGGTTGACGGAAATTATGTTGTGGTTGGTGATTATCAAGGTTACTTGCATTGGTTAGATCAAGAAACTGGTGAATTTGCGGCTAGACACTATATTGATGGTAGTGGTTTACACACCACACCAACGGTTGCTAAAAACATTGTTTATTCACAAACACGTGAAGGTCAGCTACAAGCAGTTGGTCGTGACGATGGTTCAAAAGGCTTTTTTGATAAATTATTTCAACACATTAATAATTTGTTTTAATTAGCACAATTTATAGCTAAGTAACGTCGAAACAGTTTTTAAGTTACTAGGTATAAACAAAATTTAAAACGGCTCCTCTACAATAAGGTAGGGGAGCCGTTGTTTGTTACAGCGCTAAGTGAAATTTTCATTAGAAAAACACTTATCACATTAGATATAGATTAATTATAGAGGTAAGCATGCTTCCTGTTGTTGCGCTTGTAGGGCGCCCAAATGTTGGCAAATCAACATTATTCAATCGACTAACTCGTAGCCGAGATGCACTTGTTGCCGATTACCCTGGATTAACGCGTGACCGTCAATACGGTAAGGCTGAAGTTGAGGAGCATCCTTTCATCGTAATTGATACCGGTGGTATTCACGGTGACGAAGAAGGTATTGACGCCTTGATGGCTGAGCAGTCACTGATGGCGATTGCAGAAGCTGACGCGGTATTATTTTTAGTAGATGCCCGTGATGGTTTAACTTCTGCTGATATTGGCATTGCTGACTATCTTCGTAAGCAAAATAAAAGAATATTTCTTGCTGCTAACAAAGTTGACGGCATTGATGCTGACTCTGCAGTAGCTGAATTTTATGCACTTTCATTAGGTGAAACGGTACATCCAATAGCAGCCGCTCATGGCCGTGGCGTTACTCAGTTATTAACGCTAGCTTTATCACCACATATTGAAAGCTTAGGCGAAAATGCTGAGCAAGGTGAAGAGTTTGACGGTGAACAAGACGATCTGGAAGCTGCGGTAGATATTACCGATGCACCAGAAGAGCATGACAAAATTAAGCTTGCGATTATTGGTAAACCTAATGTTGGTAAGTCAACGCTGACTAACCGTATTTTAGGTGAAGAACGGGTTGTGGTTTACGACATGCCGGGCACGACTCGCGACAGTGTTTATATTCCTATGGAAAGAAACGGTCGTGAATATACCTTAATTGATACCGCAGGTATTCGTCGTCGTAAAAATGTTACTGATGTGGTTGAAAAATACTCAGTAATTAAAACCCTACGCGCGATTGAAGACTCTAATGTTTGTTTGTTATTAATTGATGCTCGTGATGGTATTTCAGATCAAGACTTAAGCTTATTAGGCTTTATTCTAGAGTCAGGCCGCTCACTAGTTTTAGCGATTAATAAATGGGATGGCTTGGAAGAACACGCCAAAGATCGTATTAAAACCGAACTAGATCGTCGTTTAGGTTTTATCGACTTTGCCCGAATTCACTTTATCTCAGCGCTTCATGGCACTGGCGTAGGGCATATCTTTGAGTCAGTTGAAGAAGCATTTGTTTCGGCAACTAAGCGTATTTCTACCTCTATGGTAACCAAAATATTGGATATGGCGGTATTTGATCACCAACCACCAATGCACCATGGTCGTCGTATTAAACTTAAATATGCCCATGCTGGGGGGTATAACCCGCCTATTATCGTTATTCACGGTAACCAAGCGAAAAACTTACCCTTGTCATATAAACGTTATTTAATGAATTATTACCGTAAGTCATTAAAAATTATGGGTACACCAATTCGCATTGAATTTAGAGAAACCAGCAACCCATTTGCAGGCAAGAAAAAACTTAATTATACCGAGCAAAAGAAATTGGCGAGAGCAACGCAAGGTTATAAAAAAGTTTCAGATAACGACAATTAAGCCAAACCTGTTCAGAATATCCCTGAATAAAGGTGAGGAGTTTTTAGCTATGCTCAAAACTCCTCATTGCTTTTTAAGCACTATTTGGCTAATGTAATTTATCATAATACTTTATTTAACCTGATGTTTTAAGAGAGCTTATGTCGGTAAAAACAGCGCAAGTTATCATGGCTGAACGCCTTAGTCGCAACTTAGGTTTGTTGCAAGCTGGTGCTAAAGTTACCATCGACATTTCTACCCCTGCCGGCCAAAAAAGCAAACACCGTACTACCTTTATTGGTTATTTACCCAAGCAATACATTCTTATTCAATACCCTGATGCTAATAAACTGGGAAACTTTGCTCAATATTTAAAGCAAGGTGCTGGTGTTACGGTGCGTGGTTTAATTGAAGGTCATGAAGGCGCGGTAGTTGCTTTTGTTAGTACCATTACTCAAACCCTGCAAATACCGTCTCGTATTATAGTATTGAGTTTTCCTAAATCAGTAAGCTTACAAAGCTTACGCTCAAGCATGCGCATTGATACCGATATAGTCACCAAAGTAAAAGCAGGTAATGAATACTGGCAAGCGTCGATGATGGATGTATCAATTAATGGCTGCCAAATATTTGTTGGAGAAGGCGAAAAGTTAGTGCTAGCTAACGACAAGAAAATGGAAATAGTTATTGAAGACTTTCAAGGCTTAAGTAACTTAAAACTATTAGCCGAAGTTTGTAATAGTAAACAGGTGTCGAGTGGTATATCGCTTGGGCTTAAATTTTTGCCAGAAAGTAAAGCCGCGGTCACTAAGCTACTGCATCATGCTGTCACCTTAGAGGGTGCATAAAATACTATTTAGCTATAGCTTAAATAGCTAAGTTAAGATAGCTTAATTAATCGACATCAAAGGCCGCCATCAAGGTAAGTTATGCTGCTTTCCCTTCTGAAGAAATACATCCCTGTGTTTACCATTCGCTTTACTGTGGTTGGAATTTTCATTTTTGCGACTTTTTTAACCGGCTTTGTTGCCACGAGTTTGCAATACCATTTTAGCAAAAAATCGGCGACCGAATCTGCTGAGCGTATTTTTGAAATTACCAGTCAAAGCACCAATGATTACTTGACCGCATTAGATCAAAAAGCGACGAACATTGTGAGATTATTAGCGCAATTTAGTCGCTTAGCTGATCAAGCGAGTATGGACAGGGAGACCATCGAGTTATTTGCTGAAGCGATGAAAGCCAATAAAATGTTCTATGCTGTTTATATTGGTTTTGCTAATGGTGATTTTTATGAGCTGGTAAATTTAGAGTCTAGTCCGGTGATCCGCAAGCAAATTCAAGCACAACCGAGTGATCGCTGGGTACTAGTAACGGTGAAAGGTGAGGGGGAACAACGCCAACGTGCTTTTAGCTATTTTGATGAGCAGGCCGTGATGCGTGATAAACGCGTTGAAGCTAGCGATTACGATGTACGTACTCGGCCTTGGTTTATTCGGGCAAAAGTTGATGGTGTTTATAAAACCAACCCATATTTATTTGAGCATTTACAAGCGCCAGGGCAAACGTATTCAACGGTTATTTCATCAACTAAGGCGGTTATTGCCGTCGATATTGCTTTATCATCGTTATCTGAATTTTTACTCAGCCATAATAAAAGTACCAGCACGTCTGACTTGCAAGAAATGTTTCTGTATCAAAAGTCGGGTGAAATTGTTGCTAGCAATCAACAACAGCAAGTTGAAGAAACTATTTTTAAGCCAGCCCCATTACAGTTAAGTCAAAAACAACAGCAACTTATCGAGCAAACGCCGGTGCTGAGGATCTCAAATGAACGAGATTGGGCGCCGATTGATTTTTCGAATGCCGGTAAACCCGGTGGTTATAGTGTCGAAGTACTAAATTATATTGCTCAGCAAACTGGGTTAAGGTTTGAGTTTATTAATGGTTTTTCTTGGCCGGAGCTAATCGCTAAATTTAAAAAGAAAGATCTTAATATGTTGCAGCCTATCTTTTTGAGCGAAGAAAATCAGCAATGGGGCTTGTCATCGAAATCTTTTTTAACACTGCCTTTTTCTGTAGTGACTCAACTTGAAATGCCAGTAATACACAAATTAAGTGACTTAAATGGTAAAAGTATCGCCATTCCAAAAGGTTGGGCGGTTATTAAAGCACTTGAGCATAACTTTCCTGATATCACCATTGTGGAAGTAAACTCTACTCAAGCGGTACTTGAAGCGGTTAAAAATGGCAATGCATATGCTGGCTTAGATAATGACGCTATATTACGTTTTACCCAGCAGCGCTTTTATATTAAAGACTTACAGTACCACCAAGAAATTGATTTTAGTCCAGCCAAAATTAGTACGACTATGCACTTTATGCTTGATGATGAGCAGGGCGAGTTAATGGATATTATCAATTTAGCGATAGCGAATATTCCCGCTAACTACCGTGAGTATCTAGATAGAAAATGGCTTAAGGGCAGCGATTTTAATCATGGTGTGGTGCCTTATCCTGAGCTTATTGAGTTGGCTAAATCACCGGAAAATTATGGTCAATTATTAACATTAACTATTGATGATCAAGAACGATTTATTTATATGATGCCGGTGAATAGTTTAAATCAAGAGTTTTTGGCGATTGTTATTCCAAGTTCCGAAGTATTGTCGGCTAGTGTCGAAAAAGTGAAATGGTCGATTATTATTACCGCTGGTTGTTTGTTGCTGATTTTACCTATTACTTGGTTTTTTGCTGCGCCTATTGTTACCCCAATTAAGTTACTTCAAGCAGAAAATCAGAAAATTAAATTTCGAAAATATCAAGATGTGCGCTTAGTTGATAGCCATATTAAAGAAATTTCAGAACTGGCTAATTCACTCGTTGATATGTCTTTGGCTATTGCCGAGCATGAAAAAAATAACAAAGAGTTAATGGAAGCCTTTATTAAACTTATCGCACAAGCTATTGATGATAAATCTCCTTATACCGGCGGGCATTGTAACCGTGTACCAGAGCTTGGCATTATGCTCGCTAATGCGGCTTGTGGTTCTAAACAGTCGGCTTTTGCTCAGTTTAATTTTGCCAATGAAGACGAACAACGGGAATTTCGTATTGCTGCTTGGTTACATGACTGCGGAAAAATCATTACTCCGGAGCATATTGTTGATAAGGGCACTAAGCTTGAAACCATTTATAATCGCATTCATGAAGTACGTACTCGCTTTGAAGTATTATGGCGCGATGCCGAAATTAAATACTATCAGCAGTACTTGTTACAGCCAGAAAATGATCAACAATTAAAACAAAGTTTGGCTAAAACACAGCAACAATTACAGGATGACTTTGCCTTTATTGCTACCAGCAATGTTGGTGGTGAGTTTATGGATAACAGCGCAGTAGTGCGTTTAACACAAATAGCGCAAACCTCATGGCAGCGACATTTCGACAATACTATTGGATTATCGCCGGTTGAAGAACTGCAATTAGAGCAGTTACGATCCGCAGGAAAAATGTCAATAACGCAGCAGCTTCCGGTTACAGAGCAATTATTAAGTGATAAAGCCGAGCATGTTATTGCTCGAACTCGAAAACAAGAGTTCAAGCCAGAGCAAGGTATTAATATGGAGATACCTGAGCACCAATATAACTTAGGTGAGCTTTATAATTTATCAATTCAGCGTGGCACCTTAACCGCTGAAGATCGCTATAAAATAAATGAACATATGCTTAGCACCATTAAAATGCTTGATACCTTACCATTTCCACCTGAGCTGGCTAATGTGCCGCGTTATGCTTCTACTCACCATGAAACCTTAATTGGCACGGGTTACCCAAGAAAGCTAAGCGCGAAAGATTTATCTATCCCAGAGCGAGTATTAGTCATAGCGGATATTTTTGAAGCATTAACTGCCGGTGATAGACCTTACAAAAAAGCAAAATCTCTCAGTCAATCGATTGATATTTTGCATAAGTTTGCCCTTAACCAACACATTGATTATGACTTGTTTGAATTACTACTAACGAGTGGTACTTATTTAGCTTATGGTCAGCAGTATTTACAAGCAGACCAACTTGATGAGGTTGATATCAGTAAATACCTACGCAGTAATAAAATGGCCAGTTAACAGCAGAGTCCTAACGTTTTTCTACTACTTTAGTGACTAACGCGCCGTGATGAAGCTGAATGTTAATTTCATCGCCAACGGTGACTTGCTCGCTTGATTTAATAATATTAGCTTTTGAATCTCGGGCAATACTATAGCCGCGGGCTATGGTCGCCAGTGGACTAACAATATGTAATTGCTCTACCAAATGGGCAAACTGCTGCTGTTTTGCTAATAAGTTTTGTTCATGGCTACGCAGTAAACGTTGCTGAAATTGAACCAGCCGCTGTTTTTTATCCGCTAAGCTTTTTTCAGGAGAGGCTTGTAATAGGCGTTTATGCAATTGTTGCGGTAAGCTCGAAAAACGTAACAATTCACGCAGCATTGCCAGAGTTAATCTTGCATTGAGTTCATCAGCTTTTTGTTGTTGAATGTGTAATTGCTGCTCAGGATGCACGCGCGATAAACGATGACTAAGAGCAAGCAATTTTTGCCGTTTTAAATTAAGACCTTGCTTTTTATTGGCGAGCAGGCGTTTTTGCAAACTACTGATTTTTTCATGTAACTCTAAAACATCATTTGAAACTAATTCGGCCGCAGCTGAAGGTGTTGCTGCACGCACATCGGCAACATAATCACTTAAGGTGGTATCAACTTCATGACCTACCGCGCTAACAACTGGTAAAGGGCAGTGATAAATAGCGTTAACTACCGCTTCTTCATTAAAGCACCATAAGTCTTCTAACGAGCCGCCACCGCGGCCAACAATTAAAACATCACATTCATTACGGTGGCTGGCTTTATTAATTGCTGCAACAATATCGGCACTAGCGGTTTGCCCTTGCACTAAACTTGGGTAAATAATTGCGGTAATGGTAGGATTTCTGCGTTTTAATACCGTTAGTATGTCTTTAACAGCAGCGCCGGTGGGCGAGGTAACTATACCGACAGTTTGAATATGCTTGGGTAGTGGCTGTTTATGCATTTGGCTAAATAAGCCTTGGGCATTTAATTTTTGTTTTAGCTGTTCATATTGCTGGCGCAACATGCCTTCGCCAGCATCTTCCATTTGTTCAATAATAAGTTGAAAGTCACCCCTTGGCTCGTATAAAGAAACGCGCGCGCGTACTAATACTTGTTGGCCATTACTGGGCGTAATTATTACTCGGCGATTATTGCCTTTGAACATCGCACAGCGTACTTGCGATTTACTGTCTTTTAGCGATAAATACCAATGACCCGAGCTTGCTGCGATAAAATTGGATATTTCACCACATAACCATACGGTATTTAGCTCACTTTCTAAGATAAAACGTACTTTTTTAGTGAGTTCGCTCACTTGTAAAATATGCTGTTGGCTCATAGTTAATGGGGTTTATCAATATTTATGTGGTGATTGATTTTTATTATATCTGGGTTTATAGGGGAAAATCGCCTTAAATTTCATATATTACAATTTTTTTCAAATTTAAGTTTACCTTGGTCAGTAAAACGGTTAAAATTCTGCCGCAATATTTACTCTTGATCACCCTCTATTAGTGAGATGTTGCGATGCTAAGAATTGCCCAAGAAGCTTTGACTTTCGATGATGTTCTACTTGTACCTGCCCATTCTACGGTACTACCTCATACTGCCGATTTAAAAACCAAATTAACCCGCAAAATTGACCTAAATGTGCCAATGATTTCTGCGTCTATGGACACAGTTACTGAAGCGCGCTTAGCGATCACCTTAGCGCAAGAAGGCGGTGTTGGCTTTATTCATAAAAACATGACTATTGCCGAACAAGCAAAGAATGTTTCTCTAGTAAAAAAATACGAAAGCGGTATTGTTTCTGATCCCGTAACCGTAACCCCAGAGCTTTCAATTTTAGATACCATGAAATTAGCTGATGAAGTTGGCTTTTCAGGTTTTCCTGTAGTTGATAATACTAATAACTTAGTTGGTATTATCACCGGCCGTGATTTACGTTTTGAAACCGACCTTGCTAAGCCAGTTTCTGCGTTAATGACCAAGAAAGAAAAGTTAGTTACGGTAAAAGCCGGGGCAAAGCGTGAAGAAATTTTAGGTTTAATGCATGAACATCGCATTGAAAAAATCTTGATGGTTGATGATAGCTTTAAACTTACCGGTTTGATCACAGTAAAAGATTACAAAAAAGCTGAAAGCAAGCCTGATGCATGTAAAGACGAGTTAGGTCGTTTACGTGTTGGTGCTGCTGTTGGTGTTGGCGCGGGTACTGATGAACGTATTGATGCCTTAGTTGCTGCAGGTGTTGATGTATTATTAATTGATACTTCACACGGTCATTCACAAGGTGTTATCGACCGCGTGAAAGAAACCCGTGACAAATACCAAGACTTGCAAATTATTGCTGGAAACGTAGCAACAGCAGCAGGTGCAAAAGCATTAGCAGATGTTGGTGTTGACGCAGTTAAAGTAGGAATTGGCCCAGGTTCAATTTGTACTACTCGTATTGTTACCGGTGTTGGTGTTCCGCAATTAACGGCAATTTCAAATGCGGTTGAAGGCCTAAAAGGCACGGGCATTCCAGTAATTGCTGACGGTGGTATTCGTTTCTCTGGTGATATAGCTAAAGCCTTAGTTGCTGGCGCGCACTGCGTTATGGTTGGCAGCATGTTAGCTGGTACTGAAGAATCTCCTGGTGAAGTTGAACTTTACCAAGGGCGTTATTACAAATCATACCGTGGTATGGGCTCTTTAGGCGCTATGGATCAAAAAGAAGGTTCAAGTGATCGTTATTTCCAAAAATCTGACGGCGAAGCTGACAAATTGGTACCAGAAGGTATTGAAGGTCGCGTAGCTTATAAAGGCCCTGTAGCTGCAATTATTCATCAGCAAATGGGGGGCTTACGCTCATCTATGGGTTTAACTGGCTCTAAAGATATTGAAACCATGCGTTCTAAGCCGGAGTTTATGAAAATTACTTCAGCAGGTATGGGTGAGTCACACGTTCACGACGTGACCATAACAAAAGAAGCTCCAAATTACCGAATGGGCTAAACTCGGTTGAGTTATTTAAGCTCAATTTCAGCGTTGCAAGTACTCATTGACTCGCGTCAATTCCGTGCTTTCGCCTTGAACTTGAACTGAAATATTCTCAACTTGATGTGACTAGACAAATTGAAATTGGTGAATTGTTCATTTGTCACCAACAAAAATTCAAACAAGCTGAACTATATTCTTGTACTAGATAAAAGTCAGCCTGTTTACATGATATATCACGCTCTAAATGAACGAACTTTAGGCAAAGCCGTTGAGTGATTAAGCAAATGAGTTTATATGTATAAATGATTTTGTTTAATTACGAAAACAATGCAGCATAAAGTTTGTTCATGACGAGCCGTTAATACGAGAAAAGTACCATGAGCAAAGACATTCATGATTCACGAATTTTAATACTAGATTTTGGTTCTCAATACACGCAGCTTATTGCCCGTCGTGTTCGTGAAATTGGCGTATATTGTGAGCTGTGGGCTTGGGATGTAACCGAAGAGCAAATTAATGAATTCAACCCAACGGGTATTATTTTAGCCGGTGGCCCAGAAAGCGTAACTGAGCATGACTCTCCACGTGCACCTGAATATGTATTTACTGCTGGCGTACCTGTTTTAGGTGTTTGTTACGGTATGCAAACTATGGCAGAGCAACTTGGCGGTGGCGTTGAAAGTTCTGAGCATAAAGAATTTGGTTACGCAGGTGTTGAGGTTATTGCGCCATCGGCTTTATTTAAAAATATTGAAGACAGCATTAGCGATAATGGTAATGCTGTGCTTGATGTTTGGATGAGCCACGGCGACAAAGTTTCAGCTATTCCACAAGGCTTTACTACAATTGCGCAAACCGCAAGTTGTCAATATGCTGCGATTGCCAATGAAGAAAAACAATTTTACGGCGTGCAATTTCACCCTGAAGTTACTCATACTAAACAAGGTTTACGCATTTTAGAGCACTTTGTTGTTGATATTTGTCAGTGTGAAAAACTTTGGACTTCGGCATCAATTATTGAAGATGCTATTGCCAAAATGAAAGCGCAAGTGGGCGACGACGAAGTTATCCTAGGTCTTTCTGGTGGTGTTGACTCATCAGTTGTTGCCATGCTTTTACATCGCGCGATTGGTGACAAACTTACCTGTGTATTTGTTGATAACGGTTTACTTCGTTTAGACGAAGGTCAGCAAGTCATGGATATGTTTGGTAATCACTTTGGCTTAAACATTATCAAAATTGACGCTGAAGATCGTTTCTTAGATCGTTTAGCGGGTGAAGCAGACCCAGAAGCCAAGCGTAAAATCATTGGTAACGTATTTATTGATGTCTTTGAAGAAGAATCAAACAAGTTAGCAAATGCCAAATGGTTAGCACAAGGTACTATTTACCCTGATGTCATTGAATCGGCAGCGTCTGCTACCGGTAAAGCGCATGTGATCAAATCACACCATAATGTCGGTGGTTTACCTGATTACATGAAATTAGGTTTAGTTGAACCTTTACGTGAGTTATTTAAAGATGAAGTACGTAAAATTGGTTTAGAATTAGGCCTACCTTACGACATGCTTTATCGTCACCCATTCCCAGGTCCAGGGTTAGGTGTACGTATTTTAGGTGAAGTGAAAAAAGAATATGCTGACTTATTACGTCGTGCCGATGCTATTTTCATTGAAGAGCTACACAACCACGACTTATACAAAAAAGTGAGTCAAGCATTCACGGTATTTTTACCGGTGCGTTCGGTCGGTGTTATGGGTGATGCCCGTAAATATGACTGGGTGGTATCATTACGTTGTGTTGAAACTATCGACTTTATGACCGCACGTTGGTCACATTTACCATACGATTTCTTAGGGTTAGTTTCTAACCGTATTATTAATGAAATTGATGGTATTTCTCGCGTGGTTTACGATATCTCCGGCAAGCCGCCAGCTACTATCGAATGGGAATAAATATTAGTACTCTTTTGTGTTATTTCGCTTAATTTCAGCGTTGCTTGTACTCACTGACATGCGTCAGCTCCGTGCAACCGCCTTGAACTAAAACGAACTAACTTCAAATAGTACTATTTTATTGACTATGAATATTTATATTAAAACCCTAAGCTTCAAACCTTAGGGTTTTATTTTTTAACGAACAAGGAAAGCTCTAACTAGTTGAGATTTTATCAAAGCCGTTGAATGTTTTCTTTTTGAGCGTATGACTATACGTGATGGAAGAAAACGTGAAAACAATGCCGATAAAATTTCTACTAGGACGAGCAGAATTATCATGACTATTACTAGATTAGAAACTAAACAAAGAATGAGCCGAATAGTTAAACACAACGGCACTATTTATTTATGTGGCCAAGTTTGCGCTGATGCCACCAAAGATATTACCGAGCAAACCCAAACCATGCTTGATAAAGTTGACGAGCTATTAATTAGCGCCGGTAGTTCTCGTGAGCATATGTTATCAGCCACTATCTATGTAAAAGATATGAGCTACTTTGCTGATATGAATGCAGTTTGGGATGCTTGGGTACCAGAAGGGCATGCTCCTGCACGCGCTTGTGTTGCTGCTAAAATGGCACGTGAAGCCTTATTAGTTGAGATAAGTGTGGTCGCAGCTGAGATAAGATAGCATTGTAAAAAACACAGTTTTAACCTATAACGAATAGGTGGATAGAAAGTTGTTAGGGATAATGTTTTTCATTACCCACATCGTTTTTATTCGTTATAGGCCGTTCAATGATCTTACGAGTTATTATCACGATTTCCTTCTTGTCTTTTCCTGTGATGGCAAAAGATACCCTAGTATTTGCCATTATTGACGGCAGTAAAAAAGATCGGGTTTATAACTTAGCCAAAGAAGTATTAACTGAAATTGGCGCGCGCATGAATATAAAAACTGAATTGCGCTCACTGCCGCCTTTAAGAGCTGAAGCTTTGTTTAAAAGTGGCGCCATTGATGCTGAACTAGCACGGGTCGCCAGTTATCATAAAAGAGTGCCTTCTGCTATTCGGGTGAATGAGCCCATTATCTCAGCGCCATTATATGCATATGCCAAAAGTGATGATTTTACTATCAAGGGCTGGCAAAGCTTAACTCCCTATAAAATTGTGACCGTAAGAGGTTATGTTTTTGCAGAAACTCATCTTGCCCGTCATGATAATTATTTTGTCGACTCACATGAAGTTGCATTTCGTTTTATTGAAACTGGCCGAGCTGACTTATTTATTTGCAGTGGTATTATCGCCCAACGGGTACTTAAGTCTAAAGAATTTGAGCATAGCTTGGTAAGAAAATTAGTACCTAGAGTTGCTATGTCACATAGCTATACTTTTTTTGCTAAAGGTTTGAAAAAAGAAGCACTTGCTTTTGAAAAAGCCTTACTTGAGATAAAAGAAAATGGCATTTACGATAAATTATTTCATAAAATTAAAGTCTTAGGTTGGTGATTTTTAGGCGTTATTTTGTGCTCGCATGTTTTGTTATCGAACGCTACAATGTTTTAAAGTGAATTTATCTTTTAAACCTGTTTAGCTGTCAAAGGTCATTCTTTATGCGCGTGTTTGTAACCCTTTTCTGTTGCTTTATCATCAATTTTTCAGTATTCGCTCAACCATCACTCACTTTTTCTCTTGTTCATGACAACCCCAACGATCGTATTTTTAAAATGGGAGAAAAGCTGTTAAATGAAATAGGCAAACGAATGAAGGTTGACGTTCGCTTACTGCATTTACCAGCTAAAAGAGCTGAGCAATTATTAAAAGAAGGCAAAATTGACGCTGATTTATCGCGAGTGGCCTTATATCATAAAGTGGCATCGTCAGCGATTAAAGTGCCTGAGCCGATTTTGTCTGTGCCTTTATATGCTTATTCTGCCACTCAATCATTTAAAGTTGCGGGCTGGGAAAGCCTTAAAAAACATAAAGTGGTTAAAGTTAGGGGACGAGTATTTTTTGATAACTACCTTGCCGAGCATAACGCCTATTCGGTAGCTTCTCATAAAATGGCTTTTCAGTTTCTACAAGCCAAACGTGCTGATATTTTTGTTTGTAGCCGTCAAATAGCGGATATTATTTTAGACTCTCCTGAATTTAAAGCTAACCCGCCACGGCGACTTGAACCCGCGGTGATAAATAAATTCACCCATACATATTTTGCCCCACACCTTGTCGATGAAGCAAAAGCGTTTGAACAAGCGTTAATAGCCATAAAAGCTGAAGGCTTATATGATAAAATTTTTAAAGAAACCTAAAACCTGTGGCTTATGGTGCAGTTGCCAATACAAAACACGTTTTACCATGCTATTAATATCAACTAATCTCGATTGAGGTTAACTATCTTCCATATTTAAAGCAGTCAATTTTAGCCGCTGCTTTTAACTGAGTGCAAAATGCAAACATCGTTAACTTCCCTTTTACAACAGCAATTTGGTTTTCCTCAATTTCGTTTAGGGCAAGAGCAAACCATTGAGCAACTACTTGCTGGCCATTCGTCATTAGCAATTTTCCCAACCGGTTCGGGGAAATCGTTATGTTATCAATTTACCGCCATGCAACTGCCTCATTTAACCTTAGTGGTTTCGCCATTATTGGCGTTAATGAAAGACCAGCTCGAATTTTTACGTGCCAAAGGCATTAATGCTGCCAGTATTGACTCAACCCTAACACCGCTTGAAAACCAGCAAGTGATGAAAGATGTACAAAGCGGTGCAATTAAAATTCTTATGGTGTCGGTCGAGCGTTTTAAAAATGAACGCTTTCGCCAGTTTATTGCGGCAACTGCGGTGTCGATGTTAGTGGTTGACGAAGCACATTGTATTTCCGAGTGGGGTCATAACTTTCGCCCTGACTATTTGAAATTACCAAAATATCAGCAAAGCTTAAATATCCCATTAACCTTGTTATTAACGGCAACGGCCACCGCTAAAGTTAAGCAAGATATGGCCAGTAAGTTTGCCATTCGAGCCGACCATATTGTGCAAACCGGTTTTTATCGAGAAAACTTGCACTTGTCGGTTTTACCTGTAAGTGCGCAAGAAAAACAAGCAACTTTATTAGCGCATGTGAATCAGCACCAAGGTAGCGGTATTGTTTATGTCACCTTGCAACACAGCGCAGAACAAGTGGCTGACTATTTACAAAAGCAGGGGGTTGATGCTCAGGCTTATCATGCTGGTTTTGACGATGAAAAACGCCAGCAAATTCAAGCAGACTTTATGCAAGGTCGAACAAAAGTTATTGTTGCTACCATAGCGTTTGGTATGGGCATTGATAAGTCTGATATTCGTTTTGTTATTCATTATGACCTGCCTAAATCGATTGAGAATTACAGCCAAGAAATAGGCCGAGCAGGGCGCGATGGCCAGCCAGCACATTGCATAACGTTGGCAAATCTTGACGGGTTAACCACGGTTGAAAATTTTGTTTATGGCGATACTCCGGAACAAAGTGGCGTAGAGCATGTTATTGAAACCATTAAACATGAAACGCAGCAAGGTAAATGGGAGTTACAAGGGCTAAGTTTATCGACCGCCAGTAATATTAAGCAATTGCCGTTAAAAACCTTGTTTGTGCAGTTAGAGCTGCTTGGCGTGATAAAACCGTTATATTCTTATTTTGCTGACTTTAAATATAAATTTAATCAAACCGAGGCCGATATTGTTAAAACTTTTGCCGGCGAACGCGGTAATTTTCTTGAAGCAGTATTTCGTTATAGCCATCGTAAAAAAGTATGGTTAGAGCCTGATTTTGATAGTTTATTTTCTCATTACCAGTGTCAACGGGAACGGGTGATCACCGCGTTAGAATATTTAGCACAACAGAATATGATCACCTTAGAAACAAAAAAAATAACTGATGTTTATCAAGTAAACGTAGCTGCATTAAATGCTGATGGTTTAATCGCTGATTTAAGTAAATATTTTCATGATAAACAAAGCAGTGAAATTAAGCGTATCGCCAATTTAGTAAAATTCTTTCAACTTGATCGGTGTTTATCGTTTAATTTGTCCCGTTATTTTGACGACCAGCAAGCACCTACTCAGTGTGGCCACTGCAGTGTTTGCCAAGGGCAGCCAGCTAAATTAGCTTATTCGCATCAGCCGGTATGGCCAAGTGATGAGCTTATTATTGCCAAAGTTAATGAGTTTACTAATCATTTAAAAAATCAAAAAACTACTGAAGTTTCATTAACCTGTTGCGGGCATTTTCTAACTGGTTTAACCATGCCAATGTTTGCACGCAAAAAAGTGAAACAATTAAGTGGTTTTGGCTTATGTGAGCAACTTAGCTACCAAAGTGTGCTTGATAAACTTACCGAGCTTACGCCTAAACTAGGCTGAGCAAACACGGTGAGATAATTTACAGCCGCTATTCGATATCAAAGGAATAATAAATATCGGCAGACTTTTCAATGCCAGATACAGTTTCCAACCACAGCTTATTGAGTAAATATAGCCTGACGGTGATCTCGTCTATGGGTTCGTAAATGCCAACGCCGTATTTTAAATAGATACGCTCGCCTAAATAACCACTAATAGTGGCTTGAGCTTGGTCGCCGTCAACTTCGGTATTTACTGAAATATCATGCAATAGCGGTAGTTTTTGAATTAACCGATTTAAATGTTCGGCTTTGGTTAAGGTGGTGCCCAGTGCAATGCCAACGGCTGCGGTATTGCCGGTGCCTGAGTCTAAACCTTGGCCGCGTATTAGATAAGACAGTATTTCGGGTTGGTCCATGGCTGGCTGCGAAAATAATTGCAATTCAATCGCATCTGTTAAGCCATTGACCGATAAGCCAACATTGACATCATCATTTTTTATATAACGCTCAGCTCTAAAGTCAACAAAAGGGTTTTTCACTGGACCATTGAAAGTCATGGTGCCTTGCTTTACTTGTAGGTCTTGTCCGTAAGCTTGGTAAAAGCCATTTAGTACATTGATGCGGCCATACATTTGCATGGGCTGCTGTTTGGCTTGTTGCATTTTTAATTGGCCAGCTAAATTTCCTTTAAAACCAAAACCAGCCAATTTAAATTTTTCATGAATTTTTATTTCAATATCACTTTCAAGTGCAAAGTTTTTTTGCTCTGTTAATACTTGCCCTTGGTCGTCAACAATTATTGCATCATCACTCACTTTTACACTACCTTCTGGAAACTGAGCAATGGTGAGTAACCCGTCGAGGATGTCTATTTCTCCGGTTAAACGTAATAGCTGTTCGCTGTAATGGGCTGAAAGGTTTGGTGCAACTATCACGTTAACATTGGGTGGAAATGATAGAGGTATTTTGTCAGCATTTAAGTTTGCAGTAATATCAAGCTGTTGTTGCCAATCAATAACAGAGGAATACGTGGCTAAGGCTTGGTCAATCATAAAGCTACCGTCAATTTTGGCCTGCTGCTGAGATAAACTTGCGCTTAAATTGAGTTCGCTAATATTATTATCGCTACGGTTAAAGGCGATGCTGCCATTAGCTAATGAAAACTGACCGCTTACTTTTGGGTCATGCAAGTGACCAGCTAAGCTTAAGTTGCTGGAAATATTGGCATTGAAGTCGTTAACCTCAGGTATTAAAGCTTGTAACGGTTTTAAGTTAAGCTGATTAATGATGACGTTACCGTTTAAAGTTTTACTTTGATCTAGTGCTAATTCAGTTGTTATTGACAATAACGGCTGTTGGTTTGCTTTGATCAGCGCCAGTTTAGTTTCAAGTTTTTCATTCACCAACGACAGTTGAAATTGTCCTTGTTGCCATTGGCTTAATATAATCTCTTGTTCATCCAAATAGCTGATAGAGCCAGATGAAAGAGTAAAGTCTGCATTAAGAGTAGGCTTTTCATTAGCCTGCCACTTCGCTTGCAATAGGCCATTAAGCGAAGATTGTAAGCTGAGCTTTTGTGCCAATAACGTTTCTTTAACAAAGTCGCTATGTGCTTTTACTTGTATTTGTATATCGCCACTGTTCGCTGTTATTAGCGCTTGTTTGGCACATAGCTGGGCATGGTTATTAAGCCAGCAGTGACTGTTTATTTTAAGACTGTTATTGGCCAGATCAAATTGCGCCAAAATGTCACTATCAGGGCTAAATTGATAACCTTGAAAATTGAGTAAACTGTCGCTTAAAACCCCCGACCATAGTTGTGTGTTAGCTTGCCAAGTACTATTGAGCTTAAATTTTCCGGCAAGTTCTCCTTGCCAGTTAGCGCTAATATGCTGCTGATTAATATCACCAGCAAGTGCGATAGTTAGCGCTTGAAATTGCTGTTGTTTAAAAGTTAGCTCTTTGCTGTGAACTGATAACTGACTTTGATGCTGTTGAAAAGGTTGGTAGTCAAAGTTTATTTGCAAATTTTCAGCGTTTAAATCGTCAAATCCTATACGATTACTTGAGGTTTTTAAGCTAAGTTTAGGCTGAGTGCTTGCACCGGTAATAGTAAAATCACTGCTTTGTTGGCCGAAAATTTTCTTAGTTTTTATATTAGTTAATAATTTAGCAAGGTTTGGTAGTTTAGCTAATGAGTTAATGTCTGAGCTAATATTGGTACTGATAAAACTGCCTTGTACCTGCCAGTTATCATCACTGTAGCCTTGCACTTTTAAGGTATTATTTAATGCTTTAATGGTGACGTTGCTTGGTGAAAGGATAAACTGGTGAGCTGATTGATTTTGATTTGGATTTCGATTTTGATTATTGTTTTCGTCAGCAAAAGCACTATGTTCAAGTTTTATGTGACCTAAAAAGGAAAAAGGCAGTTGGTTTATTTGCCCTTGAATATCGCTTGGTTGAATATTAAAAAGCCAAGGGTTATGGCTGAAAATATCTGACAGCTTTATAGGGGCTTGGTTTATATTGTTTTCGTGGTTTACATCAGCTAAGCCGATAAAACCTTCAGCTTTTAGTTTACCTTGCAACCTTGCTGCTATTTTTTCTTGTATAGGTGTTAAATTAGTTAAATTAGTTAAATGACTTGCAAAAACATCAGGCAAATTTACCCCCGAAGAAGTTAAGTCTATTTTCCAGTTTAGCTGTTTATTAGCTGCCGGCTGGGTATGAAGAGCAAGTTCAGCTGTAGCCTCTAGTTGGCTAATTGTGTGTTTATCAGTAAAACTAAATTGTTCAATCGCTAGTTTTTGCTGATGATGATTGCCAGTCAATGCCAGTTCAGCTGCTCGGTAGCCATAGCCGCTTAATTGCAAAGTGCTCTTGAAGTTTTGTTGCTGGGCATCGCCTTGTATTTTTAATGCCAAATTATTAACCTCAGCAGCTTTATTCAGTAGAGCTGTTTGTTTGTTTTTAGCCTGAAAAGTGCTTGGCAAAACAAGCTGGTCAACATCAAGTTCGAATGTGAAAGGTAGTTGAGGGTTTTCAGCATTTAAACTTAACTCGGCCTTGGCATCAACACTACCTTGGCTGGTTAAATTCCCCTGTAATTGCGCGACATTACCCAGCAATATTAATTGATGCTGGCTATTTTCAAGCTCAGGCCAAAGCGGTAAATGGTTTAGCTTTATCGTGCTTTGTAAGTTTAGCGGGTAAGGATGGCTAAGGGTAATTTTTCCTTGGCTACTGATCTCACCAAAACTTGGCTCGCTAAACTGCAACTGTTCAATATTTACTTGGTTTTTAAACCACTTAGCTGTGGTCGTAATACGGTTAAATTGCCATTGATTTTGGCTTATTTTCAGCAAAGCTTTGTCAACATTAAGCTCTTTAATGTTTAAATCAAGTGGTAGGGAAATGGTCGGTAAGTTGGCTAAAGGCCAGTTTTTTTGATTTAACTTTTCTGCTGGAACTTCTGGCTCTGTGGAATTAGTTACTAGTTCAACAATTACTTTTACGGCGTTTGGTTGCTCAACTTCTATCAGCTGATTTTTAATATAAACACTACTTTGAAATTGCTGAACTTTAATGTCGGTTATATTTTCAATGGCAATGTGTATATCAGTAAAACTAAGTTGTTTGATATTAAAACCATAAGGTACATTTAACAACGCTTGCTCTGCTGTGGTATTGTCCTTGGTATTTATTGGCGCTAGTTGTTGTTTTAATAATAGCTTAAATGTTTGACCGGAAAGTTGTTCTATACACAATTCATTGCTGAGTAAGCAACGCAAATGCAAATCAATCACCACCTCAGTGGCTTTTATGTTTAATTGCTCAAAGTTTAAATTAATATTCGTCAATTCAAGCTTTGTTAACCATGAACCACTTTTATAATTACTTGATAAAAAGCTTAGCTGGTTGGCGGCAACAAGTGTTAATTGAGTTCCCCAAGGAGTAGCAAGTAAAACAGCTAAGCTGCACAGTAATACAGTAGTGATTTTCAGTAGCTTGCCAGAAAGCTTGCTAAGGATTTTTGTTTTAGAGTTGGCGCCTTTAGCGCTTATAATTTTCACCATTAAAGCTCAGCTCCTAAGGTGAAGTGTAAACGCCAACCGGGATTTTCTTCGCTGATACTGTAGCCAAAATCGAGTTTAATCGGCCCAACCGGAGATAAATAATGAATGCCGGTACCTACTGAATATACAGCTTTAAAGTCTAATTCATCTAAAGCATTGCCGCCGTCGGTAAATAATACCCCGCGTACTTTGTCGCTAATGTAATATTGATACTCTAGGCTGGCAACGGCCAAACGAGTGCCACCAACTACTAAGGTTTCACTGGTGCCATCTTCAGACTCAATGACTTGAGTTGAGCCTAAAGACTGATAAGCAAAACCTCTAATACTTTGATCGCCACCAGCGAAAAATCGTAATGATGGTGCTAATAAATCTTTTTGTTGATCGTCGATAAAAGCGGCGCCCAGTTCACCACGCACCACTAATCGATGTTTTGGCGCTAGGGTGGTTACGTAGCGCCAACGAGCATAAGCACGAATAACATTAATGGCTGATTTTGCTGAATCAGAGCCTGCTTCAAAAGTATATAACTGGCTTAATCCTGAGGTGGGATCTAGCTGTGGCCCTTTGCGGCGAGTTTTTGAAAAGCTGATCCCCGGTAATACGTATTCAACATCGGTGGTGGTATTATTTAACGTCCAGCGCTCACGTAAAAAACGGGTATAAAACTGCATGCTCCAATTTCTAAAAAGCTGTAGGTTAGCAATTTTACTATCAATAAAGGTACTGGAGATATCGCCATATTCATCATCGTTTAAGGTGAATTGAAACTGCAATATATTGTTAATCGGGTGGCTAAGTGGAATTGAATAATTGAAACGTGCCTTAGGATTGATTTTAGAGTATTCAATTTTTGTTTCTTGGCTATGACCATAACGGTTTATTAATGGTGTCCGCCATCCAGCTGATATTCTAAATTCAGTATCGGTGGCATAGCCAATACCAAAATCAAAAGAATGGGCTTTAGCTTTTTGCAAAGCTACGTCGATAGGTAAATGATTGCCTAGCGCCGTTGTTCCTGTTTCAGCTGATAGCTTGTTGTTATCTGAAATACCTTTTTTATTAGGTACGGCAATAGCACTGCTGAAAAATTGACTTTGTTGTAATTGGCTTTGCAATTGAAACAAGCGCTTACTGGTATAATATTCACCATAATTGAATGGGATCAAGGCTTCGAGTAATTCAGGCTCTAATTCAAAAGGGCTAAAATTGACCTGACCAAATTTATACCTTGGCCCGCTGTCGTAGTTGATGATAACGTCGGCGTAATCAAAGCTTTGATTAATAGCAATTTTGCTATTGGTCATATGGCCGTGAAAATAGCCACGCTCTAAACCGAGCGATACTAAACTGCTTTTTATCTCTTCGTATTTACCATGATGGAGAATATCACCTTTGTTGATGCTTTGATTGTTCAACAAGGCTTTAAAGGCTTGATCATCTTTTGCTTCACCACTGATATTTATCGCCACAGTTCTCACTAAAGTGGCTTTATTTAATGTTACCGTGATGGTTAATTGCCAGTTTTTATCATTACCTTTGCTACTTTCGCCTTTGTTTAGCTCTGTGGTAATACTTGCTTGATAATAGCCTAAGGCTTGTAGTGCCCTTTCGGTATTATCGGTAGCTAAAAATATATAACTACTGCGCTGTTCATCGGTATTTGGCAGGTCACCTAAGTGAGCATAGATATTTTTTCTTAGTGCACTATGGGTATTGGCTTGATGATAACCTAAGGCTTGTAGTGCTTTATCGGTATTGTTTTTAGCTAAGGCGATTAGGCGGCTACGTTCTTGTGCAGTGGTGAGTAACTCACTTATTTGTTCGCTTAAATGTTGAAATAGGGTGTTATCAGCAGTTTTTTTTCCGGCTTGTTGAGCTATTTCTGAGCTAAATTGAATGGTTACTGATAAATTTTCTGCGTGGCTATGCCATGAAAAAAGGATCAAAATAGCAAAGATTATGATCCGGTATAGCTGTACGTTAAGGGAAACTTGGTTCGCTATTTTTTCCATCACCATATTCTTAAAGTAATCACATTAAGTGCTATCAACGAGTGACAAAAATCATCACCACAAAAAAGCCAATAATCACCGCGTTAAAGGCAAGGATGTAGGCAAAGCCCTTCAAGCCATCTTTAGCGCCAAAGCCTTTACTTTTTAGAAAGAAATACCAAATGGCACACATTAGCAAAGGGAGTAAAAAAAATAGTCTTATCATGAAATTGCTTCACTTTTTTTCGAGCTATTCCAAGGAGCAACGATAAATAACATCAACATGCCCGGAATAGCTAAGCCAGTACAAAGAAAATAAAAGTTGGTCCAACCTACTTGTTCAACAATAACCCCAGTCGTAGCATTTGCAAATGTGCGAGGAAGTGCGGTTAACGCTGTAAATAGTGCAAATTGTGTAGCAGCAAAAGCCGGATTGGTTGCCCTAGCAATAAACGCGGTAAAAGCAGCAGTACCTAAGCCAACCCCTAAATACTCAAAGCCCATAGCTACAGCTAAAGCATAAGTGTTATGGCCAATTTCAGCAAGCGCGGCAAAACCTAATATACTGATTATTTGCACAAAACCGAACAACCATAACGCTTTGTTGATACTGAGTTTTATCATTACTAAACCGCCAATGGCTAAACCTACCGTCATGGCAATTAATGAGGCGGTTTTAGCTACCACGCCAATTTCTGTTTTACTAAAACCTAAATCGATAAAAAATGGGGTTTGCAAAGCCGTTGCCATGCTGTCACCGAGTTTATATAAAAACAGAAAAATCAGAATAAGGGCGGCAGACTTTACACCTTCACGGTTGATCAAGTCTTTAAACGGTAAAGTAACTGCTTGGTGCAATGTTTTTGGTGCAAGTTCATCTGAGCTAATTTCTTTAACCGCTAAGGTCAAGAATATGCCCGTCATCATAAAAGCGGCGACCACCATAAATACTGCTTGCCAGCTAATATGATCAGCTAATATAAAGGCTAGTGAACCGGGTACTAAGCCTGATAGCCGGTACGCTTGCACATGAATGGAATTACCAAGACCAAGTTCATTCTCTGGTAATAATTCACGGCGATAGGCGTCAAGTACTATATCTTGGCTGGCACTGAAAAAAGCCACTGCTGTTGCTAAGTAGGCGACAGTCCAAATATCAACAACGGGGTTAAGAATGCCGAAAGTTGCAATAGATAACAGTAGCAGAACTTGCGTGCATAACATCCAACTTCTGCGCCGGCCTAATACTGGTAATGAATATCGGTCAAGTAATGGCGACCACAAAAATTTCCATACATAGGGAATACCAATCAGAGAAAATAACCCTATTTCCGTTAAACTAACTCCTTCAGAGCGCAACCAGCCGGGTACTAATTGGTATAAAACAAATAGCGGTAAACCTGAGCTAAAACCGGTAAAAATGCATATCAGCATGCGTTTATTAAAAATGGCTTGTTGAACTGAAGAGGAGATCATTTAGGCACTGGCAAGTGAATGTGAATAAGTGCTAAGCCTATCAGAGAGTTGCTGTGTTTCGTAGCTAATTTTGGAACAATTTATTTCTGAATTAATTTAGTGAACATTTGGCGTATTTATGGGCATAAAACCATTATGGCAGTGGTCGCCAACCAATACAGTCGATAGGGTAACTACCTTTGCCAATAAAAAAATCAAGACAGGTAGTTATTTCACTTTTGAAAAATAAATCATGACGCAAAGCTTGAGCTCCATGCAAACTCACTTCATGCATAACATGCCAAAATACTCGTTCCCGGGCACTATTTGGGGTTTCTTCATTAATGCATAATACTGTCCATTCTTCCATGGTGTCGACAATAAATTTGTCGAGCTCCGTATGGTGAATAGATTCTTCGATCACCGCGTTAATATACGCTCTGATCTGAAGTATTTTTTCGTTGATAAACTGCTCAATTATCATACCAAATTCCCAAGGCTTTGCTTTTGCCTATTCATGATGAAAATGGGGTTTATATTTAACCCTCTTACTAGTTATCGTTGATAAAAGTCTGCTTGTCAAAATTGAAGGAGTGTTTTTTTGTAAGCTAATTGTACCTTAGTGCTATATCGTGTTTGGGGTTGAACAATAAATCGTATGTTATTAGAAGTATAGGTGCTGATAAAAAGTGTGAGTGAATTGCTGGATAACTAATGATCCAGCAATAATATTTGCAGTATATTTATTGCGGCTATAAATATTTACGGCTTTACTGCGCAGGAAGTAAAGTCGCTTTAATTAATATAACCGGTTCAATTGGTACATCACCCCAGCCAAAATCTTCGTTAAAGCCTGTTTTTACTTTCGATATTGCATTGATCACTTCTAAACCTTCAATAACGCTACCAAAAACAGCATAACCCCAACCTCTACCAGGGTCTAAATTGCCATTGTTTTCTACGTTGAAATAGAATTGGCGATTGGCTGAATGCGGGCGTCTTTCTTTCGCCATAGCTATGGTGCCGTATTCATTTATTAAGCCATTGCCAGATTCATTAACAATATTGCCGTCTACTTTTTTAATAACGTAATTAGTGTCGTAACCGCCGCCTTGTACAATAAAGTCATCAATTACTCGGTGAAACACGGTATTGTTATATTCACCTTGTACTACGTAGTTTAAAAAATTATCGACTGTAATAGGAGCTTTTACGCGGTCAAGTTCTACTAAAATAATACCCATTGAAGTTTCAAGCTTTACTTGTGGGTATAAGTTGTCAGGGTCAATGGCTAAGTTTTTTGCACAAGCTGTTGTGCATAATAATGTTAGCAATAGTAAAAATTTCTTCATGTTCTTTGTTCCTTTAACTCTGAATTATTAGGGCTTTAACTAACGAATAAAGCTGCTAATTTCGTTACTTTGCACAATTTGGCTTAATAAATTACCTAACTGCTGATTTAAATCGCGCTCTAATACCGCAATGTCTGGACTAAATGGACCATTACTACTGCCTTTTGAACTAAAGGTTTTGCTGAAGGTTTGCGCGCTATTTTCTATTGTAATGCGTAGGGCAATATTGTTACGAGCGCTGTATTTGGTAAAGCTTTGTTTCACGCTGGTTTTAGCTTGTTCAATATAAACATGAATTTTATTAGCACTATCACCTTCAATGCTTAAGCCTTGTTTGTTAAATGCTTGTACTAAACTTTTTTTCACAATAGCGCTGAGCTGAGCTTGGCTAGAAAAAAGTGTCGCTGCTTCACCATCTTTTGATATTTGCACAATATGGCTATTGGTACGCAAATCGGTTACCTCAAGCGCGGCTTGCTTATTCACGTATTGTATTTGCGGCTTATGTAGTAAAACCGGAGAAACAATGACATGGCTTGGTTGGTTAGCGCAGCCGCCAATAAGTAATAAAGTACATAGTGGTAATATAATCTGTTTTATTTTCATCGTTAAGCTCATGGTTAGGTTCATCGTTTTTTCGCCGAAATAGTTACAAACTTATCATTACTGGCAATAAGGGTTTCATTGCCAAAAATGCGTTTTAATTTAATGTGGTAGCCAAGCTGACGGTTACCGATAATGCGTAATTCACCACCTTTTTTCAAGACTCTATGACTGTCTTTAAACATTTGCCAAGCAATATGATCGGTGGTCGCACTTTGCTGGTGAAAAGGCGGATTACACAAAATAAGATCAACACTGCCACCTTCAACGCCACTTAAGCAATCATTTAAATGAAACTGACATTGCTCACTTTGTGCGGGTAAATTTTGCGTTATGTTCATTTTTGCCGAGGCAATAGCCATATAAGATTCATCATAAAATTGCACTTGGGCTTGTGGTTGCTGCGCTAAAACCGTTAAACCAATTACGCCGTTACCACAGCCAAGGTCAATCACTTGTGCATTGGGAGCCACTTTAGGCAGGTTTTGCATAAAATAGCGCGCGCCAATATCAAGCTTGTCGCGGGCATAAACATTGGCGTGGTTACTAATGGTAAAGTCAGTTTTTTCTAACGTCCAAACTGTTGGGAAAGGTGAAACTAATAACGGGTTGTTATCGACCTTGCTATTTAGGGTTGAAAAAACCAGTCGCGCTTTTTTTACCGCTAACGAGGTTTTAGTGCTGCCTAAAATATTTTCAAACTGCTTTAGGGTTGAACTATGAATGTCTTTGGCGCGATCGCTAGCAATAAATACAGTTTGCTCGTTGTACTTTTTTCTTATCGCGATAAGTTGCTCGCTAAGCATTGATTTACTTTTAGGTATTTTAAATAAAATAATATCAATGTTGCCGGGTAACTCATCTAAGCTTGACAGTAAATTAAGTTGGTTATCATCTAAATGATTTTGTTCGAAATTATTTTTAATGCCTGCTTGGCTAAGATAAGAATCGTTAACGCAAAAAACATTTTGCTCACTAAAGTTCACCGCAAGTGCACCAAAGCTGTCGTTAACAATTAATATGCGAGTATCAGCTTTTATAAGTTGTTGCTCAGTAACATAGTTAAGCAGGTATTCGTCTGCTGCATCCCAAGCCTGTAGGCTTCTATTAACTTGGCCGGTAGGGAATCTCTCTAAAAAAAGGTTTTTGTCATTAACAATGAAGGGACTAAGCATGGATAGCAAACTTACCAATAAAAGGGCTTGGAATGAAAGCGCTATTGTGACAAAAAAACTGTCGTTGAGCTAGTTATAAAGGTAGATAGCATCGTTATCTAGACCTTTTAATTGTAAGTTTACGTTTGCTTGTTTGTTCATAACTTGTAATAAAAAGTTATCTATTCATTTTCCTAGCACAGCCTATTAATGATGATAATTTGTTATTATTGAAAACATGCTAAAAGGCGCGTTAGTTTTATTAGCGCCAAATGTGAAAACAATTACCTAGTTATTTCGTTTGCAGAGCAAATGCTTATCAAGGTTTTTAAATTTTAGCCGTCCAGATAGATGGTATTCCTGAACAAACTAACTACAGTTGTAGGTATTCTTCAGGATGATTGAATTAAAGGAAAATGAATGATTATTGAAAACACCATAGAAGAAAAATTGCTCTCTCATTTTAAACCATTGCACTTAGATGTTATCAACGAAAGTAATCAGCACAACGTACCACCGGGCAGCGAGTCTCACTTTAAGGTGATTATTGTTTCAAATAGCTTTGACGGTGAGCGTTTAATCAAGCGTCATCGCGCGATTAATGCTGTATTAGCCACTGAGTTGGCTGAACATATTCATGCGCTGGCACTGCACACTTACACTGAGAAAGAGTGGCATGACTATTATGAGAAAAACACCCGCCTATCACCACAATGTTTAGGTGCTAGTAAAGGCTAACTTATCTTAATTTATATAAGATTATCGTCTTAATTTATATAACCTTATTGATTATTAAATATGGGCTAAATGTATTTATCCATTTACATTTAGCCCATATTTCTGCTATTTATGCCTGCCAAAAGAATACTGCTCTAGGAAATTTACAAAAAAATGAACTGGTTAGTTAAAACAGTCAGGGCTATTGACTGCATAACAGAGAAACTTGGTCGTGCAATTGCGTGGCTAACTTTATTGATGGTTTTGTTGTCATTTACTATCGTGCTGTTACGTTATGGCTTCAACTTAGGTTGGGTGGCAATGCAAGAGTCAGTATTGTACTTTCATGGCATTGTTTTCATGCTTGGCGCAGGTTATACCCTAAAAGCTGATGGTCATGTGCGCGTTGATATTTTTTATCAAGGTTTTAGCGATAAACAAAAAGCGTTAGTGAATTTGCTTGGCGGCCTGTTTTTGCTGCTGCCGGTATGTATATTTATTTTCTTGATAAGTTTTGACTACGTCAGCACGTCATGGCGTATTATGGAAAAATCTTCCGAAGCTGGCGGTTTACCATTTGTATATTTAAGTAAAACTTTACTACTGGTTTTTGCCTTCACTTTTATTTTACAAGGCTTGGCTGAAATAGGGCGTAGCTTTTTGGTGATCACGCAGCAAAACAAACCTGAAAATGGTTCTCATAATAAAAATAACCCAAACATCAAGGACCTTAGCTAGTGGAATATATTTCAATATTGATGTTTGTGGTGGTTTGTTTAGTTTTACTGCTTGGCTATCCTGTAGCATTAGCTTTAGCGGGTACTGCTTTAGTGTTTGCTGGTGTTGGTAGCTTTTTTGGCGTATTTGAGGTTGCTTATTTGTCAGCGCTGCCAAGTCGTTTATATGGTGTTATTAATAATCAAACCTTATTAGCTGTACCGCTTTTTGTTTTTATGGGGGCAATGTTAGAGCGCTCTAAAATTGCTGAAAACTTACTTAATGCAATGTCACTGATGTTTGGTCGTTTTCGTGGCGGCTTAGGGATATCGGTTACTTTAGTAGGCATGTTACTCGCCGCAAGTACCGGCATTGTTGGCGCAACCGTTGTTACTATGGGCTTGTTGTCGCTGCCAACCATGTTAAAACGTGGTTATAGCCCATCGTTTTCCACGGGGATTATTTGTGCGACGGGCACTTTAGGGCAAATTATTCCACCTTCTATTGCCTTGGTTTTACTCGGAGATGTGCTTTCCAGTGCTTACCAAAAAGCGCAGTTAAGCCAAGGGATTTTTAATCCTGAAACGGTTTCAGTGGGGGATTTATTTGCTGGTGCGGTGATCCCTGGTTTAATTTTGGTCGGCTTTTATTTAGCTTATTGTATTTTTATGGCGATGGTTAAGCCTGAGTCAGTTCCGCGTTTAAGCCAACAAGATATTGATGAATTATCAGCAGGGCAGTCGAAACTTTCATTAATATTTTCTGCCTTAATACCACCGCTATTATTGATGTTTACAGTGCTAGGCTCTATTTTATTTGGTTTTGCTACGCCAACAGAGGCGGCAGGTGTTGGCGCAATGGGCGCAACATTATTAGCGTTATGGCAGAAACAACTTACCCGTGAAAACTTAACTGCGGTGATGCAAAGCACAACAAAAATTACCTCTATGGTCTTTTTAATTCTGATCGGTGCTAGCTTATTTTCATTAGTTTTTCGTGGTTTCGGCGGTGAAGAATTAGTTCGCAGTATGTTTGAAAACATGCCAGGCGGCGTAGTTGGTGCGACTTTAATCGTAATGTTAGTTATTTTCTTACTCGGCTTTATTTTAGATTTTATCGAAATAACTTTTGTAGTTGTGCCAATTGTAGCGCCAATTCTTTTAGCTATGGGACTTGACCCTATTTGGCTTGGCATTATGATAGCGGTTAATTTACAAACTTCGTTTTTAACTCCGCCGTTTGGCTTTGCCTTATTTTATTTACGTGGTGTTGCCGACAAAGCCATTAAAACTGCAGATATATATAAGGGTGTAGTGCCGTTTATTGTTATGCAATTATTACTATTAACAATGTTAGCCATATGGCCAAACATTGTTACTTGGTTACCTGAAATCATCTACAAATAGCAGTCAATAAGAGTAAAAAATAGCAAATACAGATAAACAATAATAAATAACAGGGAATATTATGGTTCTGAATATAAATAAAAATAAATATCGTCATTTTTTTAGCGTGGTTATCGCAGCATCGGTTTTATTAGTGAGCGGCTGCGGCGACGAAAAACAAACTCAAACAGCAACCAGCTCAGCTAAAGCGCAAAGCTATCAATGGAAAATGGTTACCTCTTGGCCAAAAAACTTCCCAGGTTTGGGCATGGCACCAGAGAAATTTGCTAAATATGTTGATGAAATGAGTGACGGCCGCTTAACCGTTCAAGTTTATGGTGCGGGCGAGTTAGTGCCAGGTTTTGAAGTATTTGACTCGGTTTCACAAGGCACAGTACAAATGGGTCACAGTGGTGCATATTATTGGAAAGGTAAAATTCCAGCATCCCCTATATTTAGTTCAATTCCGTTTGGTATGACCGCAACTGAGCTTAATGCTTGGTTACATTACGGCGGCGGATTAGCGTTATGGCAAGAGCTTTATAAACCTTTTGGCATTATTCCAATGGCTGGTGGTAATACTGGCGCGCAGTTTACCGGTTGGTTTAAAAAAGAAATCAACTCGATGGAAGATATTAAAGGGCTGAAAATGCGTATTCCTGGCCTTGCCGGCGAAGTCCTCAAACGTGCTGGTGGCATTCCGGTAACGTTAACTGGTGGTGAAATATTCTCGTCGCTACAAAGTGGCGCAATTGACGCCACCGAATGGGTTGGCCCTTATAACGACTTAGCTTTTGGCTTTTATCAAGCGGCTGAATATTATTATTCGTCGATTTGGCATGAAACAGGTACTGCATTAGAGTTTTTGATCAATGAAAAAGCCTTTAATGAGTTACCTAAAGATTTACAAAAAATTGTTGAAGTTGCTGCGCGCGCGGTTAATCAGTCAACCTTAGATGAATATAATGCGGGCAATAATAATGCCTTACAAACTTTGATTGAAAAGCACAATGTAAAAATGCGTACTTTACCTTCACCAGTATTAGCTGAGCTGAAAAATATCACCGCACAAGTTATTACTGAACAGTCGGCGGCTGATGAAGATTTTGCCAAGGTATGGGCTTCTTATAGTGAATTTTTACAGTCAATGCGCAGTTATAATGATTTAACGTTAAAAGAATATTACTTAAATCGCTAGTATATAGAGCTATTTTACTGGCATAAATTTGAGGTATTACATTTTTTTACTAAAGGTCGTACCTCATAAACGTACAAGCAAGAGTAAACTATGCTCAAATTTTTGAGTGAAGCACTCAATAGTATATAAATTAAAAGGTCTTCTTATGGTTATCAAACCAAAAATTCGTGGTTTTATTTGTACTAATGCACACCCTGTAGGCTGTGAAGCTCATGTGAACGAGCAAATTGCTTATGTTAAAAGTCAAACTCAAGCGGCAACCAAACCTAAAAATGTTTTAGTTATTGGCGCATCAACGGGTTACGGCTTAGCTTCACGTATTACAGCAGCTTTTGGTAACGATGCTAAAACCTTAGGTATTTTCTTCGAAAAACCACCAACAGAAAAGAAAACAGCGTCTGCGGGTTGGTACAATACCTCTGCATTCCAAAAAGCGGCAGACGAAGCTGGTCTTTACTCGAAAAGCATTAACGGTGATGCCTTTTCTCATGAAATTAAAGCCAAAGCGATTGAAACTATTAAGGCTGATTTAGGCCAAGTTGACCTGATCGTGTATAGCTTGGCGTCTCCACGTCGTACTGATCCTGATACTGGTGAAGTTTACTCGTCAACGCTTAAGCCAATTGGTCAAAGTGTTACTACTAAAAACTTGAATACCTCTAAACGAGTGATTGATTCAGTATCTGTTGAAGCTGCTAGTGACGAAGAAATTCAAGGCACCATCGATGTTATGGGTGGAGCTGATTGGGAATTATGGATCAAAGCCCTTCAAGAAGCAGGCGTATTAGCTGATGGGTTTAAATCAGTTGCTTACACTTACATTGGTAAAGAGCTTACCTGGCCAATTTACGGTAAAGCGACTATTGGCCGTGCCAAAGAAGACTTAGACCGCGCTGCCGGCGCAATTAACGCTAGCACAGCTAACTTAAATGGCGCTGCACACGTAACCTCGTTAAATGCTGTGGTTACTCAAGCAAGTTCTGCCATTCCAATTATGCCATTGTATATTTCAGCAATGTTTAAAGTGATGAAAGAAGACGGTACTTATGAAGGCTGTATTGAGCAAATTCAAAACTTATTCATTGAGAATATTTACTCTGATTCACCGCGTTTAGACGAGCAAAACCGCTACCGTCAAAACTATAAAGAGTTAGAAGAGAGTGTTCAGCAACGTGTAACCGATATTTGGAATACTGTTGATACCGACACTATTGATGAATTAACTGATTATGTAAGTTACCATCAAGAATTTTTACGTTTATTCGGCTTTGGCATTGAAAATGTTGATTACGATGCAGATGTGAACCCTATTACTGAAATAAACAATTTAATTGCTTAGTTTATTGTCATAAAAGTAGTCGCTTTTCTAAGCCGATTTTGAGGTTGTATAAACCTTAAAATCGGCTTTTTTATTTGTTGTCAGACAATCTTTTGAGCGCAAAAAGATACCCTTTCTCAATAAAATCTCACCACTGAGTACAAATTACCCTATTATTTATGCGTGTTTTGTGAGCAAAATCAAAAATAATCACCTAAATTGCCCTGAAATGCATAAGTGACCGTAGAATAAAAAAGAGTTTTTGTGCTAAAATCGCGCCAGAAATTTTAACTTAGAGCCAGTAGGTCCTGATTATTTTGTATAAATAGTCGGTTTTCTACTGAAATACACTGAAATCGGTTATTTTTTTGCCTTTACCTGTATAAAAGAGCAATTTTTTGTAAGGTTTATGTTTAAAAATGGTTTGATTTTGATACTCCCATCAAAAGTAGTGCAAGTGTTTATGATTACAATAAAAAAAGGTCTGGATGTTCCTGTAGTAGGCGCTCCCCAGCAAGTAATCCATGATGGTCCGTCCATCAAAACTGTTGCCACCTTAGGTGAAGAGTTTGTGGGTATGCGACCAACCATGTTTGTTAAAGTGGGTGATCGTGTTAAAAAAGGTCAGGCAATCTTTGAAGATAAAAAGAATCCTGGCGTTAAATTCACAGCTCAAGCTGCCGGTGTTGTTACAGAAATCAATCGTGGTGAAAAACGTGTTTTACAGTCTGTCGTTATTGAAGTTGACGGCTACGACCAAGAAACCTTTACTCACTATTCCGCTAATCAATTATCTTCAGTATCACGTGAAGATGTTGTGGCCAACTTAGTTAACTCTGGTTTATGGACCGCATTACGTACGCGTCCATTTAGTAAAATTCCAGCCCTTGATGCTAAACCTGAAGCGATTTTTGTTAGCGCTATGGATACTAATCCATTAGCGGCAAATCCTGAAGTTATCATCAACGAGCAAAGTGAAGCGTTTAAAAATGGTATAACCATTCTTAAAAGCCTTACTGATGGTGAAGTGTTTGTTAGCAAAGCACCAGGTGCTAATATCCCTGTTGCTGGCAACGAAACCGTTACTGAATTTGCGGGTAAACATCCGGCAGGTTTAGTTGGCACGCATATTCACTTCTTGAAAGCGGTTAATGCTGACAAGCAAGCTTGGCATATTGGTTACCAAGACGTGATTGCAGTTGGTAAGCTTTTCACTACCGGTGAACTTGATAGCACCCGTGTTATTTCTGTTGCAGGTCCTGCTGCTACTAATCCTCGTTTAGTTCGTACTGTGTTAGGCGCAAGTGCCACTCAGTTAACGGCAAATGAAGTAGTTGATGGTGAAGTGCGTATTGTTTCTGGTTCATTATTATCAGGCTCAATTGCTGCAGGTGTTCACGGTTACTTAGGCCGTTATCATGTACAGCTTTCGTTGGTTTTAGAAGGCCGCGAAAAAGAATTTATCGGCTATATGTACCCAGGCCCGAACAAATTCTCAGTAACACGTGCTTATATGTCTCATTTCTTCCCGAAGAAATTATTCAACATGACCACAACCACCAATGGTAGTGCACGTGCCATGGTGCCAATTGGTAACTTTGAACGCGTTATGCCATTAGATATTTTACCAACAATGTTGTTACGTGATATTGCTTCTGGCGATACTGACGGAGCACAGCAACTTGGTGCCTTGGAGCTAGACGAAGAAGATTTAGCGCTTTGTACATTTGTTTGCCCTGGCAAAACAGATTACGGCGTACTTCTACGTGATTGCCTAACCACAATAGAGAAGGAAGGTTAGACATGGGCTTGAAAAAGTTTATTGAAGATATTGAGCCGCATTTTGAAAAAGGCGGCAAACATGAAAAGTGGTTCGCTTTATACGAAGCAGTAGCTACTGGTTTATTTACCCCAGGTTATGTAACCAAAGGTAAAACCCATGTACGTGACAGCATTGACTTAAAACGTATTATGATCACCGTTTGGTTGGCTGTATTCCCAGCAATGTTTTGGGGTATGTACAACATTGGTTTCCAAGCAACTGAAGCATTAGCTGCAGGTTACGCTTTGCCAGAAAGCTGGCAAGTAGGGCTATTTACATTTTTAGGTGGTAGCTTAACAGTAGACTCTGGTTGGTTTAGCCAAATGTTCTATGGCGCGATGTTCTTCCTACCTATATATGCCGTTACCTTTATTGTTGGTGGTTTTTGGGAAGTAATATTTGCGGCCGTACGTAAGCATGAAGTTAACGAAGGCTTCTTTGTTAGTTCAATTCTTTTTGCTTTAATCGTGCCCGCTACACTGCCTTTATGGCAAGTGGCTATCGGTATTACCTTTGGTGTTGTTATCGCTAAAGAAGTATTTGGTGGTACAGGTAAAAACTTCTTAAACCCGGCATTAGCGGGTCGTGCTTTCTTATTCTTTGCTTACCCTGCTGAAATTTCAGGTGATGCTGTTTGGGTTGCTGTTGACGGCTTCTCAGGTGCTACGGCATTAAGTGCTGCCAACCAAGGTTTAGTGGAATATACCATTAACGCTGATTGGTGGAGTGCATTCTGGGGTTATATTCCAGGTTCTGTAGGTGAAGTATCTACAGCTGCTATTTTACTTGGTGGTGCTTATATTCTTTATAAAGGCATTGCTTCATGGCGCATCGTTTTAGGTGTGTTCTTAGGTATGGTAGCAACAGCAACATTGTTTAACGCTATTGGTAGCGATACAAATCATATGTTTGCGATGACTTGGTACTGGCATTTAGTGGTTGGTGGTTTTGCTTTTGGTATGATGTTTATGGCGACAGACCCTGTTTCTGCGTCGTTCACTAATACGGGTAAATACTGGTTTGGTGCGCTTGTTGGTATCATGGTGGTATTGGTTCGTGTAGTGAACCCAGCATTCCCAGAGGGCATGATGCTAGCTATTTTATTCGCTAACTTATTCGCGCCATTATTTGATTATTTTGTCGTTCAAGGCAACATCAAACGGAGGCTTGCACGTAATGTCTAGCAATAAAGAAACTTTCGGCAAAACGCTGATCTTTGTATTTATGGTTTGTTTAGTTTGTGCAGCACTTGTTTCAATTTCAGCTGTTGGTTTAAAACCACTGCAACAAGCAAACAAGTTACTGGATAAGCAAACTAAAATTCTTGAAGCCTCAGGCTTATTAGAAAAAGCAGGTACTGACATTGTTGGTACTTACAACCAATTTGTTGTTGCTAAAATGATTGACCTTAATAGCGGTGCAATTATTGAAGGCAATACTGATATGTTTGACGAGCGTGCTGATGCGCGTGATGCAGCTAAAAGTTCAAAGCCTGAAAATGACATTGCCGGTATTAACCGTCGTGCTAACAACGCGGTTGTTTACTTAGTGAAAAACAAGCAAGGCCAATTAGACACCATAGTATTACCTATTGTAGGTTCTGGTTTATGGGATTTAATGAGCGGTTTTGTTGGTTTAGCTGACGATTTAAATACCGTTAAAAGCGTTGTTTACTCAGACTTAAAGGAAACTCCTGGTTTAGGTGCAGAAGTACTTAACCCTAAGTGGAAAGCTTTATGGCCGGGTAAGAAGATGTTTGACGAGCAAAGCCAAGTAGCAATTAAAATTGTTAAAGGTGGCGCTAAGTCAGGTGATGTTCACGGTGTTGACGCATTATCAGGTGCTACGTTAACCAGTAACGGTGTTGAACGTACTTTACATTTTTGGTTAGGTGAAGAGGGCTATGGTCCATTTATCGCTAAATTTCGCAACGGAGGACTGAACTAATGTCCACAGATACTAAAAAGGTTCTATTTGGACCAGTAGTTGACAACAACCCGATTGCTTTACAAGTACTAGGTGTTTGTTCTGCACTAGCGGTAACAAGCTCTTTAGCTAACGCCTTGGTAATGACAATTGCGGTAGTCGTAGTAACTGCATTTTCTAACTTATTTATTTCGATTATCCGTAATCAAATACCTTCAAGTGTTCGTATTATTGTGCAAATGGCAATTATTGCCTCATTGGTAATTGTTGTTGACCAAGTTCTTAAAGCGTTCTCTTATCAATTATCGAAAGAATTATCGGTATTCATTGGTTTGATCATTACTAACTGTATCGTTATGGGCCGCGCTGAAGCTTTTGCTATGAAAGAAAAGCCAGGTGTTAGCTTTTTAGACGGTATTGGTAACGGTTTAGGTTACGGCGCGGTGTTAATCGTTGTGGCTTTCTTCCGTGAATTATTTGGTTTTGGTACCTTGTTTGGTATGGAAGTTTTACCGTTAATTCAAAACGATGGTTGGTATCAAGGTAACGGTTTATTAGTTTTACCATTTAGCTCGTTCTTCATTATTGGTTTAATCATTTGGGCTATTCGCCAATGGAAACCAGAACAAGTTGAGAAGGATTAATCACCATGGAACATTATTTAAGTATTTTTATTAAAACCATATTTATTGAAAATATGGCGTTAAGCTTCTTCCTTGGTATGTGTACCTTCTTAGCTGTGTCTAAGAAAGTTAGCACAGCGATTGGTCTTGGTGTTGCGGTTGTTGTGGTACTAGGTTTAGCTGTTCCTGCTAACCAAGTTATTTATCAAGCAATTCTAGCGCCTGGTGCATTAGATAGCGTTATGGGTATTACAGACCCAGCACAATCAATTGATTTAAGCTTTTTATCATTCATCACCTTTATCGGTGTTATTGCTGCTTTAGTACAAATTTTGGAAATGATTTTAGATAAATACTTCCCAGCTTTGTACCAAGCACTTGGTATATTTCTTCCTTTAATTACCGTTAACTGTGCCATTTTTGGTGCGGTATCTTTCATGGTAGCGAAAAACTTAACCTTAGGCGAAAGTGTTGTTTACGGCATTGGCTCTGGTGTTGGTTGGATGTTAGCGATTGTATTGATGGCCGGTATTCGTGAGAAAATGAAATATTCTGACGTGCCAGATGGCTTGAAAGGTTTAGGAATTACGTTTATTACCGCAGGATTAATGGCCTTTGGCTTTTTATCTTTCGGTGGTATTTCACTGTAGGCAAATATCGGTCTTAAGCGACTATTACCTTTGAGTAATTTGAGCTTAGACCCTAGATAATTTAAGGAAAAGTCGATGGAAATCATTCTCGGCGTATCGATGTTTACCGCGATAGTATTAGCGTTAGTTTTAGTAATTTTATTTGCTAAGTCTAAGCTAGTGTCTTCAGGTGACGTAACGATTAGTATAAATGGCGACCCAGAAAAAGCAGTGAAAACTGCTGCCGGTGGTAAGCTTTTAGGTGCATTAGCTGATCAAGGAATTTTCATTCCTTCAGCGTGTGGTGGCGGTGGTACTTGTGGCCAGTGTCGTGTAGACGTTCATTCAGGTGGTGGTGACATTCTTCCTACTGAAGAAGGTCACATTAACAAGCGTGAAGCGAAAGCTGGTTGTCGCTTGGCATGTCAAGTTGCTGTTAAGCAAGACATGGAAATTGAAGTAGAAGATGAGATCTTCGGTGTTCAACAATGGGAATGTGAAGTTATCTCAAATGATAACAAAGCAACCTTCATTAAAGAACTTAAGCTACAAATTCCAAATGGCGAGTCTGTACCGTTTAAAGCCGGTGGTTATATTCAAATTGAAGCCCCTGCACATCATGTTAAATACAGCGATTTTGACATTGACGAACAGTACAAAGGCGATTGGAATCATTTTGGCTTTTTTGATGTTGAATCAAAAGTTGATGAACCAACTTTACGTGCATATTCAATGGCAAACTACCCTGAAGAGGAAGGCATTATTATGCTTAACGTGCGTATTGCTACGCCGCCTCCTGGGAAGCTTCATTTACCAGCAGGTAAAATGTCTTCATTCATATTCAGCCTTAAGCCAGGCGATAAAGTGACTATTTCAGGTCCATTTGGTGAGTTCTTCGCTAAAGAAACAGATAACGAAATGGTATTTATTGGTGGTGGTGCTGGTATGGCGCCAATGCGCTCACACATATTCGACCAACTTAAGCGTTTAAACTCTAAACGTAAAATGTCGTTCTGGTATGGTGCTCGTTCAAAACGTGAAATGTTCTATGAAGATGACTACAACGGCTTAGCCGCTGACAATGACAACTTCGAATGGCACGTTGCCTTATCAGATCCTCAGCCAGAAGATAACTGGGATGGTATGACTGGTTTTATTCATAACGTACTTCATGAGCAATATTTGAAAGATCATGAAGCACCAGAAGATTGTGAATACTACATGTGTGGTCCACCTATGATGAATGCTGCTGTTATTCATATGCTTAAAGACTTAGGTGTTGAAGACGAGAATATTATGTTGGATGACTTCGGTGGCTAATTTTTGATTTAAGCTTGCCTGTTGGTATTGCTTCTTTGTTGGATGTACTCATTGACTAGCGTCAACTGACATATAGGGAAATATGAATGTCGCGATAACATGGATGTTAGTGAGCGACACGTGCATCTTGCCTCGAAGCCATAACAACATTCGGCGCTTAAATATAAAAATTAATATTACTGAAATATATAGATGAAAGGCGACTTAGGTCGTCTTTTTTATTTAAATTTATCGGTATAATCAAACGCGATAATTCAAGTTGAATATTTATATAAGTGATTTCATGCAATAGCGGAAATTATTTATATAAATCATTAATTTTCAGGTTCGAAAAATGTTTCAAATTAAACCAGTTTTTTCATGCTTTTCAGTTTTACCCGCCATATTAGTGTTGGTATTATCTGGCTGTTTTCCTAGCAATAACACCACACAAGATGAAGTATTACTGCAAGGTAATACTATGGGCACTACTTACAATATTAAAGTGGTGGTTGACGTTGACCGAGTTGACGTAAATAAGCTGCAAGCAGGTATTGATGCTGAATTAAAAATGCTTAACCAGCAAATGTCGACTTACATTAAAGACTCAGAATTATCACTGTTTAACCAATCAAGTTCACTAGAGCCTATTGAAGTATCGAAAGGCTTACAACGAGTGATGCAGGAAGCATTACGTTTAGGTGAACTTAGCCAAGGCAAATTAGATGTAACTGTTGGCCCTTTAGTTAATTTATGGGGCTTTGGCCCAGAATATCGCCCTGAAACAGTGCCAAGTAATGAAGAGTTGCTGAGTGTTCGAGCTCGAGTAGGACTGAAACATTTATCACTTTCAGGTAACAAGTTACATAAAGCTATCCCTGAGCTATATGTTGATTTGTCTACTATTGCCAAAGGCTATGGTGTTGACTTAGTCGCTGAATATATTGAGCTGCAAGGTATCGGCAATTATCTTATTGAAATTGGCGGTGAAATGCGTATTCAAGGCGTTAAAAAAACCGGTGAGTTGTGGCATGTTGCTATTGAAAAACCTATCACTAGTGAGCGTTCAGTTCATCAAATTATTATTCCAAAAAATAACGCCGTAGCGACCTCAGGTGATTACCGTAATTATTATGAAGCCGACGGACAGCGTTTTTCTCATATTATTGACCCAGACACCGGCAAGCCAATTAATCATAAGTTAGTATCGGTAACTGTTATTCACCCTTCCTCTATGACAGCCGACGGTCTATCAACCGCGATGATGGTGATGGGTGAAGAAAAAGCGATAGCTTTTGCAGAAGAAAATGACATTGCTGCTTATATCATAGCTAAAACAGATCATGGCTTTGTTGAGCAAAGCACGGTAAAATTCATGCAGTATCTAAAGTAGATAAGTCGAAAATAGATATGCCACTATATTTCAAGTTGTAGAGTAATTAACATGACCATTTTTTTAATCACATTCGGTTTCTTTTTAGTTGTCGTTCTGGCGATGGCGGTAGGTTATATTTTTCAGCAAAAAGCATTAGCTGGAAGCTGTGGTGGCTTGGCAACTGTAGGTATTGAAAAAAGCTGCAACTGCGATAACCCGTGTGAAAAACGCCAAGAGCGTGAAAGAATAGCCGCGCTAGAGCAAAACAGCATTGATGTGAAAAACATCTAATTATTCGATTTTGATTTAACGCTATAATTCACAATAATTGTTTTTAATGTAAAAATTAGCGTATTAAAAAAGGTCTAACACTTAATATGTTAGACCTTTTTTATTGGCTTAAGTTAAACCGATAACTAAAAATTAAGCATCATAGGTTGAACTCGCCGTATCACCGCTATTGGCGGTCCATTTCGTATGGAAAAACTCACCACGTGGTTTGTCTACACGTTCATAAGTATGGGCACCAAAGTAGTCACGTTGAGCCTGTAATAAGTTTGCCGGTAAGGTTGCATGACGGTAGCTGTCATAAAAAGCTAAACCTGCGCTCATTGCCGGGGCTGGAACACCGCTCATCACAAACTGTGCAATCGTTTTACGCCAGCTACTTTGGCTTTGTATTAATTGCTCACTAAAGAATGAATCTAAAGTTAAGTTGGTAAGCTCGGGGTTTTTATCATATGCATTTTTAATGTCTTTTAAGAATACCGAACGAATAATGCAACCGCCACTCCACATCATCGAAACACCACTGTAATTAAGATCCCAGTTAAAGTGATTCGACGCTTCACGCATTAACATAAAACCTTGCGCGTAAGAGATGATTTTAGAGGCGTATAATGCTTGTCCAAGCACATCAACCCATTCTTGTTGGCTACCGGATAACGGCTGTACTTCAGGGCCGGTTAAAATGGTTGCTGCTTCAATACGTTCGTCTTTTAACGCTGAAATACAACGAGAGAAAACCGCTTCACAAATTAAGGTTACTGGCACGCCAAATTCAAGTGCGTTAATACCGGTCATTTTACCGGTACCTTTTTGGCCGGCTTTATCTAAAATTTTGTCAATAACGAATTCGCCATTGTCAGTAGTGCCCATAATGTCAGCAGTGATATCAATTAAGTAACTGCCTAAGTCACCTTGGCGCCATTGTTCAAAGACGTTTTTAATCTGCAAGTTATCCATGTTTAAAACATCTTTCATGAACTGATAAGCTTCACAGATTAACTGCATATCGCCGTATTCAATACCGTTGTGTACCATTTTAACAAAGTGGCCAGAGCCGCTATCGCCAACCCAGTCACAACACGGTGCACCATCATCAGTTTTTGCAGCTATAGCTTGGAAAATACCTTTAACATGTGGCCATGCTTCTTTATGGCCACCGGGCATAATGGCTGGGCCAAAACGTGCGCCTTCTTCACCACCAGAAACACCAGTACCAATAAATAACAAACCTTGTTCATCAAGCGCTTTATAACGGCGAATAGAGTCGTTATAGTCAGCATTACCGCCGTCGATGATAATATCGCCCTTGTCTAAGTGCGGAATGATTTTTTCAATAAAGCTGTCAACAACTTCACCGGCTTTTACCATCAACATAATTTTGCGTGGTGAAGATAAACTTGCCACCATTTCTTCGATACTTTTAACGCCAACGATATTGGTGCCGGCAGCTGCGCCGTTAATAAAGTCATCAACTTTTGAGGTGGTGCGGTTATAGGCCGCAACTTTAAAGCCGTTGTCGTTCATATTTAAAATCAGGTTTTGGCCCATTACTGCCAGTCCAACAACTGCGATATCGCAAGAGTTACTCATTATATATTTTCCTATAAACCTAAGTGGATAATTGATGTTTTACTTTAAACAAGAGGTTAACACGTTGTTTTCATTAATGCTGCTTTGTTAAGCGTTTTTTGAAACATCTTTAACATTTTATTCAAATATGAAAGCAGGGCAGATCCTAGCATGAGCAAATGGCTGTAGGCTAATTCTAATGATCGTTCATAGTGATACTTAATTGACAAAAGCTAAAATGAAGGGTACTGTAATTATATACAGCTTAGTACGGCGTAAATTATTTAGGAGGCCTTTTGCGAAAAATTATACATATAGATATGGACTGTTTTTACGCCGCTGTTGAAATGCGTGACAATCCTGAATATCGAAATGTGCCTATTGCTGTTGGCGGTACTGGCCCAAGAAGTGTGTTGTGTACCTGTAATTATATAGCTAGAGAATATGGCGTACGCTCAGCCATGCCCAATGGTCAGGCGTTAAGTTTGTGTCCTAAACTGGTTATTGTTAGCGGCAGAATGTCGGTATATAAAGCAGTATCAGCTCAAATACGTGAAATATTTAGCCGTTATACCGAAATAATTGAACCATTATCGCTTGATGAAGCTTATTTAGATGTTAGCAATAGTGAACTATTTAATGGTAGTGCTACTTTAATTGCTGAGAAAATACGGGCGGATATTTTTAATGAAACTGGCCTTACTGCATCTGCTGGCGTGGCACCGAATAAATTTATCGCAAAAATTGCCAGTGATGAAAACAAGCCTAATGGACAATGTGTAGTTTCTCCTAAACAAATTGATGATTTTGTTAAAAATATGCCGCTGAAAAAAATCCCTGGTATTGGTCCTAAAACGGCACACAAATTAAGCCAAAATGGTTTTAATAGCTGTGCTGATGTGCGCAAAGCAAGTATCGCTGAATTGCAGCTTATTGTAGGCAAGTTTGCCCCTGCCTTGTATCAACGTAGTTTTGGTATTGATGAACGTTCGCTAGAGGTAACGCGACAGCGTAAATCATTAGCTATTGAAACCACCCTTGCTGAAGACTTGGTATCAACAGAGCAATGCCTGCAAGTGCTAACTAACTTATTACCCAAGCTTAGACAACGCCTAGAAAAACTTACCGATAAAAATATTATTAAACAAGGCATTAAGGTTAAGTTCTCAGACTTTAGCCAAACCACCGTTGAACAAAAGAGCGAACAAAGTAATGAGCAGGTTTATGTTGAGTTACTTAATAAAGCCTTAGCGCGAGGTGAGGGCAAGTCAGTGCGTTTAGTCGGTTTAACTTTAGGCTTTGGTCAAAACCCAGAGCAAACTAAGCAATTATCACTGCCAATGTAAAAACAGCTAAAAAACTGCGGTATTTATATTGCTTTGCCTTCATTGTTCAACAAATGATTTTATAAATGAAATAGAGTGATTAGTTGCGGCTATGTCTTGTGTTCTTATGTTAGTTGGAATTATTTGCAACTATATTAGCGAAAACATAAATTTTCTATCGCGCTGTTTATTTATTATCCTGCCAAAAACATTCAACTAAATAATTGATAAACGAAATAGCTAAAGTTTTCATCAGAAGAAAATTTTTTAAGCTTAAATGTCAGTAATAAAAATTATCGTAGCGGCAAAAACCTCCACAAAGTTACCGGCCCAATAGTGTATCGCACGGTTTTTGCTGGTTGTTTATTAAAAGTGCATTAAATCAACAAAGCTTAAATGATAAAATTATTGAACAACTCGATAAAAATGACGAAATTGATTGGTATCTTCAAGCAGAGCTTGCGTATAATAAACGTTTTGGCACTAAGTCGATTAGCGATCAAAAAGATAAAGCTAAATGTGTTAGGTTTTTGCAATATCGTGGTTTCTTTATAGACCCGATAATTACAGTATTAAACCAAGACTAATTAAACCGAATAAACTTATCAAAGAGTTGGATAACCATGATCAAAACCACCGCTGAGTTGCGTCAGGCCTTTTTGCAATATTTTGCCTCGAAGCAACACCAAATTGTTCCAAGTAGTTCATTAGTGCCAGGTAATGATGCAACATTATTATTCACGAATGCTGGTATGGTGCCGTTTAAAGACGTTTTTCTTGGGGCGGAAAGCCGCAGCTATACCCGAGCAACCTCATCACAGCGTTGTGTACGTGCCGGTGGTAAACACAATGATTTAGAAAACGTTGGTTATACTGCGCGTCATCACACCTTCTTTGAAATGTTAGGTAACTTTAGTTTTGGTGATTATTTCAAAACTGAAGCTATTAGTTTTGCGTGGAATTTTTTGACTGAAGTTTTAGCTCTACCTAAAGAGAAACTATTAGTTACTGTCTATGAAAGCGATGACGAAGCCTTTGCCTTTTGGCGTGACGAAATTGGTATTCCACTAGAAAAAATTATTCGTATTGGTGATAAATCATCAAGCAAAAAATATGACTCTGATAACTTTTGGTCGATGGGTGATACTGGTCCTTGTGGTCCTTGTTCAGAAATATTTTATGATCACGGCGAAGAAATATTTGGTGGTCCTCCAGGTTCACCAGATGAAGACGGCGACCGTTATATTGAAATTTGGAACCTAGTGTTTATGCAATATAACCGTCACGCTGACGGTACTATGGAGCCTTTGCCTAAACCTTCCGTTGATACCGGAATGGGTTTAGAGCGTATTGCTGCCATTTTACAAGGTGTGCATAGCAACTACGAAATTGATATTTTCCAAGGTTTAATTGGCGATGCTGCAAAACTATTAAACTGTGATGATATTGAGCACAAGTCATTACGCGTAATTGCTGATCATATTCGTTCATGTAGTTTTTTAATTGTTGATGGCGTGATGCCGTCGAACGAAGGTCGCGGTTATGTGCTGCGCCGTATAATTCGCCGTGCTATTCGTCATGGACATAAACTTGAAGCGAAAAGTCATTTCTTCCATAAACTTGTATCTTCTTTAGTGGTTCAAATGGGGGAAGCTTATCCTGAATTAGTTGAGCAACAAGCGATTATTGAAAAAGTATTATGTCGAGAAGAAGAGCAGTTTGGCCGAACACTAGACCGAGGCATGGCGTTATTAGAAGATACCTTAGCCAATATTAAAGGTGATACCATCGCTGGCGATGACGTATTCAAGCTTTATGATACTTACGGATTTCCTGCCGATTTAACTGCTGATATTGCTCGCGAACGACAACTTAAAATTGACCATAACGGTTTTGATATTGCTATGGGCTTACAACGTGAACGTGCGCAAAAAGCCAGTCAGTTTGGCACTGATTATAATGATCAATTAAAATCTGATCACAATACCAACTTCAAAGGCTATGAAAGCGATACTTATTCAGCCACGGTTGTTGAGCTCTTTAATAGTGAAGAATCAGTTGCTGAATTACTTGCCGGCGAATCAGGCATGGTTGTACTTGATTCAACACCTTTTTATGCTGAGTCTGGCGGACAAGTTGGTGACGCTGGTGTGCTGCATATTGATGATGGTATTTTTGAAGTGACTGATACCATTAAACTAGGTAATGCTTTTGCCCACCAAGGTGTTGCAAGAGTAAATATTGGCGTTAACCGTCGCGTAAAAGCTGAAATTAATATTGCTCGCCGTGCTGACATTGTAAAAAACCACAGTGCTACCCATATTCTTCATGCAGCTTTACGTAAAGTATTAGGTGAGCACGTAACGCAAAAAGGTTCATTGGTTGACCCTGATAAACTACGTTTTGATTTTTCTCATTTCGAAGGTGTTACAGCACAAGAATTGAAAACAGTTGAGCATTTGGTTAATGAAGAAATTCGTGCTAATGCGGAACGTGAAACCCATTTAATGCAAATTGATGAAGCTAAAGCAAAAGGCGCTATGGCATTATTTGGTGAAAAATATGACGATGAAGTGCGCGTTGTTACTTTAGGTGAATTTTCAACTGAGCTTTGTGGTGGTGTGCATGTTAAGCGTACTGGTGATATAGGGCTATTCAAAATTACTTCAGAAACAGGTATTGCTGCAGGGGTTCGCCGTATCGAAGCTGTTACCGGCCAAGGCGCTTTAGCTTTTATTGATGATCAAGCGGCTTCTCTTGCTAGTGTTGCTCATTTGGTGAAATCAGATATTGCTGGTGTTACGGGTAAAGTAGAACTGTTGGTGAGTAAGTCTAAGCAGTTAGAAAAAGAAATTGCGGTATTAAAGCAAAAATTAGCAGCGCAAGCGGGTTCTGATTTAGTTAGTCAAGCTGTAGAGATAAATGGCGTTAAAACCTTAGTTTGTCATTTAGAGGGCGTTGAAGCTAAGTCACTTCGTGGTATGGTTGATGACCTTAAAAACAAAATGGGCTCGGTTGTTATTTTGTTAGCGACAGCTAATGGCGATAAAGTCAGTTTAATTGCTGGTGTGACTAAAGACTTAATCGGCAAAGTAAAAGCAGGTGAGTTAGTTAATCATGCTGCACAAGAAGTTGGCGGTAAAGGTGGCGGACGTCCTGATATGGCCCAAGCTGGTGGTAGTGAACCTCAAAATATTAATCAAGCAGTTAGCTCAGCTAAAAGCTGGTTAACAGCGCAATTATCTTAAGTGGTAATGCTTGATGCACTTTTAGTTTTATTAACTTAATAATGCGCTTTTAGCGACGATTATAGTTAAAGCAAGATAGCTTTGCGTAACAAAAAAGAACCCAAAGCTGGGTTCTTTTTACATTTAGCTCAGCCAAAGCGTTGTAAACTGCCAAGTGCAATAGAATTGTAAATGACTGCCTTTTAACAGTGCTAAAGTGTAATTTTTCTCTTAAAGTTATAAGAATGCTATATTTTAGCCAGTTAAGCTTGCTAAAATAGCAGTACAGACAAGATGAAAATAACTAATTTAGATTAATATCTTTATTTATTAGCACTTTGTCAGTAGTTGGACTAACTTTAATTTATATATACTAGCTTATAAATATTTAGTAAATCCCTTATTCAAACATAAAGGAATAATAAAATGTTAATATTGACCCGACGTGTTGGTGAGACTTTAATGATTGGTGATGAAGTTACCGTGACCGTTTTAGGTGTTAAAGGTAACCAAGTTCGCATTGGTGTAAATGCCCCTAAAGAGGTATCTGTACATCGTGAAGAAATTTACATGCGAATTCAGGCCGAAAAAGGTGAATCAGATACTCCAGGTAATACTTTCTAGAGTCACACGTTTAATTAAGTCGACTTAGGTCGGCTTTTTTTATACCTAAATTTCAAAGAGCGTTTACTTTCTCCTCCTATATATAAGCGCAAAATTATTTTAACTATGATTGTGTAGCTTGATTATTGTACTAGTTAGTTGCTGTGGTGACCGAATTTTACGCTGTTTGCCTGATTTCTCAGCAAATAGAAATAAAAGCGAAAAAAATGTTTGACTTATTTTTAGGATCCATTAATATTCGCACCCACTGGAGAGGTGGCCGAGTGGCCGAAGGCGCTCCCCTGCTAAGGGAGTATCTGGTTTGTAGCCGGATCGAGGGTTCGAATCCCTCCCTCTCCGCCATTATTTTTATTTAGCTTAAATAATGAAAATTCGAAGAAGTTCGATATCTTTAAACTAAGATATAAAAGATAGTTTATTGCGAACGTATAGTTCAGCTGGATAGCTTATTTAGTATTGAAGGCTACGAATAAAGTTCGTTATCTTTAGATTAAGATATAAAACATAATTCTTGAGGACGCGTAGCTCAGCTGGATAGAGTACCTGGCTACGAACCAGGCGGTCGCAGGTTCGACTCCTGCCGCGTCCGCCACTTTCTTTTAGTGGTAAAATAAAAGAACAACTTATATAAGGTTGTATAAAAATTTATTATTACGAACAAGGTTCGCTATCTTTGAACTAAGATATAAAACATAGATTATTGCGGACGCGTAGCTCAGCTGGATAGAGTACCTGGCTACGAACCAGGCGGTCGCAGGTTCGACTCCTGCCGCGTCCGCCACATTTGCCAATGTGGCTTGAAAAAACCAGTCTAACGACTGGTTTTTTTTCGAAAAAAATATCTTTAAGTTCAGATACAAAACATAACTTAATGCGAATGTATGGTTCAGCCGGATAGCTTATTTAGTATTGATGGCTGCGAATAAAGTTCGTTATCTTTAGATTAAGATATAAAACATAGTGTATTGCGAATGTATAGTTCAGCCGGATAGTTTATTTAGTATTGATGGCTACGAACAAGGTTCGTTATCTTTAGATTAAGATATAAAACATAATTTATTGCGGACGCGTAGCTCAGCTGGATAGAGTACCTGGCTACGAACCAGGCGGTCGCAGGTTCGACTCCTGCCGCGTCCGCCACATTCTCTTTGAGAGTAAATAAACCTAGCTTCGGCTAGGTTTTTTTATGCCTAAAATCCCTGTAAAGTTAATTGATCACAGCTATGTCGGCTCTTGGAATAGCTTGTTATGAAGCTAGCTGTTAAATACGGCTACGAAGTCTAAGCCTCATCCGGTCGCAGGTTCGACTCCTAGAGCAATCGCCACATTCTCTTTGAGAGTAAATAAACCTAGCTTCG
>CANMXU010000031.1 GCA_947501935.1 uncultured Alteromonadaceae bacterium
CCTGAAGCGAGATGCGCATTCTACGCGTCTCAGTTTTGATGTCAACATTTTATTTTAAGTTTTTGAACTTTCGTTAGAGAAAATTCAAAGCCAAACTTTAAAACGTTAAGTTAACTGTTTAGCTCTTATAAAGAGTAGTTAACTTATCAAAACCTTCCTTTGGGACATCGATTTGGCTGAAGCCCTTGGAACTGGATGCGCATTTTAGAGATTTACCGCTTGGCGTCAACAGTTAATTTGCATTTAAGGTTTGTTTGCTTTTATTTTAAGCAACTTTCATTTTAAAGGTCGAATATACGGCAGTTATGAGTTTTATTGGTAGAGTAAACACAGAAAAGGAAGCGTATCGCTTCCTTTTCTGTAGAGTTCAATAAAAAGCTTTTAGCTCATAATAGTTGTTATTCTTGTTTTTCTTTCTCTATAGCCTGTTCTTTTTGTTCTTCGGTAAAGTCTGCATCAGTATTATCATCACCGACAACATGCTCTAACTTTAAACGTTTGACTGAGCGGATAGTCGTTACCGGACCGGAGCACGCATATAAAACAAAGATAGCTAATAATAATTCGGCAGGGCTTGATGCCACAACCACAAAAACTAAGACAATCAATAGGACGACAATAAAGTTAACTTTGCCCTTCCAATCAACTTCTTTAAAGCTATTGTAACGAAAGTTACTGACCATCAATAAACCAGTTACTATGGTAATTAAGCTAACAAAAAAGCCAAAGTCTTGACCATTTAGCTCATATTTATTGCCAACCCAAACTAAACTTGCGATAACCCCTGCCGCTGCTGGGCTTGCTAAACCTTGGAAATAACGTTTATCAGCAACACCTACTTGAGTATTAAAACGTGCTAAGCGCAGTGCTGCTGCTGCAACAAAAACAAAAGCGGCAAGCCAGCCTAGTTTCCCCATTCCTGATAAGGCCCAGTTATATGATACTAACCCCGGTGCAATACCAAAGGAAACCATATCTGCCATACTGTCGTATTCAGCGCCAAACTCACTTTGAGTATTGGTCATCCTTGCTACTCGGCCATCGAGACCGTCAAAGATCATCGCAATAAAAATTGCGATTGCTGCGTGTGCAAATTGCCCATTCATTGAAGATACAACAGCAAAGAATCCAGAAAAAAGACCAGCAGTTGTTAATAAGTTAGGTAATAAGTAAATACCACGGTTTGGCGTATGTTCTGCCGATTGTTTATCGCTCATTGAAATAAAGCCACACTAATAAAATACAAGAAAAGAGCGCTAATTTACCATAACAATGAAACTTAGGTATAGAATTATTATGTCCATTAACAATGTTTTGCTGTTAATAAAATTTGTAAACTGGCGATTGTGTTGTTATAAGAATAAGTAAATGAAAATAAAATTTGGCTGTTTGGTGTTTATTTAAAACTCCAGCTTATAGGAAATAACATGCTTTATCGTTTATATGCCATGACCTTATTTATCTTTACTACCAATACGCTAGCTGCTGATATTGTTGTTTATCGCTGGGTCGATGACAAAAACATTGTTCATTTTAGTCAACATCAGCCCAAGCATGACAATTACACGGAACTCACTATGTCTGAAGCCTTTAAAGCTTCAGCAAAGAAAAATGATAGAACAAGAATTGAAAAAGAACTTGAAGATAGCCTTAGTGTGCAAAATATCAATGACGACCTTGCCTCTAACGAGGAATCTTTATTAGATGATGTTAAAGATAAATGCGCTGCCGCTAAGTTGAATTTAAAGACCTTAAATACTTTCGATAAAATACAATACACCGATGAAAATGGTGAAGTAAAAGTGCTTTCTAATACACAGAAGAATAAACAACAAGCGCTAAGTGAAAAACAAATAGAAGTTTATTGTAACGCACAATAAACTTCTATTTTGGTTATGTATTTACGCCTTAAGAAGTAAATACCAGCTCATCATGTTCAACAGCAATAGTAATGACACTTCCTTCCTGATACTTTCCTGAAAGAATCTTTTGTGCGAGTGGGTTTTCAACTTGCTGTTGAATCGCCCTATTTAAAGGTCTAGCGCCAAATAAACTGTCAAAGCCCGCTTGCGCAATTAAGCTTAACGCTTCTGGCGTCATATTTAAGTGCAGATCTCTATCAAGTAAACGTTTGGCTAAAGCAGAAATTTGAATACCGGCTATTTTTTCAATTTGCTCAGCAACTAATGGATGGAACACCACGGCTTCGTCAACACGATTAATAAATTCAGGTTTAAAATGCTGACTAAGCTCAGCCATAACATGATTTTTCATTTCTTGGTATTGGCTATCGCCAGCAAAAGTTTGAATAATGTCAGAGCCGATATTTGAGGTCATAATGATAACAGTATTTTTAAAATCGACGGTACGACCTTGACCATCAGTTAATCGTCCGTCATCAAGTACTTGCAATAAAATATTAAAAACATCAGGGTGTGCTTTTTCAATTTCATCTAATAAAATTACTGAGTAAGGTTTACGTCGAACCGCTTCGGTTAAATAACCACCTTCTTCATAACCAACATAACCTGGAGGTGCTCCGACTAAGCGGGCGACTGAATGTTTTTCCATAAACTCTGACATATCAACCCGTACTAAAGCGTCTTCACTATCAAAAAGAAAGTGTGCGAGTGCTTTAGTTAATTCGGTTTTACCCACCCCTGTTGGTCCTAAAAATAAAAATGAACCTATTGGTTGCTCAGGGTCTGACAAGCCTGCTCGCGAACGGCGAATTGCATTAGATACTGCAACTACGGCTTCTGATTGACCGATCACTCTTTTATGAAGATTATCTTCCATTTGTAAGAGTTTTTCTTTTTCCCCTTCAAGCATTTTAGCCACCGGAATACCGGTTGCCCGGCTAAGTACGTCAGCTATTTCTATATCGGTGACTTTATTTTTGAGCAAATTCATTTCCTGCATTTCAGCTTGCGAAGCTAAATCGAGTTGTTTTTCAAGTTCAGGAATTTTGCCATATTGCAGCTCTGACATTTGGTTGAGATCGCTAGCTCGGCGTGCAGCTTCAAGTTGAATACGGGCTTGCTCTAAATCAGTTTTTATCGCTTGTGTGCCATGAATGGCAGCTTTTTCTGTTTTCCAAACCTCGTCAAGTTCGTCATAACTTTGCTGACACTGCTGCAGATCTTCAGAAATTAAACTAAGGCGTTTTTTGGAGGCATCGTCAGCTTCTTTTTCTAGTGCTCGTTGCTCTAACTTTAATTGAATAATTCGGCGATCTAAGCGGTCTAAATCTTCCGGCTTAGAGTCCATTTGCAAACGAATACTTGAAGCGGCTTCGTCGATTAGATCAATCGCTTTATCTGGCAATTGTCGATCGCTGATATAACGATGAGAAAGTGTTGCCGCGGCCACTATTGCCGGGTCGGTAATATCAACATTATGATGTAATTCATAACGCTCTTTTAAGCCACGTAATATAGCAATGGTATCTTCAACACTTGGTTCGTCAATAAGTACTTTTTGAAAACGGCGCTCAAGCGCGGCATCTTTTTCTATATATTGGCGATATTCGTCTAAGGTTGTTGCGCCAACACAGTGTAAATCGCCACGGGCTAAAGCAGGTTTGAGCATGTTACCTGCGTCTAAAGCACCATCAGTTTTACCTGCGCCAACCATAGTGTGTAACTCATCAATAAATAAGATCACTTGCCCTTCTTCTTTAGCAAGCTCATTTAATACCGCTTTTAATCGTTCTTCAAATTCACCACGGTATTTTGCACCAGCAACCAATGAGCCCATATCAAGTGATAATACTCGTTTGTTTTTTAAACCTTCGGGGACTTCGTGATCAACAATACGTTGTGCTAAACCTTCAGCAATTGCGGTTTTACCTACACCTGGTTGGCCAATTAATACCGGATTATTTTTAGTGCGGCGCTGCAGTACTTGAATGGTTCGTCTAATTTCGTCATCACGACCGATAACAGGGTCAAGCTTACCTTCTTCTGCCCTTAGGTTTAGGTCAACGGTGTATTTATCAAGTGCTTGGCGAACATCTTCTGCGTTTTGGTCATTAACCTTTTCACCACCGCGCACATGAGAGATCGCATCTTTTAAACGTTGTGGGTTTGCACCGAGAGATTTTAATATTTGTCCGAGCTTGCCTTTATCTTCCAGCGCCGCAAGGATAAATATTTCTGAAGAAATAAATTTATCGCCCAACTTTTGAGCATACTTATCACAAAGGTTGAGTAGGTTACCCATTGCTGACGACAGTTGTACTTCACCACCAACACCTTCAACTTGCGCAAGTTGCTGTATAGCATTATCAACTTGTGTACGAAGGGAAAATACATCAATACCTGCACTTTTTAACAACGGCAAGATGCTCGCTGCATTTTGATTAAGTAATGCCATCATTAAATGTACTGGTTCGATAAACTGATTATCACGACCAAGTGCAATTGACTGGGCATCAGAAATAGCTACTTGTAACGCTTGAGTGAAACGGTCTAATCGCATAAGGACTCTCCTACTATTAATACTAAATAGAATTAAATACTAAGTTACTGAATGTATGTTTAAATTCATTCTTTATACCTAGTAGATAGGGGTAAAAGTCAGCTTTTTCAACTCACGATCTTTGTTTGCGTTGATTTAAAGCAAAGTCTATTGATTTAATTTAAAGCCCGTGATTTTTTTACAATCGCGTAATAATGGATGCCATACGGCCGGTGATATTTTCTCGACGGTACGAGTAATAACGTTGCGGATTAGAAAAAGTACACTCTGCTAAACTTTTAATATTGGAAACGCCCAATTGCTGTAATTGTAAAGTCGCTATTTGGTGCAAATTAGCTAAATATTTATCATGGTTATGCTGAATAAATGCTAAAGCAAAGTTTTGGTTTTGCTCAACAAAGGTCTGCTTCACTTCCACGCCTACTTCAAAAACACTAGCACCAATACATGGGCCTAACCACGCATGAACAAATTTATTTTCACACTGCATTTTAGCTAAGGTATTTTTAATAATATTTTGAGCTAATGGCCGCCAGCCGCCATGAATTGCAGCTATTTCATCACCATTTTCTGAACTCAATAAAATAGGCAAGCAATCAGCAGTCATCACTGCTAAAGCAATATTTTTTTCACGGGTAACCATAGCGTCAGCCGTTAAAGCGTCAGCACTCACTGTTTCGATAGTTAATACTTCATTGCCATGTACTTGATTTAGCCATTGTATTGACGTTGGCTTAGAGGAAACGTTTGGTAAAAAATCAATTAAAGCGGTTCTGTTAGCTAGAGTCTGAGCTTTACTTTCACCAACATGTGTACCTAAATTAAAATGATCATAAGGCGATGTAAACGAAATGTTCTGACGGGCTGAGTTAGGATGTAAACGGGAAGTAGTAAAGGCCAATGCATTTTGCACTGGCCAATCAACATACTTAAAAGCGGGATTAGTATTCTTCAGTACCATTTAGCTTAGTATCATCTTGTAAAACTTTAACCAAATGCTTGAAGTCTTCAGGAATTTCAGCATGCCATGTTAATTGCTCACCCGTTATTGGATGAAATAACGAAAGCATTGTTGCATGTAGCGCTTGACGTTTAAAAGCACGTAAGGTGTCTAGTAAATCTGGCGTAGCATTTTTAGGCGGACGTGGACGACCACCATATACAGGGTCGCCAACCAAAACATGGTTGATATGCGCCATATGCACACGAATTTGGTGAGTACGACCAGTTTCAAGGCGTAAACGCAAACGTGTATGTAAACGGTATTTTTCCATGACTCGATAATGCGTAACTGAAGGACGACCTGAAATAGTCACCGCCATATGCGTACGCTTAGTAGGATGTCGTCCAATAGCAGCATCAACAAGGCCGCCGGCGGTCATCACGCCACAAGCAATCGCTTCATACTCACGAGTAATTTCACGTGCCTGTAATGCATCAACTAAATTAGTTTGCGCGGCAATAGTTTTGGCTACGACCATTAAACCGGTGGTATCTTTATCTAAACGATGCACAATACCCGCACGCGGCACGACATCAAGTGATGGACAATGATAAAGCAAAGCATTAAGCACAGTACCGTCAGGGTTACCAGCACCGGGATGCACAACTAAACCCGCAGGTTTGTTAATCACGAGAATATCGTCGTCTTCATAAACAATATTTAGTGGAATGTTTTGTGGGTCAAAACGTACTTCAGCTTCTACTTCGGCATCAATAACGATGCTTTCACCGCCGTACATTTTTTCACGTGCTTTGGTCATTACAGTGCCATTTACCGACACTTTGCCAGCAAGGATCCAATCTTTTAAACGTGATCTTGAATAATCAGGAAACATTTCTGCAATTGTTTGGTCCAAACGTTTACCCAGACATGACTCAGGAACCACATCTTTATGTTGAATTATTTCAGCCATTAAACTCTCTTATTAATTAGCGCTGTGCAAGGCAAGTTTGCTAGGTTAGAATGATTAAAACCCAGTCTTGTACAAAAAAGACTATTTTACCCCTTTCTCAGGGGCAAAGATAATAATTTTAACAAACCAACGTAGTGATATTAAAATCAATGGAAAAATTGACCATAAAAATAATGTTTTTGGTACTAACCTTTGGGTTAGCTAGCTGTTCTTCTTCAGAAGATGTTGAGTTAGAAAAAGTACCGGATAAGTCAGCTCAGTCTTTATTAGTTGACGCCCGTAAAGCTTTAGATACTGGTTTGTACCAGAAGGCGATTCAAATTTTATCAGCAATTGACTCACGCTTTCCTTTTGGCCCAATTTCACACCAAGTACAGTTAGATTTAATTTATGCCTATTATAAAAGTGGTGACGCTGCTCAAGGTATTGCGCTAACCGATAGATTTTTAAAATTAAACCCTACGCATATGAATGTTGATTATGTTTATTACATGCGTGCTTTGATAAATATTGAAACGGAAGTAAACCTTTTCCAAAACCTAGCAGGTATTGATCGCTCGGATAGAGATCCAACAGCCTCAAAAGAAGCATTTAATGATTTAAAAACTTTAATTACTAAATATCCACAAAGTAAATATGCTGCTGATGCTCGCAAGCGTATGAATAGCATAAAATCACGCTTAGCTAAGTATGAATTAGCTGTAGCTGAATTTTACTTTAAACGTGAAGCCTATATTTCAGCGGCAAACCGTGGCAGATATATTGTTGAATACTACTCGCCAAGCAACGAGGTAGAGCAAGCATTGGAAGTGATGATCAGATCTTATGACAAATTAGGCTTAGAAGATTTAAAAGCAAACGCTAAGCAAGTATTAGTTGTGAACTACCCAAATAATAAATTAGTTCGTTAAGTTCAGCTCAGTAATAAGATTTTATTAAATCCCAACACTTAAAAAACGCCGTACCTATTAATTAAGGTACGGCGTTTTTTTTGTTTTAAAGCTATCAATATAACTTCAAACAATTAAATTGCAGTGTCGTTCTCTTCACCGGTACGAATACGAATAACGCGTTCAACTTCAGTGATAAAAATTTTACCATCGCCAATTTTACCAGTTTGTGCTGTTTCCATAATAGCTTCAACACAGCGGTCAACATCTTCTGAGGCGATAACAATTTCTAATTTTACTTTAGGAAGAAAATCAACCATATATTCTGCACCGCGGTACAGCTCAGTGTGACCTTTTTGACGACCAAAGCCTTTAACTTCAGATACTGTCATACCGGTAATGCCAATTTCACTTAATGCTTCACGAACATCATCGAGTTTAAACGGTTTTATAATAGCTTCAATTTTCTTCATTTCATTCTTCCATTGTTTAACTAAGCTTAAATTAATAGTTACAGCATACCTAAACTGCGACAAAAAGAGTACAGCAAACCATGAATTTAAATCAATTCTTTGAAAATATTAGCTTGCTAATAATATTTAAATTCTCAGCAATTTTGTTACACTGAGCCCAGATAAAATAGTTAAGCTAGCTTAGGTTTAATCAGATCTTTGCTCAACTTAATTATTCTCAATAATATTTACCCTGTTTGCATAAAAGGCAGCTTATGAATTCGCAATTCATCATTAACGAAATGAAAGTATTAGCACAAATTGATCCTGAGTTTGAAATTAGACGAAGAATAGACTTCATTAAAAAAACCTTAGTTAATTCGGGGCTAAAATCATTAGTTTTAGGCATAAGTGGAGGTGTTGACTCCTCGACTTGTGGTCGACTAGCACAACTTGCCATTGATGAATTAAATAACGAAAATGGAGACAATTACCAATTTATTGCCATGCGCCTACCCTTTGGTGTTCAAGCAGACGAAGCTGATGCTCAGCAAGCATTAAGCTTCATTCAACCTTCACATTGTTTAACCACTAATATTCACGACAGCGCTCAAGGTATCCATAACGAAACGGTGTCAGCGCTAGCAAGCGCAGGTATTTTAACTGCTACAGAGCATCAAGTTGATTTTTCTAAAGGTAATGTAAAAGCCCGATCTCGTATGGTAATGCAATATCATGTTGCTGGTATCATCGGTGCCTTGGTATTAGGTACCGATCACTCTGCAGAAAACATTACCGGATTTTTTACTAAGTGGGGTGATGGGGCCTGTGATTTAGCACCTTTATTTGGTTTATCTAAACGTCAGGTAAGACAATTAGCCCAAACGCTTGGTGCGCCTCAGTTACTTATCCATAAAGCTCCAACGGCCGACCTTGAAGATTTAGAGCCAGGTAAAACAGACGAAGATGCTTTAGGGATGAGCTACGATGAACTGGATGACTTTCTTGAAGGCAAGCCAGTTTCTGCAGAAATAGAAGCCAAGATTATTAGCATTTATACTAAAACCCAACATAAACGTGCCGCCATACCTACTATTTATGATTAATCACATCACTTAGATTATCCTAATTTAAGTTAAGTTATCACATTCAATTTCTCGCAAGATAAATCATTAGCGGCTATAACTAATAATCTAAGTTATAACCGCTAATAAAGGATTTATTATGCGTAACGGTAAAGGATTTACCCTAGTTGAACTCATGGTCAGTATTTCAATAACCTCAATACTGGCAACCTTATCAGTAACTAAGCTCGATGGCTTTTTAGCCGAAATGCGTGTTGATAATGAAATTTCACAATTACACCGTTTATTACTCAGTGCACGGAATTTAGCGATAAGCTCTGGTGAAAATGTCACTGTTTGCCCTTTAAATACAGCCAATACCTGTAATACTGAGTGGCATAACGAAATCAGTGTTTTTATTGACCGTAATAATAACCAACAGTTAGATGTAAGTAATCAAGAGTTAATCTTTAAAGTTAAAGACCCTATCACATTAAGTGATCAACTTATTTATGGTAAAACACGTAATAAAGTTGTTTATAAACCTACCGGACAGCTGAGTGGTTTAACTAATGGTACCTTTCGCTATTGCCCAAAAAACTACAAAGATAAATCACGAGGGATTATTATTGCGCGATCAGGACGCTTATATACTTCCAGTGATATAGATAATGACGGTAAAGATGAAAACAGAAGTTTAAAAGAAATGAGTTGCGATTAGGTTTAGTATTAAAACCTACACTAGCGTGGTTAGGTGTATAATGCTATATATACTAAGATAGTATGCTGTAGCCTATGTGGGTAATATTATGTTAAATGCTTTAATTTCAAAAAATCACATCGTTAAAAAGCAAGGGTTTACACTGGTTGAACTCATGGTGACAATTGCCGTTGTTGCCATACTTTCTGCTATTGCCCTGCCCAGTATGAATAATTTTTTAATTAAAATGCGTGTTGATAATGAAATTACTGAAATGCAACGTTTACTGCTTACAGCTCGTAATGTCGCGATAAACAGCGGTATTAATACTAGCGTTTGCCCATTAAATGACGATGGTGATGCTTGTTCTGGTACCAATAGTTGGTTAGGTATTATTGGCGTTGTTAACACCGACGGGGTGCTCAAAGAAAAGTCAGCCTTAAAAGCCGGCGATCAGTTACAGTTTAATTCAGCAACTATTGTATATACTCCTACAGGGCAAACCTCTACCGATACAGCTGGCTCTTTCAGTTATTGTCCTAAAGGCTATACCGAAGAAAACCGAGGCATTGATGTTTCAAGCTCTGGCCGTGTATATAGTAGCAGTGATACTGATAATGACGGTAAAGATGAAAACCGAGCCGGTGGAGAAATTAGTTGCTCGAGTTAAGTACTTAAAAAGTAGACCTAATTCCCTCATATAAGACTGAACTTAAATGGAGATGATTTTTTATTCATTTGCCACTATGTTTACTACCCCCTGTAACTTCAAGCAATATTCCACACAAAAATATTGAGCGCTATTGCCTAATTAGGAATAAAAAAGCCAATCAACTTACTCATTGATTGGCTTTAAAATATCGTCAAATAATGATACTTAAATTATATAAGCTTCATTATAAATCAGTGCCTGAGATAAGAATATTATCTAAACGAAGGTTATTTTTTCTTTCCGAACCATAAGTAATAAAACGAATGGCTACAATAGGTTGATTACTCGCTTCTACTGGCAAGTCAAAGTTTAAATCTTCAAATTGGTTATGCTCCCCTGCACCACGCTCAATCAATGTCCAGGTAATACCATCTAAAGACCATTCTACTTCATAATAATTACTGCCAGCTAAAAACTCTTCTCCATCCAAATTATATTTTTTAACGCCGTAACTTAAGTTAAGATCGGTTTGGCCGAGAGTAGAAAAGTATTTTTGCATGGTCGCGCCATACCGAGTCAACAAACCAAAATCGATATAATTACCATCATCATCTTGAACTTTTAAAGCTCTATTAGCAAACCACTGAAGGTCTTGTGAATCACCATTTAATGCTGAGGTTGTATTGACATTGACCCAGCCCATATAGTCACTATCACTAATACTAAAGTCATCTATAATATTTATTGCATTAATAGAGGCAACATTAATATCTACGGTGGTCTCGCTGCTAGCAACACCGTCAGTTACCGTTATAGCTAAGCTATGAGTTTTATAATCATCATCAACCAGATCGCGTTTTCTAGTTACAACACCTGTAGCTGAAATTTCAAATAAGTCATTATCTTCAACAAAGCTATAGGTGAGAGAGCTACCGTCATGACCATCATCAGCTAGTAGTTGACCATTATAATCCCAATAGGAGTTTACTGAGATATCGGCTATTGAAGGAGATTGAAATGTTGCACTCGTAATTTTTAAGGTAGCCTCATCAAACTTACCTGATGAATTGGTTACTCTCACCGTAAAGGCATTTGGAATGGGATCATTATTTTCATCAAGCTCAATAGTGAACTGCCCTGAATAATCTCCAGTGAGCTCATCAATGGTTAACCATGTAGGACCATCGAGCTTTTCATAAGTCAAAGCTAAAGGCTCAGTATTACCATCAACGGCTTCAGTACTAAGAGTACCTGTGTATAGATCAACAACTTCTTCACCTATGGCAATTTTACCGCCGTGGGCCATAATAATATCGCCACTAAACTCAGGGGCTTCCGCGACAGGTTTAGGAGCAATGGTAAGCGTAATGCTCTTTTCAAAACTCATAGTGCCATCGCTAACTTGCAATGCCACAATTATTTCGCCTTCATCAGACTCAGGGGGTTCTCCCTCGAGTAAGACATCACCTAAATCAGTAGTGCTAACGGCTAACCAATCGGGTCCATCAACAATAGTAAAAGTATGACTGTCATTTTGATTTTCATCAACGGCTGTAAGCGTAGCTCTATAACCAAGGGTGGCAATGGCGTTAACTTTATCGATGCCAATATCTGTTGGCGCTTTATCTGGTTCAGGGTTTACTGTTAAAGAAAGTGATACTGCGCTACTATTCTCTCCGTCAGAAACCACTACTACAGCTTGATAATCACCAATATCACCATCTTGATGAGTCGAGGTAATCGAGCCATCAGCTGCAACGCTAAACCAATCTGGGCCAGATTGTTTAGAGAATACCAATGAGTCGCCATCTTCATCGCTAGCCATAAGGCTACCAGAGTAAGATTCATCAACTTCAATAAGTGTATTACTCAGTGGCGCTGCATCAAATACCGGTGCTGTATTAACTTGTGCATCATCATCACTACTACATGCACTTAACGAAAGACATAAGCTGGCTATGCCAATATTGAGGGCTTTTTTTGCGAATTTTCCTTGATGAAATACTTGCATTTTACATTATCCTTAATTAGCTATATTTATTGTTTTTAATTACCTATTAACATGCTTAAATTAAATACGGCAGTTCAAGCACCTTGTTTTTATTACTTTTAGACCTAGTACTAACTACTCAGCTAGTCTTTAACAGATATTAATTTCCCACTAATACATCCCTGAATGTTGCACATGTACTTATTCCAATAAAAAACCACTTATCATTACTACATTGAAAGCCAATTTTAAATACTACTGAACTAACATCACACAAATAAAACAATGTAAGAGTGTTACAGCACCTACCTACCCATATGAAATATATTTAAATTTCAGTAAACAACGTATCATTTTAAAATAAGTAGCCAATATAAAGTCATTATAAATTACAGTAACTTTTAACCACAAAATAAAAATGACTAAAATTTATAATAAACACATTCAAGGAGATTTAAAACTAATAATTGAATATTGAGTAAAAATAATTTTGCAAAAACGAGCAAAGCCAAAGATAGTAAGGGCAAGAAGCTAAATTAAAAATCGACAGAATTTGGCTGCATCGAGCAAAATTTATATACAGTGGTAAGAAAGATTAAGGTATTGAGCGTAATTGAAAAACATTGCCTTAAATAACAAGACAAGTTGGATGGGAAAATTCAGAGAGGTAAGGTACTTAGACGACAGCAAGGTCGACTTAAATAAATAATAATAAAAAATCCCGATAATTCATTACTTAAGGTAATAAATCATCAGGATTTTGGATAAAATCGTTTTAACTAAGCAGGAATATCACATGTTTTTTCTTCAACGATTTTACCAGCATCTACAGCGTCAATAGCACGTTGATCATGTGCATTTGCAGGACAGCCACAAGCATGGTCGCTAGTTGCGTGTAAACGAGCTTGTTCGATATGCCATTGTGCTACTTTAATGTGTTGTTCTACGTTCATAGTATTCTCCAAGAAAAATTATATATTTACTATTCTGGTGACTCGCACCAAAAATCAACATCAATTGATATGATGTGGTCATTCTAGTTTATATATTAGCTATGTCTACAATATTTCGCCCTAAATGACTTATTATTATCAATATGTTTACATATTAGAAATAACGCTATTGTTATGATGATATTTTATATAAAGTTAACACTACGAAGTTACTGTTATCAAACCAATGCACTGAGGATTATAACGGTGACTTATTTAAACATTCCATTTAGGTATTAATACAGGAAAACATCCAATGGCAAACCCAGTAAGTGAAGGTATTAAACGCTTGCGCGCGCAGCATAAGCTCACTCAAACTGAATTAGCTGCTATGGCAAAAATTCCCCGAGCGACTTTAGCTAATATGGAAAATGATAATTCTAATCCAAGCATATCTTTGGTAATGAAAGTTGCGCAATCGCTGGGCGTAAGTATTGATGATTTAGTGACTAATCGCCCTTCTGTTTATGTTACCGAAGTTGCCCGTAAAGATATGCAAGTAATGCATGCTGACAATGGCCGCTTCACTAGTACCCGCACTAGCCCTATGAGCACAAAGAACCTGCATATAAATGATATGAGTATGATGCCTGAGTGCTACTCTAAAGGTGTACCGCATCCAGAAGGTAGCCATGAACTTTTTCTTTGTTTGGAAGGTACTGCCACCTTAGAAATTCAAGGGGAGAAGTTTAGAGTTGAAGCGGGGAACTTAATTTTTTTCCAGGGACATTTACCCCATTGTTATGGCAATGAAGGCTTAAAACCCGTGCATGGTATCGCCGTAGTGTATATGGCAAAGTAAATAACCTAAGCTCTGATATTAAGTAAAAAAGTCATTCAAGCAGACAGATGAATATAAGTACAAGGAGAAGAAATGAAGCTGATCATGAAAACAGAGTTTGATAACTTACGGCTCAATGCCAAACATTCATTTGAAACCGACAGTAATGGCGAGAAACAAGTAGTTAAAATTTATTGTAATGAAATACTAATAGCTAAAAAAATCAAACTAAAAAAATCGATTCGTTATTTTGGTGTTGACGGTTATCAAAACCATTTAACTGAAGAAGGTAATAGCTAACACCGCAAATAAAGCTTATCCGCCCTGCCAATAACCACTATTCATTTAAGCAAAAAAAAGAGCTTCAACATTAGAAGCTCTTTTTATCAGTAGTAGAATTTAGAACTAAGTGGCAAAACTAATGCGTGGTTTAGCTTCTTCCCCTGAATCAATTTGCGGAGTACATAATAATAACCGCGACGACTCTATATTTTCTTGTTCAACCATATAGTCTTTAAATGCATGAACGCGTTTGGCTGAAATTTCTTTTAGTTGCTTAATATCTGCTTTGTCAGTTAATTCAACGCCAACAGTTTTATTAATATCAGCTGCTGTAGCAATCGCACACAATTTCACTTGCACATCTTCTTTATCTTTTAATAAAGCAGAAAACTGCGCTAAAAACTCTTGATGCTCAGGCTGAAGCTCAACCTCGCCAACGGGAAATTCAAGGTCGTTAAATCGCACTTTAAGAGCAAACTCCCCTGCCGATATTGCAATACTAACCACACTGGCATACGGGACAAAAGTCGTCATTAAATAATCTTTTGCCGCTGACATAGTTGCTTGTTTCACTAATAAGGTCATTAAGCCCGACAAACCAAATGATGGACTGCTAGTATCGCCTGAAAGTGGTAATGACAAATCAACATTACCGTCTGAGTCTTTAAGCATCCCCAAAGCAACATTAAAAGGTACTGAGGTTTGATCTTTAATACTGCCTGCTTCATGATCATCAGCTGCAGTAAACTCTATGCCTCGTAATAATACATTGGCATCACCGTCTAAAGCCGTTCCGGTTAAAGCAACATCAAGTGCTAAATCTAACTGGCCCGTTTCTATTTCATACTGAAGCGCGTCTTTTATATAAGGAGAAATACTCGGTAAACTAACTTCTTTGAATGCGCCTTTAAGCGAATAAAAAGGTAATTGAGTAAATGGTTTCATTATGCCTGAAAAATTAAAATGCGCATATTTTTCACTTTTACCAATTAACGTATATAAGCTTTCTAGCTCTGGTTGTTGGTTATCAAAAGCGCCAGCAGTTAAGGTGCTAATAATGAGGCTACGTTGATATACAGGGCTGACACTGTTATCAAGAAAGCGAATAGTTGCATCATCAGCCAAGCTAAACTGACCTAGTTTAATAGCAAAACTAGGCGCAGCGCTCTCATCACCGAGGGCATCTTCAGCAGCATTTTCTCCAGCAATTTCATCGTCAGCTGATTGAGGGGCTTCTTCGTTAGGTGTTTGCTCGGGAGCAGTTTTTTCTCCTGGTAAGTCAACTAAACTTACCAGCTCTTTATCTTTACTAAGCTCAGCATCTATTGCTAAGCCCGATAAGTTAATGTCATTAATCGCAATACCCTGCTCAGATGCTTGAATATTTTCAATATCTAATAACGAAAATCGAGCCAAAGCGGGCATTTCATTTTCAACATTATCAGAGAAGAAAAAATCAGCTAATTTAATATCGCTAATTCGGGCAATATTTACCTTATCTTCTAATACCACGGCAATATTATTAACATTGAGTTGTTCAAATTGAGCGATAACTTGCTGCTCAGATGACGAAAAGGCTTTAGCTTGCTTTAAAACCAGTTCAGCATTACCTTGTGCTGTTACAACTTGTTCTTGGTTAACATCAATGTTAAACGCATCGCTGGTTAGCACTTGTTCTGCCAAGTTAATTTCTAAGTCATCTTGAGCAAAAACAACCTCTTCAAGTGCTAACTTCAAATCCTTCAGCTCAACCGCTAAACCATTGTCAGACAAGGTTAAGGTATGCTCAGCTTGATAACTAAATAACCCGCCAAGCTTGCTAATATCTTCAGGTAAAAAGTGTTTAAAGCGTGTTAATTTTACTTGATTTAAGCTTAAATCAAGGTAGACCTTACCTTGGCCGTTATCCATATCGGCTTTAATATCTAGCGCTAATTTAGACTGATTCACTTCACTATCTATTGCTAGTAACAAGCTTTGTGATGCTAAAGTGGCACCTAAATCTCTAACCACAAAAGACTTAAGTTTTAATTGATGTGATGCTTGTTCAATAAATAATTCAATGGCTGAATTTTCTAGGGTTAACTTCGGCATAACTAACTTGTAAGGTAGCTCTGTTGCCGGTGTTTCATTATCTGCAACTTCGCTAGTAGCTACTGGCTCAGCTTCTGTACTTTCATCATTGGCATTGCTTTGTGGTGTTAAAGAAAAACCCGCGACTGCTAGCTGATCATTTTGCGCAGAAATATTGACGTATAAACCATCAATAATAAATTCTGAAATAAATACTTCATCAAGAATAAATTGATAGAGCCTAACTTCTAGGTCTAAGGTTTCTAACGAGAGTACTTTATTAACTTTTTCTTGCTCATTATCTAGTTGTTGTGGCTTGGTTATTGATAAATCACGGATAGATAAGTGTGATAAAAACGGGTTATAACGAATAGAAGTATCTGCAGATAAAACTAACTGCTGCTCTGCTAAGTAATCTGTTAAAAAGTGGCGAACTACTGTCGGGGAAATAATCCAAACTAAGCTATATAAACCGAGATAAACAAACAATATAACTTTTAGTGATTTTTTAATGCAGGCGTGCATGCTCCATCCTTTATTTCAGCGATATCAACAACATCTTGAGCAGACAAAGCTAAACAAGTGTTTAATAAAATTTAAACCATTTATATGTGGCGAAATTATATCCGCCAAATGTAAAATTCACATAACATTTTCTTTCTTTTTCTTTTATTTTCCAACCAAATTCAACATTTACTTACCAAACTGTTGAGTTTGCAATTTAGCTATCAAAACAATATTCTTGTAAGGTCTTCCCAAGTAAACGGTCTAAGGGCTTATTTTCAATTAACACAAGTGATATTAGTGAATAAAACAGTATTTAAATACGCTCGAAAAATGCATAAATTTTTAGGTTACCTATTAGCGCTGCAGTTGCTCTTTTGGTTATTAGGTGGCTTGATCATGAGTGTATTGCCCTTAAATAAAGTCCATGGTGATCATTTAGTTAACCGGCAATTAACTAACCCTTTTTCTGAGCAGCACTACCAATACTCTCTTGATAAATTAAGGAAGAAATATCAAAGTATACAAAGCATCAGCTATACGTTTTTTCTTAATACTCCGGTATATCACCTGAAAACCTTAACAACCACCATAGATATTAATGCCACTACAGGTAAAATTTTAACTACGCCTAGCGAAGCAGAAATTATCACTCAAGCAAAAAAACATTACCGCAACAACTACCAAGTAAAAAGCGTGATACCGCTTGAAAAAGCGCCTGCTGAAGCTAAAAACACACCTAAGGTATGGGCGGTTAATTTTGATGACAACATCAATACGACACTTTATTTTTCACAACAAAGTGGTCAACTGCTCACGGTAAGAAGTGATATCTGGCGATTATTTGATTTCGTGTGGATGTTACACATAATGGATTACCAAGACCGAGAAAACTTTAATAATCCCTTGCTGATATTGAGCGCATCTTCAGCGGTATTATTTTGCTTATCCGGTATTTTTTTACTTTTTCAAAGGTTTTCTTCGAACCAGCGTAATTTGGTAAAAAAACTCACTAATAAGTTTAATAATCAGTCCTTATAATCATCAGAAAACAATCCCGAAAAACACTGAGCCAACTTTATGAACAGCACCATACAACCGATTAGTTTATTTGATCTAGCACTAGCATTTATTCCAGTATTGCTAGGGCTTTATTTACTGTTTACATGGTCGTTAAATGTTAAGCAAGCGAGCTACGCACTGCTGCGGATGTTGCTGCAGTTATTAATGATAGGCTATGTTTTAAGCTTTATTTTTTATTCAGATCAAGGCTGGTTAATCGCATTAATTTTAGTGATGATGGTAGTTATTTCCAGTTGGATAGCCTTAGACACCATTAAAGAGCAACGTTGGTTATTACTAAAATCCGCAATAATCTCCATTGCACTAGGCGGCGGTATCACCTTATTGCTAATGACCCAAGGGATATTAAAGCTAGACCCTTGGTATCAGCCGAAAATATTAATACCTTTAGCCGGTATGATGTTTGCCAACGCAATGAATAGTGTCAGCATTGCAGCCGAGCGTTTTGTCTCCGAGCTTAAAAACAATAACGACTACTTAGTGGCTAGAAACTTAGCCTTAAATGCCGCGACTATTCCTGTGGTTAATTCATTGTTCGCCGTCGGCTTGGTGTCTTTACCGGGCATGATGACCGGCCAAATTTTATCAGGCGTTTCACCATTAATTGCCGCGCGCTATCAAATATTGGTGATGTGTATGATTTTTTCTTCAGCGATTATTACTGCGTTTATCTTTTTATTGTTGACGAAAAGCACAACACTAGACAATTCCTTAAACAACTATTTAAAAAAAGGCTAATAAAATCAGTTAGTAAGGCATAGTATCTTGCGCTAATAATACTTTAAAGGTTTGCGCAAGTTTAGCTCCGTCTAACTTGCCGTACTTAAATAATAAGTCGTCTTTACCGTCATTATTTAAGTCTGTCACTCGTAAAGTACTGCCATTTTGAGGCAACAAGGTTTTATAAATAATACGCTTTTTAGCAAAAAGTTTTGAGCCTGATTTGCCCACATACAAATGTAAACTGTCGCTGTTTTTTGACAAAATTAAATCTTGATAATTATCACCATTAATATCAGCAAGTTTCACCACTGGGCTACCTGACTGACCTGAAGACAAACTAAAATTCAACTCAACATCTTTTGCCGTATTAGGTTTATCCACGTAGTTACCATTAGCATCCATTTTAAAGACAAAAACATCTTGGTCGATACTCCCCGCCAGTAACGCACCAATAATTTCACTTAAACCAATATCAAAGCCTGATAATAATACTTCATAAATATCGTCATTATTTACATCAATAATTTCAAGCCCTGTTAAAGTGCCTTCGGCTTTAATAACACTGCTTGGCTTAGCTTGGTAAGTTAATTTTTCTTGTTGATAAGCGCCTAAGTACACTTCGTAGTCATTGGTTTTATCAAGCACGCCAGAGCTTTGGCTATAACGCACAATCATATCAACGATACCATCGTTATTAATATCTCGTAGTGCTTCAAGTTTTCGGTATTGTAAATTACTCTGATCTAAACTCTCACCCATACTATCTTGTTGCAAAAACCAATCTTTTGCGTGTATCCGTGAAGCTAAAGGCACAGAAAAGCTTGATGATGCGAACTGCGTATCACTTTGCTGAGCGTAAACTTGTAAACCTTGCTGGTTAATAGTGACAATATCCTTTTGTCCGTCGGCATTTACATCACAAATATAAAAAATTGGCTGGCGATAAGTGATCCTGCTTTTACCCAAGTTAATGTAAGGTTTTATCGGTAAACTGGAATGCGTTAATGGTGCGCCCGCTTTTGATAAATAAAGACCAACGCCACTAAAATCGGCAATAACAAAATCATCAAGCGGATCACTATTTAACTGTTTAACGAAGCTCCCTCGGTTAATAAACGGCGCCTGCATCGGCATAACTAAAGACGATATTTCAGCAACTAATTCAAGCTTTTCATTTGTTTGTGTATTTATTGATTGTTCATTAACAGGTAAATAGCGCATTAACTTTTGGTCGCCAAGAAAATAAATACTCTGCTGCCTACCTTGCTCTTCTTTGGAAATATCAAAACTATAAATGCTGGTATCGAGTATAACTTCATCAAGTATTTGGTAATCTTGACTTATCTGATCAAAGCCATAAACAATTAACCTACGTTGATTTTTTTCATCTACAGTAAAAGTAATTAATTCTTTACCATCGTTTTCAACAATGTCTGCGGCAATAATTGGGTGAGTTATTTTATAAGGAGAAACAATTAATATTTCATGAAAATACCCTTCACTCGCTAAACTGCTGCCAATAAAGCTTACAGATAAAAAAATAAAAACCACTATAGAGTGACGAAGTTGCTTCGGCCTGAAGTTTTTCATTTATAATCTATTCCCTGTTTACATTGGTGAATTAAACACTGTTATTCATTCAGTAATATCTGATAGTGAAACTCAACAATAAGTTCAATGTCTTTATAGTAATACACTATAATGGCGAGTTTCTGCGCATACCATTTTGTAACGTAATTATTCAAAACAATAAAATAGGTTCGATAATGCATCAAAAAATATATGTAATAGGCCTACCTAGAACCGGCACTACCAGTTTATGCGTGGCAATGTTAGATTTAGGTTTTAGTGTAGCTCATACCGCTTACACACCAGCAAGTATGACTAATGCGCAAGTAATTGCCGACACCCCAATATTTTGTGATTACCAAGCTTTAGACCAACAACACTTTGCTCTGCAAAATAAAAGCGCAAAGTTTATATATTTAGAGCGCGCTTTAGACTTGTGGCAACCTTCTATTAAACAATTACTGCAACGTATGCATAAAAACGTTACTCGAACCGACGGCGGTTTTAACCCAATACTTAAGCGCTGCTACGGGGAAGTTTTTGCGCCTTTAACTTTAGAAGCAATTGCCTGTGATAACTTTCTTAGCGAGTGTTATTTACGTCATCAAGCAGGGATTGTTGAATATTTTAAAACGAGGCCAAACGACTTATTAACTATAGATGTTAGCCAAGCTAATAGTTATCAGCAGTTGTTAGATTTTTTAGAACTTGATAAACCAGTAAAGAGTTTTGAGAAGATAAATATTGGTGGAAAAATAACTGCCTGGAATAAAATAAGGCATCCACTGAAGGTAGATGCCAATTTAAAATAAAGATATTTGGAATAAGCTCTTACTTATAAAAGAATTTAAAAGTGCTTATATTAGAAAACTCTAGAAAGTATGCTCATGACCATGTTCACGATTTATTAAATTTGCACCGCCTTTCAATAGCGAATTATTTGGCGAGCCTTTAAAACAGGCCATTACCCAAGGGTAAGTGTCAGTAACAAAATAGCCATATTGACCATCAACCATACGGCCATTACATTGGTCTAAATCACCTGAATTTTCTACATATTCATAATCACCACGAAATTGACCATCATAGTTATTACTGTTGATGCCACCATTACCAACAGTTGGGGTTGTGTAGCCCGATACATCTTGGCGAACACCAGCTTTTAATTGATAACTAGACTGTGCTTTTTTAACCGTACCATTATCGTCAAAACAACTACCAAAAATAGGAAAGCCATCAGCGGCGAAACCAATTACTGGTGATTGCTCGGTAATTATGTCGCAGTCTTGTTCAAACATTGCCATAGGATTGGCATGATAATGATACGTGCCATCAGGTTGGGTATGGGCATTATGTTCATCGGTGCCAAAACCATTAAATGGTGACATCGGATCATAACGCCACGGGTGGTCAATTAAGTCTTGGCCACAGCCGATACGCTCATTACCTAAGCTTTCATTGCCTGCGCCATAACAGGCGGCCGGTAAAATATCGAGCAATACGCCATTAAGCATTACGGCATTGGTCATTTGCAACGATAGTTCAGTTACTGAAGCTGCGATAGCTGGAGTAGCAGTAACTTGATAAGAGCCACTTTGCGCAGAGACATTGGTCGCGAAACTGGCGCTATTATCATTAAAGTCATGATTAGGAATTTCATTTACGTTGAAGCTACATTCGCCATTTTGCTCCGTAATGGTAACTGAGCCTGAAAAGGCTAAAGCTCTTTTAATATCTTCAACGTTAGAAATATAACTGCCAACATAGTTACTACAAGAATGGCTACGTTCGGTGAAATTAATATCAGTTATATCAGTTGCGCCACTTGGCTGCTCGGTTACTGTAATGCTAATAGTATCGGCAATACTATCAACCGTACCGTCGTTCACTATTAATTGCGCACTATAATTACCGGCAACATCAGCAACAAAGTCGGTAGCTACATGTGTTGTTGATGACAAACTAGCACTGCTACCTGATGCAACCGCTGAAAGTTGCCATTGATAACTCAAGATGTCGTTATCAGCATCAGAGCTGCCACTTGCAGACAAAGAAACCGTTGTACTTACAGCTACGCTTTGATCGCTACCAGCATTAGCTATTGGTGCAGTATTACTAACTGGACTGTCACTTTCCGGTGTCGATGAGTCACTTGAAGAGCCACCACAAGCAGCAAGCAAGCTAATTAGGGAAAGCGTGACAAGGCCTTTTTTATAAAACTTTATTTGCAGTGTTTTGTTCTGGGTAATTTGTGCCATAGTGACCACGGATAAAACTAAAAGTTAATTTTATCCTAGAGCAGCTTTTCATGTTGACATAGTAGATTTACGTTACTTTACACTTACTAATACGCTCAATTTTATGCCTGAAAAAATGATAATCTTATGTTGATGACTTTACTTTTTTGAACGTAGAAATGACCAGTAATACCACTAAACCTGCAGCAATGCCGACAATGCCTTCCATTAAAATAGTGGCAATAACGTCAACAAAAGGCACGGTTAATTGCACAATTTGCGCAACTAAAAAACTCACTTTTTCGTGAAGCCAATGAAAACTATGTACTATAATTCCACCGCCAACTAGGAACATCGCGATAGTGCCAATAATGGTTAACAGCTTCATCAATTGAGGAGCAATAATTAATAAACCGCGACCAAAAAATCGTTGTAAAGCATTAAAAGAGCCGGCAACGGATTTACGCAATAAATACAAACCGAGATCGTCAAGCTTAACAATCGCAGCAACTAAGCCATATACGCCAACGGTAAATAATAATGCTAGCCCTGAAACTACCATCACTTGCACTTCAAATGACGATTGCTGCACAGAGCCAAGGATAATAACCACAATTTCAGCAGATAAAACAAAGTCAGTACGAATAGCACCTTTAATTTTATCTTTTTCCAAAGCAACTAAATCAACGCTATCATCCGCCAAGGCTTGCAACTGCTTTTGATGTTCTGCTGGGCTTTTTTCTTGATGATGAAAGAACTTTTCTATAACTTTTTCAGCGCCTTCATAACAAAGAAACAAACCACCTAATACTAATAACACCGTAATAAGGCTAGGTACAAAGGCACTAATAATTAATGCCGACGGCACCAAAATAAGTTTATTGAGAAATGATCCTTTTGCCACCGCCCACACAACCGGTAATTCTCGGTTGGCTTTCACGCCAGAAACTTGCTCGGCATTAAGCGCTAAATCATCTCCTAATACACCAGCAGTTTTTTTAGCAGCCACTTTTGATAATACCGCCACGTCGTCTAATACTGTGGCTATATCATCTATTAGCATTAATAAACTTGAACCTGCCAATGTCTTATTCCTTTTATCTTAAGAGAAGATTTATTGTAGCTATGGTCGGTTTTTATCAGCCTTTTTGCAATAACTACTTTTTACTAACAAAGCAGTTAATAACTTAGCGCGCATGCACAATTCAACTAAACAATGAAATTAGATTTCTACAAGGTAGAAATTAAGCGAGGGCAATAAAAGGGCTTGAAATAGATAATAGGGAAGAATTTAAGCCATAAAAAATCCCACTAAAAGTTACTTATAGTAGGATTTTATAACAGAATAAAAGTGTTATGTACGTATAACAATATTGGCGGCAGTATCAATTTCACCATCACTGTCAACGGTAGCGACATTGTCGTTACATAACATTATGGCTAAATGCCCTGATTGTGCCTTTCTAACAAAAGCTAAATCGTAACCAAACTGATTTAAGCTGGTTGCTGAAAACTTTTGCATAATAGATAACCGATCCCATAACGCTGATTTTTCCGCGCTATAATGCCTTCTTTCCTGCGAGATATTTGCTTCTGACAAAGCCTGCATATACTGCCTCCTAACAACTTATTATTTGTAAAAATCCATTTTAGATGTGCAATTTTTAATCGACAACTATACCGATACTAGCCGAAATCGCTCTAAATAGCGAACAAAAAATAAACACTACAGCTAGTTAACTGAATAAATACAAAGCTTAAAATGACTAGACAAGCGCGTATTAGCCTTTTAATCTGACAACAGGAACTTGCTCTGATGAACGATGAAAAAGATCGCTTAATTACTTTTCATCATGCCTGCGTTACCTAGGCCAATGCATTTAAGGATATTACTAACCTATGAATGATATTTCGCTACTCGCACAACAAGCTATTCGTGCATTTGAGCAAAAATTAGCAATTTATGGCATTACTCCAGTTATTCATTTTGAATTAGAAGGTGGTTATCAGCCGAAAAAAGTTGATGGCAAGGTTAAACACAACCTCCTTAATTACAGTCAAATTAATCAACAATTAAATAAATTACATATTCAAGGTGAACTAAAGCCTGAGTATTGGCGTAATCAATGGGAATATGTTTCACATTTTAACGGTCAATCACCTTTAACCGAAGCAAAAAATTTGGCCAAAACCATGCAAGTATTGCCGCAATTATTTAAGCAACAAGGTATAGATGAAGTATTAATAAAACCGGTATTGTGGTCGGGCGACCAAGCACGGTTGCTAACGGGCTGTGAAAATATTTTTTCAGCGAATAGCCAAGCGGTTCATATTCCCAATGCTGTGCAAATAAATGTTAGCGCCAATAATGAACAAGGTCACAATATGGTGCCCGAGCATGACTTTGGCGAAATTTTGCAACAGTGTTTATTAACCACCAGTAATAGTTGTTGTTTAATATTCTTACCTGAAGAAGAAGCCTTTAAACGCATACAATTAAAACAGCATTTTCAGCTCGATGCTGAGCTTTCTTCCCCTGATAATATTTCTGGCGGACACCAAGGCAGCATCGCCTTATACAAGCAATTTGGTAAACATAATCAACCTATGGGACAAACACCTGTTATCTACGGTTTAAATGAAAATGCCCTAGTTTATAGTGATAACTGGCAAAGTACCTCACGGGTCGAGCATCGATTAGGCGCGTCGAGCATCCATTATTGTCCATTCACCAATGTTGCTTTTGCTTTGGCCAATTTAGTTGATGCCGTTGATATTTACCAAAACTTAAAACTTTCAGCACAGCAATATCAGCAAGCAGAATTTGTCCCTCAAAATTTACCAGTTTCTCTTTATGATACTGAACCAGAGCAATCAGGCGCTATTACCTTATTTGAACAAGAAACTTGGTTTGCAGAGCGCATAAATGCAACCGTTAACATATTAAAAGACGCAGCTCATTCGACATCTAAAAAAGACAAAACTGCAATTATTGATGAATTTCCAAATGACCTGGGTACGCAATTAAAGCATGCAATTTTAGCTAAGTATCAACAAACGCCCGTGTTTAGATAAAAGGAATTGACTGATGCCAAACATTAATAATAGTAATAGCAAAATGATTAAAACCTTACCTATGCCGTTATTAACGGGTAAATGCGTGGCTGAAAAGCGGGCCGAAATAAAAGCCTATTTTAATAATAGCTGGTCGCAATATCAGTCGTTATTTAGTCATATTAATAATGATGAGGCTTACTACATAAAAGCCGAACCATTGCGCCACCCTTTAGTCTTTTATTTTGGCCATACCGCTACTTTTTTTATCAATAAACTTTTGCTTGGAAAGTTTATTAATAAACGCATTGATGGACATCTTGAAGCTATTTGCGCTGTCGGTGTTGATGAAATGTCGTGGGATGATTTAAACAGCGAAAACTATGATTGGCCAAGCATTGCTGATTTACGTGGCTATCGCGATAAAGTGCATGCGCTTATCGAAAATATTATCGACACCATGACGCTTGAACTTCCTATTACCTCAAACTCGTTGGCGTGGGTAATATTAATGGGCATAGAACACGAACGCATTCATATTGAAACCTCGTCAGTGATCATCCGTATGTTAGCGCTTGAACACTTAACACCTTCACAGCAATGGCCAAGCTGCCCAAGTTATGGCACGGCTCCGGATAATAGCTTAATCGCACAAGGTGCGGAAAAAGTGAGTTTAGCAAAGCCTGATACTGACCAGACCTACGGCTGGGATAATGAATATGGCGAAAAAATCGTTGAAGTTGCCGCTTTTGAAGCCTCTGAATATTTAGTATCTAACCAAGAGTTTCTTAGCTTTGTAAAAGCCGGTGGTTATCAAAATAAAAACTATTGGAATGATGAAGGCCAGCAGTGGCTTGCATACCGTAAACCGAGCATGCCTCGTTTCTGGCAGCTAGAAAATGGCGAGTACTTTCAGCGCAACTTATTTAACCTTATTCCACTACCATTGAATTGGCCAGTTGAAGTTAACTACCTAGAAGCCAAAGCTTTTTGTCAATGGAAAAGTGAACAGCAGCAAAGTTTTATTCGCTTACCTACTGAAGCTGAATGGCGAGTAATGCGTAATAAAATAGCGGGTGACTTGCCTGACTGGCAAATTGCGCCGGGAAATACGAATTTACATCACTACGCTTCATCATGCCCTGTTAATACCTTTAAACAAGGTGAGCTGTTTGATGTTATCGGTAATGTTTGGCAATGGAATGAGTCTACTATTGATGGCTTTAACGGCTTTAACGTTCATCCGCTTTATGATGATTTTTCCACACCAACTTTTGATGGTAAACATAATTTAATTAAAGGTGGCTCATGGATTTCTACCGGAAATGAAGCCTCAAAACATGCCCGTTACGCCTTTCGCCGACACTTTTTTCAACACGCTGGCTTTCGCTATATTCGTAGTAAACATAAAAAAGTCCCGGTGGAAAAGGTGGTGCCTTTTGAGCAAGCCCCTCATATTGCCAATGAATTAGCTCTGCACTATGGCAATGGCTTTGAAAATTTTCCACCAACAATGCCACATGCTATTCATTTACTTATGACACACCAGCAGCACTTTAAAAAAGCACGTGCTTTAGATTTAGGTTGCTCTGTTGGCGGCGCGAGTTTTGAATTAGCTAAATATTTTGATCATATAGACGGTATCGACTTAACCGCCCGCCATATTCAACATGCTCTAGCCTTAAAGGCAGGAGAAAATGTTCGTTACGCTTTGCCACTAGCAGGTGACCTAGTTGATTACTGCCAAGTTAACCTATCTGATAGTTATTTGGCTGAGCGGAACTTAACGGCTCAAGCAAACAAAGTAGATTTTTATCAAGGCGATGCCCTTAATTTAAAGCCACAGTTTTGTGGTTATGACGTGATTTGGTGCGGCCATTTACTGGAAGAACTTAATCAAATAGATGTTTTTTTACAGACAATTAATGAAAAGCTAAATACAGGTGGCGTATTAGCTATAGCAACAACTTATCAAGCCCAAAACACAAAGCAAAATTCACTTGATGATGAAAATAGTCAGGTGCCAATATTGGGTGGATATAAAGCCAATGGAGAGAATGTCAGTAGTTCTGATGCTTTAGCTGAGCAGCTTGATAAACATTTTGAAAAAATAACGACGGAAGATTTCACTTGGTTAACCCGTAAAACGGAGCGCCGTTATATTTTCAACAAAAGCGAATTAAGCTTATGGAAGAAAAAATAACGACAGCACTTTAATAATGTGAATATTGAGAACTAATCTTCGTCTGCTAACTAAGAGTCTTCGCTAACAATTTCGTCGTCATCTTCACTAGATGAGTCGTCGATAAACTTACGTTGTGCAGGTTTAGCGATAATCTCAATATAAAATGAAGTTAACGGTACAGCAACGGCTTCGTCGATGTTTTTATTAATTGCCGATAAATGCACAACTTTAGCTTCTGCTTCGGTATAGCCAAACTTACAATCAAAGTCCCAATAATCAGCGTCAACGGGTAAAGTTTTGTTACGTTCACGTTTAATGTATTTTTTAACTTCGTGTTTTACCGCATCAATACGTCTTTCCACTTTAATTTTAGGATGAGTAAGTTCAAATGTTTTCTTCATAGCAGGCCTTTAGCTTAACTTTAATAAGTGGAAATGATAGCGTATCAATAATTCGCGCATTTTACGCGAGATGTTGCTTTACTGCGAGCTATCATTTCTTAAAAGATGTAAGAATACTCACAAAGACGTTACCTTTATAATTTTCCAATTAAATCTCTAGCAATTATTTCTTTCATAATTTCCGAAGCGCCGCCATAAATACGTTGCACACGAGCATCTAAATAAAAACGAGAAATGGCATATTCTTGCATATAGCCGTAACCACCAAACATTTGCAGGGCGGTGTCTATAACTTCACATTCCATTTCAGTAGTTGAAAACTTTGCCATACTCGCTTGTGCTGTACTTAGCGCTTTATCGGCTAATAATAATTTATATGACTCGATCATCACCCGATGCAAAGTCACCTTGGTGGCCATTTCTGCTAGCTTAAAACGAATATCTTGTAATTGCGCTAAAGGCTTTCCAAAGGCTTGGCGCTCTTTAACATAGGCGAGTGCTAAAGCTAAAGCCCCTTCTGCATGTGCCGTTGCGGTACAAGCGAGTGATAACCTTTCTCGTGGTAATTCGGTCATTAGGCCAATAAAGCCTTGGTCAAGTTTGCCCAGTAAGTCAGCTGCTTTCACTTGAACTTGATCCATAAACAACTCGGAAGTGTCGGCGGCATGCTGACCAATTTTATCTAAATTCTGGCCGCGACTAAAACCTTCACTATCGCCATCAACCAGAAACAATGACATGCCCTTAGCTGCAGCCACACCTAAAGTAGTTCGTGCAGCAATAATATATAAATCGGCGTTTTGCCCATTAGTGATAAAAGTTTTCGAACCGTTAATTAACCAGCCTTGCTCATTGGTTGTCGCGGTAGTTTTTAAACCTTGTAAATCACTACCTGCGCCTGGCTCGGTCATGCAAATCGCGCCGATACATTCACCGCTAACCATTTTGGGTAAATATTTTTGCTTTTGCGCTTCGTTGCCTAAATTTAATAAGTAATGGGCGGCGATATCAGCATGTACCACTATGCTACACGATAAGGCAAAAAAACCTGCTCTCGCCAGTTCTTCGGCAACCACCATATTAAAGTCATAACTTACGCCAAAGCCGCCATAGGCTTCAGGCACATCACAACAAAGCAGGCCTTCTTGACCCATTTTATGCCACACCGATTTAGGTACTAATTTATTTTTTTCCCAAGTGTGATAGTAAGGTGCTATTTCATTTTCAATAAAACGTATAACGGTTTCAGTGAAAATTTTTAATTCCGCTTGTAGTTCAGATCTCATTGCTGCTCTCAAAATAAATATCATCAGGCTATACCAATAAGGCTAGCACGAATAAAGCATTACGTTTACGTGAGCGTAAACTATTAACGTACTTTACCACACTACAAAGAAATAACCACAACCGAGTAATAGTGAGTCAGCTGCTGATCGAGTAAAAAATTAGAGTAACAACACCACAATATGAATTTAAAATGTAATAAAACAACACGACCAACAGAAAAAATCAAATACACAACTAAAGAACGGTGATTATATTAAAGCTTAGGTGGTAGCGGAGTAGCTGTTTATTATGGCGTTAAGCCAGTTTGATAAGTAAAGACAAACTATTAGTACCAATTAAAGAAAGACAGACACTTTTTATAAAGTGGTTACTAAATCAAAATGAAGAGGAGTAAATCAGAAGGTAGTTTCCATAATTATTATATAAAGTTGTATACCAGACATCTAAATAAAAAAATAAAGCACTAAGTAACAACGACTTAAAATAAAAACCAATAATCAAGCTTAATGTTCAGGCATAAAAAAAGGCTGATAAAGTTAAATTTATCAGCCTTTAAAAAGAGAGTTTTATTCGTAAGAGCGTTCTAGCCACGCAATTTGCAGTTTTAAATCAGCAATTTTTTTATTTGCATCAGCTAATTGTTGCTGAGTGGCTTGCTGTTCATTTTTTTCATTACTGGTGATTTCTGCAATGTGTTGAGTATCGTTGTGAGCCATAACCCTCTCCTAAACTAGTAAGTCAAAATGTAATATTACATAACGAATTACATAATAAACCTTTTTGAGTATATAAAGCAAACCATTAATAACTAAAAGATAGAAAAACTTCCTTTAGAAAATAATAACTAACTAGTGTATGAAGCGCTCTAGCGCGAAGAAAATCAATAGGTATACCTAGGAATATATTGGCCTATAGGTGCATTGGCCGCTATCGAAGAAGTTAGCAGCTCATGAGCTCATCAAATAACTTAGCTATGGCTAATTAACGTTAATGCACAGCGTCAGTACTAAACACTCGACTTACTGATGATAATATCTCTTCCTTAGTTGAGGGTTTAATAATGTAACCTTTCAAGCCAAAGGCCGCCCACTTTCTGATCAGGTCTTTATTTTTATTTCCCGTTAAAGCAATAACAGGAATATCTTTTCCTCCTGAAGCCTGACGAATTTTTTTAGTAACATTAAGCCCGTCCAATTTAGGCATAAACAAGTCCATAATAATTAAGTCGAAATCAAACTGTCTTATTTTTTTCAGCGCACATAAGCCATCTTCAGCCTCGTCAATTACAAAATTTTCTTTGCTTAAAACATTAACCAGCATATCGCGATATAAAGCATTATCTTCAACCACCAAAATTCGATTTTGGCTATTAGTCTCCGCATCTTTCACTAAGGGATTTTTAGCTAGAAGAGCTTCAGCAGCACTGTCGTCTTCTAATGAAGTTTCCATATTTTTGGCTTCATTATCCCTTTGCTTTTCTTTAATAAAAGGGACATGAGTAACTAGACCCTTAGCTTTATTTTCCTGCTCTTTAACTGATGTTTGTGCTTCCATCATCTGAGTGATCATATTATCTATGCCTGAGCGAATATCATTTTCTAAAATAGATAATAGCGGTTTTACATGCTCTTGGGTTACTTGTGCTAAGAGCTCTTGTGGGGAAAGCTTTTGCTGCTCTGGTTGTGGCTGATAATTCTCTGTTACCTTAATAATATCTTCTCTGCTTTGCTCAACTTTAGCTAATAAGGCTTTTTTACAATCACTTCCCTCGTTAATTAACTGAACGAGCTTTTCGTCCATCTCCTCAAAATTTTCTTCATTAAATTCATTAACCTTGTTGCCAAAAGAGGACCGAGCAATGCCGTTGTGCACTATCATCACCAAGCGATATTTTTCGTAAAGCGGCTGATGAACAAAATAGTTATCAAAGAGGCCTTTCATGCAACAACGAAAAGCTACTGCCGATTCTTTATTACTACATAAAACCACGCTGTAATGTGGGTGGACCAATTTCGATTGTTCAACCAGCTTCGCATAATACTCGATGCTTTTAGCCACACTTTTTAAAGCAAATAGCACAACCGCAGGCTTTGTTGCCATTAAAAAGTTAGTGGTTTCGGCGTTCATTGCTATCGCACGATATTGGTCAAACTGTGCGCTTAAAATTTCTACCGCGCCATGAATATCTTCTTCTTGGTCAAATATCATCACCACTTGTGGATGTCGACTAGCAATATTAATAGGTTTAGCTTTCATACTTTACTGCTCCATAAACTTGCTTTAACGACCTGCTGATTAAAACAATACCCTGTTTACACTTTTCCTTGGCTTTTTCTAAGGCATTACCTTCCAATGTTTCTAATAAATCAGCTACTTGTTCAGCACCTACCGCTTTGGCAGAGGTTTTTAAAAAATGCGCTTCTTCTTTAATCTCGGAAAATTGTTCACGCCCATAAAGCTGCACTATTTTTGCTACTGACAGCTTTGCTTGTTGCAAAAATTCTACTTCAAATTTACGTATTAGCACCATGTCATCACCGATCAAGTTTCTCATTACTTCTCGATTTAGCACTTCCCTTGGCTGATTATTCATAGATATACCACTTTTTTAATACTGCTCTTAAATCTGACAGTAATACCGGTTTACTGACAAAGTCACTCATACCAGCGTCATAACAACGTTCTGCATCGCCGGTCATTGCAGCCCCTGTTACCGCAATAATAGGAATGGCGACCCGCTTTTGTTCGCGTTCTAAATCACGAATAATTTGAGTCATTTGGTATCCGTCAATATTTGGCATATGACAGTCAGTTAAAATAAGTTTGTAATCGCCTTTTTGCCACGTATTCTTTCCTTCCTCGCCGTCTTCAGCTAAGTCACATTCATAACCAAGTTTATTTAACTGCTTCATAATGATTTTTTGATTAAGCGGGTTATCTTCTACCACCAATACACCATCTTTTAACTTTTTCTCTGGAATTACTTCATCTAAATCGTCAAGTAAGCCATCAAGCTCTAACTCAAAATCTAGCTCTTCAAAACCAAAGTTTTTTTCCAAAATATTTTTAATTATTTCAATAAGTTGAATTCTAGTGATCGGTTGTGCGCTGATAACTTTAATGCTTGGAAATAGCTGTTTAGCTTGGTCGATATAGCTGTTATCGACACTAAGGGTAATTTTACTGGTATCTGCAAAACCTTTTAAAATTTCTTCTGTTGCGGTTTGATTTTGGCTTAGATCATTAACTAACATCAGCACAACATCATAACTATCAGATAATAACTCTCCTTCTTGATAGAAGTATGTTGATACGATTGCGCCTTCATCAGTTAGAAAACGTTTAAATGATATAGATCTTGATTCAGCACTTTGATCAAAATAAATCAGCATTACTCGCACTGCCGACAACGATTCAACATCAAGCGCTTTACTTTCTTGCGATACCCAAAAAGGTAATTCAACATCAAAACAAGACCCCTGCCCTTTTGCACTGGTTAAGCCAATACGGCCGCCCATCATTTCAGTTAACTTGCCACAAATTGCCAAACCTAAACCTGTACCGCCATATTGACGAGTTGTTGAACGTTCAGCCTGAATAAAGGGCATAAACAATTTTTCTTGAGTTTCTTTGTCGATACCTATGCCATTGTCGGAAATTTTAAAAACTACGTTGGTGACAAATTCATTACTTTCGATAATGCCAAGTTCAATACGCACTAGGCCTTGCTTGTCACTGTCGCTATTGGTGAATTTAATGGCGTTGCCAATAAGGTTAAACAATATTTGTCGTACTCGCATGGCGTCACCATTAACAAACATTGGAATATTAGGGTCTTCATAAACGTCTATATTGATATTGCGTTTACTCGCTACTGGAATAAATACTTTAACAACATTGTCGATAATTTCTGCAATTGAAAAGGCAGTATCTTCTAACTCTAATTTACCGGCCTCGATTTTATTTACATCGAGAATATCATTAAGTATATAAACTAAATTAAGGGCTGAGGTTTTTGCTGAAGCGAGTAAATCCATCGATTCTTCAGTTTGTTTAGTGGTGGTTAACAAATCTAAAGAGCCAATAACGGCATTCATTGGTGTTCTTAACTCATGGCTCATCATGGATAAAAAATCAGATTTAATTTTATTGGCTTGTTCGGCATGGTCTTTAGATTGCTGCAATTCTTTAGTACGTTGCTCAACATGGGCTTCTAATTGGCTATTGAGTTGCTGTAACTCTAATTGCACTTCATGAATAGCAGACTGGTCGATACACATACCATCTATTCGGCAATTTTCACCTAGAATGTTCTGACCAACCTTACCCTTACTGGTAAAGTAGCGAGTATCGCCATTAGGTAATACCGAGCGATATTGTTTGGTAAATACTTTACCGGTTTTTAATGAATCATTGAGTGTTGAAGTAACCGATTCCAAATCATCTGGATGAATAGTTTGCGACCATTTATCTAAATTTCCTTTATCTTCGGGGTTTAAACCAAACATTTCATTGGCTAGATCATCCCAACTCCATTGCCATATACCATCAGCATTAATTTCAGCTCGCCACAGGCCAATTTTCCCAGCTTCCATAGCAATATTCTTACTTTCAATGGCGTCATTAAGCGCACATAACGTTTGTTTTGCATGGGTACAGTCGACTAAGGATCCCATAGCACTTACTGGTTTTTTCTTTTCAGAAAATAACTCCCCCTTAATTTGCAGCCATTTGACGTCATGACCTAGAGCCATTCTAAATTCAAAGTTTAAGGGCATGCCACTGCTGATGTGCTCTTTAAATAGCCGAGCAAAGATCTCTTGATCCGCTTGGTAAATCAGATCGATAAAATCCTGCCAGAGTAAGTTTTTCTCAGGGTTAATATCAAGTAATCGCTTAAATTTATCTGAAAAAACAGCTTGTTTACTTGAAATGTCGTATTCCCAAACCCCCATATTAGCGCCTTCTATGGCGCGATTAAGGCGAGATATTTCAATGTTTTTGTTTTGGTACTGGCACTGCCAATCTTGAGCCTCAGAGACAAATAACCAAAGCAGTTGATTATTGTCAACCGCCCCAACAATTAATCTAACATGCTTAACTTGCGATGCATTTTGCTTAAATTCGGCATAAATTTCCTCGCCCGGCTTTAAATTAAAAACATTACTGCTATGGATGTTTTTTTCAAAGCTGAAGGCATGGGCTAATGGCTTGCACTGTAAGTTTTCACTGCGGGTAGCTAAGAGATTTTCTAAAAATTCATTGATACTAACAATCATGTCATTTTGATTGATGACAATAACGGGTAGCGGGCACGCTTGATTTGAGCTGGTATTATTTCCTTGCATAACACTATCCCTGAAGTAGTCATAAATGCTAAATAACAGTTGTTCTATTCATAAATATAGCAAAGTTTAAGTTTTCTTCCTTATTATTGACCATTTATCCAATAACTTTATTTTAAGTTTAAAGCGCAAGATTTTTGGCTTTAAACATTAGTAATTAAAATCTGCAGGATAAAAAAATCCCCCGTTAAATAACGAGGGATTTTGAGTTCTACAGAGAAACATTATCAGTAATATTTCTCTGTGAATTTCAATGAAGCTATGGAACTTAACAATAACGACTATTTTGAATCAGCACGGCCCATAAATTTCTTTTCAGCGGTATTAATTTTAATTTTATCGCCGGTTGAAATATGCTCAGGCACTTGCACAATTAAACCAGTAGTTAACTCTGCAGGCTTAGTACGAGCTGTTGCCGAGCCACCTTTAATTGAAGGATCAGTTTCTTTAATAACGAGTTCAACACTTGCAGGTAATTCAATAGCAACCGGATTACCGTCAACTTGAATCACTAAAAGACCTTGAGTATTTTCATCAAAAAATTGCATTTCATCGGCAATGGTTTCTGTGTTTAAGTTATATGGTGTGTAGTCTTCATTGTCCATAAATACATATTCGTCACCATCTACGTATGAGAACATCACCGGGCGACGGCTTAAATCACCTAAGGTTAGCATATCGCTATCTTTAAACGTTTCATCAACTTTTATGCCTGATACCACATCGTACATACGCATACGATATAAACTACCACCTGCACGCCCTTGTGGAACTGAGCGTTCAATGTCTCGAATTATATAAACACTATTGTTGTATTCTATCGCGGTATTCTTTTTAACGTCACTCGCCTTTGGCATGAGTTTTTTCCTAATTAATCATTTTTATGAAAAATAACATGAACAGAATTATATGCAAGGTTTTAAGTGCGATGCTGAGCCACATAGGCACTATTATTTGTAATTGATAACAACTAAAGTGGTGCGTCAATAATGGCCTTGTAATATAATCCTCAAACTCAAATTAGCCTGTTGTAATCACCTCATGCTAAATCTATAAAAACCGTAATTAAGGCACTGCTGTTCAATAATTAATGAACACAGCTGGAAAAATATGAACTTATCTATTGAATTTAATAAACCTGTAATTAAGAGCGGTTTTGACTGGCAGCTGTCACAAGAAATCAATGTTAGTAGTGACGGCGGCCAAGTAGTTGCTAAAGCTGAAATAGAATTACTCACCCTAAATAAACATCGTGATGCACTTGCTAGCCTCGAAGTACTTAGTGCTGACGAAGACTGCGATTGGACTATTCCATTTAATACTTACTTTCATAAGCAAAATATTTCTACAGAAATGTGTGAATTATTAAATGTAAAAGCAGACACCAAGGCTAAAACGCATATTATGATAGAAGCCATTAGTGTTTTAGCTGAATATAGAAAGCAAGGAATTGCTCAGTTTTTACTAAAAGAAATTGCTAATAAATATCCTAAAGCCCAGTCAATAAACGTTTTAAGCCTACCTATGCAATTGTTTGTTGACCCTGAGTATTGTGAAAGCGAAGCCAACAAGCATTATTATCAAGCATTAAATTTAGTTGATGAAACAATTACATCAGCCCAGCTAAACAGCTTTTTTGCTAGTAATGGCTTTATTGAACTTGCATTTGATGAGAGTGAACTTAGTGAGCCGTTGCCATATAGTATTTTAGTAGCGTCACCAAACACTATACTTGCAACTGATAGCGCTTAATTCGCCTTATCAAAGTTAACTAACTTAGTTCTTTTAAACCAAACTAAGTTTGCGAATTCCAATTTTTTGCCCAAGGAATAATCTCTTTTGCCGGTAATGGCCGCGCAATATAATAACCTTGGGCATAATCACAACCAATCTCGGTAACCAGTTTCATCACCTCTGAATTTTCCACGCCTTCTGCGACAGTTTTAATATTTAGCTTGCTGGCTAAAGATAAACTGGTGTTGATAATGGATAATTGCCCGAGGGTTTCCTTGTGATCAATAAAGTAACTTTTGTCTAATTTTAAATAATTAAGCGGTAATTTTTGTAAGCGTTCTACGGTCGAATTTTCTTTACCAAAGTCATCTAAAGCAATTTCAACCCCCTTCATATGTAATCGATTTAAGTTAACTAGCTCTTGAATTGGGTTATCAGCTAAAACACTTTCGGTAACTTCTATACATAACATTTCTGTCGGCATTTCAAACTGCTCAAGTAAATGTAGCAGTACATCAGTAAATTCTGGTTGCTGGAGGGCTATAGGGGAAGCATTGACCGACAATTTAATATTAAGCCCCATTTGATGCCACTTTTTCCAGTCTGCCATCGACTTTTTAAAAACCGCCATGGTGATATGTACAATTAAATCACTTTCTTCGGCTTTATCAATAAACCTATCAGGGGAAACTAGCCCTAAACGCGGATGATTCATTCTACATAATGCTTCCACACCGATAAATGAGCGCGAGAACAGCTCAACCTGTGGCTGATATAATACTTCAATATCGTCATTACGGATCGCCCGAATGATCTCATAGGTTTTTAGTGATTCACTCTTAGATTGTTTATTGCGAGGCTGACCAATTTTTTTAATAACATTATAAAAGTCTGCCTCATTGAGCGGTTTTAATAAGGTGCCAATATAATTCAGTTCATACTTTTTAGCGAGCAGCTCTACCGATGAAATAATGCGGATAGAGACGCCACTCATTATGACCACATAACCTTTATATTTTAGCTTACTTATTTGCTCTAATAGCTGAATGCCGTCAACATTAGGCATGTTTAAATCTAAAAAGAGAATATTAATATTATGAGTTTGCCGAAGAATTTGCATCGCTTCAGGAGCTGAAGATGCGGTAAAAATATTAGTAATATCAAATACTTTATTTAGCACCTCAGAAACATAAGTTAAAATTGAGATGCTATCATCAACTAATAAGACATTTAACCAACTGTAGTCTTTCCCTGACATACCAAGCTCCTAGTTTACATATCCGTGTAAAATACAACTCAAGAATGAATTGTCTGTTTTTCAACCTAAATAGTAAGTATCGTAAAAATTAGTTTAAAAGCAAGTAGTGTTGCTAATAAGCTAAGTACTTTATTGAGCTAAGCTACTACAGCTCAGCAAATATTCAAACGGTTATACGCAAGTTCTTCTCATCATGTATAAACTAATATCTATTAACAGTATTGGGAGTAAGTATTGGCAACTAAATCAAACCGGCTTATCGAAATAGTACCGCAATCAAAGCATCACCAATTGTTTTTACTCACCTTAGGTGCGATTTTACTTGTCTTATGCTTTACCGTTAATGTTTTTTATTGGCACGCTTACAAAGTGCAGCTGATGTTGTTGATGTTTGCTTCTTTCGTGGTGTTTTTATTAGGTTTACTTAAGTTATGTTCGCCTAATGTCAGTTATCAAATAACCCCAAAAAAAGTAAAATTTATTCATCCAAGTGGTCAATGGCAATTATTATGGCAAGACATCGTTAGAATAGGATCAGTGAACGCACATATACAAGGTCAGCATTACCAACTACCTTATTTAGGCATCAAACTAAATACCTTAGCAAATATTGCTGATCATATTTCGCCAAGGCTTGCCAATAAACTTTTACATGAACAGCAAGAGCTAATGCTCTTAGCAATTAAGTCCAATGATATATCAGCTCAAGCGGGTTTAATTAATTTTGATATTTTCACTATAAAAGATAAAAGCTACAAAGGGCCTATTGCAGCTTGGCTGCATAGAAGTGAACAACTAGCACAAGCTTATGGTTATCACCTATTTCTTGCTCAGGACAGCTTAGACCGAGATATTAACCAATTTATCGAGCTATTAAAACAATGCAAAAATCATTCAATTAAAATAATTCCCAGCGAGAATTAACAATTAGCTATCAATAAATAACAAACAAGAAATAGCTAACAAGAAGTAACGAACTTTAGTTATTTTTCATCACTGTTGGGTATATAATGGCTCATCAGTAACAAACTAAATAAGTAAGTTTATGAGCACATTAAACGAGCAACTCAACAACCCTCTCCATGGTCTAAAGTTAGAAATTTTATTAAGTGAATTAGTTTCACATTATGGCTGGGATATTTTAGCTGAGTATACCCGCCTTAAGTGCTTTAAAAATAACCCAAGCCCAGCTTCGAGTTTGAAATTTTTACGAAAAACAGAATGGGCAAGAGAAGCACTTGAACGCTTTTATTTATATAAGTTTAAAAATTTACCTGAAGCCGGTGAAGAAGAATTTGATATTCCACCACGCCAAAGAATTATACCGTTAAATCAACAGCCAAAAGAGCCAGCGGTATTAATACGAGGTGAAGCGCCGCCACCAATGATCCGTGCTAATAATAGCGACAATCAAAATTTTAAGAAGAAACCTGCTAGAGCCGGTGAAAATACAAGAAGTACAGCTAGAAAAAACACGGAGAAAGCGCCATCAGAAAAAAGCATCAGCCAAGCACCATCTGATCCTTGGGCTAACGCGCCTAAATAACGATTAAGCTGGTAATGAATGCTAATTTCATTACCAGCTGCTTTCTATTCACATAACTTTAGATTTGAATTACTTGATTTACTTAGGTGTTTTGGCATCAATTGCTTGAGCTCGACCGTGAGTAAATTTTTCTTCTAATAATACACACTCAAACGCCTTATAAACGCTAGTTTTCTTATTGGCGTTGGTAATTACTTTAGAGCCAACAATTTTATCCACTAAACCCGAGAGTTTATTACTAGGAATACTCCAAAAGGCGACAGTTTCTTCACCACCAAGTAATTGAACATGGCATTTAGCATCAACTTTTTTGCTTAGCTTTTCTGGCTTGGCTGCATTAGCCGCAAAAATGCAAGCTAATAGCATAATTCCAGTGATAGATTTACTGATAGTTCTCATGTTATTTCTCCCAACAGCTTTCAGGATCTTTCTTACCTGTCTCTGTAATGGTAATTTTTTTACAAGCGGAATCATTAGCTGCTTGTGGTGTTTGTGCGGTCGCTGTTAAGGTAAAACCAGGGGACGTTGTAGCAACAGCACTAATAATATAATTTCCAGAATCGGTTTTATACGTATCAGCCGTTCCTACACCTAGGTTTTTAATACTTGAAGTATAGGTACGGCGGTCAACATAATATTGTTCTTGTAAATTAGCTAAGCGAACTAATTCTCTTTGCCCTTCAGAGCGGTTAGAACGAGCAACACTGTCAATATACGAAGGGTAAGCAACCGCAGCTAAAATCCCAACAATTGCCACCGCGATCATCAGCTCTATTAAAGTAAACCCTAGACTTGGTTTATTTATTTTCATTAATTATTCTCTTCTACAGTTAAGTACGTGCGCAGTGTTTGCAAATTAAAGCCTACCGGGATAATTTTTCTGCCAACAATTATATTGCCTACCGCATCATCATCAGTTTCAGGATCGTCATCATCTTCAGGAATAACAATTAAAGTAGGTGCCCCCAAAAACTGTTCACTAATAAGTGCTATACGATCATCACGATTATCTGCATCTTCCGCTTTCCAATTGTAAATACTGGTACCTAAAGCTAAATCAACTGCATATAACCAACCTTTACCCGATGGCGGTTTACACTTAACCAATTCGGCACCAAATTCTGGCGGGGTGAAAGTTGTATAATATGCAACGCCATTAATAACTATGGCTGCTGCTGAGCTTTTCTCTCCAGACTGCGTTAGATTGATAAACCAGCCCGATTTTTGACTAACTGCAAGCTCTAATATTTCACGCTCTGGTGTCCCTTTGGTGGTATTCTCAAATGGATTTTCGGTATAATTATACAAATCACTTAGAGTAAGCGCCGTTGGTATCACAGGAGTAGAATCACCAGTAAACGATTGGGTTTTAATATTTTTATCTTTAATCATAAAGAAAACATCATCGGTATCAACACCTAACGGGTTTGAACGATCACCACTACCTAATAAAACCGCGTCGTAGGGAATTTCTTGATGAACCGCAATAGATTTGGTTTCTCCATTTTCATCAGTAACCTCAGTTGTTATTGTTTCAGATATAAAGGTACGAACAATAGAAGGTTCACTAAAAAAGCGCCGATCATTTTTATTATCTCCGGCAGTATCACTACCTAAACTGGCAAGCTTAAATACTGTCCAAGGATCATCTCCCGTAGGGCTGTCACTCGGCATATCAACCCGCCAAACGTTACCGCCGGTATCACCTGCATATAAACGGTCAACTAGACCATCTCCATCACTATCAAGGGTCGCAATACTGTTAGGAATACTATCTGTTCCAGGAAATACAGTGGTTCCACCAGAAGGTGCCATACTCCACTTTAATGTTCCTGTTTTAGCATCAACCATGTATACGGCTCGGCCGACATCATCTGCACTGCCAACTCCAGCTGAGTCTTTATTGGTATCATAACCGCCACCAAAAAAAAGTACCGGCTCAGCATTGCCACTAGAAATATTTAACTTAGAAAAACCAATTTTAGGTTTAGACCAGGATTGACCAAGCTCAGTAAAGTCAGATTTCGTGTTATCGATATGCCATAGTAACGTAGGAGCCGCATCTGGATTAGTTATATCTAAGCCATAGTATGAGCTACCGCCACGGCGCAAACCAAAAAAGACATAAACTTTATCATTTCCATTTACATATCCATCACCATTAATATCTTTGAAGTGAGAAGTAATTTGACCATCAATACCGTAAACTTTATCTGCGCCATAGTTATTATTACGTAAAGCTTTAGTATTTTTAACAAATTCTTTTGGCATAAAAGCCCAGTTTTCTTTAACTGTATCACCACTATCTTCAAACATATGTAATGCACCAGCATTAGTGCCAATAACAATTCTTATACTATCACCATAATTAACGACTAAAGGTTTAGAGTGTAATGGGTCACCAAAAGTATCAGCTCTTAATTCTGTAACAGAATCATCTTCGTCATCATCATCAACATCGTGGCCTAATGCCCAATTTACCATAGCTAAAACATCTGCTGATTCAGCATCTGCTGCTAAGCCTAACTCTGTTGCTAACTCCTCAGTACCACCAAAGGCGGTTTCTAGGTTAGTTTTGGTATATTTTACTAAAGCACCACTATCGCTAACATTGGTATACACTTTGCGATTTTCTTCTGCTTCTGTAGTAGTAAACCACTCAGCAACTCCACCTTTAGCAACTTCATTACCGTCAACTTCTGATGACCAAAAACTTTTAACCTTAGTTGAGAAATGCCCACTCTCTTCATTAATAGCAGCAACTTCATTACTACCAACTTGTTCACCACCTATCACTTTATATTTTTTTAAATTACCTTGCCATCTTGGACCGTTTTGCGGATCAAACATCGCATAATAAACAGAGTTTAAGGTTTCAGTTCTATCAAAGTTATTAGCTGCAACCGAAGCGGAAGTTAAGCTGTCATTACTTGAACCTAAATTACGTAAAGAAGAAGATAATGCTTCCGTTAATTGCAAACCGGTTTTAGCAAGATAAAAACTGCCACCACCATTTTCTTTTGCTGCAGTAAATTTCAATAACTCTTTAGCTGAGTCGGCACCCGAACTAAAACCTATAGTGGTAGTTGATACGGTTTGCTTACCTTCTAAATGAGGATTAATATCTTGATGATTCATCCACTGTGCAAGGGCGGGTAAATAACTATTACTACCGTCTTCGGTGTAAGGTTCGCCAGAAAAGCTCACCTCTTCTAAAACTGTATTACCATCTGCATCCGTAGTTTCTTCCATCGACTTCATGGCTTTAATTTGGTTATCCGCTTTGTGATCGAATGTCGGTTTACCATCTGTAATTAAAATAACATGGGCTTTGTCACTACATTCATCAAAAGGGGTAATATAGTTATTACTAGCATCGATTACCGAAGTGTCTTGTGGCGGTTCATTTGCTGTATAAACGCTTGGTATAGTCTCATCATCATCACCAAAATACACAGGTTCACCTGCAAAATATTGAGACGCTTCATAAAGCGACTCACATAAAGGTGTCCAAGTATTAGGTGAAAGTTGATTATTGATAAGATCTAGCAATGCTGCTTTATTATCAGCGGTCATCACTTTTATGCCACTAACAATTCGACCACCATTAGCGCCTTCGGTAAGATGCTTATTATTGTAATTGAAAACCTCTAAGCCAAAATCAATACTAGGTGTGCTGATAATGACGCTATTAATGCTGTTAATTGCAGTATCCATGCGTGATTCAACAACATCAGCAACACTTTGGCCATGAAACCAGCGTAAATACTTCGCTGTATATAAAGTGACATAGGAACCGGTCCAATTAACATTTAGGTCATCAACATCAAGGGAATGGTATTTAGGATCTTTCTTGGTACCTAAAAAGTTGACAGGGTAACCGTCATCAAGTCCGTCAGCATTTAATACACTACCAGTATTTGCGACACTGCCGTCATCATTAAATGTTCTAACATCATCTTCACAGTCAAGCACTTCAATATTAAGGCCATTATTATCAGGAATTTCTTCCCATGAGCCGGTATTACCTTTCATGGTATATTCGCGAATATGGCCAGTATATAAACCATTAGTGGCAAGAATTTCTTTTGCCGTTTCACAACCATTAATCGCCCCTAAAAAGCGACGCGCATCACTGGGGCTATCCGGAATAGTAGAGGTACCATCAGCTCCGCCTTTATTAAAATAAATAGCATCGTCACTATATGCATGAGATGAACCTTCAGGAGCGTATTCTTTGCTGGGATCAAACTTTTCCTGAGTGGTATGGGTTGTCGTCATACTGCCGGAGTTATCAAAAATGATTAATACTTTGGCTTTTTTGGCCGACTGTTTAACGGCATCGCTGATATATAATTCAATATCTTCGCTATAGGTAAAGCTAGACATCGCAGTTAATAGACTAAATAGTAGAACCTTTTTCATTATATTTCCCCAACATGGTCAACATCATATCAATGAAAATAGCTTGTTCATCGAAGCAATTGCTGTGCAATGCCTGAATGAACCACCACTTCGCTGGTATTCTTTCGACCGTAATTTCGGTTTACCTGAACTCTTAAAATATTACAGGTAAAAACTTGAGCAGATGAAGCTGATTTTGAGTGGGGGCAATCAGCTTCTTTTCCATATTCATTGTTCGATACAAATATTGCGGCATCGGCAGCCGTTGTATCTAATTTTTCTAAAAAAATTCCTTCAACACCTTCTTCATTTGTAAACTTCGCAATCGGCTGAGCAAAGAGGTTAACTCCGCTTTCCACTTGATCATAAATGACTTCATCAATAGCACTTATCGTTTCTTGAAGCGCTTCACTCCTTTCTTCACTTGCACCAGACATTTTCATATCGGTAGTCGTATTTTGCATTAGCGCGGCGGCAACTCCGGTGAGTGCGATAAGAAACACTAACGAAACAATTAATACTACACCTTGCTGCTTACTTTTATATGAATAAAGCTTTTGCATTACCATGAATCAACCCTCGCATTAAATAAAGTAACGGTAGAGTTGAATAGTAACCGTCGGTAGTTATCATTCATGGTTACTTCTAAATCACCTAATAAGTAAGTGTTTTTATCTTCATATTTCCGATCTGGCATTACACTTCGCGCTAATACGTAAATTCTTACCGCAATAATTCTACTGTCACTTGCTCTATTCCAATAACCTTGAGTCATATTATCAGCAGAAACAAAGGCATTAACAACGCCGTCGTCATCCGTATCAACACCGTATTGGAAACGTATCATTTCGATGCCATCAACAATAGGATCAAAACTCATACGGCTATTTACCAATCGCCCTTGCATTAATACCGGCACCGTATTATTGCCTTGTTTTTCCTCACGAACATAATAAACGTGATGTTGATATTGCCATGATTGTGCATTATCAATTACTGCAGCAGCTCCATTTACAACAGCACCATTATTCATGTTAGTGGTTAAATAATAAGTTCCTGCAGTAAAGACCGTAACAGGGTTAGCTAACACACGTTTAAGCTGAATAATATCAGAGCCTATTTTAGTTCTTGCCGTTGTTGTATTGGTAAAGCAGCTCATAGGATCAACCGCCTCAACCGTTTGCCCCCAAAGGGTTCTAAAATGCCCCGCTGCCACAGGAAAGGTACTGTTATTAACGCCCCCACCAGAACAATCATTCCCTGGTGCTGCTGGTACAGGGTTTATACTTGATAAATCAACCGTGCCTGTATAATCGCCCCAAAAATCCTGCCTGAGTAAGTCTTCCGATAATAAACTCAATGCAAAACGACCGTTCTCTTGTAATTCACCATAATTCGATGTTTCTGTGGTAGTGGTACGCATACCTACAAAAATACTTAATACGCCCGCAAATAATACTAACCCTATAGACAAGGCGACAAAGACTTCCAGTAAACTAAAGCCTTTTTGAAACTTATGTAATGTTTTCATATTTTTCATATTAATAAATAAAAGCCTCCACTACCACTTGGCGCCGACTTTCACCTGTACTGCCGCAGTCTACAGCATCACTATTTACAACCATTTTCTCTCTTGCATCCCAACTAATCACAACGGTTACTTCATTATTAGTAACATCAATACAAGCTGTTGCATCCATCAAACCACCAGTATTATTAGTACCATCGTTGGTGTTTGCGCCCATCAGTGCCTGTTCCCAGTAATACAAATCATTAGTAACCATTTGCGCGGGGGTACAAAGACTGGCGTTAGAATTACAAGTTGGCGGATTGGTTATTTTACCTGTTCCATAAGGGCTATTGGTTGTGTAAAGCGCCAAAGTAGATGCGTCGTTATTTCGCATTAATTCAACAATATCCTGAGCAAGCCCAGAAGCTAGTGAGCGCTGCATTGCGTCAAAGCTGCCTTTTTTGGCCGTTGCTTGCATAGCAACTGCACCTAAAATGCCAGTAACCATGATAAATAGCGCGATTAATACTTCAATAAAGGTCATGCCTGCTTGTTTCTTTTTAATTAAACAGGGCTTTTGAATTTTAGACAAAGTAGTGACCCCATTAGATGTATTTACACGATTAGCATGACGATAACTAAAAAAGGTATTAAAGCGAGAAAGGGAGTAAATTAATTTTTTATAGAATGAAGAAAAACGCGAGCCTATTTTGCAAAAACAAAATACCCGAGAAATATTGCCATATGTGTTAAAAATCACTTCAGTGAACAGCATTAACCCATACCTTAATATCCATATAATGCGTAGCCACTCCTGTATTAAAGTATAAAGGAACTACTCATTTTGTTACAAAGTACATAAAGTATTGGCAAAAAATATTTGCCTATACTTATCTTTTAGTCTTACTTAAGGCTAGCGTAATTCGGCGGGTACCGCAAATACAATATTTTCTTCGCGACCTGAGAACTCGGTAACGTCTTGACCACCTAGGCTTTTAAGTTTTTCGATAACTTGTTTTACTAGTATGGCAGGAGCAGAAGCACCGGCTGTTACACCAACTTTATTGATGCCTTCTAACCAAGCGGCGTCGATATCATCGGCAGTATCAATAAGGTAAGAAGTAGTACCTAACTTTTCTGATAATTCGCGTAAACGGTTTGAATTGGAGCTATTTTTAGCACCAACCACTAAAAATAAATCAACATCACTGGCTATTGCTCGCACCGCATCTTGTCTATTTTGAGTGGCATAGCAAATATCGTCTTTGCGTGGTCCTTCAATAAGTGGATATTTCTGCTGTAATGCGTCAATAACATCTGAAGTATCATCAACCGATAAAGTGGTTTGGCTACAAAAATAAAGTTCTGCCGCATTTTTAACGGTTAAGTTTTTCACATCTTCGACTGACTCAACCAAATAAATACCACCTTGGTCACTTTCGTACTGCCCCATGGTGCCCTCTACTTCAGGGTGACCAGCATGGCCAATTAAAATACATTCAGTATTACGGCGGCTAGTACGTGAAACTTCCATATGTACTTTAGTTACTAACGGGCAAGTAGCATCAAATACTTTTAAACCACGGTTTTTCGCTTCATTTCTTACTTTTTTAGAAACGCCATGTGCACTAAAAATAACAGTGTTGTTATCAGGAATTTCTTCTAGCTCATCAACAAATATTGCGCCGCGATCTTTTAAGCCATTGACAACAAATTTGTTATGTACCACTTCATGACGCACATAAATTGGTGCACCAAATAAATCCAGTGCGCGGTCAACAATACTGATTGCTCTATCAACACCGGCACAAAAGCCACGAGGGTTAGCTAAAATAATTTCCATGAACAGGCTCTCTAGTTTATTTCGACAATATCAATTAAAAAGGTTACGTCTTGTCCCGCTAACGGGTGATTAAAATCAATGGTCACAGATGTACCTGAAACTTCTTTAATCATGCCAGGCAATTCAACACCACCTGGTTGAGTAAAGGTAATAATATTCCCTACTTTAGCCGGTGCTTCTTCGCTAAATTTAGTGATATCCATATAATGAATATTATCTGGATTTGATTCACCAAAAGCATCTTTAGCGCCTAAGGTGAACTCTTTACTCTCACCAGCTTTCAAACCAATTAACTCTTGTTCAAAAGCAGGAGATACACTGGCATCACCCATATTAATTTTAGCAGGCTTGTTATTCACTTTCGTACTGTCAGCGGCAGAGCCATCTGATAACTTCATGGTGATATGAGCAATAATACTAGAGTCTTGTTTAACTACGTCGGTCATGTTGTATCCAAATATCTAAATTAATTAGCGGTTAGGCTTTAGTGCTGCTTTCGTGGTCATCATTGTTTTTAAATGACTCTAAAATCATAAAGGCTGCACCAACAAAAATGGCTGAGTCGGCAACATTAAAGGCGGGAAAGTGATTACCATTCCAATGAAAGTCTAAAAAGTCGATAACATAGCCAAATAATACGCGATCAATTAAATTACCTAAGGCACCACTAAGCATTAGTGAAAAAGCTATACCTAACAAGACATTGCTTTTTGGGGTTTTGGCTAACCAATAAACAAAAACGATACTAGCAATGGCAGCAATGGCAGTAAAAAAGTAGCGTTGCCAACCTCCTTGGTCTGCTAAAAAGCTAAAAGCAGCGCCGAGGTTATGCACATAAGTAAAACTAAAAACAGGTAATACTTTTACTGATTCGTATAGTTCAAAGCTATTCGCAACCCACTGTTTAGTTACTTGATCAAGTACTAAAAAAATAATGGTTAGCCACAACCAACGTAAACCAGTTTCTTTAAAAAGTTTATTCATTTGCATATTTCGGCAGCACCACTAGGTTTAATTTTTAAATAATGTGATAAATAGAGTATTAATAATATCGAAGCTATTTCGTTTTAGAACAAAGAGAAAGAACGAAGCCTAGTTCGCTAGGTGAGTACTTTCTATGCCGTTATAAAGTGAAATAGCAATGATATTTTTATGTATTTAGGCGAATTGACGTATCTCACCATCACCGTCAACGTTGGTTACACAGCGGCCACATAAATCACTGTGCGTTTCGTTTTGACCAACATCTTCAGTTACATGCCAGCAGCGATCACATTTAATACCATCAGCAGGAGCAACGGTTAACCATAAACCTTCAACTTCAGTTGCTAAGGTATCTGCAGGTGCACTTTCAACAATTTCAACGGTTGCTTTTGAGGTGATCAAAACAAAGCGTAGTTCTTCACCTAATTGTTGTAATTTTTCGGCAAGTTCGGCTGTAGTGTATAAAGTAACCGCAGCTTCAAGTGCTTTACCTACTTGCTTTTCTTTACGGGCATTTTCTAACGCTTTATTAACTTCTGTACGTACAAGTAAAATATCACTCCAGTATTCATTATTTAAAGCACTAGTGGTTGATGTTTTGGGTAAGCCTTCAAACCAAACGCCGGTAAATACAAATTCATCACGGGTTTCGCCTTCAATAGCTGGCAATGCCTGCCAAATTTCTTGGGCAGTGAATGACAATATAGGCGCCATCCAACGGGTCATCGCTTCGGCAATTAAATACATAGCAGTTTGACATGAACGACGAGCAACACTGTCGCCTTTGGCGGTATATTGACGGTCTTTAATAATATCTAAGTAGAAGCCACCAAGCTCGGTGGTACAAAAGTTCATTAACTTGTGCACAACTACGTGGAATTCATATTCATCGTAAGCGGCAATAATTTCTTCTTGCAAACGCGCGGCTTTATCAACAGCCCAACGATCAAGCGCGACCATGTCATCAAAGGCAATTGAGTCAGTTTTAGGAGAAAAACCATTTAAATTTGATAATAAAAAGCGTGATGTATTTCTAATACGACGATAAGCATCGGCTTGGCGTTTGAAAATTTCATCACCGGCGGTAATTTCTTGGGTGTAATTAACCGAAGCTGTCCATAAACGCAGAATATCTGCGCCTAAACTGCTGGTAATTTCTTTAGGGGTGATCACATTACCTAATGACTTAGACATTTTGTGACCTTTAGCATCAACCACAAAACCGTGAGTAAGCACTTCTTTATAAGGCGCTTTACCATTCATGGCTACCGATGAAATCATTGACGACATAAACCAACCACGATGCTGATCAGAACCTTCAAGGTATAAATCAGCAATACCGTCAAACTCTTCACGCGCATTAACAACTGAGTAGTGCGTAGTGCCAGAGTCAAACCATACATCTAAGGTATCTGGTACTTTAATGTATTCTTGTGCGTCATCGCCAATAAGCTCTGCCGCGTCTAAATCAAACCAAGCTTGAATGCCTTTTTCTTCAACTCTTTTTGCAACTACTTCAATTAATTCAATGCTGCGCGGGTGTAAAGCACCGGTATCTTGGTGGATGAACAATGCCATTGGCACGCCCCACGTACGTTGACGTGAAATACACCAGTCAGGACGACCTTCAACCATAGATTCAATACGACGTTGACCCCAGTCTGGGATCCATTGCGTTTTTTCAATTTCGTTAAGCGAGTCTTGACGTAAACCTTTATTGTCCATGCTGATAAACCACTGCGGCGTAGCACGGAAAATTAATGGCGTTTTATGGCGCCAGCAATGTGGATAAGAATGCTCTAACGCGTGATGATGTACTAACGCGCCATGCTCTTTTAAGGTTTCAACCACATTGGCATTGGCTTTAAAAACATGTTGCCCAGCAAAAAGTGGCGTATCTTCTAAGTAAACACCGTTTGCGCCTACTGGGTTTGCTACTTCTAAGTTGTAAGCTTTACCAACGACAAAATCGTCAACACCGTGACCAGGTGCGGTATGTACACAGCCAGTACCAGACTCAGTAGTTACATGGTCACCTAAAATAACCGGTACGGTGAAGTCATAAAATGGGTGTTTAACTTGCACTAAGTCTAAGTCGCTACCTTTACAAAAACCTAACGCATGGTATTTAGCAATACCAAATCTGTCCATACACGAAGTAACTAGATCAGATGCTAAAATTAAGCGTTCTTTACCTTGCTCCGTTTCACACTGTACTAGCGTATATTCAACTTCAGGATGAACGGAAACTGCACGGTTAGCTGGCAATGTCCAAGGCGTTGTTGTCCAAATAACAACAGCAACTGGACCTTCACCTTGATGATTTTCTGGATGATTAAATTTATCAGCAATGCTTTGATCAACGGCAGTAAATTTCACGTCAATAGCAGGCGATTGTTTATCTTTATATTCAACTTCAGCTTCCGCTAAAGAAGAACCACAATCGGTACACCAATGCACAGGTTTAAAGCCTTGATGTAAATGGCCATTTTCAGCAATTTTACCTAAAGCGCGGATAATGTTCGCTTCAGTATCAAAGTCCATAGTTAAGTATGGCTTTTCCCAATCAGCAAAAATTCCTAAGCGTTTAAAGTCGTCACGCTGACCATTAACTTGCTTAGCAGCATATTCACGACACTTTTCACGAAAAACACTCGCTGAAACTTTGTGACCTGGTTTGCCAACTTTTTTCTCAACCATTAATTCAATTGGTAAGCCGTGACAATCCCAACCTGGCACGTAAGGGGCATTGAAATCAGATAAGCTTTTTGACTTAAGAATAATATCTTTTAAAATTTTATTAACGGCATGACCAATATGAATATTACCATTTGCATACGGAGGGCCGTCATGCAAAATAAATGACTTCTTACCTTTTTTAGCAGCACGAATTTGGCCGTATAAATCTTTTTCAGCCCATTCTTTTAGCATGTTCGGTTCACGGTTTGCCATGTTACCTTTCATCGCGAAAGATGTTGCGGGCAAATTCAGGGTATGTTTGTAATCACTCATTTAAATCATTATCCGTTAGTAAAAACTATTAACCTTGTATATTTAACGAAGGTTAATTAATTGATTATTTATCTAAATTTTCACAATAGCGCTGTGCTTGCTCGCTATCTGCTGCTATTTGCTTCGTTAAAGCTGTTAGTGAGTCAAACTTCATTTCATCACGAAGTTTTTTCAATAACGTAACTTCAATCACTTGCCCGTAAATATCACCAGCAAAGTTAAAAATATGTACTTCTAATTGTTGCCTAATACCAGCAACCGTTGGTCTTGACCCCACATTGGCCACACCAAAAAAATCACCGCTGGCTAAGGTCACTTTCACCACATAAACACCAGATATTGGTGAAACACAACGCTTTAAGCGTACATTCGCGGTAGGAAAGCCTAACTGACGCCCTCTTTTATCACCATGAAAAACCTTGCCTATAATGGAATAAGCTCGGCCTAGCATGCTTTGTGCTAAAGCCAAATTGTCTTGCTCTAGTGCTTGACGAATTTGAGTACTACTAATGCGGCAATCTGCTACTTTAAAACTGGCGGTGTCAGCAACAGCAAAACCAAATTTTTTGCCTGCTTGGCAAAGCATGTCAAAATTACCTAAGCGATTTTTTCCAAAATGAAAGTCGTCGCCAACAATCAATTGCTTAATGCCTAACCGCTCAACCAATAAATGTTCGATAAAATATTGCGCACTTTGCTGAGCAAAGTTTCGGTCAAAGTTAACACAAATTAAACGTTGTACGCCAAGCTCTTGTAATAATTTATATTTATCTCGTAGTCTTGTTAAGCGAGCAGGTGCTGTTTCTGGCGAAAAAAGCTCTTGCGGTTGCGGTTCAAAAACCATTACTGCAGCAACAGTATTTAATGCTTTAGCTTTTTTAACTAAGGCTGAAATTACTTGGCGATGACCTAAATGCACACCGTCAAAATTGCCAATAGTTAACACACAACCATGATCAGTTGCTTGAATATTGTGTATACCGCGTACTAACTGCATTTAACTACAAAACCCTAACAAGCGCTGTCCTTTCTAATCCCTTAGCTTTAAGCTAAAAAATAGACGAGTATAAAAACGAAGAATTATATATCAGTCTGCTGCAAGAATCAGCACTTGAACGTAATTTGATGCAATTATATTTAGCTTGATGAATGTACCTTAAAATTATGAACACGAATGCCAAATGCAAACGCCATTAAAAAGTAACAAAACATACCCGCTGAAATGCATAAGAGTAGTTGAAAAACCTTCTCAGCAAAGCTCATCAATAACCACATATCAAAGCTTGGTGACAAGCTATAAACCACACCAGCCATAACAACAGCAGCAAAACTTAGTTTACTAAGAAAAATAATAGTGAGCTTTGATAATTGAAAAACATTGGCCTGTTTTAAGCCTTGATATAACCAATACGCATTTAAAGTTGCCGATAACGTTGTCGCGATAGCCAACCCTACATACCCCATGCCCCACAAGCTTAATAACGGCGCAAACATCAAATTAAACACCATGTTAGTTATCATCGCCTTAATGGCAATTTTAACCGGCGTTTTGGTGTCTTGCCTTGCATAATACGCTGGTGCTAAAACTTTAATAAACATAAAGCTGATTAAGCCAGATAAATAAGCAAACAAGGCATACGACACTTGAATAACTTCCGCTTCAACAAAGGCGCCACGCATAAACAACACCATAATAATCGGCTGAGCAAGCACCATTAAGCCTGCAAGTGCTGGCAAACCAAAAAAGCAAATCACCTTAATGCCCCAATCGATAGTATCGGTAAACTCGGTCGAATTTTTCTTCGCATGTAATTTCGACAAACTCGGTAAAATTACCGTCGCAATACCAATACCAAATAAGCCTAATGGGAATTCTAATAATCGATCGGCGTAATATAGCCAGCTAATTGAACCTGTGATCAAAAAACTGGCAATTAAAGTATCTAGCAATAAATTAATTTGCGTAACTGAAACACCAAAAAGTGCTGGCACAATCAACTTACGAATTTTAGCAACACCCGGCGCATGCCAAGCCCATTGTGGTTTAACTAAAACACCGGCGCGATATAAAAAAGGAATTTGGAATAAAAATTGTACCAAGCCACCTAAAAACACCCCCCAAGCTAAAGCAAAAGCAGGGTTTTCCATTAAAGGAGCGGCGTAAACAGCCATAGCGATAATACAAACGTTTAACAATACGGGCGTAAATGCCGCCACAGCAAAACGCCCTAAGGTATTTAATACCGCTCCAGCAAGGGCAGTAAAGCTAATAAACCATAAATACGGGAAGGTGATCTTTAATAACGTTGCAGCTAAATCAAACTTCTCACTCGCGGGGCCATCATTAAGCCAATCAATAAACCAGCCAAAACCAAATAACATCACAAAAAGTGGTGACGCTATCATGCCAAACAAGGTCACTAAGCTAATAATTACGCCAAGCGTACCCGACACCTGCGCGATCAGCTTTTTGGTTTCATTAGTGCCATTAGCTTCGTCCTGAGTGTGATACTCACTTAACACGGGCACAAAAGCTTGAGCAAATGCACCTTCAGCGAATAATCGTCTGAAAAAATTTGGTATTTTATTGGCGAAGAAAAAAACATCAGCGCTGGCCCCTGCCCCCATAATATTGGCAATAACCACATCGCGCACTAAACCTAGTACCCGTGACACTAACGTCATAAAGCTAACAATCAGCCCTGACTTAATTAATTTTTTACTCAAAGGTGGCCTTTATCATTATAAAAGTCTGGCGGGAAGCAAGATTAGCTTGTTGAATGTACTGTAAATATTATCAAGGTATTACCCCCAGATAAACCATAGAATGAACCAGTTGCAAAACTTAACTTAAAATGTGCAAATAAAGAGATAGAAAAATTTTGAATAACTGGTACCATTCCCCTCCGATTATTTCCCAATTTTTTGCCAAAGTTTGTTTTTTCATTTTTGTTATTAATTTAACCGTTAAAACATTTGACAATTACCGGAAAAACAGGCATATTTCGTCGCCTTAAATTTAGGCTATATTAATTAATTTTTTAGGAGTTCACCTTGGCTAACTCAAAGCAAGCTAAGAAGCGCGCAGGTCAATCTGAAAAGCGTCGCCAACATAATGCAAGTCGTCGTTCAATGATGCGCACTTTATTAAAAAAAGTACTCGCTGCTATTGAAGCCGGTGACAAAGATACAGCAACAAAAGAATTTGCTGCTGCAACACCGATTTTAGATCGTTACGCAAGTAAAGGTCTTATCCACAAAAATAAAGCTTCTCGTAGCAAGAGTCGTTTAAACGCTGCTATTAAAGCGCTTTAATTTTGTATTAAGATTTAAAAAACTGGCCTCGGCCAGTTTTTTTTTGCCTTGAATTTAATAAACTCTCTCGTCATTTAATGTTTCATTTTGTGTAACCCTCTTGCTCTTCATGTTTTTTTTGTTACTCTTTAGCGTGACGTTATCTTTCGGAAAAACATAATGAAACTGGCAAAAATTGCATCTATAGTGCTGTTATCATGCACCTTCTCAGCTTGTTCAGACAAGGTAGAAACAAACAACACTCCTCAACAACAGTTGTTACCCAAATACCAAGACCGACTCGACACATATAAAACGATCACCTTAACAACCGACCTCAGTCATTTTTCCAAAGATCAAAAAGCCATGCTTGCTCTACTTATTGAAGCGGCTGAAATTATGGATGATTTATTCTGGAAACAAGCCTTCTCTGGTGATAAAAAACAGTTTCTTAGTAACATAAGTGATGAAAAAGCACGTAAGTTCGCCGAGATCAATTATGGTCCTTGGGACAGAATGGCCGGAGATGCACCATTTTTAAGTTACAGCACCATCAAACCTATTGGCGCTGAATTTTATCCGAGCGATATGATCAAGGAAGAATTTGAGCAAAGCGAATTTGCCGACAAAAAAGGCTTATATTCTTTAGTACGTAGAAATAACGAAGGGCAGTTATTCACTATTGCTTATTCTGAAGCGTATGCTGATGAAATAAATCGAGCTGCCGCTATTTTGGAAAAAGCCAGTAAATACGCACAAGATCAAGAATTCGCTCGGTATTTAACTATGCGTGCTGACGCCTTACGAACGGATAATTACCAAGCATCTGACTTTGCTTGGATGGACATGAAAAATAATCCAATTGATATTGTTATCGGTCCAATAGAAACTTATGAAGACCAACTTTATGGCTATCGTGCAGCATTTGAAGCCTATGTGTTGGTAAAAGACCTAGCTTGGAGTGAAAAGCTTGCTAAGTACGCTGCCTATTTACCTGAGTTACAAAAAGAGTTACCGGTTGGAAGAAACTTCAAAAAAGAAGTACCCGGCTCAGACGCTGACTTAAACGCTTACGACGTAATTTATTATGCAGGTCATTCTAACTCTGGCGGAAAAACCATAGCAATTAACCTACCTAACGACGAACAAGTGCAACTTGAAAAAGGTACACGTCGCTTACAGTTAAAAAATGCCATGCGTGCCAAATTCGACGCAATTATGCAGCCGATAGCTGAAACCTTAATTGTTGAAGAACAACGTGAAAACGTTACCTTTACCGCCTTTTTTGCCAACACCATGTTTCATGAAGTTGCCCATGGTTTAGGTATCAAAAACACGGTTAATAATAAAGGCAGTGTACGCCAAGCATTAAAAGAACATGCTTCCGCCCTTGAAGAAGGCAAAGCCGATATTCTGGGTTTATATATGGTGCGTCAATTACTTGAAAAAGGTGTGATCACCGAAGGTAAACTCGAAGACTATTACACAACCTTTTTAACAGGAATTTTCCGCTCAGTACGTTTTGGCGCAAGCTCTGCACACGGCAAAGCCAACATGGTGCGCTTTAACTATTTTGCTGAACAAGGCGCTTTTACCCGTAACGATCAAGGTCTGTATCGTGTAGATATAGATAAAATGACTACCGCGATAAATTCACTATCGAACCTTATTTTAACGCTACAAGGCAATGGTGATTATCAAGGTGTTGATGAATTAGTGAAAAGCTCAGGTATTATTAAAACTGACCTTGCCCAAGATTTAGCCAAAATTGAAGCGGCAAAAATTCCAGTCGATATTGTTTTTGAACAAGGCAAAAAAGTTTTAGGGCTGTGATTTTTTCTAAAACACATGCCATTTAAAAATATATTAGTGTCTCGTCCTGATATACGTTGACAGTTTTTAATGAAAGGCCAGTAGCTTTTGCTCCTGGTCTTTTTTGTGCACTT
>CANMXU010000032.1 GCA_947501935.1 uncultured Alteromonadaceae bacterium
TTTGAGTCATGTTCACACCTTAATTTAATGGAATAATTATCCCTTATTAAAGTGTGCGGTGCCATTAGAGCAGATCATTGCAAGGTGCTATGTATGGGCGTGACAAATTTAGAGAGTGAAAGAATATCTAGCTGGCGCGTAGATAGGGAAGGGGAGCTGTTTTTTGTGTTCATGAATAACCTTATAAAATAAGTAAAAAATAATATAAGTTCCCTCTTAAAAGTAAGTTAAATGCTTTTGTCTAACTGTTTACTAAGCGTAAGCTTTTTGTTGAGCTAGACAAACTGAAACTTCCTTGAGCACAGTTTTCGATATGCGCTGACCACCAATTCATGAGTGCGCGTCTTCGTTCTAAATATTCAGCGCGGTTGTATGCGCGTCTGACTTCATTTTTATCAACATGAGCAAGTGCTGATTCAATTACGTCAGGGTCAAAGCCTTGCTCATTGAGTGTGGTACTGGCTAAAGCACGTAAGCCGTGTGAAACGAGTTTTCCTTTGTAACCCATTCTTTTAATTGCCATATTGGCTGTTGAAACGTTGGCATGTCTTTTGGGATCTCTATCAGAAGGAAAAATATAGTCACGGTGTCCACTAATAGGCTTTATTGCGCTTAATAATGAGAGTGCTTGGTCTGATAACGGTACTGTGTGAGGAGATTTCTTTTTCATACGTTCAGCAGGTATATTCCAAAGGTTTTGCGTAAAGTCTATTTCGTCCCATCTAGCACCTGCAGCTTCACTAGGTCTTACCATAGTATGAAGCTGCCATTCTATTAAGTAGCGTGTGACTAACTTAATGCTAGCAATGCTTAATGACTTCATCAGTTCTGGAAGCTCTTCAGGTTTAAGCGTTGGCATGTTTTGTTTTGTAGGGCTTACAAAAGCGGCTTTGATCCCTGTCAGTGGGTTTGCATGTATTACCCCTGTATTTACTGAGTAAACCATAATTTCATTTAACCGTTGTGATAAGCGTTTTACGGTTTCAAGTGAGCCTTTGGCTTCAATAGGGCTTAATACTTTGATAACCGAGGGAGCAGTAATAGCAGTTATTGGCTTCTTACCCAATTGAGGGAAAATATGCAACGTGAGTGACCGCCAGATATCATTGGCGTAATCAGCACTTACTTCAGTTTTTTTGATAGCAAACCATTTTGAAGCAAGGTTAAATAGCGTATTTTCAAGCTCTTCTTTATTTTGCAAATTTTTTTGTTCTTTATCTTCTTTTGGATCTATGTTTTGGGCGAGCAGCTCTTTAGCTTCTTTTCGTAGCTCCCTTGCCTTAGCTAATGAAAGATCTGGGTATTTACCAAAACTAAGGTTGGCACGCTTCTTTGTGTATGGACGTGAATAATTGAAAAGCCACAGCTTACTACCGTTAGGTTTCACTCTAAGCATCAGGCCATCACCATCAGCTAGGTTATATTCTTTACTTTTAGATTTTGCTTGTTTTACTTCTGTATTTGTCAGAGGGGTTGTTATTCTGGCCATTGCATACCTTTTTAGGATAACTGTTTTTAGTAACACTAATTTGGTTAATTAGCTTCAGTGTTACTATAAATGTTACTAAAAAAACCGGATGTTTTAAATCCTTAATGGACGTCAATAAGCTTACCTCTGCCATAAATCCTTGTTTTAGGTGAAAAAAAAGACGCTAAAAAGCGTCTTTAATTCTTAAGGTGGTGGAGCTGGCGGGAGTCGAACCCGCGTCCAAAAAACCTACATCCTCGGTACTACATGCTTAGTCGATTATTTATTTAACCAATTAGACGCCAATCGACAGGCTTCGTCATGGTGAGCTTAATACTATTTCGCGGTTCAGCCTTAAGCGTGCTTCCCTCGCTATCCTATTTGGGGTGACCATCAATCCTCTAAACAACAGGACAATTTATGAGGTGATGGCTAGCCTTAAGCGGCTAGTGCGAACGTATCGTCGTTTGCAATTATAGTTTTGCGGCTTTTTACCAGGCCAACCGCCCCTGGGCATGCACCTTGGGTTTCGTGAGTCTTGTCGAATCCTGAATCAGCCCCAAAGTTTTCAGCAAGTTCAATAGCTGATAAAGCCTATTGTACAGCGCTTTTTTTGATTAAACAACGTGGTATTTTTTAACCAGTTATTTATCCAAATTTTTGTTTTTCAGTAAACGGCCTTTATCAACTTGCCATTCTCTGTTTTTAATATCTTCACGCTTATCGTGATCTTTTTTACCTTTACCTAGGTAGAATTCTAATTTCACCCAGTTTTGTTTCCAATACATCGCGGTCGCAATGAGTGAGTTACCATCACGTTCTACAGCGCCGATAAGTTGATCAAGCTCTCGTCGGTTTAACAACAGTTTTCGATCGCGGTTTGGATCACACACAACATGACTTGAAGCGGCATTTAGAGGCATAATTTCCGCACCTAAAAGGTAAGCTTCTCGGTCTTTAATATGAACATAACAATCTGAAATATTGACTTTACCGCTGCGAATACTTTTAATTTCCCAGCCTTGTAAACTCATACCGCCTTCAAACTTGTCGGTAAGGGTATAGTTATGTCGTGCTTTTTTATTTAACGCAATTGTATTGCTGTTAGATTTAGTTTTTGATTTTTTCTTTGCCATTGTCTCTACCATGGTTAACGGCGTCATTATACGGAGAAATAGCGGCTTTGAAATGGGTAATTTATCTTTTATGACAATAATGCGCTTTTTATTCTGTTTTGCTATCATAGCCGAGTTAATTTTTAGGGGGTTGAATGCCAACAATAAGTCGTAGTGCATTAGTTATGCATAGTGTTGCTGAAATGTATCAGCTAATTAATGATGTACCTTCTTATCCGAGCTTTGTGCCTGATTGTAGTGATAGTAAAGTAATTTCATCAGACGAGAATTCTGTTACCGCTGCATTATTGGTTTCTAAAGGCGGACTCAATAAATGGTTTACTACGCAAAACACTTTAGTGCCTAATGAGCAGGTGGTGATGAAGTTAGTTGATGGTCCTTTTAAGAAGCTCACCGGTGGTTGGACATTAACGTCTCTGTCAGACGAAGCTTGTAAAATTAGTTTAGCGTTAGAGTATGAATTTTCTAATAAAATGTATGACTTAGCATTTGGTCGGGTTTTTAATCATATGGCAAATAATATGGTGCAAGCTTTTACCAAAAGAGCAAAAGAGGTTTACGGAAGTCATGTCTGATAGTAATGATGGTTTAATGGGGAATGATGAGAAGCTCAGTGAGCAAGTTCAAATAGAAGTTGTTTATGGTTTACCACATAGGCAGAAAATTTTAACGCTATCGGTAGACTCACCTTGCACAATAGAAAGTGCTATTGAGCAGTCAGGTATATCTGATATTTTTACTGAAATAGATTTAACGGTTAATAAAGTGGGGATTTGGAATCGAACGGCTAAGTTAACTGATGTGGTTAATGATTTAGATCGTATTGAAATTTATCGCCCGCTAATTGCTGATCCAAAAGAAGTAAGGAAGCGCCGAGCAGATAAAGCGAAAGAAGAAGGGCGTGCTGATAAAGTTACCGGAGGACGCGTAAATCCATTACGTGCCAACTCGTGATATAGGTTTAGTGAGCCAACATAATTTAAATCTAGAAAACAAAAAAAACGGCTATAGGCCGTTTTTTTGTTTTTGCTATTTACTTAATCAAGGTATAAAAATGCATTAATTATCAATTACTGCTCAGTAATCATTAATTAGCAAATACTAGTTGATCATAGGAGTATAGAAACTTTCAGGCAGTACAAAGTCACCTTCAGCGGTAACTAACTTATTATCTTCAAATTTTATAATGAACTGTTTACGTGCATTAAAGCTTTCATCACGGCCAGATTTAAATTTGTAAATATAATGCCAAGTATCATCATAAAAAGAGTCGATAACTACTGGGCTTCCTAACACGAACTTTACTTGCTCTTTAGTCATAGCAATTTGTAGCTTATCAATGTCTTTTTGCTCAAGATAATTACCTTGAGGAATGTCACGACGAAATACCCAGCTAGAGCATGCAGAAAGTGAAATAACGAGAATAACAATTAGGCTTCTAAACAACATGTAAATATCTGTACTCAATAAAGTGTGAACGGGGATAATAACCAAGCCGAGCTTGAGATACAAAACTATTTTTAAATAATTGTTTGCTCAGCTTAACTTGCTAATAATTCTTGGGCATTGGCAAGGCTATTTTCAGTGATTTTATCGCCAGCTAATAAGCGGGCTATTTCTTTGACGCGTCTTTGTTCACTTAGTTCCGTAACTGTTGTTTCTGTATGTTCACCATCGGTGAGTTTTGCAACAAATAACTGTTGGTGCCCTTTACAGGCGACTTGTGGTAAATGGGTTACACAAATGACTTGAGTGTTTTTTGCTAGTTGTTGTAGTTTTGCGCCAACCATTGCCGCTGTTGGCCCACTGATCCCGACATCCACTTCATCAAAAATAAGCGCAGGGGTTACAACTTTTTGCGCGAGAATAACCTGCATAGCTAAACTAATACGTGATAATTCACCGCCAGAGGCGACTTTATGCATAGCTTCTAAGGCTTGGCCGGGGTTTAAGCTTACTAAAAATGAAACTTCGTCTAAGCCTGAAGGTGATAATGCTTTAGCGTTGTTATGGTTAACTTCAACTTCAAACTTTCCGTGCGCCATATTCAGATCTTGTAAGCTTGCAGTGATCAATTGGCTAAGTTTTTTCGCAGATTTTTTTCTCGAACGTGATAATTTTTGAGCTGCAACTAAATAAGCTTGTTGTGCTTTTTCTATTTCATCTATCACCAATAGTAAGCGAGTTTCATCAGAGCTAATACTTTTAAGTGCTTGTGACAGCTCTGCGTGGAAGGCTGGTAAATTTTCAGGGGAGACATTATGCTTTTTAGCAAGCTTAACGGCTAATGAGTAACGTTCTTCAATAAGCGCATAAGCTTGTGGATCTAGCTCAAGTTTATCGTGGTAATGACGCAAATCAATATTCGCTTCTTCTATTTGTACTAACGACTCATTTAGCAAATTAGTTATGTTATTCAGCGATGTATCGATGTGGCTATAAGTTGATAAATTTTCTATCGCCATTCGTAGCGAGTCAGTCACATTAAACTGCTCATTTTCACTGAGGCTATGCATGGCTTGCATGGTTTCATTAAGAATGCTTTGAGCATGACTATGACGTTGATAGTCACTTTCTAGGGTGCTGAATTCACCATCTTGCAATGAAAACTCATCTAATTCTGATACTTGATATTGTAATAACTGTCGCTGAGACTCTCGTTGGGTTTTTGTTTCTTCAAGTTTGGTTAACTCATTTGAGAACTGCTGCCATTGCTGGTAATAATATTTTACTTCATTGATTAAGTGGTTGTGATCGCCATAATCGTCAACAATTTTACGTTGCTCGTTAGCTTTGGTGAGTAGTTGATGATCATGCTGGCCATGAATATTAATCAGCAGTTGGCCAATTTCCTTTAACTGCACTAGAGGAACTTGGCTGCCATTGATATAGGCCTTTGAGCGACCTTCAGCAGAAATTACTCGTCGTAAAATACATTCATCATCAAGTGCTAAGTCTTTTTCAGTAAGCCATTGTTTAGCTGTTGGGTTATTTTTAACTTCAAACGTTGCGCTAAGCTCTGCTTTTTTACAGTTAGGGCGAACCGCATTGGTGATGGCTCGCTCTCCTAAACATAAACCTAACGCGTCAATAGCAATAGATTTTCCCGCACCCGTTTCACCAGTAATGGTGGTCATTCCTTGATGCCACTCTAAATCGAGTGAGCGAACAATAGCGAAGTTTTGAATGTTTAGTTGTAACAGCATAGTCAGTCTCTAGTTAATCGTTTTTAATTCGCTTTAAAAGCAAAAAAACCAATACTGTTAATTTATACAGTATTGGTTTTTTATGCAAGCGTTGTTGATTAATTAAACACTAAAAGTTTTCAATCTTTTGAATTAATAGAGTTTATTACCCCAACTTAATTTTTGTCGTAAAACATTGAAATAGTCATGGTCAAGCGGGTGTATTAAACGCAAAGTATTTTCGCTCTTTTTAATGATCACTTCATCACCGGGCATTACCGACAAAATAACGTGGCCGTCGCAGCTTACTTGTAGGTTTTCATAGTTTTCATTGGCTAGAACTAATTTAATTTCACTATTGCCGTCTACTACGATAGGGCGACTGGTGAGTGTATGTGGAAACATTGGCACTAACGACAAAGCATTTAAATTAGGCGTTAAAATAGGACCGCCTGCCGACATAGAATAGGCGGTAGAGCCTGTAGGGGTTGAAACAATTAAACCGTCTGAGCGCTGGCTAAACATGAAGCTTTCGTCAATATAAACTTCAAATTCGATCATGTTTGCAACTTTACCCGCATGTAAAACCGCTTCGTTTACTGCGCTATTACTGCTTTTTAATTTACCGTGGCGATAAACTTCAGCTTCAATAATAAAGCGTTGCTCTGATCGTGACTCGCCCGCTAATATTTTTTCCAGCGGCTGGAAAACATCATCAGGGGATAAATCGGTGAGAAAGCCTAAGTTCCCGCGGTTAACACCTAATACGCCGATATCGTAACAGGCAAGTACCCGTGCAGCGCCTAGCATATAGCCGTCGCCGCCAACAACAATGGCAAGATCGGCTAATTCACCAATTTCAGTTAAGGTATGGCTAGCCATATTCGCTATGGTTAAAGAGTTAGCAACGGTTTTTTCAACAACAACTTGGTAGTTTTGTTCGATAAGGTATTTATGCAATGCTTCTATGGTATTGCTTGCGCCCTCGTGATGAGGTTTGCCAATCAATCCAATGGTTTTATACAGTTGAGCCATAAGTTTTCAAGTAAATTCTTTATATTAGGCTAAGTTTCGCTGTTAATGGTGGCATTGTAAAGTTCACTTTTTTTAAAAGTTTTGCTTTTCATGCTTGATTCATAAAAACTAAGCCCCATAATTAGCTCTATTAAGTTTTACTATCATTATTGTATAAGTTTTATTCTGGAGTTTTTCATGACGAATCAGTCAACCGAAAGTAAAAGTGCCGAAGATCTTGCTGCCGAGCAACTGGCTGAAGAAATCGTTCAACAAGCAGAAGAGCAAGTTGAAGAGCAACATGAACATGCGCATGAAGTTATTAGCGCAGAGCAAGAAAGAATTAATGAATTAGAATTAGCATTAGCTGCTGCTCAATCAACAGTTGCTGATCAAAAAGACTCAGTAATTCGTGCAAAAGCTGAAGTAGACAATGTTCGCCGACGCGCAGCGCAAGATGTTGAAAAAGCCCGTAAGTTTGCTTTAGAAAAATTCGCTGGTGAAATGTTAACTGTTGTTGATAATTTAGAGCGTGGCTTAGCAACAATTGACGCTGAAGATGAAAATCAAAAGACCACTTTTGAAGGTATCAATTTAACTTTACAAGGCTTGCTTTCAGGCTTAGAGAAGTTTTCTATTAAAGCCATTGATCCAAAAGACCAACCATTTAACCCTGAGTTACATCAAGCGATGTCTATGCAAGAAGTTGAAGGTGTTGCACCTAATACAGTTATTGCTGTTATGCAAAAAGGTTATGAATTAAATGGTCGTTTAATTCGTCCAGCTATGGTGATGGTATCTAAAGCCGCGCCAAGTGTTGATACCTCAGCTTAATAATTATCTATGTAAGTAAAGTTGAGTTACATCAATTACGAAAACCAGCAGATATTGCTGGTTTTTTTATGTAAAAAATTCACTTGAGTAATTAAATTTAATAAACAGAAATTATTACTGTTATAACTATTTTGCTTGGTCTACCAAAAAAACGATAAAGTTCACTGTAACTTTATCGCTAGTGCCTATAAAAATAACTGTAGTTTTCGTGGTTTTATTCGCTTAAATAATTCCTCTTACGCTTTTAACCACGCTTTAAACTAAAAAAATTAACTTTTTCGTACATTTTTCACTTTTAAGTGTTGAAAAGAGTTTTTCATGCCCCCACTAACTGTTCATCGAAAGATTTAATCCACATTAATTTAGTATTCGGAGGTCCTCAAGATGGGCAAAATAATTGGTATTGACCTAGGGACAACAAACTCATGTGTTGCTGTACTAGACGGCGATAGTGTTCGTGTTATTGAAAACGCAGAAGGCGATCGCACAACTCCTTCAATCATTGCATACACTGAAGAAGGTGAAACTTTAGTTGGTCAGCCAGCTAAGCGTCAATCAGTAACTAACCCAACAAACACTTTGTTTGCTATTAAACGTTTAATTGGTCGTCGTTTTGAAGACGAAGAAGTTCAACGTGATATTAAAATTATGCCATTTGGTATTGTTAAAGCAGACAACGGCGATGCTTGGGTAACAACACGTGATAAAAACGTTGCGCCACCACAAGTTTCAGCTGAAGTTTTAGCTAAAATGAAGAAAACAGCAGAAGACTATTTAGGTGAAACAGTTACTGAAGCTGTAATTACCGTTCCTGCTTACTTTAACGATTCACAACGTCAAGCAACGAAAGATGCTGGTCGTATCGCAGGTCTTGATGTTAAACGTATCATCAACGAACCAACTGCTGCTGCTCTTGCTTACGGCATGGACAAGCAAGAAGGCGATAAAGTTGTTGCTGTATATGACTTAGGTGGCGGTACTTTTGATATTTCAATTATTGAAATTGACGAAGTTGAAGGCGAGCACACTTTTGAAGTACTAGCGACTAACGGTGACACTCACTTAGGTGGTGAAGACTTTGATAACAAGCTAATTAATTACCTTGTTGCTGAATTTAAGAAAGATTCAGGCATGGACCTAACCACTGATCCTCTTGCTATGCAACGTTTGAAAGAAGCAGCTGAAAAAGCAAAATGTGAACTTTCTTCTGCACAGCAAACTGATGTTAACTTACCTTACATCACAGCTGACGCTTCTGGTCCTAAGCACATGAACATTAAAGTGACACGTGCAAAATTAGAATCTTTAGTTGAAGACATGGTTAAAGCAACTTTAGAGCCGCTTAAAAAAGCGCTTAAAGATGCAGACCTTTCAGTAAGTGACGTGAACGACGTTATCTTAGTTGGTGGCCAATCACGTATGCCACTAGTACAAAAAGCAGTAACAGACTTTTTCAATAAAGAGCCACGTAAAGACGTTAACCCTGATGAAGCAGTAGCTTCTGGTGCGGCGATTCAAGCGGGTGTTCTTTCTGGTGATGTAACTGACGTACTTCTTTTAGATGTTACGCCATTATCATTAGGTATCGAAACAATGGGCGGCGTGATGACGAAAGTTATCGACAAAAACACCACCATTCCTACTAAGCAATCACAAACATTCTCTACAGCTGATGATAACCAAGCTGCAGTAACTGTTCATGTTGTTCAAGGTGAGCGTAAGCAAGCTAGTGCTAACAAATCACTTGGTCAATTTAACCTTGAAGGTATTGACCCAGCACCACGTGGTACGCCACAAATCGAAGTAACTTTCGATATTGATGCTGACGGTATTTTGCATGTAACTGCAAAAGACAAAAACACAGGTAAAGAACAAAAAATTACCATCAAAGCATCTTCTGGTTTATCTGATGATGAAGTGGAGCAAATGGTACGTGACGCAGAAGCTAACGCTGATGCCGATGCTAAGTTTGAAGAATTAGTTCAAGCTCGTAACCAAGCTGATGGCATGGTACACGCAACTCGCAAGCAAGTTGAAGAAGCGGGTGATGATTTACCAAGCGAAGATAAAGAAAAAATTGAAGCAGCATTAACTGAACTTGAAGAAGCCCTTAAAGGCGAAGACAAGGAAGCGATTGATGCTAAATCTCAAGCTGTTATCGAAGCATCTGCTAAGTTAATGGAAATTGCTCAAGCTAAGCAACAAGCTCAAAGCGCACCAGAAGGCGGTGCACCTGAAGCCGACGCTGGCGCAGCTCCTGCTGACGATGTAGTAGATGCAGAGTTTGAAGAAGTTAAAGAAGACAAATAGTCTTTAAATAACGTATGAAAATATAAGCGCTGGTTTAAACACCAGCGCTTCTTACGTTAAAAAACGTTATAAAATGCCATTGAAAATAGCCAACTATTTATAATGTCATTTTAATAAAATTTTGTCCCAAAATTTAATACCAGTTAAAAGAAGTAACTATGTCAAAACGTGATTATTATGAAGTGCTAGGCGTATCGAAAGATGCTTCTGAGCGTGATATCAAAAAAGCCTACAAACGTTTAGCGATGAAGCTTCATCCTGACCGTAATGCCGGTGATAAAGCCAAAGAAGAGCAATTTAAAGAAGTTAAAGAAGCTTACGAAGTTCTTAATGATGATCAAAAGCGCGCTGCTTATGATCAATACGGACATGCAGCGTTCCAACAAGGCGGTCACGGTGGTGGCGGTCATGGTGGTCAAGGCGACTTCGGTGATATTTTTGGCGATGTTTTTGGTGATATCTTTGGCGGCGGCCGCGGTGGCGGACGTGGTGGTCAATCACGTGCACGTAGAGGCTCAGACTTACGTTACAACCTAGACCTAACTCTTGAAGAAGCGGTTAAAGGTAAAACCTTAGAAATTAAAGTACCTACGTTTGTTAGTTGTGACCCTTGTGACGGCAGTGGCGCGAAAAAAGGCACCAGTGCCAAAACCTGTTCTACTTGTCATGGTCACGGCCAAGTACAAATGCGTCAGGGGTTATTTGCCGTTCAGCAAACCTGTCCAACTTGTAGTGGTAAAGGTAAAGTTATTACTGATCCTTGTCCTTCATGTCGAGGTCAAGGTCGTGTAGAAAAAACTAAAACCTTATCAGTGAAAATTCCACCAGGTGTTGATACCGGTGACAGAATTCGATTAAGTGGTGAAGGTGAAGCCGGCGAGCATGGCGCACCAGCAGGTGATTTATATGTTCAAGCGAACGTTAAAGATCATCATATTTTTGTGCGTGACGAAAACCACCTTTACTGCGAAGTGCCGATTAGTTTCACTACAGCTGCTTTAGGCGGTGATATTGAAGTACCTACTTTAGAAGGTAAAGTTAAGTTAAAAGTACCGAAAGAAACTCAAACTGGCAAAATGTTCCGTTTACGCGGTAAAGGCGTTAAGTCTGTTCGTAGTCATTCAACCGGCGATTTAATGTGTAAAGTAGTGATTGAAACACCAGTAAGTTTATCTGGCGACCAAGCTGATTTACTACGCCAGTTAGAAGAAAAAATGGGTAAGAGTACAAGTAAACATAGCCCGAAAGAAACCGGTTTTTTTGACGGTGTGAAAAAGTTCTTTGATGATCTTAAAAGCTAATAGCTCGTTTTAATTCATCAAATAAAATCCAGTGTTTTAAACATAACTGTTTAGCCACTGGATTTTTTTTGTGCTGGTATTTGTGCTGAAAGTTTACTGTTGAAGGTTTTGTGTTTAAGCGTGCACTATTGCAAGAATTTCCTCTTTATTTTTAAGTAATTTAATATCTTGAAATAGTTGTTCAGCTTCAGGGAATTGCAGTCTTAAATAACGTAACCATTGTTTTAAACGGCTGGAAAAGTAATAGCTTTTATCGCCAATTAACTCTCGTTGGCTATAGGTATGAATTACGCTTTTCATTGCTTGCCAAGTCATCGGCTCTTGCTTGCCCCTGATCACATCAGCTAAGTTGGGCAGGGCAAGTGCGCCTCTGCCCAGCATAATATTGTTGGTGTTAGCAATTTCTTGGCAACGTATGGCGTCAGCTTTATTCCAAATTTCGCCGTTGGCCACTAGCGGAAAATCTATCTGCTTTTCTATTTCAGCAATATATTCCCAATAGGCAGGGGCTTTATAACCTTGCAATTTAGTACGAGCATGCACGGTTAGCATATTTGCTTCAGCGCTTTTTATCGCACTGACCACTTCGTTTAATAAGCTGGTATCGTCAAAGCCTAAACGAATTTTTACCGAAACATCATGATCGGTGCCCACTGCTTTTTTAATGGCAGAGACAATTTGATAAATTTTTTCAGGATCTTTTAATAAAACTGCGCCGCCTTTGCTTTTGTTTACGGCTTTTGCAGGACAACCAAAGTTAATATCAACGCCATGTGAGCCCATCTCTATTGCTCTAACCGCATTTTCTGCCATCCACTGTGGTTGTTGTCCAAGCAGTTGTATTCTTAATGGGGTTTTTGATGGTGTATAAGCACCAGTTGCCAGCTCTGGGCAGGTTCTATTAAAAACCAGCTTAGGTACTAAAGAATCTACTACTCTAATAAATTCGGTAATACACAAATTGTAACTATTAATACCAGTGAGTAGATCTCGCATCAGCGCGTCTACCACGCCTTCCATAGGGGCGAGTATGACCAAATTTTCAAAGTTTTTCATAATATTAAGGTGAATTGCATCATTGTGTTGTGCTAGATTTACTATCAAGTGACCATTTTAAATGAAAAAACTTTTAAAAGTTGAAATTTAATTGCTTCAGCATAGGTCTTTCTAGCAAGTTACGATGTTTTAAATGTGATAGTTCAAAAAAATTGAAAATAAAATCGGAAGGAAAATAACATGAATCTTATTAAAAAAACTAAAATTTCAGCTTTATTAGCATTAGTGAGTTTAGCGCTATTCGCTTCATTACCAACAAAAGCAGAAATTAACCCGTTCTCATCTGTTGAACAAGTTACGATAGTTGCTGACGATCACAAAGGTAAATGTGGCGAAGGCAAATGCGGTGAAGGAAAAGCTAAAGCCAAAGGTAAATGTGGCGAAGGCAAATGTGGTGAAGGAAAAGCTAAAGCCAAAGGTAAATGTGGCGAAGGCAAATGCGGTGAAGGTAAAGCCAAAGGTAAGTGTGGCGAAGGCAAATGCGGTGAAGGTAAAGCTAAGGCCAAAGGTAAATGTGGCGAAGGCAAATGCGGTGAAGGTAAAGCTAAAGCCAAAGGTAAGTGTGGCGAAGGCAAATGCGGTGAAGGTAAAGCTAAAGCCAAAGGTAAATGTGGCGAAGGCAAATGCGGTGAAGGAAAAGCTAAAAAGAAATGTGGTGAAGGTTAATCGCTAGCCCAAACAAAAGATTTAACAAAACGGGCGCTAAGCCCGTTTTTTGTTTCTAGAGGGTAACGAGACTTTATTTGATCTAGATCAACTTTAGCTGTTCAAAGTAACATTATTAAGCTAGAATGCGCGCCTTTCATTCTGTAGTGTAAGGTTCCCTAAAATGTCAGACCACGAAAACTTTAAAGACTCTAGCTCAAAACGCCATTTATTCTTAGCTATAATAGCTTTGTTTGCTTTCCCTTTGTTACCTATGTTGGCGGGCTGGTATACGTTATTGTCTTAAAAACGTTAACTAAAAATCTATGATGAAAATATTAATTGTTGATGATAATCAATCGGTACTCAACCAAGTTCAAGGGTTATTAACTGAACATGGCTTTGACAGTGTTACCGCTTCAAATGGTTTAGATGGGCTAGAAAAAGCTCAGGTTACCCATTTTGATTTGTTTATCATTGACCATTTAATGCCTATCATGAATGGTTTGCAGCTTGCCAAAAATTTACGTCAAAATTTAGCAACTACGCGAACCCCGATTTTATTTATGAGTACACAAGATCTTAGCCTGATTGAAAAAACAACAGAGCTTAAACTTCTCGATGCGTTAGCGAGTAAGCCGCTTGCTGAAAAAACCTTTATTTCACAAATTTATTCCCTTCTAGAGCAAAATAGTCAGCAACAGTCACTATAAATAATCATCGAATTGCTTTATTCTTTAACAATCTAAAATTATGATTTGTTAAAAATGAACCAACAACAAACTACTCTTCTTAAAAACGCCGTTCACACCATAGAAAACTATCCATCTGAAGGCATTATGTTCCGTGATGTTACCGGCATTCTTGACGATGCTGATGCCTTCAAATTGTCGATAGACATACTTGCCGATAAATTTTCCCAAGGCGGTTTCACTAAAGTTGTTGGTACTGAAGCGCGCGGTTTTTTATTTGGTGCGCCGCTAGCATTAGCACTAAATGTTGGTTTTGTTCCGGTACGTAAGCCGGGGAAACTACCACGAGCAGTTTTTTCCGAAAGTTATCAGCTAGAATATGGTCACGATACTTTAGAAATTCATCAAGACGCTTTAACCGCGGATGATAAAGTACTTATTATTGACGACCTATTAGCAACAGGTGGTACCATAGAGGCCACTACTACCTTAGTGCGAAAATTAGGCGCTAGCGTAGCACATGCCGGTTTTATTATTTCATTACCTGAGTTAGGCGGCGAACAACGTTTAGCCGATTTAGGTTTAGCAGTAAGCTCACTCATTCAGTATGAAGGCGAATAGGTAGCACTATGAGTTATCAGGTATTAGCAAGAAAATGGCGACCGAAAAATTTTGAACAATTAGTCGGCCAAGAGCATGTCGTTACTGTACTTGTTAATGCCTTGACCCAACAGCGTTTACATCACGCCTATTTATTTACCGGTACTCGCGGTGTTGGTAAAACCACTATAGCGCGAATATTTGCTAAAAGTTTAAACTGCGAGCAAGGCATTACCGCTAAACCTTGTGGCAGCTGTGATACTTGCGTTGATATTGACCAAGGCCGTTTTGTTGATTTACTTGAGATTGACGCCGCTTCGCGCACTAAAGTAGACGATACTCGCGAAATACTCGACAACGTGCAATATGCGCCAAGTCGTGGTCGTTATAAAGTTTACTTAATTGACGAAGTGCATATGCTCTCGCGCAGCAGTTTTAATGCGCTATTAAAAACCCTTGAAGAGCCGCCAGAGCACGTTAAATTTATTTTAGCCACTACCGATCCTCAAAAACTGCCAGTTACGGTATTATCGCGCTGCTTACAGTTTCATTTAAAAGCGCTCACTGTTGCACAAATTGAATCAAAACTTGAGCAAATTCTACAAGCCGAAGAAGTTACGCACGACGCAGGCACTTTAACGTTATTAGCCAAAGCTGCACGTGGCAGTATGCGCGACTCACTTAGCCTAACAGACCAAGCAATTGCCCAAGGGCAGGGCGCGTTGGCCGTGGCTAATATTCAGCAAATGCTTGGTGGAATTGATCAAAACTGGCCATTTAAAATTTTAATACATTTGGTTAAACAAGACGCGCAAGCGTTAATGGCTTTATCACAAGAAATTGCCTCATACGCGCCGAGTTATAGCCGGTTATTAGCTGAGCTTATTCAGTTATTGCATCAAGTGGCATTGGCGCAAATTGTGCCGCAACACTTTGACTTATCGCCAGAGCATGAAATTTTATTGAAAAAATTATGCCAAGCAATGTCGCCAGAAGACGTGCAGCTTTATTATCAAATTGTCTTAAATGGTCGTAAAGATTTACCTTATGCCAGCGACGAACAAGCCGCTTTTGATATGGTATTACTGCGTTTATTAGCGTTTAAACCTATGGCGGCAGCAGATACTTGTGCGCAAACAGGGCAAGTAGCGTCTAATGAAGCCGTTAATTTTGATGATGTTAACTTAGCTGATACTCAGGTAACTCAATTAGCAAATATTCAAGTAGAAAGCGCTCAACCAATAAGTACTCAAGCAGAGATTACTAAGCCTGAAATTGCTGAAACAGTAGCGCCTGAAACTAATTTACAGTCTCAACCTGCGGTTGAAGAAAGCCCATTACTTGAAGACTCAATAGCACTTTCTCAAGCTCCAGAGCAACACTCGGTACAAACAGCGGCACAACCAGAGTTAATGCCTGACTCTTCACCTGAGATTGCCAATGTAGAAAATTTAGTGGCAACCATTGATGATTTAGACGCGCAATTAAAAGAAGTTGAACAGTTAGCCGAGCAGCATGGCCATTTTCAAGCGCCAGTTAATCAAGAGCCGCTACAAGAGCAACCAGTAGAGAATATTAATACTGCGCAAGAGCCTCACGGTATACAAGAGCCAAGTGTTTCCCCACAGCCATTTGAAGCTGAGTCACAACCAGCTGAGCCAATAGCAACTGAGCAGCCATCAATAGCACCAGCACCGGTTTATCAATCACCTGTTGAAGCAGCGTTAGCAACACGTAATATGCTGCGCAGCCGAAAAAAACAGTTGGAGAAAGAACCAAAAAAGTCGAGTGACGCGAATGTGCGTCAACCTTCTGATAATAACGCTGACGCCAGCAATACTGAAAATAATCACTTAACCGTTAACAAGCCTGAGAATACAGCGGCACCCGTTGAACCGAGTAAGCCTGATATTCCCGATATCGCGACCATACCTGACAGGCCTTTTACGCCAGAGGTGATTGACCCAACAAAAATTCGTTCAGCGAACCAAGTTGATAAATGGGCGAATATGATTGATGCAATGGAGCTTATTGCCCGTGTTCGACAATTAGCTTTACATGCCACCATTGACGAAAGCTCAACCGATGACGTATTAAAATTGAAGCTTGACCAATCGATCAAACATTTAAATTCTGACGCGGCACATAAGCAGCTTGAACAAAATCTTTCTCAGTATTTATCGAGGCCGATCAGAGTTGAGTTGGAAATTGTAGACAAAACTGTTGCAGATCCGTACCAAATTCAAACACATATTAATGACAAACGACTCGATTACGCTAAAGACTTGATAAAAGATGACGAAGTGGTTAAGCAATTCATTGATAATTTTCAAGCTGAGCTTGACGAAGATTCAATAGTAGCGCGATAACTGTTACTTGAAATTGTTGTCATAAGCCACTAAAGTGGCGGCAATAGAGAATTTTACTGTTTATTTATAGATAAGATTAGGAAAAATTATGATGAAAGGTGGCATGGGCAACTTAATGAAGCAAGCCCAACAAATGCAAGCTAAAATGGCCAAAGCACAAGAAGAACTTGCGCAAATGGAAGTTATTGGTGAGTCAGGCGCTGGCATGGTTAAAGTAACCATGACAGGTAGTCATAGTGTTCGTCGTGTTGAGCTTGATGACAGCTTAATGGAAGACGACAAAGACATGCTTGAAGACCTTTTAGCTGCAGCGGTTAACGATGCCGTGCGTCGTGTTGAAGAGCAAAACAAAGAAAAAATGGGCGCGTTAACTGGCGGCATGCAAATGCCTCCAGGGATGAAAATGCCGTTCTAAGTTTTAAGTGTTGAGCTTTGCTAAAATATTTAAATAAAAATAGCGCCTTGTGGCGCTATTTTTTTGCTCTAAAATTTCACTCATAAAATATCGATACTAAATCGACACCAAGCGGCTCTTCAGCTGTTCTCATCGCTAGTGTTGTTGATTAAGGTCAAATACAAGCTATAAAATACCTCTATTCATATTTAATAGAACAAGATCAGTAGTAAGATAATAGCCCTCATTTCAAAACTAAGTTGTTACCATGATAGTTGATCTAAATAGCCGTTACGGCCTAAATCCCGCGCATAGTGAAGTGGTAGAGGCGTGCAAGATTATTGAGCCGTGCGATACGTTAGATATGGGGTGCTCTAATGGACGTAATGCCGTGTATCTCGGCCAACTCGGGTTTAACGTTACTGCCATAGATACTAATTTTGGTGCCCTTGATATGCTAAAAAGTATTAGTATTGAAGAGAAGATAAATAATATTAAGACTCAGGTGTACGACATTAACAATGCGAACCTTGATGAAGACTATAGTTTTATTTCCTGTACCGTAACCTTAATGTTTATCGACCCCACGCGTGTTGATGCAGTTATTGCTGATATGCATAAATGTACTCTAGCCGGCGGTTATAATTTGATTGTTTGCGCCATGAGCACTAAAGAGCACCCATGCCCAGCTCCCTTTCCATTTACCCTAAAAGAGGGGCAGCTACGTGAAGCTTATGAGGGGTGGGAGATGATTAAGTACAATGAAGATGTAGGTACTATGCATAATGGCGCGCAATTGCAGTTTGCGACCATGTTGGCGCGGAAGCCTGATTAAAAAAACTGTAACAGTCTATTTTGCCAGTAAAAATAGACTGTGTTTCGCACCATAACGTATTTATTTTCCCCTCTTACTATTTTACCCACTAATAGCCTTACGAATTTGACTCGCACATTCTGCTAATACAATCGCGCCTGCGGTGGAAACATTTAAAGAATTGCCCATGCCAAACATAGGAATGTGAATTTGCTGCTGACTTAGTTGCAACGCTGCTTCACTTACGCCTTTGCGTTCATTACCAAGCACCAGCGCGCAAGGGGAAGGGTAGTTAACCTCTTTATAGTCAACCGAGTTATTACATAGCTCAACACTAAAAATGGTATAGCCATCGTCACTTAAGGTTTGCAGGCTTGCTGATGTGCTATCGCTATATTCAATGTGAACCCATTTTGCTTCATTTCTAGAGGCCTTTTTCATCTTTTTATCGGAAATGGTTAGCTCACCACAAATGATGATTTTTTCAATAGCAAATGCATCAGCTAAGCGAATAAAAGCGCCAATATTATAACTATTGGTAACATGGTCTAATACCAATACTAACGGCAATTTTGGTTTATTTAAGTATTCATTGCGAGTGGGTTTGTTTTTTCTAATATCTTCTTTGCTAAGCTGCATTGCTAAAGGCATGAATTGTTCCTAAATGGCGGTGATGTTTTGGCTAGGGGCTGTTGAACTTTCGAGATTACTTTTACAGCAATGTGTTTGATATTCAGGCAGGGTAGGACATGTGATAACGCCGTATAAGTTTCAAACATATTCTGCCCTTTGGGTTCATTTAAAACGGATTTAATCTTTGTTGCCTACATGGATGTAGGTACTTAGCGTGAGCAGGATGCGTAAGCTGTGTTCGCTTTTTAAATAGAATAACTATGATACAAAGCTCACGCCGCGATTATATACGTTTTAAATTGAATAAATTTTAACCCTGAAAGATCAACAGCCCCTAATAAAAATTGAAATAACGAATCGCTAATTACTGAAAATAGGGCAGGCGTTTCTGCTATATAATAACCTGTACTTTGCTGGTCAGCACCTTATTCATCTGTAAATTTATTGTCTATTTAGGTATGAAACAAAATAAAACACAGACAAGTATCAATTTGCACCATTCAACGGTCGACTATTTAGCGCTTTACGTTATACTGCCGCGCTTAAAGTAAGTATTTCATTAGCGGAGAGCATTATGCACGATCTGTATTACAAAGGCCGAATTCATACCCGAGTAAACCATATAAAAACTGGCTATAATACGAAGCGTGAAGTTAAGCTTGGTACTGAAAAAAATCCATTAACTCTGGTTGTTAACAGCGACGAAAGAAAACTAGCTGTAGAGGCGTTAGTTGCTGAGCATGAACTCTTTGCTGATATTACCTTAGATAGCAATGCTGATGAGAATATCAGTGAGCTTAATACTTGGCTAAACAAGCCAAAAACCACTACTTTCGATAAAACTCCAAACCGCAATGATCCTTGTTCATGTGGTAGTGAGAAAAAATATAAAAAGTGTTGTGGCTAAACGCACGCTATTTTTCGTCACTTATTTTAATCAATACTGCTCTGATTTATTGAGCAGTATTGATTAATAACTTCATCTTAGTGCTTCTATTTTCCGCTATATTGATCTTTGTGGTAATAATCACCGTATAAACAAAAAACAGCTAATGGTTTTAGTTTATGTGGCTAAATATTCTTTTCTTCAATAGTGTTTGGTTTGGCTTAGTTTTACTGGGCGATAGCTTTGTTATTTTTGCCATATTAGCCTTAGCTGTCCATCTATTTTACTGCCAAAAGACTCTGGCAGAATTACGATTAATTTTAACCATTACCTTTATCGGCACTATGCTCGATAGCTACTTGGCTTATATTGGCGTATTTCATTTTGAGCTGAGCGCTATTTACGTATTACCTATCCCTTTATGGCTTATTGTGTTGTGGGCAAGTTTTGCTGCCACCATTGCCCATAGTATGCAGTTTTTACAAAAATCACCATGGCTACAGTTTATTGTTGGCGGCATTTTTCCGCCTTTAAGTTATATCGCGGGCGCAAGTTTTTCAGCGGTTAATTTTAGCCATCCTACGGCATTAGTTTTTTTATGGTTAAGTATGATTTGGGCGCCGTTAATGGTGTTTTGTTTTTATCTTCAAGCTAGGTTTTATCGCCAAGGAGTCACTGATGCATAAAGTCATGGTTAGTCTGTTTTTATCGATTTTTTGGCTATTTAGTTTTAACTTAGCCGTTCAAGCTAGCGATAGCCGTGGAACTGATTTAGCCAAGCTGATTGAAGCTAATCAATTTAGATCAGTTGGCAAAGCAAAGTTTACTGTATTGTTTTGGGATATTTACCAAAGCCAGTTATTTTATCGTGCAGACGTGGTGGAATTAGGTAATAACAATCAACCCTTGTTGTTCGAAATTCAGTACCTAAAAGATATAACTCGTGATGAATTAATTATCCGTACTATCGAGCAATGGCAACACTTAGGGGTTAAGGAAGATAACTACCAAGTATACCTACCCGCTTTAAAACGTTTGTGGCCAAATATTAAAGCAGGAGACAGTTTAGCCATACTGATTAATCAAACCGGCAGCAGTTTTTATTTCAATGAAAACAAAATAGGCACTATTAATGAGCCTGAATTTGGCTGGCTGTTTGTCGATATTTGGTTATCGCCCAATACTAGCCAACCGAAACTACGCCGCCAATTATTAGGGAGAAACTAAAATGAAATTTATCATTCAAATCGCTTTAGCGATATTATTTGTCGGCTTATTATCAAGCTGTTCAGTGCCAGTAACTTCTTATCAAAATGGCACATCAGATTTCGACATTAAACGCTATTTCACCGGCAAAGTTATCGCCTATGGCATGGTGCAAGATTATACCAATAAGGTTACCCGTCGCTTTTGTGTTGACATTAACGGCAGCTGGCAGGGCAACAAAGGCCTGTTGGCGGAAACCTTTTATTTTAATGATGGCGAAATTAGTTACCGTAATTGGCAGCTTACTAAGCTGGATGACGGTAAGTATCAAGGCACCGCTGAAGATGTGGTTGGCACCGCAAGCGGTCAACAAAGTGGTTTTGCTTTTCAATGGCAATATCAATTAGTGGTGCCTATTGACGGTGAAACCTATCAATTTATATTAGATGATTGGATGTACCAAGTGGATGAATATCGAGTTTTTAACCGCACTGCGATGAAAAAGTTTGGTATTAAGGTTGCTGAAATCACCTTGTTTTTTGATAAGCAGTTACCACAAGAAAGCTGTAGTCCTGTTTCGTAACTTAAGTTGCGTAAATTAGGTTTCGTTAATTAGGTTTTAATATAGCTATATTGAATGTTATCGATATAGCTTTATCAGCGAGTTTTAATTAAGCTCTCTAACGCCTTAGAAAGCTTTTCATATTCAAACCTAAAACCACTGTCTCTTAGTTTCTTCGGTACGACGTTTTGTCCATAAATCAATAAATCAGCCATTTCACCAAAGAGTAATTTTAGCATAAAGGTTGGCGTTGAAAATATGCATGGGCGAGATAACGTTTTGGCAAGTATAGAGCTAAAAACTTGATTAGATACCGGCTCTGGCGCGGTTATATTAATGGCGCCTATAAGCTGTTGATTGTTTATAATATAAATGATGGCTGCAACCATGTCGTCAATGTGGACCCAAGACATTCTTTGCTCACCACTGGCCATTTTTCCACCTAAACCTAATTTAAACGGCAGTAGCATCTTTGCTAAGGCGCCGCCTTGTGTAGATAAAACAATTCCCGTTCTTAATAACGCGACACGGGTGGCCGGTGATTGAGCTTTTAAGGCAATGGCTTCCCATTGCTGACAAATAGTGTGAGAAAACTCTTGATGATAATCGACAAACCCCTCATCAATAATCTGCTGGTTTTGTCGACCATAAATACCTATGGCACTGCCTGATATAAATACTTTAGGTGGCTTTTTAGCTTGGTTAATAAACCCAAGCAAGTCTTGAGTTATTTGCCAGCGACTTTGGCATATTTTCTTTTTCTGCGATGGTGACCAGCGCTTATCGGCGATCGGTTCTCCCGCTAAATTAATTATCACATCTTGCTGTTCAATTATCGTTAATGATAATTTATCAATAACAGCTACTTTTTCTTTGAAAAGGCTGGTCGCTTTAGCGCGGTTTCTTGTTAATACAGTAATGTTACTGTCGGTTTGTTTTAGTAAAGCTTTGGTTAGCTTTTTGCCAATCAATCCGGTAGCGCCTGTTATTAAAAAATTCATTACTTATCCTTAGCTGAGCTATTTTTGCTATTTCTAAAAATTAATACGCTTCCTAATGTAAACAAGATCATTTCCACATTACCTTGGTTATAGCGCAATCACCGATATTTTCTTCATTGAATTAACTTTATTTTATTTTTTTGAACAATTTCAGCACTTACTGCGTAGTGGTATGTAAGTCAGTAATACTACCGAGATAATAAAACCTAGATATGAGTGATTTAAGCTTTAATTTACCTATTTTCCCTTTGCCGGTTTTTTTGTTACCGCAAGGGGTAACCCGGTTACGCATTTTTGAACCGCGTTATTTGAAAATGGTCGCTATTGCCAGCCAAGGGCAAGGTTTTGCTATTTTATTAACCATTCCTGCGAATAGTCAGTCTGACAAAACATTAAAAAATGAGTTACAACATAAGTTAATGCATGCGCCAAAGAGCGGCAATTGGGCAAGTTGGGTTGAAATTATCAACTTTGAACAAGAAGAGAGTGGCCTGCTAATTATCGATGTAAAGTGTAAGGCATTGGTTGAAATTAAAACGATAACACAAGATAAAGATAAATTATGTCATGGCGATGTTATTGCTAAATCGCATTGGCCGCCGGTAAAAAATAATGAAGTAAGTGCACACTTAACCGAGTTACTTTTTCCTATTTTTGAGCAAACACCAGAGCTTAAAGCACTTTATCAACAGCAGTTTGTTTATCAAGCTGAATGGGTGGTGGCTCGGTGGTTAGAGCTACTGCCCATTGACTTAGCGGTAAAAGCTAAATTTGCTCAGGCACATACCTATAAGCAAGCAGTAGAGTTTATTCACGCTATTTTAGAAAAATAATTAAAATTAAGTGATCTTCTCATTGAGTGAGTGCGTATAGGCAGGTAATGAGTTTATTTATAAGGTGGCAGCATGCAAGAGTTGCGAACAAGCTTGTCAAAAGATACGACAACTGCTACATCTAGTACTATGTCAAATTCTGTTGATCATCCCCAGCTTTGTCAATGGCTTAACGCCGTGGCAATACATAGAGACAAACAAGCCTTTACTTGCTTGTTTAAGTTTTTTGCTAGCAAAATTCACCGTATAGCTCACAACAAATTTTCAAATAAAAGCATGGCCAATGAAGTGGTACAAGACACCATGAGCAATGTTTGGCGAAAAGCCCACCTTTTTAACGAAGCGAAGGGCGCGCCAACCACATGGGTTTATACCATTATGCGTAATGTTTCTTTCGACATTTTAAGGAAGATGCAAGCCAATAAAGAAGACAATTTAAGTGATGATATTTGGCCGCTTGTTGAAGCGCAAACCACATCAGATAAGGTTTTTGGCGATCACTTAGCTCAGCATCAACTTTTAGGCAGCATAGAAACCTTACCTGAAAATCAGCAAGCAGTGGTTAAAGGCTTTTATTTTATGGAAATGTCGCAAGAGCAATTAGCCAAGCATTTAAATTTACCGCTTGGCACCATTAAGTCACGTTTACGTTTAGCATTAGCAAAACTCAAAACAAAATTAGGAGAGCATCATGATTAAGCATCACCCTAAATTTGAATTACTTCAGTCGTTTGTTAATGGTGAATTAGCTGCTTCATTAGCCGCGGGTATCGCAATTCATAGTGATATGTGTACGCAGTGTCAGCAAAAAATTGCTCAACTAACTGAACAAATGGCAGAAGCAAGTTTTGAACAAGCATTTTTACACAACTTTATTGTTGATGATGATGATGACCTAAGCCAAGTAGAAGCCCTTGATTTTGACCAGATGATAGCTGGCATCACTGAGTCAGACGAAATTAGTGAAGTAAAAGCAACAGTAGAAAAGTTGGTTAGCTTTCATGGTCAACACTATGCTTTACCGCGTTCATTAAATAATGTTGAATTAGGAAAAATAGCACACATGGGCAAACTTTCTCGGGCACGCTTACAGCTTGATGAAGGGGAAATTCACAGCAGTTTATTACATATTAATCCTGGTGGTTCAGTGCCTGAGCATACTCACAAAGGCTTTGAGCTAACAGTATTACTTGCCGGCAGTTTTTCTGACGAGCAAGGTGATTATGAAGCAGGTGACTTTATTATGCTTGATGGTCGCCATCAGCATAATCCAGTATCTGCACAAGGGTGTTTATGTTTTACCGTGGCAAACGACGCCCTACATTTCACTAAAGGCATTAATAAGTTACTTAACCCAATTGGTGGTTTAATTTACTAACTTTATTTATTAACTCTAGTACTCAGTCATTGTAAAAATATCGGCAAGTTTTTACTTGCATCGTGATTAACCTGCTCATTTGAGCTTTTGGGGGAATGATGAAAAATGTTTTTAAAAAAGAAGATATTACTCTTGGCATCAGTGCTTGCTTAATTGGTGAAAAAGTTCGTTTTGATGCCAGTAATAAACCGTCTAACTTTTGCATTAAAGAGCTCGGGCAACACGTAACTTATCAATCATTCTGCCCTGAAGTTGCCGTCGGCTTACCTATTCCTAGAGCCACCATCAGACAAATTAAACATGGTGATGTTATTAAAGTTTCACGCCCTGACGGCTCGGGTGATGTTAGTGAAGCACTGAGCGCTTACGGTAAAAAAGTGGCCTCAATGACAAAACATTTAAGTGGTTATGTGTTTTGCGCGAAAAGCCCTAGTTGCGGTATGGAGCGGGTGAAAGTGTATAGCCCAAAAGGGGATGCGTTAGTTGCTGATGGTGTTGGCGCATTTGCTAAAGAAATTATGGCAGCGAACCCGTTATTACCCTGTGAAGAAAATGGCCGACTAAATGATCCGATACTGCGTGAAAATTTTGTCGCGCGTGTTTTTGCTTATCGACACTGGCAAGCCTTGGTTGAAAGCGGTTTGAGTAAACATAAGTTAATGACCTTCCATAGCAAATATAAATATATGGTGATGAGTCATGATCTTATTGCCTATAAACATCTTGGGCATATCTTGGCGAGTGCAACCTTATCGGTTGATGAAATGGCTAGCCAATATATCAGTGGTTTAATGGCGGCGCTTAAAATTAAAGCGACCCGTAAAAAGCATACTAATACCTTGTATCATATTTTAGGCTATTTCTCTGCTCACCTTAGTAATGGCGAACGTGAAGAGCTGTGCCAGCAAATTGAAGATTATCGTTGTGGCTTAATGCCGCTGGTGGTGCCGTTAACTTTATTTAATCATTATTTAATGGCTCATCCTAAGGAATATTTAACTAATCAGGCTTATTTAAATCCTTACCCAGAGCAGTTAAAGCTTAGGTATGGCTATTAAAATATGGATATTAAGGTAGGAATATTAATTTATCTTTACTCATTCCTGCCTAATGTTAGCAACAGCATAAAGGATATAGCGTGTTACTTTGGTTTAGAAACGACTTAAGAAGTCATGATAACCCGGCTTTGCATTTTTTTCTGGCGAATATGTCCGTAGAAAACAGTGGTAAAGCTGGTTCAAAAGCTAAAGCGATTTTTTTCATTAGTAAAAAGCAATGGCATCAGCATCATTGGTCGAAAAGAAAAATCGACTTAGTACTTCGCCATGCTCAGGCGTTGGTAATTGAATTAGCAGCAATAAATATTGAGCTGATGCTGGTTGAACTTGATAGCTTTAACCAACAAGTTTCCTACCTTAAGCGCTATTGCAGCGAACAGGGCATAATGGAAGTTATCGCCAATAGTGAATTAGAATTTAATGAACAACAGCGCGACCAGCAGTGTATTTCAGCCGGTATTACTTTAACGCTTTTTGAAGCCGATGTAATTGTGCCAAAAGGCAAAGTGCTAAATCAGTCTGGCACCATGTTTAAAGTATTCACGCCTTTTAAGCGTGCTTGGCTTAAGTATATTAAGCAATATGGTTTTGAATATTTAGGTAAAGCTTCTCAAAGCCCATCAAAAGGAAACTTCGATCACCTCGATATTGACGCTAACCTTAAACTTGAGACAGATAGCTGGCCGTTAGCAAGAGTGGTTGAACAGCAGGCTCTGCCTAGTTTCTTGCAAAACAAACTTGCTGATTATGATCGTCACCGCGACATTCCGTCAATAAATGGCACTTCAAGCTTATCTCCTTATTTAGCCGCAGGGCTTATCAGCCCTAGATATGTGCTGCAACTATTAATTAACCAAGCGCCCGATATTTTAACCGCCACCGACAGTGCAAATCTTACTTGGCTTAATGAATTAATTTGGCGTGATTTTTATCGTCACCTGATGTTTCATCATCCTAAATTATCTAAAAATCACTGTTTTAAGGAAAAATATCAGCAATATACTTGGCCTAATAATATCGACCACTTTAAAGCTTGGTGTCAGGGCAGAACCGGCTATCCGTTAGTTGATGCAGCAATGCGCCAGTTACAAAAAACCGGTTGGATGCATAACCGTTTGCGTATGGTAGTGGCGAGCTTTTTAACTAAACATTTATTAATCGACTGGCGCTGGGGGGAACGCTACTTTATGCAACAGCTGATTGACGGCGATCTTGCCGCTAATAACGGTGGCTGGCAATGGGCGGCAAGTACCGGTTGTGATGCCCAGCCTTACTTTCGAATATTTAATCCTATTAGGCAGAGTGAAAAATTTGATCCAAATGGCAACTTCATCCGTAAGTATTTACCAGAGCTGGCAAATATTCCTGATAAGAATATTCATTTTCCCCATCAGTATATTGAAAAGCACCAACTGGAATGTTATTGGCCTGCAATAGTTGAGCATAAACAAGCAAGAGTTAAGGCCTTAAGTTTCTATAAATAGCTTTTATAAATAGGTTCTAGATAGGTTTAATTATTAGCTCGAAACAATCACATTATTGTAGCCGTTTTAAGGAACTAAAATGTCTGAAGTTTTAAAAATACAAGCCCAAGAGCACAGTCAAACAGAGTCTTGGTTGGAAAGTTTTGTTGAAGTATATCAGCAGCTTTCTATCAATAATTTAAACTTGCTTGAAAAAATATATCACCAAGATGTGGTTTTTATTGACCCACTTCACCATATTCAAGGTGTTGATAAGTTAACTCAGTATTTTAGTGGTTTATATACCAATTTACTTTATTGCCAATTTGAAATTGAAGAGGTTATTGAGCAAAACCAACAAGCCGCAATTTATTGGAAAATGTCTTATCAACACCCGAAATTGAATAAAGGAAAAGTGATCACCGTTCAAGGTCATTCACACTTGAAAGGTCAGGGTGATAAAGTCATTTATCATCGTGATTACTTAGATGCTGGTGCTATGTTATACGAGCATGTTCCGGTATTTGGCGCAATTGTGCGCTGGTTTAAAACACGGGCGATAGGCTAATGTCTGCGCAAAAAACTGTGCTTATTACAGGGGCAAGCTCCGGCATAGGAGAAGCTTTGTGTCATAAATATGCCAGCCACGGCTTTCAGGTATTTGCTTGTGGTCGTAATCAAGAAAAATTAGCAGCTTTGGCGAGCCAATATCAAAATGTTAGCCCGTTGGTATTCGATGTTAACAATACCGAGCAAATAGTCACAGCGGCTAGCCATGTTAAGCAGCTTGATATCTTGATTTTAAATGCTGGCGATTGTCGTTATATTGATGATGCTAAAAACTTTGACGGGCAATTATTTAGCGACATTATAGCCACCAATTTACAATCATTAGGCTGGTTATTGCAGTACTTTCTCTCTAAGGTAAATACTGGTGGACAGCTGGTATTTATTAGCTCAAGTGCGACTATTTTACCCTTTGCGCGCTCAGAAGCTTATGGCGCATCTAAAGCAGGAGTCGATTATCTTGCCAACAGCTTACGTATTGATTTAAATAAACATCAAATAGCTGTCACTTTAGTTCACCCCGGGTTTATAAAAACACCGTTAACCGATAAAAATACCTTTGCTATGCCATTTTTATTAACCAGCGAACAAGCGGCTGAGCGAATAGTTAGCGGTGTAACAGCACGAAAAAATTATCTTTGTTTTCCTAAACGTCTAATTTTTACCTTGCGATTTTTTAGCTTTCTGCCCGCATTCATCTGGCGTTCACTGATGCTAAGGAGCATTAACTCATGAAAAAATTTGCCATTATTGGTTCAGGTATTTCAGGCCTAACCGCTGCGTATTTGTTGTCAAAAAAACATGCTGTTAGTGTTTTTGAAAAAAGTGCTCATATTGGCGGGCATACTGCGACGGTTGATGTTGAACTTCAAGGCAGAAGTTACGCGATAGATACCGGATTTATTGTTTTTAATAACAAAACCTACCCTAATTATTTAGCTTTACTTGACGAAATAGGTGTTGGCAAACAAGAAACCGAAATGAGTTTTTCGGTACATAACTGCCAAACAGGTATGGAATATAATGGCCATAACCTTAATTCATTGTTTGCTCAGCGCCGTAATATTTTTTCACCAAAGTTTTGGGGGCTGATAAAAGAAATCACTCGCTTTAATAAATTATGTAAACAGGCTTTTTTACATCGCGCTTTTGCGGATGATTTCACCTTAGGTAAATTTTTGGCAGAACATCACTTTAGCCGCTTTTTTTCCGAACATTATATTTTGCCAATGGGGGCGGCGATTTGGTCAAGCTCACTCGAACAAATGGAAGGTTTTCAGTTTCGCTTTTTTGTGCAGTTTTTCCATCATCACGGTTTGTTAAATATTACTGACCGCCCGCAATGGTATGTAATACCTAATGGTTCACGTAGTTATTTAGCACCGCTCACCAAAAGCTTTGCCGATAATATTCATTTAAACGCTGATATTAAAACCATCACCCGTGAAAACGACAAAGTGCAATTACATTTCCAAAATGGCAGTGTGGAAGAGTTTGACGAAGTAGTGATCGCTTGTCATTCCGACCAAGCCCTAGCGTTACTTGGCGATGCAAGCAAGCAAGAGCAGCAAGTTTTATCGGCGATACCTTACAGTGAAAATTCAGTGATATTACATACCGACATTAAGCTATTACCGAAAAGGAAAAAAGCTTGGGCGAGTTGGAATTATCAACTAAGTACTGATCGCAGTAAACCAGCTTCGGTTACCTATAATATGAACATTCTACAAGGGCTTGATAGCGAACATACCTTTTGCGTGACCTTAAATCAAAAACAGGCCATTGATAGTCGTAAAATTTTACGCGAGTTTACTTATCACCACCCAGTATTTTCAGTTGAATCACTACAAGCGCAAACTCAGCGCAATAGCATTTGTGGTTTACGTCATACCCATTTTGCAGGCGCCTATTGGTACAGCGGTTTTCATGAAGATGGTGTGCGTAGTGGCGTTGATGTAGCAGGGCGATTCTCATGCTACCTAAACGAGCAAGCTAAAAACCTTAACCAAGATTTATCGAACATTAACAGCCAAATTCCCGCTGAAAATAGCCATTCGCCATTAACCGCATTGCAAGGAATAGACGATGCCGGCTGAGTCACTAAAAAGTAAAGTTTACACCGGCAATATTCGTCATCGTCGTTTTACCCCGCGTGATCATAGTTTTAATTACAGCTTATATATGCTCGCCCTTGATGTTGACGAAATAGGGCAATCGTTAGCGCCACAGGGCATTTTTGGTTATCAATGGTTTCGGCCATTACGCTTTGTTGAAAAAGATTATTTAGAAAGTGAACCAGGTACGCTTAAGCAACGTATAACTAATAAAGTGAAGCAGTTAGGCGGTAGCCACAATATAGAGCGTGTGGTTATGTTGGTACAAGCTCGGTGTTTTGGGGTGTATTTTAGCCCGGCCAATTTTTATTTTTGTTACGACGACCAAGACTGTTGTGTGCAAATGTTGGCTGAAGTGAGTAATACCCCATGGAATGAAAGGCACTACTACTTGGTTGATTTAATTAATACTCAAAGTAGCGAAAAAGACTTTCATGTTTCACCTTTTATGGATTTAAACATGCATTACCATTGGCGCATTAAACCGCCAGAGCAGATGAGTGACAAGTTATTAATACATATTGAAAACAAACGTCATAGCGAAGATAACAATACTGAAGAAAAAATATTTGATGCAACCTTAACCATGAAGAAACAAGGGTTCACGCAAAAAGAATTATGGCATGTCTGGTCGACATTACCGGTTATGACCATAAAAATGGTTGCCGGTATCTATTGGCAAGCGCTCAAGCTTTTTATCAAGCGTATTCCATTTATTGGCCACCAAAGCTCGGCTAACTAGCTAAGCAAAGTTAAATATGCAAAGCCAAATTAGTAGGTTCAATAAATAAGCCAGATAACAGTAAATAATAAGGAGTTACCCATGGAGCAAACAGTTAATTTAACGAGAAATAAATCAATCTCTTGGTTTGATAAACGTTGCCGCTCAATCTTATTTAGTGTGCTGGAAAAATTAAATTATGGTCAGTTAGAATTGGTTGAAGGCAGCGAACACCGCTTCTTTCCAAAAAACATTTCAGCAGCAATTTCGACAACGGCAACTACTGATATTGTTCGTGCAAAAATTGTTATTCATGATAACAGTGTTTATCGTGACTTTGTTAAAGGTGGCAGTATTGGTGCGGCAGAAGCTTTTATTGAGGGTAAGTGGACTAGCCCAGATTTAACTGCTGTGATTCGCATATTTGCGCAAGCTCAGCAACAAACCGATAGTATTGAATATAAAAATGCTTGGTTTAATAAAATTAAAAATGCTCTGTTTCATCGTAAAAACCGTAATAGCCAAAAAGGTTCAAAGCGTAATATTTTAGCTCATTACGACTTAGGTGATGATCTTTATAAACGCTTTCTTGATGATAACATGATGTATTCTTCTGCTATTTATCCAACGCCGGACGCGAGTTTAGCTCAAGCTCAGTTGCATAAATTAGACACCATTTGCCAGCGTTTAGAGCTTAAGAAAAACGATCACTTGTTAGAAATTGGCACTGGTTGGGGCGGGTTAGCCATTTATGCCGCGCAGAATTATGGCTGTAAAGTAACCACCACGACTATCTCAGATGCACAATATGATTATACGAAAGAGCGGGTGCACTCGTTAGGCTTAACAGAGCAGATCACCTTATTGAAAAAAGATTACCGTGAACTAACCGGTGAATACGACAAGCTAGTTTCTATTGAAATGATAGAAGCGGTTGGTTATGAATATTTACCGAGCTTTTTCAAACAGTGTAACGAACGTTTGAAAAGCGGCGGTAAACTACTGATTCAATCGATAACTATTGCCGATCAACGCTTTGATTATTATAGAAGCAATGTTGACTTTATTCAGCGTTATATTTTCCCTGGTGGTTTTTTACCTTCGGTAAGTATTTTATCAAACCATATGACCGAGCATACGAGTTTAGTGATGGAGTCACTTGATGATATTGGCTTAGATTACGCTAAAACCCTTGCCGATTGGCGCACTGCCTTTTTAAGCAATTGGTCAGAAATTAAAAACTTTGGTTACGACGAACGCTTTAAACGCTTATGGCTGTATTATTTAGGCTATTGTGAAGGGGCTTTTTTAGAACGCTCTACCAGTACCGTACATTTAGTTGCGAGAAAATAGTCGCAAGTGTTTAAGCTATAAGTACCAAGCTCGTAAAACTAAGCAATAAACTCTGCTACGAACACCAAGCGACTAATACTAAGTGACTAGCAGAGTATTATTTTTTGCAATAAGCGTTATAATCAGCGCTTTATTTTAGGCGTTAATCGACTTTGCCTATTAACGCTATTTTTTTAGTATATAGATAATGACTACAGCTTCTTTAAAATACCTTTGTGCTTATTCGCCAACAATACAAAGCCAAGTGCAGCAGATGCTTGAGCAAAAAACCTTAGCCAAATATTTACTGTCTAAGTACCCAAGTTGCCATCAAATAAGTAACGATAAAGCCTTACGTGTTTATGTTAATGATATTAAAAATCAATATTTGAAAAAGTCATCGCCGCTCAGCCAAGTGAAATTCGACGATAAAATTCATATCATCAACAATGCCTTAGGTTTGCATACTTATGTATCGAGAGTGCAGGGCGGAAAATTAAAAAGTAAAAATGAGCTGCGCATTGGCGCGCTTTTCAAAAAATCCCCTGAAGCCTTTTTACAAATGATTGTGGTGCATGAACTTGCCCATTTAAAAGAAAAAGAGCACAACAAAGCCTTTTATAAGCTGTGCCAGCATATGCTGCCCGACTACCATCAACTGGAATTAGACTTACGCATTTATTTAACCCAACTAGAGTTAGTGGGCGATATATATGGGGATTGATAGTTTTAGCGCTAATAGCTTAGAAGTGAAGTAGGCTAATCGTTTTATTAAAAATTCAACTAACCTTTTACTACATCTAATGTGGGTGTTTGCCGAGGTTAAGAATTTTTCAACCAAATATCAGCATTCACTTGGGGCTTTTTTTTGCGTTTTTTCTTACCGCTACCTTCAGGCTTTGCCATCGGTTTATTGGCCGCTAAAATGGCATCAGTGATAATTTCATCCACTTCAAAACCTTCAACTTGTTCACGCTCAAGCCTGATTTTGTTCTTTTTTTCGATAACTTTAAAGTGATGATAATCTTCATAGTCGATAAGTGATAAGGCTAAACCTACTTCACCGGCACGGCCACTTCGACCAATACGATGCATATAGTCGGAAGGACTTCTTGGTAAGTTGAAGTTAATGACTACCGGCAATTTTTCAATGTCTAAACCACGGGCAGCAATATCGGTGGCAATTAACACTTCAATTTCGCCGGCTTTAAATCCGTCAAGCACACGAGTTCGCTCACTTTGGCCTTTATCGCCATGAAATACTTCGGCGCGAATGCCGCGCTTGATAAGTTTTTCAGCTAAGTGTTCACAATTGTTTTTGGCATTAACAAAAATAAGCGCTTGTCGCCATTGATGCAGTTGAATTAAATGCGCTAAAAGGGCAGTTTTTTCACCTTTGTTAACGGTGAAAACGCGTTGAACTAAGGTACTGGCATCGCTACTTTGTACTTGTATTTCAACGGGGTTGTTAAGTAATTCTTGGGTTAACGATTTTACTTGTTCAGGAAAGGTTGCTGAAAAAAGTAAAATTTGTTTTTGCTTTGGCGTTAACGCTAATAATGCCGATAGCTCTTCGGTAAAGCCTAAGCTCAACATTCTATCAGCTTCATCAAGCACTAAGGTTTTAACTTTATCTAGCTTAATGGCATTACTTGAAATTAAATCGAGTAAACGGCCAGGAGTTGCTACTAAAATATCAGTACCACCGCGCAAAGCGAGCATTTGAGTATTCGCTGATACACCACCAAAAACAGCTAGCGTTTTAATTGCGCCGTTAAAATGTACCGCGTAAGACTTAATACTGTCTGCGACTTGTTTGGCAAGCTCTCGGGTAGGTACCAGAATAAGTGCTGTAACATAGTTGCCTTTACTGCTTGGTGTTTTGTCAGCCTGTTCATGTATTTGCTGCAAAATAGGTAGGGCAAAAGTAGCTGTTTTACCTGAACCGGTATTTGCCCCTGCAATTAAGTCACGTCCCGCTAATACACTTGGAATAGCTTGCGCTTGAATGGGCGTTGGCTGTTGATATTCCAGCTCAGTTAATCGAGCTAATAAGGGAGTAATAAGGCCAAGTTCGGTAAAGTTGGCTGGCGTTGTGACAGTGCTCATTAATATAAAGGGCTCAAGCTAAGATAAGTGCCACTATTTTAGCGTATTTATGCCAGGTTAAGTTAGTGAAATCGGTCAAATTCTATGGCTATGGTTATAGTTATGGTTAAGGTTATGCTTTTTGTTTTCAGTTTAGTGCTAGTTTGTAAGTCCTCATTTACGAAGTGCTGGTAGCATTAAAGTCGCAATGAAATGCCAATGAAATTTTAATCAAGTTCCAATAAAGCCCAAATAAGCATAGGTTTAGCTGTGGTAACTGGTTGTCTAGTTTCGACAACATCACAGAGGTTACCAACAGCATCAGGTCAGTTTATTAGTGGGCAATTAATTTTTTGCTTGGCACCATGCCTTCACCAATAAAATCTAATAAACCTTCTTTGGTTAGTTCACCCAAGCCCAGCGAATGTAGCGTTCTGCCTTCTTTATAAAAATCTCTTGCTAAAATTCCGCCGCACATCGCGATTAAGCGATTACATTCAGGCATGTTGATAGCTAACTTTTCACCTAATGATGATAATAAAACCAGTCCCATAGGAACATCTTCTGTGATGTATCTATTATCAAAACTATATGGACCTGGAGGAGATGACATTTTATAGCTTTCAAAAACGGCTCTAGGATTTTGGCTAAGATCTTCTTCGTTTCTAAATAAACAGGCGTCTAGATAAGGTGTAGGCTTACATCCTAAAGCCTTTAGAACCGCCATTTTTTCTGCATCTAATTTTTCTATCATCTGCCATGCCATTTCAGTTGAAAGAGCATCTCGGTACATGTAAGGAACTTCATCAGGATGATGTTTTGCACAATACTCGAGCATTGGATACATCACATACATGCCGATGGTATGCACAATAATATTAGGGTTATGTAGCGCTGACTCGAATATATGTTTTCGAACACTGCTCGTTTCAATATTGTAGGCAGGGAATAAACGAGCGGCAACAGGCATACCTTCGCTAGCTCTTGCGGCAGGGAAAAATGATAGCGAATTTCTAACATTTTTAAATAATACTTTTACGGTGCCAGGTTCTACCACTCTTGCATCATTAGGGGTTGACTCCCCTTCAGCAAAGATCGGGTTATTATTACAATGTTGGTTGTAAAATATACTTCCTCCATATCCTGGAATTAATATAACCAGTTGTTTATTGGTAAAATATTTTGCTATTTTTTCAGCTAAAGCTTGATGATATGTGGTTTGAATGAAAATCATCACTACTTCAGCGCCTGCGATCGCTGCTTTAGGATCTCGAGTGATCAATTCCAATGGTTGAAAGGTTTTTTCTGCATCGTTAACACTATCAGTGAAATGTCCATTTTTTGTGTTGTCGATACAATATATGCCCTTGTTTTTTACCATGGTTTCAAAATGGTCATCATGAGTAATACGGTTCGACGTCTTTAATAGGGTTACTTTATGTCCTGCCTCAGCAGCCATAAATGCACAAGCAGAACCAGCATTGCCAGCTCCAACTATGGTGATTTTCATTTTTATTCCTTTTAATATTTTTGAACTTATTTCAAAGGTGAGAAAAATCATCCCTTTGAAAGCGTAAAACAGTAGAAATGTCGAGATGTAGAAATGTAGAAATGTCGAGATGTCGAGATGTCGAGATGTCGAAATATTAAGGTGTAGAAATATTGAGATGTAGAAATGTCGAGATGTAGAAATGTCGAGATGTAGAAATATCGAGATGTAGAAATGTCGAGATGTAGAAATATCGAAATGTAGAAATATTGAGATGTAGAAATATCGAAATGTAGAAATATCGAAATGTAGAAATATCGAAATGTAGAAATATTGAGATGTAGAAATATTGAGATGTAGAAATTTAAATGCTGTTGGTGCTATTTTAAGGCGCTAAATTTTTGTTATTAAGTTCTTATGCCATTTCATTCAAATAACAAATTATTGAACATTATAGGTTATTTAGCGTGGCGTATTATAACCTATAGCAGGCTAGTATGTCGGAATAGTTGTCTTTTCACCCGTATTAAATAATGAGCTAGGTACTAAGTTATATAAGAGGCTGAATACTCAATTAAACAATAGCGGTTAGGGCAAAGCTCGGGCTCGTTTTAATATTCGGGCTCGTTTTAATATTCGGGCTCGTTTCAAAGCCAGCTTTATCAACAAAAGCTGGCGGTGTCTCAAGCAGCCTTTGATTTTAACCAAACCACAATACCAGCGATAAAAAAGAAAAACGGTATTAAAAACAGTATCACTAGCACTTGGCGTTTTTGTTTGCTGGTTAAATCTAATCGCTCAACGTTTACTTCTTTTGCGCTAACAAAAACCTGATAGTCTAATTCAGACAACCAGTTAACAATGTTAAGCCCCATTTGCGCGTTACTGTATTGATTTATATAAACGTTGGTAAGAAAGTCAGCATCGGTAAAAACAATAATACGCGTATCTAAGCTGGAGTTTTCACCGTTAGCACTCTTAGCACTGGTGCTGTTGTCATTTTTTTCAAATACCACGTAAGAAAAAGGCACCGGACCTGGAGTATCAATACCTTGGTCAAATTTTATCGCTAAGTTTCGATTAGTTTCCGCCCAGCTTTTCTGTGTTGATGCTGTCGAAGCAATCGCGGCAAACTTAATGGTAGCGCGACGGTTTTCTAATACCCGAATAGAGCGTGGTCTTACATAAAAGGTGTAGTCTAACCCTTCGGTTATCGCTTTGTGCTGTTGGTAATTTTTTGTTGCCGGGCTGCCGACATCATCGCCAACATGATTGGTTAAATCGACAACAATGTCTGATTGAACGTTAAGCCCCCACTGATTGAGAATATTATTAAGCGCAGGGTTTTGCTGCAATTGCTCGGCTGTTAATGGCTGCTCTGGCGCTGATACCAAAGTATGTTCAATAAGAAATAAGGCATCGCCGCCAGCTTTTAAATAATCAGCAATAAGCTTTTCTTCTGTTAAGGTTAATGCTGTGCGAGGCCCTGCAATAATAAGCACGTCACAGTCATCAGGAATAATTTGCGTAATACCTAACATTAGTGGCTTGCTGCTAATATTGTTATCGGCTAATAGTTGCTTAAAGGTGCTTAAGCCTGTTGATTCTTGACGAGATATAGAATATTCACCATGTCCGGTTAGAAAATACACTTGTTTGGGCGCACGACTTGCGCGAGCAATGGCATTGGTTAGCTTTTCTTCAGCAAGGGCTTCATCAGTAAAGTCGACGTCTTTGCGGTTATTGCCTGATTGCACAATAACCTTACGCTCGCTGCCGCTAACGACATTGCCAAATTTTGCCGCGTAAGCAATGTTTTCAATAGGGTCAATAATTTGGGTACTAATAAGCCCTTTGGAAATACGTTCATATTCGTTAAATAAATCTTGTAGGTATTTAGGTGGCATGCCGACATAAAATGCGGTTAATTCCACTTCAGCTTTTAAGCTACTGATATATTCAATGGTGTTTTTAGTTAGAGTATGTTGTTTATTTTCAGTGAGATCCCAGCGCAGTGTTGAGCTATTGGCAAAATAATGACTAGTGCCAATAAAAGTGATACTGCCAATAATCATCGTTAATATAATAGCTAACCGTTGCCACCTCGCTTTATTCGGGCGGGTAGCAACTGCAATTTTGTTGGTGTTATTTGCGCCAAGCTTATTCGAAAAAATAAGTAAAGCGATAAACGCAAGGCCGCCAGCTATGGCAAGGGTTGCGTTAATCAGGGTAAATTGCGCTTCGATATAAAATAGCGATAAGCCGAGGGTCGCGCTTAATAGCGCTAAACCTGATAAAAATGGCAGGGCTGATTTCAGTAAACTGCTGTTATTGTTCATTTATAGTAGCTCATTTATTGCCACAACCTATGGTTAATACTGATGCGAGTTAATACCAAACAAAGTAAAATGCCGGCTAAATAATAGCTAATATCGCTAGGTGAAATTAAGCCTATTGCGAAATTTTCTAAATGAGTACGAGTGCTCATTTGTATTAAGAAACTTTCAGCAAAGCCGGTGAAATATTTGGTAAAGGTGACTGAAAAATAAAGCGAAAATAAAATGAGATATGAAGTCATCGCTGCAATAATTTGATTACGTGTCCATGACGAGGTCAGTAAGCCAATGGCGATAAAAAATGCGCCCTCTAGCCAGATGCCGATATAGCCAGATAAAATTTGTATCGCATCAGGCTCACCAAAATATTCAACAATAAAATAATACGTGCCAGTTAAGGCAATCAAGAGCGAGTAGAGAATGAGCATGCCAAAGTACTTACCTAAAACTATCATGGTTGGCGTTAACGGCGAAGTAAGTAAAAACTCCATAGTGCCGTTTGCTTTTTCTTCAGATAATAACTTCATCGTTAGTAGTGGAATGATGAAAATAAACATAAATTCCATCACTTGAAAAACATCACGTAATGACACTTCTCGGTTTTGATCGACGATCATAAAAAATAGGATGTTAAATAACGACAGCGTTGCTATTAGAATAATATAAGCTACGGGGCTGCTAAAATAACTGTGCAGCTCTTTTTTAACCAGTACCAGAACTTTGTTCATAAGTGAGTTACCAGCTGTTGCTCGTTAGTGCTTTGATGAGAATTATGCCGATGCTGTTTTAGGTTCTCAGCTTGGTGGTATTGAATGAAAAGTGCTTCTAAGCTTAGTAGGGGGTGCTCACTTGTACTGGCCTCTTTATTACCAGCTAACAAGGTATCTAAAGATTCATCAACAATAAGTTGGCCTGATTTTATCAATAAAATGCGCTGCGCTATTTTTTCTATTTCAGTCAGACTATGGGTGCTCATCAGTACGGTTCTTTGGTCACCTTGGCTTTTAATTAATGTTAATACTTGCTGAATTTGTATCGGGTCAAGGCCGCTGGTCGGTTCGTCTAAAATAAGTAATTTAGGCTCATGAATAATGGCTTGGGCTATGCCGACTCGTTGTTTATAGCCCTTAGATAAGGTGGCAATAGTTTTGTGTTTAGCCTCTGCCAAATTACATTCTTCTAATACTTTTTCAATTTGTAGTTTTTGTTTTTTAACGCTCACGCCTTTTATTTCAGCAGCAAATTTTAGATATTGCATCACGGTCATATTATTGTATAAAGGCGGCGTTTCCGGTAGGTAACCAATTTTTTCTCTGATGGTTAATGGCTGCTTGCTAATGTCATCACCATCAATAAATATTTTTCCAGTAGAGGGGGCAAGAAAAGAAGTAATAATGCGCATTAAGGTCGACTTACCCGCGCCATTTTTCCCTAAAAAACCGACAATATCACCTTGGTTAATTGCAAAGCTAACATTGTCTACAGCTTGTAATGCACCAAAGTTTTTACTGATGTGATCAACAATTAACATGGTCAACTTATCGTCCCTTTATTGAATGTCTGTGAGCTTAATAAGAAAGTTTTCCGGCCAAATTTCTCTAATTTGACGCTCCCAATTAGGGTCGTTTTTCCCATCCGCTGATTTTTTAAGCCAATATTTAGCCCACTTTCGTACGGTTTTTCCTGACTTACTGAGCTTTAAAGGAGAGAAGTAACACTCATAACTGTTGCCATTAAATTCAACCACTTTATGGTTTTTCGCCCGGTTATGTAGCGCCATAAGCTTTGCGCTCGTGGTTTCTACTTCAGTAAACGGTATCACACCATGCTTTTTTAGATATAACAATATCTTAGCTTTTTTTAAGCAAACCTCATTATGGGCATCAATATGCGGAGTGTAAATTTGACCCGATAAGCCATAAATAGATTTTAACTCTCGATCAGCAAGTGCCTTAAGCGGCAGCAGCTCTTCATTAACTTTGTCTAAATCACTCATTGAATACATTAAATTATCAAACCTTAAATGGGGGTAGTGAAGTGATGTTTCTTGAATGTTGAAAACAAAGCCTGCTCGATTCATATCAATAGTATTGATCAATAAAAGGCGAGTTTTTCTTAGCGCTTGGCTGAAAACTTTAAAAAGATAGATATGCGACTAATTAACTTGCTGGGCGAGTAACTGATAAATATCCATTTATAAGCGAGTAATATATGCCTAGGCGCACTATAACAGAGATTCATTATTTAATAGACGGATTTGTGAATTGAATAAAATTAGCGGTAGTTAAAGCTAATTAAAATACGCTAATTAGCAAGTTGAACAATTAATTGCTCAACTTAACTGCAAGCTTAATTAGTGAGCTTAGTTCAAAGCCAACAAAGTTAAAAACTAAGCGTTTTGAGCTGTGCCTTGTTTATGTGCCTTTTGCTTAAGCTCATTTTTACTGTGCTCTAGCCAATTAGCCGCGTGTTCAACTAAGTTATGCACTGAGCTTGGCAGTTGGTCGATATCAATTGCGTCAATCAAGTTTTTAACTTCTAAACCTAGTTCGGTATCGCCTTCAATTTTTAAGCGACGTTGAAAAAATAAAGTATCAGGGTCTTGTTTGCGTCCGGCAATTAATACCAAGTCATCACCATTGGCACTAAAACACACATCTTCACTGATCATCTCTGAAGCGCAGGCCATAACTAATTGCTCATCGGCAAAGCTTAACCACCAGTTAATGTCGAGGTCAGTAATGTGAATACGAAGCCATTTTTCCGATAAAAATTCAAAATCACCGTCTTCTATAGCCTCTTTAAATACCGAATGTAGCGCCGGTAAAAGTACTTTCCTTTGCAAGGTAAAAGGCACTAACTTCATGGTCGGTCTTAATATTTTTGGAACTAAAGAAATAATATTTTCGCGCACGGTTAGTGGTAATTGCGGTAAAGAAAATGCTGTTTTCATAAGATGACTTAATGGAATGATTTTTGGGTAATTTAGCATAGTGGTTACAGCGAAAGTTTGGACTAGATCAACTTTCGTTAAGGCATTACAAAGCTTTACTGTGATGTTTCAAATTGTGCATGACAATTTTTCTTAACTTAGGTCAAGGAAGTCGTTAATTATTCCTCTTAAAATACCGTTCTTGTTAATTAACAAAATGAATTTTATATGGAGCTGTTGTGTCCGGCAGGTAACTTACCTGCACTTAAAACTGCCATTGATAATGGTGCTGATGCGGTTTTTATCGGCATGAAAGATGACACCAATGCTCGCCATTTTGCTGGCTTAAACTTTAATGACGGCAAATTAGCGAAAGCGTCTGATTACGTGCATCAACATGGTAAAAAATTACATGTTGCCATTAATACCTTTGCCCACCCTGACGGTGAAGAACGTTGGCGAAAAGCGGTTGATAATGCCGTAGCTATTGGCTGTGATGCGTTAATTATTGCTGACCTTGGTGTGCTTGATTATGCCGCAACCAAATACCCAGACGTTGAACGCCATGTTTCGGTACAAGCTTCTACCACTAATTTAGAAGCGATAAAGTTTTTCAAAAATAATTTTGACGTTGAACGTGTTGTGCTGCCTCGGGTACTTTCCGTTCAACAAGTTAGGCAATTAGCGAAAACTAGCCCAGTAAAACTAGAAGTATTTGCCTTTGGCAGTTTATGCATTATGTCTGAAGGTCGCTGTTATTTATCTTCATACATGACCGGCGAATCCCCTAATACCGTGGGTGCGTGTTCACCGGCTAAATACGTGCGCTGGCAAGACACCGACCAAGGTTTAGAAAGCCGTTTAAATAATGTGCTTATTGACCGTTACCAACCTGATGAAAATGCCGGTTACCCAACGTTATGCAAAGGCCGTTTTGAAGTAGACAACAATGTTTACCATGCCCTTGAAGAGCCGACCAGTTTAAATACTTTAGAGCTTATTCCTGAGCTTTATAAAATGGGTATCGCGTCAGTTAAAATTGAAGGTCGCCAGCGTAGCCCTGCCTATGTTGAACAGGTAACTAAAACTTGGCGTATGGCGCTTGATAGATATCAGCAACAGCCTGAGGCTTACCAAGTTGAAGATGCTTGGATGCAAACCTTAGCGAATTTATCTGAAGGTTCACAAACCACTTTGGGCGCTTATCACCGTAAATGGCAGTAATTACCGCGGGTTGACGATTAAAATTAGGAATACAGATGAAATTTTCATTAGGGCCAAGCTTATTTTTCTGGCCAAAACAGCAAGTAGAGTCGTTTTATCAACAAGCCAGTGAAAGTGCTGCCGACATTATTTATTTAGGTGAAACGGTTTGTTCTAAGCGCCGTGAATTACGAGCCAAAGACTGGTTAGAATTAGCCAAACAGGTTGCCGCTTCAGGTAAGCAAACGGTAATTTCCACCATGGCTTTATTAGAAGCGCCAGCGGAAATTCAGGTCATGCGTAAGCTTTGTGATAATGGTGAATTATTAATAGAAGCTAATGATTTAAGCGCAGTGCAAATTATGCACGACTTAAAATTACCCTTTGTCGCAGGCCCAGCGATAAATTGCTACAACGTTTCAACCATTAAAGTATTACTTAAACAAGGGATGACCCGTTGGGTTATGCCGGTTGAGCTTTCCGGCGATTGGTTAAAAACCTTATTAGCACAAGCACAAGAAGAAAATATTCGCGACAAATTTGAATGTGAAGTGTTCTCTTGGGGTTATATGCCGCTAGCCTATTCTGCGCGTTGTTTTACCGCTCGCTCAGAAGACAGGCCAAAAGATGACTGTCAATTATGCTGCATAAAATATCCGCAAGGGCGCAAAATGAATAGTCGCGAAGGCGAGAAGGTTTTTGTGCTTAACGGTATTCAAACCATGTCGGGCTATCAATATAACTTGGTTAATGAAGTGGCGCAAATGAAAGACATTGGTGTAGATATTGCCCGCATTAGCGCTGACAGTAACCAAGCCTTTGAACAACTGAATCAATTTAAGCAGCAGTTAACTCAGCCGCAAAAATATAGCCTCGATGGCGTGAACGAATGTAATGGCTATTGGCATAAAATTGCCGGTATGTCGGTAGCTTAATACTTGAAAACAAAAGAAAGAGAACGTACCACCATGTATCAGTTAAATTTAACCGAGTTTACCCAAGCGCAATTTTTAAAAGAATATTGGCAGAAAAAACCGGTGGTAATTCGCCAAGGTTTTTTAAACTTTCAAGACCCAATATGCGCCGATGAAATAGCCGGCCTTGCCGGTGAAGAGCAAGTAGAGTCACGTTTGGTTTATAAAAAGGGCGAACAGTGGCAAGCTGAATTTGGTCCTTTTGATGACTTTGCTCGTTTAGGCGATAAAGACTGGTCGCTGATTGTGCAAGCGCTTGACCATTGGTCTGAAGATGCAGCAAAAATGATCGAACCGTTTCGTTTTATTCCTCATTGGCGATTAGACGATTTAATGGTGAGTTTTGCGACTCCCGGTGGTGGCGTTGGCCCGCATATCGACTTATACGATGTATTTATTTGTCAAGGTTCTGGAAAGCGTCAGTGGCGTGTTGGTGAAAAAGGCGAACATCGTGAGTTTGCCGCTCACGAATCGCTTTTACATGTTGACCCATTCGAGCCAATTATTGATGTTGAATTACTGCCGGGTGATATTTTATACATTCCTCCGGGGTTTCCACACGACGGCGTAACGATTGAAAATTCATTAAGTTTTTCGGTTGGCTTTCGCACTAATTCAACCAACGCTTTATTTAGTGGCTTAGCCGATCATTTAATTGACGCTGAGCAAGGACTTGAATTAATTGCCGATCCTGAGCGTGAATTATCAACCGAGTCTGGCGCAATAAATGCCAGCGATTATGGCTTGATCAAACAACAGTTACAGCAGTTTTTAGATGACGATGTTAAATTCTCACAATTTGCTGGTAGCTTTTTAAGCCAAGCAAAACATGAACTTGACCTATTAACGCCTGAACTGCCGTTTACCAAAGAAGATGTTGGTTTTACGATAAAAGAAAATAATTTACAAAAGCTCGGTGGTTTACGTGCTTTTTATTTTTCTCATAGTTTAAATGAAGGGCGTTGTTACATCGACGGCGCAGAAGTATTGTTTGCTGGAGAAGTTGCCGGTGCCGTGAAGTTGATGTGTGACAACGTTTCTTTAACACCAGAGCAGTTACTGCCTTGGCAAGATAATGACGCGTTTTTAAGCTTTTTAACTGAGCAAATTAATGCCGGTTATTGGTACTTTGCACAGTAGCTATTTTTCATAAATAACAACAGCCCACCGTGCTATTTATTCGCTGGGCAAGGTGATCGTTAGTCGCTATAATCGCTTGCTAAAAGCATGAGCTGATCATGCTGCAAAGGCACAGCGATTATCACTGAGGTAAGAATGACTGACGGTTACCAGCAATTTTCCCATTCATTTTTGGGCAACAAAATTTGTAAACTTTTCGGTTTGCCTATTCCAGCCAAACTAAAAAGACTTGCTTTGCATTCAGGCCAGCCTAGCTCTGGTCAAAGTGAGGCTGAACCGAATGAGCAAGTTAACAATATTCTGGTATCAACGTCGTTAAACTCTGCTTTAGTTGCTCTTATTCAAGATAACTTTGCCAGCAGCGAAGTGACTTTTAGCCAAAGTGCTGAGTCAGTTTTATCAACCGATAACTGGGTACTTAAAGACTTAATTTTTGATGGTTTAGTATTTGACGCTCGCGATATTAAAAGCGCTGAGCAATTAGAAAGCCTTTATCACTTTTTTAACCAGCACTTAAGCCGATTAACCGCCAGTGGAAAAATAGTATTACTGGGTTTAAATCCTGAGCAACTGACTAATTGCCAACATGCAACGGCGCAATATAGCTTGCAAGGTTTTATAAAGTCGCTCGCTAAAGAAGTAGGGCGCAAAGGCATTACGGTTAATTTATTGATGCTTGAAAATAGCCCTGCGCAAGATGAAAACTTAGTCGGTTTAGTTTCGCCATTACAATTTTTTCTTTCCTATGCCAGTGCTTATGTTAACGGGCAAGTGCTGAAAGTTAATAATGCTACTATTGAGCTTGAATCTAGTGCGCAAGTAACTCCTCAATCAACAGCTCAAGTTGCTAAACCACTGCAAGGTAAAGTTGCCTTAGTAACGGGAGCTGCCCAAGGTATTGGCGCTGCAATTGCTGAAAAATTGGCAGCTGACGGCGCACAAGTGATTGGTTTAGATATTGCCCCTATGGAGCAAGTATTAAAGCAAAGCTTAGCTAAAATTAACGGTTTGCCTTTACTGGTTGATGTATCAAAAGCCGATGCCGCCGAGCAAATTAGTGCCTTTATTAAAGCTGAAGTATCACAAGTAGATATTGTTGTTCATAACGCCGGAATTACCCGCGACAAAATGCTGAAAACCATGCCGCTAGGTTTATGGAAACAAGTGCTCAATATTAACTTATCAAGTATCGAACGTATTAATGCACAGTTATTTAATGAGCAGCTAATTAATAGCGGCGGCAGAATTGTTTGTTTATCATCAATTAGCGGTATTGCAGGTAATGTTGGTCAAACTAACTATGCCACTTCAAAAGCCGGCGTTATTGGTTTAGTGCAAAGTACGGCTAAAACCCTTGGTGAGCAAAACATTACTATTAACGGCGTGGCACCGGGCTTTATTGAAACTAAAATGACCGGAAAAATTCCATTTCTAACGCGGCAAATTGGCCGTAGAATGTCGTCGTTATCACAAGGTGGTACGCCTGACGATGTTGCCCAAACCATTGCTTTTTTAGCTGCGCCACAAAGCTTTGCTATAAATGGTAATGTGCTGAGAGTGTGTGGTCAAAATATGCTGGGTGCGTAATTTATTTTGTTCAATCAGTTCGTAAATCAAAACAGTCCTATAGAAATAATGAGAAAGTGTAACCATGCGTTTAGATAAGTTTATTTGTAAAAGTACCGAACTAACCCGAACTGAAGCTAAAAAGCTATTAAAAACCGGCTTGGTGCAGGTAAATGGCGAAGTGGTTAAAAATGGTGCTAGCCAAGTTCACGAAAATAATAGCATCACGGTTGAAGGGCAAGAGCTTACCGCGCGTCAGTCACGTTATATAATGTTCCACAAACCTGTTGATACTATTTGCTCTAATGTTGATGAAGTTTATCCGTCGTTATTTCATTTTATTGATGTTGATAAAGCCTTTGATATGCATGTGGCTGGCCGCTTAGACGCAGATACCACCGGCTTAGTATTAATTACTGACGACGGCAGATGGTCGCATAATATTATTTCCCCGAAAAAGTCTTGCGTAAAAACCTATCGGGTGTGGTTAAGAGATGCCATTGATGAGAGCGTTATTGAAACCTTCAAACATGGTGTGCAATTACAGAATGAGCAAGGTTTAACTCGTCCTGCCGTGTTAGAAATTATTGCTGAAAAAGAGGTGTTGTTATCAATCACCGAAGGTAAGTATCACCAAGTTAAGCGCATGTTTGCTGCAGTTCGTAACAAGGTGGTTGGTTTACATCGTGAACAAGTGGGTGAAATTAAGCTTGATGACGAGCTAGCCCAAGGCCAGTGGCGGTATTTAACGCAGGCGGAAGTTTTATCGGTAAATTCATAGAAGTTTATTGCACATTTTCCTTATCTAGATCAATAAACTAATTAACAAAATAATACAGTTTTTAACGGTTTTGTTAGATCATACCCTTGGTGATCTTTAACTTTTATCAAAGGCTTTATTATGCTAAAAAAATTGTCATTAGCGAAAAAAATTCATCTTGCTTTAGTCGGCATTGGCATACTTTTTTTAAGTACCACGGTATTCTTCTTTCATGCTGATGAAAAAGAGCTAGCAGAAAGCTTAGTTGAGCGTAATTTAGAAAGTTTAGCGCTCAATTACTTCGACTCAGTTAATACCATGATGCTCACTGGCACTATCGCCAATCGTGGCATTATTCAAAAGAAAATTCTCAGCCAAGACGATATTGTAGAAGCCAGAATTATTCGCGGCCCGCAAACGGTTAAAATATTTGGTCAAGGCCATAGCGACCAAGCCGCCCAGTCTGACTTTGAACGCGAAGGCTTAAACGGCACCAAAGCTTTTAATTTAATAGAGTCGGGTGATAAACGCATCATGGAGTTTATTTTACCAATTCGCGCCAGTAAAAATTATCGCGGAACTGATTGCTTAGCCTGTCATCAAGCCCAAGAAGATGAAATTTTAGGCGCGGTAAAAATCGCTTATGACTTATCAGCAGTTGATGCAAAAATTGTTACCTCTATCACCAAAGCCTCACTTTTACAGCTATTAGTCACGGTAATTTGTTTTGTCTTACTAAGTATTGTTTTTCAAAAATTGGTTTTTAGCCGCTTAAAACGATTGCGCTCAACCATTCGTGATACCGAGAAAAACTTAAATTTAAATAAAGCCATTAAAGTGAATTATCATGACGAACTAGGGCAGGTAAGTATGGCCTTTAATAGCATGTTGCTTAAGTTTAAAGAAAGCTTTATCGCTGTTTCTACCGCCAGTGAAGAATTAATTAATTCAGCGCAAACCGTTGATGAAATTGCTAACCTCACCAAAGATGCGGTATTAAATCAAAAAAATGGTACTGACTCTGTTGCTGCTGCCATTAACGAACTAGATGCTTCTGCCAATGAAGTGAAACTTAATACTCAATCAGCGGCTGATAAGTCGGTTGCTGCGAACCAAAGTGCCAAGCAAAGTTTAGAGTTAGTCGAGCAAGCAAAAAATGGTATTAATCACTTACGTGACCAAGTGGTTGAGAATACCAGTATGATCACCTCGCTAAGTGACAAAACCCATGAAGTTGGCAGCGTATTAGAAATGATCACCAGCATTGCAGAACAAACCAATTTATTAGCACTTAATGCCGCAATAGAAGCAGCACGAGCTGGCGAACAAGGCCGTGGTTTTGCCGTAGTTGCTGATGAAGTTCGCTCGCTGGCAACGCGTACACGTGAGTCAATTGACCAAATTCAAACCACCATTAATGGTTTGCAAGTAGACGCTGAAAAAGCGGTTAATTCAATGAACCATGTGAGTAAACAAGCGGAAGATAAAGCGGAGCAAGTATCAGATGTTTCAGATTTGCTCGTGGAAATTACCACACAAATAAAAGAACTTGATGAGCTTAACTGCCAAATTGCCAGTGCTGCGCAACAGCAAAATTTAGCTGCCGACGAAATTAACGTTAATGTTGTTAATATTAGCGAAGTGGCTGAACGTTCAAGTGAAGACGCCATTCGCGGAAAGCAAGTAAGTGAGCATTTATTAGAAGTTTCGTACGATCTTAACCAGCAGGTTTCTAAATTTAAACTGTAGTTATTATTAGCATAATTTACAGTGATAGCATAAACGAAAGCGCTTAACTTCTTAGGCTTAAGGTCTTTAGCTTTAAGCGCTTCTTCTAATAAATTTGATTACAACAAAACGATACTTATAACTTCATATATAGAGTTCAAACTAGATCTGAAACTTTAAATTTGGAGGTTTTGAGCAAATCTGACTGTCGCAAAAACCACCACTACCGCCAGTCACGAAATTGCATTGGAATGACTACAAAGTGCCAAGAAGCGGTTCTTCACTTTTTGTACTAATATTTAGTAATACATCAGAGGAGAAGTTGACGAGGTTGCATTAAGTGCCAATGTCGCTTATTAAAGAGCAGAGGATGTCGAGATGAAAAAAACATTACATTCATTCATGATAGTTAGTTTTGCAACTATCACAGCAGCTTTTGTGAGCACAGCTTCACTTGCAGCGCCCAGTGAAAAAAGTAAAGTGGTCATTGATTACTGGACACCTGAACGTATTTCAAAAGCAATCCCTAGACATATGGTAGTGGACAAGAAAAATGGACTTGGATATATCATGCGACCAGATGGCTCATTGAAACCTCATGGTCACAATATAGTAGCCGAAGTGACTAGGCTCAAGAGCCATATAACAAAAGCTCCCAATGCCAAACCTAGTAGTGGTAATGGTGATTCAGAAGCTCCTTTGATAACGCAGCTTGAACCGGAAGACGGAGCAATCATAGGTGCTGAACAAAGGTTTTCTGTATCTATCACAGATGCGAGCGGTGTTCGTTCAGCCACATTGACCATTATCTACCCCTCCGGACAGACTCAAGATTTTACAATGGTGAATTCAGGAGCTGATCTCTGGGAAAATACACTCTCTGGTTTTACCGATGGAAACTGGAGTTGGCGAGTCCAGGCAAGGGATGGCTCAAAAGGTAAAGGAAACTCTAGCACATCAGGAGATTGGGGATTTACTGTTGATACCGGTTCAGGTGGAAGTGGTGGCGGTAGCAGTGACTCTATAGCTAACAGCGGATGGGGTTTTAACGGCGATCTACAGACAGCATCAGGAAGGCTTTTATATGAAATGCCCAATAACCGCAAGAAGCGTCGTTGGTCGGCGTATGTTTGTTCAGGCACTGTTGTCACAGACAATATTAGTGGCCGATCAATTATTGTTACAGCGGCTCATTGTGTTTACGATGATGCAAACAAAGCGTTTGCACGAAACGTATTGTTCATCCCTAATCAAGATCAAACAACAGGCTCTGGAACAGACGGCGATTGCTCAAATGACCCCCTTGGGTGCTGGGCACCCAGTTTTGGTGTAGTGGATGAAAATTGGACTACTAGGACGTTCCCAGAGAACATCCCTTGGGACTATGCCTATTACGTAGTGAGTGATACAGGTGCTCATGCTGGCTCAGCAGTATCCTCAGATGCACTGGATGTTGAAGCTGGAGATCTGCCGTTAGATTTCAGCCCCCCTACATTTGATGATGGAACACCAGGGGACTCAAGTAGTGATTTTACATACGGACTGGGTTATTCCTACAGTGACGATCCTAACTTTATGTTCTGCGCAGATGACATGACAACCAATGGTTCAGATAACTGGTGGATCCCTGTTTGTAGATTATCCGGTGGCTCTTCAGGTGGCCCATGGGTTCAGGACATGACCCTTACATCAGGTAGCGGACCCATTATTTCAGTCAATTCTTGGGGGTATTCAGATGGCAGTCCGGGTATGGCAGGACCCAAGCTATCAGATTCATCTGCCTTTTGCTTATTTAATGAATCTGTAAGTATAAGCTTTGCATCTATCCCCTCTGGCGATGGTGGCGAGGGGGTTGCGGTCAATTATTGTAACTAGCCTTTAAACGAATTGGAAAAAGCCGGAACAGATTGTAATTTCCGGTTTTTTATTTATCACTCTTGTTTTTGCGTAGCCTACATGTGAATAAGAAATTGTGAACAGAATAGTGAACGCATCCAAGTTTGATTTCATTATCAATTTATAAGTACTACTTTTTAATAGTTGTTTCCAACTGAAAAGAGCTTTCAGGAGTTATTTTAATCAAACCTGATTTAACCTCACATACCGGCTCCTGAGCCATCAGTCCAATTATCTGTATGTGGTGGTCAAATATAATGAATTGAAAAAAGTGGCTTAAGAACTTTCCAGTTTTGATTGACCATTACAAGTCACCTCATGTATTTTTGGGGTATCTTAAATATTTAGCTTTTTTGATATTATTAATTAATACTTAGTATTGAAATTATTGGAGGCATGTATGCGTATCACAGCGGTACAATACGCTCAAAAATCACAGGAGATATGTGTCTTACCCGATGTATATATTCGGTTAAAAGAAATGCTAGAGAGTGAGCAAGCAAGTTTAAATAGCATTGCTGATATCATTTCTTTAGATCCTGCTTTAGCCTCATGCTTGTTAAAAATTGCCAATAGCCCGTTATTTAATTTTCCAAGAGAAGTTGATTCAATACCTCGCGCCCTTATGATTTTAGGCATAAAAGAGGTTCATAATTTAATTAACGCATATGGTGTTACTGCTGCATTTTCAGAAATTAACCCTAAAATAATGGATATGGATAAATTTTGGGAAATAAGTGTTGATTGTGCTCTGCTCACTAAATTCTTAGCCAAAAGAAAAAATATAAAAAACAGTGAGGGACTTTTTCTTGCAGGGTTATTTCACAATATTGGTGAACTTGCTATTGTGCATAATGCCCCCAAGAAGGTGCAGTATTGTGAAGCTTACAACAGTGATGAAACACCATGGAAACGTCAACAAGACGTTTTTGGTTTTACATTTGCAGAATGTAGTGCTGAGCTATTAACCTTATGGAATTTACCCGAGGCTATTATTAGGCCTATACGAGAATATAATTTTGCCTATAGTAAAGAGTTATCTCCTGAAAGTACGTTATTATATATTACCTCTCGTTTAGCCATTATTAATTCACACCTTGGTATGTATTCAAAAGTTAATTTACTAGGCAAGCATTTAATGGAAGATCTCAAGCTTACTATGAGTGATATAGATGATGCTTTGGAGTTTTGTAATGCCGAAGGTATGGCGATTATGTCTGCTTTAAAAGTAACTGGTTAGCTGTAAGTGGTTGCATAGGTGTTGTCATAGAAGACACTGTGAGTTTTGTTCACATTAAACTAAATAGAACAAGGTTTCGTAGGAGTACAGATGTTCCAAACTTTAGATTACATTATGGAATGAGTTAATATCTAATCATTGCTCAAAGATGTCGACTTTGTTCTATACAATGGAAACAAAATTTGATCTGCTCTAATGGCACCGCACACTTTAATAAGGGATAATTATTCCATTAAATTAAGGTGTGAACATGACTCA
>CANMXU010000033.1 GCA_947501935.1 uncultured Alteromonadaceae bacterium
TAATAATGGGCAAAAAATTGTTGGCTAAAATGTTGAGGAACGAAAACAGCCAACTGTTTTTTGTCCTTATTAATTAGCTTGTTATGTACTTTTTGCGCTGAATTTAGATTGAATATATTTATACACAACTACAGCACTAAAAAGCCAAAAAATAAGCTTTAAACTACAAACTAATATGAACCATATTGGATTGTCTTTGAAAGATACAGTATTAGTTACACGGATATTGAGAATTTCAAAATTAAGAATTGCTCCTAATAATTGATCTCCTAACCAAAAGAAAAGGAAAGCACATATAAAGAACCATAAAAAACTATTTGAAACACCTAAATCTTTATATTCCACAGAACCTCTAGAGGTACATAACGCCCACATTAAGGGGCTTTTAATAAAGTTTGCTAAAATGTGAAGCGAAGCGGAACCTAGCAAACTATTAAAAGTCCCTCTTTAATTGCTTGTTATATAAAGCTATTAAGTTTGAAAAGATTACCAGTTTTAACCAAACTTTAAAAGCTTGAACCAGACCTAAATACAAAACCACCGCAACACATAAATGAACGCTAAAAGAAAGCAACACAACGAGCATACTTCAGCAAATGGGCATTGCTAAACTCGAAAATAATCGCAGAGTAGAAAGCCCTATTTGCGTTTAACTAATACCAAAAGAATTTGCTAATAAACGTAGAAAAAACACAAATAATAGAAACTATTTTAATGCAGATTAGTTGCGGTATATAACAGCTTATTATGGAGACTTCTCAGTAATGTCCGCTCCATAAATTAATTAATTTGGAATTAATATCCCATAATTTCAAAGCTTTAGAAACTATAAGTTTAAGTTTATTCTTATACATTGGATATTAGTAAGAAGTATCAGTAATAGCCTATTAATAAAAATAAAATAAAATGCTTAATATCAGTGACTTATAGTGAACCTGATATTTTTATGATTATTACTGAGACTTCTCAGTAATATTGCGCTAGCAATTAAATAGAATATGTTTAAAAGAGAGATACACCACTGGTACACCGAGAGGCGCTATACTGAAGTGAAAATGGATAAATCAATCCAATCGAGCATGGGCGCAACGCTAAGGCGGTGACTAATGGGATTCGTTGAGTTTAGCGGTTTTACTGAGTTAGACACTTTATTACCTTGCTGAGAAAACGATGTTAACTACCATCGATGACTTCAAATAATGTTCAATTACGATGGCATCTTTCACAATTACAAAACGAGCTAAAGCTAAGCTAGCTTCAGTTATCGTTGTGCAATTGTAGTTAAAAAACAAGGCGATTATACACCGAGAGTTTCAAGTTTTCTGTAAAAAGAAGAAATCAGATACTTGCACGACTAACTAGATAACTGATTTTTTATGAATGTTATACGGTTACTGCAGAGCTTTGTGGTTCATTCTGGCCAGTTTTTCTTAAATATATTTCTACCAATATGAAGGCAAAAGGAACAAGTGAAGCAATAAACAGTATAAGCCACTTCAAAACAGACCATTGCTGCTTACCTGAAACAGAAAGAGATAAACTAAGATAAAGAATAAACAAAATGCCATGAGCCATACCCAGTGAGGAAACCCATTCCCTATCAATTAAGCCAATAGTAACACTTAAAATAAGTAAATAAGATACACCTTCCAAAACACTTATGGTGCGAAACGCTTTTAACATTTTATGACTCTATTATTGAATACTGGATAATACGCGCACTATATCACCCACCATTTATCAAAACATGTGCAACTTGCAAAAAACTCAAAAAATACTCCGCTACATCGCTTTATATTCGATACATACAAAGTAGCGGATGAATACTTTCCCCTGTATAGCTAAACCTAAAACTCAATGATTCAGTGATGGAGTTTATTTAAAGTTGCACGGTAGTAATTTATTTATAAAAAATTGCAGATATCGCACCATGTATAAGTATCAAATTAATTACTCGTGTAACGCTTTGTCGATTCACACAGCTACATTGATATTACATTAAGCCTGAAATAAGCGCCGTGTTAATACAAGCCAAGTAATATTCCATACTAATAAATATACAGAACACAACTACAAAAAAAACGGTATTTCAAGCACTTACTTATAATAAGCTTATTTTTAAATATGGTTCAACTCAATAGAAGTTCGAAAATCTATAGCATCAAAAATGGATGTGTTTACCAAGGGGAATTGGCTATTAAAAAGAAGTTTTATCATGAATGAAGTTACGATAAAGATGAAAACAATTTTCCCATCTTTATCAATAAGTAATAAATATGTTATCTGAATAACGTTAAAAATTAGCTGCTAACTACTTTTTCGTATCCAGCCCATAAAAGCGGCTTGTTTCCACATTAAAAGCCCTGAAATAGTCATTAGTGGAATAACGCCAAACATGATGAAATTAGCAAATAGCGGCTCATTATTCCAAGGTGAATAAACATACGTTCCCAATAATGCCGCACAAATAAAATGAATTATTCTTAAAACTTTTCTCAAACTTGCACCATTCATAATATACCTCTTTATTTAATGAAGTTAGCTAACTAATTATGTTCTCAATAATGACTTAAAAGCAGAGAGTAAGCCTTTATTAAAAACGGGAGAATTCGCTCGATATCAGCAGTAAATTTACAGCTAAAAAACAAACGCAAGTGTTCATGTTAAATAGTAAAAATCAGCTTGTATACAGGTGTTATGTAACCAGAATACAGCTATATCAGCGGTGGAGTTGATTGAAATTATTAGAAATATTTTATATGTTCACTTCAAAAATATTAACTACATTCTAAAATCAAGCCGCTATCGCATTGGCAATATATTAGCGCTTAACCTAAGCTTTATTCATTAAACACAGACAAAGCCCAAATGAAGCTGCAAAGTATTCTTTGAACTAGCACTTTCCCCCTTTTAACTCTGACTATGGATAATAATTAATGGATTGGTTGTCACCTTTCAGCAAAGCTTTCTTTTGTTGCTCATTATCAATATTGCTTTTTTTATCTATTTTCAGCCAAATAAGTCACGCCAATGAACTACGTATTTTAACTGTCAACGAGCCGCCAGCTAATTACCTAGATAAAGACGGTGAAATGCAAGGCTATGTGCTTGATATTGTTCATGCCTTACAGAAAGAGCTTGGCATTAAAACCAACATAGAAGTTATTCCTGAAGCCAGAGCATTAAATATTGCCAATAGTACCGCCAACACATTACTTTTTAGCTTTTCAAAAACGCCTTATCGCCAAGATCATTTCCATTGGATCGGCCAAGTGTTATCAAAAAAGTGGCAAGTATATGCATTAAAAGAAAGTAAAATATCTATAACGAATGATGAACAATTAAGAAAAATAAATATTCTTGGGGTAGTTAGAGGTGATGTACGTGAGGAGTGGTTAGTTAACCATAAATTCACTAACTTACACTCAGTTACGCACCATGAGCAGAATGTAAAACGCTTATTAATGGGCCGAGTACCTGCCATTGTTTATGAAAACGCAGGGCTGATACACCTTTGCAAAAAATTGAATGTAGAACCTTCACTGGTAGAAGCTATTTACACCCTAAAAATTGCACCGGTATACATAATGATGTCAGCCAAAACAGCACCTCATATTGTCGAAAAATGGCAAACAGCTTTTCAACAATTACTAATGAATGGCGAAATAGAGGCAATATCGAAAACCTGGCAAATAAAATTGAAAAGTGATTTTAATATTGAAAGTGAATTAGCCAACGACATACTTATTTTTTAAAAAATAACAGCTTAATAGTAATAGTTTTTATTTACCTGAACATCAATAAGTCATCAATAAGAAACATCTTATCAATTGAGGATAGGTTATGAATTTTAATTTAATACGAGTGCGCTACACTGCTATTTTTACTAGCTTAGCGGTTTTCTTTATCGTTTTAGTAATAATGAATTTTAGTTTGGTTTCAACCACAGAGAACAGCTTAATTCGCTTCGGCAATACCTTTAACCCGGCCATTTCTGCCGTTATCAATGCTGATCGAGATTTATATCAAGCCAAAGTAGCCGAGTTAAAAGTATTAACCAGCGCGGCCAATAGCGCCCAAGCGACTGAATATTATCAGTCATATCAAGAAAATGCCCAGCAAGCATTTGATAGAATGAGAAAATACAAACAACTGATGTCTGACTACCCTTCAGCGTTAAGCAAACTAGCAAAGTTCGAGCAAAGCTATAAAAGTTGGCGACAAGCTTCTGAACGGGTTTTTACCTTAATTAATAGTGGTGAAAAAGACCAAGCAGTTACACAAAGTGGCGGACTAGCAAATAGCGCATTTAATGAGTTGAGAGAATTTTATAATATTGCCGGAGAAGCGGCTGACGAGAAAAGCCTAAGCGTTAGCGCAACATCTATAGAAACCGTAAATGATCGCCAAACCGTATTATTAATTATCAGCGTACTAGTTGTTTTACTTACCCTGTTCACAGGTATTGCTGCTCCTAAGGCGATGGCCGACGCACTTGATAACTTATCATCAAAACTAAAAGCCCTTAACAGTGGTGATGGGGATTTAACTAAGCGAATAAATAGTCAACGTAAAGACGAAATAGGCCAAGTTGCCAATGACTTTGACCTATTTATCGACGGCTTAGCTGTATTAATAAAGTCAATTGTAGAGCAATCTGCACAAGTGATAAACGGAGTGGATGACTTAGACAATGGCGCCAAAAATATAAACCAAACCAGCGAAAAGCAATTAGAATCGGTAGAGCTTATAGTAACAGCCGTAAATGAAATGTCGTACGCCATCAGCGAAGTGGCTCAAAATGCCCAGCTTACCTCAACTGAAACCAACGATGTAAATCGCCTAGCTCAAGAAGGTACTGAAATTACTAATAGCGCAGTTGAAGAAATTCAAGGATTATCAATCACGGTTAACAATGCCGCCGAAGTTATTTCAAAATTATCAGAAAACTCTAAAGATATAGCTTCTGTACTCGACGTTATTCGTGGCATTGCCGAACAAACCAATTTACTAGCCTTAAATGCCGCCATTGAAGCAGCTCGCGCAGGTGAACAAGGGCGTGGCTTTGCCGTGGTTGCCGATGAAGTACGCAACTTAGCCAGCAAAACCCAACAATCAACTGAAAATATTCAAGTGATGATAGAAGCCTTGCATCAAGGGGTTGAACAAGCCGTTTCCGCCATTAATAAAGGTAACTCTGCTACCCAAACCAGTGTTGAACTTTCACAACAAACATTAGAGGCGTTAGAGAAAATTACCGATGCATCTACCCGCGTTGCCGATGTAGCAGCACAAACCGCAACAGCCACTGAAGAACAAAGCCAAGTGGCGCATGATGTTAGTGAGAATCTGACGGTAATGTCTGATCATACTAAAACCAATCATGATATTTCAGAACAAAACAGCACACTTGCTGAGTCGACCATGTCACGAGCTACGGCCCTAAGCAACTCAGTGACTCGATTTAAACTCACTTAAAAATACTATAAGTTACTTATTAATCACAAAAACCAAGTTACCTGAAACTACATTCTAATATTCGCTTTAAGTGATAGTTATTGTAAATTGCTGCTAGCAATAAATAAGTATGATATGTAATATAATAATTACAATTACCTATATCACAATTTAAAATAAGGGAAATCATGCTTCTTAAAGCCGTTAAACTCGCTGCTTTATTCGTTAGTCTATCCAGCTTAGTTGCTTGTAACGACAAGCCAGAAAATACAACAAGTACAACTTCTTCCATCCAAGAACATGCTGAATGGGAAAATCCCGAAATTTTTGCTATTAACAAGCAAGCCGCTCATGCCTCTTTTTATCCATATGAATCTCAAGCGCTAGCTAAAAAAGGCGATATTAACGCATCAGAATTTCACTTATCACTAAATGGTAATTGGCAATTTAACTGGGTAAAAAAACCAGCTGACAGGCCTCAAGATTTTTGGAAAAAAGATTTTGATGTCTCAAATTGGGGCACAATTGAAGTACCAGGAAACTGGGAACGCCAAGGCTATGGCACCCAATATTATATTAATAAGCAATATATATTTCCGGCCAACCAACCCTTTATTGCTCATGAGCATAATCCGGTGGGTTCTTATGTTAAAGAGTTTGAATTACCTAAAAATTGGCAAAACCGCCAAGTATTTATTCACTTAGGCGCGGTTAATTCAGCTTTTTATATTTGGGTTAATGGTGAAAAAGTTGGTTATAGCCAAGGTTCAAAATTACCGGCTGAATTTGATATTTCCTCTTATTTAACCAGTGAAAAAAATCGCATAGCTTTAGAAGTTTACCGTTGGTCTGATGGTAGTTATTTAGAAGATCAAGACGGCTGGAGCTTAAGTGGCATTGAGCGCGATGTTTACTTGTACGCAACGCCAAAATTACGTATTGAAGACTACACCCTAGTTTCAGACCTAATCAATAATTACCAAGACGGTGTATTAAAACTTGCCGTCGACCTTAGCCTTGATGCCAGTTTAGCCAAAAACCAACAAACGGCTGAAGTTAGCGTAACAGTAAAAGAGAACGACACCACTTTATTTAACGACAACAAAAAAGTTAGCGAAGAGCAGTTAACTCAAGCGATTAATTTTGCCGCGACACTCGAAAATATAAAATCTTGGAGCGCAGAAACACCTTACCTTTATGACCTAGAAATTACCTTACGTGATGCTCAAGGTAAAGTTTCGCAAGTGATCACTCAACCAATTGGTTTTCGTAATTTAAAAATGGAAAATGGTCTATTTTTAGTAAACGGTACGCCAGTTACTATACGCGGTGTTAACCGTGTTGAACATCATGCCACTGGCGGACGAACATTAACAAAAGAGTCGATGCTTAAAGACATTAAGCTAATGAAACAGCTTAATATTAACTCAGTACGTACTGCACATTTCCCTAACGACCCCTACTGGTATCAGTTGGCTGACCAACATGGTTTGTATGTAATGGATGAAGCCAATATTGAGTCACATCATTACATGGACGTTGGTGACAATAAAAAAGATAAGCCGGCACATCAACTTGGTTTTAAACCAGAATGGCAAGCAGCGCATTTAGCACGCATTGCTGATATGGTCGAGCGCGATAAAAACCACGCCTCCGTTATTTTATGGTCTATGGGTAACGAAGCAGGTATTGGTAGCTCTTTTGAAAAAGGCGCAGCGTGGATACGTGAAAACGACGCTTCAAAACGCCCAGTAACTTATGGTGGTTATGGCGATGTTCGTGGCCATACCAACCTTGACTATGTTGATATTTACACACCTATGTATGACTCGATTAAAGAGTTGAAAAACTATGCCAGCAAGCCAAGAACACAACCGATGATCATGGCCGAATACGCACATGCCATGGGTAATAGTTTGGGCAGTTTTGACGAATATTGGCAAACCATTTACACACACCAAAATTTACAAGGTGGCTATATTTGGGATTGGGTTGACCAAACCTTTTTAGAAACTAACCAAGCTGGTCAAGATTACTGGGCTTTTGGTGGCGACTTTAACGAAGAAAAAACGGAGAAAGCCGGCGGTCACTTCCTAGCGAATGGTTTAATTCAGCCCGATCGCACTTTAAACCCGCACGCTTATGAAGTGAAAAAAGTTTATCAGCCGGTAACCTTTTCTGATTTTGATGCTGCAACGGGTGAGTTCAAATTACAAAACCGTTATAACTTCCGTGATTTAAGCCACTTAACCTTTAGTTGGCAATTACAAGAAAATGGTGTGCCAGTAGCGGCTGGGCAACTAAATAAACTACAAGCCCTTGCAGGTGAAGAAATTACCGCCGAAGTTGATTTAAGTAGCTATCAGCAAAAAGCGAATTCTGAATATCATGTCACCATTACGGCAATAACAACAACAGCTTTAAACGCCTTTATTCCAGCGAACTACCAACTCGCATGGGAACAATTTAGTGTGCAAACTACGCCGGCTCAAACAGCAACTATTATTGAAAAGAACAGTGAACTTAAGCTTAAGCAAAACCAGCAACACGTTCAGTTATCGGGCAGTGACTTTAGTTTAACGTTTGATAAAACAACAGGTGAAATCAGTAATTATCAATTTCAAGGTACAGCTCTTATTGAACAAGGGCTAACACCTAACTTCTGGCGAGTACGAACGGATAATGACAATGGCTTATTAAATAATGCTAAAGTTGACTTAGGTATATGGCGCAAAGCATCAGTTGAGCAAACGCTTAAGTCGATTACAGTTAAGCAGCTCAATGATCAAGAAGTAGAAGTAACTACGATAATAACATTGGCTGGGCAAGTAGCTGAATACACCACGCAGTATCATGTTTATAGTTCAGGTGAAGTGGTTGTATCCGGTAGTATTAATTTGTTAGCCAAAAAGTTAAAGATAATGCCGCGCTTTGGCATGCATCTGCAAATGCCAGCAAGTTTTGCCAATATAGAGTGGTTTGGCCGTGGTCCACATGAAAATTATGCCGACAGAAAAAGTAGTGCTGCGGTGGGTATTTACCAAGCCAATGTAGCAGAGCAATTACATGATTATGCCGTACCACAAGAAACCGGCAATAAAACCGATGTGCGCTGGTTGAGCATTAGCAATGCTCAAGGTATTGGCTTAAAAGTTAGTGGTGATGAGTTATTAAGTATTGCTGCGGTGCCGTTAGCAAAACACGACTTATATAATGTTGCTGATATACCAAAACACAGTGCTGATGTTGTGCAAGGGCATGCAACCACGTTACGTATTGATTGGAAACAAATGGGGCTTGGCGGACAAAATACGTGGGGTGCTACTGCGCTTAAACATCATCAATTACCTGCTGATAATTACCAGTATCGCTTTTCGTTAACACCTTTTGCAGTGAACTCAGGTAAATAAAAAACTACACTAACGACTATCACTAGCGTTATCGTAAACATAAAAATGCCCAGTTTTCTGGGCTTTTTTTTTAACAACTTAAACAGATTTTATTAAATATAATAAATAGAAGTGCCTTTTTTCTTTTTGGCCTGGTACATAGCTTCATCCGCAAGTTGTATTAAGCCTTGTGCGTCAGAGTGGTTATCAAAATAAACTGATACGCCAATACTCGCCTCAACCGTTAATAGCTGATCTTGAATTTTATAAGGCGACTTAAATTCTTTCTCTACTTTATATGCCATTAACTCTACTAGCGATTTTTTCTCTAAATTACACAGCACCACTAAAAACTCATCACCGCCTAGACGGGTAACAATGTCAGATTTACGTACGCAATTTTTCAAACGATTTGCGGTTTGAATCAATACGCCATCACCAATTACATGACCGTAGTTATCATTAATTTCTTTAAAGTTATCAAGATCAATGTACATAAAAGCAATTAAGGTTTTACGCTGCTCAGCTTTGATAAATATTTCAGCCAGCCTTTTATCAAGAATTCTACGATTGGGTAAATTGGTTAGCGGATCTAAATTTAAGCGTTCTAATACTTCTAATTCTTTTTTCTTTCGACGCGAAATATCTCTAACAATCGCCAATAAATACCCTGCACCATTATACTTTATGTGAGTAATATTGGCCTCAACAGGGAAAGAGGTACCGTCTTTACGCATATGTGACGATTCAATCAATAAACTGCCTGCTTTTTGAATACCTTCACTATGAATTTTCCATTGATTATTATGTTCAATGTCAGGATGAATATTGGCAACCTTAAGCTGCAATAACTCTTCTTTCTCATATCCTAGCCGGCGATGCGCCAACTGATTACAATTAAGAATACGACCAAATTGCGGGTCAACCACATAAATAGCGTCGTTAGAGTTGTTAACTAAATGATTAAGTAGAATTTCTGCCGCATCCGATTTTTTAATTGCGCTTAAATCAATTAACTGAGAAATATACCTTTTAATTACTCCATAAGAGTCACATTGCGCAACAATGTTTAGTTGCGCATAAACGGTATGCCCTAAAAAATGTTTATAACGTTTTTCAATTTTAATTGGCGTGAAAGGATCGGCCTGTAGGTTTTTTCTAATAGACTGATTTACCGAAATATCATCAAGGTGAGTAATAATTACATCTTCAGCATAGATAGCTTCGCGTTCATAACCTAACATTTTACATAAGGCAGGATTTACGTATTCAAATTTACCATCCGTATTCGACAGAATTATAGGAATAGGGGTTATTTCAAATAAACGATAAATAGAGTCTTCTATTTGAGAACTGCTTTTATTCATAACTTCTCACTGCTTAATCATTTTTCTTCTTTTTATTCATCCGTAAATATTCTCAAATAACATCCTGACTAGTCAGTATAGACCATGAATCAAGGTTTGCAGGCGACATAACCACAATTAAAATAAGGTATATATCAATAGTTAATGATTCAAATAACTTAGCAGCTATTCAGTGAAAGTTTAAATGGCAGTAATTGCCTATATGTCATCTGCCTAGGGCTATGATACACTGAAAAAAATCATTACATTTTGTCGATATGTCAACAGAAACTCTTTTAGCCCAAGCCAAACAGGTATGCCTAGATCGAGGCGCGCGTTTAACCCCCGCAAGAGAACAAGTTTTTATATTACTTGCTCAACATGACAATGCTGTTGGTGCTTATGACTTACTTGATGAGCTAAAAGTAATCGACCCTGCGGCGAAACCAGCCACTATTTATCGCGCACTCGACTTTCTTAGCCAACAAGGTTTTGTACACAAAATAGAGTCGATCAACGCCTTTGTTTTATGTCACCACTTTAGTGAATGTAATCACCCTGTGCAGTTACTTATTTGTGACAACTGCGGCCATGTTGAAGAAATTCAATCAACCAATTTAGACCTAGCCCTACGGTCAATGGCTGACGCTAGTCGCTTTAGCATTAGCCACCAAATTGTTGAAGCACATGGTAAATGCCAAAGCTGCCAATAGCGCCGTTTAAAACCCTCATACCACTGGTCGCACAATTCCCACCGTTAATCTCATAATTAAAGCAGGTCACCTTACCTGTACACCTGCTTACATGTTATAACAATTTTGTATACAAAATATTTATAACTCATGACCCTATTTCAATCTAAGAAAGTCATGAATTATCACGCTAGCTTAGGATAATTATGAAACAATTATTAGCAATATCTTTAACGATGATTGGATTTTTCAGCACCGCTGTTTTTGCTGAAAAGCTCGTATTTAACGATAAATTTCGCCAATTAGAAGAGCAGCTTCCCACACCAAATGCCTATCGTACTGCTTCGGGTGCCCCAGGCCATAAATACTGGCAGCAGCAAGTTGACTATCAAATTAAAATTAGTATTGACGATAAAACCCAGCAGTTAACCGGCTCTGAAACCATTAATTATCAAAATAACTCGCCAGATACGTTACGCTATATTTGGTTGCAACTTGACCAAAATAGAATGCAGCGTAATTCAATGTATAAAATGACCAATAAAGCCCCTAGCGAAAAAAGTACCTTTAAAAGTTTTCGCTCGACGGTTGAAACACCGGCATTTGACGGTGGCTACAACATTACTAAAGTAAGTGATAAAAAAGACCGCCCGCTACACTATGTAATTAATGGCACCATGATGCGCATCGACCTTCCTACTGCCCTTAAAAGTGGCGACGATGTTGAATTTAATATTAATTGGCAGTACCAATTACATGAACAAAAAGTATTAGGTGGTCGCTCAGGCTATGAATATTTTGAAAAAGACGATAATTACCTTTACGAAATAGCAAGCTGGTTTCCGCGTGCAGCCTCTTATTACGATGTTATGGGCTGGCAAAATAAACAATTTCTAGGCCGTGGTGAATTCGCCTTAGAGTTTGGTGATTACGATGTTGAAATTACCGTACCTAGCGACCATATTGTCGCTGCTACTGGTGTGTTACAAAATCCGAAAAAAGTATTAACTAAAACACAAATTAAACGTTTAGCAAAAGCTGAAACAGCTAAGAAACCCGTTTTAGTGGTAACCCCTGAAGAAGCTTTAGCAAACGAAAAGTCACGCTCTACTAAACATAAAACTTGGCACTTTAAAGCCAAGAATGTCCGTGACTTTGCTTTTGCTTCAAGCCGTAAATTTATTTGGGACGCGCAAGGTTATAAAGAAGGCGGCACCGACACTATGGCAATGTCGTACTACCCTAATGAAGGAAACCCTCTGTGGCAACGCTATTCCACTGAAGCCATTATTCATACAATGGAGCAGTATAATAAGTACACTTTTGCTTACCCGTATCCAGTGTCAATCTCAGTCAATGGCCCCGTTGGCGGTATGGAATATCCGATGATCACCTTTAATGGTCCTCGTCCTACTTTAGATGAAAAAAACGGTGAAAAAACCTATTCTCGTCGTACTAAATACGGCCTAGTTGGTGTAATTATTCATGAAGTAGGTCATAACTATTTCCCGATGATCGTTAATTCAGATGAACGCCAATGGACATGGATGGACGAAGGGTTAAACACCTTCTTACAGTTTTTAGCTGAACAAGCATGGGAAGAAAATTATCCTTCTCGCCGTGGCCACGCCCATGATATTACGGCTTACATGAAAAGCACCAATCAAGTGCCAATTATGACCAACTCAGAGTCTATTTTACAATTCGGCAATAACGCTTATGGCAAGCCAGCAACGGCATTAAATATTTTACGCGAAACCATTATGGGCCGTGAATTATTTGACTTTGCCTTTAAAGAATACGCCATGCGCTGGAAGTTTAAACGCCCAACCCCAGCTGATTTTTTCCGCACAATGGAAGATGCATCAGCTGTTGATTTAGACTGGTTCTGGCGTGGCTGGTTTTACACCACCAACCATGTTGATATTGCCCTTGAAAATGTGCATTTATATCGCCCAAATAGCCAAAACCCTGATACCGAAGAAGCTTGGGAACGTGCTTTAGACCAAGAAAACCCTGAATTTATTTCTGATATTCGTAACAAAGACCAATGGGTGCGTACCGACGATAAACCAGAGCTATTAGACTTTTACAATGAACACGACAAATTTACCGCCACCAATGCTGACCGTAATAAATACAACAAAAGTCACGCTAAATTAAAACCGTGGCAAAAAGCTTTATTAGAGCATGACAGTAACTTTTATATACTTGATTTCAAAAATATCGGTGGCCTAGTCATGCCAATTATTTTGGATATTACTTATACCGACAACAGTGTTGAGCACCTTAATATTCCGGCTGAAATTTGGCGCACCGATACTCACAAGGTTTCTAAATTATTGATCCGCGATAAAGAAATTAAAAATATTGTTTTAGACCCTAACTGGGAAACTGCCGATGTTGATGTGAATAACAACTACTGGCCAGCGCGTGCAATTAAGTCACGCTTTGAATTATACGAAGCTAAAAAACAAGACATGATGCGCGACTATAACCAGAAATTAAAACCAATTAATGACGAAGCCGAGCACAAGGAAGAAACCAACAATGATTAAAAAGCTAACCCCTTGGTTCATGGTTATGGCTTTATTTGGGCTGTCGGTTAATGCCGCAGCTCATACTTATTTTTTTAGTATTACCGAATTATCGGTTAATGCTAAAAAACACAATATTGAAATAATTCATCAACTTACTGCTCATGATATTGACCATGCGATTGCGCAAAACCAGCAAATTCATTTTTCTGCTGCGCACCCTGATTATGAAAACATCATTAAGCAGTATATAGAGAATAAATTTCAGCTAGTGCTAAACAATACGCTGTTACCACTGAAATGGGTTGGTTTAGAGATAAATAAAGGCAAAGTTATTATTTACCAAACCATAAAACAGCAAAACAATTTAGCCGGTTTAGTGGTAAAAAACGAGATTCTCGTCGATACTTATCCTAAGCAAATAAATACCGTGAATTATCAAGATGCTGCGCTAAACGGCAGTTTAACTTTTAATCGGTTACAGCGCACTGCTAAGATTGCGAGCAATTAATGTAATTGATTGATTTACATTTACCACAAAAGCTTGCAGAATCAGAACAGTATTATAAAAACTAAGCCTTAGGTAACATTCATGAATGTAGAGTTTATTAACCCTTTTTTATCGTCGATGCTCAACGTAATGTCTACGATGGCTCAAATGGATTTAAAACCTGAAAAACCCAGGTTAAAGAAAAATGAAGTAGCTCACGGTGACGTTTCCGGTTTAATTGGCATGGTTAGCGATCAAGCACGTGGCTCCTTATCTATTACCTTTGAAGGCTCTCTAGCCTTAGCTGCAATGAAGAATATGGTTGGTGAAGCACCTGACGAAGTAAATGAAGAAATTACTGACTTAGTAGGTGAAATTACCAATATGGTTACTGGTGGCGCAAAACGTATGCTAAGTGAAAAAGGCATCGAATTTGATATGGCCACACCTATGGTTGTTTCCGGTAAAGACCATACTATTAAGCATAAAGCTGAAGGTGCTGTAGTTATCATTGCTTTAGGTTCAGAGTTTGGTAAAGCCTATATCGAATTTAGTTTCGATTAACATGACCAACAACCTTCATTAAAAAAACCGCATCAGTGCGGTTTTTTAATGACTAAAATTCAATAATAAGATAACTGCCTTACAAACTAACCTACTTACTATTGCTACTCTACGCTTAGCCATAGCCGTTTATCTGCAATCAATTTTTTGGTGTGCTCAGAAAGTAACGGGTTCTCTAATTCAAAGACTTTCCGCTGATCAAGTTTTGCCTTCGCAATTATGCCGGAAGTTATTTCATGCTGCTGAAATAATTTACTCATCACGCCAGACTCAACCAAAATACCCATCCCTTTATCTAAGCGCTGTTTTAAGCGTTTGTTGTTTGAATTAACAAAAAAATATATTGGCGAGGTGTATTTAAGCACAAAATTATTTTCTACCACGTAGTTCAAATTTTCAGTAATTTCTAACCAAGGTTCATGTATAGCACGAGGAAAATAATCAAAGCGCTTTTTCCCTAACATTTTTAATAAATGGATATCATAACCTTCTACTAGCTCAAAGTGGTTATAACGTAATATGTCACTGTCTGGCCAATTATAGCCTTGTCCTACTGTGATTTTTTTAAGGTCATTCAAAGAAAGTGTTTTTGGAAATTTACTTTGTTCGCCACTGCGAATGATAAAAATTCGATAGCCCATCATGCCTTTTAACAAGGGCACATAAATAGCAGATAAGCGTTGTTCTAAATCAGCACTAGTCATTCGCCATGCTATATCAATATATTCGCCTCGCTCAAGCATGGCTGAACTGCGCTCTTGCGCCATTTCGATAGCTACAGGCTCTAGCGTGTAGTCACCAAATTCACCTTTACTGGCATCCATCGCCAAGGTTAACAATTCAACGAAATAGCTGTTTTTCGGATCAGGATATTCTTTAGAATAAACATAACGCACCACATCATTGGCAAAACCATAATGGCTGGAAAAACATAAAATAATAAGGGCAAAAAATTTATACAAAGTTCGTCCTTGAAGGGAATAGCTCAAATAGCCATGAATTAATAACTGCTTACTAATAACTATAGTTAATTAAAGTTATTTATAAAGGCAATATGGATCAAAGATTAGCCATTACCACACAATAACCATTCTCAACTTTTTTCATTTATGCTATATTCTTGCTCCGAAATTTAAGCTTTTTATTCGCGCTAAACTGCCTATTGCAGATCATTAGCCACTTCGCATATTTAGGTATTTCTTAATGATGAATTTTCAAGGCAGCCATATTCTATCGGTATCGCAATTAGACCGAGAGGCTATCGCTCGTATTTTGCAGGTAGCAGGCCAAATGGCACCGTACGCCATGCGAGAAAAACGTTGTCATGTACTTGATGGTGCTATTTTAAATAACCTTTTTTTTGAACCAAGCACACGTACTCGCGTAAGCTTTGGTGCCGCCTTTAACCTTTTAGGTGGCTTTGTGCGTGAAACGGTTGGCGAGGAAAACTCTTCATTAAGTAAAGGCGAATCGTTATTTGATACTGCGCAAGTGATCAGCGGCTATTCAGATGTAATTGCCATGCGCCACCCAAAAATGCATTCAGTAGCTGAATTTTCCCAAGGTAGTAGCGTGCCTGTAATTAATGGCGGTGACGGTGCAAACGAGCATCCAACACAAGCCCTGCTTGATTTATTCACTATTCAGTCAGAAATGGCGCCATACAATAAAGGTTTAGACAATTTAAACATAACCTTAATGGGCGACTTAAAACACGGCCGTACTGTGCATTCGTTATCTAAGCTATTAAGTTTATATAACAACGTAAAAGTCACCATGATTTCTCCAGATGCTTTGCAAATGCCTGATAATGTTATTTCAACATTAACCAATGCTGGCCATGAAGTGGTTATTACCGACAAAATTGCCGGAAACTTAGCCTGCGATGTTATTTATCAAACCCGTATTCAGCAAGAACGTTTCGCCAGTAAAGACGAAGCCGACTTATACCGTGGTCACTTCAGTCTGAACAAAGATATTTATCAGCAATACTGTAAAGACCATACCGTGATCATGCACCCCTTGCCTCGTGACTCAAGACCCGAAGCCAACGAGTTAGACACCGATTTAAACGATTTAGAAAATTTAGCCATATTCAGACAAGCACAAAATGGTGTGCTGGTGCGTATGGCCTTGTTTGCTTTAACCCTTGGGGTTGAAGAAAAGCTTAGCCAATATGAAAAGCCAGTGACATGGTTTACCAATAAACAAGCTCGTTAGAGCCCTAGATATATACAAAGCGACTTATTATGCAAAATTCTGATCAACTATTTAAAGATGCTCAAAACATTATACCAGGTGGCGTAAACTCTCCTGTACGTGCTTTCAATGGCGTAGGTGGTACACCTTGCTTTATCAAACGTGCTCAAGGCGCTTATATTTATGACGCCGACGACAAAGGTTATATTGACTATGTTGGTTCTTGGGGACCAATGATTCTAGGCCATAACCATCCTAAAATTTTAGCGGCTGTTATTGAAACCGCACAAAATGGCTTAAGTTTTGGCGCACCAACCGAACTTGAAATTACCATGGCTGAAAAAGTACGTGAACTTGTGCCTTCAATGGAAATGTTACGTATGGTGAGCTCGGGCACTGAAGCGACCATGAGCGCTATTCGCCTTGCTCGTGGTTATACTGGTCGAGACAAAATTTTAAAATTTGAAGGCTGTTACCATGGCCATGCTGACTCATTATTAGTAAAAGCGGGTTCTGGCGCGTTAACTTTGGGTGTGCCTAATTCACCAGGTATTCCTGAAGATTTTGCCAAGCATACGCTAACTGTAAGCTACAATAATTTAGACGAAGTTAAGCAAGTTTTTACTGAATATAAAGACCAAATTGCCTGTATTATTGTTGAACCTGTTGCTGGCAACATGAACTGTATTCCTCCTGTTGAAGGATTTTTAGAAGGTTTACGTACCATATGTGACGAGCATAACAGCGTATTAATTCTTGATGAAGTAATGACAGGTTTTCGTGTTGCTTTAGGCGGCGCTCAAGCCCATTACAATGTGGTGCCTGACTTAACCACATTAGGTAAAGTGATTGGCGGCGGTATGCCAGTTGGCGCATTTGGCGGTAAAAAAGAAATCATGGATTATATCGCCCCTGTTGGCCCTGTTTACCAAGCAGGTACCTTATCAGGTAACCCTATTGCTATGGCTGCAGGTTTGGCTGCGCTTAATGAATTATCTGTTGGTAATAAACACGAACAGCTTAGCGCTGCTACTGAAAAACTCGCGATGGGCTTTAAAGCTGCGGCAGAACGTAATGGCGTATCATTAAGCATTAACTATGTTGGCGCAATGTTTGGTTTCTTCTTCACTGAGGAAGAAAAAATTACCACCTTTGCACAAGCAACTGCTTGCGACGCTGAGAAATTCAAACGTTTCTTCCACCTAATGTTAGAGGAAGGTGTTTATCTTGCTCCTTCAGCTTTTGAAGCAAGTTTCTTATCAACCGCACATACTGAAAAAGAATTAGAGCTAACCTTAGCAGCAGCAGATCGTTGTTTCGCCCAGCTTTAATATATTTTAACGATAGCGTATGATTTTAGGCCTAAATGCTCACGCATTTAGGTCTTTTTATTTTCGCCTATTTATTTTTACATTACGGAACTGACTATGTGGCAACAAGCTGAATTTACTTTAAAAGCACGCAAACGAGGTTTTCATTTGATCACCGACGAAGTTAATCAGCAATTGGCACAATTGCCACTGATAAATTGCGGCCTAGTACATTTATTCATTAAGCACTCTTCTGCTTCGCTAACTATAAATGAAAATGCCGACCCGACCGTTAGAACCGATATGGAGTCGCACTTTAATAAATTTGTTCCAGAAAATGCCCCATATTATCGTCACACCTATGAAGGCTCTGACGATATGCCAGCACATATTAAAGCCAGTACCTTAGGTAGCAGCATTACTATTCCTGTGAGTAAAGGACAATTAAATATGGGCATTTGGCAAGGTATTTATCTAGGCGAACACCGTGACTCTGGCGGCAGTAGAACCTTGGTATTAACCTTACAGGGCGAGTAGTTGTTTTTGGCTTTGAGCTTTTACCTTATAACTTTCGGCTTCTAGCTTTCGGCTCTAAAGTACTTCTATTTGTACGCGGCGGGTAATATTACATAAAAGCTCGTAAGGAATAGTTTCAGCATGCTCGGCAATTTCTTCAACTGGTAAGCCTTTACCCCAAAGGGTCGCGATATCACCAATATTATCTTGTGGATTTTTGCCTAAATCAACGGTGATCATGTCCATAGCAACACGGCCAACAAGCGGTACTTTTCTGCCATTAATTAATACTGGCGTGCCATTATTAGCGTGGCGCGGATAACCGTCACCATAACCAATAGCAATAACGCCAATCGTGGTTTCTTGCTCACTCACCCAAGCTCCGCCGTAACCTACCGCCTCACCAGAAGGTATAGTGCGAATGGCAATAAGGCTCGACTGTAAGGTCATCACAGGCTCAATACCTATGTGCTTGGCGCTATATTCTGGCGACATCATTGGCGAAACGCCATAAAGCATTAAGCCCGGACGTAACCATTGATAATGACTTTGCGGCCAAGCATAACAACCGGCAGAATTTGCCATTGAGCGCTGCTCGGTATGTTTTTTGGTGATGTGCTCAAAAAGGGCAATTTGTTTTGTTGTCGCTAAGTTATCTTTTTCATCAGCACATGCCATATGACTCATTAAAATAAGGTCATCTTGCACGTTATTAGATTGGGTCAGCTGCTGGTAATAATGGTCAAAGTCATCTGGATTAATACCTAAACGATGCATGCCAGTATCAATTTTAAGCCAAACTTTTAACGGTTTTTCTATAACCAAATCTGGATTAGTGATCGCCGCTAACTGTTCATGGTTATGTATAATGGTTTGAAAATTATTAACCGCAAGAATGGGTAAGTCATCAGGGTCAAAAAAGCCTTCAAGTAAGACAATAGGTTTTACTACACCAGCAGCTCTTAGCGCTAAGGCTTCATCGATACGAGCCACACCAAAAGCGTCAGCTTGCTCGTCATGACCAATAAGCGTTTTGGCAATTCTTTCTAAACCATGACCATAAGCATTAGCCTTAAGCACAGCTAAAATTTTAGCCTGCGGCGCTAACGCTTTAATTACATGAAAATTATTGATTAAAGCTTGGCGATCAATAAATGCTGTTGCCGTTCGTAAACTCATCAGGTGGCTATAACTCTTGCTTAGGTGTTAACAGCTTAATGCTGCACAATTAATCTTCTTCCAGTACATGGGTACCGGCGTAGTTATCAAAACGTGAGAATTGACCTTGGAAGGTCAGCGGTACACGACCAATAGGTCCGTTACGCTGCTTACCGATAATAATTTCTGCCATGCCTTTAAATTCTGAATCGTCGTGATAAACCTCATCACGGTAAATAAACATGATTAAATCGGCATCTTGCTCGATTGAACCTGACTCACGTAAATCTGAGTTAATTGGGCGTTTATCAGAACGTTGCTCCAAGCCACGGTTTAGCTGAGAAAGTGCGACAACTGGCACTTGTAATTCTTTCGCTAAGGCTTTTAATGAACGGGAAATTTCGGCAATTTCTAAAGTACGATTATCTGAAAATTGTGGTGCGCGCATTAGCTGTAAATAATCGATCATGATCATGCTAATACCGCCGTGATCACGGGCAATACGGCGTGCTCTTGAACGCACATCGGTTGGCGTTAAACCAGCCGCGTCATCTATATACATTTTACCGCTTTCAATTAACAACCCCATGGTTGATGACAAGCGTGCCCAGTCTTCATCTTCTAATTGCCCTGTACGAATTTTGGTTTGATCAATGCGGCCAAGCGAGGCTAGCATCCTCATCATCAGCTGTTCTGACGGCATCTCTAAACTGAATATTAGCGCAGGATAGTCTTGAGTCATGGCGGCATGTTCAGCCAAGTTCATCGCAAAAGTGGTTTTACCCATTGAAGGACGCGCGGCAACGATGATTAAATCTGATTTTTGTAAACCTGCGGTCATTTTGTCTAAATCAGCAAAACCACTAGGTACACCGGTAACACCGCCGGTAGGTGCTGAACATAGCTTTTCAATACGATCGACGGTTTTTTCTAAAATTGAGGTAAGGTTTTCTGGGCCTTCAGATTTATTAGCACGTTGCTCAGCAATGGCAAAAACTTTAGTTTCAGCAAAATCGAGTAACTCCGCACTAGTACGCCCTTGCGTATCATAACCGGCTTCAGCAATTTCATTAGCTACCGAGATCATTTCACGCGTTACCGCACGTTCGCGAACAATGTCGCCATAAGCAGTAATGTTCGCTGCACTTGGGGTGTTTTTCATCATTTCAGCAAGATAAACAAAACCACCAGCGTCTTCTAATTGCTGTTCGTTCTCTAAGCTTTCAGATAAGGTAATTAAATCAACTGGATTACCTAGCTCAATTAATGCACCAATGCGTTCAAAAATAATACGATGCGAACGCGAATAAAAATCTCGAGCAACTACTTTTTCGCTCACTCGATCCCAGGTTTCATTATCAAGTAACAAACCACCAAGCACAGACTGTTCGGCCTCAAGCGAATGAGGAGGAACTTTTAAGTCATCCATTTGTTTATCACGAGCAAACGACTTATCACGACTAAATGATTTATCTTTTGAAAACTTTCCTGCCTTTACTTCGGCCATTACTACACCTTTGAAACGTTCATGCACACAATAAAATTATTTCACAGCCTCTTACATGGGCCAAAAACAACAATACGATCAGGTCGGCTAATGTAGCAGATTATCAAGTCAATTTACATCAAAAAGCCAATAGTTCAACCAATGTGAACTGAGCTATAACTGAAGGAAAACACAAGATAACATTAAGTTTCACTTATATTTTAAGAGCTGATATGCTGAAAATTAATTTTTAATAACTCCTATAGACTTAACTGCACATTCATACCACCTTGAATGATATAGGAATATAGCTTGTTGATATTGAAACATCTACCCAAAAGGACCTTGCATGACCTTCAAAAAATTTACCGCCATATTCGTTCTCAGCATAGGGTTATTTGCTTGTAATACTGTTGATGAAAAAACACTTGCTCACCATACGGCTGTGCCTTCTACCACTGCCATGGCAACAATAAAGCCAACCATTAATATTATTCCCGAGCCTGCAGAATTGGTTATAAATAAAGGCTCTTTTCATTTAAATAGCGCCACTAAAATAATTGCCGACGAGCATGAACAAAGTACCGCCCTTTACTTTCAGCAATATTTAGCAAACGCAACAGGTTCACAGTTAGTTATAACCAGCGATAATAGCAACTTAAGCAATACCATTATTTTTCAAATCAACACTACCTTAGCAAAAACATTAGGTGATGAAGGCTATAAGCTCACCGTTACATCAGAAAATATTGTTATAGCAGCTTCAGCGCCAGCAGGACTTTTTTATGGTGTGCAAACCATCAGGCAGTTATTACCAAATAGCCTAGAACAAAAGAACAACAAAACACCGCTTAATTTTACCCTAGCAAATATGAAAATTACCGATAAACCGCAATATGCTTGGCGCTCTTTTATGTTTGACGAGGCCAGATTTTTACATGGCAAAAAAGCGGTTTATAAGTTGTTAGATCAAATGGCCTTATTGAAAATGAATAAATTTCATTGGCACTTAACCGACCACGAAGGCTGGCGCTTAGAAATAAAACAATACCCGAAACTAACCTCGGTTGGCGCTTATCGCACCGACAGCCAAAGTGGCGGTACACAAGAATGGAACAGCAAAACCTTTATTGGCGAACCTCATGGCGGTTTTTATACTCAAGAAGACGTTAAAGAAGTGCTTGAATATGCTCAGCAATTACATATTAGCGTTATTCCAGAAATTGAAATGCCCGGTCATTCCGCTGCAGCCATTGCCGCTTACCCTTGGTTAGGCACTGACACTAAAGCGATTGACGTACCTACTCGCTTTGGCAAACATAAAGCAGTTTATAATATTGCCGACCCACGAGTTGTTGAATTTAACAAAAACGTGCTTGATGAAGTAATGGCATTATTTCCCTCTAAAGTCATTCATATTGGCGGCGATGAAGTATTGTTTGATCATTGGAAAGCCTCAGATGAAATTAATCAGTTAATGAGAGACAAAAACTTAACCAGCTATGCTGAACTACAAGTCGACTTTACCAATACCATTTCACAATACCTTAATAGTAAAGGGCGTCGCATGATGGGTTGGAACGATATTTTAGGTGGCAACGTACATAATTGGCAAAAATCAGATGACGTTAAAGTAAATAACAAGTTAGCCCAAAACTCCATTATTCATTTTTGGAAAGGTGATACCAAATTATTAACTAAAGCCCTTGATGACGGCTATCAAATAGTTAACGCGCTACACACTAGAACCTACCTTGATTATACCTACAAGATGATCAGCGTTAAAAAAGCCTATAATTTCAACCCTGTCCCTAAAGGAATATCAGCAAAGCAACAAGAAAATATTTTAGGTATTTCTTGCCAAATGTGGGGCGAGTTTATTCCCACCATAAAAAAAATGGAAAACCTCGTTTACCCGCGTATTGCCGCTTATGCCGAAGTTGCTTGGACTTCACCAAGTAATAAAAACTACCCACGCTTTGAGCAAAAGCTTAATGGCTTGAAAAAGCGCTGGGATGTGCAAGACATTGCTTATCACCGCAATAAATAACCAACCAGGCAGCACGGAGCCTATAATTCAGCCATAAAAAAAGCGCCATATAGGCGCTTTTTTCTTCGGCGTTTAAAGCGAAATTACTTCGCGCTAAGTGCACCAAAACGTTTGTTGAATTTATCAACACGACCACCAGTTTCAGCAGCTTTTTGCTTACCAGTGTAGAATGGGTGACATTCTGAACAAACATCTAAATGAATATCTTTACCGCGAGTTGAGCGAGTCTCGATAACGTTACCACAAGAACAATTTGCTTTGATCGCTACGTAATTAGGATGAATACCGTCTTTCATGGGATACCTCTGTAAGGCCGTATCGCCACTTAGTCTATTGCTAAGCACCATACGAGTTAAAAAATAATGGGGGCGAATAATAAAGGATCAAATAACCAACCGCAACCTAAATCGGCAATTTTTTGTACAAAATACATATTTACTGAGTCAAATACAATTGTTGCTTGGCAGCATCGCTTAAGCAGGTCAAAATAGCGGCCTAGTTTATAAAAAGAAATGTCATGTCTGCACAGTATTTACAAGTGGCCATTCCAGTGCCAATGCGACAATTATTCACCTATAAAGTCCCTGAAAATTTTTCTGGTACTATTAATATTGGTGAACGCGTTATTGTGCCTTTTGGTAATCGGCAAGTCATCGGCATAGTGCTGGAATTACAAGACCACTGTGATGTGCCAGTAAATAAGCTAAAAAGTATACTCTCGCAAGTTAATGATAATTATCATTTTGACGCGCCGCTGCTAACTTTTTTACGCCGCTGCGCAGATTATTATCATCACCCGTTAGGTGATGTATTCCAACAAGCACTACCGGTTTTACTTAGGCAAATTAAACAACCTGATGTTGCGCCAACTATGTTGTGGCACGCGGTAGAAGAGCCTGATAGCGAAGCAATAGCCAAGCTAGAAAAACGCGCATCAAAGCAATTAGCGCTCTATCAACTAATAAATTCTCATCAAGGTTTGTCATGGCCTGAACTGCGCACCTTAAGTTTCACTAAAACACAATTAAATGCCTTAGTAGATAAAAACTTAATTTGTGAACAGCCAGCACCTGTCACTCAATTTTTATGGCGGGAACAAGCACTGCAAAGTGGCAACAGGCTTAACTTGTCGGTTGAGCAAGCCATTATTGTTACGGCCATCAAGCAAACTCAGCATCAATTTTCTTGTCATTTAATTGAAGGGGTTACCGGCAGCGGTAAAACTGAAGTTTACTTACAGGCGATGGAAGATGTACTGGCTAATAACAAACAAGTTTTAGTATTAGTGCCCGAAATTGGCTTAACGCCGCAAACCTTAAGCCGCTTTGAACAGCGCTTTACTGTGCCGATATATTTGCATCATTCTGGTTTAAACGACAAAGAGCGCCTTGATACTTGGCTTAACGCCCAACGCGGCAGTGCGGCAATTATTATTGGCACGCGATCGGCTATTTTTACGCCGCTGCATAAACTAGGGCTTATTATTGTTGATGAAGAGCACGACGGCTCTTTTAAACAGCAAGACAGTTTTCGCTATAACGGTCGAGATATTGCTATTTTGCGCGCTCGCCAACTTAATATTCCTATCGTCTTAGGCAGCGCTACGCCTAGCTTTGAAAGTTTGCAAAATGCTTTGTCTGGAAAATATCATTATCACCAATTATTAAAACGCGCCGGTAAAAGCACGAAAGCCAAAATAGAAATTGTTGATATGGTTAATCAGCCAACCGAATTTGGTTTATCGTCAAATATAAAACTGGCGATGAAGCAAACTCTAGCCCGTGGCGAGCAGGTATTATTATTTTTAAATCGTCGAGGTTATGCGCCAGCGATTAATTGTAAGGAATGCCATTGGATAGCAGACTGCCAACGCTGCGATAAACCTTATACTTTGCACCAAGGCCAGCAATTATTAATTTGTCACCACTGCGGCAGTCAAAAACGTATTCCGCACCAATGCCCAAGTTGTGGCAGTCCGCGTATTGTTCCTGTTGGTCAAGGCACTGAGCAATTAGAGCATAGAATAACCGAGTTATTCAGTGATTATAGCGTGGTAAGAATTGACCGCGACAGCACTCGCCGCAAAGGTGAATTGGCAAAACTATTACAAGAAGTCACTGAGAATAAACACCAACTGTTAATTGGCACGCAAATGCTGGCCAAAGGTCACCACTTTCCTAATGTTACTTTGGTCGTTATGTTAGATGTTGACGGCGCATTATTTAGCTATGATTTTCGCGCCGCCGAACACATGGCGCAATTATTAGTACAAGTGGCAGGGCGCGCTGGCCGCGAAAGTAAACCCGGTAAAGTGATGGTGCAAAGTCACTACCCTGATCACCCGCTCCTGCAAGATTTAGTACATAACGGCTATAACCATTTTGCTAAACAAGGGCTAATTGAGCGGCAACAAGCCCTATTGCCACCTTTTACCTTTCAAGCGCTGTTTCGCGCCGATGCTAATTATCCTTCGTATCCTGAAAAATTTATTCGCCAGTTATGCCAAGTACGTTATGACGGCTGTGAACTAGCAGGTCCTATTCCAGCAGCTATGGAAAAAAAAGCTGGAAAATATCGTTATCACCTTATTGTGCAAGCCAAATCACGCAAAGCATTGCATCTTGGTATTCATGCTATTTTGCAGCAAATCGCGGTAAGTGAATTATTGGGTAAAGTGCGCTGGTCGGTAGATATCGACCCTATAGATTTAAGTTGGTAGGTTACTTTTCCCTCTTAATAATCTGACTTAATAAATACTTACATTCACTGCTTAACAAAAAACTGTAAATTTAAACTATTTTCGCTAGAATGGTTCGAATCGAATAGTGTTTTTCTCCTGGTATAAAATTTCCCATGGCTCATCAAGATTACGTTTCCCGCGCTTCAAATAAAAAGAATAATCCTTATAAAGGTAAAGCTGATCAACAAAACTCAGCTATGCCATTAAAAGTAAAATTCATTGGCTTAGTCACTTTAGCGGCAATTGCCGGTTTTAGTTATTTTTTATGGTCGATAAAAGATCAAAAAGCAGAGCCTGTGAATGTACCTGTAGCCAATACTAGAGTAGCTGCCAGCTCTAAAACCGCATTGCCTGAGCCGCCAAAAGAAAAATGGGCCTACCGAAAAGAGTTAGAAAGCAAAGAAATTGAAGTTGGCCAATATGAAGTTAAAGAAGGCGGCCCTTATAAAATGCAGTGTGGCTCGTTTAGAACCCGCAAACAAGCCGAAGTATTAAAAGCGAATATTGCCTTTACTGGTTTAGAGTCATTTATCAGAAAAGCAACAGGTACTAGTAGCGACTGGTATCAAGTTCGTCTTGGCCCATATGCACGTAAACGCCTAGCTGAAAAAGACAAACACAAATTAAAAAGTAATAGTGTTAACGGCTGCCAAATCAGCAATTGGCAATAAATACCAAGCTATTAACTTATTCCTACAGATAAAATAAGTTAATAGCTTCTTATTATCATGTCCTTCCCTTGAATTTCTGCACACTGCCCTTATTTCTTCTACAGAGTAAATGCCAACGGTAATGACATTGTTGGCCAAGAAATTTGAGGTTTAATGTGACTACTATCGTTTCAGTAAGACGCAATGGCAAAGTAGCTATTGGCGGTGATGGCCAAGTATCTTTAGGTAATACCGTAATGAAAGGCAATGCTCGGAAAGTGCGCCGCCTTTATAACGACAAAGTATTAGCAGGTTTTGCCGGCGGGACAGCCGATGCTTTCACCCTATTCGAACGCTTCGAAAGCAAACTTGAGCAACACCAAGGTCATTTAACCAAAGCGGCGGTTGAACTTGCAAAAGACTGGCGTAGTGATCGCGCACTAAGAAAATTAGAAGCCTTGCTTGCCGTTGCTGATGAAACCGCGTCATTAATCATCACTGGTAATGGTGACGTAGTGCAACCTGAGCACGACCTAATTGCCATTGGCAGTGGTGGTAATTTTGCTCAGTCAGCCGCAACAGCATTATTAGAAAACACCGAACTTTCTGCCAAAGAAATTGTTGAAAAATCATTAAAAATTGCTGGTGATATTTGTGTATTTACCAATAACCAGCTAACCATTGACGAACTTTAACAAATACTGAAAAGCATGGTTACTCACAAAGTCACCGTGCTTTTAGCACAGCCAAGGAATTTATTATGTCGAATATGACACCTCGTGAAATTGTTCATGAACTAGACAGCCACATTGTTGGCCAAGCCGACGCTAAGCGCGCGGTAGCTATTGCCCTTCGCAACCGCTGGCGTCGCATGCAATTAAATGAAGAATTGCGCAACGAAGTTACCCCTAAAAACATTTTGATGATCGGGCCAACCGGTGTTGGTAAAACTGAAATAGCGCGTCGTTTAGCAAAACTTGCCAATGCGCCTTTTATTAAAGTTGAAGCCACTAAATTTACTGAAGTAGGTTATGTTGGTAAAGAAGTAGAAACCATTATTCGCGACTTAGCTGATATGGCCATTAAGATGACCAAAGAGCAAGAAATGGCTCGAGTAAAACATCTGGCTGAAGAAGCCGCAGAAGAGCGTATTCTTGATGTGTTATTACCTCCGCCACGTGACAGTTTTGGCACAGATGAACAAACCGATAACAGTAGCACTCGCCAAATATTTCGTAAAAAATTACGTGAAGGCAAGCTAGACGATAAAGAAATTGAACTCGACTTAGCCGCACCGCAAATAGGCGTTGAAATTATGTCTCCTCCTGGTATGGAAGATATGACTTCACAGTTACAAAACATGTTCCAAAGCATGTCGAGTGAAAAAACCAACAAACGTAAATTAAAAATTAAAGATGCCTTTAAAGCGCTGCAAGAAGAAGAAGCAGCGAAAATTGTTAATCAAGAAGATATCAAGCAAAAAGCTATCGACTCGGTTGAGCAAAACGGTATTGTATTTATTGATGAAATAGACAAAATTTGTAAGCGTGGCGACACCTCTGGCCCTGACGTTTCCCGCGAAGGTGTGCAACGTGACTTACTGCCATTGGTTGAAGGTTCAACCGTTAGCACTAAACACGGCATGGTGAAAACTGACCATATTTTATTTATTGCTTCTGGCGCTTTTCAAATGGCTAAGCCTTCAGATTTAATTCCTGAATTACAAGGCCGCTTACCGATTCGCGTAGAATTAAAAGCCTTAACCACTGGTGATTTCGTTCGCATTTTAACGGAACCTAACGCCTCGCTAACCGAGCAATATATTGCACTATTAGCAACCGAAGGTGTTGAAATTTCGTTTAGTGAATGCGGTATACAAGCAATAGCTAATGCCGCGTGGCAAGTAAATGAAAGTACTGAAAATATTGGTGCTCGTCGTTTACATACTATGCTGGAACGTTTAATTGAAGAATTATCATTTAATGCTAACGACCGCAGTGGTGAAAGCATAGTGATTGACCAAGCTTACGTTGAGAAAACCTTAACTGAGCTAGTGAAAAATGAAGATTTAAGCCGTTTTATTTTATAAATCTAATCTGTAAAACACTAAAAGAGTAAGCCAATGTCAGCAGTATCCCGTTTTATTATCAAGCCTGAACAAGCATTGCTAGAAGTGATTTTTGATCAATACTCCAGCTTTTCCCTGTCGTTTGAATATTTGCGGGTTTTCTCACCGGATGAAAAAAATCATTCCGGAGATAAAATTGTTAGTCATAAAAAATCAGTGCAACTGAGAAAAATTGAATCAGTAGGCAAACATGGCTACCGTTTCCTTTTTGATGATCAACACAGCGCTATTTATACTGGCAATTATTTAGCTAAAATTTTTCACGAGCACGATATGCGCTGGCAGCATTACTTAACCGAAATAAGTAAAAGTGTGCATAACCGTGAGGCGAGCATAAACTTTAAAGAAGTTTAGTTCAGCGCTTCGCTATTACTTTTTCAGTTTTTTGAAACTAAAAAACCTCAGTTAGGCAATGCCTTACTGAGGTTTAATTTTTCTAAGGTTAATCCTAGCTAATTTTCAAAGTGTTAAACCTTAAAGCGGCTCACTTCGTCTTTTAATACTTTCGCTTGTTGGCTTAACTCTTCACTCATTTGCGCATTGCTTACCGCAGACTCTCCAGCTTGCAGAGCAACATCACGAATAGAAACCACATGTTCATTCATTTCTGTCGCTACCGTGCTTTGTTCCTGAATAGCGGTAGCTATGGCGGTATTCATTTCCATGATGGTAGTAACATCGCTGGCTATTTCAATTAACATTTCTCCAGCTGAACTTGCCTGAGTAGCACTTTCTTCACCTTGTTCTCGACAAGTCGACATATGTTCAACAATTGATTTAGTGCGGGTTTGCAATGAATTAATAATGCTTTCAATTTCTTGAGTAGAGTCTTGCGTTCTACTGGCTAAGGTTCTTACTTCATCAGCAACTACCGCAAAACCTCGGCCTTGCTCACCGGCACGTGCCGCCTCAATGGCTGCGTTTAAGGCTAATAAGTTAGTTTGTTCGGCGATGCCGCGAATAACATCTAATACTGAACCAATAGTGACACTGTCTTTGGCTAATTCTTGTACCACATTTTCTGATTCCATTAATTTTTGCGACAATAAATCAATTTGTTCGATTGTACGAGAAACCCCTTTTTGTCCCTGCTCAGCATTCACATTGGTCGCTTCCGCTTTGCGTGCGGCTTCTTGAGTATTATTGGCAATTTCATCAACTGTAGCGACCATTTCAGTAACGGCGGTAGCCACCATATCAGTTTGTTGTACTTGCACTTCCACGCCTTCATTGGCAATGTGAATATTTTCAGACAAGCCTTGTGTCGCCTCATTTACCGTGCCAACAGAGAGCGTAACCTCATTAATTAAGTTTCTGAAACTACCAATCATGTCATTAAACACAGCTGCCATTTGCGCTAACTCATCACCACTGCCAGTTTCAATAACTACGGATAAATCGTTTTCAATACCAATGGTTTTCATCGAGCTATTCATGCTATTAATATTATTGAGAATATTTTTACTTAATATAAATGCTGAAGTAATCGCGATAATTAAAACAATGACGAACACCATAAAGGCAAGGGTTTGAATAAAATAAATATGCTCTTCTACGGAAGCTTTACTACCTTTAAGCATTTGTTCTAACATTTGATCAAGCTTATGCACAGCACTACGCATTTCTCCCAACAAACCTTCGTTGGCGGTATAGCCAAACACTCGCTGCGCCTCAACCAGGTTTAAGAAATTCTGTTGATAAACCTCTAAAAAATCATTGATTTCAGATTTTTTAGCAGCATCTAAAGCACTCTCTTCAACATCGGCGACCAACTTAGCCATGTTGTTATTCAGTTTATCAACATACTTGTCATCTAAGCGCAGCATAAAGTCTTTTTCATTACGCCTAAGCTGAAGCATGTCGCTTAACAATTGATAGTCTTGGTCACCAATTAACTCTTCAACATTATGCACGGCCGCTCTTAGTTCACCATAAAGCGCGTCTTTAGCATGCAGGCCAATTTTTTGTTGCTGCTTAACCAGTTGTGCAAATTTCTTATGGTAAACAGATAAGGTACTTGCAACCGAGTCGGTTTCACGCGTTCCAATGCCTTTTTCGGTGAATTGCTGTTTTAAGCCTTTAACGTTCTTATTTAGCACTGCCATTTGTTTATTAAATTTATCGACATACTTGAGATCTTTTCTGGCAATAAAGTCTTTTTCGTCTCGCCTAAGCTGTAAAATTGAACTTTCAAGATCACCGATATCACGAGCCAAAGTAATATCTGACTCTAAAGATTGCATCGCGTAAGTTAATATACCTAACATCACTGACATTGAGACAACAACAATCATGGTATTGGTTAGCATTTTATTCTTTATTAACATAGAACTATCCCGGCAAAGTTGAGTAGATATTTATCTACTGAAGTATAGTACAGCATCTATTTTTACTGCTCTTTTATTACAAATTTCACATTGAAGCAATTCGAAAGCTATAATGCTTTTCGATTCATTATACAATTGATTAACATTCAATAGGTAACAATTTTCGCAATATTCTGTTTTTACTTCATAAAATTGATAAACTAAATTTATTTTATAAACTCAGCCGATAAAGTTGTGCCTAACACTTAGCAAGTTATACTGAACCAAGTGATCAGCCATTTACCTTAAAAAGAGCATGCCCATGGAATACAATACTTCAGAATTATGTAATACCTACGCCGATTTAGTTGATGTGCTTGAGCCTATATTTAGTAACTATGGCGGCATTAGTTCTTTTGGTGGCAAAGTGGTCACGGTGAAATGTTTTGAGAATAACGGCTTGGTTAGCCAGCTAGTGGAAACAGATGGTGTAGGTAAGGTGCTGGTAATTGATGGCGGCGGCTCTACACGACGGGCATTAATTGATGTTTATATTGCCGAGGCAGCCGCGAAAAATGGCTGGGAAGGTATTATTTGCTACGGCAGCGTTCGCGATGTTGACGCATTAGAAGAAATTGAAATAGGCATTCAAGGTTTAGTGTCAATTCCAGTTGGCGCAACCGACAGCTTAACCGGAGAAAGTGATTTGGCGATAAACTTTGGCGGAGTAACTTTTTTACCTGATGATCATATTTACGCCGATAATACTGGCATTATTTTATCACCAGAACCTTTAGATATTGAATAGGCTTCTAGCTTCTATCTTCTATCTTCTAGCCTGAGTGTTGGTCTAACCAACGCTTCAGCCAAATTTCAAATTCATCAACCACTACGCCGCTATTAACGGCTTGTCCTTGGACAAATTCACCACCTATTGCAGCAAAGACCTGTTCAACGTCACCAGTATCAATGCCTACGCCTATCAGCGGTAATTGCATACTACGGGTTAAGCTGATTAACGAATTAATAATCGCTTTATCGGTTCGATCTTCGGTATTTCTAAGCTGCTGACAATCAATTTTCACTTGGTCAATAGCCATTTTACGCACATATCGAAGCGATTCATAACTACCCGAAAAGCCATCAATAGCTATTTTAACTTCTAAAGCCTTAAGCTGAGCAATAATATTTTTAGCTTTAGCTGAAGCAGAAAATAATAGCGGCTCAGCTACTTCAATCATTAAATATTTACCAGCAATATTATGTTTATCTATTTGCTGTTCGATAAATTCTACCAAATCAGCTTCAAGCACATCTTTGCTAATTAAGTTAACCGCAACAGGTTTATAAACTTCGTGTTGTTGCAAAGTCACTAAAGCCAAAAATGCTTGCTCTATCATCTGCTTAGTTAATAAATAAGCCTCGCCACTATGGCCAGCAATTTCGGAAAACTGCTCTAGCTCAACTGGCTTTTTATCGCCACAATACCAATGCACCATTAATTCAAAGCCTTTAAAATTACGATTCTTAGCATGAACTTGCGGCTGTAAGTACCAGCGTAAACCATTCGATAAGATATCGTTTTTCAAATGCTCCATTTGACTCAATTGCTGTTCTGCATAAATAGTATGTTGATGATCAAAATAACTTATCGTCGAACCACTGGCTTCGCCATCCAATAATGCGTCACCCGCGTAAGATACTAACTCTTCAACTCCATTGCCATGCTCTCCAGAAATGGCAATACCAAAGGCCAGTTCAAAATGTAACGAAAAGCTTTTAAAGCTCATCGCATCAGGTACGGCTGCAGACAATTGCTTACATACTTCTTCTATCATGGCTTTTTCAGGATGACGGCTATCGGTGATGTCTAAAACCACTAAAAAATTCAAACTTTGTAGCCGCGCTAAGCGTACTGGTTGCGGTTTATTTTCAAAACTCAATAACGACTCATTGCCGGCCACATGGCGTTGCAAAGAATAGGCAAACTGCAATAATAAAATATCAGAATTATGATGACCTAATACACTATTTACTTGCTGAAAATTGGTTGGTTTAAAAACAATCGCCGCGTATTTACTGCCATTGTTTCTTTTTAGCGTTTTCTCAAAACGATGCAAGGCATGCTGATACGAAGGCAAATTTGTCGCCGGATCATGGCTATATAAAAACACATCTTCTACTGCTAAATTATTTGAAGATTTACCAGTTGAAAACTTAGCAATAACAATATTAACCAATAACCAGCTACCGTTAACAATAGTAATTAAGTAACTAGCCACACACGTTACCACCAACCAAGTAACGTTAATTTGAGCATTTAACCAAAGGTACATGGCAATAACAAAGCTCAAAACAATTAACCACTGCATGGTTAATCGAACAAAATGCACGGTAGAGTTTTGTAAAAAATAATGAATACGCAGGCCACTTAGTAATAGGGTAATTGCGCCAAATAATAACCAAATGATACCGAGTTCAATTGCGGGAACAAACCACACTACGGCTAAAAAAATAACCGCAGACAAGCCTCCGCCATATACACAGGTTTTATCTAATAAAGACTCTGTCGCCGTTTCAATATTTAACGGCCATAAATACAGCAACATTAAAAACAAAGTGGCACAACTGACTACCGCTAAGGTTTGTAGTTCAGATAAATAAGCTAAGGAATAAAGCATGCCCAATAATGACAGGGAAATAAGCACAGGAAAGCGCCATTTCACTGCAACTAAGGGTTTTAATAAGCCAGTGATAATAAGAATAGGTAAACTAAGGCCAAGCACGAAAGCAATGTTAAACTCTATAAATGAAAAGTCTGCTGAAAATGCAGGAAAAGAACAAAGCAATAAACTAAGTAAAGTTAGCCTTGCTTGAGTAGAAACACCTTGGCAAAAGTAGTTTTTCATCCGGTAAAACCTTATACAGAAAACACAGCGGTATAGCGCTCTAAGACTACCGAATAGACTGTGTTTTGTACAGCTTTCAACTATTTTGGCAAGTAAAATATGCCGCTACTCTACCTCGTATGGCTTAAGTTTCTAGCGAATAAGTTCGCCAGAATTTGTATTGTTCAGCACCGTTACTCCATTAATTATTAATGTATTTAATGGGTTAACGCCAAATTGATAACACAGTTCGGCTGGTTGGCTAATATTCCATAGGGCAAAGTCGGCATCATAGCCTAGCGCTAATTGTCCTTTAGTCTCAGACAAACCTAAGGCTTTGGCGCCAAAACAAGTCACACCTGCTAACGCTTCAACTGGCGTTAATTGAAATAAAGTACACGCCATATTTAACATTAATTGCAACGAATGTATCGGTGAAGACCCAGGGTTTGCATCGGTAGCAATCGCCATAGCAACACCATGTTTACGCAATAAGGCAATGGGCGGTACTTGAGTTTCACGTAAAAAATAAAATGCACCTGGCAATAACACCGCGGTAGTTCCAGCTGCAGACATGGCCTTAATACCTGCTTCGTCTAAAAATTCAATATGATCGGCCGACAATGCCTGATAACTTGCCGCTAATTCACTACCGCCCAAATTCGATAATTGCTCTGCGTGTACTTTAATCGGCAAAGCCAAGTTTTTCGCAGTAGTAAAAACTTGCTCAGTTTGTTGTAAATTAAACCCTATGCCTTCGCAAAAAACATCAACTGCATCAGCTAAGTTTTGTTTAGCCACTTCAGGCAGCATTTGCTGACAAACCAGTTCAATGTAGTCATCAGCGCGATCTTTATATTCAACAGGCAAGGCATGGGCACCTAAAAAAGTTCGCTTAACAGTTACAGGTAAAGCTTGTGCTAACAGCCCGGCCACCTTAAGCATTTTAACTTCGGTTTCAGTGTTTAAGCCATAACCAGACTTAATTTCTATGGTGCTAACGCCTTGTTCAAACAAAGCCGTTATTCGCGGTAAGGCCGCATCAAATAGCTCTTTTTCTGTGGCCGTGCGAGTAGCAGCAACCGTAGAAACTATGCCGCCGCCTGCTTGGGCAATTTCTTGATAACTTGCACCTTGCAAGCGTAATTCAAATTCATTGGCTCGATTGCCGCCATAAACTAAATGAGTATGACAGTCGATTAACCCCGGCGTTAACCAACAGCCTTGGCCATCAATCACGGTAACTTTGTTAATGTCATAAGCTGGCAAGTCACTTTCAGCGCCTAACCAAGCAATTTTACCATCAGCTATGGCTAGCGCGCCCTGCTCAATTATGCCGTAACTATTTGCGCCATCAGTCATGGTAGCTAAATTTACATTCAGCCATAAAGTTTGCCAAAGGTCGCTATTAATAGGTTTTTGTATGCTTGTTTTTTGCATAGGCATGAATAAGTATTCCAAAACTAAATGTCTGTTTTTACAGGTAAGGCTTAAAAATAGCTAAGCTTCTGTAAGGATATGCTGTCACTTTAGCTGATAAAAATTTATCACGCAAGCTTGTATATACAAGTTAAATAAGTACAATGCCGATTATAAGTTTTTACTAGGTAGCACAATGACACTTCCTAAGTTTAGTCAAATTAAGCAGCATATTTGTCAACAAATAGAAGTTGGCGCTTGGCCTCAGCACAGTAAAGTGCCTTCAGAGAATGAATTAGCAGGGCAATTTAGCGTTAGCCGAATGACCGCCCGTCGAGCATTGCAAGAGCTTACCGAGCAAGGGCTGTTAGTGCGTTCACAAGGTGCAGGCACTTTTGTCGCGACCTTTAAATCACAATCGTCATTATTAGAAATTAAAAATATTGCCGAAGAAATTAGTGAACGCGGCCATCAACACAGTTCAGTTTTGCATCAGCTTAAAACAATAAATGTTGATGCTGAAATGGCGATTTTACTGAACGTAAAACAAGACACCCAAGTGTTCTATAGTGAAATTTTGCACTTTGAAAATGATCAAGCAATTCAACTAGAACAGCGTTTTGTAAACAGCGTTTTAGTACCCGAATATAACCAACAAGACTTCAGCGTGATCACCCCACACGAGTATCTGTCGATGGTGGCACCTTTAACTGAAGCAACCCATGAAGTAGAAGCCATTTTAGCTTCGGCGGAATTAGCCATACAATTTGGTATAAAAGCACCAACGGCGTGTTTACAAGTGAAACGCCGTACTTGGTCAAGTCAAGGCGTGGTCAGTTTTGCCATATTAACATCGCCAGGCGACAAGTATCGCTTGGGCAGCCATTTAGTTTTTTAAAAACAGATTTGAGGAGACAGTTATGACTACTGCTGAGCAAGTAAATAACAGCCGTTTTGATGCTAACAGAATTATTCGCGCGCCACGTGGCAATAAAATCACCGCTAAAAGCTGGTTAACAGAAGCCGCCAAACGCATGCTAATGAACAACCTAGATGCTGAAGTGGCTGAACATCCGCAATCTTTAGTAGTTTATGGTGGCATTGGCCGCGCAGCTCGTAACTGGGCCTGTTATGACAAAATAATCGAAACCCTTGACCGTTTAGAAGATGACGAAACCTTAATGGTGCAATCGGGCAAACCGGTAGGCGTATTTAAAACTCATGCTGATGCACCGCGCGTACTTATTGCCAATTCAAACCTAGTACCTAACTGGGGCACTTGGGAACATTTTAATGAGCTCGATAAAAAGGGCTTGATGATGTACGGACAAATGACCGCCGGCTCTTGGATTTACATTGGCTCACAAGGCATAGTGCAAGGAACCTATGAAACCTTTGTCGCTATGGCTAAGCAACATTTTAATGGTATCGCCAAGGGTAAGTGGGTACTTACTGGCGGTTTAGGCGGTATGGGTGGTGCACAACCATTAGCGGCTACTATGGCTGGTTTTTGTGCCTTAGTTGTTGAGTGTGACGAATCACGTATCGATTTTCGCTTAAAAACCCGCTATGTCGATAAAAAAGCCACTGACCTTGAGCAAGCACTTGCAATGATAAATGACGCAACAGCTAAAGGTGAAGTTATTTCTGTTGGCCTACTTGGCAATGCTGCTGATGTTTTTCCAGGATTAGTAAAGCGCGGTATTACCCCTGATGTGGTGACCGATCAAACTTCTGCACACGACCCATTAAATGGCTATTTACCACAAGGTTGGACCATGGAACATGCCGCCAAAATGCGTAAAAGTGATGAAGCCGCCGTGGTAAAAGCCGCCAAAAAATCAATGGCTGTGCAAGTACAAGCTATGCTTGATTTACAAACCGCAGGCGCAGCAACTACAGATTACGGTAATAACATTCGACAAATGGCGCTTGAAGAAGGTGTTAGCAATGCCTTTGATTTCCCTGGTTTTGTACCGGCGTATGTTCGTCCTTTATTTTGTGAAGGTATTGGCCCATTTCGTTGGGTGGCACTTTCTGGCGACCCTGAAGATATTTATAAAACCGATGCTAAAGTAAAAGAGCTTATTCCTGATAATCCACACTTACATAACTGGCTTGATATGGCACGCGAGCGTATAGACTTTCAAGGTTTACCCGCCCGTATTTGTTGGGTTGGTTTAAAAGACCGTGCTCGCCTCGCTTTAGCTTTTAATGAAATGGTAAAAAGCGGCGAACTTTCAGCGCCGGTAGTTATTGGCCGTGATCATTTAGACTCAGGCTCAGTCGCCTCACCAAACCGTGAAACCGAAAGCATGCTTGACGGCTCTGATGCTGTTTCTGACTGGCCATTATTAAATGCACTGCTATCTACTTCTAGTGGCGCAACTTGGGTGAGTTTACATCACGGTGGCGGCGTCGGTATGGGCTTTAGTCAACATTCAGGCGTGGTTATTGTTGCTGATGGCACCGATGCCGCAGCTAAACGTATAGGTAGAGTTTTATGGAACGACCCTGCCACAGGCGTAATGCGCCACGCCGATGCCGGTTACGACATCGCGGTAAACTGCGCACAAGAACAACAACTAGACTTACCTATGATCGACGGCGCTAATGGCGACACTCGCTCAAATTGCCAAGCAGGACAATAACATGACACAAGCTAATCAAATTGACATTATTCCCGGAAAGCTAAGCTTAGCGACACTGCGCAAGGTCACCAAAAATGAAGGCCTGCATTATAAATTAGCTGAAAGTGCTTTTGATGAAATTAATAAAAGCGCCGAAGCCGTTCAACAAGTGATCCGTGAAGACCGCGTGGTTTATGGCATTAATACCGGTTTTGGCTTATTAGCCAGCACCCGCATTAAAAATGACGAACTCGAATTATTGCAACGTTCAATTGTACTTTCCCATTCAGCAGGCTTTGGTGAATACATGGACGACGCCACCGTACGTTTGATGATGGTATTAAAAATTAATTCACTATCGCGTGGTTTTTCAGGCATTCGGTTAAGCGTTATTCAAACTTTAATTAAACTGCTTAACGCACAAGTATACCCTTGTGTACCGAAAAAAGGTTCAGTAGGCGCATCGGGCGATTTAGCACCACTTTCTCATATGGTATTGCCATTATTAGCTGAAGGTGAAATGCGCCATAATGGCGAAATAATGCCAGCCCTACAAGGGTTAAAAATAGCGGGCATTGAGCCGTTAACTTTAGCCGCCAAAGAAGGTTTAGCCTTATTAAACGGCACGCAAGCGTCTACCGCATTTTCTTTAGAAGGGTTATTTCACGCTGAAGATTTATATGCCGCCGGCGTAACCATTGGCGCAATGTCGGTAGAAGCAGCAAAAGGTAGTCGAGCTCCATTTGATGACAGAGTGCACCAAGTACGTGGTCAAAAAGGGCAAATAGATGCCGCAATGGCTTATCGTCATATTTTAGATGTTGACTCAGAAATTGGTGAGTCGCATGTTGACTGCGAAAAAGTACAAGACCCATATTCACTGCGCTGCCAGCCACAAGTTATGGGCGCTTGCCTACAACAAATTCGCCAAGCCGCAGAAGTTTTACACATTGAAGCCAATGGCGTTACTGACAACCCATTAGTGTTTGCTAATGAAGGTGACTTTATTTCAGCCGGTAATTTTCACGCAGAACCTGTTGCTATGGCTGCTGATAATTTAGCCTTAGCCATTGCTGAAATTGGTGCCTTGTCTGAGCGACGCATGGCGTTATTAATTGATGCGAGTTTAAGTAAATTACCGCCATTTTTAGTAGATAATGGCGGCGTGAACTCGGGCTTTATGATCGCGCAAGTGACCTCTGCCGCATTAGCTTCAGAAAATAAAAGCTTAGCGCACCCAGCTTCCGTTGATAGCTTACCAACATCAGCCAACCAAGAAGACCATGTTTCTATGGCTACCTTTGCTGGTCGTCGTTTAAAAGACATGAACGAGAATACCAATGGCGTATTAGCGGTAGAGTATTTAGCTGCGGCACAAGGTTTAGACTTTCGAGCACCATTAAAAGCGGCTGATAAAATTGAGCAAGCCAAAGCCCTATTACGCGCTAAAGTGAGCTTTTACGATAAAGATCGCTACTTTGCCCCAGATATGGTTGCAGCTTCTAACATCATTTCAACAGGTGTATTGAATACTTTAATGCCAGAGCAGTTACTACCAAGCTTGTAAGTCTTAATAAAAGATTCAGACTCAACATTCATAATTAAAAGCAATACGCCCTTTTTCTTTATTGATTAAGGGCTTTTTTATCTGGGTATTTAAAACGTATCACTTGCCGCTATCCCTTTAAAATACTAGCCTGTCATATGAGTGTCGTTATAATGACGTTATAAATTCATCGCATCACTACGCTTTTTAGAACACTGTGACATTTGAAACAGCAAATATATTGGAGAGAATTTTGAATACCGCTTCTAACCCCATTTCGCCAGAGCGCGTAAAATATTATCGAAAAGACAATGGCTGGTCACAAGATGTTTTAGCAAGAGTTTCAGGCCTAAGTCTTCGTACTATTCAGCGTGTTGAAAAAGACGGTAGCAGCTCAGTTGAAACTCAACTTGCCTTAGCCGCGGCATTTAACGTGACTCAAAAAGTATTATTTCCTGTTTCATCTAACCTAGAGGTTCATTGGAAAAGGAAAATCATTATGCAAAATTTATTAGCCATTATTGTCGTTGCTGGCGCTATCGCGATGTTAGTTATACTTGGCGCTCAGCTATCATCATTTATTGATTGGGCAAGTGTCTTGTACTTGGTGCTTTTTATTTACGCTTGCACGGTTGTCGCCTTCGGTGCGCAAGGCTTGATAAAGTCCATAACCGGATTACGCTATTTATTTAGTCAAGATATCAATACTTCACCAGCAACACAGTACTTATCAGCTATCCTAAAAAAACAAATCATCTTTGCTTACGGTGGCGCACTAATTGGTTTATTAATAGGAAGTATTGCCATACATACCAATGTGTCTGAAAGTATTGTTTTTCATCGCGCTTATGCGGTTAATTTATTAGTACTTTTTTATGCCGCAATATTTTCAGAGGCACTGTTGCGGCCTTTAACGGCAAAGCTAGACAGTAGAGACATCGCGCAAACTAGTCATTAATCAATTTAAGTAATTAAAAAAGCCAGCGTTCTTTATAAAAGAAGGCTGGCTTTACTATTTATAACGCGTTAATCGTTACTTATCGTGCTGCTTATTTATGATAAGGCTTACTTAAACGATGGACTGAGTCAATAAAGTGACCTGCGTGCTCTGGGTCTACATCAGGGTGAATACCATGACCTAAGTTAAATACATGGCCTGTACCGCCTTCGCCAAAACCGGCAAGAATTTTAGAAACTTCTTGTTCAATGCGCGGCTTAGGCGCATAAAGCATTGATGGGTCCATGTTGCCTTGTAGGGCTACTTTGTCGCCGATGCGTGCTTTGGCATTTTCAATATCAATAGTCCAATCAAGACCTACTGCGTCACAACCTGTGGCGGCAATATCTTCTAACCACATGCCACCATTTTTGGTGAACAAGGTTACTGGTACTTGGCGGCCTTCATTATGACGGGTTAAACCGTCAACAATTTTGTGCATGTACTGTAATGAAAATTCTTTATAATCGCGTGGTGATAAAACCCCACCCCAAGTATCAAATACCATTACTGATTGCGCACCAGCAGCGATTTGAGCGTTTAAATAAGAAATAACAGAATCTGCTAACTTATCTAATAATAAGTGTAAGGTTTGCGGTTCAGCAAACATCATCTTTTTAATTTTGGTGAAACCTTTTGAACTGCCACCTTCAATCATATAAGTGGCTAATGTCCATGGGCTACCAGAAAAACCAATCAGCGGCACTTCGCCTTTTAATTCTTTACGAATAGTACGCACAGCATTCATTACATATTGTAATTCGCCTTCAGGGTCTGGAATGCCAATTTTATCAACATCAGCTTTACAGGTAATAGGACGTTGAAATTTTGGACCTTCACCGGTTTCAAAATAAAGCCCTAAGCCCATAGCGTCTGGAATAGTTAAAATGTCACTAAATAAAATAGCAGCATCAAGAGGAAAACGACGTAACGGCTGAATGGTTACTTCACAAGCAAGGTCGGCATCACGGCACACTGACATGAAATCACCAGCGTCTTTACGCACTGCACGGTACTCTGGTAAATAACGTCCGGCTTGTCTCATCATCCATACAGGGGTGTAATCTACTGGTTGACGTAACAAAGCACGTAAATAATTGTCGTTTTTTAATTCAGTCACTAAGTTTTCCTCATAATTTTTATGCCGCACATTCTATCACCGCCCTAAATCAGGATCTATGACTCAAATCAATTCTCTGCAAGCAATTTATTTTCAATTGCCGAATAAATATTCAATTTTATAAATCAAATCATTAATCAGTCACTTACAAAACTTTACATAGCAAGTATTGATTATACGAAAAAAATCGTCGAGTTTATGCTCTATTAAAGTTGTTGCATGGTAAAAGTCCCTTTGCTATAAATTACCCCGCGCAACACAATAACAATAATAAAAACAACAAATAATTAATAAGAAGCTTGTATAACAAGCCCATACAGCGAGCATTTCAGCCTTACCTTTTGGTAAGGCTTTTTTATTTCTACAGCTATATTTTTAACTATCCGATTATCAATCTGTTCGTCTTTTTTTAAATACATAAGCGCTATAAAACTGACTAAAATCTTGTCTAACCTGCATAAAAAAGCGAGTTTACATTACTGTAAACTCGCTCGATATTTTAAATAAGTGACTTAGTTTAACTGCACTAAATTATCGATATTAAAATAGCTGTTCTTTGTCTACTCTCAAATTATCAATAATAATTTCATCAATACCGGTTGATGAGCTGCTGTTACGTTTCATTCTAAAAACAATGTCGTAATTATCATGCTCTGGACGCTTGCGGAAGGTAAAAGCTATTTGCCCTGTTGTTGACGGAATAATATCGCCAATATCATTACGAGTGATTATTTTTGCACCGTCAATATCATATACATCAAAATAGATCTCAAAATTAGAATCCGTCATGCTGAGAACTTTAGTATCTAGTTTAAATATATAACGAGTGCCATCAGCGTCAGCGCTAACATCAAAGTTATAGGTGGCTTTTTGCCAAGACGTTTGCCCGGCATTCAACGCAAACTGCAATGAGTTCGTTCCCGAAATCACTTTTTCAACGTCAGTGGTTAGGTTAATTTGTCCTGATGATTCGCTCCAATTAGTCATGCCGTTTTCAAAATCACCATTATTAATAAGTTGTGCTGCCCCCAAACGCACTACTGAAACATCATCAAAAAGGTAGCTATGCTCTGCGGCCTCACTTGTTGTTACTACAAACGAGATATGCAAATAATTAGCGCCTGCCGGTTTGGTGATGTTATTGACAAATTCTACTCGGCGATTGCTATTATCAAGCACATTACTCTGACTTGTTGCCAACACGCCATTAGTGGCATCGGCATCGTTGTCCCAAGCAATACGTTGAAACGCTTGTCCGGTTGAGCCAATTGTTGCTAACGAGCCATTACCACGAACAATATAACGGGTATTTTCTAAATCAAGCGCAAGCTTGAGGGTTTGACTAATACTTGACTCGGTCGCCAAAGTAGCTGCATTTGTAGTAATTTGTGCACTGCTACCAACAAGGCTATTACTGTTATCCACTACTGCAATAGTGCTTGAATTATTGGTTAATGTCCAACCCGTTAAGCCTTGTTCAAAATTCGGGTTAACAAAACGGGCGGTCGCTGATGCTATATCGTTAAGTTCAATAAATTCCCCCTCAGGATCAAGCGCTTTATACTCAGTAAAGCTTTGCCCGGCAGCAAAAGTAAAAGGGGATAATTGAAAACCAAACGAGGTTTCATTGCCATCACCATCAATACCAATAACTCTGCGTGGGGTTATTTTTGAATAATGTAATTCAACATTGCCTGTGCTTGATGTTTTTTCAACAAGTTCAGGGAAATAGTATTCGTCACGAAAAAGGTCTAACAAACCCGGTTGAATGGTTTCTGCTAAACCAATAGCGCCGTACCAAAAATCAGCAATGCCAACCGACTTCATTTGATAATCAATATCGTCTACTGAAATTCGCGTTAATATTGAAAAATTCTCGCCTGCAGAGCTGTTTAACATTTCTTGACGTTGGCCGTCACGATAAGCCATATATGCGCCAACCATAGGAGCAGTCCAACCGAGCTGCCCTAAACCACTGACCGCAGGAAAATGAATATAATTACCGGGATGATCGCTTGGCCCGTCGTTATAATATGATCCTGATTTAGTTAGGTTATTACCCGCTGAAAACGCAGCAAAATAAGGGGCGCCTAAATCATCACCAGCCGCCTGCGTGACCGCATAATAATTTCGGTTTTGCTCATTCCAGTCGTCATCTTCAAAATGATGACGTAAGATCATGGTGCCGCCCATAATAATAAAAGCAGAATGGGAGGCTTTAATCACCGGCTCACCTAATAACCAATCGTCATAATCCATGTTGGTGCGTGAATACACATACCGTCCATAATCTTGTGTGGCTAGTGGATCTTGTGCCGCGCCAATATCACCATAAATCCAAGTTTCATTGGTCATTTTATTATTAGACTCTACTGGACCATGATCATCCACTTGCCAAGTAATACGTTGCTCGGCACGAATGGTATCGCTGGCACGTTTCATCGTTTGGCGTAGGTATTCTTTATACGTTTTAAGATTAGCATTATCAGGATATAGCTCCACCGCAGTATAAAGCGCCGGTAAAAACTTCATCGTGGTATAAACTTGTGGCGTAGGGTTAGTTGCACTTGGTTGACCTGAAGCTTGGTAATTTCGCACAAAATGACCATCAACGGTTTTCACTCCACCTAAACCGTCAGGATGAAGGCCAGCATGGCGTTGAACCAGTAACTCAATGAGTGGTTCAATTTCATCATCAGGGTTTACTTGATCAGCTGCCATTAATAAATATATCGCCCAACCAACGGTATCTGCAATTGGCGTGGTATTAGGGTTTTCGCCAACGGTGACAATTTTACGATTTAAAAAACCTTCAGGGACTAAATTATTGCCATTTGAAATGGTATCAGATGCGGTTAAGTTTTTAATTGCCACAACATATTGTTCAAGCTCATCCATTAACCAGTCATCAAAACTTAAGCGCAGGTCGGTATTATCACTGATAATTTCAACGCTGCTATTGGCTAGCATCATTTTACCGTCAGCAGTCGCTGCAATAGCAACTACATCACTGGCAAGCTCACTATATTCGCTTAAGTTCATGCCACCGCCGGAATGTAATTCAGTTTTGCCAATCGTTAACAAGCTCGCATTATTGCCGTCATTAGTTAGTAGATAAAGGCCTGCTGTTGCATTACCGCCATAAGTGCGCGCATAAGCCAAAGTCTGAATATTTGTAGCGCTAGCAATAACAGAGAACTGTAAATTGGTCGCTATTTCACCACGAAAAATATTGCTTGAGGTACTTAAATATAATTGCTGAGTCAACATATCAACAGCAAGACCAGTAACCGCGCTATCACTAACAATTAGGTCACCAAAGGGCTGATCGGCAACATTATCGGCGACCGCATTACGCGAAGCATCGTAACGATATAAACCGACATCAGTACCAACAAATAACTCACCTTTATAAAAAGTCATACCGTAGGTTTGGCTAGTACTTGATGAAATAGTTAAGCGGTCAAAAATACTTAATTGTTCGGTATTTAAGTTATAGGCTAGCACTGCATCTTTATCGGTTGCGCTGCCATCAGCACATACTGATAAATACAAAAAACGTCCACTTGGGCTGAAGGTTATCGCGCACAAACTATTGGCTGCGGTAAAGCTTTCATCAGGTAACAATGCCTCAATATCGGCACGATTGATGGTCGCTAATATTTTTTGGCGAATATCTCGAACTTCAATTAGATCAAAATTTGCCGACGCATAATGGCCACTAACTTGAGCAGCAGCAACCAAGGTTGCTTTATTTGAACCTTGATATGGCCATGCTTGAACGGAAATTGCCGCGTTAAGCTCTGGCTCTGGTTCTGGTTCTGGTTCTGGTTCTGGTTCTGGTTCTGGTTCTGGTTCTGGTTCTGGTTCTGGTTCTGGTTCTGGTTCTGCATCAACAGTTATAATCACTTGCGCACTTGTGCTATCAATTCCGTCAGTTACTGACAAAGTTAATTCATTTACGCCCACATCAGTATCGGTAGGCGTACCTGAAAGTGCATTGCCCGAGACATTTAACCAATCAGGTCCCGATATTTTACTAAAGGTTAAACTGTCACCATCAGCATCAGTGGCTGAAACAGTTGCACTAAAAAGAGCTGCGGCAGTCGCACTAGTGATATTAATTACTGGTGCAGACGGCGCATTATTAGGTTTTGGGGTTGGCTTGTCGTCGGTAGATTCTGAGCCGCCACCGGAACCACAGGCAGCAAGTGTTGCGAGTAAAAAATAAAGTCCGATAGACTTTATTCGATGTGGCTTTTTATTAAATACCATAGTGTGCGAATACCTCTTATAAGTTCGACTATATGAGCTACTGCGTTCCTGATTAACAGGTTTAGTTTTTTATATATTTTCACAGTAACTAACTTAAAGAGTGCTTCAAATTTCAAAACCGTAATAACAAAATAATTTAATCTTTTTATTACAGCCCTTATTCAGTAAAGCTTTGCTAACATCATCCTTTGGTAATCGCTTACATTTCATACCTAATCGTTAGACGAAAAAAGTTTTTAAATTTATTTTTTAAGACTAAGCCTATGAAATTAGTGCTTTCTTTATCAAGTATAAATACAAGCCGAAAAATTATATTTGTGGCTTTGCCAAACTCACTCCTCTTTATTAATAGACAAGCTGTAATTGAAACAATTTTTAGAATAGCTACCAACGAGTAGACTTTTAAATACTTGTTTATTGGCCTTGTCACTTGCCAAAGCGTGTAATTTGCAAACAGTAAAGGACTACACCAGCTAGTGAGTAACCACTAGACATTAAATCACAATATTGACGACATGAACGCACAATCATTACTCACAATATTGCATGGAAAAGCTTACCGCCGAGGCAAATAACCTCTCAATAACTTTGCTAGAAAGAGTTGAGAACCAAAAAATTAAAATAGCTTATGTCAGCATTTGAACGCAAAGGAAAAGCGTTGCAGTGACGGCCTAAAAAGCAACTTATTTAAAAGAGGATAACAAATGCCAGCTTTTAACAATGGCAAGTTTTCATATCGTTTTGTATCAACCATGATGCTAACTGCAAGTATTTTATCTGCTTGTGGCTCTGACACTACTGAGAACACCCCGCCCAGCACACCCGAAATTGCGTTATCAACCACCATTGCAGGTGAAGACTTTTCCAGCCAACTAACTGCTACAGATGCTGACGGTGATAGCTTAACTTTTAGTAAAACTAGCGGCGCCAGCTGGCTAACCATTGAAGGTAATATGCTTGTTGGCACTCCATCACCTGAAAATGTGGGTGAAAATAACATCATCATCTCCGTAAGTGACGGTACCAGCAGCAGCGAAGCAAGCTTAACCATTACGGTAGAAGCAGGAAATTCAGCGCCGAGCGCACCTACGCTAGATAAAAACACCGCCTCTAAAAACGCCCTTTTCAGTGCAACACTTACCGCCACAGATACTGACGGCGACGCATTAACTTTTTCTCTGTTATCAGCGCCAGACTGGTTAACGCTTTCAGAAAATAGCTTAACCGGTACTCCTTCATCACAAGATATTGGCGCCAATCAAGTTACTATTGCAGTAAGTGACGGAAGCAGCAGCAGCGAAGTAACATTTTCCATTACAGTGAAAGACGGCGGCTCACCTAATATTTTATTAGTCAGTATGGATGATGCCAACCAAGATCATTTTGGCACTTTTGGTAGCCCAGTACTGCCGTCTCCGACCCCTCGTTTAGACCAGCTAGCCAGCCAAGGCATGAAATTTACGCAAGCACATACTGTTGCGGCTAACTGCGTACCGTCACGCAATGTCACCTTAAGTGGCATGTATCCTCATCAAAATGGCGTAGAAGGCTTTCGTCAAGTATGGAAATCACGCGCGCCATTATTGCCCGATTTAATGAAAGCCAATGGTTATTTGGTTGGCCTAATGGGCAAAGATGGCCATTCAACGCCTTATGTGCCTTATGACTGGGACATCATGGGCACAGATCCTGAATCTAAAGAAACCATTGATGTACACCGCGAAGCGCAAGAAGCTTTTGCTCAAGCTAAAGATTCAGGCAAGCCGTTTTTCTATATGTACAATACCCATGATCCACATCGCGCTTTTTGGGGGATCAATAAAAGTCTAGTCATCAACGAAAACCAAACGCCTCGTCCTTCATATGTTTATGCCGAAAATGAAATTATTGTTCCACCTTCAATTCCTGATTTAGCCGATGTGCGTTTAGAAACACAATATTATTATTCAACCTTACGCCGTGGTGACGATTTAGTTGCACAAGTTATTGATGCGCTTGAACAATCAGGAATGGCAGATAATACCTTAGTCATTTTCTACAGTGATCATGGCTGGGCAATGCCCTTTGCAAAAACCAACTTGTGGAATGCTAGCACTCGCACTCCCCTTATTGTGCGCTGGCCTGGAAAAGTTGCCGCTGGCAGTGTTAATAACAACGAAATGGTATCGGCGGTTGATTTCTTACCTACCATTTTAGACGTTGCCGGTATCGACATTCCCGAGCAAGTTGAAGGACACTCAGTCAAGCCACTACTGCTTGGAGAAGCACAAACAGAAGTTGACCGTAGCATGGTATTTAAAAGCTATTTCGAAAATTCTGGGCACAAACGTCGCCCTATGCGCGCCATTCAAACCACGCAATATAACTATATTTTTAATCCATGGTCTGACGGCACTACCGAAATGGCAGCAACCACAACAGGTACCGCTTCATTTGCTGCAATGGAAGCTGCAGCAGTTGATGACGCAAACATTCAAGCACGAGTAGACCTATATAAATACCGTGTACTTGAAGAGTTTTATGACTTAGAAAATGATCCCTACGAGTTAGACAACAAAATTGACGACCCTGCTTATCAAGAAATAATAAATGACTTACAAACCAAACTAGTTAACTGGATGATTGAAACGAACGACCCGGCTTTATCTGCGTTTTTAAATAGAGCAGATGAAAATTACCTAGCCACTTGGATGGAGCATCAACAAGAAGAAACCAATAACCTTGGCACTAAACTTGGTCGCAGCAAAACGGAAAGTGTTTTTTATCCTAACAATGATTATTTCAATATTCTAAAAGGGCAAGTTTTAACGGTTAACGCTCAAATGGGCTTAACGGCCAATGACTATGAAGCCGTTATAAAAAATGAGAATGAAGAAGTTGTCGGAACCGCAGGGGTTAGTGCTACGCTTCTTTCACCGCCAAGTTATGGCGTGTTATCTATAGAAACCAATGGCGCTTTTACTTACACACCAAATGCAGAATTTACCGGTGAAGATTCTTTTGTTTATCGTGCTGATTCCATAGAAACCGATGATAGTGCTAATGCGACCGTTTACATTACCATTGCTGACGACGGCACCATCATTATCCCAAACAATGCACCTTCAACTCCAAGTATAGATAATGAGAACGGCACTGAAGCAATCGCTTTTAATGCGGTGCTTTCAGCAACAGATGACGATAACGACAGCTTAACCTTCAGCATTGCTAGTGGTTCACTACCAAGTGGTTTAACACTTTCTGGTAACACCATTTCAGGTACACCGACTACCGCTGG
>CANMXU010000034.1 GCA_947501935.1 uncultured Alteromonadaceae bacterium
CAAGTGCACAAAAAAGACCAGGAGCAAAAGCTACTGGCCTTTCATTAAAAATTGTCAACGTATATCAGGACGAGACAAATAGCTATGCTGATTTTTTAGCTTAACGCTGGCTTAGTAGGGCCTGCGCCACTTTTACTACTGGCACTTGATAAACTTGCTGACTTTCCTGAAGTGGCATAGTTAGCGCGTTCGTCTTTACTGAAAAACGCAGTTGGCAATTCATGCACTGTGTTAATCGTTTCAGGTTTTGCCATTGGCGAAGAAGCACGGCAACGTTTTGATACTTTTACTTTTGTTGATTTTGCAACACGCGGTTTAGCTGGTGCTTTAGGCGCACTAACAGGTGCTTTCACTTTTTCAACTTTTACTGTTGCTTCAGCTTCTACAGGCGTGGCAGCAATTACTGGTTCTTCTGTAACTACCTCTGCTGTGTCTGCTTGCTCTGTATTAGTAGTGGCTTCAATTGGCGCTTCAACAACTTCAGCTGCAACTTGTGGTACTGCTACCGGTTCGTCTGCTTCGGTTTTTGGTGTTTCAACCTGCTCACCAAAGGGTAAGTCTTGTTGGATTTCTTGCTCTACTTCGACACTAGCTTGTTCTGTAACCGCAACGGCTTCAATTGCTGGTTCAGCAACTTCCTCTACTTTAGCTGCTACTGCTGCTGTTTCTACAACAGCTGCAACATCAGGAGTAATTACTGGAGCTGGCTCAGCAGTAGCCTCTTGCTTTGCTTCTGTTGGAGCAGGTGCTAATTCAAGTGATGCTTGATTTGGCTCTTCTGATTTAGCCTTTGGAGTTTCAACAGTTTCAACAGTTTCAACAGTTTCAGCTTCAACTTCAACTTCAACCACTGGAGCTTCAACCTCTGGTTTTTCCGCTGCCTTATCTTCAATCGTTACTTCTGCAGTAACAGGCGTTTCAGTGCTAACGGCTGCTTCGGCTTCAACATGTGGATAACGTGCTTCAACAGGATCTTCTTTTGCTTCAACAACAGCTTGACCAGCAACAGCTGATGTTTGCTCAGTGTTTTGCTCGTTATCATTATTTTGACGACGACGACGTTGGCCATGTGAGCGAAGATGTCTTGGTGAACGTCTATTTCTAGGACGCTCTTCTTGCTCTTTTGAATCAACGGCTACTTCAGCACATTTTACAGTTTCTACAACGGCTTCAACTGTTACTTCAGTATTAGCTATAGCAGGTTCTGCTTGAGCTTTAACTGACTTGTTCGCTGGTTTGTTGTTGTCATTCATACGCACTTTTTTACGGTTATTTCTGCGTTGACGACGCTCAGCTACTTTCTCTTCTTTAGGAGCTTGTGCTTTATCTGCTTGAGGCTTACGCGCTGGCTTAGCTGTTTTTTGCTCTTGAAGATTTTTATCATCTTTAATCGCATTCTTATTAGCTGGCTTACGGTCATTTCTGTCGTTACGTTCGTTTCGGTCATTGCGGTTATTTCTACGCTGACCTTGACGGTTTCTTTGTGGGCGACGTTCGTTGTTACGCTTTGGTGCTTCTTTAACAACGGGTTTTGCTTCTTCTTTAACTTCTTCGGCGAATAAGCCTTTTAGCCAAGAAAATAAACCTGAAAGAATACTTGTTGATGCTTGCTCTTTGGTAACAACGGCTGGTTTAACAGGCGCTGGTTTAGCTGCTACTGGTTGGTTGGTCGTTGGAGCAGACATGCCTTGTAGCATAGGTTCATCACGTTTAGCCGCATCTTTGTTGTACTTAGGCATAACCGCTTCTTCAACGGTAGCTTGGGCAACAGGAAGTTCGTAACTGGCTTCTTCAATGCTTTCGTCTTTTCTTACACGAATAACTTCATATTGTGGGGTATTCATATGAGGATTTGGAATAACCAGAATATGTACTTTATGATGCTTTTCAATATGCATCACGCTGCGGCGTTTTTCATTTAACAAATAGGTAGCAACAGGTACAGGCACTTGTGCTTGTACATGTAATGTATTGTCTTTAATGGCTTCTTCTTCCATTAAACGTAATACGGAAAGTGCAAGTGATTCAACACCACGAACATGACCAGTACCATTACAACGAGGACAAACACCTTGGCTAGTTTCGCCAATTGATGGGCGTAAGCGCTGGCGAGACATTTCTAATAAACCAAAGCGAGAAATACGGCCTAATTGAATACGTGCTCTGTCTTGACGAACTGCATCGCGCATTCTGTTTTCAACTTCACGTTGATGACGAACAGGGGTCATATCGATAAAATCGATAACCACTAAGCCACCTAAGTCACGTAAACGTAATTGGCGGGCAATTTCATCTGCAGCTTCAAGGTTAGTATTAAAGGCCGTTTCTTCGATGTCGCTGCCTTTAGTTGCACGGGCAGAGTTAATATCGATTGACGTCATGGCTTCAGTCGGGTCGATAACTATAGAGCCACCAGAAGGTAAGCGTACTTCACGTTGGAAGGCCGACTCTATTTGAGTTTCTATTTGGTAATGAGTAAATAAAGGAACGTCATTGGTATATAACTTAACTTTACTTAAAAAGTCAGGACGCATAACGCCGATGCGCTCTTTTACGCTTTCGAAGGTTTTAGGGCGATCAATTAATACTTCACCAATGTCACGACGTAAATAGTCACGAATGGCGCGTACAATAACATTGCTTTCTTGATGAATTAAAAATGGAGCAGGGCGATCAGCTGATGCTTGTTCAACACGCTTCCAATAATCAAGTAATAGGTTTAAATCCCACTCTAACTCTTCATATGCTTTGCCAACGCCAGCGGTACGAACAATTAAGCCCATACCTTTTGGTAGCGCTAATTTGCTCAGTGAAGCTTTAAGTTCAGTGCGTTCATCACCTTCAATGCGACGTGAAATACCACCAGCACGAGGGTTGTTTGGCATAAGTACTAAGTAACTACCGGCTAAACTAATAAAAGTAGTTAACGCAGCGCCTTTTTGGCCACGTTCTTCTTTATCAATTTGTACAATAACTTCTTGGCCTTCGCGCAACACTTCTTTAATGTTTGGACGACCTTGGAAGGAATAACCTTTAGGAAAGTATTCGCGAGCGATTTCTTTCATTGGTAAGAAACCGTGGCGTTCAGCGCCATAATCAACAAAAGCAGCTTCTAAAGAAGGCTCAATTCTGGTGATTTTTGCTTTATAAATATTTGATTTTTTTTGTTCGTGGCCAGGGCTTTCTATGTCTAGATCATAGAGTTGTTGTCCATCAACAAGTGCTACACGCAATTCTTCTGATTGGGTAGCATTAATTAACATACGTTTCATAGTTTGTGTGACTCATTTTTTAGTCACAACACACCATTTGCTTGGTACACAAAGCAATCTTTCGCTATGCTAACAGCTATTTGTCAACCTCACGGGTGTCAATCTTACTACGCCATTTACGTAGTAAGCTGTTAAAAAATTCTGATTGTAAATTTTACTATCATGAACTTTTTCTTTGAAAAAAGTTCATGATGAATCTATGTCTTTATGTGCTCAGCTTGTGTGCTGTGCTGTCCCAGTGAGCATTTAATCAAATAACAAATCGTTGAAACGGCCTTTGCCGTGTGTATTCACGTGTTATTTATCAATGCTAAATGTTGCTCATCTGGCGTGATTATAAAAATACTCATCTGCGCGGGAGAAAATGTTTATGCACGCTCTTTGACAGGTTACACGCATCAAATGTTGCAATAGGCCATTCTTTTAATATGTCATCGAAAGTTTGTTAACTTCTACGCATAATAAAGTGGCCGCATTATCCCTCTTACGTTTCGCTAAGAGTAAAACTTAAATACTGTTACTGTTAACATCTTGTTAGTAACATTTTTTATTATCCCACTATATCGAGCCATAACGCAATTAATTAGCGGTTTTAATTAGCCGATAGACGAAAAAAAATGATAAACTCCCGCAAATGACAGAATGTAAACAAAATACAGGCGAAAAGCCTCAGGTTAGATACATCACAATTGATGGTGAAGATGCTGGCCAACGAATCGATAATTTCCTCTTAAGAACGTTAAAAGGTGTGCCGAAAAGCATGATTTATCGCCTTTTACGTAAAGGCGAAATTCGTGTAAATAAAAAACGTACTAAACCCGTATACAAGCTAGCTGTGGACGATATTGTCAGAATTGCACCCATTCGTGTTTCTGAAGAAAGTGCCCCTGTTTCCACTCAATTAAATATTGTTTCTTCACTAGAGCAACATATTTTATTTGAAGATGAACGCTTAATTGTTATCAACAAACCCTCAGGTATGGCTGTACACGGTGGTAGTGGTTTAAGTTTTGGCTTAATTGAAGCGCTTCGTGCTTTAAGACCTGATGCGCGTATGCTTGAATTAGTGCATCGTCTTGACCGAGACACCTCGGGTTGTTTAGTCGTTGCCAAGAAACGTTCTGCCTTGCGTCATTTACATGAGCAACTTCGCAATAAAAAAGTACAGAAATTTTATCTCGCGTTAGTAAAAGGCCGGTGGTCAACTAAAATGACCCGGGTTACTGAAGGTTTAAGAAAAAATGATCTTAAATCAGGAGAACGCGTTGTTATTGTTGATAACATAAACGGTAAAGAGTCAGAGACACGTTATAAAGTAATGCAACATTACAGTGACTGTACATTAGTACGTGCTTTTCCTGTAACGGGGCGAACTCATCAAATACGTGTGCATTGCCAATGCAAGGGGCACCCGATTGCTGGCGATCCTAAATATGGCCATGAAGACTTTGACGGTGAAATGAAAACTCAAGGCTTAAAGCGCTTGTTTTTACACGCTGCTAGTATCGAATTCACCCATCCACTAACGGATGAGCGGATAAAAATTGAAGCACCGCTAGAGCCTTCTCTTGAAAAAGTTTTAAAAAAGCTTACCAAAGCGAATAGTTAAAATTCATTATCAAGCTGCAAGTTTAAGTGGCAGCTAAAACGGTTAACTAAACTCACCATGCATAATTACAAACTTATCATTTTCGATTGGGACGGCACCTTAATGAACTCGGTGCCGCGCGTTGTGGCTGCAATGCAATTAAGCGCTAAAAATATGGGGTTTAGCGTGCCGAGTGAATCGGCTATTAAAAATACCATTGGTATAAGTTTAGTTGCGGGAGTTGAACGTTTATTTCCTCAAACTAAACCTGCAGAAAAACAGGCCTTTATTGAAGAGTATAAAAGTCAGTTTCGCACCATAGAACACATTAATGCCGAGTTATTCCCAAATGCGAAAGCTTTGGTACAGCAATTAAGAGCCACGGATAAACGTTTAGCGGTAGCAACAGCCAAAGGACGTGAAGGTTTAGAAAGGGTATTAACTGATACTGATATGGGGAGTTTTTTTCATACTACTTATAGTGCTAATGATGCATTATCAAAACCGCACCCACAAATGTTGCATTTTATTTTAGATGAACTAAAAATTGAAGCGCACCAAGCGGTGATGATTGGCGATACTGTTCACGATATGGAAATGGCTCAACGCGCTGGGATCGATCGTATTGGCGTAACCTATGGTGTACATAGCGAGGCTGAACTACAAGCTTTTTCCCCTAAAGCCGTGGTGCATTCTTTGATTGAGCTGCAAAAGCTACTAATTAAGTAATTTTATACTTTCCGTAAACGCGGTTACTACATAGAAAATTTATAACGCCCTAGCTTATATAAGCTAGGGCGTTATTGTTTCAACTTTCAACTTTCAACTTTCAACTTTCAACTTTCAACTTTCAACTTTCAACTTTCAACTTTCAACTTTAGTACTGCTACTTTTGTTCAGCTAAAACATCTAAGCCATGTTGCTTTAATAAAGCAACCAATTGAATAAGAGGTAAACCTATTAAGGTATTTGGATCATCCCCTTCAAGTTTTTCAAATAAACAAATACCTAAACCTTCACTTTTAAAGCTGCCAGCGCAATTGTAAGGCTGCTCGGCATGAAGGTAGTTTTCAATTGCAGTGAGCGAGTTTTCTTTAAAATGCACATAAAAAGGTTCTACTAAGGAAAGTGTTTGGCCTGTTTTAGCATTTAATACACAAAGGCCAGTATAAAAGCCTACCTTTTTACCGCTGAACTGACTTAACTGTTTTACGCCATTTTCAAAAGTATGTGGTTTGCCAAGAATATCTCCGTCGCAAACAGCAACTTGGTCTGAACCTATAATTAAAGCATCGGGAAATTCACTGGCAACTGCTTGGGCTTTTTCTATCGCTAAACGTTCAACTAACGCAATAGGTGTTTCGTCAACTAATGCCGTTTCATCAATGTTGGGTTTAGCACAGGTAAAGGGTAAGTTAAGCTTTTCTAGGAGCGCTTGTCGAAATACAGAAGTGGAACCTAAAACTAAGGTTTGCATTATAATTACTCAAAATATAAACAGATTGCTGTTAATATAAGGCCTATATTGATTTTTTAAAGAAATTTAACGAATTTTCTTTTGACACAGCCGCATCGGGGCTTTAATATGCGCGGCTTATGCAGAATCTTAAACTCCCAATAACGATAGACCCGTACAAAAGTGCTCAGCGACGCTTAGTCTGCGACGGGTATTTTGAATTGTCGGGAATGAACAGATTGCTTGCCGCATGTCAAAGTGTTGGCGAGCAAGCTAAAGTTAATGTTAAATTTAGTGTGGATGAACAGGGCTTGATAGCAATATCAGGTACTGGCTCGGCATCAGTAACATTAACTTGTCAGCGGTGCAATGAAGGATTTGAACAGGACTTAGAAGTTAGTTATTCATTTAGTCCTGCTAAAAATCCGGAAAAAGCCGCTGAATTGCCGTCATATTATGACGCAATAGAATTAGATGAGAATGGTGAAGTTAACCTGCGTGAATTAGTTGAGGATGAGTTATTACTCGCAATCCCGCTAATTCCTCGGCATGACCTTAAAGACTGTCAAGCAGCTGCTGACAGTGTTTGGGGTGAATTGCCTGAAGAGCTAGATAAGCCGAATCCATTTGACGTGTTAAAAAAACTTAAGTAGCAATATTTTACTTACCAACCGATTTTAGGAGTTTGGCAATGGCAGTTCAAAAGAGCAAAAAGTCCCGTTCAAGACGTGGCATGCGCCGTTCACATGATGCATTAGTTACTGAAAATTTATCAGTAGATCCAGTATCAGGTGAAACGCATCGTCGTCACCATGTAACAGCTGATGGCTTTTACAAAGGCGTTAAAGTAATTAACAGATAAGCGTTATTACTTTGACCGATCTAACCTTAGCGTTAGATGTTATGGGGGGCGATAAAGGCCCCCTTATAACAATCCCTGCTGCAGTATTGGCTGTTCAAAACATGCCGAGCTTGCATCTTATATTGTGTGGTGACGAATCCGTTATTACGCAACAGCTTGAAATCCTCAATTTTTCAAATCATCCCCAACTCAGTATTTTGGCGACCAGCCAAGTAGTTGCTATGGATGAAAAACCTGCCGTTGCTATTCGTAGTAAAAAAGACTCGTCCATGCGCAAAGCACTAGACTTAGTGCATGAAGGTAAAGCCAAAGCCTGTGTAAGTGCTGGTAATACCGGAGCATTATTCTCGATTGCACACTTTGTATTAAAAACCTTACCTGGGGTTGAACGTCCAGCTTTAATATCATCGTTGCCAACACATAGAAAAGACAAACACGTTTTTATGTTAGATCTTGGCGCCAATGTATTTTGCGACTCGAACGTATTATATCAGTTCGCTGTTATGGGCTCGGTAATGGCAGAAGAAGTTGACGGTATTAAGGCGCCACGTATTGCGCTACTTAATATGGGCGAAGAAGAAATTAAAGGTAGTGATCATATCAAACTAACGGCTCAACATTTAAACGCCAATGATGCGATAAATTATATTGGTTTTGTTGAAGGTAATGATATTTTTTCCAATAAAGCTGATGTGATTGTTTGTGACGGTTTTGTTGGCAATGTTGCGTTAAAAACCTGTGAAGGGGTGGCAAAATTAGTCTTTAACCGGCTACAAGAAGTTTTATCACAACACTTTTTTGCCCGTTTTATTGGCCAACTTATTGCGCCAACGTTAAAAAAGCTCTTTAAAACCTTGAACCCCGACCAGTATAACGGCGCAAGTTTGATAGGATTACGCGGCATTGTGGTAAAAAGCCATGGCAATGCTAATGTTCAAGCTTTTTTATCCGCAATTAATGAAGCGGTTCAAGAAGTTCAAAGACAAGTACCCGATAAAATAAAAGCAAAACTTGAACAGGGGTTGTCAACGAAAGACTAGTTTAAAAGTCTCCTAGTCAATCACGTACAGTACATATAAATTTTTTAATGCTTTTGATATTTTATCGAAAGTGAATTTTGTTAACCATTATTTAGGTAATCTAATGCAAAATAATTTAGCATTTGTTTTTCCTGGTCAAGGCTCACAAGCAGTAGCTATGCTTGCTGATTTTGCTGATCATGAAATCGTTCAAAATACATTTAACGAAGCATCTGATGCTTTAGGTTATAACTTGTGGCAACTAGTGGCTGAAGGTCCTGCTGAAAAGTTAAACCAAACTAACTTTACTCAACCTGCGTTATTAACGGCAAGTGTTGCTTTGTGGCGCTTATGGGCAAGTGAAAGTGATATTAAACCAAGTGTTTTAGCTGGCCACAGCTTAGGCGAATATTCAGCGCTTGTTTGTGCTGGTGTTTTTTCGTTAGCACAAGGCGTAAACCTGGTTGAAAAGCGTGGCGAATTTATGCAAGCTTGTGTTCCTGCTGGTACTGGCGCTATGGCTGCGGTTATTGGTTTAGCCGATGATAAAATTATTGCTGCCTGTGAACAAGCTAAAGCTGGTGAAGTGGTTTCTGCAGTAAACTTTAACTCACCAGGGCAAGTGGTTATTGCCGGTAATAAAGCCGCAGTAGAACGTGCTTCTGAGCTTTGTAAAGAAGCGGGTGCTAAGCGTGTATTGCCTTTACCGGTAAGTGTGCCTTCGCATTGTGAATTAATGAAACCTGCTGCTGAGCAACTAGCGGCAGAGTTAGAAGGCATTACCTTTAGTGCACCTCAAATTCCAGTGATTAACAATGTTGACGTAGTCAGTGAAACTTCAGGTGAGGCAATTAAAACGGCTTTAATTAAGCAATTATATAGCCCAGTACGTTGGACCGAAACCATTGAAAAAATGACTGCTGATAATATCGAAAATGTTATTGAAGCAGGTCCTGGTAAAGTATTACAAGGCTTAATAAAACGCATTAATAAAGCGATTACATCAGTGTCTTTAAATGACAATGCGTCATTAGCAAAAGCACAAGAATTAACTAAATAGGTAAGATATGTTTTCATTAGAAGGTAAAGTTGCGTTAGTTACTGGCGCAAGTCGTGGTATTGGTAAAGCAATCGCGACACAGTTAAAAGAATTAGGCGCTACCGTTATCGGTACTGCCACCTCTGAGCACGGCGCTGAAAATATCAGTGGTTATTTAGGCGAAGGCAAAGGTCTTGTTCTAAACGTGACTGATAATGACTCAATCGCTGCGTTGTTTGAAAACATTAAAACAAACTTTGGCGGCGTTGATATTTTAATAAACAATGCTGGTATCACTCGTGATAACCTATTCATGCGTATGAAAGACGACGAATGGGATGATATTATTGATACTAACCTTTCATCGGTATTTAAAATCAGTAAAGCGGTTATCCGCAGTATGATGAAAAAACGTAACGGCCGTATCATTAACATCGGCTCTGTTGTTGGTACCATGGGTAATGCTGGTCAAGTAAACTACGCAACTGCCAAAGCCGGCTTAATTGGTTTTAGTAAATCTCTTGCGCGTGAAGTCGCTTCTCGTGGTATTACGGTTAATACCGTATCACCAGGTTTTATTGATACAGATATGACTCAAACCTTAACTGATGAGCAAAAAGAAGGTATTTTTTCTCAAGTACCAGCTAATCGTTTAGGTAAGCCAGAAGAAATTGCCAGCACTGTTGCTTTCTTAGCATCAGACGCTGCTGCATATATCACCGGCGAAACAATCCATGTAAATGGCGGCATGTACATGGTTTAACGGTTTTGTTCTAAGCTGTTTATTTCATACAAAAAAGTGTAAATTTTGCTTAAAATGAAAGCATTAACAGGTTAGACCAGAAAAAAAGTAAAATTAGAAGCTTGCATGGATAGCTTTTGAAGAATAAACTACACGCAATTTTTTAAAGTTGCATTTCTAGTAAAGGAAATAAAATGAGTACTATCGAAGAACGCGTAAAAAAAATAACTGTTGAACAATTAGGTGTAAGTGAAGACGAAGTTAAAAAAGACTCTTCATTTGTAGATGATTTAGGTGCAGACTCTTTAGATACAGTTGAGTTAGTAATGGCGTTAGAAGAAGAATTTGATACTGAGATTCCTGACGAAGAAGCTGAAAAGATTACAACTGTTCAAGCTGCTATCGATTACGTTACTGCTAACCAGTAATCGTAATATTCAGACGATTATGCAAACTGCATAATCGTCTGTCTTATGTTTTAAAACCTTCGTAAACTCTAAGTTAAGCTAAATTTTATTTAAATGATGCATAACGTACTTTAGAAAAACGAAACCCTTCAAAAAATTCAACTCTATCGGAGGCAACTCTTCCTATGCGTCGTGTTGTAATTACCGGTTATGGTATGCTTTCCCCTTTGGGAAACGATTCTGATTCTACTTGGCAAAATTTACTTCAAGGTAATAGCGGTATTGATCTGATTGATCATTTCGATGTTAGCCAGTACCCAACTAAATTTGCCGGTTTAGTCAAAAATTTTGATCCTGAGTCTTTTGGTATTGCCAAAAAAGACGCTAAAAAAATGGATCTATTCATTCAATACGGTTTGGCTGCAGGTATTCAGGCATTTAAGCACTCTGGCTTAGAAGTTACTGAAGAAAATGCTGGTCGAATTGGTGTTGCGGTAGGGTCGGGCATTGGTGGATTATCACTGATCGAAGATAATCACCGTAAATACTTAAAAGGTGGCGTACGTAAGTTATCTCCGTTTTTCTGTCCTTCAACCATTTTGAATATGGCCGCTGGTCATTTATCAATTAAGTTGGGCTTACGTGGTCCGAACATTGCGATAGTTACTGCTTGTACTTCGGGTGTTCATAACATTGGTCATGCTGCAAGAATGATCGCTTATGGCGATGCTGATGCGATGTTAGCTGGTGGTACTGAAAAAGCATCAACTGAATTAGGCATTGGTGGTTTCTGCGCAGCACGTGCACTTTCTACTCGTAATGATGATCCTCAAGCGGCAAGTCGTCCTTGGGATAAAGACCGTGACGGTTTTGTACTTAGTGATGGCGCTGGTATTGTTGTTATTGAAGAATATGAGCATGCTATTGCCCGTGGTGCAAATATTCATGCAGAAATTGTTGGTTTTGGTATGAGTGGTGATGCTTATCACATGACTTCTCCACCAGCTGATGGTGCCGGTGCCGCACTTGCGATGGAAAACGCTATTCGTGACGCAGGTATAAACAAAGATAAAATTGGTTATATTAATGCTCATGGTACTTCAACTAATGCAGGTGACCTAGCTGAAGCTAGCGCGGTTAAATCAGTATTTGGCGAGCAAGCGAATAAGCTAATGGTTGGTTCGACTAAGTCTATGACTGGTCATTTATTAGGTGCTGCGGGTGCGGTTGAAGCAATTTTCACCACGCAAGCCTTGGTAAATAATGTTGTGCCACCAACAATTAATTTAGAAAACCCTGATGAAGGTTGTGATCTTGACTTTATTCAAGGGGCAGCACGTGACGTTAATTTAGAATATGCCTTATGTAACTCATTTGGTTTTGGCGGCACAAACGGCTCGTTATTATTGAAAAAAGTATAATTAACAATTTCATATTTAATATGAATTTATTTGTAAGTAACTTAATTATTTCTTGATATCAAATGTTTAAGCCTGAATACTGATAACCAGTATTCAGGCTTTTTTATGTTAGTGAATTCATATGCTTTATTGTACTGTTAATGGCCAAAAAAATGATCAAATCTCAATTGCCGACCGAGCCTTAGCTTATGGCGATGGCGTATTTAGCACGGCTAAAATAGCTAATGGCAAAGTGGAAATGCTTGAGCAACACCTTGAGCGTTTAAAAACTAGCTGCCAGCGATTATGCATTGACAGTATTGATAGTGAAGATTTTTCCCAACTTGAAACTGAGCTTAAGCAAGTTGCTGTTAGCTTTCCTTTAGCAGTGCTCAAGGTGCTAATTTCAGCTGGCCAAGGAGGCAGGGGCTATTCTCGCAAGGGTATTAAGCATCACACGGTAATCATTACTGTGCATGAATTTCCAAGCCATTATCAACAATGGCAGCAACAAGGCATTACGGTTAGCGATAGCCAAATACTGCTTGGGCTTAATCCGTTATTCGCTGGCATTAAACATTTAAACCGGTTGGAACAAGTACTGATCAGAAAAGAGCTCGATAACAGCAATTTTGATGACTTTCTGGTTTACGATTTAAATCATCAACTGGTTGAAGGCAGTAGTAGTAATGTTTTTTGGTTTAAGGGCGAGCAATTATTTACTCCTGAGTTAACACATGCAGGAGTTGCTGGTTTAAAACGGGCGCAAATACTACAGCTTTACCCGCAAACACAACAGGTAAAAGTGACCAAATCAGCATTGGCTGATATCGACGCAATGTTTTTATGTAACTGCGTGATGGGCATTGTTCCCGTTCGTCAGTATAATCAACAAATATTACCGATTACGGTGGTGCTTAATTTACAGCAACAACTTGCTTCACTGAAGTGTTAATAGTTTATCTGAAAAATTCAATTTATCCGGTCTTAACTGAACGGCCTTAGCTTAGGTGGAAAGTATTAAGTGATTAAAAAACTGTTCTTCTTTTTCTTGCTGTTAACATTTTCAGCTATTTTGGCTTTTATCATTTTACTTGATAGCCATATCAATAAAGAAATCAACCTTGAAAGCCCTATACTTATTACGATTAAACAAGGTGAGTCGCTTAATCGTTTTTCCTCCGATATTGTCAGTAAGGGTTGGCTAGATAATCGTTTCTGGTTACGTGCTTATGCTCGCATCAACACCAAATTTTCAGCTCTAAAAGCTGGTACTTATCAAGTTTCTCCGAAAATGACGGTATTAGAATTATTGACTTTAATTACTTCTGGCAAAGAGCATCAATTTAGTATTACTTTTATTGAAGGCACTACGTTAGCACAGTGGCTTGAGTTATTAGCCGAGCATGAAAATATTGTCCATAGCTTACCAGAGTTACCGCTATCTGAGTTGTCAGCACACATAGCGAAAGAGCTAAATATTTTAGCTCAAAATCCAGAAGGTTGGTTTTTCCCTGACACATATGCATTTACTGCAGGTACTAAAGATATAACCCTATTAAAAAGAGCGCATAGTAAGATGAAAAGCCAATTAGCCCAGCTTTGGTTACAACGCGCTGAACCTTTACCGTATCGCTCGGCTTATGAAGCCTTGATCATGGCCTCTATTGTTGAAAAAGAAAGTGCCCAGCAAAGTGAAAAACCTTTAATCGCCTCTGTATTTGTTAATCGTTTAAATAAAAAAATGCGTTTACAAACAGATCCAACGGTTATTTATGGCTTAGGAACACGTTATCAAGGTAATATTACCCGTAAACATTTACGGGAAAAAACGGCTTATAATACCTATCGCATTGACAGGTTACCACCAACCCCTATCGCTATGCCTGGTTTAGCTGCGCTTGAAGCAGTGGTAAAGCCTGACACTAGTAATTATTTATATTTTGTTAGCCAAGGTGATGGTCATCATGTATTTTCGACCAATTTGGCTGATCATAACCGTGCAGTAGCGCGGTATCAATTAGGTAAAAATAAATGACAACAGGTAAGTTTATTGTAATTGAAGGCATGGAAGGTGCTGGAAAATCATCAGCTATCAGTGTTGCAGAACAAGTATTAGCTCAGCAAAATATCGCTTTTGTTAAAACTCGAGAGCCTGGCGGTACGCCTTTGGCTGAATCGTTACGCACTATAGTGAAGTCTGCCGCCCATGAAGAAGTATTAACCCAAGAAACTGAGCTATTTTTAATGTACGCCAGCCGAAGCCAGTTATTGGCTAATCGAATTTTACCTGCACTTGAGCAAGGTACTTGGGTGATCGGCGATCGCCATGACTTATCTTCTCGTGCATATCAAGGTGGTGGCAGAGAATTTGACGACAGCGTAATGGACGCAATTGCTGATATTACTTTGAAAGGGTTTAAGCCTGACTTAACTTTATACTTAGATGTTTCACCAACAATTGGCTTGTCTCGCGCAAAAGCACGTGGTGAATTAGATCGAATAGAATTAGAGAAAATAGACTTTTTTGAAAAGGTTAGGGCAAAATATTGTCAGCTAGCCGAACAAGATGACTCTATAATTACTATTGACGCAAGCCAAAGTATGGCTAAAGTTCATCAAGATATTCGTGAACACCTAACTTATTTTTGTAGTAACTAATATGAAAACATGGCTAATTCCCGAGCAGCAGCTCCTGAGCAGACAAATTCAGCAAGGTATTTTACCGCATGCTATTTTGATCGGTGGCATGGCAAGCTCGGGTAAACATGAATTATCACAGTGGCTAATACAGGTACTTAGCTGCCAACAGCCACAGTTTTTAAATGTTGATTCACTGTTACAGCCTTGTTTGCAATGTAAAACCTGTCGATTATTTGCGAGTAAAACTTACCCTGATCATCAAAATGTACATGTTTCTACGCGTACTATCGGTGTTGATGATATTAGGCAAGCCAATCATTTTTTTGAAAAAACGGCTCAAATTGGTAGTACTAAAACGCTGATTATTGAGCAAGCTGAAAAAATGACTATAGCAGCAGCCAATGCTTTATTGAAAACGTTGGAAGAGCCTAGTGGGCAAAGCGTTATTGTTTTACTGTCAGAAGATGTTGACGGCTTGTTACCAACCATTATCAGTCGCTGCCGACTAATCAGTTTACGACCTCCAATAGGCAGTGAATTATCAGAGCAGCTCGGTTGTCAACTTGACGATACTTTTGTTAACTTAACCCATTTACCTGAAATTATTGATGATAATATTAAAGCGGAGTTTTTGCATTTTCAGCAAAACCTCTACAACTACTTACATCATCAGCAAGCTCGTGTAGAATTACTTAAACAATTAACTGATTCACCTTATGGTTTACGTTGGTTAGAAAAAATAATAGCCACTTTATTACGTGAGCAAGCGGGCTGGCAGAGTGCTGATGCACAATTAAGTCAACAAAATGGTCAAAATACAGCCCTTAACCATGAGCAGTTATGGCAAATTAATAAAGTATTTTTGGCATGTAGTAAACGAGTTAAAACCCTAACTCAAGCAAATCAAGCGTTTGAATTTGAAAAGTTACTGATCGATATTAGTGAAATAACATCTGCACAAGTAGGAGCATAACTTTGGAAAGTTTATATTTAGAATTCGTTTCAGATAAAGACTTATATCAGTCTTACATGCCATTTCTTAAACAGGGCGGCTTATTTATCCGTACTACTGAGACCTTTGATTTAGGTATCGAAATTGTGATGGAAGTATCCTTACCTGATGCTTTAGAGAACTCAAAGGTTACCGGAAAAGTTTGCTGGTTAACACCCGTTGGCGCTCAAAATGGTACCCCTGCTGGTATTGGTATTAGCTTTATTGAAGACCCAGATAATGTTCGTAATCAAATAGAAAAATCAATAGGGCGTTTTCTAAACTCATCAGATCCAACCCTAACTATGTAATGGCTTTTGCCATTATTTCCTTTTACCCCGTAAAAATATTTCGAGGAGCATGAGTTGTTTATAGACTCACATTGTCATTTAGACCGTTTAAAATTAGAAGACTTTGACAATAATTTAGATAATGTTATTAACCGCGCAACCGATGCCAGTGTTAGCGGTATGCTATGCGTAAGCGTAAAACTAGCAGAGTTTGAGGCCATGGCTGAAACGACTAAAAATTATGCTAATGTTTGGCTTTCTTGTGGTGCTCATCCGTTAAATCAAGAAGAACGCATTGATGAACAGCAACTGCTTGAGTTATCAAAAAATGAACGTGTTGTTGCTGTTGGCGAAACCGGCTTAGATTACTTTTATGCCCCTGAAACTAAAGAGCTGCAATTAGACTCTTTTAAAAAACATGTGCGTGTTGCACGTGCGGTCAACAAGCCGTTGATCATCCATACCCGTGATGCTAAAGAAGATACTTTAGATATTCTTCGAGATGAAAACGCTAGTGAAGTAGGTGGGGTTTTACATTGTTTCACTGAAACGTGGGAAATGGCACAACAGGCAATGGCATTAGGTTTTTATATTTCCTTTTCAGGAATTGTTACTTTTAAAAATGCTAGCGAGCTTAGAGAAGTGGCTAAAAAAATACCTGATGATCGGTTATTGATTGAAACAGATGCGCCTTATTTAGCGCCAGTACCACATCGTGGTAAGCAAAATCAGCCAGCTTATGTCGTGGAAGTGGCTAAACATTTAGCCAGTATACGCGGGCAATCTGTAGAAGATATTGCCAGAATTTCTGCTGAAAACTTCAGACGTTTATTTAAGGTTTAACTGCGCTAACTTTAACTCTCTACTCCTCATTATTTTGAACTTGCCGTCAATATCATATTTTAAGCAAAAAAATGGCCCTAAACCTGTGAAAGTTTAGGGCTCAGGGGAATGGCTCAAAGGAGAGAGCCGTGCGCTAATAAGGGTAACAACATGAATGAGGAAAAAGCGAGCATTTATCGAGTTCTTTAACCTACAGCAACTAAGTGTAGTGTAAACTTTTTTAATTGCTAATTTTATTTTACACTTTTTTTAATTTGTTGAATATTAAGGGTAAAGTTAGTATTTTCTTTGGGTTTATGTGAGTTAAATAGCTTTTTTATTAATACTTTTGCACAGACTACTCACAAGTTATCCACGCTATTATTTGTTTCATATTTATGTCATCATCTCATTCATCTAATATACTAATAAGAAAATATTTTTTGTGCTAAATCGTATTTGGATCGGCTTTTTTATTATTGCGTTTGGCGCAAGTGTTTTTCAATGGTTGGTACTTGACAATGCTCTTATTTTTGAGCAATTAGTTAATGCAATATTTGATATGTCGAAAGTTACTGTTGATATTGCTATCGGCTTAATTGGTATCTTAAGTTTTTGGCTTGGTATGATGAAAATTGCTGAGCGGGCAGGTATTGTTGAAAAAATTTCGGTGGCTATTTCGCCATTATTTACCAAGTTAATGCCAGAAGTGCCAAAAGGTCATCCTGCGATTGGCTCTATGACGATGAATTTGTCAGCTAACTTTTTAGGCTTAGACAATGCTGCAACTCCATTGGGGCTAAAAGCGATGCAAGACCTGCAAACCTTAAACCCTAAAAAAGACACCGCCACCAATGCACAAATTTTATTTCTTGTGTTAAACACTTCCTCAGTTACTTTGTTCCCTATGGCGGTTTTTGTTTATCGAGCTCAGCAGGGAGCGGCAAACCCTACCGATGTTTTTATCCCTATTTTATTAGCAACTTTTGCTTCTACCTTAGCCGGCTTAGTGGTTGTTTCGTTAGTGCAAAAAATTCAATTGTTTAATCGTGTGATCTTACTGTATTTAAGCTCGGCGATGGCTATGGTTATGGCGTTGGTGGTTTATTTTGCCAGTTTAACCGCAGATGCATTAGCACAGCAGTCATCTTTATTTGGTAATTTATTGATTTTCTCAACCATCTTAGGGTTTCTATTAATTGCTACTTATCGAAAAGTGGTGGTTTATGATGCTTTTATTGAAGGAGCTAAAGAAGGTTTTAATACCAGCATTAAGCTTATTCCTTATTTATTAGCCATGCTTTGTGCTATTGGCGTTTTTCGTGCCAGCGGCGCTTTAGACTTAATTGTCGACAGTTTTCGTTATTTGGTGGTTGTTTTAGGTGGCGATAGCCGTTTTGTTGATGCGTTGCCAACAGCGATGATCAAACCATTAAGTGGCTCTGGCGCAAGGGCGATGATGGTTGAAACCATGAATACTCATGGAGCTGATTCTTTTGCTGGCCGATTAGCGTCAATTATTCAAGGCTCTACTGAAACCACCTTTTATGTGTTGGCTGTTTATTTTGGCTCAGTTGGTATTAAGCACTCACGCCACGCGATTAGTTGTGGCTTAATTGCCGACTTAGCGGGTGTAACAGCAGCTGTTGGTGTGTGTTACTGGTTCTTTGGTTAATAGTTCAACTAATTAACTAACCGATATTGAACAAGTATTTTGCTCTGTTACCGCCAAAATTGTATCTCTAATTATTTCAGGTGTTATTTGGCCTTTCACTAGAAAGCCTTTCACAAAATCAAATGCTTTAACGCGCTCTTTATCCTCTTTATTTTCAGAAGATGAATACATAATCACCAAGCATGATTTCAATGGTAATTGTTCTCGTAACTTGCTAAATCGTGCTAAAAATTCAAAGCCATTAATAATAGGCATATTAATATCTAAAAAGATAATAGAAGGGGGGAATTTATTATTTTCATTGACGTTATATTCGTTCACATTAGCTTTATAATCAGCAAAAAACTCTAAAGCGGAACAGCCATCGTCTTGCTCAAATATATCATAGATACTGATATCATTAAGCTGTCTTGTTAGTATATAACGCTCTATACGGCTATCATCAACTATCATTACACTTATATCTTTCATAGCCTTTCCTGTTTCGGAAATATGATGGTGAATGTAGTCCCTGTATTGTTAGAGTCTACGTTTATTGAACCTTTCAAAAAATCAATATGCTTCTTAATTATCGACATACCTAAACCAGAGCCGAAGCTAATATTGGGATGAAAACGTTTAAACATCTCAAATAATTCAGGCTTTCTATTATCAGGAATACCTAAACCATTGTCCTCAACTTTAATAACATAGTCAGAGGTGTTTTCAGCAATATCAATATTTACAAATGATTGTTCTTGCTCCGTGCAACTGTACTTAATTGCATTGGTTACTAAATTTTCAAAAATTTGTTTGATCCGCACTCGTTCGACCTTCATTGGTTGAACAATATCTATATTAGCTTGAAAGATGCAATTGTTGGTTTGTAATAGTTGATGTACTGACAGTTTAACTTCATCGACAATTTCCTTAAAATCAACAAGCTCAGCAGAGCCTTCTAGGCAGTCAACTTCCGTGAGCGATAAAATACCGGTCACCAGCTCTTCTAGTTTAACCATTTGTTCATTAATTTGGTTGGCGTCTTCTATTGCTCGTGATAACTGATTATTTTCAATATCGTCGGCAATAAATTTGGCTAGCATTTTAGTCGAAGTTAACGGGGCTTTAAGATCATGTGATGCTCGATAGGCAAACTGCGATAATTCATCATTTGCGCGTGTTAAACTTAGCGTTCTTTCTTTTACTAAGTTTTCTAACTTTCCGTTAACTTCAGTTATTAAAAGTTCTTTGCTTAAACGCTCTTTGGCAACGTCTAATAATGTTTTCAGCTCACCAGAAACATTTTTATCAATTTCTGATGCTAAATCTTGTTGATTATCTTCCTTGGTTAATAGTCGAATAACACCTTTAATTGAACCTGTGATGTTTCTAGACATATAAGTAATGAAGGTGATGTTAAAGAATGAAATGAAAATAACTAAGGGGATCATGGTGCTCATAACAAATGCCACCGTTTTAGTTATTGGCTTTTCAAAGGTAGCTGAATTTTGGGTAAAAATACTCGCAGACTCTTTTAATTGGTCTATTAAGGCTTGTTTTGTAATTTGATTTAATGCAAAGCTGTCAACAGCAGCTAAGGCAACTTCAGTATCTTTTATCCCTTGAGCACATAACTCTAGCGCATAGTAGGTGTCTATTTGGCGCATTATTAGCACGGTTAAAACATTAGCCTGCTCTAAACACTTAACCGGCTGTGCTCTAATATTATTAATGTTTTCCTTTAATGCGAGGATATCAATATCGGCACCGTTTTGTAAATTGTGTACTCGCTCTGAAAACTCAACATTGTATTTAAGGTGAAATAAATTAAGTTGATGCAATGTTGCACCTTTTGAAATTTCAAATACTGACCATAAAGTTAGGCTAATTTCAAAAGTGGTTAAAATAACAATAATCATCAGCTTGCTAGATATTTTCATTCCGCACCCTCACTATAATAAATAATTTATTGTAGGTTTGATAAGGCGAGAAGTTTTGCTAAATATAATCATGAGAAGCTTCCTGCTTTATGAATATGTTCCATTTAATAACTAGGATATAAAAACCCTAAACTTTGTGCGTTTATTAAGGGTGATATTAATATAATAGGTTAATATTTAACTTATGCTTAATAAGCTAGGCAATTATCTGAGAATAACTTTCATTACCTTATATAAATACGGCCAAGTGAGCCTTTAAGCTTAATTGATACGCTATAAATAAAGCTTGATGATATTGTCGTAGCCGTTTTTACGTAGCATACACCTTCCATTTGTCGACTTTTTACATGTTTTGGCTACTACTTTAGTCTATTTATTACTTTAAATGGGGTAATTGTCGACAATCCTACCTTGTAAGACTTGACTAATATCTATCATCCGCTATTATTCTGATCAAACTTTAAAAGTGTCGACAATAATAGATGCCATTAAATAACCCAACCAGACAACCTTTAGTAACTACGGCTGATAAAGTCTTTGACCAAATGCAGCATGCAATTGTAGAAGGTGATATAGCGCCGGGCAGTAAAATTAGTGAGCCTGAGCTAGCTAAGCAATACGATATAAGCCGTTCTACCTTACGTGAGGCGTTAAATCGCTTAGAAAAATGTCATTTAATTGAACGTAAACCTAATGTTGGTTCTCGTGTGGTTGAATGTACTATTGAAGGTTTATTGGAAATTTATGTCGTGCGTGAAGCGCTCGAAGGTATGGCGTGTCGACAAGCGGCAATGAATATGACCGATGACGAAATTGCCGACATGCAAGCCATGTTAAAGCAACATGCCAATGTACAAGCCCTTAAAGATGGCACTGCTTATTACCAAGAAGAGGGTGATTTAGACTTTCACTATAAAGTGATTCTAGGTAGTCATAATCAGCAATTAATCAATATTTTATGTGGTCAGCTTTATCATTTAGTGCGCATGTACCGTATTCAATTTGGTATGAATAGCCCTAGAGCCACACGCGCATTTTCTGAACATTCACATATTATTCAAGCCATTGCTGATCGCGATGGTGAATTAGCCGAATTATTAATGCGTCGTCATATTGGCGCATCACGTAAAAATATAGAAAAGAAAATAGCTGAGCAGGGCAATCAAGAATAACGCCTTATCGAGCATCATTAAGCCAAAATCACCCGAGGAAAGCGACTATGTCTGTATCATTATCTCCCGGCGCTAAATTTCGTTTAGCCCTACAAAACAATAAGCCATTACAAGTAGTTGGCACTATTAACGCCTATTGCGCGATGATGGCTGAGCAATTAGGCCATCAAGCCATTTACTTATCTGGCGGTGGTGTCGCTAATGCTTCTTACGGCTTACCTGATTTGGGCATGACTTCGCTAAATGATGTTATTGCTGATGTACAGCGTATTACCTCTGCTTCAAGTTTACCGTTGTTGGTTGATATCGACACGGGTTGGGGCGGCGCCTTTAATATTGCCAAAACCATACGTGATATGGAAAAAGCAGGTGCGGCAGCGGTGCATATTGAAGACCAAGTAGCGCAAAAACGTTGTGGTCATCGTCCGAATAAAGAGATTGTTTCAACTGAGGAAATGGTTGATCGCATTAAAGCGGCGGTTGATGCCAGAACAGATAAAGACTTTTTCATTATGGCAAGAACAGATGCCTTTGCTCAAGAAGGTATAGAGAAAGCCCTTGAGCGTGCTAAAGCTTATGTAGCTGCAGGAGCTGACGGTATTTTTGCCGAAGCGGTACAAACGCAAGAACATTACCGCGCCTTTACCCAAGCGTTAGATGTGCCGGTACTTGCTAATATTACCGAATTTGGTCAAACCGAATTATGGAATAAAGAGTTATTAGGCGAGTGGGGCTGTGCCATGGTGTTGTATCCGTTATCAGCATTTCGTGCCATGAACAAAGCCGCTGAGTTGGTTTATAAAACCTTACTTAATGATGGCGACCAAAAAGCCGTAATCGATACCATGCAAACACGTATGGATTTATACGACTACCTTGGTTACCACGATTATGAGCAAAAGTTAGATGGCTTGTTCAAAGAAGGTAAAGCGTAAGAAGGTTCAAATTTACAATAAAACTAGTGAGTTATTTAACTCTAACTTTCTACTTTAATAACTTATTCAATTACCAAGTAGAAATTACCTAGCTGTAATTAGTTCGCGGTAGTTGAACAATCAAAAGAATAGCCTTGCCAAAGCAGCAAGCAATTAGACAAATTTATGAGGATAGCATGATGGTTGATACAAAAACTGATGATACAAAAGTAGCTGATAAAAAAATTGGTGGTGCGGGTTTACGAGGGCAAAGTGCCGGAGAAACTTCGCTTTGTACGGTTGGTCAATCAGGCAGTGGTTTAACTTATTGTGGTTATGATGTTGCCGACTTAGCAGAAAACGCCACTTTTGAAGAAGTAGCCTATTTATTATTTAACGGCGAATTACCTAATGCTAGCCAATTAGATAACTATAAAACTCAGCTAATGAGTATGCGTGACTTACCGCAATCATTAAAAGAAGTGCTACAACATATTCCAAAAGATACACACCCGATGGATGTAATGCGCACCGGTTGTTCATTCTTAGGTAATATTGAACCAGAAAACGATTTTAGCGAACAAACAACGGCGGCTAATCGTTTACTTGCCGCTTTTCCTGCGATCATGTGCTACTGGTATCGTTATTCCCATGACGGCATTGAAATTGACTGTGTAACCGATGAAGCCTCTATTGGCGGTCATTTCTTACGTTTACTAAATGGCACTACACCATCAGAGCAGCATCGCCGCGTGATGGATGTATCACTTATTTTATATGCTGAGCATGAATTCAACGCTTCAACTTTTAGTGCGCGTGTTTGTGCTTCAACATTATCTGATATGTTTTCATGTATTACCGGTGCTATAGGCACTTTACGTGGGCCACTGCACGGCGGCGCAAATGAAGCGGCTATGGATATGATCCAAAAATTCAGCTCTCCAGAAGATGCCAAAGTTAAAATGGCAGGCATGCTTGAACGTAAAGAAAAAATTATGGGCTTTGGCCATGCCATTTATCGCACCTCAGACCCGCGTAACGTAATCATTAAAGCGTGGTCAGAAAAGTTAGCACAAGAAAATGGCGATACCTCACTTTATGATATTTCAGTCGCTTGTGAAGAATATATGTGGGATACGAAAAAATTATTCTGTAATGCCGATTTTTTCCATGCATCAACCTATAACTATATGGGCATTCCGACAAAATTGTTTACCCCTATTTTTGTTTGTTCACGCCTTACTGGTTGGGCAGCACATGTAATGGAACAACGTGAAAATAACCGTATTATTCGCCCAAGTGCAGATTACACCGGCAGCGAACCTCGTACTGTTGTGCCTATTTCTCAGCGTTAATTATCAATTTCGCTACTTGTTTTTCACTGGATTTTCCTTAAAAAGCAAGTAGCGACCAATAATTAAATCTCGATAGAACTGCTCACAGCATACCTATTATTTTCCATTCATCTATTTGTGGACAACATTATGAATTACGAACACCGCAAGCCGCTACCCAACTACCAATTAAATGGTGTCAATGTTGATTATTTTGATACTAGGGGCGCGGTTGAAGCCATTAGCCCCGGCAGTTATGCCAAACTTCCATATACCTCACGAGTACTGGCTGAGCAGCTAGTTCGTCGTTGCCAGCCTGAGCAATTAACTGCTGCCTTAAAACAAATTATTGAGGTTAAGCAAGATCTCGACTTTCCTTGGTATCCGGCGCGGGTGGTTTGTCATGATATTTTAGGGCAAACGGCTTTAGTTGATTTAGCCGGTTTACGCGATGCTATTGCCGAACAAGGTGGTGACCCTGCGAAGGTAAATCCGGTGGTGCCAACGCAATTAATTGTTGATCATTCTCTAGCAGTAGAGCATGGCGGTTTTGAAGCTGATGCTTTTGATAAAAATCGTGCCATTGAAGATAGACGTAATGAAGACAGATTCCACTTTATTGAATGGACTAAAACTGCCTTTAAAAATGTTGATGTTATTCCTGCGGGTAATGGCATTATGCACCAAATTAATTTGGAAAAAATGTCGCCAGTTATTCAATTACGTGACGGCGTTGCTTTTCCTGATACCTGTGTTGGTACAGACAGCCATACTCCGCATGTTGATGCCTTAGGCGTTATTGCTATTGGTGTTGGCGGTCTAGAAGCTGAAACTGTGATGTTAGGGCGTCCGTCGATGATGCGCTTACCTAATATTATTGGTGTTGAGCTTGTGGGTAAAAGACAATCAGGCATTACTGCCACAGATATTGTTCTTGGTATTACTGAATTTTTGCGAAATCAAAAAGTGGTTTCTAGTTATTTAGAATTTTTTGGTGAAGGCGCAGCTAATTTAACTATTGGTGATCGGGCAACAATATCTAATATGACCCCAGAATATGGCGCGTCAGCAGGTATGTTTTATATCGATCAACAAACCATAGATTATTTAAAAATTACCGGCCGTGAGCCTGAGCAAGTTGAATTGGTAGAAAAATATGCCAAACACACAGGTCTTTGGGCGGATGACTTAAAAGAAGCTGAGTATCAACGTGTACTGAAATTTGACCTTTCCAGCGTATCACGCAATATGGCGGGTCCGTCAAACCCACATCGCCGCTTACCAACGGCAGATCTCGCCGAAAAAGGTATAGCCAAACCATTTGAGCAAGTTGAAGGTGAAATGCCTGACGGCGCGGTAATTATTGCCGCCATTACCAGTTGTACGAATACTTCAAATCCACGCAATGTTGTTGCTGCTGGCTTAGTTGCCAAACGTGCTAATGAGCTAGGTTTAGTGCGTAAACCTTGGGTGAAAACCTCCTTTGCGCCGGGCTCAAAGGTTGCGAAATTATATTTACAAGAATCGGGTTTATTACCTGAAATGGAAAAATTAGGTTTTGGTATAGTTGGTTATGCTTGTACAACTTGTAACGGCATGAGCGGCGCATTAGATCCTAGTATTAAGCAAGAAGTTATCGACCGAGATTTATATACCACAGCAGTACTTTCGGGTAACCGTAATTTCGACGGTCGTATTCATCCTTATGCCAAGCAAGCCTTTTTAGCCTCGCCGCCATTAGTTGTAGCTTACGCTATTGCCGGTAGCATGCGTTTTGATATTGAAAAAGATATTCTTGGGCAAGACCAACAAGGTAATGACATAACTTTAAAAGATATTTGGCCAAGTGATGAAGAAATTGACGCGCTTGTAACAGCTTGTGTTAAACCTGAACAATTCAAAAAAGTTTATACGCCAATGTTTGACCTCGGCGCTTTTGAACCTGCAAAAAGCCCGTTATATGACTGGCGTGAAATGAGTACTTATATCCGTCGTCCGCCATATTGGGATAAACAAGGTGATGAACAGGGGGCGAAAGAAGGGGATGGTGCACTTGCAGGAGAGCGAACTTTGAAAGGTATGCGTCCATTGGCCGTGCTAGGGGATAATATAACTACTGATCATTTATCACCGTCGAACGCGATTATGCTAGATAGTGCTGCGGGCGCTTATTTAGATAAAATGGGCTTGCCAGAAGAAGACTTTAATTCTTATGCCACTCATCGCGGCGATCATTTAACCGCGCAGCGGGCAACCTTTGCAAATCCAAAATTGTTTAATGAAATGTGTAAAAACGCCGACGGTGAAGTTATTCAAGGCTCATTGGCACGTATTGAACCTGAAGGGCAACAAAGCCGAATGTGGGAAGCGATTGAAACTTATATGGCGCGTAAACAGCCACTGATTATTATTGCTGGTGCTGACTATGGTCAAGGTTCTTCACGTGATTGGGCAGCCAAAGGTGTTCGTTTAGCAGGGGTTGAAGTAATCGTTGCTGAAGGCTTTGAACGTATTCATCGTACTAACCTAGTTGGTATGGGCGTATTACCGTTAGAATTTACTCATGGTAAAGATCGCCACAGCTACAACATTGACGGCACTGAAACTTATGACGTTAAAGGTAGCACGGCTCCGGGGGCAATGATGACGGTAGTGATGACCCGCAGAAATGGCGAAGTCGTTGAATTACCAGTGAAGTGTCGTTTAGATACTGCTGAGGAAGTAAGTGTATATAACGCAGGTGGAGTATTACAAAAATTCGCCCAAGACTTCCTTGAATCGAAAGCCTAAACGGTTAATTAAGCTTTGTGCGTTGTTGAAAGTGCTCACTTGGCACACCAAGCTCCGTGCTTTCGCCTAGCACAAAACTTAATGTAACTCGTTTATCGTTTGTATTACCGTAATAAATAAAAAATTTAATACCTGAATTCAGAATAGGAAAGACTATGGCTCATCTTCCACAAGTAAAAATTCCGGCAACTTACATGCGCGGCGGCACCAGCAAAGGCGTATTTTTTAGCTTAAAAGACTTACCTGAAGCGGCGCAAGTGGCGGGTAAAGTACGTGACCAGTTGTTATTACGCGTTATTGGCAGCCCAGATCCTTACGGTAAACAAACCGATGGCATGGGCGGGGCAACCTCAAGTACCAGTAAAACTGTGATTGTTGCTAAAAGTGAAAAAGCAGATCACGATGTTGATTACCTTTTTGGCCAAGTGGCTATCGACAAAGCCTTTGTTGATTGGAGCGGAAATTGCGGCAATTTATCAGCCGCGGTTGGCTCGTTTGCTATTTATAGTGGTTTAGTGGATAAAAGTCGACTTCCTGAAAATGGCATAGCTACTGTGCGTATTTGGCAGGCGAATATTGAAAAAACCATTATTGCGCAAGTGCCAATCACTAACGGCGAAGTACAAGAAACCGGTGACTTTGAACTTGACGGTGTAACTTTTCCAGCAGCAGAAGTTGCGGTTGAATTTATTGCCCCAGTAGACCCAAGTGAAGCAATGTTTCCTACTGGAAATTTAGTGGATGACCTTTATGTACCTGATATAGGTCGTTTTAATGCAACTATGATCAATGCCGGAATTCCAACTATCTTTTTAAATGCCGATGAAATTGGTTATATTGGTAATGAATTACAAGACGATATTAACTTTGATGAGCAGGCCTTAGCAAAGTTTGAAACCATTCGTGCTTATGGCGCGGTTAAAATGGGGCTTATAGACGATATTGAACAAGCAAAAAATCGACAACATACCCCTAAAATAGCATTTGTTAGTGCGCCTAGTGCCTATACATCTTCAAGTGGTAAAGCTATTTCTAGCAGCGATATAAATTTACAAGTACGCGCATTGTCTATGGGAAAACTGCATCATGCGATGATGGGCACAGCAGCCGTAGCTATTGGCACCGCTGCTGCAATTCCTAATACGCTGGTAAATTTAGCTGCCGGTGGCGGCGAACGTTTAGAAGTTACTTTTGGTCACCCATCTGGTACTTTAAAAGTAGGTGCTCAGGCCGATGAAGTGGCAGGAAATTGGCAGGTGAATAAAGCGGTGATGAGCCGAAGTGCTCGAATTTTAATGGAAGGTTGGGTACGAATTCCAGCTGAAGTGTTAACTTAACATCATTTAACTTTATTTAACTTGGCTTAATTTAACTTTAATTGCCTTAAGTTTCTGTTTATGACTTTATTAAATACCTGAGTTGTAATGACTTAGGTATTTTTTTATTTCAAATATTCATTTAAACCTTCAAGGGGTACGATTATTGCTTCGCTTTGTTACTAGATTTTCCGACAAAGAATTGGCGATACTTATGAAATATAATTTAACCTCTAAGCAGTTTATCCTAACTAAAACCATTAAAAAAACGATAAGTTATTGTTGCATAGGTTTAATTTCGGCATTAGCCATCAGTTTTCAAAGCCAAGCGCTAGAAGGCAACCTGCAAATACATAAAGGTGAAGAGTCAGGTGCTGTTGGCTACAACTTAAGTTTATCAGATCGCTTTTCTCCAGGTTCAGGTTTTGGCTGGAATATCTCTTATAATCACCTTTCTGAATTAGCCGTTACTTGGAATGAGGATGACTTATACTTTGATAGCGACAGCGTCGAGGTATTAGGTACTTATCGTTATACGCCAAAGAGTTATAATAGTTTTTTAAACAGTCTTATCTTTGAGTTTCAAGCAGGCGCTTCAGTACAATTAACCGAAAATAAATTTATTTGGGAAACCGATAAAAACGGCACGCCTTTATCTGAGCCTATCGAGAAATTTTTCTCAGAGCAAGGTGATATTAACCCTGTATTAGCCTTCTTAACTCATTATAAATTCTCTCGTAAAACCCAAATGCATTTAGGGCTTAAATATTACCCAAGTTATTCTGAATTTGACGGTCAAGGAACAATTTTTGCCGGTTTCACTTACCGCTTTGGCAATCAATTTGGTTATTAGCTTTTTAAGTAAAAGGTTAACGAAGTGAGTTTGTATATCAGTCGGTAGAAATATAAACACACAAGTATTACAGAGTTGGTAGTGTGTTTTTGTTAAAATATATTTGTTTGTGTGTATAAGTTTACAAAATATAATGCGAATTATCGTGAGGTTGTTTATGTGGCGTAGTAATAAAGTCCCCTTATTTTTTCTTGCTTGGTTATCTTTTGCCGCCCATGCGGTTGACACCGACGGCGACGGCTTTGACGATCTCGTTGATAAATTTCCCAATGATCCAACCGAATGGTATGACACCGATAATGACGGCATAGGTAATAATGCCGACCCAGATGATGATAACGACGGCTTAAGTGACATAGCCGATAATGATGATGATAACGATATTCCACTTGGTGGTGAGCCTGATAGCACAGATGACTTTCCAGAAGACCCTACCGAATGGCTTGATACTGATGGTGATGGCTTAGGCAATAATGCTGATACTGACGATGATAACGATGGTTTTACCGATGTAACTGATGCTTTTTCCTTAAATCCAGCTGAGTGGGAAGATACTGATGGTGATGGTATCGGTAATAATGGCGATGTAGATCGTGATGGTGACGGCTTTATCAACATTGTCGATGACTTCCCTGATGACCCAAGTGAATGGCTTGATACTGACGGCAACGGCGTGGGTAATAATACTCAATTAGACGATGATAATGATGGTGTACTCGATGTTGATGACGACATGCCATTAGATAGTACCGAGTATTTAGATACTGACAATGACAATATTGGCAATAATGCCGACGATGACGATGACGGTGATGGCGTACAAGACAATCTTGATGCTTGTCCATTAGACCCTAATGAACGATTAGATACAGATAATGATGTTGTTTTAGACAGCGAAGGTTATGTTGTCGGCGGCGCTTGTGATAATGGTGATAATGATATTGACGGTGACGGCGTTTTAAATACCGACGATGACTTTCCTTTTGACAGCACTGAAACCAACGATTTAGATAACGATAATATTGGCGATAATACTGACCCAGATATTGACGGCGATGGTGTTGTTAATTCTAATGACGTTTTTCCGTTAGACGCAACAGAAAGTAATGACCTTGATGGCGATGGCACTGGAGATAACAGCGATATTGACATTGATGGTGATGGTGTTAGCAATAGTAATGACGCGTTTCCAACAGATCCAAATGAGAGCTTAGACTTAGACAATGACGGTATTGCCAATGGTGTTGATAACGACATTGATGGCGATGGTATATTAAATGTTGATGATGCTTTCCCGACTTATGCAGCAGAAAATGCTGATAATGACGGCGATGGAATAGGTAACACTACCGATACTGATGATGATAACGATGGCGTATTAGATGATTTTGATGCATTTCCGTTTAATGCTAGTGAAACCCTTGATTCAGATGGTGATGGCATTGGCAACAATAGCGATGCTGATGATGATAATGACGGTTTTACAGATGACATTGATCTGTTCGACTTAGACAATTCAGAGTGGTTTGACACTGATGGCGATGGAATTGGTAACAATACTGATTTAGATGATGATGGTGATGGCACTCCTGATACTGAAGATGCTTTTATTCTTAACAGCAGTGAGTCGCTAGATACTGATGGTGATGGCATTGGTAATGAAGCAGATAGTGATGATGATAATGATGGGTTTATTGACAGTAATGACCCATTTCCGCTTAATGCACTTGAGTGGCTTGATACCGACGGCGATGGCATAGGTAATAATACTGATTTAGATGATGATGGAGACGTTACCTTAGATCCATTAAATCCCGGTGAACCTGATGTTACCGATGCATTTCCTTTAGACCCTTCAGAGTGGCTTGATACCGATGGTGATGGAATCGGTAATAATAGCGATGAAGATGATGATGGTGATAGTTTTCTCGATGTAGATGATGCTTTTCCCTTAGACAGACTCGAATGGTATAACACTGATGCTAATCATCCAACTAACAGTGACAATATTGGTGATAATGCTGACACTGATAAAGATGGTGACGGTATTGAAGATGCCTTTGATTTATTCCCGTTAAGAGCCTCTGAATGGCAAGACAGTGATTTTGATGGTCTTGGCGATAATGAAGATGCTGATGATGATAATGATAATGTTAGCGATGTAGATGATGACTTTCCGTTTAATCCTGGTGAAGTGATAGATACCGATGGTGATGGCATTGGTGATGCCAGTGATGCTGATGACGATGGCGATGGTTTTTTAGATACTCCTGATGCTTTTCCATTAGACCCTACTGAGTGGTTTGATACCGATGGAGATAACATAGGTAATAACCGCGATCTTGATGATGACAACGATACTATGCTTGATGAGTTTGAGCTGGAATTTGGCTTTAATCCTTTAGATGATCGTGATGGTCTGCTTGATAGCGATGGCGATGGTAAAACTAATGCTGAAGAGGCATTAGCGCTAAATGCCAATGGCGATCCTGAACCGACAGATCCGCTAATTGATGATTACGGCCCAGTGATCACACCAGGTAAAACCTTAGACATTGATGCCACTCATATCTTTACGAATTTATCATTAGCTGAAATGGTTGCCTTAACTGAAGTTACTGTTACTGATGGTAAAGACGGTGATGGTTGTTGTAATTTAACCGCAATCGAGTTTGAAACGGGATCGAAAAATGTGCTGTCAGGCTCTTATCCTATTCTTTGGCGAGCAACAGATACAGCCAAGAATGTGACCGAATTAGAGCAAATGTTAAGCATTCATCCGTTAGTCAACTTTACTGATGCACAAACGGTTGGTGAAGGTGTTACGGTACGTGTTGGTATTGTGCTTTCAGGTGAAGCGCCTAATTATCCGTTAGAAATCCCATTTGCACTAAGTGGCAGTAGCGATAGTTTAGACTTTAGTATTTCAGATACTAAATTTGTACTAACATCAGGAACCTTAGGTTATATCGATATTGATATCCATCAAGACTTCACTAACGAAAGTGATGAAACCATAATACTCACCTTAGATGCGAGTGTTAATGCAGGTGAAGTGCCGCAACACGTTATTACCATTAGTGAGAATAATTTAACGCCAGAGCTTAGTGTTAGATTACTACAGCAAAATACCCAAGTAAGTGTTATTGCTATTGACGATGGACAAGTGACTATTAACCTATCCATTGATGACTTTAATATCAGCGATACCCATATTATTGACTGGGATATTCCTGAATATTTATTGGCAGAAATCAGCGCTAATCAATTACAAGTGACTTTTGAACCCGCTAATATCGTATTTCCTGATGATCAGAAAAACTTAGCTCAGCTTTCGGTAACGGTTACAGATAGTGGTGTAGGGGAGCTTAGTCAAACGGAAGTATTTAGTATTCCTTTTGTGACTACTGCGCCAAGTTTATCAACCACAGATATTGACCGCGACGGCATTAATGATACTACTGAAGGTTATCTTGATGATGACTTAGACGGTTTACCGGCTTTTCTTGATAACTCAAAAGTGCCGTATTTACAGCCATTACATGTTAATGCGGCTAAAGAGCAGTTAATGGAAACCGAGCCGAGTTTACAACTTAATTTAGGGAAATATGCCAGAAAGCAATTTGCCGATGGTGTGCAGCTATCTGAGCAAGAACTAAATAATACCGGCTTGATCAGTGCAGACAGCTTAACTCATACCAATGAATATTTTGATTTTGAAATAAAAAATATTCGTCCATTTGGCCGTTCAGTTTATGTGGTAATGCCATTAAGTTCAGCGATTCCTGAACATGCAGTTTATCGTAAATATACCGTTGGAAATCAATGGCAAGATTACGTCATCAATAGCAAGAATGCCGTTTATTCAAGTCAAAGTGTTGAGGGCATTTGTCCGCCACCAGCAAGTGATTTATATGTGGAAGGCTTAACCACTGGCGATGTGTGTTTAAGGTTACTGATTGAAGATGGCGGCGTAAATGATGCCGACGGTATTGCCAATGGCAGTATTGACGACCCCGGTGGTATTGCCATTGTATCAAATGAAACCTTAACCAAAGAGGCTACGCCAAAAACTGAAAGTAGCGGCAGCATCTCATTTAGCTGGTTTATGTTGTTATTTATTTTAGCTGGCTTTAGGCATAGCAAAAATAATAGACAAGCTCGTTTTTTTAATTAATAAGAAATCGAGTCATCAAATAGTTCTGATATAAATTTATGGATAACCAAACCGTTTACTTTAAGCTGAGAGCTTAAAGTAAACGGTTTTTTTGCATTAAAAGTAAAAATGAAGTTGTTGGAAAAATAGCGCAGTGTAGAATAGTCACTATATTGTTGTTATTAATTTTTTGACTATGTTTGAATTAAAATATCATACCCCAATTGAATGGGCTCATGTTGCTGTTGCTGATTTTGATGCCTTTTTACAAGATCATGCCGCCGCAGAAAAAAAAGCCTCAGGCATGGCTATCTCCATGCTATCGCATTACCCTGATAGAAAAAATCTTGTTCGCGCTATGGCTGATTTAGCGATTGAAGAGCTCATCCATTTTAAGCAAGTATTAAAGCTTATTACCGCCCGTGGCGGCATGTTAGGACAAGACAGTAAAGACCCTTATATTCATGCTATTCGCTCGTTATTTCGCCGTGGCACAGATGTGTTTTTTCTTGACCGTTTACTAGTAGCTGGCGTTATTGAAGCTCGTGGGCATGAGCGTTTTAGCCTGATTGCTGAAGTTTTACCAGCAGGTAAAGATAAAGACTTATATGTCAGCATTGCCAAATCAGAAGAAAAGCATAAAAACTTGTTTGTAGAATTAGCACTAGAATATTTTGATAAAGATGTGGTTGAACAGCGTCTTGAAGAGGTACTTGTTTTTGAAGCAGAAGTTTGTGCGAAATTACCGTTTAGAGCGGCATTACATTAATAAACTACAACTTGGTTTAACTAATTAAGTTTTATCTTCTTTTTAAAAGTAAAGTAACTATGTCAACTAAGCACGTCAGCAAGCATATCAGTAAGTATTTGCAGCAATATGCAGAAGCTGAAGTGCAAGCTTTACTTAGTTTTCCAGACAACTTTTATTTTAAGCAGGCAGTTATTGTGCCTGCTTTTAAAGAAAGCTCAAATTTTGTCGACGACTTCTTTGCATCACCACTGGCTAATGAACAAGCGTTAGTTATTTTAATTATTAATCAACCCGATAGTATTAAAGACACCATAGCGCAGCAGGCTTTATTTGATAAATTGCATCAGCGCGGCGAACTTGTTTGGCAAGCAGATAATTTGTCTTTGCTTAACTACCCTCATAATAGTGTAGAAAATGTTAGTGTTAAGTCATCAACTTCTAAATTATTGGTTGTTAACCGTTTTACTCAGGCCATTCCTGAAAAACAGGGCGTCGGGTTAGCACGTAAAATTGGCGCTGACATTGCGCTGTCACTTTTTCATCGCGGATATATCACATCGCCCTGGCTATATTCTACTGATGCTGATGTAAAGCTGCCTGATAATTATTTTTCAGCGTTAGCATCGCATAGTTATTCCAATGATAAAAATAGCGAAGGTAAAACTGTTGCCGCTTGTTTTAATTTTAGCCACGCCAGTGACAATATAGATATTCACCAAGCAAACCAACAGTATGAACAAGCACTGCGCTATTATGTTGCCGGCCTTAACTATGCTGGTTCTCACTATGCCTTTTTTACCATAGGTAGTACGTTAGCGATTAATGTCCAAGCATATGCCACGGTGCGCGGCTTTCCTAAACGCAGTGCCGGCGAAGACTTTTATTTATTAAATAAAGTGGCCAAGTTAGGTGATATTGCTTTTATTGAAAGCAGCAAAATAGCGATTAAAGCGCGAACTTCTGATCGTGTGCCTTTTGGTACTGGTCCTGCAGTTAGTCAGATCATAGTATTGAATAAAAGCCAGCAAGATTACTGTTATTATCACCCACAAGTATTTGAATTACTTAAGCAATGTTTAAGCGCTTTTGAACAGTTATGGCTGCATAGAGAGCAGCTTGACTTATGGTATGCTAAATTAGATGAAGCCATTGTTAATGCACTTGACGCGATAGCTTTTAATCGTTTTTTAGAAAAAAACAGTAATCATCACCAGCAGCAATTTGATAAACAATTACAAGTGTGGTTTGACGGCTTTAAAACCTTAAAATTCATTCATGCCTTGCGTGATTTTGGTTATGCCAATATTCCTCTTACTCAGGCGCTCAACCAAGCTGAATTTACTTAGTTTAAAGTGCAAATTGAGGTTTATTAATAGTATTCAAGAGCAAGCCTTGCAGTTATAAAAATTTCAGCTAAGTTAATATAAGTGAATAAAATAATATCTTATAAATTATGTGACGTTAAGTCATTGATTAGAGGGTTGTTATGAAGCTTATACTTTCGTTGGTTATCCTTGTATCTATCAGTATTTCAGCAACAGAATTAGCGCAGAATAGGGCGCAAGTTACAGAGCCGATAAAAGCCAAGTTCGCCAATATTATTCATCCCGTTAGTACCAGTGAAAGCTCATGCAGTTGCCCTAGTTTTCAATATTCCAACAACCTAGATTTAGATGAACGTTATGTTAGTGGCTGTCAAGCTTACTGCACGGCTTCTCAATATGCTTCGTGTAATTGTAAAGTTGACGCTTGGTATAATGGTAACCTTACTGGCGCGCAGTTTAATGCTTGTCGCTGTAAGTGATGCTTTAATTTGAAGTCAACAGGTGTGAACTGAGTAGATTTGAGTTCAGTAGATTTGAACTCAGCAAGTTTGAAGGCAATAGTTTAAAACTGCTTGGTAAGATTCGTGGAATGAGAATTGGCGTATTTTACTGAATGTTAATTCGCTGTACTTACCTGATTCTTGTAAGTACAGCAAAAAGAAGCGAAGTAGTTAAGCTGAAATTAGAGCACACCGCGGTTATTTAAATGCTCGGTATATTGCTTGTCAGTGCCATTAATATGGTTAATTAACCACTTGGTTAAAAAGTTACTCACTTCTTCTAAGGCGTCATGCCCTTTTAGGTTGTAAAGCTCTACAAAGGTTTCAACTTGAGCAATCATTTTCTTATGTTGTGCCTTATGGTTTTCAACATCAGGGTAGCCATTTTCTTCCATTATTTGTTCTTCACGAGAAAAATGGGTTTTGGTGTAGTCGATTAAATCTTCCAATGCTTTTCGCTCAAAACTCTCACTCATTGCATAGTCGTAAGCGGTGCTAAATTGATTGAGAAGCTGCACAAGTTTTTTATGGTCATCGTCTAAAATTTGCACACCGACACTGTATTCATCTTTCCACTCTATTTGATTACTTTTCTTGGTCTTGCCATAAATAAAAGATACCAAAATAAGGGATATGATTAATATCCAAGAAACAATATTGTCAAATCCTGATAAAAATCCTAGAAATATTGCAACAATGACCAAGCCAACAATAGCGGCGTAAATTAAGGCGTTAATACGGCGTGACATAAATTTATTTCCAATAGGTGCAAAGCTTAATAGTGAGCTAATGGTAATACTAATATGTACTTATCGTTACTAAAACACAGATATTTATTGCGTTAGATCAAACTCTTTTACTAATTCCAACTATTTTTTTCAAAACTTGATCTGCGTCAGGTTGTAAGTATCAGTTTTCGCTGATAGTTAGCTCATACCTGCGAAATGGTAATACTTTCTTACAAACTTGTAAGTTGGTTAATACCAGAACAAAGGTAACAGCTTTTGTATGTTAGATGTGCGCACCAAAGGTTTTAGTGGTTCGAACATGTTTAACAAAATAATTCTGCTGGTCATACGGTTTTCATGGCCGGTAAATAAAAAAATGTAAATATAACATCTGGAGATTAACCGATGAAAACACTTAAACATGGCCTTTCAGCTCTTAGTTTAGCAATTGGTGTAGCAGCTACTGGTATCAGTATGTCTGTATCAGCTGCTGAGCCTACATTGTCAAAAGCTGATTTTGATAAAGCTCAACTGCAATACTTTCAGCGTTGTGCTGGTTGTCACGGTACTTTGCGTAAAGGGGCTACGGGTAAAAGCTTAGAGCCAGAACATACTATTAAAAAAGGTCAAAAGCGTTTAGAGAAAATAATTGCGCTAGGTACTGAAGGCGGCATGAATAACTTTGATGACTTATTCAGCAAAAAAGAAATTGCTAACATGGCAACCTTCATCCAAATGGAACCACCAGTTCCACCGGAAATGTCTTTAGAGCAAATGCGCTCTCATACTAAAGAATATGTTGCGCCGAAAGACTACCCAACTAAGCCATTACATGGTTTAAACTGGAAAAATTTCTTTGTTGTTATCGAACGTGACGCAGGTACTGCGGCTATCGTTGATGGTGATACTAAAAAAATCGTGACTCATATCGATACCGGTTATGCCGTACATGTAATTAAAGGTACAGAGCATCATAAGAAAGATCACGCAAAAGATGTTGGTCGTTTCTGGTACACAATTGGTCGTGACGGTAAAGTAAACAAAATCGATTTATGGCAAAAACCTGAAAAAATGTTAGTAGCTGAAACTAAAATGGCTTATGACGCACGTGATATAGCTGTTTCTGGTGACGGTAAATATGTTATTGCTGGTGGTTACTGGCCTGCGCATTTCGTAATTATGGACGCTGTTACATTAAACCCACTTAAAGTTGTTTCAACTCGTGGTTACAATACTAAAGGCGAATTCATTAACGAAGCACGTGTAGCTGCTATCTATACAGCACCGAATGAGTCTGCATTTATCGTTGCGGTTAAAGAAACGGGTAAAATGTTACAAGTTGATTATACCGATTTAGATAACTTAAACATTACCGCCATAGAGTCAGCTGAATTCTTACATGATGGTTTCTTTGACCCTTCAGGTCGTTACTTCCAAATCGCTGCTAATGCTTCGAATAAAATGGTTGTTGTTGATACTAAAGATGGCAAGCTTGAAAAAATGATCGAAGTTGATAGCTTACCGCATCCTGGCCCTGGTGCTAACTGGGTTGATGCAAAATGTGGTCCTGTTGGCGGTACAACTCACTTAGGTGTTGGCTTAGTTTCTGTTTGGGGTAATGACCCAATTGGTCACCCTGATCAAGCTTGGAAACTTTGTTATGAAGTTGAAACTGACGGTGCAGGTGTATTCATCCGTACTCATGAAACTTCAGACTATGTATGGGCTGATCAACTTAAACATCCAGAGCCAGAGATTCAACAATCAGTACAAGTATTTGATAAGAAAACTCGTGAAATTGTTAAAACTATCCGTGTAACTACTGAACCAGGTAAAGCTGCGCTTCATATGGAGTTTAACAGCGATGGCACAGAAGTTTGGGTTTCAGTTTGGAACCGTAAAGATGCGAAAAACCCTACTGGTGAAATCGTAGTTTATGATGCAAAAACGCTTAAAGAAAAAGCGCGTATCAAAGGCTTAACTACACCAACGGGTAAGTTCAACGTATTTAACCGTTCAAACCATAAAACTTAATTAGTCATTTGACTGATAATGCGAGTACAACAGCGGTTGTACTCGCACTTTTTATATAACTTTTTCGCTTTATTCTGTACGAGTTAATTATGGTAAATAATACAATAAATAAACCTAGCTTTTGGTCTCGTCGACTAATACTTGGAACCACAGTAGCCGGAGCAGTACTTTTCTTTGTTGTTGGTATTGTTTTTTGGGGCGGATTTAACACCGCTATGGAAGCAACTAACACCACTGAATTTTGTATCGGTTGTCACGAAATGCAAGACAACGTTTATGAAGAGTATGTACCGACCATACATTATTCAAATAGAACAGGCGTACGAGCAGGTTGTCCTGATTGTCACGTACCAAGACCTTGGATCCACAAAGTAGTTCGAAAAATCCAAGCCTCAAAAGAAGTATTTTCTTGGTTAACGGGTAAATTAGACACCAAAGAAAAATTCAATGAACATCGTTTCGACCTTGCAAAAAGTGTTTGGAGCGCAATGAAAACTACCGATTCACGAGAATGTCGAAATTGTCATAACTTTGAATCGATGAACCCAGAATATCAAAAACCTCGTGCCCGTAAGCAACATTTAAATGCTTTTGAAACAGGCCAAACCTGTATCGATTGTCATAAAGGTATTGCCCATCACGGCGTGAGAGATCAACTAACAGACGAAGAGCTTGAAGTACTTGAAGCACCAAACCCTGAATATATTCGTGAAATACCGCAATTATACCTTGACGGTTTAGCCCGTGTTGAAGCAAAAGAAGCGCAAGCGGCTGCTGAATTAAAAGCTGCAAAGCTTGCTGAAAAAGAAAAGGTTGATGCAAAAATTGAAAAAGCTGTACAAGCTGCCCTAGCAACGGCAGGTACAAGCTCAGCACCAAAAGCTACCGCTAACAAAGCCGCAGCGCCAAGTTCAGCTAGCACTATTAATGTTGACTGGTCAAAAGCAAAATCTACTGATATTAGCGTATTCTACCCAGGTACCGCATCTATTGAATGGATTTTAGGTCGTAATCATGGTGGTAAACGTGCATTTACTAAAGGTGATCGCTGTATTGAATGTCACAGTGAAGAAATTGCTGAAATTGGAGAGCTAATTGTTTCTGGCGAAAGCGAAAAAGAACTAGAGCCAAACCTTATTCCTGGCAAACGTGGCAGTATTCCAGTAACTATAGATGCAACCCATGATAGTGAAAACTTATACTTACGTTTTAGCTGGCCTGAAGGTGACCATGCAGCGGTGCCTTTTGTTGATGGCGGTAAAATGGACCCTGAAAATCCAATGAAACTTGCCTTTATGGTATCAACTGATGATGTTGAATTTGCAGACCGAGCTGGTTGTTGGGGCACGTGTCACGCTGACGCTAACTCAATGCCATTTGAACCAGAAAAAGATGCGCTATTAGGTAGCGATATTGCCAAACGTTTAGACCTAAATTCAGGTGTAACCAAGTACTTAAAAAGCACACGTACTAAGCTAGAGCTTAAAGGTCGCGGCGGCAAAGCACTTGGTGGTTGGGATAAACTTAAAAGCGAAGAAGATATTAAAGCGGCACAAGATGCTAATCAATACATGGATCTAGTACGCTATAAGTCGGGCAACAAAGAAGTTGAAGACGGACAAATTCTTGATGAGCGTGATATGCATGGCGGTCAAGGTGCTGAAGTTGAAGCCTCACTTAAAGGTGGTACTTGGTCGGTAATGATAAAACGTAAATTAGTTTCAGATAAGCCTGGCGATGTTTCTATCGAAGCAGGACAAGTCTATAACTTTGGTTTTGCCATTCATGACGACTATTCAAGTGCACGTTATCACCATGTATCGTTTGGTTATAAACTTGCCTTAGATAATGATGAAGCAGAAATTAACGCTCAAAAACAGTAATTCAGATAGCGTTTAATACTTAGAAATTTTAAAGCCCTTAAGGTTTAAACCTTAAGGGCTTTTTTTGTGGTTAGGGTTAAGTTAATGTAAAGCCAATAACCATTATAATTTTAATTCATAGAATGTTTATCTATGATTATTAGGAATATAGAGTTGACTAACCTTAAAAGAATACTTTGTTTAATAATGATGCTTTCATCTTATCTATTTTCATTAAACGTTATAGCCGCAACGCAAGCTGAAATTAACCATTTATTAAGCTTTGTGCAAAATACGAATTGCCAATATGAGCGCAATGGTAGTTTCCATAATGGTCAAGATGCGTTAAAACATATTAGCAAGAAGTACCAGTATTATGCCGATGATATAAAGACTAGCGAAGACTTTATTAAATATTCGGCAACTAAAAGTAAAATGTCAGGTAATTATTATCATATTCACTGTGCTGATAAGCCGGTAGTAAAAAGTAAAGACTGGTTATTAGCAGAGTTAATGCGCTATCGCTTGAAAGATAAGAAACAGTAACAGTAGTACTTATAAATAACAGCTCCATTAACGATAAAGGAATAACAATATGACCGATAGTTTTACACCACCATCAGCAGATCTTTTAGTTGAAGCAGAGAATAACTCAGGACAAGGGAAAGTTGATAATCTTCCAGAAGGAATTCAAGGTTGGAGTTGGGGGGCATTTTTTCTAAATTGGATCTGGGCGATAGGAAACCGAACGTGGATCGGATTATTTGCCTTGATACCTTATGTAGGCTTTATTTTTGCGTTTGTTCTTGGCTTTAAAGGGCGACAATGGGCTTGGCAAAACAAAAAATGGAGCAGTGTTGAACACTTTAACGAGGTACAGAAAAAATGGTCTTTCTGGGCGGTTTTGTTGATATTCGGCACCATGGCTCTTGGTATTATTGCTGCAATAGCTTTGCCTGCTTACGTAGAATATAAGCAGGCAGCGGGATAAACATTCTTTCGCTTTTTAGTTAGCTAAGAAAATTCAACTTAACTTAACTTAACTTAACTTAACTTAACTTAAGCTGGGTTTTCTTTATTACAAGCTTGGTTATTGTAAATGAAAATAGGATCTTAAATTGGTTTCAGGTTATAAAATTAGTAGTGAAAAGAATGACATGGATATTAACGTAATTCATGGTTATCTGACTGAGTCGTATTGGGCAAAAGGTATTCCCGTTGTCACCATGAAAAAAGCGATAAGTAATTCACTTTGTTTTGGTGTGTTTTTAGCATCAGGCGAACAGGTTGGTTTTGCCCGTTTAGTGACCGACTCAGCGACATTTGCTTATTTAGCTGACGTTTTTATTCTTGAACCACACCAAGGTAAAGGCCTAAGTAAGTGGTTGATAAAAACGATTGTCGAACATCCAGACTTACAAGGATTACGCCGAATAGCATTAGCAACGAAAGATGCACATGGCCTTTATCAACAATTTGGTTTTACCCCATTAACCGTTCCAGAACTTTTTATGGAAAAGCATACGCCTGATGTTTATAACTGATATAGCGCAAAGAAAATAAGTCAGAACTTGCTACTATCACCTAACTCATTAGTACTAAATTACATCAACTAAGCGAAGGGTGTTATGTGGTATTTATACCTTGGTTACGTGCTTATTCAGTTTTATCCATTAATTGTTAAACTACAACAAGTGGATATTGCACCATCGGCATTATTTTTTTCGTTAGTTGTGTTTCTATTGTGGTCGTTTGTGCCGATATTAGGCTATATAATCACGAAATCATTTAAAGCTAAAGTTAGCTTGTCGAAGCTCAGTTTATTTAGCTTAGGTGCAGCTGTGGCTCTTATTGAACATGGCTTATTTTATTTTAATATACTTCACTATAAGCAACATTTTGTAAGTACCTTAGTGATGTTTATCTGCTTTGCTATTATTGCCTTTATGGCAAAGCCAGTAGAGCCGATAAGTAATTAATCTTTTTGGTATTACATAGTTAACAAGGAAATAATTATGATGCGTTTAGGTTTATTGATTGTGTTACTAGGCCTTAGCAGCCAAAGCTTTGCCAAAGAAGTGGTTGTTGAAATTTTTAAGAAAAAATATACTCCCGCAGTGGTTACGGTGCAGGCGGGTGATACGGTTGTTTGGAAGAATATTGAAAAACGTCAGTATCATAATGTTTGGTTCAAGCAGTTTGACTCAGAAGAGCCTGATTATTTTTTCCCCGATGAAAGCTATCAGCGTACCTTTACTGAACAGGGCGAATTTCCTTATGAATGTGGTCCTCATCCCAAAATGCAAGGCAAGGTTATTGTAGTGAAATAGTTGTGATAAAAACGTTATTAGCACTGTTACAGTTTTGTTAAATCACATGCCCAATGCATAGCAAGCTATAGACTTTCGCTTTCAATGCATAGTAACCTACTGATATGCAGGGAAGCGTAATAAGTCAGATAAGTTATATAACTTATCGCTCATACCCACCTTATTTATCCTTCCCTGAATATATCTATGTAAAATCTATATATACCAATTAGATAAAAATAAGTCATTTAATTATTTAGGGATATCCATGAAAAAAATAACCACCTTTTTAGCAAGCGCTTTTATGCTAACTTCGCTAATAGTTACCTCTTCATTTGCTAATGCTCAGGTAAGTGATGCACAAATTTATCAATTAATGGATAAGTCTGGCACTACCCGCATGATCGAAAGTTTGCCATTACAAATGCAGGGCATGTCACAGCAAATGGCATTAACGTCAAAAGATACTGCAGAACATCAAAAATTCTCGAAAATATTAACATCTTCTATGAATACCGATGCCATGCTTGAGCAGATGTTTAACTACATTAAAGCAAATGTTTCTCCAGAGGAAATGCAAAATATTTTAACTTGGTTAGAAAGCGATCTTGCTACGCGAGTAGTAGCAGCTGAGCTGCAATCAGCTGAACCACAGTTCCAACAAAACTTAATGACTTTTATCGGTCAGTTACAAGCAACCCCGCCAACTCCTGAACGCACCCAAGCGATAATTAATTATGTTGAATCATCAGAGATTGTTGAGCAAACTTTAATTATTGTTGTTGGTATGGCTAAAAACATGTTCGCCGCTTTAAAAGCTTCAAAGCCAGATAATGCTGAATTTTCTGCAACACTTGATGCTCAGCTGGTACAAATGGAAACCATGATGCGACCGGCTTTTGAACAACAAATGATATTGACTTCTTATTATATCTATCGTGACTTTTCTGAAGCAGATATCACTAAGTACAGTAATTTTTACCAACAAGATCTTGGTAAAAAATACTTAACGCTATTAGTTGGCGCTGTAGGTGAAGGGTTAAATGGCTGGGGTGAGAACTTGATCAAACAAATTGTCGCAGATAAAGAGAAAGAAGAAACTGCCCAAGCAGAATAAGTTTTATTTAGCTGCTTTTAGCTATATTAAGAAATTAATCGCTCCATAAAGCCTCGCTCGTCGGTAACACCATTCAGTTAAGCATGTTTTGACCGAATGGAGTACTGGGTTTTAGAAAATCGAACGGTCCTACTTTTG
>CANMXU010000035.1 GCA_947501935.1 uncultured Alteromonadaceae bacterium
GTTTAAGTCCTAATGAATCAGAAAAGAGGTATTGGCAACAATACAAAACCGTGGCCAATATTACTTGACCACTTCAAACATGATTTACACACCAATACGTTTGTATTTCGAACTGACGTAAAATCGTATTATGAATCAATTAATCATGAAATATTATTAGAAAAGTTAGCTGTTTACATTAAAGACAAAATGGTGATGAACTTAATATCACAATATTTAAAACGAAGTGTTGAATCAGGCGGTTTATTTAAAGATATAAAACAAGGTATTTCATCGGGTTGTCCGTTAAGCCCCTCGATATCGAGTTTTTACCTTTATGAGTTAGATAAAGAGATGGTAGATAAACCCGTTTTCTATCGACGTTACATGGATGATATTATCGTGTTATCACCAACAAGGTGGAAATTACGTAAAGCCATAAAAACGGTGAATCAACATTTTGAAAAACTAAAGTTAAAACAACACCCTGATAAAACTGATATTGGTAGAATTAGCAATGGTTTCGACTTTTTAGTTTATCAGTTTGGAAAAGAAAAAATAACATTATCAAAAAGAACATTACAAAATCACATACGTCGATTATCGCAGCTTTATGAGCAAAAAAAGCATCAACCAAATTGGAAGATGCTTCTTGATGATTATCGACAACATTGGGTTGTATGGGTTGGCTAATATAAGTTCAGCCATACCGTTGTCGGTAATTAATTTTGATAGGCAATCAGTAGAATTAAGATTGTTTTTTAAATCGTCGTGATGCTAAACCAATCATTCCTAATGCAAAAATAGCAAGTGTAGATGGTTCGGGTACCTTACTAACTGGCGAAGTGACCATGTTTGATGCGCGGTATTTCACCTGTGAACTCTTATAACTATGATTTTTGTCCCTGTAACGCATTGTCGCGTATCTATCTTCATATGGCTTGCCCTGATTCACATGAGAGATCATATAATCGTTATGTATATCAAACCTTAATTCTCCTGCCGAATTACTGTACACCAGCTCCTTTTCACTGGTGTAAACATCATAAAAATAATTGCCATCAATCGCCAAACTCGCTGTATCGAACAGGGTCATCCAGTTGGTTGAGGCATCGGTGATAAACGGGGTATGACTTTTTAAATAGATTGTAGTGCAACGTGCACCGCCAGGTGTAGGCGTATACGTTTCCAGACAGCGCCCCGTCCCGGACTCATGTGTTTGCGCAAAATCGCCTTCGTCGTTATATATCGCTTCAAAGGTGAAAATATCGTTTGCTCTGACGTTTGCATAATCGCCGCGCACGCTGATAATTGTGAAATCCATAGTCGTTTTCATGAGGGTGGCATTAGCGAAACTACTTGTTGCTACAACTAAACCTGCTATTCCCGCTTTTAAACATGTAAATCTCATGTAATCTTCCTTTATAATCCCTTTCCATAAATCATGGCAGGTAATAGTTAAAATTTTAATTTTTGAACTTTATGCAAAAAGTATGCGGAGATACAAAAACTTAACAAATTCAATGTGATGACAGTTTACTCAATTTTTAATTAATTAACACTGTAAAAAAGCCTAACACAACAATACTCATCAACTAGTTGAATTTTTTGCATAATATTAACAAACTGTAATTGAAAATAGTTTCAGTATAAAAGTATCATTGGGTGAATGAATTTCATCTTCAGCCTGACATAAAGCTCAACAATATTTATGTTTAAATCACATAAAACATGTACTTTAGTAGCGTAATTGATTAAAACTCAGTGGTGCTAAATATTGCATTTCAACTTATAAATACAACTATAGAGCAGTATATTCAGCATATTTTTACCACCTAGCAACTGACTTGTAATCAGTTGGCGTGACATGTCATCCGTTGGTCTTACTATACACTCAAAATTTTGATTTTATAAAGTAAGTTACCTATTTCTATATTCATGAAATTAGCATAAAACAAGATGGTAAAATACAATATATGCATACTAACGGAGTTTTATTCGTTGCTAGTGAATTCGAATGTTGATAACGCGAACTTTGATTTCTTATTCGATTAACGATTACCGTTGTATCATAGTTAACATCTAAAGGTTGAGCTCCACAGTCGGCTATGAGCTTGAAGCGGACGTTAGGGTTAATGAGTTACAGGGTCAAAAAAGGCGAATACATTTACCTGTATTCGCCTTTTTTATTGCTGATAACTAGCTAGTTTTCCGTAATTAACTTTTATGATTTTCTAATACTTTTTGTACTTGATAATAGGCTTTTTGTGGTTGGTGATTTTCGTCCCATAAGCCGAGGGTTTTAATTTTCTCCGCTTTAAAGTGTGGTGCGTCAGCAAGGGTCCATAAGCTCCACGAAACTACGCCGGTTTTATGATTGTTTAATACCGTTTGCGCCACATTTGCAAATGCTTTAGCGACTAGGTCTGCTTGGTAGGCTTTGCGCTCTTTTACATGAATATTATTTTCGGTGACATGAAATTCAAAGTTGTTTTTATGCGCCCATTTAATTACTTCATCAAAGGTTTGTATTGCTTGGCTGTTGGCGTCGGCAAAGTCGACATATTCGTCACGAAGATGGGCTTGCCAGCCGATGCCGTCAACGCGTAGGCCGCGTTCACGCAAATACATTACTAACTCTTTCATCAAGGCGATTGATTGAGGAGAGGTCATACGATGCTGGTTTAATATCATTTTCAAATTTGGTGCATTTTTATTGGCAACTTCAAATGCTTGAACAATATATTTCGGCACGCCGTGTTGGCTCAATAAAGGATATTTTGCTGGAATGTCAGTGATAAAGCCTATTTTAGTCCACGGATTTTCCCACTCATTTACCCCTGCTTTGGGCCCGAACCAAGTGCCTTCTTCGGTAATGGTTTCATTCACTACGTCTAACCATTTTACATGCGCTTGGTTATTGTAACGGCTGGCTAATGCGGTCATGTATTCGAATAACATTGTTTCTAATTCAAGCGCGGTTCTGCTGTCTTCCCTTACCCATTTAGAGCTTTGAGGACTAATGGGCGCGTGCAAACGTACCACTTGATTATTTTGTTTGGCAAGTTTGATCCAATGATCAGGATACTGCCATCGCCACTGGTTAGGTTTTGGATGAATATGCGATTGCTTATATATATTGGCCGGAGTAATGTAGCTAAATTCATTATTGAGTAACTCACCTTGTGGGCCGTTAAGGTCTCGATAACCAATAGTGCCGCCAACATAAACATTTTCAGGATATTTATCGGCAATAATGTCTTTATAGCGACGACCATTTGGCTCTTCGGTGTACGTTCTTTTTGTCGTTTGTAGGTCGCTTGTTGAACAAGCCGATAATAAACAAAGACAAAATAGAGGGATTAATTTCATAGCTTTACCTTAAGAAATTCTAAACTGCCAGTAACCATTGCTTAGGCAGTTTAGCTTATGATGAAAAAGAATAATTACTGCTCTACTTGAGCAATATGATCTGCTAATTGCTGCTGTAGCTGGTTAACGACTTCAGTATAATCGGGGTGCTCCACTACATTTTTGGTCTCACTTTTATCGACACTGTGATCAAAAAGCATGCGAGCGATAACTTGATTGTTTTTAGGATTACGCCATTGCGTAAAAAGAAACTGTTCAGTGCGAATGCTATCGGCATTTTTCCAGCGAGGAAAAACCGCCGTATTTACTTTTGCTTTAGTGTCTTTAAGCATTGGAACTAAGCTATCGCCCTGTAAGGTTTCGGGCGACTTTATGCCAGCAAGTGCTGTTAACGTTGGATAAATATCTACTGACTCAACCAAGCCTTGCGCAAATTGACCTTTACTCATGCCCGGCGCTTTAATGATCAGCGGAATATGGTTAGCAACATCGAAAGACGAATGTTTAGCCCACTGGCTATGTTCGCCTAAACTCCAGCCATGATCGCCCCAAATAACCACTATGGTATTGTCAGCTAAGTTTAATGATTTAAGTTCAGCCAAAATATTACCTACTAACGCATCACTATAGCTGGTGGCCGCGTAGTAACCATGAATAAGCTTTCTCGCCATTTCGTCAGACATATTGCCTTTTTTCGCCATAGCGCCGTCATGACCATAATTACGTAATTCATTCCACTGATGTTGAGCTTGTTTAGGCGCTTTATCAGGCATGTTAGGGGTTTGGCTTAGTTGAATATTTTTCTCGTCATACATTTGCCAATATTTATTAGGTGCGTTAAATGGCAAGTGTGGCTTAGTTAGCCCAACAGCAAGAAAAAATGGCTTATTGGCATTTTTCAAACGCTGTAAGTCTTCAATAGCGCGCGCAGCAATTTTGCCATTTTTATAAGCGTCATCACTTACATCGGCTTTTTCAAACGCGGGATGATTCTTTATACCCTTTTTAGCCATGCTAATACTGGCTTTGGTTAAATAGTCATGCCTGCTTAACAATACGCTTTGTTTTTTATTGCCCGTAGTTGAGTCTTCATTTTTTACCCCTTCAGGGCGCCAAGGTTTTTCACTCCATGCACTTTGGTGGTCGGTGATGTTGTTAAACACCTTACCCAAGCTTAAGGCGGTATAACCACTTTCTTTAAATGTTTGCGCAATTGAAGGCGCCCAAGGAGCGTCTTTATCGGCACTATTAAAAGCAACAAAACGCTTTATGGTTGGGCGAACCCCAGTGAATACTGAAGCGCGTGAAGCACCGCACACCGGCACATTACTATAGGCCTGTGTAAAGGCGACACCTTCATTCATGAGTTGGTCAAGGTTTGGCGTTATTGCTTGGTCAAGATCGTAGGGGCCGTATTGCACTCTAAGATCGTCAATGGCAATAAATAATACATTGGGCTTTTCTTGTGTTTTTGCGCCGGCACTCGTTATTGCTGATGCTAACAATATAGCCATTGCCCCTTTGGTTAATAAAGCTAATTTATTCATAAAATGTCTCTTAAAGTCATTATGTAAACGGTGCAGAAAATAGCATTGCACGCTGAATTTGAACCTGTGTTATTACTATAATGATGCTTTGAATATAAACGAAAAATAACTTGTCGTAACTTGTCGCAAAATCAGTAAATGAGACAGCTTTATAACAAGTTTTTTGTATTAGGGATTAATCAGTAATTTACTCGGTAATGTATTCGGTAATTAACTCGGTAATTAACTCGGTAATGTACTCGGTAATTGTTTATTTAAATGCAAATTTTAATTTTGCCGGTTGTGAAATATCTAACCAAGATAATCAGTTTAAGTCCTAACAATAGCAGCCATGAGAAACTGCCACCTGCACTTTCTGGCTGGTTTTGTTCTGCTTCGGCTAGGGTTTCTGTTTCTGTTTCTGTTTCTGGTGAGTTATCAGGAACTGTTTCTGTTTCATTTACAGGTGGATTGATAGGCATATCAACTTCATCATTTTCTCCATCATTAACCTCTTCATTTACTTCATCGTTAATTTCAATAAAATCTTGTTTCAATGCCATAATCGCATCAACAACCGGCTCTAAATCAGTCCATTCATTGCTACTAACATCATAAAACTTTTTGGTCGCATTAACCGCATGCGGAATATTGTGTTCGTTTAATACAGTAATAAAGTCAGTGGCAAAAGCAATTTGCCGAGTAATATCGTACTCGTCGCCTTTGTTATAATTTCCCGGCATCCACGCCCCTTCCCAAATTGGAATACCCGTTGAAGCACTCCACGCCAAAGCAGCATCACGACGCTCGGTCATTAAAGTGATTTCAGCAGCACCGCCGGCCCAGTAATAATGAGGATTTTCAGGATCAGAACTTGGGCCAGAGGCATACCCTTCATGAAATTCTCCCATTAAATAGCCATTACCTTGGCTAGGAATATCAAGCAAATGCATTTTAGTCGGGTCAGAGCGCTTATGAGCACTGAAAATAATAATGCGTTTATCATTATTTCCGCCAGCACTGCGAATTGCAGTAACGGCTTGTTCATACGCTTGATTTAACTGATTTATAGGTTCATTTGAAAGTGGGCTACTTGCTGCAATTTCTACAATTAAATCAAACATTAGTTCATAGGGGTAATCTTTATAATGTGCAGCGGTATCTGCCCACCATTGTACCCAAGCTGCTTGGGTTTCTTCAGTAGGGTTATCTTCAAAAGTATGTGACTGGTTGGCAATAATAGGAATAATGCCATTATCAAGTGCATCTTGAATTTGCTCGTCTAAATAACTCCACGTCGCTGATGCTGGGTCTTGTGCTAAACGTAAACGCAGATGTTTAAAACCTTTATTGGCAAAGGCTTGCGTTGCTTTTGTACTGTAGTTGGCAATTTTACTTGGTACTTCTGACCAAGTAGCGTCAACCCCAGTGCCCATTTGCTTAACCATGTTTTGTGGGCTTATTGGCGTTTGGCTATTTAGCACCTCGGCTTGAGCTGAAAACATGGCGCTGATATTAAACAATACACTCATGCTCACAGGCATGAATAACTGGCGAGAGGAAAACAAAGAAATCATAGCGATTATCCAAAATATCGAAAGGTAAATTAAACTTGTAGTAGAAAGAATAGCTTAGGTTTCACATGTAAAACCTAAGCTGTGGCGGAGTTATCAAAGTTAGAACCCCATTAGTTAGTATTTTTGGCTGATTTGTGTCAGCTAGGGCTCAGTTAGCTACTCTCCGGTAATAACAACATTATCGATGTAGGCTTTTTCACCATTTTTGTCGGCAGTACCAACAAGTTTAAGCACTAAATTATTAATGCCAAGTGCGTCATTAGGCAGGTTAATGGTTTCTCTGCTCCAACTGTTGTCCGCTGTTTGGCTTAAGGTAGTAAAGCTACTGCCGCCATCAATTGAATATTCGGCTTTCAGATATTCATTGTTATCATAACCTGAGGTTTTTCGATCAAACGACCAAGTCGCACTGGTGTAACCTAAGGTTGATAACGTTACTTTTATACGAGTGGTATTTTTCAGCAAAGCACCGTAATTACCTTCTACAGCGGCTACGGCATCAGCGCTACCAGAAACACCAGAAACCGCCCAAGCTGATAAATCACCTGACTCAAAATCATCAGAAAAAATTTCTGACTCAACCTCATTAGCCGGTGTTAACGCGATAATGGCATCAACCACTGGCTCTAAACTGGTCCAAGTATTGGTGCTTACATCATAAAATTTCTTGGTGGCATTAACTGCATGAGGAATATTATGTTCGTTCAATACCCCAATAAAGTCGGTTGAAAAGGCAATTTGACGAGCATTATCGTAGTCATTCCCTTTATTGTAATTTCCTGGCATCCACGCCCCTTCCCAAATTGGAATACCCGTTGAAGCACTCCACGCCAGCGCAGCATCACGACGGTCAGTCATTAAGGTAATTTCAGCTTCGGTGCCATCCCAATAATAATGAGGATTAGTTGGATCTGTGCTTGGGCCTGATGCGTAACCTTCATGAAACTCACCAATAAGATAGCCATTGCCCTGTGTTGGAATATCTAGCAAGTGCATCTTGGTTGGATCTGAGCGCTTATGGGCACTGAAAATAATAATGCGTTTATCATTATTGCCACCAGCATTACGAATAGCAGTAACCGCTTCTTCATAAGCTGTATTTAGCTGGTCAATCGGTTCATTTGAAAGCGGGCTACTTGCGGCAATTTCAACAATCAAGTCAAACATAAGTTCATAAGGATAGTCTTGATAATGCACTGCCATATCTTCCCACCATTTTACCCACGCAGCTTGCGTGGTGGCATTTGGATTGTCTTCAAAAGTATGAGATTGATTAGCAATAATGGGGATCATGCCATTATCAAGTGCATCTTGAATTTGGCCATCTAAATATGCCCATGTATCAGCTGCAGGGTCTTGTGCTAAGCGTAAACGTACGTGTTTAAAGCCTTTATTAGCAAACTCTACTGTCGCCTGCGGCGTATAATCAGCAATTTTATTTGGCACTTCAGACCAAGTTGCGTCAACCCCAGTGCCCATTTGCGCCACCATATCTTGCGGAGAAATAGGTGTGGTTGAGTTTAATACCTCAGCATTTGCCACGGCAAAGTGGTTAATACTAACGGCTAAAATCGCAGTTTTTAGTAGGATATTCGCTGGTTTTGTTGCACTAACATTATTTTTCATGTTTTAACTTCCCATATTGTTTTAGTTCTTATATTAGGTATTGTTTTAGATATTCTTATAGATATAGTTTTGTTATTTTTATTCTCGCCCTTTAAGTTCTGACATCGTTATCAGTAACAGGTAAATAAAAATCCCTCTGTTGATTAGTTAAACCTTATGTTTACGATTTGTCATGAATAACAAACCCATGATCGAAAAACATAAAATCGCGAAAGTACTCGGCTCAGAAACTGTAGTTATAGGAGCTGTTAAAGAAATATCACCATCTCGAACAGCCCAAGATTTATAGACATCAGTTTTTAATTTATTGCCATTTTCACTGCCATTACTAAAACTGAAAGACCAAGCCTTAGTATCGCTGGCTGAAATATCGGTCCAATAACGACTACCAAAAAGGTTCTCAAAGCTATGGCTTTCACCACTGCTAGCATCGATAAAAGACTTATTAATTAAACTACCACTATTACTTAAATTATCAGTAAACATATAGCCCAGCTCTGACTTATCACTGTTTTGTGTTTCATATGAAGCTAAGCGCCAATCATCATAACCACCAAACGATAAGCTTGCTGCCCAGCTATTGGCATCAAGCCAATTCATCTTACCGCTTGAGTCAGCATTTGCCGCGGCACTGGTTTTAGCAAAGTTAGCATCTTGCAACCAAGTGATATCTAAAACGTCGTCATAAACCATGCCGCCATCACGAACAATTAAACCCGCGCTAGCTTGTTGCGTTACTAATAATGAGCCTAATAAAATCCCCAGAGAGCTTAATTTTCTAATATTGTTTATCATGTTTCTTCCCCTATTATTTACATCAAACACCATTGATAACGATGTCAGTTTATTTTTTAGCCTACAGCAAATTGATAACGTTGTCCAACAAGGAAGAGTAACTATTGCAGAGACTATAATTAAAATGTTATCTTTTCGTTAGTTAACTAACTGACTACCGTTAGCCAATTGAGTTTTAAAAAGGGTGAATTTTGAATAAAGCTACCATTAAAGATGTTGCATTAGTTGCTGAGGTATCGGTGAAAACGGTATCTAGGGTGCTAAATAATGAACCTAATGTTCGACCTGTTCTACAAGATAGAGTTCATGCTGCAGTTAAAACCTTAGGTTTTAAACGTAACCCCTTGGCAAGAGGTTTAAGAGGTCAACAATCGTTTATTATCACTTTGTTATATTCTAACCCCAACCCTGGTTACATTTTGGAATTACAAAATGGTGCTTTAAATCGCTGTATTCAAGAAGGTTACAACCTGCAAATTCATCCTTGTGATCATAACAGTGCAGATTTAATTAGTTCCATTGAGTCAATCGTTCAATATTCAACTCAAGATGGTTTTATTCTCACCCACCCACTTTGTGATAATAAAGCTTTAACAGACTTATTAGATGAAAAAGGGATTCCGTTTGCGCGTATATCTCCGTTTGTACATGAACACCCTTCCCCTTATGTTTACAGTAATGATGAACAAGCCGCCTTCGATATGACTAATTATTTGATCTCGCTTGGTCATACAAAAATAGGTTTTATTAAAGGACACCCAGATTTTGGCGCCAGCCAAAAGCGCTTTAATGGTTATCAGCGCGCCCTAGAAAGCGTTAACATTGCTCTTGACGATAATTTAATCAAACAAGGTTTATTCACTTTTGAGTCAGGCGAAAGCTGCGCTAGGCAGTTATTAAACCAAGCAGAAAAGCCAACCGCTATTTTTGCCAGTAACGATTATATGGCCGCCGGCGTATTAAAAGTTTCTGCACAAATGAAAATAAATGTGCCTGCAGAGCTATCGATTGTTGGTTACGATGACGCGCCCGTTTCAAAACAAATATGGCCGTCGATCACCACAATAAAACAGCCGATTTATAGCATTGCCGAACATGCTGTAGAAAAGCTGATCAGAAAAATTAAAAAGCAACCTTTTGATGATATTCAAACAGAATTTGATTGTGAATTAGTGTTAAGAAACTCTTCGAGCCCTTGCGCTTAACTTTACTCTAGCCCTGTTCTAGCCCTTGTATAAAGGGCACTTTCTTCTATCACTCCTTCAATTACGACAAGTTTAAACATCTTTTCACTTAGCTCAGCTATTAAACAATGCTAATTTGTGGTTAGTATTTATTTAACGCTGGCTAACCACAAATGAACATAACGCGCACTTTACCCTTTCTGCCTTTGCTAGTTGTTGCTGTCAGTGCTCAAGCACAAAAATATGATGGTTCAGATACCTTAGGCATTGAACAAATAGTGACTAGCTTAGCGCAACAAAAGCGCGGTATAAGCCAAGAAACTTGGCGACAAGAAGCGCAAGTTCGTATTGAAAAATACCGAAAGTCACTTATTAATATTAACATTACAGACAAAAACGGTCAGCCAATAAGCGGCGCTCAAGTTCAGCTAAAACAACTCAGTCATGACTTTACCTTTGGCGGTGTAGTTACCACCCGAGATTTTCAGCACCAAGCTGAAGTACTACCTAATTTTATTAACCAGTTAGGTTTTAATAACGCACTAAAATACAAACATAAAGAAAGGTTGTCTGGCCAAGTACAACCGATAATTGACTGGGCTCATCAGCATGATATTAGTGTTCGAGGCCATTGTTTGGTCTATCCCGGATGGATTTTTTTACATCAAGATGCCAAGCACTTGCAACAGACTAAAAATGTAAGTCAATTAAAAGCTTATTTAAGCGCTCAAATTAATGACTATGCGCCTAAGTGGGATGTAGTTGAATGGGATGTGATGAATGAGACTTTAGATAATTTTGAAATTCCTGATCTCATCGGGCGTCAAGTAAAGGCTGATTGGTTTAAACAAGCGAAAAGCATGGTAAAAAATCCTGATGCACGATTATTAATTAATGAAAACCGTGTTATTTCAGCGCCCCCCGAATATGTAGACCGCATTGAGCTATACCGTGAGGAAATTAAAGAAGTACTCGCTGACGGCGGACCAATTGATGCCATTGGTATGCAAAGTCGTTTTCGCGTTGACTCAATTACTCCACAAATGGTTTACCAGCGTTTAGAAAAATTTTCAGAATTTAATTTACCGATTGTCGCGACTGAATTTGAAATCGTCAATACGCCAAAATATCAATTTAAACCTACTGCTTTACGTCGTGCACAAATGACCGAAGAATACATGCAGGTACTTTTCTCACACCCAAATGTTGACAGCATTATTGCTTGGACAGTATTAAACGGTTTAAAAAGCCGCTCTTCAATGCACGATAAACTAAGTAACGAAAAAGAAACTCGTGGCATATTAAATTGGGATTTATCACTGCCGTTAAACGGCAAGGTTTGGTTGTATTTGATCAAGCAGCAGTGGTCTACTAACGAGAGTCGCTCCAGCGATAACAAAGGTAATATTCAGTTAAAGGGCTTTCATGGTGAATATCAACTGACGATCAAATACCAAGGTAAAGAGCTACAACAGCAGCTGCACCTAGGTAAAGAGCCGTTAGTTACTAGTTACACAATATAAATTGCCCGCTAAATAACCTAAGCAAGCTCAAGCGCCTCTTCTTCACTCTGAAGTAAGGGGCTTTCTCTGCTCAGTAAACATGCTAATAAAGCCTTACCAACAGTAAAGACAACGAAATCATTCTAAATTTAAATAAAGACTAGCTTAATCCCACATCACATAGGAACACATATATTTACGACAACTTTAAACATATTAACAATTGATAACGTTGTCAGGCGGTGTTACTTTTATATCAAACATCATTTTGAAAAATCAAGGAGAGGAAATGTTCTCTAACTCAAAAGCTCGTCAATTCAAGGTTGCAATAGCAAGTTTATTTTTATGCTTCACCGCGCAAACCATAGCTGAACCACTGGCTGAACCGACGAAGAGCACCACTAAGAAAAAAAATGTTATTTATATTTTAACTGACGATCAACGCTACGATGAAGTCGGCTTTTTAAATCCTAGAATTGATACACCAAACATGGATAAATTGGCTAATAAGGGCGTTCATTTTAAAAATGCTTTTGTAACTACCGCCCTTTGTTCCCCAAGTAGAGCAACGATATTAACCGGACAATACATGCACAATCATGGTGTGGTTGATAACAACAACCCCGCTAAAGAAAACTCAATTTACTTCCCTTCTTATTTACAAACAGCAGGTTATGAAACTAGTTTCTTTGGTAAGTGGCATATGGGCGGTCACGGTGATTCACCACAACCAGGCTTTGATCATTGGTTAAGCTTTGCTGGCCAAGGGCATTATTACCCGGTAAAAGACAAAAAAGGTCGATTTAATAAAATCAACATTAATGGCAATAGAGTCGACCAAAAAGGCTACATTACTGATGAACTTACCGACTACGCGATTGATTGGTTAGATAGCCGTGAACAAGATAAACCATTCTTTATGTACCTTTCCCACAAAGCTGTACATTCAAATTTTGATCCCGCGCCGCGTCATAAAAATCAATATGCTGATATTGATATTGAAGTACCGGCTAGCCAAGCTGATACTGAAGAAAACTACGCAGGTAAGCCTATGTGGGTTAAAAATCAACGTAATAGCTGGCACGGAGTCGACTTTCCATACCATAGTGAATTAAATGTACAAGAATACAAACGCCAATATCACCGCGCTTTATCTGCGGTTGATGACAGCTTAGGACGCGTATTAAAGTGGTTAAAAGATAATAACTTAGAAAATGACACTGTGGTTATGCTGATGGGAGATAACGGTTTTATGTTTGGCGAGCACGGTTTAATTGATAAACGTAACGCTTATGAAGAATCAATGCGTGTACCTTTATTAGCCTATGCCCCAGGTTATTTTGAACCCGGTACGGTTGTCACTGAAATGGTAGCGAATTTAGATATAGCACCAACAGTACTAGATATTGCCGGAATTGAAAAACCACAGCAGTTTGAAGGCGAAAGCTTTTTACCTTTAGCGCATAAACAAGAAGTTACCGACTGGCGCCAAGACTTTTTGTATGAATACTATTGGGAATTTAATTATCCATCAACGCCAACCACTTTTGCTTTAAGAACAGATAATTTTAAATTAATTCAATACCATGGTATTTGGGATACTGAAGAGTTGTATGACTTGAAAAATGATCCTAAAGAAATGACTAACCTAATTAACGAGCCACAGCACCAACTGCTTATTGCTCAAATGCGTCATAACTTGTTTAAACGTTTGGTCAATAACAAAGGTGATAATGCTATCCCTTATACCGAAAAATACACTGCAGGTGCGGTATATCGAGAAAGAGATCGCTCAAAAACGGCTGACTTCCCACAACATTGGCTGAAAAAAGAAAGTGATGCAGGCTTAAGAACATTTCTACGTTTAAAGCCTATTAAAGATGCAAAACCGGTTAAAAATACCAAGCCAGCAAAAACGGCTATGCAGCACTAAGCACTGCTTAATTAACAAATGTGCTTAACACTCAATAGGGTCAATGCCAAACATTGGCCCTTTTTTAAGTAAGTATTTTTCATAACAAAGGTCAAGCTAATGAAGTTGCTGTTGAGCTTATTCGTAGTCGTTACCACCCTAACCCATGCTGTGGCCGCTTCAAAGCCACCACCGAATATTATCCTTATAGTTGCAGAAGATATGAGCGCCCACCTTGGTGCTTTTGGTGATAGCGTGGCACAAACCCCACATTTAGATAAACTAGCAAAAAGCAGTATTCGTTACCCTAATACCTTCACCACCGCAGGTGTTTGTGCGCCAAGTAGAACCTCATTAATTACTGGTGTACATCAAATAACCGTCGGTGGTCAGCATATGCGTACCCGCTCGTTTGAGCAAATGCCTTATCGAGCAGTACCACCAGAGCAGATAAAAGCTTTCCCTGAATTAATGCGCCAACATGGCTATTACACTTATGTGTCTTCAAAGCTTGACTATCAATTTAGTGAAACCGCTGCCAATAGCGGCCCTTTTACCATTTGGGATTACGAAGGAAAAGCCCCTGATTGGCAACGTGCACCTAAGCATAAACCCTTCTTTGGCATGTACCATTTAGACATCACCCATGAAAGTCAGTTATTTCCTAAAAAAATTGCGATAAACAAAACACAAGGTCGAGTTAAAAACTGGATAAAACCTGAAGATGTTAACGTACCGTCATACTACCCAGATACAGCCATTGTTAGACAGGGAATTGCTCAGCATTACAATAATATTCGTGCTATGGATAGCGAAGTGGGCGAGTTGTTAGCAAAATTAAAAGCCGATGGTTTAGCTGAAAATACCATCGTTATTTGGACCACAGACCATGGTGATGCTCTACCCCGCGGGAAACGTGAAATATACGACAGCGGTATAAAAGTACCTTTAATTGTACATTGGCCAGAGCAATATCAACCAGCAGGCTTTATTCCTGGTAGTGTAAACCAGCAGCTAATTAGCTTTGTCGACCTTGCACCGTCAATACTTGCCATGGCAAACGTCCCTGTGCCTGACTTTATTCAAGGCCAAGCATTATTGGTTAACGAGCGTTTATCACCACGCCAATTTATTTATGCGTCAAAAGATAGACTAGATGAATTTCCTTTTAAAGAAAGAGCGGTGCGTAGTAGTCAATTTAAATATATTAAAAATTATTTACCCAATAAGCCTGGTGCAACCCACTTAGCTTATCGTGACCAAATGGCCTTAATGCAAGATCTTTGGCGAGCATTTTATGCTGGAGAGTTAACGCCACAGCAAAGTTTTTGGTTTAAACCTCGCCCTATGGAAGAGCTCTATAATATTATTGACGACCCTGAAGAGCTTACCAACTTAGCTGCAAACCCAAGCTATGCAAAAGAGTTGGCGGTGATGAAAAATGCCTTAAAAACGTGGCAAGCTAAAGTACCTGACTTGAGTGACCGTGCCGAGTTAAAACTCGCCCAGCAATTTTGGCCTAATGGCCAACAACCTCAAACCACTGAGCCTAAAATAATTATTACGGCAAACGGATTAATAACCATTAAAGCCACAATGGCGGGTTCTTCATTAGGCTATCAAATCAGTCAAAATAATAAAAAACAGCCATGGCAGGTATTTAATCAGCCGCTGGTTGTTAAAAAAGGCATGAAAATATCAGCTAAAGCCATACGTTATGGCTTTAAAGAAAGCGAGACGGTAACCCACCGTTTTTAACCTGCTTAGCTTTCGAGCAAGTTATATCAACAAATAGAGTAAAGTTTATGAGAATTTGGCCCCTTAATAGATCAACACGAGTTAATTTATCGGCACTCGTTATTTTTGCATTCATTGCTTTGGCAAATACAGCCTATGCTTCTGGCTTAAAGAAGGTCGATTTACTTACCGATAACATTCGTTATTTAGGCACAAAGTATGTCTACCACAATAAGGTTGATAACCAAGTTCAAGTAAGCTTTACACGCCATGAAAAAGCTTTATTAGCTTTACCCAAAAAAGAAACCAACTTTAATAGCCTTAAAGCCCAGTCTAATACCGGCATTATTATTAACTTTGCTACCGACAGCAACAAGGTTGAACTTGACTTTAGCGCCTTAAATACCGTTAATCGCGGCAGTGAACTTGCGATTTATGAAAATGATGTTTATATCAAAAGCTTAAAGTTTTCAGCTAAAAAAACAGACTTTTCAGTGGTCATAAACAGTAAAAATGCTGATGCACTGTCTGAGTATAAAGTTGTGTTACCTAGTTTGGCTAACTTGGCGCTAACCGCTTTTAAAATTAGCCCAAGCAGTACACTTACAAAAATAGCATCAAAACGAAAAGCTAAGTATATCGCCTTAGGTGATTCAATCACCCATGGTGTTGGCCAAGGCTCAGCAAGTTATCTCACATACCCTTTTCAACTTGCTCAAGCACTCGATTTAGAATTATTTAACTTAGCTGTTGGCGGCGCACAAGTTTCACCGATAACTGCGGATATGGTTAAAGACTTCAGTAATGTTGAACTTATAACCGTACTCGTTGGTTATAACGACTGGAATGCTCCTAATGCTGACTTAGCTATTTTCAAAGCAAAATATGAACAATTATTAACGAGTTTAGTCAGACATCATCCCAACAGTAAAATTTACTGTATTACGCCATTGTTTACTAAACGAGAAAAAGCTCAACACAGCACTTTGCCGCTGCAAAGTTATCGCGATGTTATCGTCGACCTAGTTAAACAAAAACAAGTGCAGCACCCAAATATTAAATGGGTCAATGGGGATGAAGTTAGCTCAATTAAAAACCTGCGCACCGACAATACCAGTGATCCGGTCCATTTAGGCATAAATGGCGCTAAGTTATTGGCTCAGCAGTTAGTCAGTATTATTAAATAATGCGTTACCTTCAACAAAGTGAATCAACTATGTAAATTCTCTCAATAAATTAACTCAATCTAAACAAGCTGAACTTTACTCGCTAAGTAGCGAAGTAATTGTTCAGCTTTACTTTTAAGTGCTTTTGCACCGGCACGGCGGGTTAAAGTAAAATATCTTATGTAAAGTAGTTAAAATTTTATCTTACAAGTTGCGACAACTTAAGCAATTTCAATTTAATTAACCACTAAAAAAACACTAAAGAAAACCACCTTACCACTTGTTATTATTAAATTAATTCACAATTAAACACTTTTACACCTCTAAACTAGCCATTGGCTATTGCGACAACTTTTCACAGTTAATTTAATGTTGTTATCTGCTCATATAAACCGCTCATACCGATAATTGACATCGTTATCAATTGTCGTATGATGTTGATAGACCTAATTACGATTCCACCTACTTTTGGAGTATCAAATGCTCAAGAAAACAATGCTATTCTTGGCTTCAATAACCCTAATAAATCACGCTGTTGTTGCTCAGCCAATTAAACACTCTGATCAGGAAATTAAGCAGAAAGTTGAAACCCTATTAAAAAAGATGACCATCGAAGAAAAAGTCGGTCAAATGACCCAAATTACTTTAGGGGTAATTTTAGATGACAGCACTCGAGAAGTTGGCAACGGCTTAAACATTAATAAAGAAAAATTAAAAAAAGCTATTCACACCTATAAAGTCGGCTCCATTTTAAACTCTACCGCTACAGCACTTACGGTAAAACAGTGGAATAGCCTGATTAAAGAAATTCAAGATGAAGCGTTAAGCACACCGAATGAAATCCCGGTAATTTACGGTGTTGATGCCATACATGGTGTGACTTATACCAAAGGCTCGACTCTTTATCCGCACAATATTGGTTTAGCTGCAACCCGTAATGCTGAATTAGCCAAGCTAACTGCCAAAGCGACCGCAAAAGAGCTACGCGCTACCGGCGTTCGTTGGAATTTTGATCCGGTGCTTGATTTAGGCGTAAATCCTATTTGGTCGCGCTTTTCTGAAACTTATGGCGAAGATACCTACCTAACCAAAAAATTTGGTGTTGGTGTAATTCAAGGTTATGAAGAAGATGGCTTAGAAAATCCTACGGCTGTGGCGTCAACCATGAAACATTTCATTGGTTACTCTGATCCTGCAAATGGTAAAGACCGCACGCCGGCTTATATTCCTGATATTGTTTTGTGGGAAAAATTTCTACCACAATTTCAAGCCGCTATAGATGCGGGCTCCGCTTCAATTATGATCAACTCAGCTTCTGTTAACGGCATTCCTGTACACGGCAGTAAACGCTTATTAACCGACTTATTAAGAACTGAACTTGGCTTTAAAGGATTAGTGGTTACCGATTGGGAAGATGTTATTCGTTTACATACCCGCCATATGGTGGCTGAGTCACCTCGCGCGGCGGTAAAAATGGCCGTTGATGCGGGTATTGACATGAGCATGGTGCCAAAAGACTTTTCTTTTTATGAGCATTTAGTGGACTTAGTTAAAGCGGGTGAAATTTCAGAACAACGTTTAAACCAATCTGTTGGTATTATTTTAAAACTGAAGTACCAATTAGGTTTGTTTGATAATGCTTACCATGAGAGCGAAGCACTGGAAAACTTTGGTAAAGCCGAATACAAAAACTTAGCGTTACAAGCGGCGCGTGAGTCGATTACCTTATTAAAAAATGACGACGATATCTTACCTTTATCAAAAAATGCGAAAATTTTGTTAGCCGGTCCTACTGGCCATTCACTAGCGCCACTTAATGGCAGTTGGTCGTATTCTTGGCAAGGAGATGTTGAAGAAAACTACCCTGATGATAATAAAACTATATTAGAAGTTTTCGAAAAAACAGTCGGTAAAAAGAACTTAATTACTCACAGTTATACCGGTTTTAATAATAGCAAAAACTACGATATTGATGGTTTAGTTCGCAAAGCTAAAAAAGCTGACTACATAGTATTGGCGCTAGGCGAGAATGCTTACGCTGAATCACCAGGAGCGTTAGACGATTTAAACTTAGCTAAAAACCAAATGAATTTAGCACAAGCAGCTTTAGCTACAGGTAAACCAGTTATTGTAATTTTAGCGGAAGGACGCCCGCGTATTATTAGAGATATTGTGCCGGCAACTAAAGCAATAGTGCAAAGTTACTTACCGGGTAGTCAAGGCGCTCAAGCCATTACTGATGTTATTTTTGGCAACTACAACCCTAATGGTAAACTGCCGTATAGTTACCCTCAATATACAGGTGATTTTTCCACTTATGACCGCGTTTATTTAAATGATGTACAGCAACTTAAACCGGCTGTATTAACCTACAATGGTTACAAACCTCAATGGCCATTTGGACATGGTTTAAGCTATAGCAGCTTTGAATACTCTGACATAACAATAAGCAAGAAAAAACTTACCGGCGACGAACAACTCACCGTTTCGGTATGGCTGAAAAATACCAGTGAATTTGATGCTAAACATGCAGTAGAGCTTTATATTAGTGACTTATTTGCTTCAGTAAGTCCGGCAGTTAAACGTTTAAAAGCTTTCAAAAAAGTCAATTTAAAAGCAGGACAAGGTAAACGCATTAGCTTTGCTATTAATAAAAATGATTTAACCTTTGTTACGCCTGATTTAAAGCGCATTGTTGAAGCTGGCGAATTTAAATTAACCTTAGGCACTGAAACCATTAATTTTCATTACCAATAACGAAAACAACAAATTTTAGTATTGAACAGACTTACATATAATTAATTTAAAGCGCAGGTTTTATAATGAAAAAAACATTCTTATTACTACTTTCTTGTTTGGCAATGCAAAGTAACGCGGCCACCAAACAATCTAATATTGTTATGGTATTAGTTGATGATTTTGGTCGCCAAGACATTAGCACTTACGGCAGCACTTTTTACGATACGCCAAATATAGATAAACTAGCCGCTACAGGGGTAAAATTTGAAAATGCTTATGCAGCTCACCCTCGTTGCGTTGGTTCACGTGTGGCTATTTTAAGTGGTAGTTACCCTACTCGCTTTGGCGTACCTATGGGAAAAAGAGAGGGGCCGCATCAGTTGCCTCTTTCAGCCGTTACTTTTGGCGAACACTTAAAAAGCTCTGGTTACCAAACGGGTTATATTGGCAAGTGGCATTTAGGTAAAGAAGGTGGAGAACCTGCTAAACAAGGCTTTGATACCAGTATTATGGCAGGCCATTGGGGCGCGCCACCAAGTTATTACTTTCCATACTCTAAACAAAATAAGGCAGGGAAAAATAAAGGCTTTGCTAAAGTAGATGGCAAAGAAGGTGAATATTTAACTGACCGCTTAACAGATGAAGCACTAGGCTTTATTGATAATAAAAAAGACAGCCCATTTTTATTAGTGCTGGCACACTATGCTGTTCATACCCCAATTGAAGGCCAGCCTGAATTAGTTAAAAAATACCGCAACAAAATGCTAAAAAACTCTATTGCAGATGCTGGTAAAGCTTCAGATAAAGACGTTATTTTAGATACCACAGGGGTGCATAAAACCATTCAAAACAACCCAGACTATGCCGCTATGGTTGAAAGTGTTGATATAAGTGTTGGCCGAATTGAAGAAAAATTAGCACAGTTAGGCCTTGCTGAGAATACCATTATTATACTAACGTCAGATCACGGCGGCTTATCAAGCCGTGGCCTAGAATCGACGCGTGAATTAGCTACCTCAAATGCGCCATATCGTCATGGTAAGGGTTGGATTTACGATGGCGGCACCCGAGTTCCGCTTATTGTAAAATGGCCAAGCAAAGTAAAAGCAGGCTTAGTAAGCCAAGTACAAGTTACCGGCACTGATCATTACCCGACGATACTTGAAATGGCTGGCCTTAAGCCGTCACCTAAAGATCATCAAGATGGAGTTAGCTACTTAAATGCCTTACAAGGCGATACCCAGCAACGTAAAGCGATGTTCTGGCATTCTCCTGCGGCTCGCCCAAGTCAAACCGGTGATACCAATAGTTCAGCGGTTATTGACGGTAACTGGAAACTACTCAATTTTTGGACTGAAGGCCGAATAGAGCTATATAACTTAAACGATGATTTAGGTGAAACTAATAATCTAGCCCAGAAGATGCCGGAGAAAACTGCGCAAATGTTAGCTAAGCTTAATCGGTGGAAAAGTGATATTAATGCTCATACGGTAAAAAATAAATCAAAGAAAAGTAACACGACTAAAAAGCACTAACATAAGCACTGCACTGTATTGATTTAAATTCAAAGGGAACCTTTTTGTGGTTCCCTTTAATAACAAATAGATAGCTAGTCATAGATGAATATCCATTTACTGAACAGGAAATTTTAAAGCTATTCAAACCAAGCACAGCTGCGAATATCAGAGGTTAACTATACTTCTGTTGTAATTGTCGTAATTTATTAATGGTGAGCAGCGCTCCTTGCGTATTTGTAAAATCCTTTCCTGCATATTCAGCGCTCACCCAGCCGTTAAAACCTTGTTGTTTAAGCTGCTCCATATTCCAGTCGTAATCAATGGTTGCTTCATCACCATTGGCTAGAAACTGGCGTGTTTTTGCGCTCACGCCTACTGTCATCGGGCTTAAGTCAAGGATCCCTTGTTTTAAGTCATACCAGCGGCGAGGTTTTGCATTAAAGCCGCCCATAAAAAAGTTACCAAAATCTAAAAATACACCAAAATTTGTATGGTTAGTCATTTCTATTAGCATATTTAGCCAAGCGGCATTACTTGAAGGGTGACCATGATTCTCCACCGTTAGTTGCATACCAACATTACTAGCAAATTCGCTTAAAACGTACAGTGATTCTGCACAGCGTTTCATTTGTTCAAGGTATGTACCATCACCAAATGGATTTACTCTGACATGATGACAACCAAGCTCAAGCGCGGCTTCAATCCAGCGTTTATGATCATCTACAGCTTTTACCCTTGCTAAGCTATTGCTCGCACCTATTTTAGTGGCGGTATCAGCCATCAAGCAGATAAATTCAACCTCATGATCATTTGCCTTTTGTTTAAAAGCGCGAAGCCAAGCAGGGTTATCTCGATATGCATAAATCATTGAGGTCACTAAATCAACGCCATGCACGCCAAGCTCTTGTGCTTTAATCACTATGTCGGTGGTGTGCATGCTGCCTTGTAATACCGCTTCGGGGTCTTGTTCGAGCATTTTTTTAAACCACCGATAATTTTCTCGACCTTTACCAAAAATTTCACTTTCAAAAGCCCATTGTGATAAAGATATTTTAAAAGGTTCAAGCTTAGGCTGAGTTTTTGTTTTTAACGTTGAATTAGTGTTTTTTGCGTTTAGATAAGATAGCGGTGGTAGTGCTAACAAGCCAGTCGCTAGCGCTGCTTGCTTAGTAAAGTGTCTACGATTCATATTGAAGATCCGGTTTAGTCTCTAAGTTAATATCTAGGCTTATGCTTAGATTTATGCTTAAGCTTAAATTTAGGTTTATAGTTAGAGGTATAAAAAAAGCACCTTAAAAAGATGCTTTGATTAATGTAGCCATAAGTTTCCCGCACTTAATAATGGGGGAATAGCCGAGATAGGCTAAAGTGCGTATTTAAAGCTTAAGCTATATGTTCTACCATTATCACGTACCGCGTAGGCGCGTGATTGGTTACCAACATATTCATATACTTGCTCATCGGTAATGTTTTTCGCTTCAAAATTAAGAGACATTTTTTTAGTGAAATCATAACCCAATTGAAAGTCTAACTGATGATAAGACTCGATATATAATGCTTCTTGTGACCAAGAGAATTTATTAAAATATTCACTACGATAGTTCCAAGCTAAACGCGTGCTAAACTTTTCTTGTTCAAAATATACCATGATATTCGCGGTGTCTTTTGACAAGCCCGGTAACGACATATTTTCACCGGTTAAATTATTTACAAGTTCAGTGTCACTATCATTATAGGTATAGTTCATTGCAGTGCCTAAACCATTAAATGGTGCAGGTAACATATGAAACGCTTGCTGAAAACCAACTTCAATACCCTGTACTGTAGCGCCAGTACCATTAATTGGCTGGGTCACTTCAACCTCAACGCCTTCTGAAAAGTCAGTAACTTTAGTTTCTGTTCTTGTGGTAATAAATGATTCAATATCTTTGTAAAAAATACCTGTAGATATTAAGCCTTCACTGTCAAAGTACCATTCAAAACTTAAATCATATTGGTCAGCGCGGTATGGGTCTAAATCAGGGTTACCTAATACATATTTTCCACCGTCGGCATGATCAAAAGCTCTGATTTCTCGAAATACAGGAGCAATGTCATTATGGCTTGGGCGTGCCATTACTGATGCTGCCGCTGTGCGCATTATAAAGTCATCGGTTAGATTAAATGCTAAATTAATGCTAGGTAAGACATCACTATAATCATTACTACTTTCAATAGGTGCTGGCTCTTGCCCTGCTAATAACTCAAAAGAACTTGAATCGATTTGCGTATCAACAAAGCGAACTCCAAGGTTGCCTCGTACTGGAATTTCAAAAATTTCGGTATTTATGTTTCCTTGAAAAAAAGCTGCAGTAACACTTTCTTCAATATCGTATGTTTCTCTTTGAATTTCTAAGGCGTTGACTAAATGGCCATAATCATTATCAAGTTTTCTAAAATCTGGAACATACCAAGCATCTACCGGTGCATTTTCTAACATACCGTCTATTACGGTGTAGTTACTGTAATCAGATAATAAAATTTGTGTACCACCGTTTTCCGCTTTGATTGCATTTTGAGTTTTATGCTGGAAAACCTTATTAGACTTTTCTTTAATATTGTAACGTATACCAAATTCAACCGAACTAAATATGTCATTATCTAAATCACCAGAAAAATCAAGCTGAGCATAACTTTGCTGATCTTCTACCTCCCAGTTTTTATAGTTCATGACTTCTAAAGAAAGGTTTTCTGGCTCCATTGCAGCCAACTCGTCGGCATCAGTTGGGTAGATAATTTCTGGCATGTAACTACCGTTAGCTAAGCTATAACCTAAATTATTTACTTTACTACTGAAAATTGGGTTTATATCATCGCGCAATCCAGTAGCTTCGCTGTAGCCAAACTTAGGTGTAATGGTCCAATCATCATTCATATAATAATCTAGGGTGAAGTTAACAGCGATTGTTTCATCGTCATAATCACGAAGAAAACCACTTTGATTAAAGTTCCCTTTTTTATTAGCGCTGGCGGTTTGTGAAACAACATTTTCACCATCAATAACTATGCTATCTAAATCAACAATTAACTTGTCGGCATCGTGAAAATCAACATCCCAGTTAGTCGAAATAAATTCACGCTTTTGACGGCTATATAGCGCATCAACATTTAAATCTAACGCATCGGAAATTAGCCATTGCATTTTAAAGTTAGCATTTAAACGCTCTCGTTCATCGGTGCGGTAGTTAGCACGAATATCTTCAATACGATAAACCGGCGTTTCACTGGCACCTGCTTTAGTTAACAAACCGTTTTCGTCATACTCATTTACGTACGGCGCTTTCTTTTGTAAAGCCCAACCTCGACTTTCAAGGCTGTTACGCTGAGTAGTACGGTCAAAATAACTGATTGCAGCCGATACACCGAAGGTTTTATTATCATTTACTTGGTTAACAAAAAGGTTTAAACCACCACCGGTTTCATCTGAATTATCGTTATAATCAGCGCGAGCAACCGCAGTTGCTTTATTACCCACGTCAATCGGGTTACGAGTTTTTAAATTTACCGTGCCGCCTACTGAGCCTTCGACCATATTGGCTGTTGGACTTTTAAATACTTCAATACCGCCAACCATTTCACTGGCAATATTATTTAAGTTAAAGCTACGGCTTGAAGCGCCGTTAGAGGTTATAGAACTGCTGTTACTATTAGCCATTGACTGGCCGTTTAAAGTTACTTGGCTAAGTCTTGGATCCATACCTCGAATACTAACAAATTCCCCTTCACCGTCAGCACGTGACATAGAAACACCCACCACGCGAGATAAAGCTTCGGCAATATTATTGTCAGGTAACTTACCAATATCTTCTGCTGAAATACCATCAACGACTTGATCAGCAAAACGCTTAGCGTTCATTGAACGCTTTAAACTACCACGTGTACCAACCACTTCAATAACTTCAATGCCGCTATCTGCTTGTTTTTCTTCTTCTGCAGCTACAGCTTGTGTAATTGATGTGCCGTTGATAACAGATAATATGCTTAAACTCAGCAATGTTCTTTTATTTGTTGTATTCATTGGTAACCCCTTTGTTACGCTTTCGCTCATGTTATACGTTTTTATAGTTATTGTGTTTTAAAAATTTATGCCCCCTAAAACTGATAACGTTATCAACTTTAGGTAAAAAAATACTACTTCAATCGATTAAGGCCCTCACCATTTATTTTTAACATGCTGTGAAGTTGTTTAACTAATTCAACATGTTGCTTAGCTTCGATGATGTTTTTTGTTTCTAATGGGTCGTTATCAAGATCATATAAGTCACGATAAACCACCTTGCCATTTGCTGTTAACCACTCGGTATAGCGATATTGGTCAGTACGCATAGAATAACCATAAGCGCCTTTGCGTTTATATTGGCTAATAGCTACTCGACTGTTTGAGTCTGGCGCACCTTTAACAATAGAAACTAAGCTGTTTCCTTGTAAGTTTTTAGGCATAGTTAAGCCGGCAGCTTCTGTAAGTGTTGGGAATATGTCTAAAAGTTCAACTGGTTGATGAAACTGGCGTGAATTGCTGCCAGGTAACTTAATAATTAAAGGTACGTGATTGGCCTGTTCCATAGTGGTATGTTTACCCCAAAGACCGTGATCGCCTAGGTGAAAGCCATGATCACCCCACAACACAACAATAGTATTATCAGCTTGACCCGTTGCTTCAAGTTCAGCAAGTAAATCACCGACCAAACTATCAATAAAACTTACCGAAGCATAATAACCATGTAATAGCTCTTTTTGATGCTGCTCTGAAATAGCACCTTTAGGGTAAGGAACAATTTTGCCACCAGCTTTTGGTGTCGGTTTATAGCCTCTAAGCTCATTATTTTTATGAAATAAATAGTCAATATTACTATTAGTAGGAGCTTGTTGGTGACTCGCTAAGCTGAGTTTTTCACGGTCATATAAATCAAAATATTTTTTAGGCGCAACGAATGGTAAATGAGGTTTTTTATAACCCACAGCTAAAAAGAAAGGTTTTTCATCCTTAGCCATTTGTTTTAATAATGCTTTACCACGTTGATTGATATTGCCATCAACAAATAAGGTCTCTTCAGCATCAACAGATTTAACTGCACGTTTGTCTTTTTCATTGATGTTACTGACCGGTTTTTTATAAGCGATAGTCCAAGACTGAGGGTCATCACTCTCTCGACTTTCAACATTTCTAGGGTCAAATATTTTACCAACTGCTGCGGTTTGGTAGCCATGATTTTTAAAGTGTTGAGGCAAGGTAAGTACGTCAGGATTTACATCTCTGATCTTATCTTTTAAGTTCATGATGCCGTTGGTTTCAGGGTGTTGACCGGTCATTAAACTCATGCGAGATGGACCACAAACTGGGTATTGAGCGTACGCTTTACTAAAAAGTGTACTTTGACTAGCAAGACCATCAATGTTCGGGCTGATCACTTGGCTGTTACCATAACTACCAAGTAAAGGCTTTAAGTCGTCAACCGCGATAAACAAAATATTAGCTTTCTGTTCAGCTAAGACAGAAAAACTATTCATAGATAGCAGCACTAATAAAAGTGAGGTGCCTTTGCATACTTTAGGGAAATTAATTTTCATATAAACTCAAAACTTCAATCATTAAATTGTTCATATTTTGTATACTGCTCCAAATTGATAACGATGTCAAAGATTATTTCAAGCCAATAACCTGACAATAACAGTGTCTCTTGTTAAGACCCTATATCGCTGTAATATGCGAAAAATAACATTTAAAAGAACATATTAAGATTAAATTAGGCGTTTAAGCTAAAGGTTTAGAAGGACACGAATGAAGTGGCAATTCGAAAAAGCCGTTAAAAATGCGTAGGGGTAAGTCACAATAAGCAGTATGAAGAAGAAGAAAAATAAAAATCAGAATATTTGCTTTTAAGGCTATTTGAAGTTAATGGTTTTAACAACCGCCATTGTGAAGTAATAAATACCAGATTCAGCGTGTCTTTGAGGTGAAGTCGTAATAGCCATTTGTACCACCTCTTTGTACCCGTTGGTAATTACATAACTTATCTAAAGCCTTTGAGTGACAAGAGCTTACAGATTACGTAGGCTTGCAGAGAATGGCGGGGCGGAGGCAGCCTACAAAGCTACCAAATACACTGAATTAATAGCGTTATCAGCATAACCACTCATCATTAGTGGTAGCTGTAGTGCTACAACTATTAAATATCACTTTCTTTTATTACAGTTTTAAAAATATTGAGCGGTTGAATGCATCATGCTACACAAATATTTTAATGTAATGATTTATTAAGTAAAATAAATAACGACCATAAAGTATCCCCTGCATTGTACCCTTGCGTTATTAGCACCATAAAATTGGAATATTACCTATAGCGCTTTCGCTGCCAATATAACTTCAATGGTCTATATAACAGTCCCAACTATAATGTGTAGACATGCACTCATTTTGTACGAATCGTGCCCCTAAACATTAGATGTTTTTCGCTTTGCTTTCGACATTATAAGTGTATCAAACTCACTAACGAATACTTAGGACTTGCTGAAACCGCTCATTATATTGCTTTTGAATAGTTTGAGAACGCATGTATCAATGAAACAGGAAATTGGCATGAACTCACATTTAAATAACACTAACTATAAAGCATTTGTTGGGATAGATTGGGCAAATGATAAACATGATCTTTGCATTCAGGGTTCATTCACTAGCAACCGTGAGTTTTCTGTTATAAATCATAACGTTAATTAAGTTGACAAATAAATTAAAGGCCTTCATAAAAGGTTTGGCTCACCTATTGCGGTTGCTGTGGAGTTAACGAAAGACCCTATTGTGTATGCTCTGCAGCGATATGATTTCATTGTTATTGTACCTACAAACAAGCACAAGACATATGGCATACAGGGCTGCTTCACCGTTTTAATTTGGCTTCGTAAACATGGTCAACTAGCTTGGTCTAAAGGAACGCCTATTTTCTTATCTCGAGGTTTTGCCATGATCAAGCCTAAACTTTCTAAAGCGCTACTTTTTAACGACCAAAAGTAGCGCAATGTTTCGTTGCCCCCTTCAACACAATGTTAGCGGTACCAATAACATTTGATTTATGTTCTTATTCTTTGACCATTCAGGCCTTGTGTTTGTAACAAATATTTTCAAAAAGATATAACGAGGTTTACACCAAAACAATAAAGCCCTTATTTTCAATTATATACTATACAAGGGTGCAGTTTAAATTTTCTTTCCTTAAATAATACGATCATTTTAAACAACAAAGTCATTGCCAAACATAAACACTGGTGATAATGTTAGCGCTAACATTGATTAGAATTTAACAGAGACTCGTAATGTATTTAGGAATCGATTTAGGCACATCAGGTGTAAAAGTTATCATTCTTGATGACAAAGATAGCCTTGTTGAGCAAGCGTCTGCATCATTAAGCGTTAGCCGCCCTGCCCCTTTATGGTCAGAGCAAGCACCTAGTGATTGGTGGCAAGCCACGAATGACGCAGTAGCCCAATTGAAAGCAAAAAATAGCGCTGCTTTAAAAGCTGTTCAATCGATTGGTTTATCTGGGCAAATGCATGGTGCAACTTTGCTTGACAGTGATAACAACATTATTCGTCCGGCCATTTTATGGAACGACGGTCGCAGTGAAGCGCAATGTAAAACCATTGAGCAACGTGAACCTAATACGCGAGCAATTACCGGCAACATTGCCATGCCTGGCTTTACCGCACCAAAACTGGTTTGGTTAAAAGAAAATGAACCAGAGCACTTTGAAAAAGTTGCCAAGGTATTATTACCAAAAGATTATTTACGCTTTTTAATGACCGGCGATTTTGCCTCAGACATGTCAGACAGCGCTGGCACCCTTTGGCTTGATGTTGAAAAACGCCAATGGTCAAATGAAATGTTAGCCGCGACCGAGTTAACCCTTGATCATATGCCTACCCTTTTTGAAGGCCCTGAGATCACTGGTTATCTTTCAAAAGAAGTCGCTGATGCTTGGGGAATGAATGAAGTTGCCGTTATTGCAGGTGGCGGTGATAACGCCGCAGGCGCAGCTGGCATCGGGGTGATTAACCCTAATGAAGCTTTTTTATCTTTAGGCACCTCTGGCGTATATTTTGTTGCCAACGAAACCTATAACCCAAACCCTGATAGCGCAGTACATACCTTTTGCCATTGCATACCTAAAACTTGGCATCAAATGTCGGTAGTGTTAAGTGCCGCAAGCTGTTTAAGCTGGGTGACCAAGCTTACTGGCTTTGCAAATGAAAAAGCATTACTCGATGAAGTAGAAAAACTTGATTTTGCTCAGCCTTCAGCCGTTATTTTTTTACCTTACCTTTCTGGTGAGCGTACACCACACAACAACCCCAATGCACAGGGCGTTTTCTTTGGTCTTGGCCACAATACCGGCGCCGCTGAATTTGGCCGCGCAGTATTAGAAGGAGTTGCTTTTGCTTTTGCCGACGGCCAACAAGCCTTAATTGCCGCGGGCACGAAAATTGACCAAGTATCAGTTATTGGCGGCGGCGCACGTAGCGCGCTGTGGGGGAAAATATTAGCCAGCGTACTTGATAAACCACTGACCTATCGCAAAGGCGCGGAAGTAGGCCCAGCTTTTGGCGCGGCACGTTTAGCGAAAATTGCCACCAACAAAGCACAGCCAAGTGATGTATGCACCGCCAGCGAAGTCGATTTTGTTATCGAACCTGACACCAACATGCACGCTTATTACCAAGCGCAACACCGTAAGTATCAACAACTATATAAGAGCCTAAAAGATCATTTTTAAGCGGTAACAACACAACAAATTAAGCATTAACCAAATATATTAAGCATTAACTTGGAGTATCACATGAGCGAACAATTTTTTAATACAGTAGAAAAAATTAAATTTGAAGGTGAAAACAGCACTAACCCACTAGCGTTTCGTTACTACGACGAAAACCAAGTTGTGCTAGGTAAAACCATGAAAGAGCACTTGCGTTTTGCCGCGTGTTACTGGCATAACTTTTGTTGGGCAGGCTCAGACATTTTTGGCGCGGGTACGTTTGAGCGTCCTTGGATTTCAGCGACAGGTAACCAATTAGAGCTTGCTGAGCAAAAAGCAAAAGTTGCCTTTGAATTTTTTGAAAAATTAGGTGTACCTTACTTTTGTTTCCACGATGCAGACATTGCACCTGAAGGCGAGTCGCTACAAGAATTCCACGACAATGTTGATCACATTGTCGGTATTTTTGAAAAAGAAATGAAGCGTACCGGCATTAAGCTGTTATGGGGTACTGCGAACTTATTCTCAAATGCACGTTTTTGTGCTGGTGGTTCAACTAACCCGAACCCTGATTTATACGCATACGCTGCAGCGCAAGTAAAACATGCATTAGAAGTAACGCACCGTTTAGGCGGCGAAAACTACGTACTTTGGGGTGGTCGTGAAGGTTACGATACGCTATTAAATACTGACCTTGCACAAGAAGGCGAGCAATACGCACGTTTCCTTAAAATGGTTATCGAGCACAAACATAAAATTGGTTTCAAAGGTAAGTTATTAATTGAACCTAAGCCTCAAGAGCCGACTAAGCATCAGTACGATTACGATACCGCTACCGTTGCTGGTTTCTTACACAAGCACGGCATCGCTGGTGAAGTTCATGTCAACATTGAAGCTAACCATGCAACACTTGCCGGTCATAGTTTCCATCATGAAATCGCAGTTGCTTGTGCTGAAGGCATTATGGGTAGTGTTGATGCTAACCGTGGCGACATGCAAAACGGTTGGGATACCGACCAATTCCCTAACGATGTAGCAGAATGTACCTTAGTGATGTATGAAATTTTAAAAGCCGGTGGTTTAGACACAGGTGGTTTCAACTTTGATACTAAACTTCGTCGTCAATCATGTGAGCGTGATGATTTATTCATTGGTCACATCGGCGGCATGGACACTATGGCTAAAGCGTTACTTAACGCGGCTAAGTTAATTGAAGATGCTCCATTATCTGATTTTGTTGACGAACGTTATGCGGGTTGGAAAGGCGAATTAGGCCAAAGCATAATGTCTGGCGATCACAGCTTAGAAAGCTTGTCTAAATTAGTACTTGAAGAAAAAATCGATCCAAAACAAGAATCTGGTCGCCAAGAGCTACTAGAAAACATTGTTAACCGTTACGTTTAATTTAATTTTAATTTTAATTTTATTTTAACTTAACTTAAACCGACGCTTTAACTGCCAACAATACCCTGCAATTGTTGGCAGTCTTTAATTACAGTCACTCTAGGTTTCCCTCATGAATTTATTAGAACAATTAAAAAAGGTCACTAAAGTTGTGGCTGACAGCGGCGATGTTGACTCCATCAAAGCGTTAAACCCGGTAGATGCCACCACTAACCCTTCGTTGATTTTACAAGCGGCAAAACTACCACAATACAAACACTTAATTGATGATGCTATCGCAAAATCTACCAAAAACGGTCAGACCGATATTATTGATGTCTGTGATCAGCTGATTGTCAATTTTGGCTGTGAAATACTTAAACATGTTCCAGGGCGCATTTCATCAGAAGTTGATGCCAGATTGTCATTTGACACCCAAGCAAGCATTGAAAAAGGTCGTAAATTAATTGCCCTTTATCAAGCAGCGGGTATCAGTAAAGATCGCGTATTAATCAAACTCGCTTCGACTTGGCAAGGCATAAAAGCTGCCGAGCAGTTAGAAAAAGAAGGTATTGCTTGTAACTTAACGCTACTATTTTCAATGGCGCAAGCCGTTGCCTGCGCCGAAGCAAATGTTACCTTAATTTCGCCTTTTGTTGGTCGAATTTTAGATTGGTATAAGGCTAAAGAAGTGCAAGCACCAACAGGAAAAGACTTTATTGGCGCAGATGATCCCGGCGTGCAATCAGTTACTCGCATCTATGAGTACTACAAAACCTACGACTACAATACCGTGGTTATGGGCGCAAGCTTTAGAAACACCTCAGAAATTATCGAACTTGCCGGTTGTGATTTATTAACCATTTCACCCGCGTTACTGACTCAATTGCAAGAAACGCAAGGCGAGCTTGACACCAAATTAGATGCCAGCAAAATCAAAGGGCAATCACGCGCTGCCTTAACCGCGCTAACAGAAGCAAGCTTTGCATGGCAGCATAATGAAGATGCGATGGCGGTTGAAAAACTGTCTGAAGGTATTCGTAATTTTGCCAAAGATCAAAATATATTAGAGCAAATGGTCGCTGAGCTTATTTAAGGCACAGGGGTTATGTTTTAGGGGTTATGTTTTAGGGGTTATGTTTTAGGGGTTATGTTTTAGGGGTTATGTTTTAGGGGTTATGTTTTAGGGCTTACGCTTTAGGGCTTACGTCACCAATTTGCCAAATATACGAAATAAAAAACACAGTGCAAACGAATGAATATTTAATCAACTGCACATTCAGCCAACGGCGCATTCCCTGCCGTTGGCTTTTAAAATAACAACACTACTTACCAACTACAAAGGAAATCATAATGACGTCTTCAAGGCAGCATCTCGCTAATGCTATTCGCGCACTCACCATGGACGCAGTTCAACAAGCAAAATCTGGTCATCCAGGTGCTCCTATGGGCATGGCAGATATTGCAGAAGTATTATTTAATGATCACCTAAAACATAATCCATCAAGCCCAAACTGGTCAGACAGAGACCGTTTTGTACTAAGTAACGGCCATGGTTCAATGTTAATTTATTCGCTACTACATTTGAGCGGCTACGACTTACCTATTGATGAATTAAAACAATTTAGACAACTTCATTCAAAAACCCCCGGCCACCCAGAATATGGTTACACCGTAGGTGTTGAAACGACTACTGGTCCATTAGGCGCAGGTATTTCAAATGCCGTTGGTATGGCGATTGCTGAAAAAACCTTAGCCGCACATTTTAACCGTGACAATTTTGCTATTGTTGACCATTACACCTACTGTTTTTTAGGCGATGGCTGTTTAATGGAAGGTATTTCGCACGAAGTATGTTCATTAGCGGGCACTCTCGGTTTAGGCAAGCTAATCGCATTTTGGGATGACAACGGCATTTCTATCGATGGCGAAGTCGAAGGTTGGTTTACCGACAATACCCCTGCCCGTTTCGAAGCCTATGGCTGGCATGTGATCAGCGATGTTGATGGTCATGATCCGGTTGCCATTAACGCTGCTATTGAACAAGCAAAAGCGATTACCGACAAACCAACAATGATTTGTTGTAAAACCACTATCGGCTTTGGCTCACCCAATAAATCAGGCTCGCATGACTGTCATGGCGCGCCATTAGGTGATGAAGAAATTGCTGCAGCCAGAGAATTTTTACATTGGCCGCATGCCCCGTTTGACATTCCGCAAGAGGTTTACCAAGGCTGGGACGCAAAAGAAAAAGGCAGTCAAGCTGAGTCAAAATGGCAGGCACTTTTTACAGAGTATCAAGCGCAATACCCTGAATTAGCACAAGAGTTTACTCGCCGCGTCATCGAAGGAAAATTACCCGAGCAATTTACTGAAAAAGCGGATCAATACATCAAGCTTTGCCAGCAGCAAGGGCAAAACATTGCTAGCCGTAAAGCTTCGCAAAATGCGATTGAAGTCTTTGCCTCGCTACTTCCTGAATTACTTGGTGGCTCAGCCGATTTAGCCGGCTCTAACTTAACTTTATGGTCTGGCTCAAAAGGTATTTCAGCTGAAGACGCTGACGGTAACTATTTATTTTACGGCGTACGTGAATTTGGTATGAGCGGCATTATGAACGGCTTATCACTTCATGGCGGCTTTATTAACTACGGCGCAACCTTTTTAATGTTTATGGAATATGCGCGTAATGCCGTGCGTATGTCTGCCTTAATGGGCATTCAAAATATTTTTGTTTACACCCATGACTCGATTGGCCAAGGTGAAGACGGCCCAACCCATCAACCGATTGAGCAATTGGCTAATTTAAGAATGACGCCAAATTTAACCACATGGCGCCCATGTGATGCGGTTGAGTCAGCGGTTGCTTGGAAAATGGCAATAGAAAAACAAAATGGCCCAAGTGCGTTAATTTTTAGTCGTCAAGGTTTGCCGCATCAACAACGCGATACTGAGCAAGTAAGCAATATTGAACAAGGCGGTTATGTTTTAGTAGATTGTACTGGCCAAGTTGATGCTATTTTAGTTGCTACAGGTTCAGAAGTGGGCTTAGCCGTTGACGCTGCTAAAGTATTAAGCGAGCAAGGCAAAAACATTCGTGTGGTTTCTATGCCAAGTACCAATGTATTTGACCAACAATCTGCGCAATACCAAGAAAGTGTATTGCCAAGTCAGGTGAAAACCATTGTCGCGATTGAAACTGCCCATGTCGATTATTGGCACAAATATGTCGGTAAACAAGGTGCAATTATTGGCATGAGCTCTTTTGGTGAATCTGCACCTGGGGCTGATTTATTAAATCACTTTGGTTTTACCGTTGAAAATGTTGTAAATACCACATTAGCTACTTTGAATAAAAACAAGCACTAAAACAATGTTTGGGAAAAAGACTATGCAATCAAGAACCTCATTAAGCAGCTGGCAGAACTTAGTAAATGCTGGCAAGCACATGAAAACACAACACATGAGTGAGTTGTTTAAAGAAAACCCACAGCGTTTTGAGCAGTTTTCAATTAAATTGGAGCCGTTTTTACTCGACTATTCAAAAAACATAATTTCACAGCAAACCATGACCGAGCTGATCAACCTTGCCAAAGAGTGCCAAGTTGAAAGCTGGCGTGAAAAAATGTTTGCTGGTGAGCGTATTAACGCCACCGAAAATCGCGCCGTGTTACATGTTGCTTTGCGCAATAGATCGCAAAAGCCGATTTCACTTGATGGTGAAAACATCAGTGATGATGTGCAAAAAGCCTTAAATAAAATGAAAGACTTTTCTGATAAAGTGCGCCAAGGCCACTGGAAAGGTTATTCAGGAAAACGCATTACTGATGTAGTTAGTATTGGTGTTGGTGGCTCTAATTTAGGTCCACAAATGGTCACCGAAGCACTTAAACCTTATAGCGATAACAGTATTAACGTTCACTATGTTTCCAATGTTGACGGTACCCAAATCGCCAATACATTAAGGCCATTAAACCCTGAAAAAACTTTGTTCATTGTTTCGAGTAAAACCTTTACCACAACAGAAACCATGACCAATGCCAAAACCGCGATGCGCTGGTTAGTGGCCTCATCTTTTGATGAATCAGCCATTGCCAAACATTTTGTTGCCGTGTCTTCAAATAACCAAAATGCCACCGAATTTGGTATTGCCCAAGAGAACATTTTTGATATGTGGGACTGGGTTGGTGGTCGTTTTTCTTTGTGGTCAGCGATTGGTTTACCGATTGCCATCGATTTAGGCTTTGAACAGTTTATTGAACTGTTAGAAGGCGCTCATGAAATTGATAATCACTTTTGCGAAGCACCACTTGAGCAAAATGCGCCGGTTATTTTGGCGTTATTAAGCATTTGGAATTGCACCTTTTTAGGCGCGCAATCGCAAGCTATTTTACCGTACGATCAATCACTGCATATGTTATCGGCTTATTTGCAGCAAGCAGAAATGGAAAGTAATGGTAAGTCAGTAAACTGGCAAGGTGAGTCGATTGACTACCCAACCGTGCCTTCTATTTGGGGCGAGCTTGGCATTAATGGCCAACACGCTTTTTATCAGTACTTGCATCAAAGCAATAACATTGTGCCGGCTGATTTTATTGGCTCGGTTGAAAGTGTTACGCCAGTAAAAGGCCACCATGAAACTTTAATGGCGAACTTTTTTGCGCAAACCCAAGCCTTAATGCAAGGGGTTGATGAGGCTCAAGTGCGTGAAGATTTAAAAGCCAAAGGTAGAACAGCCGAATATATCGACAAAGTTGCCCCACACAAAGTACACAAAGGCAACCGTCCAACCAATACCATTTTAATGAAACGGATATCACCACGCTCTATCGGTAGCTTAATCGCCTTGTATGAGCACAAAATATTCACCCAAGGCATTATTTTGCAAATATGCTCGTTTGATCAATGGGGCGTTGAATTAGGTAAAGGGTTAGCGAACAATATTCAAGCGCAATTAGCTCAAAACACTATTAGCGCTGAACACGACAGTTCAACCCAAGGCTTAATGCAGTTTTATCAATCAGGTAAAAAGAGCTAAATTAGTCAATAAATTAGCGTCAAATAATAAAGCAAGGATCAAACAATATGGCTCAAATTACCACTTATGAAATTACCAACTCGCGAGGCGATAATATTGCGATCAGTAATTATGGCGCACGCCTGATTAGTTGGCAGACACAAGTTAACGAGCAAAGCCGAAATATTGTTTTAGGTTATCAAAATCTTGAAGATTACTTAAACGATCCTTACTTTATTGGCGCTATTGTTGGCCCGTACGCCAATAGAATTGCCAACGCTCAATTAACAATCAATGAGCAGCCTTTCAAGCTTTCAGCAAATGAAGGGAAAAACCAGTTACACAGCGGTCAAAATGCCATCGCCAATCAATTCTGGCAATGTGAAAACCATCAAGAAAACAGCTTAACCTTAAGCTGCCAACTGCCCGATGGTTTTAATGGTTTCCCAGGTGATATAAGCATTAAAGTGCGCTATGAAATATCAACCACTAGTGGTCTTACTATCACCATAGAAGCGAGTAGTTCAAAAGTAAGCGTGATAGGACCAACCGCCCACCCCTATTTTAATTTAAACGTTGAGCAGCAATCACCTGTGCATGCGCTAGAAATAGCTGGCGAGCACTATACCCCAGTTAATGAAGAGGGTATTCCCTTAGGTAAAATATGCCCCGTTGCAGCAAGCCCATTTGATTACCGCACAATGAGAACTATTGATAATACTGCCCAGGCGCTTGATAATAATTTTTTAATCAAACAAACCGATACCAGTACCGAAGCAAAGGTATTTAAACATGCCAGTTTACGCAGTGAAGATAAAACACTAACGCTGAGCGCTTATTCAAATTACCCTGCCGTTCAGGTATATACAGGCAAGCATTTAAATACACCATTTACCTCGTTTAGTGGCATTTGCTTAGAGCCGCAATTTTGTCCTGACAGCCCCAACCAAGCGAACTTTCCTTTTCACCTAACTTCACCAGAAAATCCGTTAACCACAGTAATCACTTATCAATTAGCTAAAGGGTAATATTAGAGAGCAAAATTAAAAACGAGGCTTGGGAGTTGGGTGAACTTATTGATGAATTTAGTAATAAAAATAGCCGCTTTCATTGAATTTTTAAACAACGGTATTAATTCATTCTAGATTTCTGTTTTAGCTTTTAGGCGCTGTAGCGGTAGAGTCCCTTTCAATAATATCAAAATCAAGCACATTTCTAAATTCACGGCTATTGGCATTTGATAAGTCAGCAAACTTGCCTGATGCAATGATCTCAATCGCTAATTCCGCCATTTGCTGAATAGGCTGTCTAACAGTGGTTAAATTGGGTGACACCGTTACCGCCACATTACCATCATCAAAGCCAGAAATAGATAATTGCTCTGGAACTGAAATACGATTGACATGGGCGGCGGCTAATACCGCAGCGGCCATTTCATCATTCGCTGCAACAATAGCTGTGGGTTTATCACCAAGTGCCAATAGTTTTTTGGCAGCAATAAAGCCTGAGTCATAAGTAAATAACCCTTGCTCAATATATTCAGGCGGTACGTTAATTTGGTTTGAACGCAGCGCATCAAGGTAGCCTTGATAACGTAACCGACTAACCCCTTGATTAGTATTACCGATTATGTGGCCTATTTTGGTATGGCCTTTTTTAATTAAAAGCTCGGTCATTTCAAAGCTTGCTTGGTAGTCGTCCATGCAAATGTATGGGGAAATATTTAATTGCGTATCAGGTGAAATACGCACAAAGGGGGTATTGGCCTCTTGTAAGGTCGCAATTAATCGTGCGTCATCTGATACTGGCGGTAATAAAATCATACCGTCAACTTGTGTGACTTCAATGAGCTCTTTCACAGAGGCCAACGACTTTTCAATGTCATCATCAATTTCATCAACCACCAAATGATGACCCGTGGTACGGCAGCTTTTTAGCCCGCGCAGTAAAAATTTACTAACATAAGAGGTATCTGAGTCAAAATATAATAAGCCAATGAAAAAAGACTTATTACTGGCTAAACGACGCGCAGCAACATTAGGGCGATAATTAAGTGCATTAACCGCTTCCATCACTAATTTGGTTTTCGCGGTACTGACCTTAGTATCTTTATTGAGTACTCTAGAGACCGTCATGCTAGAAACACCCGCCCTTTGTGCGACATCTTTTATTCGAGCGCGTTTAGATTCGTTCACTAATTTCAAACCCTATTGATAAATTTATTCGATACATCACTACTTTACCAAAATTTGGTAGCGATATCATTGAATGAATAAGCTTAAGATGAGGTTATTTTACGCCGATGTCAGCAATAGACATTTGCAAGGTATACAAACCGTGTTCTGTTGTAACGGTACAATTTAACTAGAGACTTCGTTAGAGGTATTATTAGTTAAAATGACGAGGTCAACATGCCAAAGAAAATATTATCATTAGAGTATAAACGTGAGTGCGCTGAATGAGTTATTGTTCACAGTTATAAGCATAATGATGCAGCCGCAGCAATGGATGTAGGGTTATCATCAATTCAACGTTGGGTTAGCAAATAAAGAAAAGAAAAACGAGGTATAACTCCCAAAGCTAGCGCTTTAACACCAGAGCATTACGATTAGCGGTTAACAAACGACAGCCAAATGATAATGTCATATTCCATAGCGATCAGGGGGCAATATACGAATGAGACATTTCAACATTCATTAAAAGAACATTGCTTAATTTCAAGTATGAGCCGACGAGAAAATTGCCTAGATAATACTGTGACACAAAGATTCTTCCGTAGCTTAAAGCGAGAGAGAGTTAATTATCGTCGTTATCAATCAAGACGAGAAGCGATGGCTGGTATTATTGATTATATCGAGCCGTTTTATAATCAGAAGCGTCGACATTATAAATTAGGAAGTATCTCACCAGCAGAATATGAAATGAGATAACTAAAAAGTGCCTAAACAAGTCTCTAAATTGAGTTGACCGGTACCAGATTCAGCGTGTCTTTGAGGTGAAGTCATAATAGCCATTTGTACCAACCCTTTGTACCAGTTGGTAATTACATAACTTGTCTAAAGCCTTTTAATGACAAGACCTTACAGATTACGCGGGCTTGCAGAGAATGGCGGTGACGGAGAGATTCGAACTCTCGAAAGGTTGCCCTTTACACGCTTTCCAGGCGTGCTCCTTCAGCCACTCGGACACGTCACCTTTTTGCTCTCAATTGAAGCTGCGCTATGGTAGGTAAAAATGTGCAGCGCTGCAAGGCTATTCTACACTTTTACGCAATTAAACGCTTAGTTGCTGATAATTTAAACATCAGCAACACGACTGATTTTATTAAAACTAGCTATGGCTAAATTAGCGAGTTAATTGAAAGAACGAATGGAATAATTATATAGAAAAATTAAGCATTCTATTAAGCGATTTAAGTGCTCCGTCTCGAATATCCATATCTACGAACACTTCTTTGTCTTTAGGGTCTATAAGTGCTTCTTCAATGGCTTTAAGTCCATTCATTGCCATCCACGGACAATGAGCACAACTTCTACAAGTAGCGCCTTCTCCAGCAGTTGGTGCTTCGAAGAATTCTTTATCAGGACAAAGCTGCTGCATTTTATAAAAAATACCGCGATCGGTAGCAACAATAAACTTTTTATTTGGCAGTGCTTGCGCCGCTTTAATTAGCTGACTAGTAGAGCCAACCGAGTCAGCGAGCTCAATAATTTCAGCGGGAGACTCAGGATGTACTAAAATAGCGGCGTCTGGGTGCAATGCTTTCATATCGTTTAATGCTTTAGTTTTAAATTCGTCATGAACAATACAAGCGCCCTGCCACATTAACATATCTGCACCGGTTTGCTTTTCAATGTAAGCACCTAAGTGACGATCTGGTCCCCAGAGTATTTTTTCACCTAAGCTGTCTAAGTGTTCAACTATTTCTAGTGCACAAGATGAGGTAACAATCCAATCAGCTCGCGCTTTAACGGCGGTAGAGGTATTAGCATAAACAACAACGGTTCTATCAGGGTGTTGGTCACAAAACGCTGAGAATTCTTCAATTGGGCAACCTAGGTCTAATGAACAGGTTGCTTCAAGTGTAGGCATAACTACAGTTTTTTCTGGGGTTAGTACTTTAGCGGTTTCCCCCATAAACTTAACGCCCGCAACAAGTAAAGTGTCAGCTGGGTGTTTGTTACCAAAACGGGCCATTTCTAGCGAGTCTGCAACACAGCCGCCAGTTTCTTCAGCAAGAGCTTGAATTTCAGGATCAGTATAATAATGAGCAACTAATACCGCATTTTTAGCAATGAGTAATTGTTTGATCCGGTCTTTATACTGCGAGCGCTCATCCACCGATAATGGCTTAGGTTTCGCGGGGAATTGAAAATCAAATTCTACTGCTAAGTTTGCTTGCGACATCTTACATCTCTATAAACACTAAAAATCCGAAGAATTATAAGGCAAACCACTGAGAATGTGTACTAGAGATTAGGCAAGTAGTAGAGCTTTTCGTTTTAAAGCGAAAGTTACGGTTATACCAATGCGTATAAGAAAGTGATCTCTTAGCGAGAATTTAAAGGCTTAGAGGCAAGGCATTGATTGAAGAGAATGGTTATTCCCTTGTAAAAATCAATAACGCAGCATTTAAGCCTTTAAAACTCGACCTTTGGGAACTCTTGGGCACCATGATAACTGCACAAAATTTGTTTAATGTAGAATAACTATATCTTCACATATTTTGTTTTTTTCTAATGTCGCCCATGGAGCTCTAAGTGGTCACTTCTTTATGCTAAATGGTATTATATTAAGGAGCAACACTTTTGCTTTACAAGGTAATATTACGCGAAAACGTTAAAAGCCTTAGCTATTCGTATCACTACAGATATTGAAAAAATATTCGGTGATGAGGTATTTAAACGTCAACGTGAATTGCATAACCGCTTAAAAATCTTGGGTTTTGGGTTTTGGGTTTTGGGTTTTGGGTTTTGGGTTTTGGGTTTTGGGTTTTGGGTTTTAGGTATTATTACAGAAATCACGAAAAGTGGTCGGTCGTGAAGGATTTGAACCTTCGACAAATTGGTTAAAAGCCAACTGCTCTACCAACTGAGCTAACGACCGATGATAGATATATTCTTTGAGGTAAAACTTGTCACTACCTTTACTCAAAATAACTAAGATAAAGAAAGTGCACGGTCATAAAGGTTTGCACCTTTGACCTGAATTTGATTATACGGTTAAAAGCCTTGGCTTTTATGATTTCAAATTCA
>CANMXU010000036.1 GCA_947501935.1 uncultured Alteromonadaceae bacterium
ATTCGAGAGCGACTATGTAAAATCAACGTTAATGTGAGTGCCCACACAAATTGCATGATAACTAATTGTTAAAGAACGTTAGCTCGATGAACTAACCGAAACAAAATCTCATTCGTTTTGTTTCGCTGCTACAGGCCCTGCCTGAAGCGAGATGCGCATTCTACGCGTCTCAGTTTTGATGTCAACATTTTATTTTAAGTTTTTGAACTTTCGTTAGCGAAAATTCAAAGCCAAACTTTAAAACGTTAAGTTAACTGTTTAGCTCTTATAAGGAGCAGTTAACTTATCAAAACAGCTCTTTGGGTTGCCCCTTGGAACTGGATGCGCATTCTAGAGATTTACCGCTTGGCGTCAACAGTTAATTTGCATTTAAGGTTTGTTTGCTTTTATTTTGAACTATCTGGGTAAAAAATGGCTTTTTCACTGCTAGTTATGACGCTATTTCTTATTAAACACGTATTTTAACTTCGATATTTCTTCTTACACAGACTAGGATATTAATAATTAACAGCTTATTTTTGGATAAATGCCTTAATATGCATAGTTAAGGTTGCACATTGGTAAAAGGTGGGTAACATAGAATTGCTTTTTTTGTGGTTTTTAAAATAATAATCAGGTATCTAATATATGAAATCTCCTCAAGGGTTAACAGTAATCATCGCTCTAGTATTTGCAGCAATCGCCTATTTTGTCTCAGGTGCGGTTGAACTTACACCAACTATCGCTGCAGTTTTAGTATTCGTTAGTGCTTTCATCGCACCATTAATTGGCTCTACAACTTCATCAACCGATGAAGTCGAAGATTCAAGCGCAGCTGTAAAAACGCTTTATGTAGGTAATTTACCTTATAGAGCTAATGAAGCTGCGGTAAGAGAATTATTTTCTGAATACGGACAAGTTCAGTCTGTTCGTTTGATGAAAGACAAACATACCGGCAAACGTCGTGGTTTTGGTTTTGTGGAAATATCAGAAAAAGACGCAGACCATGCAGTTGCTTCTTTAAATGATACAGAGTTTCAACAACGTACTTTAAAAGTACGTGAAGCTAAAGAAAGACCAGATAAAGAAGCTGAATAGTTTTATTCAGACTTTTTATAAAACCCGCTTGCTATAGCGGGTTTTTTATTGCCTATGATTTATGCTTAGATATAAACATAAAACGACAAAGCACATAAAATAGTACGGTTATACTAGACAAAATAACATCTGCCGCTAAAATCAGCGCCATTCATTATTATCAACTTCATCCTTAACTCAAAAGGCTTTCATATGTTTAGTCATATTCATCCTGATAATTATCAGCAGCAACTGCAAGATAAAACCCAAGATATCTCTACCACCTTTGCTGAATTTGCCTTACCTAGTATTGATGTTTTTGAGTCTGAACCACTTAATTACCGCCAACGGGCTGAATTTAGAGTTTGGCACGAAGGTGATGATTTGTTCTATATTATGTTTGATAGTAAAACCAAACAAAAATTTAAAGTTACTGACTTCCCGGTTGCTAGTACTTTAATTAATGATTTTATGAAGGCTTTGCTTGAGCAAATTCGTGCTAATCAAGTACTACGTCAGCGTTTATTTCAGGTTGATTTTTTAGTCACTTTAAGCGGTGAGGCGCTTATTAGTCTTTTATATCACAAGCAGTTAGACGACGAGTGGACTGAGCAAGCCCAACAATTAAAAGCTAATTTATCTATAATTGCTCCTGTTGATATTATTGGTCGAGCTAAAAAACAAAAAATAATTTTAGACAAAGATTATGTAAGTGAAGTATTAACCGTTGCTGGTAAGCAGTTTAATTATCAACAAGTTGAAAATAGTTTTACTCAGCCAAATGCTAAGGTAAATGAAAAAATGTTGCTGTGGGCACAGCAAGCAACGCAGGGTGCGAACGGCGATTTAATTGAGCTTTATTGCGGCAATGGTAATTTCAGTATTGCCCTAGCACAAAATTTTGATCGTGTTTTAGGTACTGAGATATCTAAAACCTCAGTACGCTCTGCACAGGTTAATATTGCCGGTAACAACATTAGCAATATTGATATTGTTAGGATGTCGAGTGAAGAGTTTAGCCAAGCGATGAATGGTGAGCGTGAATTTAGACGCTTAGAGGGCTTTGACTTAACACAATATAGCTATGATACCGTGTTAGTTGATCCGCCAAGAGCTGGGCTTGATCCAGACAGCACCGAACTGGTCTCGCGTTTTAAGAAAATTATTTACATTTCTTGTAACCCTGAAACGCTAAAAGACAACCTTACTGAATTGGTTAAAACCCATAACATTGAGAAGTTTGCATTATTTGATCAATTTCCATATACCCACCATGTTGAAACGGGCGTGATTTTAACCAAGAAGTGAAGCTATAAGCAGTTTTAGGCTGAATGTTACTTCTACATTTAGCCATTAAATTCTGTGCTGTATTTATTACTTTTTAAATTCAAGCCTAGGACCAAGTACTTCTGCACCGCGGGCTATAAAGCGTAATTGATGAATAGTACGTTGTGACAGTTGCTCTCGCTCTTTTTGGTCAACATCTAAAGCATCAGATCCTGCACTAAAAACGATAGTTACTGCCGCATTAGCTTGTAAATAGGCAACATCAGCGTCAAGTTTATTAGCTTGTTGTAAATAATCGCAAAGCTCTAAAGTAAAATAGCGTATTTCTCTACTTACCGCCGCCCGAAAAGCCGCTGACGTACCTGAGCGTTCTCGTAATAATAATCGAAAAATATTGCCGTTGTTTTCGATAAATTCCATAAAGGTTAATACCGAAATTTGAATAACTGAACCACCATTTTCTATACGCTGCCTTGCTTGACGCATAAGTTGGCGTAAGGTTAGGCCTGCTTCGTCAACCAAGGTTAATCCTAACTCGTCCATATCAGAGAAATGTCGATAAAAAGACGTTGGCGCTAGGCCTGCTTCTTTGGCGACTTCCCGTAAGCTTAAACTTGAAAAGCTTCTGTCTGCACTTAATTGGCCGAGCGCTGCATCGATCAACTGTCGACGAGTTTTTTCTTTTTGTTGCGCACGAATACCGCTCATGTTTATTCAAACCTCAAGTGACGAAATTATTGCCATGATACTAAATTGCATGCAGATCACCAACAAGCACTATCTGATATCCATTAAACAACCAAAGTAACTTGCTACAAGAAGTGAATAATTTTCCTTCGGGTATTGACTCATAAAGTGTTCCTTTTATAATGGCGTACACGTGTACACTGAAATGTATTTAGCCCAAAAATAATATGTTTTAGATAATAACAAAGCTTTGATGTTGGACGACTCAATGAACAAACCTCGTATTCTTTGGCTAAACGTTAGTGTTTTTCTTGTCACTTTTTTAGTTGCCGTTTTCGCCGTACCTTATTACGCAATTAGCCACGGCTTTTCTAATGCGCTTATTTTTGCTGCGCTTGGCTGTTTTATTTATTGCGGTATGTCTATTACTTGCGGCTATCACCGTTTATGGTCACATAAAACTTACCAAGCCCATTGGAGTTTACGCATAATATTTGCCTTAGGTGGTGCTTTTGCTCTGCAAAATAGTGCCTTGCATTGGTCGTCAGATCATCGAATTCATCATAAGCATGTTGATAACAATGATATTGACCCTTATTCAGCTAAACGCGGTTTTTGGTATTCACACATAGGTTGGATGCTTCGTGCTTATCACCAAGAACGCTATAGTGATTACAACAATGTTCGTGACTTGCAAAAAGATGCCATTGTTATGTGGCAGCATAAGCATTATTTATTACTGACCATTATCATGAATTTTGGCGTACCTGTTGTATTTGGCCTTATGTACGGTGACATAATTGGAAGCTTATTATTAGTAGGCTTTTTACGTTTATTCTTAAGTCATCACACCACCTTTTTTATCAATTCGTTAGCTCACATTTGGGGCAAGCAAACTTATACCGAAAGAAACACAGCACGTGACAATGGCATTCTAGCCTTTTTTACCTTTGGCGAGGGTTACCATAATTTTCATCATATTTTTGAGAATGACTATCGCAACGGCATTCGTTGGTGGCAGTTCGATCCAACCAAATGGCTGATCAAAGGCTGTGAATACTTAAAGTTAACTTCAAAGCTACGGGTAAGCCCAGAAGATAAAATTGAAAAAGCTAAGCTCGCGATGATCTTTAAACGTAGTCAAGAAAAGCTAACCGCTCGTCCTGACACAGAAGTGATGTTAGAAAAATTACAAACTGAATATGATGCACTACTCATTAAAATGAATGCTTTTTACGCGGTAAAAAAACAACTGCTAGCAACTAAAAAGGCCAAATTAAAGGCTGATGTTGAAGGCTGTGAGCTTATGACGCAAGTACAAGAATTAAAGCTTCACCTTATAGAACAGCGACAAAGATGGCAGTTAGTTATTGAAAAAGTTGCCGCTGTGTAGAAAAAACCCCAGTTAAAAGGTTACCTCTCTTATAAATCCTGTTAAAATTTCGCTACTTTTTGTAGCTCGCTCGCACACAATAACAGACAGGATATAGGGGTAACTTTTGACAAAGTCAGCAAAACAGGTAAACAAACCCGCCGCTAAACAACCAGCATATGATTTCGACGCTATTATTATTGGTACCGGCCCTGGTGGCGAAGGCACCGCAATGGAGCTGTCAAAAAAAGATAAAAAAGTCGCCATTATAGAACGCTATAAAGATGTAGGTGGTGGCTGTACTCATTGGGGTACTATTCCTTCTAAAGCTTTACGTCAAAGTGTTAGTCGTTTAATTGACTATAATTCCAACCCATTATTTCGTGGCCATGAAAAAGCTAAGCATTTAACTTTCCCTGAAATTTTACAACATGCCTCTGCCGTGATCAGAAAACAAGTACAACTACGTAGCGGCTTTTATGATCGCAACCGAGTTGAACTTATTACCGGTGAAGCTTCTTTTGTTGATGCTCATACCCTTAAAATAGTAAAAGCTGACGGTTCAACCGAACAAATTAGCGCTAAGCAAATTGTAATAGCTACAGGTTCACATCCTTATCGACCTGATGATATTGATTTTAACCACTCGCGTGTTTATGACTCTGATACTATTTTGTCGCTTACTCATGATCCTCGTTCGATCATTATTTATGGTGCTGGTGTTATTGGCTCGGAATACGCTTCAATATTTAGAGGCCTAGGCGTTAAGGTTGATTTGATCAATACACGTGATCGCTTATTGTCGTTCTTAGATGATGAAATGTCAGACTCACTCAGTTATCACCTTTGGAACAATGGCGTAATGATCCGCCACGGTGAAACTATTGAGCGTGTAGAAGCAAAAGACGATGCCGTAATTGTGCATTTAGAGTCAGGCAAGAAAATGCGCGCCGACTGTATGTTATTTGCCAATGGCCGAACAGGTAATACTGCTGATTTAAAACTGCAAAATGCTGGTTTAAAAGCCGATGGCCGTGGCCAACTAAAAGTAAACGACCAGTACCAAACTCAGGTTGAAAATATTTATGCCGTTGGTGACGTTATTGGTTACCCAAGTTTAGCCAGTGCTGCATATGACCAAGGTCGTTTAGCCGCTTCGGCAATGATAGATCATCAAAGTACTGCCAAATTAATTGCTGATATTCCGACCGGTATTTATACCATCCCGGAAATTAGCTCGGTGGGTAAAACAGAGCAAGAGTTAACTGAAGCAAAAATCCCTTATGAAGTTGGTCGCTCTCAGTTTAAACATTTAGCCCGTGCTCAAATATCGAATAGCTTAGTGGGTTCATTAAAAATTCTTTTTCACCGTGAAACCAAAGAAATTTTAGGTATTCATTGTTTTGGTGAGAATGCAGCAGAAATTATTCACATTGGCCAAGCCATTATGCAGCAAGAAAATGGCGGCAATACCATTGAATATTTTGTTAATACCACTTTTAACTACCCAACCATGGCAGAAGCTTTCCGAGTTGCCGCATTAAATGGTTTAAATAGATTGTTTTAAGTTGGTTTAGATAAACGAGGGGCAATAATGAAGTTTTTAAAAGTATGTGCTTTTTCTTTTATTATTGCCTTGAGTGTTTTTGCTGAAAGTGCAACCGAGAGTTCAGTAAAGTATGTAGCCGAGAACAAGCCTGAAAATTTTACAATTTATTTAGTTCGTCATGCTGAAAAACAAAGCGCCAGCTCAGATAAAAAAGATCCATCACTTACTTCATGTGGCCAATATAGAGCAAAACAACTTGCAAGCCTATTAAGTGATATTCCACTTGCCGCCGTTTACAGTACGCCATATAAACGCACCTTAGAAACCTCAGCGCCAACAGCAAAATTACAACAAATTCCAGTAAAGCATTATTCACCTAAAAGCTTGCAACAACTTGCTTTTCGTTTGAAACAACAGCAGCAAAATGTATTGGTGGTGGGCCATAGCAATACCACCGTAAAATTAGCCGGGTTGTTGGGAAATGAAGTATTAGCACCATTAACCGAGTTAGATTATCAAAAGCTTTATCAAGTACAATTTATCGGTTCAGAAGTGGTGATTAATTTATTAACTCAGCCACTTGTGTGTCGTACGAAAGACTAATGCGCGGGTAAATCGTTAAACATAATCGCAACAGCGGCATTAATTTTATCTTGCACTTGGCGGCTATTATCATCTTCATCAATATCTAAAGGATAACTGCTGCGCCAGATTGAGCGTTTATTGCTGGTGTCGATAAAATCAATAATCAAGCTACCTAAAACAACCGTATTAGATTTATCTTTACGATTATTTTGATCAGGGTTTTGAGAAGTTAAACAGTAAAAACAATATTTCACCCCTTGGTTATATTCAGCCAGCTCTCTTTTACTACGACTCACTAAATAATAACCAACAACAATATCGGCTTGCTCAACATTTTGATAATCGTAACCTTTGCTATCAAAGTTTTGCTCTATCACTAACTCAATGCCATTACGCATGCTATCACTTAAGTTTTGTAATTCAGCAAAGTCCGAGTTACGCTCATAAAGGCTATAACTTTTCAGCTCGGCAAAATTAAACTTTGCTTGAAAGCTAGTATTTGCCTCAGGGCTTGCACAAGCAGATAACAAAAAAATTAGGCTATACAACAACGCCAATTTACATTTCATCAAAATACATCTTTATATAACTAATAATATCTCCAGAGTAACCGTATTTAATAAAATTACAATATAAGGGGGATTGATTTTTAATCTTAGTACCTTGTTACAGCTGAAAACGCCTTTAAAGCCATACTTTAAGGCTCGGCCCTAGCTTTTACTAAATCTATTTAACGCAATTAATACTTACCAAAAGTAGAGTTTTTTATCTTAGTTTAAGGCCCCTTTACCCCACCTTTTACAAAGCTGTTACATGATTAATATTGTTAAAGAACAAAAAATAAGCTAATCATAATGTTCACATAATATAAATAATATAAGGAAAACAAAACTACCACCCGAACCTGAATTCGTCTTAGGAAAAGACTTATCTAACACTCGTTTATTTCAAACTTAAATTAAACATTAACAACACGGAGTCACCTATGAAGCGCAGTATGCTTTGTTTTTACACCTTGCTTGGCTTAACAAGCAATAATTTAGCCGCATCACCTGATATATCAGGCATGCACGTTCCTGAAAATCGTATTTATTCCTATCGTTCTGATCCCGCTGAACATCCCGACTTTGCCCTTCGTCATTTTACCATGACAGATCGTAGCACCCGAGGCGGATTGGATATATTAGCAGGCCCTTTCAGCCATTTTCGCAGCAATAAAATCACTCGCATGTACGGAACTAAAAACTACTTTAGTCCGGACGAGTCTATCGAAAGCTTTCTTGCAGAAATTACCGAAGGTCGCAATGAAGATAACGGTTTTCTTGGAGCGCGAGTAGGTGAAGCTGATCGCGGTTATAGTAATAATAGTAAAGTGAATACTACGACTTATGGGCGTTTTGACCAAGACTACCATTGGCGAATGACTGGCGACTTTTACGATACTCTCGGGCGTATTTATGACTACCAACTTTTTGTTGCCTACGATGAAATTGGCGGACCTCATATTGCCCAAGCCGGTTATGCCGCATCAATGCAACGACAATTAGAGTCTGATCGCGGGCTCATTTCTCTTTTCGACTCAATGCAACGTGGTGCTTCCCGTCAATATGGTGTGCCGTGGGGAAGAAAATTAACCGGTATTAAGCATTTTCAATATCAAGCCGACTACGATGCCGTAAAAGATCAAGGTGCCGATAATATTCACCCCGACACAGGTGAAGTGATCAAAGATACTTATACGGGTTCTTGGGCCGAAGGCTGGCGACGAGGGGTTTCAACCTACATGATGGAAGGCTTTCATCTTGATATGGTTGGGCAAAAATTTAGTAAAGAAGAGCCTGAAAACATCGAAACTTGGCCTTATGGCGGCATTGCCTCTCCACTTGGTAAAGTAGCTCAAAAAGTTAACGATAATTTAGTAAAAAAATATCCAAGCCCAGGCGCAATGCATACGCCAATTTTATTTATGCATGACTTTTTTGCCGGCTGGAAACATGCTCAAGGCACAGGTATTTACGAACGATGGAATGGCGGAACGCCTTTTAAAGATGGCGATCATGCCTATCTCAATTTTTGGGGAGCATTATTCCCAGATCACGACCCTTATACTGAAATTAACCAAGTATTAAAAAAACAGTTAAAACCAGAAACTCGTACACCTTATGGGGAAATTGTTGATACTTTATTTAGTGATATTCACCCAGAGTTACTAAGCCGTTACGACTTAGTAGTGCTTACCACAGAATTACGTTCTGATCGTGCCGAGCTAAGTGACAAACTTAAAGCTTATGTTAGTGACGGCGGTAACCTCGTGTTATTCGCAGGCCATGGCAAAGAGCTAGATTTTATAACTAACGACCTTAATATTCAGTTATCAAATACTCAAACGATTGCCGCGAATACTTCACTCAATTATCAAGGTGGGGAAGTAGTTAACGAGCCACGAGCTTTTGAACTTTATCAAATGAGCAGCCTACCAGAAGGAGCTGCTAGCATAGTTTCAACCGCATCAGGCTCACCGGTAATGATAGAAGTACCGTTTGGCAAAGGTACCGTTACTTTAGGGCTAACTGAATATGGCCTAACCGATGAAACCACCCTACTACCTAACATGCCTTATATCAGCCTAAATCACGTAAAAGGCGTGTTACAAGCTAAAGCTGATAAAGTTAAATTGTTTAAAGTAAGTGATGAGAATATTCAATACATCACCACACATGACAACAATGGCGTATTTACATTAGCGGTGTTGAATCAATCAGAAACACCACAAAATTTTGAAATAAACCCAGATATTGGCACCATCAATATAAACAGTTTTGAAGAAATTGATTTAGGTGATCCAGATGAAATGATCCAAGACGGCGTATATTTTAGCTCTCGCTATAACGAATACGACAATCCGTTATCAGGCGAGGTTAATACCATAGCAGCTAAGCGTGCTTTAGTTAAAACTAAACAAGCGGCGGTGTACCCAAGTGATTTGAGTAAAACTGACATTGTGCACGCTGCAAATGGAGATGTATTACCTACGAAAATTATTGGCGGTGCGGTACGCGTTTTTCGTTTTACCCTTGATAATAGCGAACAGTTAACGCTGTTAGATAAAGAAGTACTTAGCTCTCGCCCTGATGACTGGTATGTTAATTTACCTATGCAGCAAGTGCGTCACCGCTTAACTCGTATGCCGAATTTTTTCTTTCATTTTGGCGGCGTAAAAGTTGATGCTCAAGAGTTATTAGGCACTTCTGATAGTATTATTGATTATGAGTTTGGTTGGTATCGCGTTAAGCATGTGCCATTTTTAGTAGACGCTCGAAATATTACCGATGATGTGCAGTTAAGCAGCTTAATTGCAAAAATTAAACGCTTACCTATAGCAACAAAACTGGCTTTAGCATCATCGCCTTCATCAGAAATACAAGCGCTGATCGACAACAGTGATATAACCTTGTTAACCGCAAATGAACTGGTATGGATCAACCAAGAAAATTTACCAAGTTCAAGCCAAGTGGCAGATAAACAAATTATCAAAGTATTAGACTTATATTACCCATTTGCTAATGAGCAATGGCAACATATATATACCGACTTACGTCAGTTAACAGCTAAATACACTGATGCTGCTATTAATCCTGAGCAAGCGCAATTAACAGGGCAAGCAATACGCGATATTAGTCAGCTCACCACGGCTAAACATTTTGAAAAAGCCAATACACCTAGCGTATATTTAAGCTTGCTTCATATCGACAGTCTGCCTCATTGGCTTGATGAAAACTCTGACTTACTTCGTTCAGACATTAGCGGTATTAATTTAGACAGTGAATATCTATTTGGTAAAACCATTGAGCAATTACAAGCAGAATTCGCTTGGCTAGAAGCACGTGGCTTATCCGTAGTAGTCGATATTTCTAGCCATGTTAGAGGTTATAAAGACATTACTTATTATAATTTCTTACCAACTCGGGTTGAAGGTAAAGCTCGTTTTGACAATGTTAAAGAAAAAGTTGTCGCTTTAGGCTTAAACGAGTTAATTATCGCGCCACCAAATAATGAAGATTGGTCTCAGTATGGTATTCCAGAAGCTTTAGAAGAGCTATTTACATGGTCTGAAAGCAATAACATTAGCTTGCACCTGCGTAATGCCTTTGGTAGCACCATGCAAACCTTTACCACCAGCGCTGAGCAAAGTAATTTTCATTACATTCAAGACCTTTATTCACCGCTTGATAGCCTTGGTGTTTATGTGCCAGTAGAGCAAGCGGCAGTTGAGAGTAAGTTTTTATCACTCAAAGCAAGGCAGTATTATGCCAATCAACCTTTGGCTAACTTAGTTACACCGCCTAATTTTAATAACTACAGCAATCAAACCTTTTTGCTTGATGCTGAATATATTAGTTGGGATGAAGTAGCGACTGACCTTGAATATTTAGGTTTAAATACAGGTATACCAGTTGAGGTTAGTATATTAGCGAGTGAAGATACGCTAATTAATGCAAAAATAGATAATCAAAACATCAACTATGGCCTTGAAACTACCTTGCATGTAAGAGCGCGCGATGATAGAAAAAAATACTCGCTAATAAAGTTTGACGTAGACAACAATAGTTATGGCGCCAAGCTGCGTTTATTCACCTATGACGATGACTTTACCATCGAAGTTTATCCGTATAATGGCGCTGACTGGGACGAGCAAAGCCTAACTTGGGCAAATGCTGATCATGCTGGTATTGGTTCAACCCCAATAGCCACTAAACCTGCCATAAGTAATAACTGGATAGAAATTGACGTTAGTGATTATGTCGGCGCAGCAGGCAGTTATGTTTTTGTTTTAAAAAGTGACAAAAACCCAATAAGAAAACTAGACTCACGAGAAGGTATTAACCCACCAGAATTAGTGATCACCACAGCTCATTAGCAATAAGCAGTTAAACTAAGCGCTCAGCCATGGGCGCTTTTTTATTTATAGTGAGTTTTAAACGCCGCTTTAATATTACCAACAAAGCTTGGCAATAATCATCCACGCCAAAACATCCCACGCTATGTTCAGCTATGGTAATACGTTGCTGATTTCAATTTATTTAAAATTATTTTTTATTCTTGTTTTTTATGATTAATTTTTATGATGTCTTCAGCAAAAACTAAATTAGCCATCTATACTTTTTGCTACGAATAGCAAAACAAGAAATACTATGTTACGGAAAATTATAGTAAAAATAAGCTGTTTATTAGAAAAAATCATATTACCCCAGCGAACGGTCCGGCTCTTTAGTTGTGCCTTAATTGGGCTTGTGCTTATCAATAGTCATTGCGCTAATGCGCAAAATACACAACTGCAAAGTAAAAGCACCGACAATGTCCCTCACCAACCGATACTTAATTTACTCAACCAACAGCAAAACCAAGCCGCCTACCAACTAGCCACAAAACACCTAGCACAATGGGAAGGCGATGCTGACTTTGATCTAGCCTTTGCCCTAGCAGCCAAAGCCGTTGGCAATTTAGAGCAAGCGGTTTTTGCCTTCGAGCGTCTATTAGAGAATAACCCCGGCTCAGGCCAAATTCGTTATTTTCTCGCGGTAACCTACTACGAAATAGAAAACTTTAGCGCCGCCCAACAACAATTTACTTTATTACAGAACAGCGCCAGCAACACCAAATTACAACAACAGAGTCAGCAATATCTCAATGTTATTAAACAACGGATAAAAAGAAAGCTCGGTCATTGGCAAAACTGGCTAAAATTATCGGGGGGTTATGACAGCAATGCTAATAATGGCATTAAAGACGAATTTATTACCTTACCTTTATTTGGCACAGTGCGACTATTCGAACAAAGCCGAGAAATTAAAAGTGCCTATGCTGACGCGCAAGCACAGCTCGTTTATGTAAAACCGCAAAATCAAATCAGCACTTGGTATGCCGGCGTTGATGCCCAGCATATCAATTTTAGTGAAAAGTACGCTTGGTCACGTACCTTTATTGGCGCTTTAGCCGGCTATAAAAGCCAATGGCATAATCTAGATTGGGATATAAATGGTTTTTATCATCGATTAATTCTAGATGGCAATAACTACTTAAACTATGGCGGCATGAATGCTGGCATTAGCTACCCCATTGATAAAACTAACCGCGTCGGCTTAGTGGTTTCTTATGCAAAAGAGTCTTATTTGAAGTTTTCACAACTAGATAAAGATCAAACCATTGCCAGTATTTGGTATAGCCAGCAATTCAATAAAAACATAAAACAAAAATTTGATTTACGCATAGGTACTGAAGATGCTGATGACCTTGATGCCGATCACATTAGCCGAAATTTATGGGGAGCAAGTTACCTGTATCAATGGCGAATAAATAGCCTTTGGGGATTACAGGTTAAAGCTGATTATTTAAGTAGCGAATATCAAGGTATTGAGCCCTCACTAAATAGCAAGCAAAGTGCTGATTTATTACGAGCTGAAGTAGAGCTGCAATATCGATTTATGTCTCAATGGAGCGCGTTAGTTAACCTTAATCATATGCAAAATAATAGCAATGCTATTTTATATGACTACGACCGCGATAAATTACAGCTGTCAATTAAGTACGACTTTTAGGAGCAAGTAATGCTAAGCGATACCGCTAAAAACCTTTTAATTCAAAACCTTCTATTTATTGGCATGTTAGTTATTTACTCGCTTTTATTTAGTGCATCGAGTTATGCACAGCAAACGGCAGCAACGACACCCGTAACTGCTACACCTGCTGGAAAAACCATAGCCGCACAAGGCACAGTTCAAGCGCAGAGTAAAAATAACGATCGACTATTAAAGCGCCGTTCCCCCGTTTTTAAAGTTGATAATATAAAAACGGCTGGTAATAGCCGTACCCAATTACGCATGGTTGATGGCGGATTATTAGCACTAAAAGAGCTTAGTGAAATAGCCATTGCCAGCTACAACTTTGATGATAAAACCGCACAAGGCAATGTCGCAATTACCTTACTTAAAGGAGGCTTGCGCACAGTTACTGGCTTACTCACCAATAAAGAAAAAAATTACCAAATGTCTACCCCCGTTGCCACCATTGGTGTGCGCGGCACTCACTATAGTGCACATATGGATGATGACGATTTATTGCTAGCCGTTTGGGATGGCGAAATTGTTGTGCAAGTAACCGTGGGTACTGAACCAATGCAATTTTCCTTAGGTAAAAACCTCAAATACAGCATGGCTAGAGTAAAGGCTAATGGCGAGGTTAACTTTTTAATGCAAGTGCCACGAAAACTGGCTTTAGGTCATACTTTAGAGCGCTTTAATCAATTTCATCAACAACAAGTATTATTAGCTCACCAAGAAGATATATTCTCGCAGCGCCCTGAAGAAAATGATAACGCAAGTTTTGAAATGGCTAACTATCAATATGACCAAATTGGTGATGAGTGGATTGATAACCAGCAGTTATTCGCCGCGCTAGTTCCGTCATCAGATGGTATTTCAAGAACAGGCACCGCTTCATTTGGTTTAATAGACCATAGTTTTGTGAGTAGCGTTGGCGATCTGAGCTCGGTGTCGATGAACTTAACTGCTGATTTTACCTTATCACGCATACCCACGGGCAACTTGTCATTTACCGATAGTTCAGGTGAATGGTTTAGTACTTTTAATGGCGTGATTAACGGCTCAAATTTAGATATCAATATTAACTTCGCCTCACATGGTAATAATCTTGCCGACGGCACCGTTTCAGGATTATTTGTTGATGACGCCAGCAAGGTTTTTGGCGAAATAAACTTAACAGAAATAAATGATAGTAGCGTAAATGCCGGTGGCAACTTTGTGCTTGGCGAAGTTATTCCTTAATAGGCTCTAATAGACTTTGATAAGCGCTGATAGACAGCGCAACCGTAAAGCCACGTAAGCTCAAAAAACCAAGTAATTAGTTCAGGAATAAGCACCGTGAATCAACTTTTCAAAAAGGCTACATAAGGTAAGAACAGCATGAACAGTTCACATTTTTACTCAATGGCTATCCTCATTTTAATACTGCTCGGCGGTTGTGGTGGTAGTGATGCTAATAAAAGCAGTGAGCAAAGTAGTCAAACGTTGCCGGCAGAGCCTGAGCAAGTAGCGTCGAAAAACACTATTCATGCTAACTTTAAAGCGGCAAAAAATGTTGTTGCGCCAGCAGCAGCCAATGCTAGCGGACAATTTATCCAACCTAGCGATGGTGAAGTTTTTACCGGTAATATTTTAGCGGCTATTAGCGCGACCGATCCTGACTCCTTGGTAGGCGTAGCGCTAAGCTTTAATGAAAGTGAGCAATTAAAATTTTTATGTGATGCCGGAGATGCTTGCCCTACAGGTACTTTTAATAAAACCGAAACCAGTATTAATCCAGCAGACTACGGCGTATATATTGGCCCGCTAACCATGGGCTTATGGACTTTAGATACGCTTGGTAATCAAATGTTGGTTGATTCAGTCACCTTAGACTGGCAGTTACGCCGAATATTAGGTGCGAGCGTTAGTCGCTCTTCCGACGGCAGTAGCCTGACGATTAACTGGCAAAATAATGATGATTTACTACGATACAATGTTTTAGTTGCCGCAGAGCAAGGCATTAATTTACAGAACTACGCCAACTTAGCTGAAGGACAGGCGTTATTATCTGTGACCTCTGGTCCACAAACAATTTCAGGACTGAATAATACTCAAGAATATTATGTATTGATCACCGGTGTTGATGGCAGCGGTGAAAGTTCATTTAGCTCTGAATTTCGTTTAGCCGCTCCTTCAGGTTTAAGTAATACTCCACCATTAGTCACCACTGAAATAATGTCTGCACTTGAAGAGCAAAACGTTAATGGCAATGTGCTGAGTAATGACAGTGACAGTGAAAATGATCCGCTCAGTCTTTCGCCACTGCCAGTAAAATTCCCACTAAATGGTGATGTTAGCCTATCGCGCAATGGTAATTTTAGTTATTTACCTAAACCAAACTTCTATGGCACAGACAGTTTTGTTTACGAAGTACAAGACGGCCAAGGCGGTATTACCCAAGGCACAGTAAATATTACCATTGATAATGTAAATGATGCTCCCGTTGCAGCGCCCGATAGTTTTTCAACCGCCGAAGATCAAACCTTAACCATCAACGCTTCAGGTTTATTAGCTAACGATAGTGATATTGATGGCGACACTTTACAAGTAAATCCCCTGCCGATAACGAATGCTGGCAATGGTACACTAATATTACAAAGCGATGGTGGCTTTACTTATACTCCCAATCTAAATTTTGTCGGTAATGATTTTTTTATATACCAAGTAACAGACCCACTTGGGCTTAGTAGTAATGCCAGAGTGGATATTATAGTTGGTCAAGCCAATGCGGCACCTATAGCAGTCAATGACAGTTATCGAGTTAATGAAGATCAAACCTTAAGCATTGCCGCGACTAACAATAATAGTTTATTAGCCAATGACTCTGATCCTGAAGGAGATCCGCTGCAGTTATCAGCCAATCTTATTGCTACAGTTAATAATGGCTTGTTAACCGTTGATAATATTGGCGGTTTTACATATATCCCCAATGGTAATTTTTTTGGCAACGATAGTTTTACCTATCAAATAAATGATGGCCAAGGTAATACCGCCCAAGCTACGGCAACAATTATTATTGATCCTGTAAATGACGCTCCAACAGCTTTGGATGATAATTACAGTACCGCATTAAATACCACTCTAAACATTAGCGCCCCCGGTTTATTAAGTAATGATACCGACCCCGAACAAGATAGTCTCGCAGTGCTAGTAGCGCCCACTTCCCCGCCACAAAACGGCGTACTGAATTTAATTCCCGACGGCAGCTTTGTTTATACCCCCAATAATGCTTTTAGCGGACAAGACAGTTTCAGCTATCAAATAACCGATGGCCGTGGTGCTAACGCTAGTGCACAAGTGCTTATCAACGTTGAAAATCAGCAGGTTATATTGGGGGCATTATCATTAACAACCTCAGGAGGATTAACCTTAGAAGGGCTTGGCGAAACATTGCCAGGCTCTGGCATTGGTCAAGTTAGGTATATTTTAGGGAATTGTCTGCAAACTACCTCCACTGAATGTACCTTGAGCGGAACTTATCAAGAAGCGCCTAATAGCGAATTTACTCCTAATGCTACCGGCTCATTTACTATGGTTTTCACCTATGCTGGCACAGGCCCGGTGCCATTAATAGCAGCATCAAATTCTCCCGGTAGTGACACCGTAAGTTTTACTGATTTAGGTGGTAGCTTATTTACTTTAACCCTATCACCTGAAACTGGCGGTGAGATAGTTGCTCATTTTCCAGCCGCCATCGCCGCAGATACTTTTGGTTTTTCAGCCTTTTTAGAGCCAGGCTCTCCTTGCACCGGTTTGTTAGCGGGGCAAAGTTGTGGGGTTGGTCAAGTGGGTCTTACTCCCGGCGCTTCAATTACCGGCAATGTGCAGTCTTTTAGTTTTGCGATACCTGATCCGGTACTTACTTTAAATGGCGCACCCATTGCCAATAATGACACCGCCGCCCTAGCGGAAGATAACAGCGCCAGTATTAATGTGATCGCAAATGACACCGACCCTGAAAATGATATTTTAACGGTGATCAATGCCAGTGTTGATAATGGCGAGGTCACCATTGAAAGTAATAACCAACTAACTTATACGCCGCCACTAAACTTTAATGGTAATGCCACCATTACCTATACTATTTCAGATAATAATGGCAATAGCGATAATGGCAGTGTTGCGGTAACTATTGTTGCGGTAAATGACCAACCAAATGTGGTTGCCGAAACAGGCTTAATTACCAACACCTTGCAAACCATGGTTATTGACGCGCTTGCCAACGATAGTGATGTTGAACAAGACACCTTAACCTTAACAGATGCTTCAACCAACGCTGGCACAGTCAGTATTATTAACAACCAGCTATATTTTTCTGCCGCTGGTATCGCTGAAAATACCACAGTTGAAATAACCTACATGGTTTCCGATGGCTCCGTTGGTAGTGTTGGCAGCACAGCCACCGTGGTAGTAGGTAATCGCTTAGCAGAGGTAAACCCTGATGATTTCACCACTTTGCCTAACAGCACAATTTACATTGATGACTCTATCTATTCGCCAGCGCCAATTCTTATTGATAATGACAGCGACCTAGACCCCAACGATAGTATTACTTATCTACAACAAAGCCTTCCCGTTCAAAACGGAACTTACAATGAAAACCTTACCGTAGCGTCAGCCTTTGACTATACTCCCGATGATTTTATCGGCATAGACGGCGGTTTTTACCAAGTATCCGACGGTAGTGGCATTAATAGCGAAGGGCTATTTACTATTCAAGTGAGCGACATTAATTGGTATAAAACCCCCTCTGCGCCCGACGTCCCCTTAATCGACTTTATTGACTTAAGTTTTGATGGTTTTGACTACGCCCTTTTTAATAATGATACTTTTGTCACCGCGCCTATCGTTGGTACAGGAAAATATTACGCGATTAGTGGTCGCATGATACTTAGCAGCACTGACAAAACACAATGGCAGATAGAATATGCTACCAATAGCGGTAACCTTAAAGCCATTGCCAGTGGTTATACTGAACGTAATCCTCTGGCCAATACTCATATTGCCGTGGGTAATGCTGGTACAACATTAGTAAATCAAACCGGTTCAGTTGGGCAGTCTCATTGGTTAGAAATTCCGACCGGTTTAACCTTTGCTTTTAATAATATTGCCTTTGACGGTCAGCAGTTTGTCGCCGTGGGTTTACAAACCGTGGCTTTTAGCAAAAACGGTTATAGCTGGAGCAGTATCGCGACAGTGAATAGCAGCGAATATCGTGATGTAATTTTCGCTGGCGAACAATATGTTATTGTCGGTGACGACGGTAATATAGAAACCAGTGCTGACGGCAGGGTTTGGCAAACTCAAAGCAGCGGTATTACTGAGCAGCTTACCAGTATCGCCCACAATGGCAGTCTTTATGTAGCCGTGGGCGCCAATGGTATAATTCTTAGCAGTGGTTCCGGTAGCTCATGGCAAACGATAAGTTCTGGCGTAAACACTAATTTAAAACAACTGCTTTGGGATGGTAGTCAATTTGTTGCCGTTGGCGACAATAATACCGTACTTACCAGTAGTAACGGCACTAGCTGGACACTGCAAGGCGGCATTGATACCAGTAATGTACAAGCCATGGTTTCAGACGGAACAAATTTATTATTAGCGAGTGATAATGGCGACCTATTTACCAGCCCTGATGCTGTCGACTTTACCCCACTCAGTTCAATACAAAATGATATGCATGCCATTGCCTCTAATGGCGGTAATACCTTGGTTCGCGCCGGTAACCCGTCTTATATTCATATCAGTACCGACAACGGCACCAATTGGACGCCATTGTTCGCCTTAGGTATTTTTAACATTAACGAGGTAAATTATTTTAACAATCAATTTATTGCGGTAGGAAACAGTGGCTTGTTGATGACGAGTGCCGACGGCAGTAACTGGACCACAATTAATACCGGCAGCAGTGAAGATCTTAACGATATATTTTGGTTTTCTGGTTTAACTGTTTTAGGCGCGCCATTTAGCCTATATGTCGCGGTTGGCAATAATGCCACCATATTAACCAGCAGCACTGGCACAGCCTGGACAACTGAAGTAAGCAATCCGGCGATAACTGATAATTTACTGGCTGTAACTCATGATGATCAATATTTTGTCGCCGTAGGGGAGAATGGTCGCTTAATAGTGCGTAACAATAGCATATTGCCAGGAGCAACCACTTGGATGGATTTATTTTCGAATGCCAGTTGGGGCAACTTAAATGATGTGTTCTTTAATGGCACCAACTGTGTAATTGTTGGTGATGCAGGTCAACTAGTAACCGGTACCGCAGCGACAGCATTTACCGGCGCAACTATTTCACCTTTCAATTTATATTCAGTTAGTGGTAATGGCAACAAAGTGATCGCAGTAGGTCAAGACGGGGTTACCCTATTCAGCAGAGACGGTGGTGGCAGTTGGTACAACAGCGTGCAAGGCAGTGAATTTAACCTATGGGATGTTTATTATCACGGTAACTCAGATAACATTTATACCGTAGGAGATCGTGGCACCTTTTTATCGGGCACGAGTAATATTAATTAGCATACGAATTAGCTAGATGAGTTTTCCATATGAATTAGCCAAGTAGATTAGTCAGTTTTAAGACGAGCTAGCTGATATGCTTAATAAAAATAATAGATACCCGTATAAAAACAAGAATACTAATAATGACATCAGCTTATAATGACCTTATCTTATAAAAGTTACTTTACCCAAGTTAGCATTGGCCTGTTGATCACTTTAGCGGTGCTGTTGTTACAGTTTTCGCCGATTTCATATTTTAGTAAAACCGTAAACCGCCTTGACGGCATTTTATACGATGCCAGACTCAGCTACTTACCACCGTGGCCAGCCAGCACTGCTAACATTCAAATAGTCGATATTGATGAAAGCAGTTTGCAAGAGTTTGGCCGCATGCCATGGCCACGTAAACAATTTGCCAAATTAACCAATCAACTTACCAAATTAGGTGCAGTTACCATCGCCTTTGATGTGCTTTTTACCGAAGCTGAAGTTAACCCCGCCGCTCAGGTGCTGTCCGCCGTTTCTGATCAAAAAACTATTGACCATATTCAAGCCATTGCCAAACAGTTAGACGGCGACTATTTATTTTCTCAAGCAATGTCAAAAAACGAAGTTGTTTTAGCCACTTTATTTCATCAACAACAAGCTATTCAAAAAGGCCTGTTATCGCCAACAAAGCTAATAAATAACGGTAACAGCGACAATAATTATCTGCATCAATTTCAAGGCTATTCGGCTAATACCGAGATCTTAGCAAAGCAAGCGATCGCTCAGGGCTTTGTTAATGCGATATTTGATGACGACGGCTTTATTCGCCGCTCGCCATTAGTGGTCCAGCAAAATGGTAAGTTTTACCCTTCATTAGCTTTGGCGGCTTTTCAATCTTATAGCTTGGCAGAGTCAATTGAATTACAGTGGCAACAAAAACAACAGCAGGCGTTTTTAACGGCAATAAAAATAGGCAAGTCTTTTATTGCAACCGATAATAAAGGCCAATTATTACTACCCTTTCGGGCATCAGCTTATCACTACCCTTATACCTCTGCCGCCGATATATTAGCTGATAGAATTAAAGACAAACGCTTTGACGGCGCAGTAATTTTTGTAGGTTCGTCGGCCCCCGGACTGGCCGATTTACGCACCACACCAGTATCATTAGCTTTTCCAGGTGTTGAAATTCACGCAACAGTATTTGACGCCTTAATGTCGCCCACCACTCAACCCTATCGCCCCGACTGGTGGCAAGCAGCAGTAGCCATTATATTAATAAGTTGTGGGCTGTTAAGTGCATTTTTACTACCAAAAATAAGCCCAAGGTCTGCAGAAATTATTGCCTTGGTTATTTTTACCCTGCTAATAACCGCTAATGCCAGCTTATGGTATTACGCCTACATTGACCTACCACTCGTTAGTGCCTTGTTATTACTAATGGCTTTAAGTACCTATTACATTAGCTACGGCTTTCTTAAAGAAAATAGTCAGCGAAAAAAAGTGAAAGCAGTATTTGAACAATACGTGCCTCCTGCTCATATTGACGAAATTCTCGACCAACCAGACAGTATGAATTTAGTAGGGAAAAAACAGCTGCTCACAGTATTATTTAGTGATATTCGCCGCTTTACCACTATTGCCGAACAATTAGCCCCCGAGCAACTTTCGGCATGGTTAAACCAGTTTTTTTCCGCGATCACTGAAGATATTTTTCACCACCAAGGCACTATCGACAAATACGTTGGCGATATGGTGATGGCCTTTTGGGGCGCTCCACTACACGACGGTCACCACGCGACCAACGCGATAAAGTCGGCCTTTGCCATGTTAGCTACCGTTCAGAAGTTAGAGCAAAGCTTTGCCAATAAAAACTGGCCTGCCGCCAAAATAGGCATAGGTATTAATAGTGGCGAAATGAATGTTGGTGATATGGGCTCGCAATACCGCCTAAATTATACCGTACTTGGCGATGCGGTTAATTTAGGCTCGCGCCTTGAAAGTTTAACCAAATACTACAGTGTAGATATTTTAGTGGGTGAAGAAACCAAACGACTCGTGGAACAAGAATCTCCACAATGGCTCACCCAAGTGCCTTTTTTAACAGTCGATAAAGTTAATGTAAAAGGCAAAACACTGCCTGTAACTATTTATAGCCCATTAGCCATAAAACCATCAACAAAGCAGCTTGAACAATGTCAGCAATTTAACCAAATGATGAGCCACTATTTCCATCAACAGTTTAGCCAAGCACAGCAAATATTAGCAGCGCTGCAAAATGACTTTTTTAACCCAACCCTGCTTAATATTTACCAACAGCGTATTGAAGAACTGCTACATAATCCGCCAGAAAAAAATTGGCAGGGGAGTTTTGTTCATAGCACGAAGTAAATTAGCTCGATTAACTTATCGAAATTCAAATAATAAAGACGTATTAACCAGCGCAGAATATCAATATAATCAGAATAAAAATAATGATATCAAAGGCTAAAGCAATGAAAAAACTTCAGTTAACTATACTGGCGCTATTTTATATATGCGCATCTTTTCAATCAATTAGTAGCCCAACAGAAACTCATGACAGTTTAGCCGAGCTTAACAGCGCCATAATTCCTGTGCAAAAATTAGAAGATGACTTTTATAACTGGCATAACCGTCACGATGCGGTTAAAGATCATATAAAAGCTCAAGCGGTTGATTTAGTGTTTATTGGTGACTCCATTACCCACATGTTTGGCGGCTCACCCAAAGCAAGTATTGCTCGTGCAAATACGCTTTGGCAGCAAAGTTTTCAACCTTATAATGCTTTGAATTTAGGTTTTGGCTGGGATCGCACTCAAAATGTATTATGGCGCTTAGAAAATGGTGAACTCGACGGCATTTCGCCAAAAGTTGCCGTGCTGTTAATTGGCACCAATAATTTAGTGGCCACAGACAACGCACGAAAAAACAGCCCAACAGAAATTGTTGCTGGCATAAAAGCTATATGTGCACAGCTGCATAGCAACTCTGCGAGAACTCATATTTTATTAATGAGTTTATTGCCTAGAAAACCGATGCAACAATTTAACACTGACATTAACGAGATTAATCGTTTGCTACTACCCCTTGAGAACAACGCCGGCATTAGCTTTATTAATATGCATGATAAATTTCTTGATGAACATGACCAGCTAAACGAAGCGCTATATCATGATAGCGTACACCCAAATACCCAAGGTTATGGTATTTGGGCACAAACACTAACGCCGCACTTGCAGAAATGGTTAGCTACTAAGCAATAAGCAGCTACAGTAATACTTCAATAGTAATTTCAGTAAAATCTAACACCTTGCCGCCAAATTCATCGGCAAAAGCTTGTGCATCAGTTTGCTTTGAAAAGCTGGCTAAGGTTTTACCCATAGCGCCAGTTTTTTCTGAGCCAGCAACAAACCATGCTTTTCTAGCATCAATAAAAAATTCATCTTTCGGGGCATTCCACGGCATTTTGCTCATGTCGTGCACTAGCATAGTAGTAACGTTTCGCTTATTTTCTGGGTCAAGATAAAAACTAAACATGTCGCGAGTAGAACAAAATTTATTAACTTTATTGCTGCTTTCTTCGGTAACGCCATTTTTAAATAGCTCACCTTTAGGGCCGGCAAAATTCATAATTAACATGCCGCATAAATGGCATTCATCGGTTGACTCTATTGCCACAGCTTGATGTAACATTTGGCTTTGCTGTGCTTGTTCAGAACATGCGCTAATAAAAGCACTCATAAAAGTAACGGAAATAATAACCCATAATGCTGAAGTAAATTTGTTCACAGTTTTTTCTTCCTAAAAATAAAAATTGCCGCTGTTAATGGCACAGCCACCCAAGCGGTTAATATGCTAAATAATTGCCCTTGAGACAGGCTCGAATTAATGGCGATTGCCAAAGCGCCGTTAACATCGCTGCTGTCAAGACCAGCAAGATTAACTAAACGAAAAATATCAGCAGGATTAAGCATCATCAAGCTAGTAAGTCCTTGCTGACTAACTCCTTGTTCGCTGCCAACTAATAGCGCTAATAAGGCTAAGTCAAAGGCTAAAGCAAAAAAGAACCAAGTGATCAATGCAAAGCCTGCTGCTTTTGATTTTTCACTGACCAATAAACTGATTAAATACGCGATGGCGGTAAAGCTTAAGCCTAATAAAATTGCGCTGGCGATAAAAATAGCAAAAGTGATTAACACCGCATCATCGTTCATTTGAAAAAACAATAAAACCGCTGACGCGCCAAAACCGAGTAAGGTGGCTAGCGCGATAATACCGCCTTGGCCAATAAACTTACCAAGTACCAACTGACTTTTACTTAACGGATAAGTTAGTAATAGTAATAAAGTGCCACCTTCTTGCTCGCCAACAAAGCTGTCGTAACTCAGCAATAACGCAATTAACGGAATTAAAAATACCGCAAGACTGGCTAAACTTGCCACTGTGGTTGAAAGCGATGCTATACCTAAGGTACCAGAGGCTGCTGAACCAAAATACGTTAAGCCCACTGAAAGCAGTGCAAAAATTACAGTAATAGACACTAACCAGCGGTTACGCAGGCCGTCGTGAAATTCTTTATTGGCAACGGTTAATATTTGCTTCATTAGTGTTGCTCCGCTTGTGATTGAGCTGCGCCAGCCTGTTTGGCTAACTTATCTTGCTTATCTTTAAGCAGATAATGTTGATAAACTTGTTCAAGGTTCGCCGGTTCAACATCAATATCACTGATGCCTTCCATGCTCAGTAAATGTTTTAACGTTGCCATTTTTTCGGTTTCTGGCACATGTAAAATATTATCTTGGCCGGTTAAAAAATGGCTAAGTTTACTGTCTTGGCAAACCGTACCATTTAAGCCACTTGGTTTCATTACCACAGGTAAGCTCGCTTGTTGTCTAAGTTCAGCTAACGTGCCCATTGCCAATACTTTACCCGCAGATAATATCATCGCGCGATCAATATGTTGCTCAACCCCTGGCAATACATGCGAGCATAAAATTACGCTGGTGCCTTGGGTTTTTAACTTATCTACCGTTTGATAAAAATCAGCGGTGGCTATAGGGTCTAGCCCTACGGTGGGTTCATCTAATAATAATAACTTCGGCTGACCGATAAATGCCTGCGCTAAACCTAAACGTTGACGCATACCTTTCGAATAGGTTTTCACTTGACGTTTCATCGCGTGGGCAACGCCTACTTGCTCTAATAAAGCAATGGCGTGTTTTTTATCAAATCCTTTTAGCCTTGCAAAGTAAGTGATTACTTCCAAACCAGTTAGTTGGTCGTAAAAACTAACGTTTTCTGGCAAGTAACCCACTTTAGCGCGCATATGCCATGCCTCTTTAGAGTCAGGCGCCATGCCCATAACTTCAACTTTACCGGCACTTGGAGAAACCACGCCAAGAATTAGCTTCATCATGGTGGTTTTTCCGGCGCCATTATGGCCAAACAAACCGAGCACTTCCCCTTCATTAAGGGTCATGCTTACCGATTGTAACGCGTCGAGTTGCTGGTAGCTTTTTTTAACATCGGCTAAGCGAACAAGGGGCGAATTGATCATCTTTAATTCCTTAATGGGAAACGTTTGCTAAAACAGGTTCAGTGCTTAAAGTAGTAAATTGCTCAGCAAGCACTGTTTTAAACTCGCGCTCAGTGTTTGGCTGGCGCATCAGCGGAAAGCTGTCTTTTACACCCGGCGGTTTTAATATTGGAAATTGACGTTGTATCCAGCGCAAAATAATCACCGCGGGGCTGTCCATCAGCATTTTCATTTCAGGGTACTGCCACACCAACTTGTCTATACCGTCGTTAGGTTCAAACACTACATCACCAATATTATCGCTGTTCATGTCCCAGCCAAGGTAATTGCTCCAATAATTCCCCAGTCCTTCATGGCTCCATTCTTCTTTACGGTTAACCACGTACTTCACTTGAATTGGATTATTGATAAAACTGTTGCCGTAAACTTTGGTTTTTTCAGAGCCGGCGGTTAAATGAATGCCAATTTCCGCGGTGTCGATAATATTGCCAGTAATGGTGTTGTAACCAGAGTTATAGACAAACAGTCCTTTACCATCACGGCCAAGCACTTTATTTTCAGGCTTGGTCCACACGTTTTTAACGTAATTATTTTTAAAGGTTGATTGGGTAATAAAATTGAGTAAAAAGCCGTAGTCTTCACTGTCAGTCGTTTTGTTACCGCTAATGGTTAAACGCCGTGAACTCATTAACGCATAACCTGCGCGAGTATTATAGGCTGTATTATTTAGCACTGAATTGTCGTAAGAATACATATAGTGAATACCGTAGCGTAAGTCGTGCATGGTATTACTTTCAATAATATTGTTTTGGCTGTTGATAACATAAATACCATCGCGAACATGGTAAGTTTCGTTGCCAAATACATGGGCATTTTTCACACTAGAAAGCTGAATGCCATTGCCGCGATCAGCAGAGCGTAGCTTTAAATTCCCTGATATTTTGTTATTTAATACTTTAAAGTCAGAGGCTTTATTTAGCCACATGCCAAAGCCATCTCCTTGTAAAATATTATTTTGAATCAGCAAATTAACACTATTAACATTGGCATAAATACCTGAGCTTTGCTCGGTAAGGTCATGTCCCCAGTTAATAATATTTAAATTTTCAATGGTGATATTACCTGCTTTTAATTCTAACGCATGGCCTTTACCGCCAGCATCAATAATAGCGCCAGGTAGGCCTGATAAAATAATCGCATGGTTGATAACAAAATTCCCCAGATAGCGACCTTTAGTTAATACCAAGGTATCGCCTTGTTTACTGTTATCAAGGTGCTGCTGCAAGTTATCTGCAGGAGACAGTTGATAGGTTTTCGCCGCCAGCATTTGCGAGCATAAACTCAACAAGCTGATCGTGCTTAGATATATAACGAAAGTTTTGAAATTCACCAACATGCCCTCGCCTATTTCGGCAGGTGTCTTTAACTGAAAAGAGCATAACATTTTTAAATGTTATGCTCTTGATCTGGGTTAAGTAATTGCTGCTAACTTTGACTTATGTCACAACTGGCAACTAAAACTTACTGCTCTAACTTATTTTAAAAACGCTTTTAATATCTACGGTTAAAATTAAGCTTCAACGAACATACGGCCACGCATTTCCATATGAAGAGCATGACAGAACCAGTTACAGTAGTACCATTGTACGCCCGGTTTGTTAGCCGTAAAGGTAATAGAAGCAGTCGCTTGTGGGCCAATTTCCATTTGTACGCCGTGGTTAGTCATACAGAAACCATGGGTTACATCTTCTACTTGGTCAAGGTTAGTTACAATCACGGTAACTTCATCACCCAATTTTACTTTAAACTCATTCATGCCGTAAGTCGGTGCAATTGAAGTCATGTAAACACGTACTTTTTTACCGTCACGGATAACTTTGTTATCAGTTAAGGTATTCACACCATCTTTTTTCGCAATAGCTAAGGTTTCAGCAAAAATAGGATCATCACGCGTCCATAGTTTATTAGGCTTCATGCGGCTACGATGTACGATCATACAGTCATGCGGTTCAGCATAAGTAGGACCGTCATGTACAAGCTTCATTTCATCACCTGAAATATCAATTAGTTGATCATTTTCAGGACGTAATGGGCCTACTGGTAAGAATCTATCTTTAGAGAACTTACATAACGAGATTAACCATTTGCCATCAGCATCACGGGTTTCACCTTGTGAAGTATGGTTATGACCTGGTTGGTAATGCACGTCTAACTTCTGACGAATGTAATTCACTTTTTTGCCATTGTGAGCGGCAATAGCATCTTCAACATTCCATTTAGCAATTTGGCTATCAAGGAATAAGGTAGTGTATGCATTACCTTTGTTATCAAAGGCTGTATGAAGTGGCCCTAAACCTAGTTCAGGCTCAGCAACAATAGCGTCACGCGGTTTAATTTTATCAGCAAAAACATCATCTAATTTCTTAATAGAAATAATAGAAACTGTAGGTGATAACTTACCGTTAGCAACAAAATACTCACCATTTGGCGAAGTATTCATACCATGAGGAGATTTTGGTACTGGAATATAACGGGTTAAATCTGAACCTTTACGACCGTCAAGTACAGGTACTTTATTGCCATTGTAAGTTTTAAACTTACCCGCTTTAAGTGCCGCTTCACAGCGCGCTAAACTAAAGACAACAACATGGTCACGCTCAGCTGAAATCATTTCACCTAAGTTCATACCCATTTCTGAGTTATAACAGGTTGAAGCGAAATATTTACCGTCGTAATCAGCATCGGTGTTATCTAAATTACCGTCAACCATTACTTGAAAAGCAACTTCCATGGTTTCTGCGTCAATCACGTTAAATAATGAACGGTAAGTGCTAACATCTTCCATGCCGCCTTTGCCGTCGTTATTCATTGGAATTTCAAATTCGCCATTACAAATAACATATTTTGTGTAAGGTACTTTTTGTACACGTAAACCATGAATAGCTTGCACGTTTGGCACAGTTAACATTTTGTCAGTTTTCATTACGTCACAACGAATACGCGCAACACGAGTGTTAGCTTTATCGTTAATAAATACATATTTACCATTGTAATGACCGTCAGTCATACTCATATGAGGATGATGCGAGTCACCAGCATGAAGATGCGCACTGTCACCTTTAATACGTTTTGACTCATCAGTTAAGCCCCAACCGGTAGCACTATCAGTATTAAATACCGGTATACGCATAAGTTCACGCATTGATGGTATTCCCATAATACGTACTTCACCTGAGTGACCACCTGACCAAAAACCGTAGTATTCGTCTAACTCACCCGGGTGAACAAATGGGCTATTGGCCGCTTCAGTTGCTTTGGCTTTGGCTGTAGAAACAAACATGGCAGCTGTCATAGGTGCCGCAACAGCTCCTGCGCCCATTAATGCCGTTTTGCCAAAAAACTTACGTCTGTCTTCATTCTCTAGCTCTACGTTATCCGAGCTTTTATCTTCATTACTCATGTTGTTCTCCATTTGTTTTCTAAATTAGTTTCTGTATTAGTTTTATATATTTTTAGTGATTAACCTGTGTGGAGTAAATCACCATTATTCGAAATGACTATTCCGTCACTACCGCTGGAATTTGTTGCTCTTTATATTTTTGCTTCTTGCGCGCCATTTTTTTTAAAGGCGGACATTTTTCTTCATTAAAATAAGTTACCTGACAATCAAGACAGTAATGACATTCGCGCATATTTATTACGCCATCAGGGTCAATTGCTTGAATTTCACATTCTTTTGCACAAGTTTTACAAGGCTGACCACACTCAGGACGACGACGTAACCAGCTAAATAAACGAATGCTATTACTGGTTGATAACGCTGCACCTAACGGACAGATATAACGACAGAAAAACTTACGATTGAAAATGTTGATAATCAATAATGCGCAGGCATATAAAACAAACGGCCATTGACGATCAAATTTTAATAAGAAGGTAGTTTTAAACGGCTCAACTTCAGCAAACTGCTCTGCTAACGCCAATGACTCCATTGATAAACCAAACAAGCCTAATAAAATAAGATATTTAATTGCCCATAAACGCTCGTGTACCGCCCAAGGCAATTCAAATTGTGGAATTTTGATATAGCGGGCAAAAATATTCATCAGTTCTTGCAGTGCACCAAACGGGCATAACCAACCACAATAAACTGCACGCCCCCATAAGATCATGGTTACTGCTGCTGCACCCCACAAAATAAAAATAACGGGGTCAAGTAAGAATAAATCCCATGAGAAGTCAGACATAAAGGCTTGTAAGAAAGTGAATACATTAACCACTGACAGCTGACCGCCCCAAGACCAGCCAATAAAGACCACAGTAACGATCAAAAAGACATGGCGGAAGTTGTGCATAAACGTAGGGTGACGTACAAGAATATCTTGGAAAAATAGGCTCATCACCACAATAACGAGTAATACAATCAGTACGATTACTTCGGTATTTTTTTCTTGCCATACTTGCTGAGCTAGGGTTAATTCTGGCGCTGGCATGATCACTGGCGGACGATCTAAATATTTGTCTAAGGTGTGATAATTGGCCTTAAAGCTGGTAAAAATACTTTCTAATGGCCCGGTTTGACGGCGTACAAGTAACTCTAACTGCCAGTCTGACGCAGGGTTAAATTCATGATGGTCACGAATAATAAAAATAGATCGCTCTTTAAACTGTGGTGCGCCGTCGATATAAATATCAGGTAAGCGGGCATGGTCTAAGTCACGAAATGAAATGGCATTTTCGTTTTGTAAAATTTGAATGCGGTCAAAAATAGCACCACGAACATAACCTGAACCTTTAAAAGAGTAGCCTGTGCCCATTAAAACAACCGCATGTTCACCGGGTTTTAACGTTGATATTAAATAGTTGTATTCAGCATCACCTAAAATATTACGGCCAATAGTCGGGATGTTTACTTGGGCAAAATACACTTCGGCGAACATATCTTGTTTCTGCTCTGGCGTTGCTTCGTCAACATGTTCAGCCTCAGTACCAACAAAAGCTTCATCTACAGTTTTTCGATTCAAATAAATTTTGCGAATAGAGCCATCGCCAGTGAGCTGCGTCCAATCAGCTTGTTGATAAACGTCATCATAAATAGTGCCCATTGGCTGAATAATGTCTTGGCTAGCGCTAATAATACCTAATGAACGCGCAACTAATGTCGCTGATTTAACAATGGCAACATTCATCACCATTACAGTAACTGTCGCACCAGATAAACCGTCAATATGCACAACACCTTCGGTTTGATTACCACCCACTTTAAGGCGGTCGCTGACATGTAATTGCGGATATTGGTCAGTAAAATCATGAAGTTTTGACTCAGGAATACCGGCTAAAATAATAGGCTCGTGATGCTCTAAAACTTTTGCACCTAAATACACACCTTTTGGGTCAATCGCCACCAACATATTTACTGGTTCGCCAGAGTATGCAGGTATTTTTGCTAAGTCATTAGTTTCAAACGCATAACCAATAACCTCATCTTCTTGGCGAATAGTCCACACCGCTGGCTCGCCCGATTTTTCACCAATATCGGTCGCTTGTGGAAATATTTCATGGATAAGAGGAATGGGATCTTTAGGCGGGCTAACAAATAATGCATTAGCAGGTAGCACAATTGAGAACCACAACAAAAATATTGCAGAAAAAAACTTACCAATATGAAGTTGAGCTAACACTGTTTGCATTGAATTTATCAACCTTCGCCTTATGTATGCAGTTACAAAAAGTGACGAACTGCGACAATATGTCGCATATATTACGCTTTTAGTGTTTGTGCATACTGACTTGGATCAATAAAACGATTTTATTAACAGAACAAAAAACACCCAATAAATTTAAGGTTATTCAAGCAGAAAGAAATATTAATAACGAAGAATTGGAGGATAAAAAACAAAAACGCCAGTCAATTTGACTGGCGTTTTATAAAATAAAGCATAACAAATACGCGAAAAACGTAAATAAAATATACGAGAATTGGCGGCTAATTATTGCTTGGCAACTTCAGCGTTATTTAACAGTAATGCGGGCAAACTTACGTTTACCCACTTGAAATACAGCAGTTGTACCAGCAGCAACCATTAATTTGTTATCAGTAATTTTTTCACCTTCAAGTTTAGCTGCACCTTGTTTTATCATGCGCATGCCTTCTGAAGTACTTGCTACTAAACTCGCTTCTTTTAATAAGTTAGCAATGGCAATTTCACCATTTTCAGTGCTAATTTCTAACTCAGGCATATCATCAGGTAATGCGCCTTTTTGAAAACGGTTAATAAATTCTTGATGAGCGGCTTGCGCGGCATCTTCGTCATGAAAACGAGCAATTAATTCTTTGGCTAAATCAATTTTAACATCACGCGGGTTTTTACCTGCAGCAACATCGTTTTTATAACCTTCAATCACATCAATAGCTTTAAAGCTTAATAACTCAAAATAACGCCACATTAATACATCAGAAATAGACATGATTTTACCGAACATTTCAGTTGGGCTGTCAGTAATACCAATGTAGTTATTTAATGACTTAGACATTTTTTGTACGCCGTCTAACCCTTCAAGCAATGGCATCATTAATACAGTTTGCGGACGTTGACCTTCAGATTTTTGTAATTCACGCCCCATCAATAAGTTGAACTTTTGATCAGTACCGCCTAATTCCACGTCAGACTCAAGCGCGACAGAATCCCAGCCTTGTACTAACGGGTACATAAATTCATGAATAGCAATGGCTTGACCACCAGCATAACGCTTTTTAAAGTCGTCACGTTCCATCATACGAGCAACGGTTTGACGTGATGCTAATTTAAGCATGCCAGCTGCGCCTAATTTTTCCATCCAAGTTGAATTAAATTCAACCCGAGTTTTTGCAGGGTCTAAAATTTTGAATACTTGCTCTTTATACGTTTCTGCATTGGCAAGCACATCTTCTTTAGTTAATGGTTTACGAGTAACGTTTTTACCGGTTGGATCACCAATCATGCCGGTGAAATCACCAATTAAGAAAATAACTTCATGGCCTTGTTGTTGAAACTGGCGCAATTTGTTAATTAAAACCGTATGACCTAAGTGCAAATCTGGCGCGGTTGGATCAAAGCCCGCCTTGATTTTTAATGGCTTACCTTGTTTAAGTTTTTCTAATAATTCGTCTTCTAACAAGATTTCATCACTACCACGTTTAAGTTCATCAAACGCTTGGCTGACATCGGTCATTCACTCGGCTCCACTGGAAAATTCTGTAATTAAGAGCAGGGATTCTACTGTAATTTATCGGCGGGATAAAACCCTATAGCTGTTTCTGAGCGTTTTTTTTGTTATAGTAAACGATAAGTGTCGTATTCGAATCAACAAATATAGTTATAATCATTTGAAAAACATACAAAAACTTTATTTATCTATGCCTAAAAAACATAGAATTATTATTACTTCTTTCAGTATTTTATTGCTGGTACTTTTACTGATCCCGTCAGAAAAAGCCACTGCTAGCCGCCAAGTTGGCGAAAAAACTTTAGAAGTTGGTAAACGTTATCAATTAGCATTACCTCTTGAAGAAGCCTCACCTCAAGCTACGAATGAAACAGTTCAAAAAGCTAGCACCAACAGCGTTGCACAACAGAGTATTGAGCTAGCCCCTAAAGCAGAAGTTTATAGCTGGCAAAAGGCCACTGTAAAAAGCGGCGACTCTTTAGCTAAAATATTTAACCGTTTTGGTTTTAGCGCCCAAACAACTTATAAAGTAAGTAATGCCAAAGGTGAACATAGTAAGTTACTGAGAAAGCTAAACGTTGGCGATACCTTTAAAATAGCTACTGACGATAACGGCAAGTTAGTTGCGTTAGAATATCCCCGCTCTAAAACTGAAATATTACATATCAATTTAGTCGACGATGAATATCATTCAAGCCAAGAAATTAAAACCGTAGAAAGCCGTCAAACTTTTGCTCATGGCGTTATCACTTCAAACTTCTGGAATGCCGGTACTTCAGCAGGCTTAAACGACAATCAAATTATTAACCTTGCCAATATTTTTGGTTGGGATATCGACTTTGCCTTAGACATTCGCTCAGGCGATAGTTTCCACGTAGTTTATGAAGATAATTATGTTGATGGTGAATACATTGGCCCGGGTAAAATACTTGCCGCTGAATTTATTAATCAAGACGACCCATTCCAAGCGATTCGTTATAGCGATGACGAGTTCTATACACCAGACGGTAAAAGTATGCGTAAAGCGTTTTTACGCGCACCGGTTAACTTTAAATACATCAGTTCAAACTTTACTACTAAGCGTTTTCATCCCGTTCAAAAACGCTATAAAGCTCACCGCGGTGTTGATTATGCTGCCAGAACAGGTACACCAGTAGTTGCTGCAGGTAACGGTAAAGTAACTCATTCAACCTATAATAAATACAATGGTAATTATGTATTCATTCAACATGGCAATGGCATAGTCACCAAGTACTTACATTTTACCAAGCGTGCTGTAAAAGCCGGACAAAGAGTAAAGCAAGGCCAAGTAATTGGCTATGTGGGCGCAACTGGCTTGGCTGCGGGGCCACATTTACATTATGAATTTTTACTTAATGGTGTGCACCGTAATCCACGCACCGTGAAATTACCTGACTCACAACCTATTGCGAAAAAATATAAAGCAGATTTTTTAATTGTTGCTCAAGAACGGCTGAACGACTTAAACGGCTCTAGAAACGCCTTACTTGCTATGCAGTCTGACGACACTCCATTAAGCGAATGAGTCAAGCTCAGCTTTATATTGGTTTAATGTCGGGCACCAGTGCCGACGGTATTGATCTCGCGTTAGTTGATTTTTCTACCGCTAAGCCAGTATTAGTGAGCTCCTATTACCAAGCCTATGGCGATGAACTTCGTCAAAAAATCACCTCACTTTATCAACCGCAAACCAATGAAATTGATCGCGCTTTTGCCCTTGATGTTGAATTAGCTAAAAACTTTGCTTTAGCTATCAATGCTTTTTTGCAGCAAGAGCAGCTCAACAGCGACGATATTATTGCCATAGCAAGTCACGGGCAAACTATACGGCACCGCCCTAACCTTGAGCACGCCTTTACTCTACAAATTGGCTGCTGCCAAACCTTAGCCACTTTAACCGAGATAAGAGTTATTGGTCAGTTCCGTCATAAAGATATCGCATTAGGGGGACAAGGTGCGCCTTTAGTGCCTGCTTTTCATCAATCGCTATTTGCTAATTCAGAGCAAGATGTGGTGATAGTAAATATCGGCGGTATTGCAAATATTACCTATTTACCAAAAGACGCTAAGCAAAGTATTTTAGGCTTTGATACTGGCCCAGGTAATGCGTTATTAGACGAGTGGTTTACTGAGCATAACCAAGGTAATTTTGATGAGAATGGGGCTTGGGGCGCTAGTGGTCAAGTTAATACACAGTTATTAACTAAGTTGTTAAGCGAACCCTATTTTCAGTTAGCAGCGCCTAAGAGTACTGGCCGAGAAGTATTTAACTTAACTTGGCTTAGTGAACAAGTAAGCACTGGAAATACAATAGCTGCCAATGATATACAAGCAACATTAACCGCTTTAACCGCTATTTCAATTAGCGATGCTATTAATACTGTAACCCATAAAGCGCTTGTTTATCTTTGTGGCGGGGGTATTCATAACCAAGTGCTATATCAGCAATTAGTTAATAATTTACCTAATCATCAAGTTGCTCTCACCCAGAAACAAGGTATAGATGCTGATAATTTAGAAGCTATCGCCTTTGCCTGGCTTGGCTTTTGTTATGACCAAAAAATATCTGGTAACATTCCTGCAGTCACCGGCGCGAGCCGAACAGCCGTTTTAGGCACGGCTTTTTTACCCTAGTTTATCACTCGCTATACTCTAGCTTATCACTCGTTTTAGCCTAGTATTTTAGCGGCTAAAGTCATTAGCCTATTTGTTTCTATTAATCTGTAATTTCTATATCAAAATAATATTAATACTAGATTTACTAAATTTTCATCCTATAATGAATATTCGCTGTCGAAAAATAGCACAAAACGCGTTCACTATTAACACAGTAAACGTTAAAGAAAAGTTCATTTATTGAACTAAAAATAAAAACATCAATCTAAGTTAGTGCACCTTATCTCGACACAAATTAGGAGGAAGAATGCAATTTAATGATATTCATATTGGAATGAAATGCGGTAGCAAAAAAGGAAGTGGCACCGTTACCTGGATAGATAGTTCAACGCGCACAATTTATATGGCTAACTGTCAAGAGAACAATAGCTTTGAAGTAAACTTTGAAGAAATTATCGATGATCCGCAGGCACATAATAGAGAAGATACTTACTACTAACGCGATTACTTCCCACGCATTCAATAAGTTAGTGCGCCAAAATATAAGATCATAGGCACTAATTTACTAATGCACTTTATCGAAGAAAGGCTCCTTTGGAGCCTTTTATTTATCTTAAATTAAAAATTTTCATCCACCTGAAATACCATCATTTGCTTTGTTATTGGATGGGCGATTTCCAAACGCTTGGCATGTAAATGCAAACGTTCGGCTTGCTGCCCGTATAAATCATCTCCGACAATTGGGTTATTTAGCCCCAAAATATGTGCACAATGCACTCTCAGTTGATGAGTTCGGCCAGTTTTAGGGAATAAATTCACCTTAGTAAACTTTCCTTGTTTGGTTTCAACAAGCTCCAGCACTTGCCATCTGGTTTCTGCCGCTTTACCAAATTGTTCACACACCAATTGTCTGGGTCGATCATTTAAGTCACCGCGCAATGGCAATGTTATTAACCCTTCTTGGTTGGTTAAGTGGCCACTTAGCATAGCAACATAATGCTTTTTCACGCTGCGCTCAATGAACTGTTTCTGCAAGCTCTTATGAGCACGAGGTGTTAGCCCTAGCACCATAAGGCCTGAGGTTGACATATCGAGTCGATGCACAATCAATGAACCTGTGGCTTGCGGAAATTGCTCTTTAATACGGGTATATACCGAGTCGGCAATTGTTTTTCCCGGTACCGATAAAAATTCAGCAGGTTTGTTAACGACCACCATCACGTCGTCTTGATAAACAATTTCCAGCTCTTTCCCCGCTGCTGGGTTGCATAATAATGGGTTTTCATCAACCTTTAGACCATCAAGCATATGTGTCAATATCGGTTTGCATTTTCCTTGGCAAGCAGGGTAAAAATTTTGATGCTGCCTAATTTCAGACTTAGGCGAACTTCCCCACCAAAATTCAGCCATTGCCAAAGGCTTCATGCCAAACTTAAAAGCATATTGCAGTAATTTAGGCGCTGCACATTCACCAGAGCCGGCCGGCGGTATTGGGTTAATCGTATGTTGGAATAACTCGCTAAGATCCTTTTCTTCACCTTTTACATTTAGAAAGCGGTATTGAGCAAATAGCTGCTGCTGCAAAGCATTAGATAATTGCTTACGCTGAGTTTTTAAAGACGCTATTTCATCCGTTAATACCTGCAAAGCGCGCTCTGCGTTATTAATTCTATCTTGCCACTGCTGTTTTATGTGAAGTAATTCATTTTTCTGATAAACACTTTCGATACTCAGCTGTGCTTGCAATGCCAAAAACTCATTGTCACTTAAGCTGAGCCGACCTTCAGCTCTTTGAGCCTTACGACGTTTACGACCAGAAACTACATGTTCACGCTGGCGGGCTAATGCTTGTTCTGCTGAGTGTTTCTCTTGGGTTAATGCATCGGTAAGGATTTTCAGTTTAGGCGCTGAAATTAGGCATTCAAGCTTATCATTAAGGATATTGATTTGTTTTTGCTGGGTAAGAAAAAAACTGTCTTTTACCAACATATCAAATACTGGTGGTACGAACTTAGGTAATATATTTTGGTCGGCGATTTTTCCAGAAAAAGCCGATAAATAACCAAGCTGGCCATCGGGTGCTTGCACTAACAATACTCCAAACATTTTACCTATGGCTGCTGCGCTGTCGTTATACTCGTCGCCTTTAATACCAAAGTTATGTTGCCACTGCTTTTGTTCGCTAAGATGTTGCTGAAGCTCTTTTACCGCAACTAAGCATAAAGGATGGGGCTGATAATAAAAAGGAAAAGTAAAACGCTGAGGCAGTTCATAACCTACAACTTCAGTTTTAAATGGCGTAAAACATTGCTCATGCGCGTTCATAGGTTAATTCGACTTGGATAAGTTAACTACAGAAAAGCCAATTTTACCTTGTCGGCGATGCTATATCATTAACTAATAGTGCAATAGCTAGATAAGTAAACTACCTGCCAATACTTCCGCTTTAATGAATGTAAATACAAATGCAAATAAATGCTTTTTGACTACACTAAAGCTACTGTTTGGCAGTTCCTAACAAGCAGCAATGTTCAATTAAAGGTAATAAAAATGAAAACATTTAAATTAACGATAATTTTACTACTAACAACATTATCAGGCCTTGCTTATGCTGATTACGAAATATATAAAGATTATGATCTTAGCAAGAGTGTCTCTTCGGTAACAACCGTGAGAGTAGATGCAAATATGATTGATGTTTATTTAGAAGGTTTAGGGCAAACTTGGGTTAAGGCAAATAATATTGCCAAAGATCTTGGTCAACTTAAAGATTTTCACATTTATATGAGCGAGCTACCGCAAAGCGGTGACTTTAATTTAGTTTTAGTGGTTAACTTTAATAGTGGTGCTGACTTAGAACCAGATAAAGCAAAATATAAAGCTTTTATGAAAAAGTGGAGCGATGCCCAACAAAAGAAGACCAAAGAAATAGTTAAAACTTACCCTAATATTCGAGAAATAGTAGGCGAGTATCGAATGAGAGAAGTGCTGCTTAAATAGAGCGTTCGCTAACAGCTAAACAATGGATGTATGCAGTCATTGTTTTCATTCTTCAACACTCCTTATAAGATTATACTCGATGCCATAAAAAAAGGGCGCTTTCGCACCCTCATACTCATTTACAAAACCATTGTAATATTGAGCTTAGTCTTGCTGCGGTGCTGGAATAACATGCACATCGCGTTGTGGAAAAGGAATGGTAATATTTTCTTTATCAAAGGCTAATTTAATTCCTTCCATAGTACCAAAATATACTGCCCAATAATTCTCAGATTTAGTCCAAGGACGAACAGTAAAATTTACTGAACTAGCACCATGCTCTGAAACAAAAATATCAGGTTTAGGATCTTGTAATACTAATTCATTAGCCACTAACACCGCTTCAATAACTTGCTTAGTTTTGAGAATATCGTCTCCGTAACTAATACCGAAGGTCATATCTACGCGGCGGGTGCTTTCAATAAATAGGTTTTTAACACAACCATTAGAAAGCAATCCGTTTGGTATGATCACACGTTGGTTATCAAGCGTGCGGATTATAGTATTGAAAATTTGAATTTCCACCACTGTCCCCACGTAACCTTGCGCTTCAATAACATCTCCTGCTTTAAAAGGTTTGAATAGCAGTATTAAAATACCACCAGCAAAGTTAGCTAAACTACCTTGTAACGCTAAACCAACAGCTAAGCCTGCAGCACCTAATACGGCAATAAGCGAGGCAGTTTCTACGCCAACCATTGAAGCAAAAATAATAATTTGAATGGCTTTTAATATAACGCGGAAAATACTGAGTAAAAACTGATGCAGGGTAACTTCTACACCACGTTTCTCCATGGCAATACCCGCAACCTTGATAATTCTATTTATTAACCATTGCGCAATAAGAAATACAATAATTGCTAGTAACAGTTTAGTACCAAACTGAATACTGATTTCACCTAACATAGCTAAATATTTTTCAATTTGTTCAACATTGACATCCATTATTAACAACCTTTTAAAATTAACATTCTCGTTACAATTGTAGCTATTAATCCTAAAAATCAAAGCTCTAAATCACATAATGTAAAACTATCCCCTGTATGTCGGATTTCAGGCATAAAAAAAGCCAGCAATTAATGCTGGCTTTGATGTTCATTTTCAAGAAGCGCTAAATTAGCCTTTCTCTACTTGTGAGAATTCTAAATCTACTGGCGTTGAACGACCAAAGATTAATACAGAAACCTTGATACGGTTTTTCTCGTAATCAAGCTCTTCAACCACGCCGTTAAAGTCTGCAAATGGGCCGTCAATAACGCGAACAACTTCACCTGGTTCAAATAAGGTTTTAGGTTTAGGCTTATCAGTTTCTTCTAAGCGCTGTAAAATGCGATCAGCTTCTCTTTGGCTAATAGGCGCTGGACGCTCTTTAGTACCGCCAATGAAACCTAATACACGAGGAACACTTTTGACTAAATGCCACGACTCATCATCCAGTTCCATGTGAACTAATACATAGCCAGGGAAGAATTTACGAGAGCTTTTACGCTTTTGACCCGCACGCATTTCAACAACTTCTTCGGTTGGTACTAAAATTTCACCGAACTTTTCTTGCAAGTTGTTAATTTCGATATGTTCAATTAAGGTTTTTTGAACACGTCCTTCATAGCCTGAGAATGCTTGTACTACATACCATTTAAGATTTGGATTAGTATTTACAAATACTTCTTCGTTGCTATCTTCGCTAATATTTTCTTCAGTCATAACTACACCTGTAAGCCAGTAATGAAACCAACTATCCAAAATAGGAAAGAATCTAAGCCCCACATTACTAACGACATAATGAATGTGGCAACGAGTACGATAAAGGTTGTTTGAATAGCTTCTTGACGTGTAGGCCAAACCACTTTTCTTACTTCAGTTTTTGATTCTTTAGCGAATGCTACAGCTGTGCGACCTTTTACGGTTTGCATAGCAATAAAGCCGGCAACTACAACTAGAGCAACAATTGCAACAGCTCTAATTAATACAGACTCGTCTGCATAAAAGTAATTGCCAAAAACTGCACCAGCGAGAATAAGGAATATTACTCCCCATTTAAGAAAATCAAGAGAACCGCTAGGCTGGTCTTCTGTACTTGCATTCATAGTTATAACCTATTATTACACGTCTATTCTAAGACAAAACAACCCCGAAACTAACGAGGTTAAACTTCTCAACAAAGCACTTACTCAAAAGTACTTCTCTTTAATATGGCAGGGGTGGAGAGATTCGAACTCCCAACCGTCGGTTTTGGAGACCGCTGTTCTACCAATTGGAACTACACCCC
>CANMXU010000037.1 GCA_947501935.1 uncultured Alteromonadaceae bacterium
CCGAACTCAGAAGTGAAATGCGTTAGCGCCGATGGTAGTGTGGGAGTTCCCATGTGAGAGTAGGACATTGCTAGACTCCTCTTTAGAATAGCTTGCAACAAGCGAGCTTTTCGGCCCCGTGGAGGGGTTCCCGAGTGGCCAAAGGGATCAGACTGTAAATCTGACGGCTCAGCCTTCGGTGGTTCGAATCCACCTCCCTCCACCATCTTATTTCTTCAATGAATAAAATCTCTGCTTTAGGCCAATAAAGCGCAGGTTATGTTCATTAATATCTTTATTTTCCTTTAGCTCTTTAACCAGCAATTTTGCCTGCTGTAACTCATCTAATCTGTTTCTATCTTCTTCAAAAGCAACAATTAATACCTGTAAAATATTTAACTTTATCCCGATATGATTGGGGTACCAATTTAATGCTTTATTTAATTTAGCTAAAGCAGCATTGAATTGGTTGCTATTATATAAATTAATTGCACTTTCCACGGCTGCTTGCGCTTTGCTTTTATTCAGTTCAGTGATGTTGGTGTTTTGCTCGTCATTATCTAGTAAAAATTCACTGTTCTCTTGTCTATATTTTTTAATTTTAAACAATAAAGTATTAGCCTTTAGCCCTCTATTCAACTTTAATAATGTCTCAGCAATTTCTTCCATGCTCGAAAGTGGTAATTCATCAATTCTTCGATCTAAAATACTCTCAGCACGGCTTAAACTAGCTTCATATTCGACAATGTCTTTGACTACATAATGCAATCTGGCTGAAAGTAAACCTGTTTGAATGTTTACTTCCGGCGATGAAAACTCTTTGTTTATATCATTCAATATTTTAAAAACTCTACCGTTAATATTTTTAATCTGTTGCTTAGGTATTTGTTCGCTATATGCAAGTGCAGAATTTGCCAAGGAGTAAGCAATACTAGGTTGCCTATGAATAGAATTTTTTGAGAGGTCATTAGTTTGAAAAAAAGCATTTGTGGCTTTATCGAAATGGTTATTATCAAAACACAATTGTGCGTAATTATGCATACGAGAAAAACTACGTGGTGATAAAGAAATAGCCTGGGCTAAGGTATTCTCTGCGCCAATTGAATTCTTTTGTAGTTGATAAGAATTTGCTAACCAATCATATGCTGCTAAGTAATGTGGGTGTTGTTTAATGATGCCTTGAAAGTATTGATTAGCTTGTTGAAAGTTTTTCTTATGCAGCGCTATTTTACCTAAACCGATATCGGCCCATTGGCAGTTCGGGGTGTCTCTGTGTTTAAGGTAAATATCTTCAGCTCGATTGAATTGTTTTAGCTCAAAATATTGTCGTGAAATTATACCCAAACATTCAATGCTATAAACGCTTTGTTGATCGATCATCTGCTGACACAATTTAATTACTTCAGCATGATTGTTATCATCCATAGCGTTATATATAGCGGCCATAGAGCTAATCTTTTTAAAGGAGCGTTCTAGGCGTTTTAATAACGAGTTTAGAGTAAATGGTTTGGCTAAATATTCATTTGGCTTATGTTCCAGGGCAGCGAGCACCATAGCCTGTGAAAGCTCTGCGGTGATCATAATAACAATACAATGACGTGCTATTAGCTTTTCAACACGTAACTCTTCAAGAACCTGCTGACCATTTTTTTTACCATCACCTAAATCGTAACCTAATAAAATACAGTCATAATCAAAGTTTTCGCATTTGCTAACAATATCGTGCATGCGAATGGCTTCATCAACTCGGGCACAACCTAAGTTTTGGATGAATGTTTTTAAGGTACTACTAGATTGCTTAACTGAATCAACAATTAAAAATCGCTTTTTGGTAAAATCAATATCTGCCATGACGTCCATGAATGATTGTACTGCACCACTATTGTTTTTAGTTTAAATAGCGTCAATAGTCTAGCTATATTAGTAGTTTTAAACTAGCAAGCTTGAATGACTTTAGCGCCCAAATTGCACTTACAGCTACTATACTGTATGCTGCACCGCCGCTGTAAGTTGGCTCACACCTTCATCTATTTAAAGAGAAATATTTATGAGTTTTACCTCGTTGGGTTTATCTGCCCCTATTCTAAAAGCAATTACAGAACAAGGGTACGACACACCTTCTCCGATTCAAGCACAAGCTATTCCTGCAGTGTTAGCGGGTGATGATGTTATGGCAGCCGCACAAACGGGGACAGGTAAAACAGCAGGCTTTACGCTACCAATTTTAGAGCTGTTATCAAAAGGGCAATCGGCTAAAGCTAACCAAGCACGCGCCTTAATTTTAACACCTACACGTGAATTGGCAGCCCAAATTTCTGAAAGTGTTGAAAACTACGGTAAGAACTTATCATTAAAATCAACAGTAGTTTTTGGTGGTGTGAAAATAAATCCACAAATGACACGCTTACGTGGTGGTGTTGATATTCTGGTTGCTACTCCGGGCCGTTTATTAGACTTATACCAACAAAGAGCGGTTAACTTTAAGCAGTTAGAAATTTTGGTATTAGATGAAGCCGATCGTATGCTTGATATGGGCTTTTTACGTGATATTAAAAAAATATTAGCGGTATTACCAAAACAGCGTCAAAACTTATTATTTTCAGCCACATTTTCCCCTGATATTCGAGAACTGGCTAAAGGCTTAGTGAACAACCCAGTAGAGATCTCAGTAAGCCCTAAAAACACGACGGCTGAAACGGTTGAACAATTAGTTTATCCGGTCGATAAAAACAAAAAAGCACCGCTGTTAATTCATTTAATTAAAACTCACAACTGGCAACAAGTAATTGTGTTTATGAAAACTAAACATGGTGCAAATAAGTTAACTAAACAGTTAGAAGCGCAAGGTATTAATGCTGCAGCTATTCATGGTAATAAAAGCCAAGGCGCGCGTACTAAAGCATTAGCAAACTTTAAAGATGGTACGGTTAACGTATTAGTGGCTACCGACATTGCCGCTCGAGGTTTAGATATTGACCAACTACCACAGGTGGTTAATTTTGAATTACCAAATGTGCCTGAAGATTATGTGCACCGAATTGGTCGTACTGGTCGTGCGGGTGCATCTGGACAAGCGGTTTCTTTAGTTTGTGCTGATGAAATTGATTTACTTAATGACGTACAGCACGTAATTCAAACGCATCTTGACCGTGAAATAGTTGAAGGTTTTACTCCGGTACATCCATTACCAGAGTCGCGTAAGTTAAAACCGTTAAAATCAGGCAAACCTAAGAAAACCAAGAGTGCTAAATTTGATCATAAAGACGGGCAACGTTCAGGTGATAATGCTCGAGGTCATAAACCAACCGGTAAGAATAGACGCCATACCGGTAACACCAGCAACAACAATTCAGCGAACAAGCCTGGTGGTAACCGTCGTCGGGTAAATAATTCGGCAACTAAGTAACTACTCGTTATTTTTTATGTTTTGCTAATAGCTTATCGAGGTTATTAGCAAAATCTTGGCGATCGGCTTGGCTAATTGGTGGCGCGCCACCGGTTTGAATACCGCTTGAACGTAGTGTGTCCATAAAATCGCGCATATTTAAACGTGCGCGAATATTGCTTTCAGTATACAACTCACCTCTTGGGTTTAGTGCTAAACATCCTTTCTCAACCACTTCTGCAGCTAAGGGAATATCAGCTGTGATCACTAAATCACCCATATTAGCTCGCTTAACTATTTCATTATCGGCCACATCAAAGCCTGCACTTACCTGAACAAACTTAATAACTTTGGAAGGAGGAATACGTAAATGATGATTTGCCAATAAAGTTGTCGTGATTTGCGTACGTTCTGCCGCACGAAACAAAATATCTTTGATCACCACAGGACAGGCATCAGCATCAACCCAAATTTGCATAGTTATTACCTAGTAAATAAATAGCATTAATCGCGCATGTTACACCAACACTTGTGTTTTATCGCCAATAAATTAGCCTTGCATTAACGAACTAGTGCACAATGTTAGTGCAAATAACCGGTATCATGCAGCTTTAGGGTATAGATAATTTTGTGTAAGTAAAAAAATAATTGAATATCAAAGCATTAGATTTTTATCAGCATGGAATGTAAAGTGCTTAGTAGATACCAGATGTATAAATTCGCTTGAGAGAAAATAAATGAACAAACCACAAAGAGACATTACCCTTAGATTTTTAGCTGAGCCACAAGATGTAAATTTTGGCGGTAAAGTACATGGTGGTGCAGTAATGAAATGGATCGATTTAGCCGCGTATGCTTGTGCTGCCGGTTGGAGTGGTCGTTATTGTGTTACTGCTTATGCTGGTGGTATTCGTTTTGTTGCACCTATTCATGTAGGTAGCTTAGTTGAAGTTGAAGCTAAAGTTATTTATACCGGCACCTCATCAATGCATATTGCTCTTGAAGTAAATGCTTGTGATCCTAAGTCACTAAATCGTCGCTTAACTACGCACTGTATTGTGATCATGGTTGCGGTTGACCAAAACGGTCAGTCTGAAAGTGTTCCACAGTGGACGCCTGTTTCAGATAAAGACCAAAAACAGCATGCTGCAGCCGTTAAATTAATGGAAATGCGCAAACAAATCGGCGAAGAGATGGAAATTTTTGTAGAATAGTCACATAGCTATTTTTATTGGAAAAACCTATGTCGAGCCACGACAACAAAGATATTGAGCAAATTCTTCAAAGTGATGATGAACAGCGCGCACGCTACTTTTTTAAAGAAGCCGTAGCTACCAAGCAAATTTGGATACTTAAAGATGAGCATGGCTGTGTGATGCTCAATACTGATGAAGAAGACTGTGTACCTGTATGGCCAAACGAGCAATTTGCGCAAGCTTGGGCAACTGATGAGTGGCAAGACTGCCAAGCAGAGTCAATATCATTAAATAAGTGGTTTAGCCGCTGGACTCATGGCTTGGCAGAAGATGAACTAGCCTTGGTGGTATTTCCTAGCCAAGCGGAACAAGGTTTAGTGTTTTACTCTGATGAATTAGAAGTAGAGCTAAAAAAACAGCAAAATAAAAGTCGTGGTTAATAATGAATTTTTCTAACCTCGCACTGAGTAAAGCGCTTGTTACGGCGGTAAAAGCTGCTGGCTATGAACAAGCAACCCCTATTCAGCAACAAGCCATTCCGGCTATTTTAGCTGGAAAAGATATCATGGCAGGAGCACAAACTGGTACTGGTAAAACCGCCGCTTTTGCACTGCCATTATTAGAGCTACTAACCCAACAAGCTCAGGCTACGCAGCCTAAAGCCGTACGGGTTTTAGTGTTAACGCCAACGCGTGAATTAGCCCAGCAAGTTTATAAAAGCTTTGTACGTTATGCTGAAAACACTGAGATAAATATCGCTGTCGCTTATGGCGGAGTAAGCATCAACCCACAAGTTAGCGCATTAAATAAAGGTGCTGAAGTATTAATTGCCACCCCAGGGCGTTTACTCGATTTAGTGATCAGCGGCTCATTAGCATTAACTCAGGTTCAGCACCTCGTTTTTGATGAAGCTGATCGCATGTTAGACATGGGCTTTAAAGACGAAATTGACCGAATTTTGAATCGCCTGCCATTAAAGCGTCAAACCTTATTATTTTCAGCGACCTTAGATGACGCCATTTTCAAACTCAGCAAAACCTTATTAACAGAACCTGAACTTATTGAAGTGAGCGAGCGCAATACGGCGGCTACACAAGTAGAGCAAATTGTTTATACCGTTGATAGCGACCGCAAACGTGAATTAACCTCACATTTAATTGGCGCTAAAAATTGGCGACAAGTGTTAATTTTTACCCGCACTAAAATTGGTGCCGACGCTCTTGCCAAGGAAATGTGTAAAGACGGTATTAAAACCCAATCTATTCATGGTGATAAATCGCAAGGGGCCCGTGAAAAAGCTTTGGCAGACTTTAAAGCCGGTAACGTGCGTGCGCTAGTTGCTACTGATGTTGCTGCGCGTGGTATTGATATTGTTGACTTACAATATGTGATTAATTACGAATTACCCTATATAGCCGAAGATTATATTCATCGTATTGGTCGCTCGGGAAGAGCAGGTAAAGCCGGCTTGGCTATTTCATTAATGAGCCCAGACGAAGAATGGCTACTAACTGCAATAGAAAAAGTATTGGATACACGCTTATTACAGCAATGGTTACCGGGTTATGAACCTGATTTAACTAAAACTACTGATAACAAAAAGAACCGACGTGGCGGCAGTAAAAAACATGCTCGTGCACAGGCTTTATCTGGCAATAAAAAGAAAAGGCGTTAATTCGGGCTAAACATCTGCTTCAGCTTGGTAATAAAAGAATCATTACTAGGCTGATAATTATAACCATGTGGCAATATCAAAAGTCTTAAAGAGTATGTGCCGCCGTGTCCCCAAGGCCACCATATTGCGACAATCGTTGGGTGTTCTCCATTAGCGGGCAATGAAAAAATCAGCTGCTCTTTTTGCAGTTTAGCCAATTCACCTAATTGCTTTTTAAGCTCAACAGGAGACTTCTTAATGTTTTTTTTATTCCACTCATGCGGAAATGCATTGCGTAAAGCAACTAAAGTTTTGTCTTTTTTGTCACGAGCAAACTCACTCAGCATAACCGATAGTCTAGCTTCCCAGCGCCAAGTTAATTCTTCGCCTAGCAAGGGGGTAATAGCTTGGCTAATTTCTTCAACTTGTTGTTTACTAAATGACATTGTTCAACCCTTAACAAATGTAGATGACCATTATGTCGTCAAATAACTAAATTTAAAACTAGAGTTTTACAGATTTTTTACATCTGAGCACTAAAAAATGAAAATTGCACAATAGAAGAGTTAATAATGAGAGATAAGCCAACTAAAAGTATTTGTCCGCTTTGCCAACAACAAAATAAATGTGCTGTTGAGCAAGGTTCAGATTGCTGGTGTATGAATACCAACATTCCCAAGCCATTACTTGAACAAATCCCTGCAGAGATTAAAGGGCAAACGTGTATTTGTTTAGCCTGTGTGAAAAAGTTTGAGCAAGAACACGGAATTAGCCAAGCTTAATTGGCAGGGGTAATTTACTAGAACATTGGCTTAGTCTAAGGCATGCAACGAACGTTTTATTTCTGTTCTTACCTCGTCAACCGCATTAATAATTTGTTGAGCTGATTGTTGTTCGTTTGGCATGGTTTGCCAGTTATCTGACCAAGTACTCTTTAAGTTAAGTGCTTGCTGTTCTACTGCTGGTGTAGTTAGCGCACTTAAATCATTAACCAAATTCACTTTAACCCAACCTTTGCGCGGATTACCTTCTTCAATATTATTATCATAATGAGCGGCATAAACTAACTGCTCTAATGATGATAACTCCAACAACATTTCAAAACACGCAGTTCTAATATTACTGTTTGTTTCAGTAACTTCCATACGCCAAACATTATATGAAAAGCCCACCAAGGTAAAAAGCACGCTAAATAGCACGGTTAATTGATATAAATTAAAATGCGGTACCTGGTTAATTTTCATGTTCTACTCATAAAGTAAGCTGCATATCGACATCAATAAGGCTCAAAGTTATCGATATAACATCAGTTGTTATCAGTAAATTTTAAGGCGAGTTGGCATTTTTCGCGAAGTTATTTTCTTTGCTTCGAGCTAACAATACCGTTAAAGCTTTGTGAAATAACCACATCAACAATATTGGTAGTAAAATAATTTCAATAATCCCTACGGCAATATGTGTATATAAATGTTGGTGCATGGTTTTTATATGAGCTTGAAGATCTTTATGGCTGGCTTTATAGAGCTTAATGGTGTTTTCAGCGCTGTCTTTTAATGAGTCAGAAGCATTTGTTTGAGAGAAAAGCTGGTTATGCGCACTAAGCCCTTTGGTTACTTGCTGGGCATACTGTTGGCTAATTGTTTTTGTGGTGACTGATGTTGCTGTAATTGCTAAAGGAAATGACAAAAACAGAAATAGCCATAAAATACTGGCAGCCCGTAAGGTATTTTTAAGTTGTTCAAGTTGAGCGAACTGCATCTTTTTAAGTAGTTCATAGCTCAACCATAAGCTAGTAACTAATAATAAAAAGGGCTCAAAAAGCGTATCAATTATTTCTAACAACATTTGTGAAATTAATAATACCGATAAACTATTGAGTGAGAAATTCCACGCGTAATTAAAAAGGTCGGTTAATGGCGCGACTACTTTACCCAACTGCACTTCAACATCAACAAAAAATGAAATACCGGCACGACTACTTTCAACCAGTTCAACACTGGCTTTACCAACACTTAATAGCATGAAGGTTTCTTGTGATTTTTGTTCCGATACTTTTAAAAACTCAACTGCTTGGTTATGTATGTAGTGTCGTCCCATACTGTTTATCAGCGCGTCTAATTGGCCAGCAATACCTAACAATAATATCAAAGTGGCTAACATCAGCCGCCAGTGTTTTTGTATGCGCGAAAACGACAAGCGGGTGATTGGCTTTAAGGTATTTACGAGCGTTGGCATGATAAAACATCTAGCGCGGATTCGGCTTGAGCAAAGTAGCTTACATCTACTTGACCATCAATACCGTTAACTTTTCCGTTACTTTCAAACTGCCAAAAGGTCCAGTTTTTCCAACCATTAGGAATTCGTGGTATTTTGCTATATTGGGCTAACCATAAAGGGTATTCGCCAAAACTATGACTGTTTAGTTCATCCCAAAAATCAGGGGAGGTATAAATAATAGGAGCGCAATTCGCCGCCTCACTAACTATGGTTAAATAAACATTTAGATCAGCCAGTAATTGCTCAGCACTTTGCTTTTCAAAAGCTTCAATATCAACCACTGGCGGCAATTCACCAAAATTTCCACCGGTAGTGGCTAAAAAATGTTGGGCTTGTTTTTTTGCATCTATGGAAGGGTCAAGGTAGTGATAAGCACCACGGCGAATGTTCGCTTTTTTACTGGCTTGCCAATTATAGTTAAATTTAGCATCAACGGTATTTTCGCCTTGTGTGGCTTTAATAAAGGTAAATGCTATACCGTTATTTACCACATCGGGCCAATTAATGTTTCCTTGATAATGCGATACATCAACGCCTTTTAATTGCTGCTTTTTGGTTATGCTAGATGGTGACGCTTGTTCACTACAGGCAGATATAAATAACAATGTTGAGCAGCTGAATAGTGCACAAGTAGATTTAATAAAACAGTGGATATCTTTTTTAAATGAACGCTTGTCGTAGGAAGCGCAGGGCAAACTATTTTGAGTAAAACCTTCATTTTTATAACCTGCACTTTTACGCCGTACAAACCATAAATATTGATGAAAATTTATCCATACCATTGTTGTATCCTTAACTGTAAATTACTCGGGCGAGTAAGCCATTATTCCTTAATGACGGCTCTAACATACACAAGGTTTTTAAATTAGGCAAGCATGGTTTTAGTAAAAATATTATGGGGCTTCATTAGCAAAAAAATAGCGACTTACTTACTACAAAGTTATAAACACATTAAAAAATAATAACTTACCTTTCTGGTGAACCAGTTTGGCGAAAGTGTGAAATTATTCTTTACTATCGGAAAACTATGTAATAGGGTTTAAAAGCTTTTGTTTTATGAATGGGAACTATTTTCATTTGTTGAGAATATTTCCGAGTAACTGTTGTTAATATTGATAGCAGTTACTTATTTTTTTGTTTTTACTCAACACTGAAAATGTGTAAATAAAATTCAAGCAACACATAACAATAGGCTTTAATACTTCGTAAATGGATTTACCAAGTAAGGCATTTACGGCTATGCAAAAAATAGAATCAAAGGAATGAATCATGAACGACTTCACCAATGTTGCCGAGCGCACTTTAACCACAACAGAAACTACCACTGAAGGTGGTATTGATGTTTCCATTACTAATAACTTGTCGGTTGCGGTCGATATTTTTGATGTTTTTAATTCTGCGACTACAGATACCGTAGTGCCGTATACCTACACTAAGTTAGGCACTATTGCTGCTGGCGCAACTGGCACAATAACAACTATTCGTAATGTTGCTATGTTGGAGGCGATGACTACCGGAAACATTGCTGAAATTAACAACAATTATTTTTATCAATTTCCTATTAAATTTATGTCAGGCACTCAATTTAGCTTTGGCACACCTGCACCATTGGCCTATACCATTGAAGAGGAAGATCGTACTTCAATGATCCAGTCATTTCTTTTTCACAAATTTGCCATGGCAAACCCTGATTCCGCCCTTACTAAAAACTTAAATTCTGCCATTGCCAAAGGTGATTCAGACAGTATTAACAGCTTCTTTGCTGGTACTAAAAACTTTCAATCATGTACGTTAAGTTCGTGGAATGCGGTTATGACGTGGTTGCAAATGTTTACCAGTGGTTGGCAAGGGCCATATTATTTATATGAAAATGCTCCGTCACCTTTACCCAGTGGTTATGTGCCAGTGCTTATTGCGACCTTAAATATTGTCTCAACCGAACAAGCCAATTCTGCGACATTAAGCATGTGTACAGAAGACAGCAAAGGTAATCCGGTGTATCCGTCGCCTGCGCAAAATACCACGGTAGTTATGAATGGCGATGGCACTATGGGTGATGAAAATCCAGGTACTGATACCCCTGTAACTTTAACGCCGGTATGGATGAATGTTATTCAAACTACAATGAAAGATGGTGTACCACAATCTAGTTATTTGGCTGGCCCAGCAGTAACGGGTACTGTGGCTAATAACAAAGTGGTTTCGTCACAAACCGCCAGACAACTGCCAGATAAGCCTGCCGATGCCAATACGTCAGCATCGTTCGACAGTATTTTTGGAAAACTTTGTCAAACCGTTGGTTTGATTGTTGGTTTGGTGATGTTGTATGAGATCATTGAAAAGAAAATGAGCAGTAAGTCTGCAGCAGAAGAAAAAGCCAAATCTGAAGCTAAATCAGAAGATGATTTGAACAGCGAAGTCACAAGTATTGATGAAAGTACCAGTAAAGAAATTGCTGCGGAAAGTGCCAAATTAGAGCCAAGCATGAGTGAAGATGCTAGCTCTGTTGCTGATAGTTATGCGCAAACTTCGCAAGAAATGCAAAAAGAAACCATGACCGAATCAATGAACGACAGCGCCACTAAAATTGAAGCAGAAATTACTACGCAATTAGAAAATGGTGCCACGCCAACGCAAGACTTTGAGAATGCCTTCTCAGATATGCAAACCTCGTTTAAAGAAGTTGAAAGCTCAATAGAAAGTGGCGACTTTACCAGTGCCGGTAAAACGCTATCAGAAGCGTCTACTAATATTGAAAGCGCGATTAATAAAGAGTCGGCAGAAATGCATGAGTGGGAATCTTCATCATTACAAGATTCTGCTGACACCTTAAAAGATGCCGCCCAACAGTCTGAAATCTTAGAAGAAGCACAAACTGAATATGAAGAAAGTATGGAAAAAGCTAGTGAAGACTCTGGCTTTAATGAAGACAGCCAAGAGCCAGAAGTTGACCCTATCGAAGCAGAATTTTAACTAAATGCTCTAGATAAGAACTGGGAGGTTTCTTATCTAGTCTTCCCCTAATACCATTTCGACACATTAATATAATTAAGGATGAATTATTATGATCATTTCATGGTTTACAGACCCAGCAAAAGGTAACTTTGGCATACCGGGTAACGAAGAAAAGTTCTCTTCATATTATCAATACGATACCACGTCAAAAGAGTTTACTCGGGTACGTTTAGAGCTGGGCAGAACCAGTGGCTCTGGTGATACGCAAGCGATGTTTAAAGAAACCCGTTATGTGGGGTTTTCTACTGAAAAAATTCGCACTAGCAGCGATTGGACTGTAGAAGCTGGGCAATTAAAATATAAAGGCGTGGCTCTTGAAACGGTACCTACCGAAGGTGATTATGTTTACGATTTGACTAACCCTACCAGCAAACCGCATTTTGGTAACCCAGTCACCAGTGAAGCTAACTTACCGGAAGGCATTGAAGTTAAGCATCTTAATTTAATTGCTAACGATGCCATGGTCAGTAAAAGTAGTGTCGTTTTTACCACGAAAGCTGCATCAGGAGCTGAGTTAGCAGAGGTGTTAAAAGGGGAGGTTGCGATGATTGTTGGCAAACCTTTCGCCAGCATTACTGATGCCGATATTTTAACCACGCTCAAAGCACAAGTGACGGAATTAAAATCGAGACTTATTAGCGAGCCTAAAACTTCTATTGAAGAGTCTTTAAGCGCTGTTGAAGAAACCTTATCTGAGATTAATAATAAAATTATGGAAGGTGACTTTGTCCCCACTCAAGAATGTGAAACGGCATATTCCGATTTACAAAAATCAGCTGCTGGCGCTAAAGCAGCAACCAGCAGTGGTGACGTTAAAACTGCAATCTCAGAAATTGCTAATGCCCAAGAATCATTAGTTACTGTGGTTAATACCATTGAAGAAGCGCAACATGAAGCAATTCGCAGCTCACTAGAAGCTTCTTCAACTTCTTTAGAGGAAGCTTCTAATGCAAGCTTGCAGTGGGACGCAATACAAGCGGAATATACGCAACTAGAAACAGCGAGTTCAGTTGAAGAATATGAAAGCGAAATTGGCGTAGAAGAGCCGGTAGAAATTTAATCTTACTAAACCAGTATCAAATCAGTTTGGTACTGGTGCTCTCTTTATCTTACAAATGGATGTGTAAAAAAATGGCAAATTTTCCCGACAGTGCGGTGGCTACAGCCGCACCAGAAACAACAACTTACCCAACAATTACCCTTAATAATAAGCTTTCAGATAGCTTGGTTATTTATGACGCCTTTAATAATGAAGACACGGAAACATCCGTTGAAAATTACTTTGGCACACTAACCTCCGTGGCCAGCATTGCTGCTAATGCCAGCGGTGAAATAACGCCCATTCATGGGCCGATATCTACCTATATTATTTATGATAGTAATAATCAACCAGTTAAGCGTATTTTTACCTTAGGTACGGCGCCAAGCAGCTTTACTATTGAACAAGCCGATGTTGATATTATTACCCTGACGAAAACTTTTGTTGATGGTTTAGAAAAACAACCAGATGATGCTGAAAATAAAACCTTTCTCGCCTTAATTAAAGACGGAAAAGCGACGGCAAGCTCAGTGAATGACTTTTTTAAAAGCAGTCAAAATTATCAAAGCTGTACCTTTATTTCGTATATGTTAGTCGTGGTAACACTAGCGCGCACGCCAGCCACAGCAACACTGCCACCTGACCAACAAAGCTATAGTTTAAGTACGCTGTTAAAATACATGGGAGTTGACTGGCCAAATGCATTGCCAGATATCACCATCAGTAATTTTTATTGTAAAAATGAGAATAACGCGCTGCATTTGGGCGGAAAATTAAACATTAAAGACCTAACCTTTGCTGACGGTGTACTAGAGCATGTCACCGATATGTTGCCTTCAGAAGAGTTGCAGTTCGCGATAGTCTTTAATTATGATGCCGGTCTGTCTTTTGCCAATACCACACTGCAATGTGTGCTCGACAATATTAATATTCCTACTGGCGGCGGCGATAAAGTTACCATTGATAAACCAACCATTATTTTATCGATAGCACCGCTGTTTAAATTTGTGGTTTTTGAAGTAAAAGCGACCATTCCTTTTTCATTATTTAATAGCCCAACCTTTAACGCAGACATTGCTATGACCATTGACAATGTTGAAGCAGAAATTGGCGTTGTTATCGAAGGTAATAATAATACCTTGTTAACACCGCCTATTACCAAAGGCCTACATTTTGATGAAGTGGGCGTTGGTATGGGGTTGATTTTTGAACCTCCGGGCTTTGCTATTGGCGTGGAAGGCAAGTTCCATATCGGTGATGGTGACAATATTGTTGCCCTCGACGATGACAGTTTTACTATTGTCTGTGAGCTTGAAGAGGAAGTCCCTAACCCACTTTATTTGGCCTTTTATGTGCCTAAGCTCGATTTAAGTGAAGTGATCACCATTTTCACCAATAGCGAAATATCCTTAGACTTTCCAATAAGTTTTAGCGACTTATCATTTCGTTGGGCAGAAAACCCAATGGAACCTGTAACCCTACCAGACGGTTCATTAGCGCCAATGGGGTATGGTTTTACCGCTTTTATGGACCTATTTGGTTTGAGCTTCTTTGGCCAACTGGCTATAGATTTAAGCAATGGTGTTAGCGGAGAAGTGACCATGAACCCACTTAAATTGGGGGATGTGTTTGCGCTAACCGGAGAGGGTAAAGGTGTTTCAATTAAAGTTGATGCCCAAGGTAAACCGATTCAAAATAATTTTATTGCCAAAACCGCAGCTGAAAAAACAGCTTTAAATAATGCCACCACTAGTCAACTAGTGAAGGCGGGCGGCCCTGAAATGACGGTAAGTACTTCGTCTTCGCCGTATTTCACTCTTGACGCTGAGCTCGATTTTATTGGCTTTAAAGACAAAATAGATGCCAGCATTGCCAGTAATGGTATTAGTTTTGAACTAGATTTTGGCTCGGTTATTTCTACCAAAATGGCCTGTGTTCTAAAAGATTATCATAACTTCTCCGGCAACTTTTCTTTTGGCCCTGATTTTAGTATTCCACTACCCACTATTGCTGGCGTAAGTTTAGGCCATATTAGCTTAACCGCCGAAATATTAGCTGACTTAGGGTTAACTACGTCTACTTCTGATATTGATTTTTCAGTGGCTGGCGGTTTTGACTTTGAAGGGCTTGAACGTGAATTTGGCCCGGTAAACCTCGACATTAATATCTCAAGTATAAGCGATATTATTAGTGCGATAGGTAAGTGGATTGAAGACAATGTTGCCAAATTATTTGCTGACTTGTTAGCAGATGCTGAAAAGTGGGCAAAATGCATTTATAGCAATGTAATTTTGCCGGCGGTTGCCGGTGTTGAATACGTTACAGGGGTTTTAAAAGATGCCTTTGGTAAAACAGCTGCTGAAATGGGCGACTTGTTAAAAGGCTCAGCATACGCCTTAGATGAAGTAGCGAGTGCTATTAAAAACACTTTTTCTGCTGCAGCAACTGATGTTTCTAATGCGTTAGTAACCGCCTATCAGGCGACTTCTACAGCGGTAACTAATGCGCTGCATGCTGCTGGCTATGCAGCCAATGATATTGCTCAAGCGTTAAGCTCTACTTTTTCAATGACGGCCGAGGCCATAGCTAGTGCTCTTAATTCAATAGGTTATGGTGCAGAAGCAGCAGCTAAGGCGATAAGTTCTGTTTTTACTGATATTTTACCGAGCGCGTTGAATGACGCCTTGCAGGGTGCAGGTTATGCGGCAAGTGCTATTGAAAGCGCCTTTAATGCCATCGGCGGGGCTTTTGCCAGCTTTGCAGAAGAAACTTGGGAAGATGTTAAACATTACATCAACCCTAGTAACTGGTAAGTCGAATGCAGTAAACGAAGACCCGAGTGATTAAGTGTATTACTAAAGGAAAATTGCCTCCGCTGCTATAAACGTAGCGGATATAACAGGAGTTATTATGAGTACCAGCAAAAGCTTTACCGATTTTATTCGCGATTTAAAAGATAATGAGCAGTTTGAAAAAATAGGCCCAGGAATAGCATTAGTGCAGCCGGGTAACTGGCAAGGCATAGTTAAAGTGGGGCAGCATCATGGTTATGAATTTAGCTTAGCTGAAGTTTATACCGTTATGAAAGATAAACCAGATGCCTTTAAAGCCATGCCTTGTGATTCATCGTTAGCGGCGTGGAGTCTTGAAACGTTAAGCGCAGCATTATAATAATGGAACAGGAGAGCTTAATTGATACGACTTTGTTTGAACAAAATGCGTTAAAAAAAGTAGGTGAATACTTATATGGTTTACCCCATTTACGAATAGAGTGGTCACTGGAATTAAGCAAAGTTAGCCTACTGCCTAGATCCAAGCCGATATTTTGGCTTGGACAACAAGGTAGCCAAAGTAATCGGCTGGGATTTGAAAAGCTAGACCAGCTGTTAGTTGAGCTCGCCTGTCCTGAAGTAATACTTGAGCTGAAAAAGCGCTATGACCAGTGCGCTTTTTATCAAGGCTTATCGTTATCTTTAACGGATAATAATGCCAGTAAGTGCTGGTTTGTGCATTATTTTGATGCTGAGAGTCAACAAGAAAAACGTCTTGCTTATAAGTGGAGTATTACGGGTGAGATCACCATGGTTGATTACCATTTTCACTTGTTTACTGAAAAAAAATTTATTCCACAGTTACAGACTCTTATCCATAGTGATTATCAAAGCTTATTCACTGAGTTGATAAGTGAGCGGCGCTTAATTCAGCGCTCTGGCTTTTGGTTGCAAAAAGTTAATCGGCAGGTGAAAGAAGTCTATTTCACCTATCCGTGGCAACCCAAATTAACAGAATTTATGTCAGCGCACAGATCATCTTTTTCAGGGCGATATTTGTCTGCTTTTGCCCCTTATCAAACTTACCGCTTTCGCCATATTGGCTTAAGCGCTGCGAATAACCAAGCAGCCAAGTTAACCTTTTATTTTACGGCACCGATAAAGGCTACTTGGCCAAAGAATTATCTCGCTTTGCAAAACTTAGTAGCTGAATCTGCAAACAACATACATTCAATATTATTGAAAAAACTAGCTCTTACGCCACCGTAAATAAGAAAATTTAATGAAACTATTATTACTAACGTTCAGTACCTTAATGCTGAGTGCTTGTATGAGCACCGGTGTAAATATTGCCAATAACGAAGCAGAGTGTATTGGTAGCAATGCATTACCGGCAACACTTAGAAAAGATTTTGAATTAATTCAAGATACTGCGTTATTAGAAAAGGCTCTAGGCGCACCTAATGCCGGTGGTTTATGTCAAGGGCAGGTATATCAAAGTAAAAAAGATGTGCAAGTGACTTTATTTAGGGCTTGGAATAGTACTAACCCAAGCAGCAAATTGGGGCCATGGTGGGCATTTGAGCAACCTGAAGGAAATACTGCTAAATATCGTAGCGATTATGAAATTTGTTATCAGTGGTCTCCTATCGACAGCTTAGTTACTTGTACGTTAAAGCCTAACGTTAAAGTAGTGGTTGGTACTGGGCAAAGTGCCACTTGCTCTGAATTTTTAACTTATCCTGTGTCTGCTAAGCAACAAATATATATAAGTGATGCTGAAAATGCATTATCAAGCTGTACAGTTTTAGAGAGTCAATTTAGTTGGAAGTAAGTTTTTAGCTGCGAGTTATTGAAATTTTCATAACTCAATGGGAAAATTTTCTAGTAACAAGGCAATATCAGCTTGTTTTTGTTGATTCTGGTGAGTTCGATGTAACAAGCAAGTATTTGAATCTGATCTTTATGTTACCTCGAAATCATCAAGATTACATTTTTGCGAGGGTTTAAAGTTAATGGCTTGTAAATAGGGGTTTAATAGAAAGTATACTTATTGTGAACAAATAAAATCAATCCGGCTGTAGTAACCGGTACTGGTATTTTTAGGTGTTATACAGCATTGATTTTAAAGTGTTATTTTGTCTTTCTTCGTTACGTTAAATAATATCGCTTAATTAAAAGCTAGAGCTACTCTTTGCTATTTCCATAGAAAAACCAGTTTTCACGCGCACCCATATTGTTACAAACGTCTACAAGTTATCGAGCATACCTTGCTCTATACTGAGTTCAAGCATTACAAGAGCAGGTAAGTATTTAGAACAAAACATCGTTCAACTACTAAGGTTAATTACTTTTTTGGTAGCTAATCACTGGTTCATTGTATTGATTCTTTAGGCGTAATTATTGCCGTATAAAACGTAATGAGAGGAAAAATGAAAAAACTAATACCCAGTATCGTAGCTGGATTAGCGTTGCTTTCAAGCTCAGCTTTTGCCAGCACTCAAAAACCCAATATCGTTGTTATCATGACCGATGATGTTGCTCCCTATGACATATCAGCTTATCACCGTGGTTTAGGTGCTGTAGATACGCCATCAATCGACCGTATTGCTAAAGACGGCATGATGTTAAGTGATTATTACGCACAGCCTAGTTGTACTGCTGGTCGTGCTGCATTCCTTACCGGTCAATACCCGATAAGAACTGGCCTTACTTCTGTAGGTCAACCGGGTTCTAAAATTGGTGTTAACCAAAAAGATGTAAGTATTGCAACCTTATTAAAAGATCAAGGTTATGCTACCGGACATTTTGGTAAAAGCCATTTAGGTGATCGCAATGAATTTCTTCCAACCGTAAATGGTTTTGATGAATTTTACGGTTTCTTATATCACTTAAATATGATGGAAATGCCTGAGCAACCAGAATTTCCAAAAGACCCTAACTATGTTGGTCGTCCGCGTAATGTTATTTATGCAACAGCGAGCACTAAAGATGACGCAACAGTTCATCCTCGTTGGGGACGTGTAGGCAAGCAAGTAATTGAAGACCGCGGTGAGTTGTTTTCAGAGCGTCAAGAAACTTTTGATGACGAAGTATTAGATATGTCTTTACAGTGGATGGAAGACAAGCAGAAAGCGAAAAAACCTTTCTTCTTATTCTTTAACCCTTCACGTATGCACCAAGAAATTCACGTAAGTGAAGAATGGGCTGGTAAAAGTGGCCACAGTCGTTATGCCGACGGTTTAATGCACCTTGATCACTTAGTTGGTCAAGTACTTGATAAAATTGACGACATGGGCGTTAGAGATAATACCATCGTTATGTTTACTAGTGATAACGGTGTTAACTTATCTCATTGGCCAAGTGCTGGTACGGGTTCTTTCCGTGGTGAGAAAGGCTTAACGTGGGACGGTGGTTTCCGTGTACCTATGTTAGTTAGCTGGCCTGGTAAAATTCCTGCTGGTCAATACAGCGGTGAATTATTCACAGCAGAAGATTGGTTGCCTACTATCATGGCGGCTACTGGTAAAACTGACGTTAAAGAGCGTTTGAAAAAAGGTGCTAAATTTAACGGTCGTGATTACCGAGTTCATATCGATGGCTACAACCAGTTAGACATGTTAACTAAAGGTGCTAAGTCTAAGCGTCGTGAATTTTTCTTCTACGGTGAAAACGACTTAAATGCTGTTCGTGTTGACCAATGGAAAGTACACTTTGCTTTAAAAGATGAGTGGACTAAAGATAGCGAAAAACTTCCTGCTGGCATGATTATCGACATTAAGTTAGACCCATTTGAAAGAACACCTGAAACTCAAGGTCACTTCTTATGGCAGAAAGAGAAAACTTGGATCTTACCGCAAATTGCTCCACCATTGATGGGCTACGCGAAAAGTATGCAAGCATTCCCACCAAGACAAAGTGGTACTGGTATTGGTGCCGCCGCAATTCTTAATGCGATTGGTAAAAAAGTAGAAGAGAAATAATTTAAACACTAATACATGAGTTGTTTAGATAAAATAAAAATCCGTATTCAGATAATGAATACGGATTTTTTTATACCTGTAAAAAGCGTTAAGCTAAATTAACGTTTAGTTTTGTTAGCTGTTCAGTGTTGGCATTGCTCGATATTTGTCTAATCGCAAAAGTGCCAGAAACACTTGCCGGTGGGGTTTCTTCTAGTTCCGACAATTCACTCCAATAAACGGGTAAGCTGGCTTTATTGTAGATCGAGATATAGGTTCTTTTTTGTGGATATTCCACTGCTGAAACTTGTAACTTTTGCCCTTTTTTAATGGTGCCATAAGTAAAGGTGGTTTCAGGATTACCGACCGGAAGATAGGTTTTGTTGACCCACTTGGCATTTAACCAATGACGATTTTTTAAGAACGCATAAGCGTGATAATGCATTGCTAAAAATAACCATGAACGATAGCTTGAAAGCATTTTCAAATATTGTTCATACTGGCCACGTTCTTTTTCACTACTTAATGCTGGCAATACACTTTTGTTATCAACCTTAACTTCAGGGAAAGCAGATTGTGCTGTGGTTTCATAGTAGCGTATAGCAATAAAGTAGTTACCTGGAGTAAGTGATAATTTTCCTGTTGATGCCTCGGCTGCATTTTCACTACTACCAAGGTGAGTAATGGTTTTAAAGTTCATATCATATACCACAGCAGTCCAAAATTTGGCTGAAGAATTGGCCTGCACTACATCAATATCAATACCTTCACTAACAAAAAACATATCAGAAATGGCTAAGGTGGCATTGCAGTTCCAACGTGGTCCCATCATCATCATAGCAAACAAGTTATCTTTGCTATTACTGAGCCATCGAGACAAAGGTTGCCAAGCTAAATTTTCGTTAGTGGTTTGTTTTTCTTTGCCTTTATGCCAAAAAGCCGCTTCTCGGGTATGTCTGGTGGTGCGCACAACCAGTTTATAAAAAACATAAGAACAACATCCTAAGATGAAAGATAGTAGGTTTTTCATTGGGCTAACTCCTCTAAAGTCATGGTGTAATTGTCGGCTAATCCTAAAGCTTCAAAATTCTTCATCCACTTATTCATTAGCGACTTAATTTCATTTTGTGAAATAATTGCTGACGAGTAACGAACATAAATAGTGCACGTTGATTTATAGTCGCGAACAATAAAGTCGATAATATAATCGCGCTGCGCACTTTGGTCTTGATGTAGGGTAATTTCAACATCTGAAAATTCAGCACCGGCTAATACGTTATAGTCACGCATTGGGTAATAATTTAGGCGAATTGGGCATACTGAATGCAGTGCTGGCACTTCATCTTTAAGATATAACCAGTCGTAGCTGGTGCCTTTTAATGGCTGACTTTTTAGTTTTTGTTTGAACTCTTTTAATGAGTCTGTGGTGCCATGCTGCAAATTAATTCCAATTGGAGCATCGCCTGCTATCCAGCCAAGCTGGTCTTCAAAATTATACTTTTCGCTTAATTTACGACGATTAAAGCGATGAGCTAATACTGGGGCCGAGGTTTTATCGAGCTCGCCAATAGTATGGTACAAAGCCATGGCTATTTGATGAAAGTTATACTTAGGGCGTTTTGCTTCAATGCTTAACTGACACCTTTGTTCTTTCAGGCTATTTACGGTATTTAACGCTTCATTGGCTAATAATTGTGTTGACCATTCGCCAGAGGGCGATAATTCTGGTTGCCAGTTTGCTTTGCTCTTTTCAAGATCATAAGAGTCTTCTAAGAAGAACATTTCGGTTGCGGTATCCATTGATAATTTAGATTGGCGAACCAGCTTTTCAGGCCACATAAAGTATTGTTGCCACAGCTTTTTATGAAACAACTGAATTGCCCAACCATCTACAATTAAATGATGGAAAAGATAAACCACATGGTAATTATGCTCAGCGGTTTTCAGCACTAATACTCGAAATAATAATGATGACGACGGTGAAATCATCGCTTTTGCTTGGCTTTTTAAGGTTGCAATATGCGTGATCTGTGCGATTTCATTTTCATCACTAATATCATGAAAAATAATCGCACTAGCGGCTAACTCTTTTTCATAATATTGAAAGTAGTTGTCATCTTCTCTTTGCAAATGACTACGCAATACCGGATGAATTTTCGCTAGGTGATTAAGTGACTGATTAAGCTGGCTCATATCGACATGGGCATTTTCTAAAGTAAGATCGTAATGCATTTCTAATAGTAATGAGGTTTGCTCTTTATTGTCTTTACAGAAAATGGCTTGTGCTGGCGTAAGGGCTGAGCGATAGGCATTTGGCAGTTGGTAGCCTAAGCGGTTTGAAAGCTCTACCGTGGCACGACAAAGTACTTGTTCAGACCACCATGCTTCATTTTTTTTCCATTTCATTTTCATCTTAGTATTCACAGATTTGTGCTTATGAAAATTAGGATCTCGAACCCGTTCTTTACTGGTTGATTGGCCATTAACCGCTTGATGTGGGGTTAACATGTTTTCATCAAATGGCAGCTTTAAAAAGTTACATAAGCGGTTTAGCTCAGGTTCAGCATTGCTAACCAACTCTTCATAACTTAATTCTATACGGCGCTCTTGGGGAATGTTTTCTAAAAACAGCATCGCATTTTTCATGGTATTTATGTAAGAACCTTCAGCTATTTCTAGGGCTGATTGGCAGGGATTTTCAGGGGTTTTTACATAAGGGGTAAAGAACGCTGAATCTGCTGTTTCTACCTCACCATTTTGTACTTCGTTATAGTTGTTATTTAAGGTAGTAAATAAATCATGGAAGTTGTTGTCTATTACCGAGTCAAATAAGTCAAACGGGTGACGTTTTAACACGATATAAATAGGGGCATTGTTTTGCTCTGCGCCCATTTTTTCTGCTCGTTTGAGAATGTCGAGATTCATTAAATATGAAGGTGATTTATCAACCATGTATTGGTCAGTTAATTGGCTTTGAAACCACTGATAAATTTCTGAAACGGGGGTGTTGTTTTTTTCAAACTCACGGATTATTTTTTTTGCTTCTGTTTTTGAACCCAGTAAGCCAGCTGCCGCCTCAGAAACACCTCGACCTAGAATGGTGCCTTTAAATTGCTGCTTAGCATCGGTTAGATTTTCAAAAGGTAATAAATGTAATTCTGCCGGAGCAAATATTTTTGGATGGTTATTCATCATTGCTTTTAAAAGGGTAGAGCCTGATCTAACAAAAGTTAGTATGTAAATCATCGGCTTTTTGTTAGTCACGTTGTTGTTTTGCGCTTTATTGTGATTATTTAAATACACTTCAACTTTCCTTATGTTGATTATAGTTAATGTCCATATATTTTTAACGATCAGTAAAACCTTTTCGATTAAGAATATAATGTCGTAAATAGCAATAAACACAGGAAGTTTTAAGCTATTGTTAACAAGGTTTGTGGAGAGCAAAATGTATGCCGATCAAAATATCTTTATAAATTCAATAGTTACGATCGACGAGCTAGGGCGCATTATCGCTGGGTAGTGAAAAAATAAAATTATTTTGTAACAGAAGTGTAGCGATGCTTTTTTGTCGGTATTTTGGCAATAATTATAGTGAAAAGTTTAGTGTCAAAATAAATTTAGCATAAAATTCATGATCTTATATGTTAATTTTATGTAACGTAAATGTAAATAATACTCAGTAGATAATAAGGCGCGACAAAAGTAGCTTGTAAATGTCTTTATTGGAAATAAATCAGAAAAGGTTGTTAGGGGTAAGTGGCTGGTTTAGACAATAGAAGTAGAGCGGATCATTTAGCCAATAAGGTTAAATGATCCGTTAAGAGAGTTGAACTAAGCTTGCTTGATTTCGGTTATATGAGCTTATATTTAGTTTGAGCTAAGTTTAGCTCAAACTAAATTTACCAACAGACTGCTCTAAACGAGCTAATAAAGTAACGAGATGATCACTCGACTCAGAGGTTTGTTGTGCGCCTAAGTTAGTAGTATCAGCAACATCTTTAATGGTTTCAGTATTACTGCTTATACCTGAAGTGACTGAATTTTGCTGTTCAGCAGCGCTGGCTATTTGCTCATTCATTGCCATGATATTTGATACTGAGTCAGAAACATTAATAAATACTTCTTCTACTTTTTTAGTATCAGCCACGCTTAAATAAGCCATGTCTTGGCATTGTTGCATGGTAGCTACTGCGCCGTCGGTATTACTGCGTAATTGGTTGATCATTTCCTGAATTTCAGCAGTAGAGCTTTGCGTACGTTGTGCTAAGGTTCGCACTTCATCAGCAACTACCGCAAAACCACGACCATGTTCACCCGCACGTGCTGCTTCTATCGCAGCATTTAATGCTAATAAATTGGTCTGTTCAGTAATAGCGGTAATAATACTTACCACTGAGCTTATGCTTTCACTGTCGGCTTCAATACGTTTAATCGCTTCACCTGACGAGGCCACTTCTGTTGCAAGGGTTTCAATGGAAGTAACCGATTTATGCACAGTACTTTTGCCTTTGCTAACGGCTTGAAAACAGTTTTGTGCGGCATCATTTGCTTGTGCTGATGCACTGGCAATCGCTTCTATAGAGCCACTTAACTCGTAAATCGAATTAACCAATTGCGAAACTTCTTCAATTTGCTGATTCACGCCTACTAGAGTATTGCTGGAAATGTCTGAGTTCTGCTGGGCAGCGGCAGACAATTCAGAAACTACAGAATTAACCTCGTTTACCATGGTGCGTAAACTACTGATCATGTCGACCGTTGACTGCTCAAGGTGAGGGTGATCTAAAGCTATGGCTAAATTACCTTTGGCAATATGGCTAGCCACTTCTGTGGTTTTTTCCAAAGGCGGAATGGCTGAGCGTAAAGTGATAACAACAAGAGAAATAACTGCGCTCATACATAATAGTGCCAGAAAAATCACGAGGTTTTTTACAAAACCAGCAGCATCTCGTAATTGCTCGCCAAAAACCGCACTTTTCTCAATTGGCCATTCCATAAAGTCTTTTACTTTGCTTATTTCCTCGGAGGTTAAAGTATCTTGGCTGAAGCTATTTAATAACGGCACAAAGACGGTTTCAAAACGTCTGATATCTTCAATGGCTAAATCAACTAACTCACCATAACCAAATAAATAAAATAGTTGTAGTTCTGGGGCATAAACTGAGTCGAGCACGGTTTGTGCCCACATTGCAGCATCAGCCCCTAATGGATACAGTTCACGCTTGTTAACGGTATTTTGTTGCAGTTTATGATCAATGGTTTTCACCGTAATAATATGATTACGTTCATAATAAGCAAAAGCGGTAACCTTGCCCATAATGCGTACACCAAACATTACCACCAATACTGAAATACATGCCGCCCAAATGGTAAATTTTAATTTTTGTTTTAAGGTAAACTTATCCATATTTTTCTCCTACGCCAGTATGCTTATGGCAATTTAACGTGAATGCCAAGGCCATAACTGATTTCAGGATCAAGCTCTACGGTTTGGGTGGTGGAAGAATTAACACCTAATAAACCTAAAGTTCCGTCAACAGTATCTAACGAGCGACTATCTTTTTCGCCTGTTGAAATGGCGGTATAGGCATTAACTGAAATGCTATCGGTTAATTGATAACCCAAACCACCACTAAAAGTATGTTGCCACACTACCGGTACTAAGGTCATTTGCACTATTTTCATAATATCGGTGGCTAAAGGAGATAGGCCCATAGTTGCGGCTGTTTCACCCAATGGTAAACTGCCGGCGCCCTGTAAACCGCTAATGGTATTATTAGGGGTATCTAATAACGGGTTTTCAGCATGGCTATAACCTAAACGTAAATCTAAGCCGGGTAATACATCTGAAAATTGCACACCAAAAGTTAATAATAATTGGTCGTCATAAACATCTTCATAACTATTAGCATTTGACCAGTTTTTCCAAATGGCATCGGCTTCAATTAATACGCCATCAGCAATAACATTATCGAAAGCAATACCAACAATGGCTTCAAGCGGTTGCTCAATTTCCATGTCTTGGAATGCACCTGCTGAAATAGCAGTATCGGCATAAATAATATCTTCAAATTTATAAGCAAGTGGTGATTTTATTGCTGCACTAAAACCTAGGCCTGAAGGTAATAAATAAGTAGCACCTAAAGAGTAAGCAAAAGCAGTGTCATGTACGCTAGAAGTAGTGCCACCAAAGTCATTAAGCGGTGCGAATGGTAAAGCTAAGCCCGCTTCTAATGTGTTACCTAATTCATCATAACCAGTTGAATCGCCAACAGTGCCAAGCTGAGCTAAACCAAAACCTACGGTGAATGATGCGCCAAGGCTAAGTTCAGGAGTAACTTGATAAGCACCCGCAAAATTGGCATTAATAGAAATTAATTCAACCGTTAATGGCAAGGCAATTGTTTTACCTACTAGCGCTTCACCGGCGCCACCTAATAAGGTGATTGGGTCGTTACGAAAATCAGCGCCAATGCCGGCGTCAACTTCTAAGCCATAACCAAAATAGAAATCATCATTGATTTGGTTAATAGAACCAAAAGTTGGAATAACATAGTTATCAGCACTAGAAACTGAGCTATTGCTAAAAGTAGCATCACTACCATCTGGCCCCATACCTGCAAGCGTTGTGGTTTGGGTATTTTTGAATTCTTTAATTTTTAATAAGCTAGCACCAAAGTTATATTGGTTGCCTTGAAACTGCGCAAGCGTAGCTGGGTTACCAAAAACTGCCGCTGAGGCTTCTTGAGGTTTAGTATAAGCTGCGCCACCCATGCCACCAGCAATGGTATGCATAGATAAGTTGAAGTCAGTACCGGTATTATTTGCTAAAACTGAAGTAGCTACAGAAGTTAAGGCAAAGCTTAATAGCGCCTTATTTATAAGAGTTGTCATTTACATTCCTAGGTTATTATTGTTGTTTTGCTAACTTGTTTATTATTATTTTTGGGACAAGTTGTTACTATTATGTTAATTAACTGAAAATTAAAAGTTAATTTTTTTATGTGTAATTAATCGTTTTTAATAAGACACTGGATTTTGTCTTATCAATCATGTTAATGCAACTAATTCTCGTTTATTTATTTATGAAAAGGTGTTGTTTATCAGTGCTGTATAGGGGCGGGTAGTACAAAAGGCTAAATGGGTTAACCTAATTATACTTCTTGTATTGGTTGGCTGATGAATACTATGTTGCTGTAGTCTTGTAGTTATTTCAAAATTGTCATGATACAAAATAACATTATGAAAAATATAATATTTACTAAAATTGAATAGATATTTGAGTTATTTCTAAAGTGGTTTTTGTTTATAAAACAGTATATTTCTAAGGCTTATCTATCAGTGTAGGTTAGTAGATATACAAGAATATAAGTCTTTTTATTTAGTGAAATATTTGCCCTATGTTAAAGTGTAACGATAATGTAACTTTGTTATCTGTTTGTCCAAAATAGAAGTGTTGCTATTAAGATGTTAACTCTCCATTTTCCATTCGTTTTACAGGATTTAAATAAAGATGATTATAAAAAAAGAGTCAAAACTAGGCACTAAAATCACGTTGTTTTCAGTATTGTTATTAACCGCCTGTGTTTTGTTATTGTCTTTTGTTGCATCGAATAGTTTATCAAGTGTGGCAGAAAAACAGTTGAACAATATGGAGCGAGAATTACAAGCTTCGGTATTAAATGCTATGCGGGAAAGCGGTAATAGCACCGGCGAAAAAGTGGCTACTTTACTGCAAAAAAGTTTTGTCGCGCCAATTACTTTAGCACAAACATTTTCTGATTCGGCTCAACAAAAACAACTTTTTAGCCGTGAGCAAATGCGCGCAATGAATCAGTCGGCCCTTAAAGCAAATGCCAATATCAGTTCTATATATTCTCAGTTTGAAGCTAATGCTTATGACAATAAAGACGCTGAATTTGCTGGCCAACTAAACCATAGTACCAATGAAGGCTCGCTTGAAATTTATTGGGTAAGAGAAAATAATCAGCTAGTTTTTTACCCAACTGAAAGTGCCGAAGAAAAATATAAAGATACTTTAAACAAGCATGGTATTCGGGAAAACGAATGGTTTATGTGTCCAAAAGAGTTATTAAAACCCTGTGCTTTAGACCCTTATTTATACGAAATAGACCCTGGAAATTCAGTATTAGTAACTACGCTTTCAGCCCCTATTATAGCGAATGGAAAATTTATTGGCATTGTCGGTGTCGACATTAATTTACCGGTAGTACAAACCTGGTTGGCTGAGCAAGCCAATGCCTTATTTAAAGGACAATCATCACTGACCTTAGTTAGCCAAAAAAAATTGATTGTGGCTTCAACTAAGTATGAAAAATTAATTGGTGAAAATGTTGATAAGGCCGAAGCGCAATTACAAAACATCATTAACAGTGATGAAAATGTAAAGCTGGCAGACGACCAATGGCATGTGAAAATTAACATCCCGATAAAAGCTGCGAACGTTGCCTGGACTTTAATTGTTTCAGTGCCAAAAGATGTTGCCTTAGCACCTGTTATTAAAATGAAAGCAGCTTCAGATACTAGCTATAATGGTGCGATAACAAGTTTAACTTTATATTCATTAGCCTTTTTAGTTGCTGCGATTGTATTTTCGGTGTGGTTATCGCGCTCGATTTCAGCGCCTATCGAAAAAGTATCAAATAGCATTCAAAACTTAGCCTCGCATGAAGGTGACCTTACTCAAACAGTTGAAATTGATAATCACAAAGAATTGATTTTATTAGCTTCAGGTTTTAATGCTTTTATGGCTAAGCTTGCTGATATGATCAGCAACTCTAAAGGTTTATCAGGCCAACTGGTTAATCAACTTTCTATGCTTGATCATACCGCCACCCAAGTACGAACAGATACCGACAAACAACAAAGTAATTTAGCGGGTATTTCTGCGGCTATTCATCAGATGTCGACAACAGCAACAGAAGTGTCTGATTTAGCCAATAATGCGGTTGATAATGCCGAGCAAGCCAATACGGTGTTGGTTGCTACCGAGCAGTCATTACAAGAAACGGTAAATGAAGTAGAAAACCTATCTAAAGCGATGGAAGATACTACCGAACAAATTTCTAATGTAGCTGCAGGCAGTCAAAACATCACCAGTATTATCGCCACTATTCAAGCAATAGCAGAGCAAACAAATTTATTAGCATTAAATGCGGCAATTGAAGCTGCGCGTGCAGGAGAGCAGGGCCGTGGCTTTGCTGTGGTGGCTGATGAAGTGCGAACCTTGGCGAGTCGTACGCAAACCTCTACTCAAGAAATTAGCCAATTAATTAATAACTTACAGAATGATGTTAATGCTGCAGTAAGCACCTTGGCAACCATTAAAGACTCTGTCGGTTTAACGGTAACTAAAGCGAATGAGAACTTTGAAAAGTTATCAGTGGGGCTAGAAGGTTTACAAGCGATCAGCGAAAATGTTGACCAAGTTTCACTGGCTTCAAAACAGCAAAGCGCAGCCAGCGAGGAAATAAATAGCCAAGTGGTTGCCGTGACCGACAGCAGTATCGACTTAGCCAAACTAGGTAACGATTTACAAGATATGAGCGCTGATTCTCAAGCACTCATTCAGCAAATTGATACTGAACTTGCACGGCTTAAGTCTTAACCAACTCAAGTTCGTATATATGAAAAGAAAGGGACATCGCCTAATGAAGATGGTAGTGTCCCTTTTTAATGAAACTCACTTTGAGCGAGCTATTTTTGTGATGAAGCTTAAGGCTTTAACGTTACTTTAAAAGCATCCTTTCGTTTGTCATTAGCGCTGTTTTTAGCCTCTATTTGAATTATCGACTCACCTGCACTTGCACCAAAAAATGACAGCTTAAGCTGATCGTCAATAATTTCTGTTGCCACCAATTCAGGGTGACTATTGCTGACGATGCGATAACTAATCTCACGGTGTAAACCATCTAAAAATACTCCAGCAAGGTCGATTGTTTGTGCTGAGGTGGTTGCTGAAACTTCAATGTTGGCAATATTATCGGCCCTAATAAGTGGAGGTTCAATTGGGTTACTCGCCAGTTTTGCCAACTCTAAATTACTAAAGCCCGCCATATTTTTTGTACTCGCCGGTGCATGCCCTGGTAAATACAGCTGATAGGGGCCGTCCATAGAATCAAGCTCAACTACAAACACTGAGTTACTATCAATTTGTCCGGGGGTTAAATCGTAGCCGTAAAAGTTAGCTATTGCACCGGGAGCAAATTGCACATTGCCAGCGATAGTGACATTTTGCGGGCGCTCGGCATTAATGTTTATTTGAATGTTGAAGTTATTATCAAAGTAACCACCAAAAACACCAGTATGTTGCTGGCGTTCAGAAAAAGTAACACCCCATTTAAAACCTTCAATATGAGCATTGTGTAAGTCAAAAGAAGATGAATTATTATTGCCAGTTACACCTTTTCCGCTATTGTTTGCACCAATGGCAACCAGATCTCGTACATAAACAGCATGTGAATATTTACGGTTAATACCATAATTAACAGCGTAAGTAAGGAAACTATCGACCAGATTAAATTCAGTTGATTTACCATCAAGCAAACGGCCAAATTGCAAACCATAAGCTCCGCCATAAGCCGTATTATTTTTAAAGCGGATCGAGTCAAAAATTGATGCTTGCTCGCCGGTTATTAGCTCAGGCTCAGCAGAGAATTGCTTAGGTACGGTTGAATCGCTGGTGACTAAGTCAATTTGTTCAGGCCAATAATGAAACCCCGAGCCGGTAAAGCCTGCGGCTATGTTATCTCTTACATCTAAGGTTAGTGACTCAAACCAATAACCGTCACCGGCAGAGCCAAAACGCAGCGCATTAGCTAAACCACCTGAAGTATTAGTACTACTCGCATTTTGACTGCCATTGCCATGGGTTTGAATGGCAAGGTTACCGATGAAACTACCTACTTCATCACCTGCTTCTGCAACAAACGCAGCACCATTAATATTAAAAGCGACATTGTTGGTCATAGCTACGGCACTGGAATGATTAACATAACCAAATCCCGGCGAGCTTATTACGACATTGCCATGAACAGCCGCTAGCTTTTCGGCGCTGCCAGCACGATGAAAATGTAACGGATAACGGGCTATAGGATTAGCTACATTTACCCCACCAACATTCATATCAGCCAATTTATTAGTTCTACCTAAATGGTAAAAACCAGCATAACGAACATCAACATCGTTATTATGCATAAACATTACATGGCCACGGCCAATATATTCCTGACCATTAAAAGCGGTAGTATTACGATTTTGTTCAGGGGTTTTAATCACCACATTACGGCTTACATTAGCAACGTGTACTTTCAGATCTAAACCACTTTTATTGTGTGCTGGCGGTAAATGGTCATGTTGCAGTGCTTGGTTTAGGGTAATTTCCGCAGTATTGCGATTAAGCGCGCTAATAACCACTTCTTCGGCACCGCTTGCATCACTGTTAGTGCCGGCAATAATTAGTTCATCGCCCACTTGCCAGTTTTGTGGCAAGGTATCTAATGTTAAGGTTTGCTCACCAGCCGCCGCGCCAGAAAAAACAGCAAAATTGGTTTTAGTACTGCCATGAATGGCAACACTGCCGTGAGCAATTAGCCCTTGGCCGAGTTTGTAAGGGTCATAATCAAGCGAGTTCTCATCAGTACTATTAATGCCTTGCTGTAAATAATCATTAATTATTAATGTCGCGGTATTACTAGCAGTTACAGGATTTTGCACCGTGCCCATTTCTAAGCGACCTTGGCTATGAACCAATAAAGTATCAACAGATAATTCACTTTGGTTATCAGTAGCAAAAGTTAGGGTGCCGTCTACTCGCACGCTGATTAAATTATTGTTGATAATACCATCAACATTTATTTGGTGATTAGCGCTAATTAACACCCGGTCACCATCGGTAGGAAGGCCATTACTCCAAACACAAGGGTCTTGCCAGTTACCGCTGCTGATACTGTAATTACTGACCTTATCATAGGCTACTAATGCCATAGCACTGTTATGTTCCGCCATTTTTTCTGGCGTCATCATATGCATATTTTCGTCGTCATCAAGCTGTATCATGGCAGGAATTATTGCCTGAGCGCTCGCGGTTACAGTAACACCATCTATAAAGGTTTTTTCAGTATTACGGTTAGATATTACGTTAAAGCGAAAACTGAAGTTGTTTTGGTTAAGTGCGGCTTCTGGCAGGGAAAACTGCTTAACTTGCCAGTTTTGTGACTGCGTAGTTTCAAGTAAATACCAAATCTTGTTATCAGTTGACCACTCCACGTTAAGGCGCTCATCACCGGATAAGTTTTTGGTGGTTCGAGCATATTCTAAGTGAAGTTGGTTGTAGCCAACTGTGCTGATGGTTTTTGTTAAGCTGCCGCCGCGTTTTACTCTTGCGCTATAATCACCGTCATACTGATCGGCACTGGCCACTTCACCATTGCCGCTTAATAGCCAATTCCCGGTTTGATAGCTTCTACTTTCAAAATTATCCTGAAAAATGATGCTTGGTAAATTGGGATCTGTCGATAAAGAACAGCTTTGTGCGATAGCCTTATTGGTGATACCAACTGTACTTAAAGTGAGCACTAATGGCAGCAATATTTTTGTTTTTAGACTGGGCTTGATCTTGTTACTCATTATATCTTTCCTTTTATGATATTAACTACAGAGTGGACCTAGCTGGTTTTACACCTCATTAAATTAAACTGAAAATTACTCCTTTTATAGTGACAAAACTTATTTTATTAAATTTAAAAACTCGATATATCAAAAGCTAAGGTCAATTCATGGTGCATTTTTAAACAGCAAAAAAGCAAAGGTTAAATTGTACAAAAGTGTAACAGCGTTAGGGCTGGGTAAGGGTAGTTAAGAATAGAAAGGCTTTATCGCGTGTTTCCTAGGCAATATCGATGGGGGTACAACAGTCAAATTAGGGGCGCTTTGTGCGCATTCCTGACGTAAGCTATTGGCACTTCTTTAGGTCAACTGATAGCCAAAAGCGGAAATTAGCTTTTGAGTTAAAAACGACAGATCAGGGATCCTAAAGTTGTCGTTTTTATATAAAAACTCACATCCATTCACAATTGAGATTGTGCCAAAAATTTTTGCACTGAATTAGATCTTAAATCCCCAAAGTAGACATTAAAATCATTCAAGTTTCAAACGAATTTAGAGTATTAAGTCTATGGCGCTAACGCACCCTAAGCGCCATAGAAAGGTAACTATTTATCGCACTTCAAAGTTGATACTAAGTGCAAATTTTAATATTGCCCTTTTAGCCATCTTTTTGCTGTGAGTTTTTCAAGTTTTCTTCTGTATTTCTTGGGCGAAAATCCTTCTATATTCCCCTTCATAACATCAAAAATATCTTCTGATATTATTGCACCAATAGCATGAATTGTTTCATGCCGATTCAAGCCTTGCCTTATAAGTTTTGCAATAGTTTCAGGTATTAAATCAACTCCCATTGCTAATTGATTCTCAACTATCACATGGATTGATGAATGTATTCGCAAAGCATCTTCGGTCATTTCAAGATCTAATCCTGAATGGAAATCATGAACCAATTCAATTCGTATAGCTTCATCTAGTGCTAACCAGTTTTCGGAATCTACTGGTTTATTGGGATTATATGTATCCATTATTGCCTCGAATGCATGAGTTGACTTTGCACCCAACCCCCTGTTTAATTGCTTGTTAGCTGCTGGATATATTCAATAATGGTAGCGGCAGGATATAACGGTAATATGGCTGTCACTAACTGCATATACTAAACGATTTGATTCATCTATACGCCTAGACCAAAAACCTGATAAATTTTCTTTTAAAGGCTCAGGTTTACCAATTCCCTCAAATGGAGAGCGCTTTGTGTCTGTAATTAATTTATTGATTCTTTTAAGTGTTTTTTTATCTTGCCCCTGCCAGTACACATAATCGGACCATGCATCATCTGTCCACGCTAACAACCTAGTCATTTAATATCTCTCGCTCAATCACTTGAGCTGATTTAAATTGTTCAATAGAACGACTTAAATGAGCTGCGTTAGCAGGAGACTTTAATAAATGCACAGTTTCCATCAAGCTGTTGTAGTGATCCAAAGACATAACAACAGCATCTTCAGAATCTCTACGTGTAATTACGGTATAATCAGCGTCATTTACAACATGATCAAGTACAGATTTAAGTCCGTTTCTTGCTTCAGTAAAAGATACAATTCTCATAGTGCTTACCTTTAGTTGTACAGTAAAGAAGACAAGTCTAACTAAAAAGGATAACTTGTGCAAGATTAGGTACAAGTTTAATTGAAGCAGCTAACGCCGCACTTTTAAAAGCGCGGCTGAGTTTTTTTAATGCTGTACTTTTATATAATCGAATTATGTGTAGTGACAATTAAGTTTGCCCATAACTACCAACGTTTGTCCATAAGGTGTTTTTTAGGTAATAACTATGAGGGGACTACAAACAAATTAGGGGTGCTTTGTGCGCATTCCTGACATTAGCCTAATATTTTTTGCTTTATATTTTCTAATGAATTATTCGTGTCGTATTACTGAGGAGTCTTAGTAATAACCCAAAAACACCCACATATTATTCTAATTTGTTGATTTCATAGGTAATAGTATTGAATTCTATGTTGGATATTACTGAGAAGTCTTAGTTATATCCAAACCCTGACAAAAATTAAAAACATGTGCTTTCTAATGCTTTGAAATTATGGGATATTAATCAGAATTAAATAAAAGCTATGGGGCGGACATTACTGAGAAGTCTCCATAATAAGCGTTAGGTTTCAGGTTCGATGTATTTCAAAACTGGTAATTACCCTGAATTAGATGGGTTAAATAAAAAACAGAAAAATGAGTTTGTTTCTGATGCTGTTAAGCTTCATAACAAATGGGTCAGTTTGCGGTTTTACTTTGTTATAGCATTACTTTTTATTTGTTCATTTTATGTGGCAGAAATTGAGGTAGCTTTATCGCTTCCAGATTGGACACCATGGGTTGTATTTCCTATTTTCGGTTTGTGTTTTTACATATATCTTTTATGGGAAATTAATGGTGCAGTTTTAAAAGCCGTTACACTGCACTCTAATCAACCTAACAAGCAAATAAATCAGGACAAATAACTGTTGGTTTTTGCTCCTTCGTCGCTTATTTTAACCAACTGATATTTGCCCATTATTAGGGCGTTATATTGCAAAAGGTAAGCATGGAGTTCTATCCACCAAATGAAAGTAACTTCTCCATTCGTCTATTAAGAATGGTTATATTAATAGCGTTAGTTTTTGTACTTTCAAAGATGTTGTATGAAGCTAATCAACTTGATTACTTCCCTAAGTATGTAAATGATCTTATTTTTGTTTTTTCGTGTATTTGTATTGGTTGGTTATTTCGCATCAAGAATTCATGGAATTACTCTAAACAGGGGTTAATAGTCTCAGCTAACGCAAACTTATTTGGTTTTGTGTTTATTGTTGCTAAGGTTAATGGTGTAAATAAGTACCAATTTAGGCTTTGGAACCCAGATTCGCATAGCTTTACTATTAAATCTGACTTTGCTATCAAAATTTGCTTTAAACCAACTGAGAAAGTAGTCGTTGGTGGCTGTCATGTTTTATGCAAAAATCAAGAGATAAAACCAAATTAGATTAGCGTACTTGCAATATAACAAGTCATTAAAGCAGGACAAAAAACAGTTGGTTGTTGCTCCTTCGTCGCTTATTTTAACCAACTATTTTTAGCCTCTTAATGAGGCGTTAGCAGTACATTCAATTCAACTATGGAGATAATATGAAAAGTATTATATTAATGATAATGATGGCATTCACATCAATATCTTTTGCTAAAGGACTAGAATCAGAGAAACAAGTTAGAGAATTTTCCGATAAATTAATGGATCAATTCATAGCGAAAAAATTTACAGAAGGCTTAAATTCAGCAAAAGAATATTGGCCACTTCCCGAAGTTGAAATAGATGGGTTAGGTAATCAAATTATCCAACAATGGCCTATTGTCGATCAAAGATTTGGACAAGCTATCGAAAAAGAGTTTGTAAAAGAAAAACGAATTGGTAAATCATTTTTACGATATTACTATCTTCATAAATTTGAGAACCATTCTATTTATTGGCAACTTGATTTCTACAAGCCGAAGAATGAATGGAAGATAAATTCAATAATATTCTTGGACACGTTAGAAACATTATATGAGTAATCATTGTACTGCTAACAAGTCGTTAAAGCAGGACAAATAACAGTTGGCTTCTGCTCCTGCGTCGCTTATTTTAGCCAACATATTATTTGCCTCTTAACGAGGCGTTAGAGTTACATGTGGAATTTCGAGTAAGGCTGAAACAGTCTGTTAAAAATTCTATATATAAAAAGTGCTTCAAAATAGTTATTTTGTTGTCACTAGGTTTGTATTTTTTCCCGGATAAAACCGGAGACTGTAAGTCTATTTACATTTTTGAGGCTTGTACATTTGAAGAAAAAACTGGAGTTATGGTGCTTTCTTTTGTCGTTGCCTTATTTTTTATAAAACTTGTATGGATTAAGTTGTTTATTCATGATGCTATAAAGTTCTTATTCAAGCAGCGTAACTCTAACAAGTCGTTAAAGCAGGACAAATAACAGTTGGCTTTTGCTCCTGCGTCGCTTATTTTAGCCAACATATTATTTGCCTCTTAACGAGGCGTTATGTTTTTAGGCAATCATGAAGAAGAATCGTAAAAAAAAGAGTAGGCCTAGGAAAAATAGTAGCTATATACACTCTCCATATGTGAGTACGTTTACTAGGAAAGGGGAGTTTATTGAATCAGCTAAGCTATCTGCTTTCGGTTTTTTGTTAAGCAGCCTATTTTTATCGTTCTCTACTTGGCAACTTTATAATGCAATTTATAAAAACTATGCCCTTTTTATTCAGCCGAGAGGCGGTTCTGCTTTGGAAAGTGAGCTAATACTTTTTATGAAAATCAATCTAAATAATGCACCGTTTGCGTTTGGTTTTATAATAATTTTCTATTCATTTATTTGTTTACTGTGTACTACTTGTAACATTATATCTACTCATAACTGGTTAACAAAAACTTAGTATCAACTTTGAAGTGCAACAAAAATAATTACCCATAAAAGCATTCCTCTGGTGTTTTATAGCCAAGTCGT
>CANMXU010000038.1 GCA_947501935.1 uncultured Alteromonadaceae bacterium
TTCATGAATACGATGATGAAAGGAACACCTACTTGACGAGAAAGTAAGATGTGCTCACGAGTTTGTGGCATAGGGCCATCAGTAGCAGCAACAACTAAGATCGCGCCGTCCATTTGAGCAGCACCAGTGATCATGTTTTTGATGTAATCAGCATGGCCTGGGCAATCTACGTGTGCGTAGTGACGAGTTTCAGTATCATATTCGATGTGAGAAGTATTGATAGTAATACCACGCTCACGCTCTTCAGGAGCATTATCGATTTGTGCGAAATCTTTAACTTCACCACCGTGAACTTTAGTTAAAACTGCAGAGATAGCAGCTGTTAAAGTTGTTTTACCGTGGTCAACGTGTCCAATAGTACCAACGTTAACGTGCGGTTTATTACGTTCAAATTTTTCTTTAGCCATTTTTTAATTACCTTAAAGTTTAATAAAAGCCCGGCCAAAAGACCGAGCCAGACTTTCAAAAAGCCTTACTAAGATTCAGTTATTTGGTCTGATACATTTTTAGGAGCTTCATTGTATTTATGAAATTCCATTGAATAAGATGCACGACCTTGAGTTGCACTACGTAAATCAGTAGCGTAACCAAACATTTCCGATAGCGGCACAATTGCATTCACTACCTTCGAACCAGCTGGACCTTCGTCCATGCCATCGATCATCCCGCGACGACGGTTTAAATCGCCAACGACATCACCCATGTTTGCTTCAGGCGTAATAACTTCAACTTTCATCATAGGTTCTAAGATCACCGGTGACGCTTTTAACGTACCTTCTCTAAAACCCATTGATGCAGCGACTTTAAACGCCATTTCGTTTGAGTCAACGTCATGGAATGAACCATCAAAAAGGGTAACTTTAATATCAAGCAATGGATAACCAGCTAAAACGCCACTTTCCATTTGCTCAGCACAACCCTTTTCAACTGCTGGGATATATTCTTTTGGAACACTACCACCAACAATTTCGTTAACAAATTCGAAGCCTTCACCTTCTGGTAAAGGTTCCAATCTCAACCAAACATGACCATATTGACCACGACCACCTGATTGACGAACAAATTTACCTTCAACTTCAACAGTAGAACGAATGGTTTCGCGATAGGCCACTTGAGGCTTACCAACGTTACAGTCAACGCTAAATTCGCGTTTCATTCGCTCAACTAAGATATCGAGGTGTAATTCCCCCATACCTGAGATGATGGTTTGACCGGTTTCTTCATCAGAGGCAACTCTAAATGAAGGGTCTTCTGCAGCCAACTTACCTAAAGCAATTCCCATTTTTTCTTGGGCGGCTAAGGTTTTTGGCTCAACTGCTACGGAAATAACCGGTTCAGGAAATTCCATACGCTCTAGCGTGATAACATGGTTAGCATCACATAGGGTATCCCCCGTTGTTACGTCCTTAAGACCAACAGCGGCGGCAATATCACCTGCGCGTACTTCTTTTATTTCCTGACGATCATTTGCATGCATTTGCACGATACGACCAAAACGTTCTTTTTTCTGTTTAATGGCGTTATAAACACTGTCACCAGTTTTTACGACACCTGAATAAACCCGAAAGAACGTCAGGGTACCGACAAAAGGGTCAGTCGCAATTTTAAATGCTAATGCAGCAAAAGGTGCATTATCATCGGCCTCACGGCTATCCTCAGTTTCGTCTTTGTCATTTTTAATACCTTTTATCGCTTCAACTTCTATCGGCGACGGTAGGTATTCAACAACAGCATCAAGTACAGCTTGTACACCTTTGTTCTTAAAGGCAGAGCCACATGAACAAAGGATTATTTCATTGTTCAGCGTACGAGTACGTAATGCAGATTTAATTTCTGCTTCGGTTAAGTCACCTTCTTCAAGGTACTTATCCATTAATTCTTCAGAGGCTTCAGCTGCTTCAGAAACAAGAGTTTCATGCCATTCTTCGGCAAGTTCTTGCATATCTGCTGGAATTTCTTCATAAGTAAAAGTCATACCCTGGTCACTTTCGTTCCAGTTAATGGCCTTCATCTTAATTAAATCAACTACACCAGAAAAATCTTCTTCAGCACCAATTGCTAAATGAATTGGTACGGCATTAGCGCCTAATCGAGAACCTAGTTGCTCAACAACCGATAAAAAGTCCGCACCAGTGCGGTCCATTTTATTGACAAAAACCATACGCGGAACGGAATATTTTTCCATTTGACGCCATACCGTTTCAGTTTGCGGTTGAACACCAGAAGAAGCACATAATACTAATACTGCACCGTCTAGAACACGTAATGAACGCTCTACTTCAATAGTAAAGTCTACGTGACCGGGGGTGTCAATGATATTAATACGATGGTCTTCAAATTGCGCGTCCATTCCTTTCCAGAAACAAGTAGTTGCAGCAGATGTGATAGTTATACCACGCTCCTGCTCTTGTTCCATCCAGTCCATAGTAGCAGCGCCATCATGAACTTCACCGATCTTATGAGAAAGACCAGTATAGAAAAGTACCCTTTCTGTTGTTGTCGTTTTACCGGCATCGACATGAGCACAAATACCAATATTTCGGTAACGCTCAATAGGGGTTGTACGAGCCACAATTACATCCTCTTTCTAAGGAGTTATTCCTCAGATAATAAAAACACGTAACGACCATCTGTGTTAATTGCTTAATACAAATAGTCGCCACTGCGCTTACTTTCCTACCAGCGGTAGTGAGCAAACGCTTTGTTAGCTTCAGCCATACGGTGAACGTCTTCACGTTTCTTAACCGCTGAACCTTTGCTGTCAGACGCATCTAACATTTCGTTAGCTAGGCGCTGAGCCATTGATTTTTCACCACGTTTACGAGCTGCTTCAACTAACCAACGCATGGCTAGTGCATTACGACGCACTGGACGTACTTCAACTGGTACTTGGTAGGTTGAACCACCAACACGGCGAGATTTAACTTCCACTTGTGGGCGGATGTTATCTAACGCTTCTTCGAATAACTCAAGGTGAGTTTTCTCAGTGTTTTTTTCAGTTAAAATGTCTAATGCACCGTAAACAATTTTTTCTGCAGTAGATTTCTTACCATCAACCATAAGGATGTTGATGAATTTTGCTAAAAGTTCGTTATGGAACTTAGGATCTGGCAATATTTTTCGTTGCCCTACGACGCGTCTTCTTGGCATCTCAATTCTCCGTTGTATTCAGGAATAACCCAAAATGTTAAATTTGTTAATTTGGCCTTACTTTACGGAAACCGTTAAGATTTAGGTCGTTTAGCACCGTACTTAGAACGGCCTTGTCTTCTGTCGCTTACACCAGAACAATCTAGTGCACCACGAACGGTGTGATAACGCACACCTGGTAAATCTTTTACACGACCACCGCGAATTAAAATTACGCTATGCTCTTGTAAGTTGTGACCTTCACCACCGATGTATGAAGTTACTTCGAAGCCGTTAGTTAAACGAACACGAGCAACTTTACGAAGTGCTGAGTTAGGTTTTTTTGGTGTAGTTGTATACACACGAGTACATACGCCACGACGTTGTGGACAAGCTTGTAACGCTGGAACGTTACTTTTAGTTACTTGTCTTACACGTGGTTTACGTACTAATTGGTTAATAGTTGCCATTAAATAGCTCCCGATTAGTTAAACTTGTGTAAATTCCAATCAATGAGAAATTTACACCCTTATAAACGTGAAAATCCGCGACCTTAGACTCCATGCACAATAGGCACGGAATATAGGGTCGCGGAATTCTACTGGTCAAGCATTGAGCTGTCAAGTCTGACAGCCCGTTAGCTTAGATCTTTTTTGTATTACTCGTCAGCACCAGACATTAAATCAGCATTTAATGCGTCTGTTAATGCTTTTTCTGCGTCAACAGCTGAAACTGTAGTTTCTTTCTCTGTTGCTGCAGCAAGTTTCTTACGAGCACGTTCTTGATGATACGAATAACCGGTACCTGCCGGAATTAAGCGACCAACAATAACGTTTTCCTTCAAGCCACGTAAGCTGTCTTTCTTACCTGCAACAGCAGCTTCAGTAAGTACACGCGTGGTTTCTTGGAACGATGCAGCTGAGATAAATGATTCAGTTGCTAATGAGGCTTTAGTAATACCCATCATCAACATTTCAAGTTCAGCTGGTTTCTTCCCTGCGGCTTCAAGTTCACGGTTAGCGATGTTTACACGTGCTACCTCGATAATCTCACCTTTAAGGAATTCAGAATCACCGGCATCAAGAATTTCACATTTACGGATCATTTGACGAACGATAACTTCGATGTGCTTATCGTTAATCTTAACACCCTGTAAGCGGTAAACTTCTTGTACTTCGTTAACAATGTAGTTAGCAACTGGTGCTACGCCACGTAAACGAAGAATGTCATGTGGAGACTCAGGACCATCGGCAATAACTTCACCTTTAAGTACAGATTCACCTTCAAACACGTTTAATTGACGTATCTTAGGGATCATCTCTTCGTATACTTCACCACTTGGCTGAGTGATTAATAAACGAATTTTACCTTTAGTTTCTTTACCGAAGCCGATGATACCTGTCTTCTCAGCTAGTATAGCTGGAAGCTTAGGCTTACGTGCTTCAAATAAATCAGCAACACGTGGTAAACCACCGGTAATATCACGAGTTTTCGAAGACTCTTGCGGAATACGTGCTAATGCGTCACCGATATTTACGTCTGCACCATCTTCTAGGTTAACAATTGCGTTACCTGGTAAGAAGTATTGTGCAGGAATTTCAGTACCAGCGATCATCACGTCATTGCCTTTAGCATCAACTAATTTAACCATTGGGCGCATTTCTTTACCCGCAGAGTTACGTTGACCAGCATCAGTAACAACGATGCTTGATAAACCTGTAAGTTCATCAGTTTGACGAACCATGGTAATACCATCGATCAATTCAACGAATTGAACTTTACCAGCCACTTCAGTGATAATTGGATGCGTATGCGGGTCCCAATTAGCAATGATTTCACCAGCATTGATTTCTTCGCCATCTTTCTTAGAAAGAATAGTACCGTAAGGCACTTTATAACGCTCTTTCTCACGACCTAGTTCGTCAATAACAGTTAGCTCTGATGAACGTGAAGTAATCACTAAGTGATCATCTGAGTTAGTTACAAACTTAGCGTTTTGTAATTTCAAGGTACCCGTGTTTTTAACTTGTACGTTGTTTTCAGCAGATGCTCTTGATGCCGCACCACCGATATGGAACGTACGCATGGTAAGCTGTGTACCTGGCTCACCGATTGACTGAGCAGCTACAACACCAATGGCTTCACCTTGGTTGATCATATGACCACGTGCTAAATCACGGCCGTAACAGTGTGCACAAATACCAAAATCAGTTTCACAAGTGATGATTGAACGAACTTTCATTTGATCAATTGAATTTTCTTCAATGAAATCACATAAAGCTTCGTCAATTAAAGTGTTACGAGTAAGTAATACTTCATCAGTACCTGGCTTAACAACATCTTCACAAACAACACGACCTAGCACACGTTCTCTAAGTGGCTCAACAACATCACCACCTTCAATCAATGGTGTCATTAGTAGACCGTCTTCTGTGCCACAATCATGCTCTGTAACAACCAAATCTTGTGCAACGTCAACTAGACGACGAGTTAAGTAACCCGAGTTAGCTGTTTTAAGTGCCGTATCGGCCAAACCTTTACGCGCACCATGAGTTGAAATGAAGTACTGAAGTACGTTCAAACCTTCACGGAAGTTAGCGGTAATTGGCGTTTCGATGATTGAACCATCTGGTTTAGCCATCAAGCCACGCATACCAGCTAGCTGACGAATCTGAGCAGCACTACCACGAGCACCCGAGTCAGCCATCATAAAGATTGAGTTGAAAGAGTCTTGCTCTTCTGGCTCACCATCACGATTAATAATGGTTTCTTTTGATAAGTTGTCCATCATCGCTTTTGATACTTTTTCATTCGCAGATGACCAAATATCAATAACTTTGTTGTATTTCTCACCAGCAGTTACAAGACCTTGCTCGAACTGCTCTTGAATTTCAGCAACTTCTTCTTCAGCACTTTCGATGATAGTGTATTTCGCATCTGGAATAACCATATCGTCGATACCAACTGACGCACCCGCAATCATTGCGTAATGGAAGCCGGTATACATAATGTGATCAGCAAAGATAACAGTATCTTTTAATCCAAGGTTACGATAAGCGTGGTTAATAAGTTTTGAAATTGGCTTTTTACCTAGTGGCTGATCAATTAGATCATAAGGTAAACCTTTAGGACAAACCTGCCATAAAATTGCACGACCAACGGTAGTATCACGTAAAGTAACTTTTGACTCCAATACGCCTTCTTTATTACGAATATGTTCAGTAATACGAATTTTAACGCGAGCATGAAGTTCAGCAGCACCTGTGCGGTACGCTTTTTCAGCTTCTTTGGTGTCAGCAAATACCATACCTTCGCCTAAACCGTTAACACGATCACGCGTTAAGTAGTAAAGACCTAATACAACATCTTGTGATGGTACGATAATTGGTTCGCCGTTAGCTGGTGATAGTACGTTATTCGTTGACATCATCAACGTACGTGCTTCCATTTGTGCTTCGATAGTCAACGGTACGTGTACCGCCATTTGGTCACCATCGAAATCGGCATTGTATGCCGCACAAACTAAAGGATGAAGATGAATTGCTTTACCTTCAATAAGAACCGGTTCAAAAGCTTGGATACCAAGTCTATGTAGTGTTGGTGCACGGTTAAGCATAACCGGATGTTCACGGATTACTTCATCAAGTACATCCCAAACTTCTGCGCCTTCACGTTCTACTAATTTTTTAGCTGCTTTAATTGTAGTCGCTAAACCACGAGCTTCTAATTTACCGTAGATAAATGGTTTGAATAGCTCAAGTGCCATCTTTTTAGGTAGACCACATTGGTGTAAACGCAATGTTGGACCAACGGTGATTACTGAACGACCAGAATAATCAACACGCTTACCTAGTAAGTTCTGACGGAAACGACCTTGCTTACCTTTGATCATATCGGCAAGTGATTTAAGCGGACGTTTGTTAGAACCGGTAATAGCACGACCACGACGACCATTATCTAATAACGCATCAACAGACTCTTGTAACATACGCTTTTCGTTACGTACGATAATGTCTGGTGCTACTAAGTCTAGAAGACGTTTCAAACGGTTGTTACGGTTAATAACACGACGATATAAATCGTTCAAATCAGAAGTCGCAAAACGACCACCGTCCAATGGTACTAACGGACGTAAATCCGGTGGTAAAATTGGTAATACAGACATGATCATCCACTCTGGCTTGTTACCAGATTGAGCGAACGCTTCCATAAGTTTTAAACGTTTAGTAATTTTCTTGCGCTTAGTTTCACTACCAATTTCTGGTAATTCTTCACGCATTTGCGCTACTTCGCCGTCAAGATCGATTTGTTGCAATAAAGCTAGTACCGCTTCGGCACCCATTTTCGCATCAAACTCGTCGCCATGCTCTTCTAACGCGTCAAGATATTCTTCTTCGGTTAGAATTTGGCTTTTTTCTAAAGTGGTTAAACCTGGCTCAGTTACAACATATGATTCGAAATATAAAACACGTTCGATATCACGTAGGGTCATATCTAGTAATAAACCAATACGCGAAGGTAATGATTTTAAGAACCAAATATGAGCCACTGGGCTGGCTAATTCGATGTGGCCCATACGGTCACGACGAACTTTTGTTAATGTAACTTCAACGCCACATTTTTCACAAATAACACCACGATGTTTTAAACGCTTATATTTACCACAAAGACATTCGTAATCTTTTACTGGTCCAAAAATACGCGCGCAAAACAAACCATCACGTTCTGGTTTGAACGTACGGTAGTTGATTGTTTCAGGTTTCTTTACTTCACCAAATGACCATGAACGAATCATGTCTGGTGAGGCTAGCCCGATGCGAATACCATCGAACTCTTCTGTTTGATTTTGTTGCTTAAGAAACTTAAGTAAATCTTTCACACTATTCTCCTGTCGGAGTTAAACACAGGAGAGAGCAGAATATTCTGTTCTCTCCATGTAATGACTCTCTATATAAAGTCAGCAGGTTAATCCTGGTCTAATTCGATGTTAATACCTAACGAACGAATTTCTTTTAACAATACGTTAAACGACTCTGGGATACCTGGTTCCATACGATGATCACCGTCAACCAAGTTTTTATACATCTTAGTACGACCGTTAACATCATCCGACTTAACAGTAAGCATTTCTTGTAGGGTATAAGCAGCACCGTATGCTTCTAATGCCCATACTTCCATCTCACCAAAACGCTGACCACCAAATTGTGCTTTACCACCAAGAGGTTGTTGCGTTACTAAGCTATAAGAACCAGTAGAACGTGCATGCATTTTGTCATCAACTAAATGGTTTAGTTTCAACATGTACATGTAACCTACCGTTACAGGGCGTTCAAATTCGCGACCAGTACGACCGTCAGTTAAAGTAAACTGACCGCTTTCAGGCATATCTGCTAATTTGAATAGCTCTTTAATTTCTTTCTCAGCTGCACCGTCAAATGCTGGCGTTGCAATTGGTAAACCGGCACGTAAGTTACCTGCAAGACGCATTACTTCATCATCAGAGAAGCTGGCAATATCAACTTCTTGACGAGATTCACCTACGTTATAAACATCTTGTAAGAAGTTACGTAATTTGTGAATTTCTTGTTGCGCTTGTAACATACGGTTGATTTTTTCACCGACACCACGAGCAGCCATACCTAAATGAGTTTCTAGGATCTGACCGATGTTCATACGCGACGGTACACCCAACGGGTTAAGTACCACGTCTACCGGCACACCAAATTGGTCATAAGGCATATCTTCCACAGGAACAACGTTTGAAATAACACCTTTGTTACCATGACGACCGGCCATTTTATCACCTGGCTGGATGCGACGTTTAACGGCTAAGTAAACCTTAACAATTTTTAATACGCCTGGAGCTAAGTCATCACCTTGAGTGATCTTACGACGCTTAATTTCAAACTTCTTATCGAAGTCTGCTTTAATGTTGTCGTATTGCTCAGCAATTTGCTCTAGCTCGGATTGTTGACCTTCATCACTTAAGTTTTGAACTAACCAGCTAGCACGAGACATGCCGTTTAAGTCAGCTTCATTTAAGCCTGCAGATAACAATAATTTCTTAGCACGTGCGTAAATACCATCTTCTAAAATGCTGAATTCATCGCCTAAATCTTTCTTAACTTCTTTAAGCTGTAATTCTTCAATTTCAACGGCACGTTTATCTTTTTCTACACCGTCACGGGTGAAGATTTGCACGTCGATGATAGTACCTGATACTGAGTTTGGTACACGTAAAGAGCTGTCTTTAACGTCAGCTGCTTTTTCACCAAAAATAGCACGTAATAGTTTTTCTTCTGGCGTTAACTGTGTTTCACCTTTAGGAGTAACTTTACCCACTAAGATATCGCCACCGTTAACTTCAGCACCAATGTAAACAACACCCGCTTCATCAAGTTTTGATAATGCCGACTCGCCTACGTTTGGAATATCAGAAGTAATTTCTTCGCTACCAAGTTTAGTATCACGAGCAATACAGCTTAGTTCTTGAATATGAATCGTAGTGAAACGATCTTCAATCGCCACGCGCTCAGATAACAACATTGAATCTTCAAAGTTGTAACCATTCCAAGGCATGAAAGCAATACGCATGTTTTGACCAAGAGCCAATTCACCCATATCGGTTGAAGGACCATCAGCTAATACGTCACCACGTGTTACTGGTTCACCCATACGACACACTGGACGTTGGTTGATACAAGTATTTTGGTTAGAACGGGTGTATTTAGTTAAGTTGTAGATATCAATACCTGCTTCACCAGCATGCATTTCATCTTCATTAACTTTAACTACGATGCGTGAAGCATCTACGTAACTTACTACACCACCACGTTTGGCAACTGCAGTTACACCTGAGTCAACCGCAACAATTTTTTCCATGCCAGTACCAACAAGTGGCTTATCCACTTTAAGCGTAGGTACAGCTTGACGTTGCATGTTCGATCCCATCAATGCACGGTTAGCATCATCGTGTTCTAAGAACGGGATAAGTGAAGCAGCAACAGAAATAATTTGTTGTGGCGATACATCCATGTACTGAACTGAATCAGCAGACATTAATGTAAATTCGTTCTTATGACGACAAGGAACATGTTCTTGCGTTAACTTGTTGTCTTTATCTAGTTGTGCGTTCGCCTGAGCGATCACAAAGTTACCTTCTTCGATTGCTGATAAATATTCAACATCGTCAGTAACAAAACCGTTTTCAATTTTACGATAAGGCGTTTCTAAGAAACCAAAATCGTTAGTACGTGCGTAACATGAAAGCGAGTTGATCAAACCAATGTTTGGACCTTCCGGCGTTTCGATAGGACATACACGACCATAGTGAGTAGGATGTACGTCACGTACTTCAAAACCAGCACGTTCACGTGTCAAACCACCCGGCCCTAAAGCAGAGATACGACGTTTATGGGTAACTTCAGATAACGGGTTATTCTGATCCATAAATTGTGATAACTGCGAAGAACCAAAGAATTCTTTAACCGCTGCTGAAATAGGCTTAGCGTTGATTAAATCTTGCGGCATAATCGCATCTAAGTCACCAAGACTTAAACGTTCACGTACTGCACGTTCAACACGAACAAGACCAACACGGAATTGGTTTTCTGCCATTTCACCAACACTACGGATACGACGGTTACCTAAATGATCGATATCATCGGTTTCGCCTTTACCGTCACGAATGCCGATTAAGGTTTTCATTACCGAGATAACATCTTCTTTCGATAAAATGCCTGAGCCTACATCGTCTTTATTACCAACACGACGGTTGAACTTCATACGACCAACTGTTGATAGGTCATAACGTTCTAATGCGAAAAATAAGTTGCTAAACAACGTTTCTGCCGCGTCTTTTGTTGGTGGCTCGCCTGGACGCATCATGCGGTATATTTCAACTAACGCTTCTAATTTGTTAGTTGAATTATCAACACGCAAAGTGTCAGACATGTATGAACCAACATCAAATTCGTTCATATATAAAGTAGATAATACTTTATGGCCTGCTTGGCTAAGCTCTGCAAGTAACTCTAAAGTTATCTCAGCATTCGCTTCAGCAACAACTTCACCAGTAGACTCGTCAATGTAAGCTTTAGAAAGTACTTTACCAACAATATATTCTGCTGGTACTTCTAGCTCAGTAAGTTTTTCTTTTGATAATGTACGAATGTGGCGAGCGGTGATACGACGACCTTGCTCAACCAATAAATCACCGTTTGGCAATTTAATATCGAATGTTGCGGTTTCACCACGTAAACGATCAGGCACAAGTTCCATGATTAACTTGTCGCCTTTAATTTCATACGACGTGGTGTCGTAAAAAATATCAAGAATTTCTTCAGTAGAATATTCTAATGCACGTAAAATAATCGACGCAGGTAATTTACGACGACGGTCAATACGAACAAAAAGATTATCTTTCGGGTCAAACTCAAAGTCTAACCAAGAACCACGATAAGGAATTACACGTGCGTTATATAACACTTTTCCTGACGAGTGGGTTTTACCTTTATCATGATCAAAAAATACGCCCGGTGAACGATGTAATTGCGAAACAATAACACGCTCTGTACCGTTGATGACAAACGTACCGTTTTCAGTCATCAAGGGGATTTCACCCATGTACACTTCTTGCTCTTTGATATCTTTAACTGTGCCTGCTGGCGCTTCTTTATCATAAACCACTAAACGCAATTTAACGCGCAATGGTGCTGAATAGGTCACTCCACGAATTTGACATTCTTTAACATCAAATAAGGGCTCACCTAAACGATAACTTACGTATTGTAATTCTGAACTACCAGAATAGGCTTTAATTGGAAAAATAGAGCGGAACGCAGCCTCTAGGCCTGTTTCACCTGTTGGATCGATATCAATAAACTTGCGGAAAGATTCGAGTTGGATGGACAACAAGAATGGATAGTCCATTACTTGTGTGCTTTTACCAAAGTCCTTTCTAATTCGCTTCTTCTCAAAGTATGAGTAAGCCATGGGGTTCCTCAGCTTGCTGGTTATGGCCAAATCTGCCGATAATACTTAAGTATTCGACAGAGTATTGCAGTGATATTTACGTCTAAACATCAAATAATGCACTGTTTTTGTTTCAAAAAACATCAATTTATTTATTGAATTTTTAAAACGGTATTCTTTAGCGCAAAAAGGCCGGTGACGTTTAAATCACCAGCCATTGCCTTTTCAGGCAAATAATCTGTTTAAAAACAGATTATTTGATCTCAACAGAAGCACCAGCTTCTTCAAGAACTTTCTTAAGCTCTTCAGCTTCAGCTTTTTCTACGCCTTCTTTAATAGCTTTAGGTGCAGATTCAACTAAATCTTTAGCTTCTTTAAGGCCTAAACCTGTAGCGCCACGAACTGCTTTGATTACAGCAACTTTCTTCTCACCGAAGCTAGTCATAACTACGTCAAATTCAGTTTGTTCTTCAGCAGCACCACCAGCGTCACCGCCAGCTACAGCAACAGCAGCAGCAGCAGATACGCCGAACTTCTCTTCCATTGCTTCTACTAATTCAACTACGTCCATTACTGACATTTCAGCAATAGCATTTAGGATATCGTCTTTAGAAATAGACATTATAAATTTCCTGTTTTAATTAACAGCCATTTGGCCGTTATAAATAACTATAAATACAAAAAGTGCGTTTAACTTAAGTTGCCAAATATTGTTGGCGAAAACATAAGTTAAAATTATGCAGCTTCTTGCTCTTTCTGATCGCGAACTGCAGCAAGTGTGCGGGCAAGTTTGCCTGCAGATGCTTCTTTCATAGCGCTCATTAAACGTGCAATTGCTTCGTCGTAAGTTGGTAGCTTAGCTAACATATTTACGTCTACAGCGTTACCTTCAAATGCAGCTGCTTTTAATTCAAAAGCTTCGTTAGTTTTAGCGAAGTTAGTGAAAATACGTGCAGCAGCACCTGGGTGCTCGTTTGAAAATGCAATTAATGATGGACCAACTAGTGTTTCAGAAACACATTCAAAGTCAGTACCTTCCAATGCGCGACGTGCTAATGTGTTACGGACAACCTTCATCCATACGCCATTTTCACGAGCTTCTTTACGCAAAGTAGTAATTGCTTCAACTGTAACACCGCGAGAATCCACGATTACAGCTGACTGAGCGCCTTTGGCAGCTTCTTGAACTTCAGCAACAATTGCTTTTTTGTCATCAAGATTGATAGCCATTGGCTTTTACTCCTGGTTCACCGGCTGAGCCGGCATTTACTATCCCTGAAGCCTATTCTAATAAGCGTCAACTTCAGGCCGTTACGGCGAGGACCAGAATTAAGGAAATACTGGGTAATCACCATCTACGTAGGAAATATTAAGTATCTCACTAAGTAAAAAACTCAGCCTTGATACTCCTACGGTCTTTGACGGGGCTGTTCATTTGCAGTTATTTACATAAACACAAGCAAACAACACCTACCAAAATTTAAGGGGCGAAATTATAGTTCACAATCCCGCCCTTGTAAAGCTTCTAAAAGAATCTTTACTGAAAATTAAGCAGTCAAGCTACCTTGGTTTACCGTAACACCGGCACCCATAGTAGTTGAAACTGAAATTTTCTTAATGAATTGACCTTTAGCATTAGCAGGCTTAGCTTTCTTAAGCGCTTCTAATAAAGCTTGAAGGTTTTCTTGAAGTTGTGCAGATTCGAAATCAGCCTTACCAATAGTGGTATGGATGATGCCGTTCTTGTCGTTGCGGTAACGAATTTGACCAGCTTTTGCATTTTTAACTGCACCAGCAACGTCAGGAGATACCGTGCCAACTTTAGGGTTAGGCATTAAACCACGTGGGCCTAAAATCTGACCAAGTTGACCAACAACACGCATTGCGTCTGGAGAAGCAATAACAACGTCAAAGTCCATGTTACCGGCTTTAACTTGTTCTGCTAAATCTTCCATACCTACAACATCAGCACCAGCTGCAATTGCTTTTTCAGCATTTGCGCCTTGTGTGAAGACTGCAACACGAACATCACGACCAGTGCCGTTAGGTAGTACAGTTGCACCACGAACGTTTTGATCAGATTTACGAGCGTCGATACCAAGGTTAACTGCAACATCTACACTTTCACGGAATTTAGCAGTTGCTAATTCTTTTAAAAGTTCTAATGCTTCAGAGATATCATATTCTTTTAAAACGTCTACTTTTTCACGAGCTAGACGAGTGCGTTTTGATAATTTAGCCATTGATTAGTCCTCTACCACTAAACCCATTGAACGAGCAGAACCCGCAATGGTACGCACTGCAGCTTCTAATGAACCAGCAGTTAAATCAGGTTCTTTTGTCTTAACGATTTCTTCAAGTTGAGCTGTAGTAACAGTACCAACTTTTTCAGTGTTAGGACGACCAGAGCCGCTTTTGATTCCAGCTGCTTTTTTCAATAAGTAAGAAGCAGGTGGGGTTTTTGTGTCGAACGTGAAAGAACGGTCACTGTATACAGTAATTACTACTGGAACTGGAGCGCCTTTTTCTAAAGAATCTGTTTTTGCGTTGAACGCTTTACAGAATTCCATGATGTTCACACCGTGTTGACCAAGAGCTGGACCAACTGGTGGTGACGGGTTTGCTGCACCAGCAGCAACTTGTAGCTTGATTAGAGCTTGGACTTTTTTAGCCATTTTAAAATACCTTTTCTATGGGTTCAAACGCCAAGTTTTCTAAAAAACTCAGCTCCCCAGTTGCAATTACGATTCATTTTCCGACAGATTTACATCCATCCAAAAAAAATCGGCAGCGGATTATATATTAAGCAACGACTAATATTCAATCATTTTTTAAGCTAAAAGCAATATATACGCAAATAGCAAGGTAAACTGCTTACTTTATTAAGAAATACTATTTATATCAGCTTTTAACCTTAATGATATATGACTAATCAATCGCACTCACAGCACTCAATTTTGAAACGCCATTTTCATCAAAACTTTCAACGGCAAAATAATAGCCTTGCTTTACAGTTAACGCACGTATTTCTTGTGCCTGTTGTTGCACATTTCTTTCCGCCCACACCTGATAGGTTTGATATAACTTATTTGGCGCTATGCCCCACAAAACATTGTAACCAACCGCGCCTGCCACGGTTTGCCAGCTAATCGTAGCATTGCGTTGATCATGCACATCTCTAACAGCGTTTACTTGTTTGGGCGTTTGAGGTAATTCACCATCACCATTACCAAAAACGCGAATGTCACTTAACGCTAAATGTTCAGTTGGCACGTGAATATTTTCAAATTTCACAAAACGAGCTTTTATTGGCTGGTTTAGCTCTATGTAAGGGTTGGCGCGATTTTCTTTTTTATCGCTATTATTGGCCACTTCCGCCCACTGCTTACCGTCTACTGAAACCTGAAGCTTATATTGGGTGTAAACACGCTGCCCATAATTTTCTTGTGCACCTGTTATTGCCGCTTGTTTTACCGGTAATTGCGGATATAAAGCAGTATCACGAACTAAATAGTCGGTGTAATTTAGCTGTATCGCTTTGACGGTATATAAACCTTGCAAGTCGATAGTCACCGACTCACCCGCCTTATTGGTTTTTGCAACCCAATAGCTTCTAGGATTTTCATTGGTGAGGTTTTGCGCTGACAATTTTTCACTTTTTTCTGAGCTTGCCGTCACTGGTTTATTATGAGAAAGCAGCATCCAACCGGTAAATAAGTCATTTCGATTTTGCCACTTTTTAGTGGCACTAAAATGTGGAAAATCAGCAAAACGGCTATTGGCGTACATTAACCCTTCGTCGTCAAAACCAGCTGGTAACATGGTAATGCGTCGCTCGAACACCCAATTCACCCCAATCCAATTAGTACCGGTATTCCAATAATTACCATATTTGTCTTGGAAGGTATTGCCGTGGCCGACGCCCGTAACAAAGCCGCCTGGTTTATAAGAAACTGGATTATTTTTAGCATATTCAAACGGCCCTAATGGGCTGTCACCAACATAAACGCCATTGCTGTAAACATTTTCACTGGTACCCGGCGCGGCATACTGCAAATAATATTTTCCGTTATGTTTATTCATCTCAGCTCCTTCTATATAAGGAGTTGTTTTTGACCTATGGTCTTTACCAAATCGTTCCCAGCCATGTTGCTCGGGATATAAATACAGAAAGTTTTTCACCCATTTACTCAACCCTAACTCGCCAGTTTTATTTTTTACTAGCTTGGTGCCACTTAACGGATGCAAATTAGAAGAGCCCCAATAAATGTACCATTGGTCATCGTCTTGTTCATAATATAAAGCCGGATCCCAAAGGTTATTATCGCCAGTATTGGGAAAACCTAAGCTTTGCTCGGCAATAGAGAATTCACCATCTTTTGGGTTGGTACTGATAAATATTGGAGTTTTATGTGCTTGGCTAGATGGCATTAAATAAATGGCATTTTTTGCTGATAACGCCGCGGGGGCGATCATGCCATTGTAGTGCAGCATTTCACCATCAACTTCTTCATTAATCGCAGATTCACGATCTGAATAGCTCACTGGCCACTGCGCTTTTGGCCGAATGCGTTGCCAGTTGACTAAGTCTTCAGAGCGCCAATAACCACCAGAAATAGTAGAGAACAAATAATACCCTTCATGCTTACCATCGACTTGGTGATTTAACATCACCGGATCAGCACTAGAACGCGTTAATAAATTCTCGCCTTTAAAATAAACCCGTTTTGCTGGAGTTTTTTCGCCATATTGATATTCAATATCAAGGGGGTTACAAAAGGTTTTTGGTTGTTCCTCTACGTTTGAATTTACCGCTTGAGTACTTGCGCTAAGCATCAATACCAAGATGATTATTTTTTTCATGACGTCCTTTAAATGCATATTCATCTATTGCAGCTAGCTGCATGATTTTTACCTATACATTTATAAAGAGTCGTTACTTTATTAAAACCACACCTATTTCAGTTAATTAAAAACCTTCGTAAAAGCTTGCTTTAACAGTTCTACTTTATTGACTTCGCGCGGAGTCTTTTTAGTCACTAATGATAGGTTGAACGAATAAGTGCGTGAGCTTGGCTGAATAAGTCTAATTTCTCCTTGATTAAGCTCTTGTTGAATGTAACTTTGGCTCATATAGCCGATATATCGCCCGGAAAGGATCATCGCTTTTCTAGTATCAAATTGATATGCCTTGGCGCATAAATTAAGTTTTTGTAATTGCTCACGTCCCGAGCTATCAATATCGATGCCCGGATGTATCGCCGCAGCTTCTGATAAGTCTTGATCGCTAATTTGGGTATCTACTTGGTCAAAAAACGGATGTTTTTTACCGCAGCATAAAAAAATAGGCTCGCTGTAAAGCGACGCATAATTTAAGCCTTCAATTTGCTGATAAACCGGCAGTAAACCAATATGGGCTTTGTCTTTTAGCAATAGTTTCTCAATATTCGAAATTGAATCACCGTCTAATACAATATGTAAATTGGGTGAGCTATCGTGAATAATAGCAATCACTTCCGCCAGTTTTTTCTGTTTGGCTCGGTCAAGTTGGTCGGCACATAAAATAACTAACTCACCACTGAGCTCTTTGCCTATTGAGCCAACTAATACTGAAAAATCATTAAGCGAGTCAAATAAGTTAATCACCGCACGATATACCGCTTGGCCGTCTTCTGTTAGTGAAAAACCACCTCGGCCACGTAAACATAATTTTAACTTCATTCGTGCTTCTAAGTTCGACATATGCACACTAATGGTGGAACGAGTCACCCCTAAAGCAGCTTCTGCGGCAGCAAAACCACCATGCTCTACAACCGAGGTAAAAATACGTAACAAGCGTAAATCATATTCAGTGATGGGTTTTGGAATTATCGAAGCTTTGCTCATCGGTTGACTCTTTTTTTATGCTCAATGTTACCTTTAGTCATTATGCTAGCAGCTCATTAAAGTTTTACCTAGTTAAAACTTTAGGTTTAATGTTTTGTATTTAACCTGTGTTAAAAATACTATTGAATAGAGCAATACCAATTGAACGAATTGATTATTCCCCAGAGAATAATGTTGGAGAAGACAATGTTAAATATTAAAGATCAGGATTTGCTGAAAAGGTTTTCATACATCAATGGCAGCTGGCACAGCAGCGAAACGTCATTTGATGTTATTAATCCAGCAACCAATGAAAAAGTAGTCAGCGTAAGTAATGCAGGTATTAGTGAAACTGAATTAGCGGTTGCTGCAGCAAAAAATGCTCTTAAAGCATGGTCGGCAAAGTCAGCCAATGAGCGTGCGCAATTGATGCGTAATTGGTTTAACTTAATGATGGAGCATCAAGACGACCTTGGCCGTATTCTTACGCTTGAGCAGGGCAAACCGCTTGCTGAAGCTAAAGGTGAAATTGCTTACGGTGCTGCGTTTATTGAATGGTTTGCAGAAGAAGGCAAACGTGTTTATGGCGATACTATTCCTGCGCCATCAGGTGATAAACGCATTATTGTAATAAAACAACCCGTTGGAGTAGTGGCTTCAGTTACGCCGTGGAATTTCCCCAATGCGATGATTTCACGAAAAGCGGCGGCAGCACTTTCAGCCGGTTGTACTTTTGTGGTTCGCCCAGCAACCCAAACGCCACTTTCGGCATTAGCTATGGCTGAACTTGCTGAGCGTGCTGGTATTCCAGCAGGTGTATTTAATGTTGTCGTTGGTGAAGACTCGCGCGGTATGGGTAAAGTATTAACTGAGCACCCTGATGTGGCCAAGTTCACTTTCACCGGCTCTACTCCAGTAGGAAAATCACTGACTAGCCAATGTGCCAGTACAGTGAAAAAAGTGTCGATGGAATTAGGCGGCAATGCGCCGTTTATTGTTTTTGCTGATGCCGACTTAGATGCAGCCGTACAAGGTGCTTTGGTTTCAAAATATCGTAATGCCGGTCAAACCTGTGTTTGTACCAATCGCATTTTAGTGCATCAAGATGTTATGGCTGCCTTTACGGATAAGTTTGTTGCTGCAGTGAGCGAATTATCACTAGGTAATGGCTTAGCCGACGGAGTAACCGTAGGCCCAATGATCAGCGCACAAGCCGTTGCCGATGTTGAAAAACTAGTAAACGCCTCAATTGAGATGGGCGCACAAGTTGCACTTGGCGGAAAAGTAGACCAAGCGGGTGACTGTTTTTATCAACCCACTATTTTAACTGGCGTTACTAATGATATGCCAATTGCTGCTAATGAAATTTTTGGCCCTGTGTCTCCACTAATTTCATTCAGCAGTGAAGAAGAAGCTATCGCGATAGCCAATGATACTGAATACGGTTTAGCCGCGTATTTTTACTCGCGCGACATCGGCACTATTTGGCGTGTGGCTGAAGGTCTTGAATACGGCATGGTTGGTATTAATGAAGGTATTATTTCTAATGCTGCTGCACCTTTTGGCGGCGTTAAAGCCTCAGGTAACGGCCGCGAAGGTTCTAAATATGGTTTAGACGATTATTTAGAAATTAAGTATCTATGTATGGGTGGTTTAAACAAATAACCCTGCGGTAGATTTTTTGATATTTTTACGGCATTAGTACTTATTGATGTAGAAAACCTACATACATGCGTACTGCCTTGTATAAACATCAAGCCGACAACTTCGTATTTAGACAGAAATTAATAATTATAATTTACTACCGCGTATTATCCTTACGCGGTAAAGACAATTAGGTAGAACATGATGAGCAATGCAAATTTACAAGCACGCAAAAGCAAAGTTATCGCCCGTGGCCAAGGCAACGTGTATCAAGTATATGTAGATCACGCTAAAAACAGTGAAATTTGGGATGTAGAAGGTAAACGCTACATTGATTTCGGTACAGGTATCGCAGTATGTAACACTGGTCACAGCCATCCAAAAGTCGTTGAAGCGGTTAAAGCCCAAGTAGATAAATTCAGCCACACTTGTGTAATGGTGAACCCGTATGAAGTGGCGGTCGAGCTAGCTGAAAAACTTACTGATATAGCCCCTGGTGATAGCGAGAAAAAAGCGATTTTTGTATCAACTGGCGCAGAAGCGGTAGAAAACTGCGTGAAAATAGCGCGTGCTCATACCGGTCGTCGTGGCGTTATTGCTTTTAATGGTGGTTTCCATGGTCGTACTAATTTAACTATGGCGTTAACCGGTAAAATTAGCCCTTATAAACATTTATTTGGGCCATTTCCTGGTGATATTTTTCACGCCCCATTCCCAATTGCATGTCACGACATTAGCGTTAAAGATTCATTAAAAGCCTTAGCAAACTTATTCAAAGTAGATATTGCCCCAAGTGATGTTGCCGCGATTATTGTTGAACCAGTACAAGGTGAAGGCGGCTTTTATGCAGCGCCAACGGAGTTTTTACAAGCCTTACGCGATCTTTGTGACGAGCACGGCATTGTATTAATTGCTGATGAAATTCAAACAGGTTTTGGCCGCACGGGTAAAATGTTTAGCTTTGAACATTCTGGTGTTGAAGCTGATTTAATGACCATGGCAAAAGGCATAGCTGGTGGCTTCCCAATTTCAGCTGTTGTAGGTAAAAGTGAAATTATGGACGCACCATTACCGGGTGGTTTAGGCGGCACTTATGGTGGTTCGCCAGTCGCTTGTGCAGCGGCATTAGCAGTACTTGACGTGATTGAAGAAGAAAACCTAGTTGAACGTTCCAACCAAATTGGCGCATTATTTAACGAACGCTTATCAGCACTGCAAGCACAATACCCACAGCTAATTGGTGAGGTAAGAAACCAAGGTTGTATGATCGCGATTGAATTGGTTAAAAATGGCGACTTTGAACAAGCCAATACTGAACTAACCCAAGCGATAATCGCAAAAGCGGCTGAATATGGCTTAGTGCTTTTAGCCTGTGGTTTTTACGGTAACGTTATTCGTTTCTTACCGGCATTAACCATCAGTGATGAAATAGCCAATGAAGGCTTAGACACCTTTGCCAAGCTTTTTGCTTCGTTAGCCTAAGAGCAGTAAGAAGCAAAAGCACTTAAGCTCAAAGCAGTAGCAGTAAAGTATCCGCTTATCGCTTGCCGCTATTTTAGACGGGTCTGTTCAAAATCCCCTTTTTGGCAGGCTCGTCGACCTTTTTAAACTCTTGCTTCTTGCTTCTAGCTTCTAACTTTTAGCTTTTAGCTTCTAGCTAAACTCTGCTCAACATAATCAACAAATACCTTACTCGCCTTTGATAAGTAACAATTTTTCTTCCACGCCAAACCTAAATTAAATTTAACTGGCGGATAAAATGGCACTACGCTGATGTCTTTTTCATCATTAACAATGCGTGCTAAGCAGGTCGTTATACCAACATTATTTGCTACCAGTGACTTTTGTAATTCTATTAAATTGGTTTCCATGCGAATATCTAATGCTAATTGCTGTTTTTTAGCATATTGGCTGATCACTTCACGCAAATAATAGCCCTGATGAAATAACACCAACGGCTGCTGACAAAACTGCGCTAACGATAAGTTTTTATTATCGGCCAATGCATGCTTGTTATTAAGCGCGACAACAATTTCTTCTTCAATTAATAAGCTATAGCGCATTTGCTCATTTTGCTGATCGCTGCGTACCAAAGCTAAATCAAGCTCGCCATTGAGCAACATTTTTTCAAGAGATGCTGTGCCTTGGTCAACTAAATGAATGGTTATATGGGGATATTGCCGCTTAAAGCCCGATAAAATTTCAGGGAAATAATAACTGCCCATCATCGCCGAAACACCAAGTGATATTGAACCTTGGTGATGGTCTTTTAGCTCACTAAGTTCAAGCTGCATTTGCTGCGCCTGATTCAATAATTTAGTCGCCAAGCTATATAAAACTTTACCGTCGGCAGTTAAATAGGCTTGTTTCTCACTGCGATTAATCAAGGTTAAGCCAAGCTCTTGTTCCAACTTTTTAATCGCTATTGTTAACGCTGGCTGGGCAATGCCAATATCTTGAGCAGCACGAGTAAAATTGCCAATATCGGCAACCCGACAAAAATAATTTAACCGTTTTAAATTCATTCAGTTCTCACATTATTTATCACTAAACCAGCCAATAAATAATTTATATTAAAAATATAGTTTTTATATATTATATTTATCACCCTTTTGGCGCTACAGTTATTTAAATGCACAAATATGAATAATTGATATTAGGACGCCCTGATGAGCCAAACCTTAACGCCATATAACTGGCAAGATGCGATGTCACTTGAATTACAACTTAGTGAAGAAGAGCGGATGATTCGCGATACCGCGCATAACTATTGCCAAGAAAAGTTATTACCGAGAGTATTGCTCGCCAATAGAAACGAAAATTTTGACCGAGAAATAATGACTGAACTTGGCGAATTAGGTCTACTTGGTTCAACCGTATCAAGCCAATACGGCGGCAGTGAAGTAAATTATGTTAGCTATGGTTTGATCGCACGTGAAGTTGAGCGAGTTGATAGTGGTTACCGCAGCGCCATGAGTGTGCAATCTTCCTTAGTCATTCACCCTATTTTTTCTTATGGTAGCGAGCAGCAAAAGCAAAAATATTTACCGAAATTAATTAGTGGTGAATGGGTTGGCTGTTTTGGCTTAACCGAACCCGACTCGGGTAGCGACCCTGCTTCTATGCTTAGTCGCGCGAAAAAAGTTGACGGTGGCTACCTACTTACTGGCAATAAAATGTGGATCACCAACTCCCCTATTGCTGATGTTTTTGTGGTTTGGGCAAAGCTTGACGGTGTTATTCGCGGCTTTGTTTTAGAAAAAGGCATGACCGGTTTATCGGCGCCAAAAATTGAAGGGAAATTTTCACTACGGGCATCAATAACTGGTGAAATTGTTATGGATAATGTATTTGTACCTGATGAAAATATATTTCCTACCATAAAAGGCTTAGCTGGCCCATTTGGCTGTTTGAATAAAGCCCGTTATGGCATAGCTTGGGGTAGCCTTGGCGCAGCAGAATTTTGTTTTCATGCCGCCCGCCAATATACCCTAGATAGAAAGCAATTTAATCGCCCGTTAGCGGCTAATCAACTGATCCAGAAAAAGCTCGCCGATATGCAAACTGAGATCAGTTTAGGTTTACAAGGCTGTTTGCAAATGGGTCGTTTGATGGATTTTGACGAATGTCCGGTCGAGCTCATTTCGTTATTAAAACGCAACAACTGTGGTAAAGCGTTAGACATTGCTCGTATTGCTCGCGATATGCACGGCGGCAATGGCATTAGTGATGAATTTGGCGTAATTCGCCACGTAATGAACTTAGAAGCAGTGAATACCTACGAAGGTACGCACGATGTTCATGCGTTAATTTTAGGACGCGCGATTACTGGTATTCAGGCCTTTTGCTAAAGAGAGCTAATCAATGAAAGCAGCACTTGAAGGCATTAAAGTTATTGACTTAAGCCGTATTCTCGCAGGCCCGTGGGCGTCACAATTATTGGCCGATATGGGCGCAGAGGTGATTAAAATCGAGCATCCTAAATACGGCGATGATACCCGTCGTTGGGGGCCTCCGTTTATTGGTAGCAGCAATGAAAAAGATGAGCAGCAAGCCGCTTATTTTCATTGTGCAAATCGTAATAAACAGTCAATCGCCATTGATATTACCTGTAAACAAGGCCAGCAAGTTGTCAAAGAATTGATCAGCCAAGCCGATGTCGTGATCGAGAATTTCAAAGTCGGCGGTTTACAAAAATATGGCCTTGATTACCCCAGTCTAAAAGCACTCAACCCAAAACTTATTTATTGCTCAATCACCGGATTTGGTCAATCGGGCCCATGCGCACATAAAGCTGGATATGATGCGATGATACAAGCACAAGGCGGCTTGATGAGTTTAACCGGAGAAATTGATGGTGAGCCGATGAAAACAGGTGTCGCTGTGGTTGATATTTTCACCGGACTTTATGCCAGCAATGCAATACTCGCGGCACTATTTTCCCGAGAACGCGCTCAATCAGCAGCAGAACAAGCACAAGGGCAAGCACATGGACAATATATTGATATTGCCTTGCTTGATGTGCAAGTGGCGACGCTTGCCAACCAAGGGATGAATTATTTAGCTACCGGAAATAACCCACAGCGCTTTGGCAATGCCCATCCAAATATTGTGCCTTATCAAAGCTTTGCTACCCAAGATGGCTGTTTACTTTTGGCGATAGGTAACGACAGCCAGTTTGAAAAATTTTGCCAAGTAGCTAATTGCCAAGCATTGGCGCAAGACCCGCGCTTTTACAGTAATACTGCTCGAGTAGAACATAGGAACAGTTTAATTCCGCTTCTTGCTACTGTTATGGCCAAACAAAGCACAAATTGGTGGTTAGTACAGCTAGAGAAAATAGCCGTACCCTGTGGGCCAGTAAATACCGTAAAACAGGCACTTAATCATGAACAAGTACAACACCGCCAGATGATAAAAACATTACCAAATGCTGACGGAGAATTAATAAAAACCATTGCTAGCCCAATTAATATGTCGGCAACACCACTGCAATATCGCAGCGCGTCCCCCAATTTAGGCCAACATAGTGTGCAAGTACTTAAGCAAAACCTTGCTTATAGTGATGATGATATTGAGCAGTTATTTCATCAGGGAGTTGTTAAATAAAGATCTTGCTAAATAAAAAGCTGGTTAAATAAATTAGCGCTAAAGCTTAAAGTACCAGCTCCATTTGCAAGTCGTCCATCACGTAGTTTTGGCCAATATCAACGCAAATTTCACCGGTTTTAACAAAGCCGACTTTGTAATAGGCAGCAATTGAGCCGGTATTATATTTATTCACCGTTAAGCTGATCTTTTTCGCACTATTTTCTTTCGCAAGTGCAACAATAAAGTCGAGCGACTTTCGCCCTAAACCTAAACCACGTTGGCTAGATAAAACATAAAGCTTACTTAAAAACACTTCACCGTCACGAAACTGAATACCAAAATAACCAACGTTTTCTTGCTGGTTTTTAACTAGAGAATTTTTAACTAAATAGTACTGATAATTTTCTGTCGCTATTTGCTTGGCAACTATCGCTTTTGAATGAAAATGGCCAAGCATATACTCCACTTGTTCTGCACCAATAATTGGAGTGTAATGCTCAGTCCATACTTCTTTGGCAAGACTAACAACACTATCAATATCTGAATTGGCAACAACTTGATGAAACATAAATCTTTCCTACAAACTAATGATTTAAAAACAAACGATGACTATTTATTTTATCTAGCTATATAAATTAAGCAGGTAAAATAAGCAGATAAAAATGTCGGTCGAAATTCATTCCGACAAAATTAAGAAAAACTAATGTGTCGCACTAAAGTACGACCTACCTAAAACCTCAGCACTAAATGCAGAACTAAGCGATTAAACCACTCGATAGCAGGCTATCAATTTCGGCTTTTAAACGCACTAAAGCCGCTAAGTGTTCATTTGCTGTACTATTTTGTACTTGTGCACCTTGTCGGTTTTGCGAATATTTTACTATTTGCAAACTCATGGTTAATTTTTCCATCAATGCTTTTACATCATCAGGTAATGGATTAAGCCATTGTGCTGCCGCGGCTAAATCGGCTTTACCTTGTGCTGATAAAGCGCTAATAAGTTGCTGAGTTGTCATGTTTTGCCTTGTTATTTTAATTATTAAAATCAAACCTTTGTTACGATAAGATAATAATATTAACGCCTGTTCAGACGCTATTCATTTAATTTAGTTCGATTAATTTTAGAGTTTAGCTAAGCGCTCAGCCCAGTTGCCATTATTCGATTGTAAACAACGCTCTTCTGAGTCGTAATGCACATGGTTATTGATATTTTTTAGCTTTATCGCACAATCATTTAATGCCCTTTGAATAAGTGCATTCAGCATGTTTCGTTGATTACTATCATTGCTATGTTCAAGAAATAAGGCCAAATTTTCATTACTATCAAATACACAGACTATGTTTAAACTTTGCGGAAAATTATCATAATTAACCAAATGCGTTAGCCACTGAAAACCGTTAATTTCCTTTAAGGCATTCTCACAAACATCAGTTAATACTAGCCGTAATTGGTTATCTATTTTTTTATCGCTTTTACGCATTTATATCTTCTATTTTTGACTACGACTTTGTCGGCTAAAACTACTTAAATAAACCTACTTAGATAAACCTAACTTACCTTTAACACGTGGTTTTTTCTTGGCTGAACTGGGTTTGTTTGTGCTTGGTGTTTGAGTAAATATTTTACCTCTAGCTCGGTTTTTCTTCGGCTTTGTTTCGCTTGCTTGCTTGTAGCTTATTCTGCTGTCTTGTGGTTTTGCTGCTACTGCAGGTTTGTCATCAGCAGGGCTTTCTCCGTATGGGTTATCAGCACCAACTTTACTGCCTTTAGACTTATCGCTTGCTTGTTTAGCACTTTCAAATTGACTAGGTTTTTGCTGCTCGCCACCCGCGGTTTTACTTGAGTGGGCAACGGCTTGGTTAATTTCAGCCATTTCGGTTTCAGTTAAGTCACGCCACTGGCCCGGCCTTAACGCGCCCAGCTCTACATTCATAATGCGCGAACGCTTAAGCTTTTTCACGTCGTAATCAAGATATTCACACATCCGGCGAATTTGGCGATTTAAACCTTGGGTTAGAATAATGCGAAACACAAATTTACTCTGCATTTTAACCACACAAGGTTTGGTAATAGTACCAAGAATGGGTACGCCACGTGCCATGCGATCAAGAAAACGTTCGCTGATAGGCTTGTCTACCGTCACTATGTATTCTTTGTCGTGAGCATTTTCAGCACGCAAAATTTTATTAACAATATCGCCATCGCTGGTCAGGAAAATAAGTCCTTCTGATGGTTTGTCTAAGCGGCCAATAGGAAAAATGCGGTCTTTGTGGCGAATAGCGTCAATAATATTGCCGTAAACATGGCGCTCGGTGGTACAGGTAATGCCAATAGGTTTGTTATAAGCAATGTAGACACGGTCTGATTTATTTTCTGGGCTGGCAGCCACTAGTTTACCGTCAACAAAAACTTTATCACCGGGCTGAACTTTAGTGCCTAATTCTGGAATTTCACCGTTGATAGTAACGCGATTACTTTCAATAAGTTTGTCGGCTGCTCGTCTTGAGCAAAAGCCTGACTCACTAATAAATTTATTTAATCTTTTTTCAAGAGGACTATTCATAAGTTACTCGCATTGTCTACCTCACGGCATGGTTAATAATAACGTTTCAACACTATCAAAGTGCTGCACTTAAAATGAATACGCATAATATCATTTCATTGGCTAAATAACTGCACAAAAATACTTCTCGCCATTAGCCGCCATATGGAAACAATCATTCAACATACAGGGTATTAATCTTTCTTAGTTGGCAATCTACACTAGCTCACTTTAATAATAATCACAGGAACAGAGTTTTGAGAAACACTGAAAACAACTACGGCTGGTTAACCATTAGCCTACATTGGTTGGCCGCAGGCACCATTATCGGGTTATTTTCCTTAGGTTTTTGGATGGTTGATTTGAGCTATTATGACACCTGGTATAAACAAGGTGCTGATCTGCACAAAAGTATTGGCGCACTATTATTTTTATTAATGCTCTTTAGAGTAATTTGGAAATATCTACAAGTTACGCCACTCCCCATAAATGAGCACAGCAAATTTGAACAAAACGCAGCTCACATAGTGCATAAGCTACTGTACTTAATGATTTTCGCCATTATGTTAACTGGCTATTTAATATCAACTGCCGATGGCCGCGCCATTGCCGTTTTTAATTGGTTTAGTATCGCCAGCTTAGGAAGTTTTTTTGCCAACCAAGCTGACATTGCCGGCCTGATACATAAGTATTTAGCCTACAGCTTGATTACCGTGGTGGTTTTCCATGTTATCGGCGCACTTAAACATCACTTTATTGATAAAGACAAAACCTTAATCAGGATGCTTAGCAACAAAGCCGTTAAGCAAGTTAATTCCAGCACTTAATTCAACCATCAAATTTAAAGAGAGATAACATGAAAAAAGTATTAGTAGCAGCAACTTTAGCCAGCCTTTTATTAAGCCCACTTTCACAAGCGGCAGACTATATTATTGATGACAAAGGTGGTCATGCTTCAATTAACTTTAAAATAAAACACTTAGGTTATAGCTGGTTAACTGGCCGCTTTGATAACTTCAACGGAAAATTTAGTTACGACCCAACCAATATTGACGCCTCAACAATTGAAGTAGCTATTGATACCAATAGCATTAACTCAAACCATGGTGAACGCGACAAACATTTACGCGGTGGTGATTATTTAAACGTGGCTAAATTCAGCGATGCCAAATTTGTCAGCTCATCAATTACTGACATAGGTAACGACAAGCTATTAGTTAAAGGCTTATTTACCCTACATGGCGTCAGCAAAGAAATAACCATAGATGCGGTAAAAATTGGTGAAGGCCAAGACCCATGGGGCGGATATCGCGCCGGCTTTAGCGGCACCACTAAAATAGGTTTAAAAGACTTCGGCATAAACGCCAACTTAGGGCCCACATCAACGCATGTCGAAATAAGCTTGCATATTGAAGGCGTGAAAAAATAAGCAAAGCTTGTTGCTAGGAAGCTCTGCATATAGAGCTTCCCCCTCTTTTGCCACCAACAATAAAGTCAGCTATTCCTGCACTAAAAATGTGCTATTTGGCACAAATAAACAAACTTGCTGTGCAACTAAACAATCACCAACATATAAAAACACCATAACCAATTGAAAAGTATAAAAATTAAAATATGGCTTAAGCTTTGCTAATTACAGCTATCTTCTCATTTTAATTGGATCATTTATTTGCATCAGTAGTGTTATTTGCAAAAGTGATAGTGAATACGTGAGCAAAAAAAAATTAACAGTTAGTGGTTTGAGCAATACATTAACTCATGCCGGCATTATATTAATTGACCAACAAAACGAACGGCGAGCAATATTGCGTCGGGCACTTAACGACTTTAATTATCGCATTTTAACCGAGTTAACAGATTGTCATTCGTTACTTAACGAAGTTGAACATTTTAACCCCGATATTTTAGTGATTGGCACCGATATTCCAGATCAACAAACCTTAAAGCAACTAGTGCGCTTACATACCATGTCGCCGTGTCCTATTATTATGTTTGCTGAAAAACACACGCCTGAAGCAATTGAAAGCTCGGTTAAAGCGGGAGTTACCGCCTATATAGTTGACGATATTCAGCCACAACGATTAAAAAGCATTATTGATGTTGCCTATGCCCGCTTTCAAGAATACCAAGCATTGCGTAATGAGCTAGACCACACCAAAACCCAATTAGAAAATAGAAAGCTCTTAGAAAAAGCCAAAGGTTTGTTAATGCAACAAAAAGGATTAAGTGAAGAAGATGCCTTTAAAGCACTCAGAAAAATGGCGATGGATAAAGGCCAAACTTTAGCAGCAATGTCAAAAAGCGTGGTTGATGTTTGGGAGCTGTTAGCTGCACCTTAGTAGTAGTGCTTTAATGGTGCAGTTAATTAATAATATTAGTGCAATAACTCAGAAAAAATGACTTAATAACAGCACAATAAATATAAAAACCATTTAAATCAATCAGCTATAACAATTGGCATGGTAGATGCAAATTTACAATCATTAGTTTTGTTATCAATGGCGATAATAAACACTTAGTAAAAAATATAGTATTCGCTCGTTTTAGCGAGCAGTACTTAATTAAATAATTGGCAGCGTTGCCACTTATTTAATTCTGGCAGCGATGCCACACATTGAGCAAAGGCGCTCATCAAACTCCCTTTTATTAGGGAGCTTGATGGGCGCTTTTTTTTGGGCAAATTTTGCTTAATTTATAGCAGACAATAATTATAAATATTTTAAATAACATGAAGGAAGGTATACATGAATTGGTTAAAAGTCGCTAAAACCGTTACCACCGCCGTTGCTTTTGCAGCCGCTTGCTCGACAAGTGTCAATGCAGAAGAGCTCGGTTACCCTGAGAAAGAAGAGCTTAAATTTGGCTTTATCAAACTCACCGACATGGCTCCTATCGCCATTGCTTATGAAAATGGTTATTTTGAAGACGAAGGTTTATACGTCACCATTGAAGCACAAGCAAACTGGAAGGTTTTACTCGACGGTGTTATTGACGGTCGTTTAGACGGCGCGCACATGCTTGCCGGCCAGCCTATTGCCGCCACTATGGGTTACGGCACTAAAGCTAATATTATCACGCCTTTTTCTATGGACTTAAATGGTAACGCCATTACCGTATCAAACGATATTTGGCGCCAAATGAAACCAAATATTCCTAAACAAGCCGATGGCAAGCCTGTGCACCCGATCAAAGCTGATGCTCTAAAACCGGTTGTTGAAAAATACCAAGCTCAAGGCAAGCCATTTAATATGGGCATGGTGTTTCCAGTATCTACCCATAACTATGAGTTACGTTACTGGTTAGCCGCCGGTGGTATTCACCCAGGTTTTTATGCACCGCATAAAGGCGATACTACCGGTAAAATAGATGCCCAAGCGCTACTTTCAGTAACTCCACCACCACAAATGCCAGCAACTTTAGAAGCGGGCACTATTTACGGCTATTGCGTGGGTGAACCATGGAACCAACAAGCGGTATTTAAAGATATTGGTGTACCCGTTGTTACCGATTATGAAATTTGGAAAAACAATCCTGAAAAAGTTTTTGGTATTAGTGAAACCTTTGCCAAGAAATATCCGAATACCACTATTCGTTTAACCCGTGCGCTTATTCGCGCCGCGAAATGGTTAGATGAAAACAACAACGCCAACCGTCCAGCTGCAGTGAAAATATTGTCGCAATCAAACTATGTTGGTGCTGATTACGAAGTTATTGCCAATAGCATGACTGGCACTTTTGAATATGAAAAAGGTGACAAACGCTCAGTGCCTGATTTCAACGTATTTTTCCGTCATAACGCAACCTACCCTTACTACTCAGATGCTATTTGGTATTTAACGCAAATGCGTCGCTGGGGCCAAATTTCAGAAGACAAAAGTGACAGCTGGTATAAAGAATTAGCCGCGAAAGTTTATCGCCCTGATATTTATCAAGCTGCTGCAGAGTCACTGATTAAAGAAAAATTAATGACCGCTTCTGACTTCCCTGATTTTGCCTCAGAAGACGGCTATCGCGCACCACAAACACATTTTATTGACAACATCGTCTACAACGGAAAATCACCAAACGAATACATTAATAAATTTTCTATTGGCCTTAAGCAAGGCGACAAACTGTAACCCCGCTTTGATAAGAACCCCAAGTGCGTCACTCGTATTGATATACGCACTTGGGTTTAATGGAGAAAATATTTATGAGTACCATAGCTAACTTTAGCCAACAATTTTCACTGAAACAGTCAATAAAGCTGGTTTCATTGCAAAAAGTATCAAGTGCCTTGAAAGCCACACTATTACCTTTAATCGGCATTGTTATGTTCTTATGCTTTTGGGCATTAAGCGCAAACCAAATTGATACCTCGTTGGGTAAGTTTCCTGGCCCAAACGCTGTTTTAACGCAATTTTCGTCATTGTATAGCGACCATGTTGCTGAGCGAGAAAAAGCCGATGCTTTTTATCTTCGTCAAGAAAAGCGTAATGCTGAGCGTTCGGCAAAAGATGCGAATTTTGTTGCTAAAACGCGTAACTATACCGGTAAAGAAACCTTTTTCGACCAAATAATCACCAGCTTAATAACCGTATTAAGTGGCTTTTTAGCCGCGGCATTTATTGCCATTCCTTTGGGTATTGCCATAGGTTTAAATAAAAAATTAAGCGCAGCTGTTAACCCGATTATTCAAATTTTTAAACCGGTATCACCTTTAGCTTGGTTACCTTTAGTTACTATGGTGGTAAGCGCTGTATATGTTTCAGACGACCCGATGATTTCAAAGTCATTTCTAAATTCGATGATCACCGTCAGCCTTTGTAGTTTATGGCCAATGGTTATTAATACCGCTATTGGGGTTTCATCCATTCCTCAAGACTTGCAAAACGTCAGCCGAGTATTACGCCTTTCTACTCGAACACATATTAGAAAAATTGTACTTCCAGCCGCTATTCCGATGATTTTCACCGGTATGCGTTTATCACTAAGCGTTGCTTGGATGGTACTTATTGCCGCAGAAATGCTGGCGCAAAACCCTGGTTTAGGAAAGTTTGTATGGGATGAATTTCAAAATGGTAGCTCGGAGTCCTTAGCTCGCATTATGGCCGCCGTAGTTGTTATTGGTTTTATTGGTTTTCTACTCGATAGAGCCATGCTGAAACTCCAGCAATTAGTTTCTTGGGATAAACAAAACGGCAGTATTTAAGCGTATAAATTATTAGGACTTTATTATGGACACTTTATTAAACATTAGTCACATCGACATGGTATTCCCTACTCCTACTGGTGGTTTTACCGCCTTGAAGGATGTAGACATACAGTTAAAAAAGAATGAGTTTATTTCATTAATTGGCCATTCTGGTTGTGGTAAGTCAACGGTTTTAAACATTGTTGCAGGCCTATACCAAGCCACTACTGGCGGGGTATTGCTTAACAATAAAGAAGTCACTGAACCTGGGCCAGAGCGTGCGGTAGTTTTTCAAAACCACTCGCTATTACCTTGGTTAACCTCTTATCAAAATGTTGAGCTGGCAGTTGAACAAGTGTTTGGTAAAAGTAAATCCAAAGCTGAAAAAAGAGAGTGGATAGAATACAACCTGAAACTCGTGCATATGGACCATGCCATGCATAAACGACCTAATGAAATATCCGGTGGTATGCAACAACGTGTTGGTATTGCCCGCGCTTTAGCGATGCAGCCAGAAATTTTATTAATGGATGAACCTTTTGGTGCGCTTGACGCGTTAACACGTGCTCATATGCAAGACTCGCTAATGGAAATTCAACAAGAGCTTAATAACAGCGTCATCATGATCACCCATGATGTTGATGAAGCTGTGCTGCTTTCTGACCGCATTGTGATGATGACAAATGGCCCAGAAGCCACTGTTGGCGAAATATTAGATGTCAATTTAGAGCGTCCGAGAAACCGATTATCACTCGCAAAAGATCCTGAATATAACCGCTTGCGCGCAGAAGTTTTGCAGTTCCTTTATGAGAAACAACGCAAAGTAGAAAAGTTTGAACTTAAACCAAATAAGTCAACAAAATCAAACAGCACCAGCTCTGCAGCTTCCAGTTAATTAGCCATAAATATCAGCAATATAATTTTATAAAACAGATTCTTAAAATAATTAAAACTTTAACAAATGGAGTTAAACACATACATGAAACACAATAAAATCACTTTAGCCATGCTATTTACTAGCTTTACCGCCGTAGCAAGTTTTTCAAGCACAGCTGCTGAAAGCTTATCGCAAGCCTTAGCCGATTCAAGCGTAAAAGTAGACATGAATTTACGCTATGAGTCAGTTGACCAAGACAATACAAAAAAAGATGCTGACGCGCTAACCCTGCGCACTCGCATGACTTTAAATACCGGTAGCTATAACAGCCTTTCTGCGGTGATTGAATTTGAAGACTCGCGCCAAGTATTAGGTATGAGCGACTACAACGATGCAGTAGGAAACAATGGCGATTACTCAGTAATTGCCGATCCTGAAACCACTGAATTAGACCAAGCCTTTGTTCAATACAAAGCCGACGGTGTAACCGCTAAACTTGGCCGTCAGGTGATCACTTTTGACGGTCATCGTTTTGTTGGCCATGTGGGTTGGAGACAAGACCGCCAAACCTTTGATGGTGCAACCTTTGCCTACGCCGCTGACGATTTAACCTTAAACTACGGCTACATTACCCAACGCAATCGTATTTTTGCACAAGTTAAAGACATTAACTCAAAAGATCATTTATTAAATGCCTCTTATAAAACCTCGGTCGGTAAAATTACCGCCTACGGTTATTTATTAGAAGTTGATAACGACAGCTCAAATGGCCTAGACACCTATGGTGCGAGCTTTACCGGCGCACAAACCTTTGACGGCACAAAAATTAGCTACCAATTTGAATATGCCAGCCAAGATGCTGACTCAGGCAGCATGTCATACAGTGCTGATTATATGTTAGCGGAAATTGGCGCAAGTTTTAGCGGGGCTGGTTTAAAAGGAATAACCGCCAAATTAGGTTACGAAGTATTAGGCTCAGACGATGGCATGTATGGTTTTTCAACGCCATTAGCAACTTTACATAAATTTAATGGTTGGTCTGATCAATTTTTATCAACGCCTAAAGAAGGCTTAGCAGATTTATATGTTTCTCTTTCAGGTAAGGCATTTTCTGGTAAGTGGGCACTCGCCTACCATGATTTTTCTGCCGATGAGTCGTCTGCAACCGTTGATGATTTTGGCTCAGAGATTAATGCTGTTTATTCAAAAGCGTTAAACAAAACCTTATCTGCTGGGATTAAATATGCTGCTTATTCACAAGGCGATGCTGCCACCGGGAAAGTAGACACAGATAAAATTTGGTTATGGTTAAGCGCTAAATTTTAGGCTTGAAGGTAGAAGCTAAAAGTTAGAAACTAAAACTAAAACTAAAAGCCGCGAATATATCGCTAACACCGATCAGTTAAGACTTGACTCTTAAAATAATCGGATCAAAATCCAGTGATCACAAGTCACTGGATTTTTTT
>CANMXU010000039.1 GCA_947501935.1 uncultured Alteromonadaceae bacterium
TACGACATTAAATGACATGTCCCCGGTTGAGTTTGAAAATGTAAGAGAAAAGTGTGCGGCCTGACTTGATCAGATCATTGGTTAACTTTTTATCACTTACGAATTCATTTATTCTCGCAAAGACTTTACCAATACTTTCTTCGTCAATACTAAGAATTTCAAATCTTCCCTCAAGTACGTCATTTATACCAAGTGCCTCTGCTTGAAGCTCTTCTAAAGTCCCATACAGAGTGTTGTATTCATTATTAAAACTAGAAAACCTAGCTACTTTGTTCTTTTCTAGCTCAGCAGAAAAGAAGCTTGAAGTGCTTGTTTCCGGTGAAAATGGACTGGCTTTCTGAGGTTTATACGTTTCAGGAGTGCGTTCACTAAAATAACTACGCCTTTCATTGACCTCCACCTGTCTTTTAGCTGACTTGAGTAGTCTATTTTTCTTAGCTTTGACTTTAGCGCGTTTTGCTCTTTTTTCTTTGTTACTCATATTAAACAATCCTTTTAGAAAAAAAACTGTAGAGTATATTACACAATAAACAGTGTTTTGTAGAGTATACTCCGTGGCTAATTTTTAACATAAAAGCCAATCTGCGTATATGAATGCAGAACAACTTAAACTACATTTCGGAAAAGTTTTAAGAGAACTTCGTAAGAAAAAATCCATATCGCAAGAACAGTTAGCTCATGATTGTGGATTAGATCGCACCTATATTTCAATGTTAGAAAGGGGAAAATACCAACCATCTCTTCATACATTAATGATAATAGCGAAGAATTTAGAAATAAAAGCCTCAGAGTTAATAAAACTCGTTGAAGAGTAATTTAATTCGTTAGGTTACCTTTATTAGTTCATACTTTACCTGACGATTCTAAATAGCAAAGTTTAGCTAGATCTGATAGGCAGCAATAAGCTCATTGCTGCCGTTAGTATTCCATCTCAGGATGCTAACTATTGCCACAAACCTGACCTAATTATTTTTTGAACTTATCCCAATAGATAGTCTGCTTTTCCACCAAAGCGGTCATTCGTGCAATTGTGTTTAAATGACCTTTTTTAGCCATTACCTGACATTAGTTTTTGAGTTAAAAACGGCAGTTCAGAGATTCTAAAGCATCATTTTCACTTAAAAAATTACATCAATTCACAACTGAATTTATACCTAAAACTTTTACATGGCGTTAGATCTAAAATCCCTAAAGCGGACATAATAATCATTCAAATTTCAAACAAATTTAGAGTATTAAGTCTAAGGCGGTTTCGCCCCCAAAGCGAGAGACAGCTTTAATAAGATAATATTTCTTATGTATAAACCCAGTTATTTTTCACTGAGCATAAATACATACTCACATTGTGCACCTCTGTGGAGCAATTGGGTTATTTTATTACCTACTTCAAAAACAGAGAATGTTAGAACAAGAAGCCTAGAATATTTAGTAATAAGTGAAAGCCCTAACTCAGGATCATTGAGTTCAGCGACAGCTAATGTAGCCTCTTGATTTAAATAGAAATAAATATATCAATTTTTATAGCTAAGAAGTAGATTGCCTAATTTTTCATTAGTGTACTTTTTACCAATAGGTTGGCAAATAGTTGCTAATGGCATTTCAATCCAGTCTTTTGCCTACCCTTTTCCCCTTTACTATCAACGCATTCCTTAAAGCTTCTATCAGCTTGTTGCTTTCCGTCAAAAATAATCTCATGGACTTTATTTCTCACAAAATTTGCGAGCGGATATCCATTATCTGTATTGGTCAGAACTACACCACTAATTCTAAGTTCAGGATTAATGAAGCGAGATACAAAATAGCATTTGCGCTCTCAATTCAGTCTTTTTTACTATGAGACCATTATAAACGCAACGCTATACCAAGGAGTACTTAAACCCCACGACTTAAGTCCCCCTCCTAAATAAAGATGATTACTTTATAATTTAAAACTTAAATAACAATAAGTTAAGATAAGTACCTGCATACTTTAGCAAACTTTCCTGGCCAGAGCACCAGTCAATACCATTCAGTGGTTATCCACAAAGTTAGCAAAAAAATATTGCTAATAAAGCACTCATCTATCATATACATTAAATACACAGCACTAACCTGCTAAACAATATTTGTAACGCATAAAATGTATTATTCATATGTAGGTCTCGAAATCGCCACCGCATTCTTTAGTGGCCAAATCCCCATGACCACTACAGAACTAAGACAGTTTAATTAAGGTAAAAACCTAGAACATACATTTTTACCTTAGATTTCTATTTCAGTTAATTATAAACCTCGACTAAAATTTATAGTCAACGCCTACAACATAGTTACGGCCAACTTCACTAGTTTGGAAAGGACGTCCTGGGTCACCAATATAACGTTGGTTTTGCTGATTTGTTAAATTAGTACCTTGAATATACGCACTTAAACCATTATCAAATTTATATTTAATTTTAGCCGTTAGTCGACCAATTTCCTCATTAAATCGAGGCAAATCAAACTCTAACTCCTCAAAATAAGCATCACGGTAGTTGTATGAAACACGTACATCCCACTGTTCTTTACTATAAAAAAGGGTTGCGTTATAGGTATTTTCAGACAAACCTGCTAAAGGAAGTTCTTCACCTGAAGTTGGGTCCACATCTTTTGAATCACTATCAACATAAGTATAATTTAGTTGTGTGCCTAAACCGTCAAATGGCGCAGGCAGTTCTGTAAATTGATGCGAAAATGCTAGTTCAACCCCTTGAATTGAGCCGCCACCAACATTTACCGGACGAGATATATCATATTCCAGACCAAAGTGAGTTTCTTTTGTGGTTTCATTACTAACAAAGGTTTTAACATCATAAAAGAAATATCCGGCACTAAGGCTAGAACCTTCTTTATAATACCACTCCGCAGACAAGTCATATTTATCTGCTTCAAAGGCTTCTAAATCTGGATTACCTCGGCTACCTCTTCTACTTACACCACCATCAGGATCTTCACTAGTACTAAGAACTAACTGTTTTGCTAAATGACCATAAGCTGGGCGAGAAATAACCGTAGAAAAGGCACTACGCACAACCCAATTTTCTCCTAAATCAAAAATCAGGTTAATACTTGGTAATAAATAATCGCTTTCACCTTTATTTACAGAGTTAAAGTCTAAATTAGCAAGTTCCTCAGGGGTAAATCCCCCCCCTTCTTCTCCACCAGAGGTGAAATTAGATACTGTAGCGGTTTGATCACTGTATCTTAAACCGGCATTACCTCTTAATGTAAAGCTATCAAAATCATGTTCAAAGTTTGCTTGCGTATACAATGCAAAAATATCTTCTTCTACATCCCAGTTATTTCCCGCATGATTTATTGGGTTATAAGTAATATTAAGGTCTTTTACAATATTAGGGTGTAAGTAAGAATAACTTGAGATAGCATTGCTACTGATATCGGCCAAAAAGCCATCAGGCGTAGATGATAAGGTGCCAATATCCCCCGCAAGCTGACCTCTATATTTAGGATGTTCATCAGTAGCTAGATGAAAATCATTCGGATTCTTGATCCAACGATTACGTTGTGAGGCTTCGGTATATTTAGCGCCAAATTGAACAGAAGTAATAAAACCTTCAGTGAAATATTCACCATCTAAAGCAAAATACGCATTGTCATTATCTGTACTTTTAATATTACGGGTATGGCCAAATGCGGCTCCTTCGCCGAGTTTTCCTGATTGCTCATCTAAATATTGAACATAGCCAACACCGTCATCTATACCTACAACTGAAGACCCCATAAGGTTAATAGTGAGTACATTAACATCACCGGCGCCCCCTGATGATTCAGAATACCCCAAAGAACCAGATAGAGTTAAGTCATCCCCTAACCATTTAATGTTATATTGATAAGCTTCACTTTCCAGTTTTGTATCACGAGCAAGAGCCGAAACCTGACCTGCAGCCTTACGATTACCTTGGATAGGCGCATCGTATTCAATTTTAGTAATAGTATTTAATGCCTCATTATAATCAGCGTCAACCACGCCTCCGGTATTATAAGTTTTATTAAAATAAGCAGCATGGTTTAGCGAAATTAAATTAGTATTAAAATTATTACCTTCAAGAACACTGTTAATATAGTTGAAGTCCATATCAACACTGTCTGTTGGCAAATATTGTAAAGTTACCATCGCAGTTTTACGTTCACGCGTTTGATTAAAGTTGGCTGAACCAATAGCTCCAGGCACCAAAACATCGGTGTAGGTTTCGCCATTGGCAGTTGTAAAAGTTTTTTTATCATACCGAAGAATTTCCACGGCATCACGTCGGGTTTGTTTGTCAGAGTAATCAAGGCTAACCAAAGCGCCAAATTTTTCATTGACTTTCCAACTAGCTAGCCCCGAAAAATTAGGGGAAGTATCTTCTGATAGTGTATTGTATTGTGCTTTAGCCGATACGTTACCGACAAAGTCCTTTTTTTGTCCTAAAGGTTTATGTGTAACTATATTTATTGTGCCACCTACGCCACCATCAGGTAAGTGTGCTTCACTTGATTTATAAACATCACTACGTTTCACAATCGAAGAAGGTAAAAGGCCAAAGTTTTGCCCACGGTTTAGGGCATTTTCTAGGTTAAAACCACTACTAACCATTTGCTGACCATTAACAAGCGTTAAATTCTTACCTGGGCCAAAGCCACGGATACTTACTCCTTCACCGTCACCACTTAAGCTACGTGTAATCGAAACACCGGCAATACGCTGTAAGGACTCTGCAACATTGTCGTCAGGGAAGCTACCAATATCGTCTGCCGATATAGAGTCGACTACAGAGTTAGCCGTACGTTTGGTATTTAAGGAACTAGTAATACTGTCTCGAAAACTGGTAACTTCAATAACCTCTATTTCATCCTTTTTCTTCTTGGCCGACGCCTTTTCGTTTACTGTTTCTGCAGCATATGAATTAAACGCAAGCCCCATTATCAATGGCATCAATGCCAATGATACCGATGAGGCAACCTTGTTTTTTTTCGCATTTATTATAGTCATTATAATTCCCAACATGTTTTATTGATAAACCATGAACTCTTACATTCATTGATAATATAGAAAGAAAGCAAATACCTAATTGTAAAATTAGGCTTATCATAGCCTCTAGCTTTTTCCCCTTCCTATCAAAACCGTAACTTTTACTAGCTACTGGGCTTTACCCATTTATGATTTCATTTATTAATATGCAGCATGCAAAAAAGGTAATCTATAGGCGTACCCGCCACTACCCAGTAAGCCTAACAGGTAAATTTAAAGAGGGAAAACCCTACAAAAAAAACCATAAAAACAAAAACATAAATCACAGCTAGCTATTTCTATAGCTATATATTATAAATGAGTTAGGTTCCAAAATTATTAAGACTGATTAAAGCAATATCAGGCATTTACACATTTCACAATCAAAGACGTTCGGGAATCTTTGTTAAGATTTGTTAATATACAAGAGTAGTAAACATGTTAAAAATATTATTGATAGATGATCATTCCGTAGTAAGAGCAGGAATTAGACAGATTTTACAAGAAGCTGATTTGTCGCTTGAAATATTTGAAGCTGCGGATGCTTCCAGCGCACTAAAACTTATTCGTCAGCAGAGTTGGAATTTGGTACTACTTGATATTCGATTACCAGATAGAAATGGAGTTGAACTACTTAAGTTAATCAAAGCTGACAACCCCAAATTACCTGTACTTATTTTAAGTACGTATCCTGAGTCACAATACGCGGTTAGGTTAATACATGGTGGAGCCTCAGGTTATTTATCAAAAGATGCGGATGATGAAGAAATCCTTACAGCAGTTAAAACAGCACTTAGCGGTAAGCGTTATTTGAGCCATGAGGTCGCTGACTTATTGGCAAGCCACATCAGCAGTGGTGTACAAGACGATAAAATAGACTGTTTACACGAAACATTATCAGATAGAGAATACCAAGTATTTCTTGAATTAGCTGTTGGCTCAGGGCCAAATGTTATCGCTGAAAAACTTAATGTTAGCGCAAAGACTATCACTACACACAGAGCCCGTATTTTGCAAAAAATGGGGTTTACAAATAATGCCGAAATTGTTTTGTATGCAAACCGTCATGATTTAATCAATTAGAAAGCATAATGATGAATACAAAGCTGTTGCTAATTTTGATAACAAGTATTTTGTGTTGTCAGAATAGCCTTGCAGAACAAACTATCAAAGCAGAGCCGAATTTATCACAAAAATGGCAAGCTATTGGCCTATCGCAAGAACAACAAGCATGGTTGATTAAACACCCAGTTATTAAACAAGTTATAGTACGAGGAACGACACATTTACCGTACGAATATACAGATGAACATGATGTACACCAAGGGTTAACATCAGACTATTTACAAATTATTAGTGAAAAGTTAGGTATTAAATTTCAAATCACTTCGTATGCTATCAATAGCCGTACCTCATTTACAGAGCTTAGTGAAGGAAAGGTAGACTTTGCTTCGCATGTGGCAAAGGTTGGACACCGAGAAAAACAGGCGCACTTCAGTAAAGCGATTATTAAAATGCCTATTGTTTTGCTTGGTAGAGAAAATAGTCCAATTATTCAAGATATTAATTCATTACAACATGAACGCGTTATAGTTCAACGAAATTCCTACGGACATTCGCTTATCAAAAAGAACCACCCTAAGATAAAGCTTAGCTTTGTCTCATCAGCAGCTGAAGGCATACAAGCCTTACATAATAAGAAAGCTGATATTTTTATTCATAATGTTTTTTCCTCAGAATATTTTCAACGTAAAGAAGGAATTACAGGGTTAAAAGTACTAGGTACAACCCCCTACGATTTTCAAATTAGGTTCGCCGCTTCAAAACATATGGCAATGTTAATACCTATTATAGAAAAGGCACTGTCAAATATATCTGAGCTAGAAAAAAAATTGATTTTTGATAAATGGATAAATATTCAAATAGAAAAAAAATTAGATGTTCAGTTAATTATTAAATCTCTATTCATTATTATTATTTTCGTAACTTGCATCATTGGTGTATTTACTTATACAAACAGGCAGCTGGCAAGTAAAGTAGCTAAAAGAACGCAAGAACTCCGTGATTTATCACGCCATATGGAAAAAGTTAGGGAAGAAGAAAAAGCGAAGCTTTCAAGAGAAATACATGATGAGCTTGGGCATAGCCTAACAGCTCTAACTATTGGAATAAGGCGTTTACGTGCGAGATTGAAAGATAAGCAAAATCACAATAAAGCAAATGAATTATTAGCTTTGGTAAAAAGTGCATCTTCAATGTCTAAGCAAATAATGACAGATCTTCGGCCAAGCATACTAGAAGATTTAGGATTAGTAGCGGCCATCGAGTGGTTAGCACGTGAGTTTAAATCACGCCACAAAATTGATTGTCGTGTTACTGCAAACGAACCAGGGACTTCCCCTTCTGGTGAAATTTCAATAGCTTTGTTCCGAATTGCTCAAGAATCGTTAACAAACATTGCAAAACATGCCCATGCAAGCAGGGTTGAAATAGTTTTAACTTCACAAGAAAACGACTTACTTTTGCTGGTTTCTGATAATGGCATAGGGCTAAAAGATGGTTGGGACAAAAAAGAAGCGTCGTATGGACTAAAAGGAATTAGAGAAAGAGTATTGGGCTTAAATGGTGAGTTAAAGGTAGATAGCCAATTAAATGAAGGGGTTAAATTACTCGTTCGTATACCATCAAATGTAAAATGAGCAGCAGATGAGCCTTGCTAGAAGCACTATTTAATAGCAAACCGATCTAGACTGAAAATAATTTAACCTGACTAAATAACACTAAAACGGGTAATTGTCAGATTTGCACTCTCAAAGAATGCCGAATCAGCGCCACCAATTTCAAAGGCAGGTCCACTATCGCTTGTAAAAATAATTAGCGTATTTTCTTCAATATTATTTTCTTTTAAAAAGGCGATAATGTCGCCGACATAGTCATCTAACAGTATTATTTTTGTTAGTAATGAATACACTTTATAAAAACTTCTTGAGTTATTCAGACAATAAACACCTTTTACAAGCTACAACATGATTTTATATAGGTATTCCCGTATTAATAACACAATTAAAAAAAGATTCTTTTTACCAAAAACTACCTTCCTGATTAATGTTTTGGCGATAGTCTAACAGTTGTTTTGTTAATGAATTAACAATGTTTGGATGACCAACAGCAAGGTCATAACTTTCTGTTAAATCTTGCTCAACATTAAACAACAAAGGTGATTTTAAAGAGGCCTCATAGCCATAATCATCTTGTAGCTGAGAATAGGTAGACGTGAGCAATTTCCACGCCCCTACTCTAATGGCAGTAGGCTCGTTATGTATGCCAGAATAAATGAATTTAAAGGGAGAAGGCTGTTTATTGAGTTTTGAATTTAGATATCCACTGATATCACGACCATCAATTGTTCTATCGGCAGGCAAAGGCGTGTCTGTTAAAGAAAATATTGTAGGTAATATATCAAGCGTACTCACTGGTGCTTGGCTGAGCTTGCCACTATCAATCGTACCCGGCCAATAAAAAATCCCCGGCACTCTATGACCTCCTTCCCAATTTGAGCCCTTACCGTCTCTAAATGGCATTGCATAGCCAACATCTAAACGAACATTACCGTATCGTCGATGATCCTGTCTGTGAAACTTAACCCAAGGACCATTATCAGATGAAAAAACAACCAAGGTATTTTTTTGAATTCCTGCTTTATCAATAGCAGCTAATACTCTAGCCACTGAATGATCGATTTCTGCCATCACATCTCCTAACAAGCCCCGACGAGATTTACCTTTAAAGTTTGGTGATACATGAAGGCCTAAATGCGGTTGATTAAAAGCGACATAAGCAAAAAATGGCACTTCTTTATTCTTGTCAATAAATTCAACAACCTTGTCTGTATACAAAGCTGTTAATTGTTCAGAGAGAGCGATATTGCTAGGCAAGTTTGTTACTAGTTCTTTATAGCCGGCAAAAGTTTTGTTGTCCTGAATTTCTGCGGCTTTATCGCTCGTTAATAAGCGAGCATTAACATAGTCATGAGATACATTTGTCCCTATCCACTGCTCAAAACCATGAGCTAAAGGTAGGCTATTTGGGGTCATGTTATTCAACTTATTTGGGCTACCTAAGTGCCATTTGCCAAACATAGCGGTACGATAACCTTGGCTTTTTAAACCTTCTGCAATGGTAATTTCATTTGGGTGAAGGTAACGGGGATGGTCTGGGCCGATAACCCAGCTACCAAGCCCTGAACGGCCTGGAACTCTACCGGTTAATAATGAATAGCGAGAGGCACTACATGCTGGAGAGCTGGTATAAAATTGACTAAAACTGGTGCCGTTATACGCTAACTGACTAATCGTAGGTGTGGATATGGTTGGGTTACCATGATGAGCATAATCACCATAACCACTATCATCTAAATATATAATAACAATATTAGGTTGGTCCAATGCTTCTCTAATTACATTTTCTCTTTTTTCAATTCCTGTACAAGCGGCTAAAATCGATAAACTCAATGGTAATAAGACTAGCTTGTAAAAAAAACGACAAAATGTAAAAAATTTTAATAAAGACATATCACGCACAATACTCGTTACCTAATTATAAAAAATTATTGAGAAGTGAAGTATCTACTTTTAAGTACGTGTGGCTACGTTTAGATACATCACTTTAATTCTACAGATCAACAGACCCCAAGCTACTAATTACTTTAAGGCACTCTTTTCCATTTCCACTTTCCATAGCTTATGTTGAGCTTTTAATCGAGCAACTACATCAGGATATTGGGTAATAAGATTATTAGACTCTGAAATGTCTTCATCTAAGTTGTACAGATACTCACCTCTTTTTAAATTAAACCCTTCAAAATTTGCACTTTTCACATCCCTAATCCCATGTAGCTTCCACTTACCTTCGCGAACGGCCCATTCCTTATCTGTATCCCAATATAAGGCTTTCTGCGCTGATGTACTAACATCACCTTTTAACAGACTAACTAAGCTTTTTCCGTCTGATTCAAAGGGTGCTTTAACGTCTGCCAATTCAAATAGGGTTGGCATTATATCTAACGAGCTAACCACACTCTCAATGCTGTTCATTTTTTGTAGATGCTTAGGCATAGTTACAATCATAGGAATGCGAACTCCCCCTTCTTGCAACGTATACTTACTACCTTTAAGCGGTCCGTTACTCGCGTAAATAGGGGTACTTCCACCATTATCACTTATATAAATAATCACGGTGTTTTCTTTCAGCCCTAATTTTTCAAGCTCAGCAGTGAGTTTACCTATTTCAGTATCTAAGTAGCTTAATTGGCCAAGATACAGTTTTCGTCCTTGAGGATTATTAGGATAACGGCCTTGCTTGTACCACTCTAAATAACTTTGCCCTGATGCAGGCTCCCAGTCAGCAAGAGGTGTTAAGTTGTGTTTTTTTAAGTATTCATCAGGTAATTGATGAGTAAAGTTGTGAACCGCATTAAACGACAGCTGCAGGAAAAAGGGCTTGTTTTGATTATCGCGCACAAAACCTCGGGCCGCTTTTCCAAACAACTCTGTTGAAAACCCTTTAGGTGATACTTTAGACTTTCCTAACCACATACTTCCATACTCAAGACTTTGGTAATATCCGGTTTTGTTTGCTTTGGCTGCTTTTCTAAACGCCTTTTCTTTTACATCAGAATGTATTAAATAATGTTTACGGCCATTACCTGCCCCATAAAAATAGTCAAAGCCGTGATTTAAAGGAAAACTACGATTGTCTGGAGTAGCTGTTGGCCCAGATCCGTAATGAAATTTCCCTACATAGCCAGTGGTATAGCCAGCAGTTTTAAGCCCTTCGGCAATAGTCGTTTTAACTTTATCTAAACCAGTGCCGCCATACCAATAAGTACCGTAACGTTGCTGGTAGTTACCGCTAATTAACCCTAACCGAGAAGCATTGCAAATAGGTGCGGTAACATATGCTTGGCTAAAGTAGCTACCTTCTTGTACTAAACGATCTAAATTAGGTGTGGCAAGGTCACTTTCAAACCCTAAGGCTCCTATATCAGCGTAGCCATGATCATCGCCAACAAGAAGCACTATATTCAAGGGCTTATTTGGTGCACTATTCGTTTCATTTAAATTATTGGTACAGCCCATTAAAAAAAGTAAAGCAAGTAGACATAATCCCGCTTGTATTCGACATTGTATTGGCATCGGTTCAACCCATTTTTTAATTAATACTTTCATTAAGTAGCTCATAATTTCGAATGCTATATACAGGAAAGCAAATGTAATCAGAAGGTTCGGTAATATTATTTAAACCTTTGCCGCCACTGAAAATTATAAGTACAAGTTTAATCATTTTTGATTTAGGTATTATCCATCTATTTAATCTTTGAGTAACTCAGGAAATCCCTAATAGATGCATAGGAATAATTTCGCCGCTAAATAACTGACCGCATATGGTAAACGTCTTAAAGCTGTAAACACATTTAAGAATGACATACACGAACCCAAAAAAGCCACGTTTAACAACGTGGCTTTTCCATTTTATTCAAGCAGAAAGTTGATTAATTAAGATTTACACCAATTGTTTCATTTGCTGCTTTTATAAGAGATTTAGGATCCGACGCTAAAACATCTTGAGCGACTTCCCAGAACATCACACCTCCAAAACCATTTTCTTTTGTATACTTGGTTTTATTTACGATAGTATCAATACCATTAAAATAATAGGTAAGGCCATTTGCTGGATATACGTAGGTATCATCGCTTGGCTGTAACATTGGGATATCTGCCACAATACTTTTATAAACGAGAGCAGCAGGAGCTTCGCCTGATGCATTGCGCCCAAAAGCAGGTAGCCCAAGGATCAATTTATTGTTATCTAATCCTGCAGTAATCCAATTATTAGCTGCGTTAGTCAACTGTGTCAGAGAAAATTGAGTCCCTGCCACAGGATTGACAGAGCCATATGTCATAAGTTGCGTGTAATCAGCATACTGGTTCATAGCGTTCGCCATATCTTCATAGTAACTTACATTTACTGCCGTTGTAATCATCAAATCGGGGGCTGCAGCTTGGTTCTTGATAGGGTCGCCAGGATCCGCAGGGTCATTATTAGCATTGTCAAATAATGTACGCATTTCTTCTAATAATGCCTGGTAGTGATCAACATCTATCACGCCCTCCCAATTAATATCTACCCCATGAAGGTTATTATCTAAGACCAACTTTTTCATCCCAAGAATAATACCTCTGCGCTTGGCAACGGTATCTGTACCGGCATTCATATGATTAGAGGCAGCACCACCACCACCACCGAAAGTGACAAGTATCTTAGTATTAGTGCCTGCAGTAGTTACCCAACCTCTTATTCTATCTATGTGAGCCTGAGCATCTGTCAGTGCTAATGGCGTCACACCATCAGTAGCTGGGTCATAATGACCTAAATTACCATCCTCATCTGTGGTAATAGAAAAATAAATCATATGGGTCAATTTTTCTGCAAGCGCGACGCCCGTAGCATCTGAGATTGCTCCTCTCATTCTGTAACTAGGAAAATACCCTGTCAGTAATTGACGCTGATAATCCAACGCTATTACCTCCCCCGTATAAGCCGTGCCTTGTGCTGGAGCTGGTGCAGGTGCCACTGAATTAGCGGTTAAGTAATCTTCAAAGTCCCAGTTAAGTACTAAGTTTGAAGCGAATGGGTGTGCGTTGGTTACCGTAGTATCACGCCATGTTTTCATCGTGTTGTTAGGAACGAGTGCATCCCAGACTCTAACATTATCCATTTTTCCATTAAACTTATTAGCGCCAACTAGAAAGCTAGCACTGGTATTCGGTGAAGTCGTGGGAAATGAAGAACAACTCGAACAATTTTCTGTGCTTTGACGAACACCATTCACAAAAATTCTTATAGGGTCAGTCCTGCCAGCTTTGTAATTCATGGCAACATGATACCATTTGTCCGTTTTTAACTTATTACTAAGCTTAGTACGAACCCAGGTATTAGAGCCATTTGCCACTATCGCATAGAGCTGACCATTATTCATCGACAACACGGTTCGATTAGATGAGGTATCGGCCTGCCCCATTATATTAGTCCAGCTGGTTAATGAATCTAGATAAATATCCGCTTCGTATGTCAGCTCCACGGCTGAGTTAATTTCAGAGACATTAGCGGTCTTGATTTGTGACCCCGTCAAATTAGAATAGTAGCCACTTTGTGCCATCGCCAAATTGCTAAATAGCAATGACGCTAGTGCCAACATTTTAAACTTTCGAGTTATTTGATTATGTGAAAACATGCACATACTTTGATTCCTATTTAGTTATTTTTAATCACTAGTTGTTATCCATAGTCTTCTTTTTCCATTTTGCTTAATGCAAACTCTTATCAGATAAAAATCCAACAATAATAAACTCGCACTTTTTTAGCACTATTAGTACATGTGAAAACCTCAATTTCATCATCAGTTTTAGCCTACTTGCAGTTCGATGTCGCGAAGACTAATGGGATTAGATTTTGGCAAGAATAGTTGATTCAACCAGTTTAAACTGACAGTTAAAGTGCGCCCAGTCCTACATAACATAAATACATTGTTAAGTTATAGTGTTGAAGTTGGGAATATTAGGGGAAGTTGAACTCTTAGGTATGTTTTTGCCGCATAGGTTTGTTTTTTATACAAGATATAGTGACTGATGTGTGGTATTCCCCATAAAATCACTATGCGAGAAAACGTTTTCCTTGATTGAAATGCTTTTAATTCGAACAAAACTCATACTCGAAAGATCAGCAGACCCTATTACCTTTTTCTTAAATTTAAATCCTTTTATAAGGCTTACTACTTATGCTAAAACTCGAAGGCTTGAACCTTTCAAGGAGTTTATTAATATTTTCCTTAGCTTTTTTGCAGATACATACTGTGCTTGCTGATAACAGCTCGCCTCCAAATATCATATTGGTTTTCTTAGATGATGCTGGTTATGGTGACTTTGGGTTAACCGGAGCTTCAACACCAACACCCCATATTGATAAATTGGCAAAATCAGGGGTTCAATTCACTGACTTTCAAGTAGCTTCTCCTGTTTGTTCAAATTCACGAGCAGCATTACTAACAGGAAGATATCCCTATAGATATAGCTTTAAAGATGTGATGAGGGATACCGATTCAACAGGGTTACCACAAAAAGAGCAAACCATTGCAGAAATGCTGCAAAGTCGTGGTTATAAAACACACTTGTTTGGCAAGTGGCATTTAGGTCATGTAGAAGGAGCCTTACCGACAAATCACGGCTTTGATGAGTATTATGGCATTCCTTATTCAAATGATATGTGGAAATACCGTCGTGACGAAAAAGCGTTAGATCCAACGGATGAGCAAGCATATAAGTATGTAGCAAACAGCAAATTAGTACCGCTTCCGATTTATCAAGGTAATAAAATTATCAAAGCCAGTACAACACCTTCAGATCAGAAGGTATTTACGAAAACCTTCACAGATAGAACAATTGATGTCATCAATAATCAGTCTGATTCACCATTTTTTATATACTTACCATATAGTTCTACACATATCCCATTATTTGTTAGTGACGATATGAAAGGCAAGTCTGGTGGCAATTTATACCGTGATGTGATTAATGAAATTGACCATTCAATGGGTAGAATATCCGCAGCATTGAAAGCTAACAATATAGAAGAAAATACAATTATTATATTTACTTCAGATAATGGCCCTTGGTTAAAATTTGGTGATCATGCTGGCTCTAGTGGGAAGTTTCGTGGAGGAAAAAGCAATAGTTTTGAGGGTGGCGTTAGAGTTTTCAGTTTTATGTCATGGCCAAATAAACTTAAAGCAGGCACCGTTATTGATGAACCCATAATGACCATTGATCTTTTACCAACCTTTGCCGACATTCTCAATATCGAGCCCCAAGGTGAACCATTAGATGGGCGTTCTATTTTACCTATTTTAGAAGGAGATAAAACAGCATCACCTTTCCCTTATTATTACTATTATGGTGGTAAACTCGAAAGCTTAAGGTATGGAAAGTGGAAACTGCATTTCCCCAGAGAGTACAGGCAGGCTGATCGAATAGGGAGCGCTGGTTTTGTCGGCACTGAAAAGCGCATTCCTATTGGATGGTCGCTTTATGATATTAAAAATGATGCCAAAGAGTCTGTTAACTTAGTGAAAAGTCAACCCGCTGTTTTTGATAAGTTACAGACGATGGCAAAAGCATTTGATCAACAACTACAAAGTAACATGCAACCTATTGGTCAATATTAAGAAATAACTCCTTTAATACTGCATAAACCTTGCAGTATTAGTTTTTCATTTAAAATTTGAGAATAAACATAATGATAAAAAAAATATTAGGCTTATTATTTATATTTACTAGCACACTGATGCTTGAAGCCAACGCCTCTGAAAATGTTAGTATTGTGCCAAAACCCCAGAGCATCACTCTTGACAACTCTGAATTTAAGATCACTTCAAAAACTAAAATCACTTTTGTCAAAGAAGCAAAGTCTGTAGCGGTATTAATTAAGGAGTTTTTAGCAACAGGTTCTAGCTTAAAGCTAAAATATAAGCAATCAAATAGAGCAATAACTAATACTATTCATTTAAGTAAAGACACAAGCCTCGCAAAAGAAGCTTATACACTAAGCATTAACAAAAAAGGCATTCAGCTTGCTGCTGCTACGGATATTGGCTGGTTTTATGCCTTTCAAAGTTTAAAACAACTTTTTCCTGTAGATTTTGCTTACGCCAACAATAAGCAAAGTTCAGTGTCTGTACAAGGTTTAGATATTGAAGATGCGCCAAGATTTCGTTGGAGATCTTTCATGTTAGACGAAGCTAGACATTTTAAAGGGACCGAACAAGTTAAAAAGTTATTAGATGAAATGGCCATGTTGAAAATGAATGTTTTTCATTGGCATTTAGTCGATGACCAAGGGTGGCGTATTGAAATAAAAAAATATCCGAAGCTAACTGAGATTGGCTCAGTACGTAAAAGTAGTCAAGTGGGTCCTTTAAAGTGGGACAGCAATATTAATTCAGGTGAAGTACATGAAGGTTTTTATACGCAAGAAGACATTAAAGAAATCGTAGATTATGCTCAATCACTAAAAATAACCATTGTACCTGAAATAGGTATGCCAGGTCATTCCGCTGCTGCGATTGCATCTTACGCGTGGTTAGGAACACATAAAACGCCAATCGACATTCCTACTAAGTTTGGCCAAAGGCACGTGACTGATGTTTACGATGTAACAGATCCTAAAGTTTTTGAGTTTATCACCAATGTTTTAGACGAAGTGATGGCACTATTTCCATCTCAAGTGATACATATTGGTGGTGATGAAGTTAAATATAAGCATTGGAACAGCTCAGAGCATATTCAAAAATTCATTCAAGATAAAGGACTTGCTGGGCCTGCAGATTTACAAATTTATTTTACTAATCAAGTATCCCAATACCTAAATTCAAAAAATCGTAGCATGATGGGTTGGAATGATATTTTAGGCCAAAAAATACATGATTATCATAATGACGAAGACAACAAAACCAGTGTCAAACTTTCATTAGACACTGTGGTTCATTTTTGGAAAGGTGATGTTTCGCTTGCTACTCAAGCGGCAAGTGATGGTTATGATATTGTGAATTCATTTCACAAATATACTTACCTTGACTATAACTATGAAAAAACACCGCTATCTAAAGCTTACTCATTTGACCCAATACCTGATGGACTCGCTGAAAAATATCATCACAAAGTTGTCGGCATGGGGACTCAAATGTGGAGTGAATGGATCCCTACCGTAGGACAAATGGATTATATGATTTTTCCAAGAATAGCGGCTTATGCTGAAATTGCTTGGACAGAAAAAGAAAATAAAAACTTTAAAGAATTTCAACAGCGTCTGAAAAATCTACACACACGGTGGGATCTAAAAGGCATTTACTACGCACCTAATTCTGATGTCGAAAAGCAAATCAACGAAACTAAGTAATATTATTAGCAATTAAACACATGTAGCTCAGACTTAACCTGACACTCCAGCATTTAATAACGGGGCTTATCTGATAAGTTTGAGCTACATGAACCATTCAAAACAGGTTATGAAAACTTAACCTTTCTCCAAAGCTGACACTGCAAAGCTGATGTAATTAACAAATGATTCAGTTAAACGCATGACTTGTCAGACGTTCTTTCTTTATCAATCGCATAAGTGAACACTGAGCAATTAAACCAGTTATCACTGATAGAAAAATTTTTTCTTTAGCATGATGATTATGAATACATGAAATTATCCGCTCAAGACATTAATTATCAAAGATATTAAACATAACTAAATATTTTTAACAGAATGTATGAATATGAATACGTTACGTTAATCCAGTTATCAACATAACTTATAACTCCAGGGAATTTATATGAAACGAACAATATCTCTTATCCAATTAGTCACTATTTGGCTACTTACCTGTCTAAGTTCTAACTTAGTTGCAGGGGAAGCAAAGGAGCTTCCCGTTAGAGCATTTAAAGTAGGCTCACCTAGCCCAGGTAAATTTAATGACTTCATTAAATTTATTGATGAAGAATTATCAAAAACAGATGTTAATCAGCTATTTTTGAGAATCAATTATAATTACCAGTTTACTTCTCACCCTGAGCTTAGTGAAAAAAATGCGTTATCAAAACAACAAATTAAGGAAATACTTAACGTTACCCGAAAACACAACATTGAATTAATTCCTCTCGTGAATTTATTAGGACACCAATCATGGAAACAAGACAATATACGCTCGCTACTTGTTAAATACCCTCAATTTGAAGAAAATCCAGGTCCTAAACTTTTAGAGAAAGACTTTTATACTCGTGCATATTGCCCTAATCATCCTGAGGTTCATAATGTAATATTTGCTATTGTTGACGAAATAGTTGAAGTTTTTGAGTCAAAGGGGTTTCATGCTGGGATGGATGAAGTATTTGTCTTAGGTGAAGATGGTTGTCCACGCTGTAAAGGAAAAAATAAAGCAGAGTTATTCGCCAATGAAGTAAACCTAATTCAACGTCATTTGGCTAAAACCAATACTCAAATGTATATCTGGGGTGATCGACTTTTAGATGGCAATATAACTGGCATTGGTAAATGGGCTGCTTCACAAAACGATACTGCTCCGGCGATAGACATGATATCAAAAGACATCATAATTTGTGACTGGCAATACAAATATGCCCCACCTACCCCAGGATATTTTGCTGTTAAAGGTTTTAACGTTATTTCTGCTGCCTACCAAGTTCCCGAAGTTGCTAAATTCCAATTAAATAATATGATTGAGTCACGTAAAGTTACTCGTGATGTGATTAAAAATAGGTTACAAGGAGTTATGCACACTTATTGGGGAAACGCTGATAGCTTTTACCCATGTTATACCAAAGGTGATTGCCCAAGTGATGTAAAAAAATCGTCTATAGAAACATTTAAAACGATGTTTCCTAAGCACTAGGTTACCTAGGTAATTATTCAACCAAGCCTTTAACTGGTGCTAAGAATATTCTATCTATCACAAATGCCCCTCTCAGCCTCTACTGCTAAACAATAATTACGTAGCACAGGAAAACCCTTACTAGATTAACGGGTTTTCCTGATATCTTCTTCCTAAAAAAAACGACACATTTGATTGGCGGTTTTTTAATCGCTCAGTTTAATAAAACTTTCATTTATAAGCCACTTTAATAACAAGGAAGAAAAATGTTGATACCACAACAAGCAAAATCGTCGTTAAAAGCTTTAGCAATTTCCGCAGCATTAACAAGTCTAGTAGCCAGTACCCATTGCTTTGCTCAACAAGGATTTTATGGACAATTAGATGGGCAAATAATCACAACACAAAACATTACTGAACTAAAGTCTGCAACAGGGTTTACTTTTGAAACTCAAGTCTATGTCAACGAATTATCAACATGGACTACGCTTATGGGACAAGCAGATAGTTCTACTAATCGTATCTTGTTGCAAATGAATCAAGGAAAATTATACTGCATTGTAGCCGATGGTAGTAACACCTTTAAATATACCGATACCCCTGTGTTAGAAGCTAAAAAATGGCATAACATTGCCATGACATACGACAGTAACTCATCAAATCAATTAACCTTGTATGTTGATGGCGTTGCTCAAAATTTAGCTACCGGGTGGAAAGGTTCTCCTTCAGGGAATGCACCTGATGTAACGGCAAATTTTGTGGTTGGGAGTGGAAAATATGATGGCCTAATAGATAATGTTCGGGTCTGGAATAGCGCTTTATCGGCAAGTACACTTAACCAATGGCAAGATAAAGCACTTAATGCCAGCCACCCTAATGCACCAAGTCTCGCCTTAAATTGGGAATTTGAAGATTATAACAGCGCAAACTCAGTTGCAGCCGGTGTCAGCACGTTATATTCAGGCAACGTAGTCAACTTGAACTATGAACGCCAGTTTATTGGTAGCTACTTTCCACATTATAAATTAAACAATCTCGAAGCAGAGACAGCCAGAAATGTTAGTCACATTTTCTACTTTTCGTTAGCGCCTGATGTCAATGGCGAATTAGGCCGCGTTGATAGCCAAGGTACTTTTACTCCTATTGACAACATAGCCAAAGTACCGGTGGATATAGCGCTGCTTGATAATTGGCGAGCATCTTATAATACTGAGTTATTTGTTGTTGTTGGTGGTTGGGTACAATCAGATTACATGGATGAAGCATTAGCGAACCCAACATCAAGAGCAAATTTAATTGCCAATATTAAGACATTTTTACAACAATATAACCTTGATGGGGTTGATATTGACTGGGAAGGTTATCATGGCAGTGTTAATGCCCTGCATTACAGTTTATTTTTACAAGAAATGAAAGCAAGTTTTGCAGGCACTGATTTTAAAATAGCAACAACAATTAAGGCTACTGCGTACGGTCATGCGCCAGCTTTTGAACAATATACCGACTTTGTTCAATTGATGACTTATATAGGCAATGTCAATACTGGTGGTACATCACACGCTCTTTCGACGATTAAACCTAAAATACAAGGTTGGGTAAATGCAGGGTTAAGTAAAGAAAAAATCGTAGTAGGCTTTGCAGCAAATGGTAAAGCTGCCAATTCGAGTGTAACGCCTAGCATATTGACATATAGTGATATAATTTCGACTTATGATCCTGCACCGTCGGTCGATTCTGTTGCACATAATGGCACTACCTATTATTTCAATGGCGTAGACACTATTGCTGACAAGGCAGAGTATGTGAAAAAACAGGGCTTAAAAGGTATAATGATGTGGGAGCAAGCACAAGATGTTGGGCCTTTACATCCTAAATCATTAATAGGCTCGGCAGCTAAAACCATTGGTTTAAATAATCAAATTGATCAATAGCGAGGGCTTATAACGCACTTTGTGTAACTGCCAGGTTTAAGTAACATCTTTCAAACGGTCTTCGCATTCAATCATAAATTGATTCAAGGCCGTTTTCGTACTTCTTACTGTCATCGTCCATTTTTTGGATGCTTGCACAATCGCCAAGTAGATAACTTTTTTAGTCGAATCGTCATGGGAAACAGCTTACGTTTTTTAATGGCTATTCTAATGACAGAGTTGAGTGATTCAATCGCATTGGTGGTGTAAATCGCTTTACGTATATCTTCAGGATAATTAAACAGTCTGCTGGCATTCTGCCTGTTATTGCGCCATGAGCGTGATATTTCGGATATTTACCGTCCCAACGTTGCTCAAATTGTTCGAGAGACGTTAACGCTTCGTATTCAGTAATAGATTGTTAAATTCGCTTTAAATCTGCGGTGATCGCTTTGTAGTTTTTCCATAGCACCTACTCGAGCGAATTACGCACAATACAGAGCTGAATTTAAGTATCAGGGTAAACGGTATTAATGATAGGCAGTTACACAGATTTTGTTATTGGTCACACAGACTCTAAATGCCTCCCATCAACATTTATTTTTTTGCTTTTATAATCAATCTATTATAACTACCATCATTTTTCATTTGTCTAAGCGCATTAGCTAACGGTATAACAAGATTTTTATGCTTTTTATGTAAAAATGTATAAATATTTAGTGCTTTTAAAGGTGGAGATATTCGACTAAATGTTCTGCTTATGGGGGAACTCGGAGCCATATTTTCACCTACTTCTAAAGGTAAAAGTGCAATATCAGCGCGACCATGCTCTAAAAACATGGTCACCTGATTAATAGAAGACAAGGCTGTTACTTCTTTAGCGTGCTTCTTGGCCATAGATGTCAACCATAATGACCCTCTAAGGACGACAACTCTATATTGAGCTAGCTCCTGCCAAGGTTTTTCTAAATTAGGAATATTTAGTGAGTACATTGCATTAGATGAAGTTAAGAGTAATTCAGGAACTATAATAAGGTTAGAAAAATTACTCCTCCAGGCAATATCATCAAAACGGTGGGCTTCTCCATCGTAAATGCCTTCATTAGCCTGCCTTAAGGATCTAAAACCTGGTAATGTAACCATCGAAAAACGATAACCTAGGCGCTTAAAAGCTTCATCTAATATAAAAAATGTTTCTCTATATGTTTTAGTTTGAGATTCAATATGAGTGGTTAACGTGATTCGAGGTTTAGCCAATGCATTTGGCATTAGCTGAAAGTAGCTGAAAGTTATCAACATAAAAAGAAATAAAGAGCTACGAATCCTCATTTTATACCTCAACTTCATATTGTTGAATTTTCAATTAAGAAAAAAGCTCTAGTACCAAAGCTAGGGTATGTGAGGTAGTACTAGAGCTAAGGAATTACCCCTTTAAGTGCTACTTTTGCATTGCTGTTGCCTCAACATTGGTATTAACGTTGTACTTGTTCTTTATTTCATTAAGTTTAGCATGTAACTTTTGCTGAACCGCTTTATATTCGACATTGTTATATAAGTTCTTCATTTCACTAGGGTCATTTACAATATCGTATAATTCAAAGTGTTCAATACCAACATCTTTAAAGTAGATAAGTTTATGAGTATCCGTTCTTACGCCCTCGTGTTTAGCAACTTTGTGTTCTCTTTCAATACCTTCATAATAATGATAATAAAGACTATCTCTATCAATTGGTGTTTGTTCTACCAACCTATTTTTTAACGATACACCTTGAATATCACCGGGTATGTCTATTCCCGCAAAATCTAAAAATGTCGGAGCATAGTCGATATTTTGTACCATATCTTCAACGACTTGCTTCGGCTTTATTTTAGCTGGGTAACGAATAACAAGTGGTGTTCTCATGGTTTCTTCATACATAAAGCGTTTATCAAACCAGCCATGCTCTCCAATGAAAAAGCCCTGATCAGAGGTATAAACTACAATAGTATTATCAGCCAAACCTTGCTCGTCTAAGTAATCTAATACCCTTCCGATATCTTTATCCATTGCATAGATAGAGCTTAAATAATCATGCATATATCTTCTATACTTCCACTCTAAAAGTGCTTTTTTTTCACCTTTAACATTTTGATATTCTTTATTCAATTCATTGTAATAGGCATCCCACTTGCTTTTTTGAGCTGCCGTCATACGGCCATATAGTGAGCGCCAGGCTTTACCCCAACCTTGAGATATATCGGGTAGATCTCCTTTGTAATCGTCTTCACTTAGCTTTAAATCATACGACAAATACATGTCATCAATTTCCAACTCTTGCTTTGCAGCTGCTGGGCGGTCCTTATAATCATCATAAAAGTTCGCAGGAACTTTAAGTTCAGAAGTATCAATCTCACCTAAGTCATCAACATTTGGCATCCAGTTCCGGTGTGGCGCTTTATGATTATAAATCATAGCGAATGGCTTAGACTTATCTCTATTTTTTAAAAAACCTAAAGCTAAATCGCCTGTTTTGGTCGTCGCATATTCACCGTAGTAGGTGTTTTCAAATTCAGTTTTTACGGTATTAGTTTTCTTATTCTTAACCTCATTTACCACAGTGATGTCATTTGGTTTATTGGTAATAAATACTGGAGAATAATAATGGCCTTGCCCACGTAAAATCTCCCAATAATCAAAACCAACAGGATCAGAATGCAAATGCCACTTACCCACTACAGCAGTTTCATAGCCGGCCTTTTGAAGGTGTTGAGGGTAAGTAGGCTGGTTGCCATCAAAATGGCTATGATTATCAGTAAAACCATTAATATGGCTATGTTTACCAGTAAGCATAACTGCTCGCGATGGACCACAAATAGAGTTCGCAACAAATGAATTTTTGAAAAGAACACCTTCATTAGCAATACGATCTATATTAGGCGTATCAATTAATTTGCTGCCGTAGGCGCTAATAGCTCGTTCAGAATGATCATCTGACATAATAAAAATGATATTGGGACGTGATTCTTTGGCCGTACTTGAAAGGCTTTGACTTTCGTCAGCTACCTTTGAGGAAGTAACATTCTCATTTGAAATGCACCCGGAAAGTACAATCCCTATAAAACCAGAGAGTAAAACATTTCGTTTCACTTTCACTCCATTGAAAAGATTCAAACTCATATACAGCCTTCTTAGTTAAACAATAAAATTATCAATTCGGTTTATTATGTTTAAACTAAAAAAGGCTAACCATCAGCGGATGCGGCAATGGTTAGTAAGAAAGTACGAAATATTCGTACAGGTTCCCCCTACAAGCGAATATCTTATCCTTAGGTTTTTTATGGACATTATTGACAAAACCATCAAACGAGTAATGACCTTCCCCTTTTTAAAGCAATAAAAATCAGTAGCAAGCCGCGAAAGCCATCAATGGCATAATTTCTATTCATGTTTCATTTACCTAATTGTTGACAATTGCTTTTAACCTAATGAGTGAGCTCACATAAATTCGATGAGCTAAAGATAAAAAAGTAGCATAAACAAACTTCCACACCATGTTTGTTGAAAAAATTGTGCTTATACGACTGTCAATTATGCGATTTAACGCATTGAGAATTTTTTATACGCTTCGGTAGGAAAATTGACGGATTTTTTACTTTTACTGTAGACAGGCATAATGTCATTAAAGCTGTGTTTCACCAGTTCTTCATTCAACATATCTGCTAAACGGTGAGCTTTATTAGGCTGTTCTTTCACGACATTATGTTGTTCTGAAGGATCACTTTTCAACTGATAAAGCTCAAAGCGCTCATCAGTAAAAAAGTAGATAAGTTTCCAATTATTGTGAATAACCGAAACCGCGGGCTCTACACCGCCTTCAATAAAGTCATCACCATTGTAATATTGCCCCTCAAAATGATAAGGCATGGTAAAATATTGCGCTCTATTTTCAAAAACAGGTGGAATTTTTTTGCCATCAAAAAAAGTTGACCAGTCCATACCGTCAACATCTTCTCGGTCAGTTTTAATGCCTGCGGCGCTGATCACAGTACGATAAATATCTTCAATCATTACCGGTGCTTCATTTGTCACATTTTTTGCCACATGCCCTGGCCATTTAATCACTGCTGGTACTCTATTGCCCCCCTCATAATTTGAGGCTTTACCACTTCGGTAAGGAAAGTTAAATTGCCAGTCACCATAAAGGGTTTTTTTACCTCGACCTAGTACTCGTCCGCCATTGTCGGAATAAAAAATCACCATGGTATTATTAGCAATATCCCATTGTTCTAATTTATCCATCACATAAGCTAGACTTGCATCTACGCCTTCAATCATACTGGCATACTGCGTTTCTTGAGCGTTTTCCCCCTCTGTTAACGTATAATTTTTAAGGTATTTATTATGAGGCTGAATCGGCGTATGCACGGCGTAATGCGCTAAATATAAAAAGAACGGTTGCTGCCTTTTTACTGCGTCTTTAGCTGCATTCATTGCTTCTTCAGTTAATGCATCTGTTAAATGCATATTTCTTTCGTAATAACTCTCTAATCCTTTTAGGCGCCCAGGTTGCTTAACGTTGCCATATTCATCAACGGGTTGGTAACTTCCCGGGCCGCCATAAAACGAACCACCAATATTTACGTCAAAACCTGCCATCGATGGTGTAGGGCTAGTCTCTTTACTACAATGATGACAGACATGGTATTTACCCGCATGTACGGTAAAGTAACCTTGCCCTTTCAATAAAGCAGGCAACATGTTTTGTGGTTTATCAATTACTTTAGCTGGCGGAAATGCAAATATTCCAGACTTACTACCAGTAGGAACAATATCACCCTTCACTTGATGGCGAAGAAAATTTTGCCCGGTTAATAAGGAAACTCTTGAAGGCACACAAATAGCATTCGTGCGAGCATTAGTTAACGTCATCCCCTGCTCAGCCATCTTTTCAAGGCTGGGGGTTTTATAACGCTTGTTATATAGTGTTTTTGACTTACTCATTGCTAGCGATGTATCGTTAACGCCAAGATCATCCACTAAAAATATGATCACATTTGGCTTTTCAGCCTTATTTGATGCTACTTCGTGGTCAGCTTTTTTACTATCTATTTGATTACAACCAGTCAACGAAATAGCGATTACAACTAACAAGGCTTTGAAAAAGTTCTTCATTCAATAGTGCTCCGTTTTATGAATGTTTAACTTGACTAAATGACCGTAAATCAATCAAAACGAACACCTAAAACCAGCATGATTTGAACTACAATACAAACCATGCTGAAAATAAAAATTATAAAAAGGCACTCGTCATCAAATTAAATTAAAGGTTTAACAACATTCACATTTATTGTTTAACACTATTTCGATAACTTATTGGGCGATAATTAAGACCTTGAGTTTTTAAATCATTAATCTCAGACTTCAAACGCTTTGAAAAGCTTTTCCAATCACGTTGCTTTTGTGGTGACCAAGCAACTTCAGATAAAGAAAGTAAGCGAGGAAAAATCATGTACTGAGCGTCAGCCATTGATGTAATTGTTTCTCCCCAAAGCGCGGCTTCAACACCAATGATATTTTCAGGATTAACCCCAGCGATAATTTTATCTGGATCCCAGTTATAAGAGTTTTCAATGCTGTTATATCCAGCCCACACCAAACCAAGTGGTGAATCGATATCATACTTTAAATCTAAATAGGCTTTATTTGCTGGCGACATGATAATTTTGCTGCCTCGGTTTGCCATATTTAATGTTGCTTCACAACAATGTTTGTTTGTAGTCCAGTGTTGGCCAACAACATCTTTAGATAGGCCTTCTACACTGCCAAGATCATTGGTCCAGCCAACTAATGTTTTACCATGCTTTGTAACAATATCACTCGCTTTTAGCATAAACTCGCTAAAGTCTTCATGTTTAACCCATTTAGGTGTTTCATCACCACCAATATGAATGTATTCACCAGTTGTTCTTTTGGCTACTTCGCTGACGACATCGTCAAAAAAAGTATAAATTTCAGGGTTACTAAAACAAAGGGAGCTAATACGCACTTCAATGCCTGTGTACGGCCAGTCTGGCTTATCGCCTTCACAGTAAAGTTCATCCGGATACGAAGCTAGTGCCGCTTTAACATGACCTGGCACATCAATTTCAGGGATTAAGGTGATAAAGTTATCATCCGCATATTGAACAATTTCTTGATATTCATCTAAGGTATAGAAACAATTGTCACACGTTTTTTGACCTACTGCTGAGTTACTACCAACAGTGGTAAGTTTAGGCCAACTTGGTATTTCAATACGCCAACCTTGGTCGTCCGTTAAATGAAAATGAAAGGTATTGTATTTATAGGTAGCAAGGTAATCGATTACCTCCTTCACTTCCTCCACAGTATAAAAATGTCTGGCAACATCAAGCATAAAACCACGATACTCAAATCTTGGGTAATCTTCTATAGCCCCCGTGTTAAGCTCAACTTGGTTGTTTTTACTGTCTACGGGTAATAGTTGTTCAAGTGTTTGTATTCCTCTAAAAACACCTACTTCTGAGCCGCCAACTAACGTCAATACATTTTTAGTAATGGTTAATTGATAGCCCTCATCACCGCCCTCGATACTTGGATCGATAGATAAAACAATGTGCGGTTTACCGTCTTGACTTATTGCATCAGCAATAGTGGCATTATTTAAAGGCAATAGGTCTTTTTTTAGTTGTTGTGCAAGCTCACTTAACTTGAGGTTATTACTACTAACATGAATATATTCAACATCATTTAAAACAAAGTTACCTTCCGATTGCTGAGCCTTAACAGGCAACGGAATAATTTTATCAAAGCCTACCGCTGATACTTTGGTAGTCACCAATTCATTCGCTGAAGAGGTATTCTCTTGGTTACAGCCAACATTCAAGAATAAACTTGAAATCACGACAATACACGCCTTGTAGGAGGGTCTCATACTTTATACACCTTAATTATTATTAACGTAACACTATTAAATTTATTTGGTTCATCATAATTCAATCATAAGTTAGCCTTGTAACATATAGGGCTACCCCTATCTGACATCTAATCATTTCCTGCTGATTAGGGTAAAAAGATTATAAGAACGCTAAAACAAACGCTTTTGCAAAAAATTACTACTTTGCAGAAGTCCTATCATTTTTGCCTTAGTGTATTGACTGCGAAGCAATTGAAGTATTTGTACTCACCTGTACCAACTCCGAATCAAAATTAACTTCTTAACGGGTTTAGCTGCAGCCTAGCCTCTGTTTTTCTGACAAAAACAAACAGGATTAGCTGATATGATTCCCTCATTGAATTACACATAATCGAAATAATGCTTTATGTAAATTTTCAATCGATTCAAGGGTGTGTTTCTTGAACAATATCTTTTATACAAAAGCGTTAAAATACATAGACATTGACATTTGTGATAACTTCGCTATGAGAGAGCAAGCTAATTAGAACAGACTTATAACGGAACGTTTGTGCTAAGGTTCTACTTAAGAACTTATCTGTACTTGAAAAATAGTTATAATCGTCAAATAGTTACCTTGACTACCTTAAAGTTAATAAAAATATTAAAAGTTAAACCATACATAATCATTAGGCTATAAAGTTTAGAAATATCGCCACCTCTAATAATACAAGTATTAACTATGACTAAATTATTTATTTTCTCTTTCATATTAACAATAAGTTGCACACTTTTCGCAACTAAAATTGCATCGAATAAAGCTCAGCCCCAACCCAATATTATCGTTTTTTTAGTTGATGACATGGGGCTAATGGATACTTCTGTGCCTTTCTTATTGGGCGAAGATGGCAAGCCCCAAAAATACCCATTAAATGAATGGTATCAAACGCCAAATATGGAACAACTTGCAGAACAAGGTATGCGCTTTAACCAGTTTTATGCTCAAAGTGTGTGTTCGCCTTCAAGAGCTTCAATATTAACAGGACAAGATGCTGCTCGACATCACACCACAACCTGGATTAAGCCCACATCAAATAATAGAGGCCAGTATGGCCCCAAATTATGGAATTGGAATGGTTTAACCAGTACAGACATAACACTGCCAAAGCTTTTAAGACAACATGGCTATAAAACCATTCATATTGGAAAAGGACATTTTGGTCCGTTAACTTCAGAAGGAGCTAATCCGGAAAACTTAGGGTTTGAGGTAAATGTTGGTGGCAGCGCATGGGGTCGGCCTAATAGTTATTATGGGAAAAACCATTATGGCAATCATCCAAAGTATAAAAAACCTCATGGTGAATTAACACATAACATTCCACATTTAGCTGAATATTATCAAAACGATATATTTATGACAGAAGCACTAACGCTAGAAGCAAATAAACACATTGCACTAGCAGCTAAAGAGAAAAAACCGTTCTTTTTATATATGTCTCATTATGCGGTTCATACTCCATTTGAAAGTGATGAACGATTTGCCAAGCATTATAAAAAACAAGGAAAATCATCAAAAGCTCAAGCCTATGCAACATTAGTTGCAGGAATGGATAAGTCGTTAGGTGATATTATTGCCAACTTAACGCAGCTAGGTATTGCTGAAAATACTTTAGTGCTTTTTTTAAGTGATAATGGCGGCGACTCTCCATTAGGGCAAACAAATGAAATAGCAAGTGTTGCCCCGTTAAAAGGGAAAAAAGGCACTAGCTGGGAAGGGGGTATGAGGGTGCCTTTTATTGCCGCTTGGGCTAAAAATAACAGAAACGTTTTAGTACAACAGCTTTTACCTATTGCCCAAGGCAAAGTAAATACGCAAGTTGCTTCAATATTAGATATTTACCCAACTATTTTGTCGTTAACCAATGTTGCCTCCCCTACTTCACATACCTTTGACGGTTACCCTTTGAAACAGCAATTAGCTGGTAAACATAACGCTCAACGGCCAAGCAGTTTTTTAATGCACTATCCGCATTCGCACAGGCACTCATATTTTACCAGTTATCGATTTAATCAGTGGAAGCTTATTTATAACTACAATCCTACACAGAAAGAAGAAGTTCAGCTGTATCAACTCTATAACCTATCAAATGACATAAGTGAGTCAAATAATCTGGCTAAGTCTAATCCTAAACAGTTACATACTATGATGAAAATGATGATAGAGGAGCTCAATTTAAAACAGGCACAGTTTCCGGTAGATGAGGTAGGCAACGAACTATATCCTCAAATACCTGAGATAAGTTCACTCTAAATCACTTTTCTAGGCTGTTATTAATGTGAGCTTGAATAAATGAAAGTATTAGCTGAATAAGGGCTTGTTTTTGATAATTCATATGCCGATCTTCCTGTGTACTCAACCGATAGATTCAAACAAGAGTAAATAATTGTATTAGTAAAGGATCGCCCAGAATAGAGTTTTATTTGATTGGCATATGAATAAAGGTGCGATGTAATGTTCTGTGAAAATTCAGGGAAGTACTAGCAACTAACTATTAAAAATAACCAGCGAAACTAAAGGCCTTAAGCAATAACCTTAAGTTTAAATATGGACCTGTAGCCTCGCTATACTGTTAATATTAACCAGTTAATACTTACACAGATAAGAATGACTTTATTGATATTCTAATTGCTGATCAATAGTGCGGATCAAAGATGCCTTTGACCCATAGTCAGCATCCATTGTTAACTCCCATGTAAAAATTCCTCGATAAGCACTGTCCTTTCCATATTTTATTTTCTCTTTCAGCAATGGAATGCCGGTATAGTGGTAGTTAATTTCTGTTTTTGGGTCTAGCCATATATTGTCTTTTATCGATGCGCCATTTTTTATCATATATGAGTATGATTTATGTTTGTCTCCTTGCTTATAATTAGACATTTTTTGCATACCATAAGTAGGGAAACCAAGGGATAATTTGTTTGTGGGGACACCTTTTTCTATAAATAGTTGCATCTTTTTAGACACTGTTGATACAGACCAAGAATTATGGTCGCTCCAGTAAAGCTGAATATTAGCCCAATCAATTTTATCTTTAACAGCGACTGTTTTATCCAAATAATGTCCCCCAGAACCTAAAGATATAGACAAACCAAAGTGTTCAGATTTTATATTATCTGAAATATATGAGACAACATTGGCGTAGTCTAAGACTGAGTCTTCAGCAGGTTGACCTTCCCAGTTAATGTCTAAGCCTTTGAAACCATGAGTTTCAGCTAACAACTGTACTGATTGAATGAAGCCTTTCATTTTAATAGGATTATCTTTAAGGCTACTCAAGTTACTTACTGAAAACCATAACTTGGTTGCAGGGTTTATTACTTTTTTTAATTTCTTCAAGTGACTAATTCCCTCGTCACTGAAGTAAACTCTGCCATTTTCATCTGGTCCAGAGGCTCTAAAATAAAAAAGAATATCTACGTTTTTAATTTGCTCAGCATCTATCTTTTCTTTAGCTTCAAAGCGCTCCCAAACATAATAGTCCATCCTTAAAAGTTCTGATGCAGAGGCCGTATTGTACAAGTTAAAAAACACAAAAATACATAGCGCCCATATTTTATACTGACTATATTGTATTTTATTCATTAAATTTTCCTTAAGCTCTTTTTTTTAATAAGGAAATTAAAATGACATTTATAAAAAATAGCCTATATAGGTTTTTCCTTGTATTAGCTATGGGCTTATAGGAGTTTGCATACCCGCAATATGCCTATAAATAACCTGAGTAACCCTTTCCCCAATTGCACGGTTCCCAACCGCATTAAAGTGTACTTTGTCATTTAACTGCCAAAGGCTTAAGTTTGATAGGGTATAGTTGTATAGATCATTAACATCAACATCATATTTTTTCATAATTTTTAATGCTGTGGCATTGTATCTGTCGACATCTTCTTGCTTTCTTCTATTGCTACCTAGCTGCACTGGTGTTGTTGTAGCAAAAATGAGTTTCGCGCCTGTTTTTTTCAAGCGCTTTACGATGAGATCTAAATTTTCTTCATAGTTATCTAAAGAAATTAAATGCTCTCCATTATCGCTCAATACATATTTATCTGCTGTTGTTCTTTTGGCTGTTTGTAAATCATGTAAGCCATGATTAAAGTGAATGACTTCCCATTGATGGGTACCTAACCAGCTTTCTAGGTTGTTAACTCCTGTTGCTGTATCCCTTGCATTTTGAGGGTTACGATAAACAGCTGCAATTCCACTAAGGTTGTTATAAACAGAGGGAGTGTAACCAATTGAAATACTATCACCAATTATCAAAACCTTAGGTAATTCATCCTGTTCATTTTCGCCTAATGTACTACACGAAAAGTTAAGAAAAACGATCAGTATTAACGTTAATATTTTAAAGTTATTCATGGGGTACCTATAAATATATTTTCACATATGATTTAGCATCAAATAGAAATCAATATTGTTTAATTGAATATGCCAATTTTGCAGATAACTAAAAACCTAATTAAGGTCATGTTTATATAATTAACTATGCCTACTTCATATCAGCAATTCCTGAAATTAAATAAAAACTGAGTTTAAAGCAGGAGGGTATTCGCCATAACTACCATAGCTTTTTTACCCGTATATCAAGAATATTTACCGAGATATCTAATCTCATAACAACAGAATGGTTTTTTCTTGATTTGGGTTACGGCTTATATTTTAAATTTTTGGCGATCAATCACTTTCTAGAGCACAAAATTTTTAACCTATTTAGGTATAAAAAACATAGGAAATTCAGTTAATAGGTCACTGCAAGAAAAGTTATTGAAATTTTACAATCATATCAAATATTTTAATTCACTATTTATAATGGATAAATTGATCAACTAGAGACTAACTCCCCTCTAAGCTTTACCCTACAGTTAAACACAAGATTTACTGACGGCTATATCGAGATAAAGTAGGTAAAATATTGCGGTATTTTTACATACCTTAACCTTCAATTTTGTGCTGGAAAACGAATGAAACAACTAAAATACCTGATATATCTAACAATAGTATCTATGCTTTACTTTCCCGTGAGTCATGCAAAGAACACTATTAACAATAGCAGTTCGCCTAATGTAGTTTTTTTCTTAGTCGATGACTTAGGTTGGGCCGATATAGAAGACAACGGATCAAAGATTTACGACACTCCAAATATAAACAAATTAGCCAATCAAGGAGTATCATTTAATCAGGCCTATGCTGCCCACCCATTATGCATAGGTTCACGATATGCGATCATGACAGGTAATTACCCTGCTCGGATCAAACAATCTAAACAATTCGGCACCATGCAGCCCAAAGAAACCTCATTAGCAGAGGCATTTAAAAACGGGGGGTATAATACGTTCTTTGCCGGTAAATGGCATTTAGGTAAATCAGGTGCATATCCTCAAGATCAAGGGTTCGACATTAATATTGGCGGCCATGATATGGGCGCACCACAACACTATTTTTATCCCTATGGAGAAAAAGATAATCCGAGAAAAGTTCCCGATTTAGATCAAATCGATAATTCTGGAGATTATTTAACTGATTCTTTAACTGAAAAAGCACTTTCTTTCATTGATGCTAATAAAAAATCGCCTTTTTTCTTATATTTATCACATTACGCAGTTCATGTGCCATTAGAGTCTAAGGAAGTACATAAAAATGAAGCACAAAAACGTATAGATAAACATAAATATTCAGGCCAAGCATACCGTAAACTAAAGGAAGCAACAGAAAAGTTACATCAAGATAATGCAGCATATGCAGGGATGGTTAAAAGTATCGATGTAAGTTTGGGCGCAATTATGGAAAAGTTGGAAAAGCTGAACCTCGATAAAAATACAATAATCGTTTTCACCTCTGACAATGGTGGTGAAAGTACCAAAGTATACAAAAACTCAGGTAAAGCGACGTCAAACCAGCCTTTAAAAGCAGGAAAATGTTGGTTATATGAGGGCGGAATTCGTGTTCCATTAATTGTTAGATGGCCCGGCAAGGTTCCTGCAAATATTATAAGCAAACAATCCGTTACCGGTGTAGATCATTTCCCTACTTTACTCGAATTAGCAGGACTGCCTTTAATGCCAAATCATCATGAAGATGGCCGAAGCTATATGCGTGCACTCATTCAGAAAAAAGATACACAACGTGACTCCATGTATTGGCATTTTCCGGCTGAACATGGAACGGGAAGGCTCGCTAAAGCATGTGGCACACCTAGCGGCACAGCTATTAGAGATGGGAATTTTAAGTTAATTAACTGGTATAATAATGATCGTTTAGAGCTTTATAATCTTAGCACTGATATTGGTGAGTCAAGAGATATTGCTCAAGAAAATCCGATGAAAACAAAAGCTTTATTAAATAAATTAGTCCAATGGCAAGGCTCAATGGGAATAACGCCTAAGCACAATTCATTTTAAAAATGTGGCGCTTACTAGCTAACAAGACTAAGTGGTTGAAAATAAGTTGCCATGTTTATTTACTTTCTAATCATTTAAATTGCTGAAGACGACAGTGAAAGTCAGAACTGATCTGCTCTAATGGCACCGCACACTTTAATAAGGGATAATTATTCCATTAAATTAAGGTGTGAACATTGATCTGCTCTAATGGCACCGCACACTTTAATAAGGGATAATTATTCCATTAAATTAAGGTGTGAACATGACTCA
>CANMXU010000040.1 GCA_947501935.1 uncultured Alteromonadaceae bacterium
CGACATTAAATGACATGTCCCCGGTTGAGTTTGAAAATGTAAGAGAAAAGTGTGCGGCCTGACTTGATCAGATCAATCATTGCATAGCTCACCTAATAACCTTCCTTCCTGATGACGATTAGCATAACTTCTTGGATCAAGCCCTTCTTGTAATACTTGTCGATACTCACAAGCTTTAGCTCTAGCATCTGATAATTTAATATCAGGATAACGCCCTACTTTTATTCGTTGTTGCTTACCGCGCCATCTAAAGCGATAATTGAATGATATTATTGCATTGCGTGTGATCCTAACGGTTAATCCATCACGATCAGCTAGCTCAGCTTTACCTTCGTAAGGAGCTTTAATGTTTCTTAGTTTGCTATCTGATAATGACATAGGTTCTTACTCAATAAATAAATCCGTCTATGGGCACATCTTACATTTTTATGATGCACATTACGATGCACACTTATTAATTAATAATAAAAAACATCTATGGATTTCTACGGACGAATAACAAAGTTAAGTGACTATAATACAAAGAGTTAAAATAAAAAGCCATGAATAATAAAACATCAACGAACACCAGCGAACAACCTACTATTTTGTGGCACGATTATGAAACTTGGGGAGTAGCACCCAAATTTGATAAGCCATCGCAGTTCGCTGCAATTCGCACTGATCTCGATTTAAATATTATTGGTGAGCCTGAGGTTTTTTATTGCCAGCCACCGGCTGATTATTTACCGCAGCCTGAGGCGTGTTTGGTTACCGGAATTACACCGCAAAAAGCCCAGCGCGAGGGCTTAATTGAAGCGGAATTTGCCGCGCGTATACATTCACTGTTTGCCCAACCTAACACCTGTGTTGCAGGTTACAACAGTATTCGTTTTGATGACGAAGTGTCGCGTTATCTTTTTTATCGTAATTTTTACGACCCTTATGGGCGAGAGTGGCAAAACGGCAATAGCCGTTGGGATATAATCGACATGGTGCGCGCCTGTTACGCACTGCGCCCTGAAGGTATTGAATGGCCAACCGTTGAACGAGACGGTGTCGAAGTAGTTAGCTTTCGTTTAGAGTTATTAACCGCTGCCAATGGCATTGCCCATGAAGCCGCACATGACGCGATGAGTGATGTTTATGCGACTATCGCCATGGCAAAACTGATAAAAGAAAAGCAACCTAAGTTGTATGACTTTATTTTTTCATTAAAAAATAAAAAGCAAGTTGCTGAACTACTTGATGTTTATAACATGACACCTGTGGTGCATACTTCGAGCAAAATTTCTTCAGAGCATGGCTGTACCAGTTGGTTTGCGCCAATTAGTCATCACCCAAGTAATAAAAACGCTATTATTGCCATTGATTTAGCCAAAAACCCACAACCATTGCTTGACCTAACCAGCGAAGAAATTAAAGAGCGTTTATATACTCGCCATGATGAATTAGCCGACGATGAATTGCCTATTCCATTAAAGCTTATTCATATTAATAAGTGTCCGGTAATTGCGCCGGCAAAAACCTTATTACCAGAAAATGCCCAGCGCTTAGCTATTCCTCGGGAAACTTGCCTAGAGCATTTGTCATTATTGAAAAAGCACCCTGAGCTTAGAGAAAAGCTCAGTGAAGTATTTATTGATAATTTTGATAACGATGAAACACCCGATGCTGAGCACGCTTTATATGGCGGCAACTTTTTCAGCCATGGTGATAAAGCACAAATGGATATTCTAAGAGCTTTACCTCCAGAGCAACTGGGCAGTTACGAGTTTCAATTTCAAGACCCGCGCTTAGCCGTATTATTATTTAGGTACCGCGCAAGAAATTACCCATTAACGCTAACGACTGAAGAGCAACAACGTTGGCAGCAATATTGTCAGAACAAACTGCAGTATGGTGCAAAAGGGATTTTATCGGCAGATGAGTTTATGATAAAAATCGAAAACCTTGCCATTGAAAATGAAACTAAGCCTGAGAAAATGGCGGTACTGAAAGCGCTTTATCAGTATATTCAAGGCTAATATTTTAAAACGATTAATGAGTTTTTTTTAATTAGTATTTTAAGAGAAACTCATCCCTCAACGCTAAATTCAACTACACTAAAACCAGTGAATAATATTTCTATAAGGATAATAGAATGTTAACTGAGTTTTTTGGTAAATTAAGCACTCGCCTTTTCTCTCCGCTAATCGTCATACTTGTCGTTGTGGTGATTATTTTAATGCTGTATGTGCCAAGCGTAACTAAAGAGCATGCTATAACCACTGCAGTATCTTCTGCATCGAGTACCGTTAAACAATATAAAACCATTCGCGGCTATTATACTCAAAACGTTATCAAAAAAATTATTACTGGAAGTGAATTTAAGCCGCATTATAACCATAAAGATGATGCTGAAAAAATCCCACTACCCGCTACTTTTATTCACGACATCAGTAAAGCATTTGCCGACAAAGGCATAATGACCTTAAAACTTTATAGCCCTTACCCCTTCCCAAATAGAAAAAGCAGAACCTTAGATGCATTTGGCCAAGAAGCTTGGCAAGTATTAAATAATAACCCAAAACAAATATTTTCTAAGGTCGAAACTATTTCAGGTAAAGAAGTGGTACGAGTCGCCTTAGCAGACACCATGGTTGCACAAGGTTGTGTAAATTGTCATAACAGCCACCCCAATACCCCTAAAGTGGGTTGGAAGTTAAACGATGTTCGCGGCATATTAGAAGTACAAGTGCCCATTGATGAACAATTAAGTAATGCTGCCAATTTAAATTTAACCATTGCCAGCATAGTTATTATCGCCCTTGGCGCTACGGTTAGCTTATTATTTTTTATGTTTAGAAAGTTAATTTCAAATAGATTACGCAGTGTTCACTTAGCTTTAAATGATATTGCCGAAGGTGATGGTGATTTAAGCCAGCGCTTAAATGAGCAGCCTAAAGATGAAATAGGCATGATTGCTGTCGCCTTTAATAACTTCATGCAGCAGCTGTCAAAAACTTTAAAAGAAATAAACGAGCAAGTTCTGCAATTGTCAGGCTCAACCTCGGCAATGGAAAGCATTTCTCAACAAACTCAAATTGGTGCACAAAAGCAGCACAGTGTATCGGAACATGTAGCTAGCTCAATGAATGCAATGACCGCGTCAACACAAGAAATGACCATTATTGCAGCCAATACCGCAGAGCATTCGCAAAAAACGCAACAAGAGTCGCAGCAAGGTATCAACACAGTTGCAGAGAACTTACGCTCGGTTGCCCAGTTATCTAACATTATGCAAAGTGCCGCCGAAGTGGTTACCCATTTAGAAGCTGATAGCCAGAACATTGGTGGGGTTTTAGATGTGATCAGAGGAATTGCCGATCAAACCAATTTACTAGCGCTTAATGCTGCCATTGAAGCCGCACGAGCAGGTGAACAAGGCCGCGGCTTTGCCGTAGTTGCTGACGAAGTGAGAACTTTGGCCAGTAAAACCCAAGAATCAACTGCTGAAATTAATAAGATGATCGAGCAATTACAATCAGGAGCAAAAAGCGCTGTTGATACTATAGAAACTGGCGGTAATAGTATTGAAGTTAGCCAACAAAAGGCTCAACAAACCAATGAAATGATAACCAGCGTTGGTAAGTCGATTGAAGAAATACAAGGACAAAATAGTCAATTAGCTACCGCTGCAGATAACCAAGCTGAGATCAGTAAAGAAATTTACCAAAGTATTGAAAATATTAAACAGGTATCACAAAGTACTAATGACAGTGCTGAACAACTATTGTCTTTAGCGGCAGAAATTAATTTGTCAGTGCAAACAATTAATGAACAATTAAACCGCTTTATTCATTAAAATTATTAGTTGCCGTTGTATACATAGGTTAATTATTTGCCTTATTAAAAGTGAATGATTCATTTTCAATAAGGCAGATTTATTAATACTAAGCTCAACTAGCTAATGTTTAAGCGAAAGCGATAACAAGTTTACTTTTTATAACGTGAAATTAAACTTGAAGTATCCCAGCGGTTACCGCCAGTTTCTTGAATTTCTTGATAAAAACCATCAACCATTTTAGTTACTGGTAACTCAGTTCCATTTTTATTTGCCTCAGCAAAGGCGATTGATAAGTCTTTACGCATCCAATCAACGGCAAAGCCGAAGTCAAACTCCCCTGCAAACATAGTTTTATAGCGGTTTTCCATTTGCCACGACCCCGCAGCTCCCTTAGCTATGGTTGCCACTAGGGCTTCAGCATCTAATCCTGCATTTTTTGCAAAACTAAAACCTTCTGCCAAGCCTTGCACTAAGCCGGCAATACAAATTTGATTAACCATTTTAGCAAGCTGACCACTACCAACCTCGCCCATTAACTGGCTAAATTTAGCATATGCATTCATTACTGGCGCAACCCGTTCAAAAACTAATTTGTCACCACCAACCATAATAGTTAAGGCACCATTTTCAGCACCTGCTTGTCCGCCCGAAACCGGCGCATCAATAAAAAACTTATTTTGCAGCTTAGCTTTTTCAGCTATTTCACGAGCCAGCTCTGCTGATGCCGTAGTATGGTCAACTAAAATACCTTGTTCTTTTAAACCCGATAAGATGCCGTCATCTCCATAAACGACACTGCGCACATCATCGTCATTACCAACACAGCAAAAAACCATGTCACAATCTTGTGCAGCAAGTGCTGGCGTTTGTGCATAACGACCCGAATATTCTTGTTGCCACTGTTTAGCTTTACTCGTGGTGCGGTTATATACGCAAACATCAAAACCTGCTTTTTGTAAGTGACCAGCCATGGGGTAACCCATAACGCCTAACCCGATAAAAGCGACTTTTTTCATAAATTAAATCTCAACTTAATTTCAACTAAACAAAGGAATAAAACAATTAGGGTTAGTGTATATAAAGACGAATAACAAAGTAAGTGCCCCTATAACAGCAATTACAATAAATAATATTGCGGATTTCCCTCCTATTGCGCTCTTTATTAGTAGATGAATAAGTGGTAACAAGCTCGCAATGTAAAGATAGATTTTTGTCTATCTATAACTGACCATTTTTTACCAACTCCCCGTTAGTTTTCAATAACCAACGACAGGAAATATGTCGCAGGCATTAATTCCTTTTCTGATTAACATGGAGACAAATTAATGTTTGTCATTTATCGCCCTCTGGCACAAATAGCAACACGCTATTTAATGCATTCAACGCTGGGTTTTACTCAAGCTTAGTTTTGAATAGCAAAAATAAACGAATAAAAATTTGAGACAGTAAATAAATATTGTCGATACTAAGAGAAAATCAATGTATAAAAAATTGCCCTTTTCCCGCGTTATTTTGGCATTATCAATGTCAGCTTTCGCAAGTACAGCCACAGCAGCAATTAAATATCACCGCTTGGTTTGGGACAAGACCCCTGCCCACCAAGCCACCATAGGGTTTAGTTTATCAGACAATACTAAAACAGCTTTTGTGAAATATGGCTTTAGTAGCAATGAGCAAACTTGGCTCAAAGCGCCTATTGATTCAACCGAAGTTTTTAAAGAAAAATTAACCAGTCATTTTGTCCGCTTAAAAAACTTACCAGCAAATTCTGCCATTTATTATCGAGTGTGTGAGAGTAAAAATTGCAGTGAGCCTTTTTGGTTTAAAACTGCACCAACTGACAACCAACCGTTCGTGATGATAGCTGGCGGCGATACCCGTACTGGTTGGGAAAACCGAAAAAAAGGCTTTCGCTTAGTAGCTAAAATTCGGCCATTATTTATTATGCATGGCGGTGATTACACCGGTTCAAATAGCCATCGACGTTTACGTCAATACTTTGATGAATGGGCACTAACTTTTTCAAACGACACCATCGACGGCATTGCCTACAAACGAGTTTACCCGGTAATACCAACTCACGGTAATCACGAAGACAACGAGTATAAAACCTTATGCCAAGTATTTGGCATTGACTTTAATGGTGATAATAAATGCAATACTGACGATACTTATGGCGCCTTTAATATATCCCCCCTATTACGTGCGTATACGTTAAATACTCAGTATCAACAAAGCGGTTGGAGCACTGAGGCTAGTGAACAAAATACTTGGCTGCAAAACGATATGCAAACCAAGGGTAAAACAACACTTTGGCGTTTTGCCCAGTTTCATAAGAGTATTTTTCCGCATAATAGCGCTAAAGATGAAAACTTAGGGTTATTTAATTGGTGGGCTAATACTTTTTACGACAATGCCCTTAACTTAGTTATCGAATCAGACACTCATATCAACAAAATTACTAAAGCAGTAAAACCACAAGATGACTCTTATGAAGTAACAGAAAATGGCGGCACGGTGTTTGTCGGAGAAGGAAGTTGGGGCGCTGATGCACGCTCAGCAGATAAATCCTACCCATGGACGATTGACATGGCCAGTATTCAACAATTTAAAGTATTAGTGGTTTCAGCAGATAAGGTTGAGCTACGTACCGCCCTTTTTGATGATACTGCAGAGCCCTTAACTAGAGCAGCACGTGAGAAAAACCCAACACTATTACCAGAAAATATTACTTGGTGGCAAACAAAGGGCCTCGGTGAAGTACTTACTTTAGAGCGTGATATAAACAACCGCACTTTGTTACAGCAAGCCAATTTTAAAAAAGAAATTATTAACGATGTCAGTACTAGTGATTAATTATTTCTCTTTATATTAAGGCTGTTAACCATACCGCACAGGCTATATTAACTATTTACCAAGTAAACTTGCTTAAATAACTGCAAAAGTTAAGATGTGATTAAAATCACCAAATAATTATGTGGGAAAAATATGAGCAGTAGCATTTATGATATCGAGGTTTTGGATAACAAAGGCCAGAATCAAGAGATGTCACAATATAAAGACAAAGTATTGTTGATTGTAAATACCGCCAGCAAGTGTGGTTTTACCCCACAATACGCAGGTCTAGAGGCTTTACACCAGCAGTTTTCACAGCAAGACTTTGAAGTACTAGCCTTTCCATGCAACCAATTTGGCAAACAAGAGCAAGGTTCAAATGAAGAGATTGCCTCGTTTTGCGATCTGCAATTTAATATTTCATTTCCACTGTTTGATAAAATTAAAGTTAATGGTGATGATGCTCACCCGCTTTACCAATGTTTAAAATCACAAGCACGTGGCATTTTAGGTAGTCAAAAAATCAAATGGAATTTTACTAAGTTTTTAGTAGCAAAAAATGGCGAAGTACTTAAACGTTATGCGCCAACCACTAAACCAGAAGATATTGTTGAAGATATTAAAAAACAACTATAGCAATTAGTTTTAAGTTTTAAGCAAGTAAAGTACGAAGAAGCCCCGTTTAATGAAAAATTAAACGGGGCTTTTTGTTTTAACTTGCTTCAGTTATTAATAATAACGTTAGGCAAGTTGATGTTAGGCAAACAAGCGCTGATGTAATTGTTCTACCACGCCATTGGCCTGATTTTCATTAACCAAGAAACACAAGTTATGTTTACTTGCCCCTTGGCAAATCATACGCACGCTTGAGTCTTCAATGGTATTAAAAATAGTACTTGTAGTACCTTGGGCATTATGTAAATTATTGCCAATCACCGCGACTAACGATAAACCATTTTCAACTTTAACTTGCGATAACTGGCCAAGCTCTTTAATTACTTGATCAGTTAATTGCGCCTGTGTTGAACCTGGTGGATTATCAAAGGTTAAGGCAACACTAATTTCACTGGTGGTGATCAAATCAACGCTCAGTTCATGTTTGGCTAAAATAGAAAATACTTTTGCTAAGAAACCGCTAGCATGAAGCATTGCCGGGCTTTTCACGGTAACTAAGGTTTGCTCGCGGCGCAGTGCAATTGAGCGATATGTAGGACGCGACTCCACTTGTTTTTGTATATAAGTACCGCCCTTTTCTGGCTCTTTACTTGAACCAACAAACACGGGAATATTATGACGCATCGCCGGAATTAACGTGGCAGGGTGTAATATTTTAGCACCAAAGGTCGCCATTTCAGCCGCTTCACCAAAACTTATTTCTTTAATTGGACGGGCATGTGAGGTAATACGTGGGTCGGTAGTATAAATCCCCACAACATCAGTCCAAACAGCTAAGTTATCAGCGTTAAGGGCTTCCGCCAATAATGCCGCGCTGTAATCTGAGCCACCACGACCTAAGGTAGTAGTACAGCCTAAACCGTCTTGACCGATAAAACCTTGAGTAACAACAACCTGATCAGTTAATTTCTCTTGTAGTAAGTTAGCACAATTAACTTTTAGCTCTTCAATATCAACAACCGCTTTACCATATAAGCTATTAGTTTTCATTACTTGGCGCACATCAAAGCTTACGCCAGGTAAACCTTCCATACGCATAACTTGGGCAAACAGCATTGAGCTCATGCGTTCACCAAACGACAAAATTTCATCAGCGTTTTTAGCGCTATACTGCTGAGCTTGTTGCTCAGCCGCTTGGTTAAGTAAGCTTAACAGCGTTTCTATTTCGTCAGTAAATGTTGCTTGGTTCGTTAAATGTTCAATTATATTAAATTGAATTTTGCGGATATTGGCAAGCGTGTCTGCACGCTCTTCGCTGCTGACGTTTTCTTGGCCTAAACGTACTAAGCTGTTGGTAACGCCTGAGCTTGCTGATACCACCACAAGGCGGGTAGCGGGATCATTTTTAATGATTTTTACGCAGCGTTGCATTGCTTGAAAATCAGCAACGCTGGTGCCGCCAAATTTGGCAACAGTAAGTTTTTCTAAAGTTTTTGATGACATTATGTAGGTCTCCCTAACAACCAATATTTGATCTATTGATTGATATTAATACAAGGAAGAGCATGACTGAGCAGTAAGGCGAGCGTAAAGCAAGATGACTTAACATTTTCAGCCAGAAGCCCTCCACCAAATTGGTGACAATTCTAAGGATTCAACCCTAGTAACCGAACAATAACGTCCACTTCGTTATTGCCCTCGGCGTTAGTCCCCCTCAATTACGGTCATCGGAATTGTGGTTCCTCGGGTAATTTACCTAGCTAACGCGCCTCTTCTGGTGTTGAAATTACATTTACCTAATAGGCATTTAAAATGATGTAATTTTACAACATGCGTATTAGACCCGAAATGAATAATAATTGCAATAGACTTTTAGACGTCTATTGCAAATTAAGTTATTGGGTTATTCCTGAAATGGATATTTACATAAATCAATAAGCTGTAAGAACATATATAGTTTTCTAAAATAAAAGGGCTAGTTAATAGGCATAAGCTGCCATCTTCATCTAAAATATAAGGGTTACTTTAAGGAAAGTAGTCGCCCCACAGACAATACCGCAGGCACATCAGCGTAAATTACAGCTTCTAGATTGAAGACGATTCATTTGATTACAGGAGATGTTTTGTTGAATATTTTATCAAAAATTTATTTAGTAATAATTCTTATTATCTTTTGTGTTTTTTCCGCGCAATCTAAAGATAAAATTGTTTTTACTTGTGCGTTAGATGGCTCTATGGTGCTTTGGGAAAAGGTTATGAGTCTTTATCAGCAGGCTTTTAATGACTTAGGCTATGAATTTGAAATGCAAAAAGTATCTCGTGGCCGCGCTTTGTTGTCGCTAAAAACCCACTTTAGTGACGGTGAATGTGGACGAAAAGCTAACTTGCATCAAACCTCGTTTGGTAAAAATTTAGTGCTAATTGATGTCCCCATTTTTAAAGCCAATATTGGCGTATGGACACTTAAAAAAAATATAGACCTACATACCTTTAAACAAGATATAAAAACTAATGACGCTATTTTAGGGCTTACCCGTGGCTCACTTAAAATTAATGAATTTTACCAAAAATTAATGACAACCAATATTTATGAAGTCAATACTACCAAGCAAGGGGTACAAATGCTGCTCAGTAACCGTATTGATTATTTTTCTGAATTTGATGCACAAGCCATTTTTCACCTAAATGAATATGATACTAATAACAAAGTTAATTTTATTGGCAATGTGATCAGTTATCACTACTACCCCTTTATAAGCAAAAAGTATGAGCATTTAGCTCCCCCTTTAACGGCAAGGTTACTTGAATTAGTCACGCAACGTGGCGGCGCATTCTCTGCACAAGATATGTTTGAGTCTATCGCTGAAGAGCAAAATGTACCGCTGGATAAATCCAAATCATAGTTGTGGTTTATCAACAACTATAAACCTAATTTGGTTAAGCTCGCATATTCTTCAGGCCTAACACCTTGTTGCCAATGAAATTTTCGCTCTGAAGTTCTTATCGCCAAATCATTAATACTGGCATGGCGATGGGTCATTAAGCCTTGCTGATTAAATTGCCAATTTTCATTGCCATAAGCACGAAACCATTGGCCAGTTTGATCATGGTATTCATAAGCAAACCTCACCGCGATGCGGTTGTCGTGATACGCCCACAACTCTTTGATCAAACGGTAGTCATACTCTTTTTGCCATTTTTTCTGTAATAACTCAATAATGTCGGCGCGTCCTTGCACAAATTGATTGCGATTACGCCATTGGCTATCTGGTGAATAAGCTAAAGCTATTTGCTCTGGGTTTTGTTTATTCCAGGCATTTTCTGCCAAGCGAATTTTTTCAATAGCGGTTGTTTGTGTAAATGGTGGTAATGGTGCTTTTATTTGGCTTTTGCACTGTTCTGAATTTAGCATGGTATTTGTCCTTAACGGTTTATAGACTGTGTTTCAATAACAGTGTTAAATATCTAAAGTAATTGACTGAGAGCTTGCTCTTGATACACAAGGACAAAAAAGTTGTTGTTGCTCACGCTCGATAGTTGATAATGCAGTATCTAAGTGTTGTGGTTCCCCCTCTAGTACCTGCACAACACATGCTTTGCAGTCGCCGGTTTTACAGCTATATGCTACTCCAACATCTGCCTCTATCAAGGCATCAAGAATGCTTTGCTTAGCTGGTACCCTAATGGTTCGCTTTGAGCGTTTTAAATGTACTGCAAGTGCTTGGGCATTTTTGTCTACTTGATGATTGAAACGTTCAAAACGTAATCTATTGGTTGAAATACCTAATTGCTTGCCAATGCTAAGTATTTCGTCAATAAGTCGATTTGGACCACAAAAGTAAAAAACAGCATCGTCTGCAGCTTCTCGTAAGGCGGCTTTAATATTCAAGCGCTGATTTTTATCACTATGATAAAAGCTTAATTGGTTATTAAACTCACGCTGTAAGCGATCATGAAAAGCCATCTCTTGCGCACTTTTCCCAGCATAATGCCCGGTAAAAGAAAATTCTTGGCTTTGCATCGACTGCATCATTGCTTTAATGGGGGTAATTCCAATCCCGCCAGCAATAAATACCGCAGGTGCGCCTTGTTGATGAAGCTTATTTTGCAAAGCAAAATGATTTTCAGGTAACGGGCAGGCGATCACTTGTCCTAAATGATATTGCTGATGTAATGCATTAGCGCCACTCTCTTGCCCTATTTCGTTAGCAGTCCCAGTTTTTAATACTGCAATTTCGTAAACATCTCGCCGATTAGCATTAGAGCAAATAGTGTAATGACGTTGTTGTATTTTGCCATCAGCCATTTTCACAGGTACTTGTAAATGAGCTCCCGCTGCTATTTTCGGCAATGGTTCGCCTTGCTCACTTCGAAATTCATAAGCTCGTATTTTCGGTGTCAACTGACGAATACCGGTAACGATTAGTCGCAGCGGTCCCTCGCCCAGCGGAGCTCTTATGTTTAAATAATTAATTTCATCAATACTAATTAAAGAATTATCTTGCTCAGTTAACCTTTTTGCTGATCTTTCCTGCAAAAGATTTTTCGGCTCAGCTGATAGCTTTTCATCTAGTTGTTGCTTAAGGGCTTTATTTTGTGTTTGTAGCTCATCGGTCAAAGCTTTAAGCTGCTGTTCGTTGTACCTTGGCGTAATATATTTAGGGCAATTCCAATCAAAGGCTTCAATATGAATTAAAAAGCCCCGCTCCACCGGGGCTCTAAAGCTCGCAATTTCAACTTTAGCTAAATTTTCACTGTCATCCGCTTCAATACGACTTACACGCCCTAATATTTTCAAACGGCGTTTATTGACATAATCCATTAAAATTAATGATACACGGTCATTGTTAATAAAATTTCCGGTACTCACATATTGGCGATTGCCACTGTAATCAGCAAAACCAATAGTATTTTCATCAATCACCCGTAAAAATCCTTCAGGGCCTCCGCGGTGTTGTACATAAGGCCAACCGGTTTCACTAACACTGGCCATATAAAAACTATCGCGTTGGCTAATAAAGTCAGCTTCATACTGGCTTAGCAGAAAATTAACATCATCGCCGTGCTCCATTCCTTCGTAACCACGCCGGCTATTATGTTGCTGCTGAACAAGTTTTACCGTATCAGTAAATGCGATTTTCGCGTATTTATGTGCCATGAGTTCACCTTTATCTTTATTAGCTTTAAAACCGAAGTAGCCGCCGTTTGAACTTCAATTTAATTTAGGCGGCTTATTTAACATCTATTAGCTGGCTTTTTGTAAATCAACTTTAGGAAAATCAATTTCAACACGGCTCGCTTTACCTAATATGTTGGTTAAAATATTCATGCCGACGTGGGTAATAATTTCAACTATATCTGACTCGCTGTAACCCGCATTGCGAATTTCTAATAATTCCGCAGATGTCACTTCACCTTTATGTTCAGCTAAGGCACGCGCAAACTTTACGGCGACGGCTGCTTTGGCATCTTGGCTACTGCCTTGACGATTTGCGATAATTTCAGCGCTGTTTAAACCAGCTGCTTTACCAATTGCACTGTGGGCTGAAACACAATACTGACAGGCATTTTGTTCGGCGATTGTTAAGGCAATTCGTTCTTTAGTTAGTGTGTCTAAGCTCCCTTCATTAGCAATAGCATGTAAGCCCAAAAATGACTTTAATGCTGTAGGTGAATTAGCAAAGACCTTTAAAAAATTAGGTACCATACCTAATTGCGTAGTAATTGCTTTAAATAGTACTTGTTGGTCTTCATTGGCAGTTTCTTGGGTAACGACATTAATTCTAGACATTGTTTTATTCCTGTTTAGTTCAAATAAGTTAAGTATTGATAAATTATTTATTGAAAGTAATTTGTTGTAAGTTAACGATAAAATTTTCCTTTTAAAGAGCAGTTTTGCAATCTACTCTTCGCCAGTGATGCTACTTTGACAAATTCTACTTGCAATTAGAATCCTCACAAATAACAATTGATTATTGCAAAAAGTGGAATAATAAAATGAACAACCTACATTTAATGAATGTTTTTGTGGCTGTAGCTGAAGAGCAAGGCTTTGCCGCAGGTGCAAGACGTTTAAAAATGTCTGCGCCGGCAACGACTAGAGCTATTGCAACATTAGAGAAAAATTTAGGGGTTAAACTGCTTAATAGAACCACTCGCCATGTTCGTGCCACCGAAGCAGGCTTACGTTACTTGAATGACGCTAAGAAAATTATTAACGACGTACAAGTTGCTAATGATGCCGCAGCTGGAATAAACGCCACTCCGCAAGGTTCTTTATCAATAACGGCGCCAGTAATGTTTGGGCGATTATTTGTCATGCCAAGTATCGTAGAGTATTTAAATAACTTTCCCAATACGGAAGTTGATGCGGTATTTTTAGATAGAGTTGTTAACTTACTCGAAGAAGGTTTTGATTTAGGGGTAAGAATTGGTGAGTTACCCGATTCAAGTATGCGGGCATTGCGCGTTGGTACAGTACGGTTAATTCTATGTGCCAGCCCAGAGTATTTAGCAAAGTACGGTATTCCGCAGCACCCTGATGATTTAAGCCACCACAGCATAATTTCATCACGTGCAATTAATGCTTCTGTTGATTGGCAGTTTGAGCATAAGTTTGAAAAAAACAACAAAGTTTGCCATGTGCGAGTAAAACCCAGGCTTACCGTGACTTCAAACGACGCTGCAATTACTGCATGCCAAAATGATTTTGGTATTACCCGCTTACTCTCTTATCAAGTTGCGCCCTTATTAGCACAAGGCAAGCTACAAATCGTATTAGAAAATTTTGAGCCTAAAGCTAAGCCTGTACATATAGTGCACCGAGAGTCACATTTAAGTAGTGCAAAAGTTAGAGCCTTCATTGACTTACTCGCCCAGAGATTACGTAGTGATGACGCGCTAAACTAATGTTATAGTTAATTTTATTATCTTTAATTTATTACCTTTTAAATATTATTTTTAAAATATTACTTTTAAATATCTTCTATTAGGATTTTTGTGGAACTTCTGTTTGCCCTAAAAAAGTTAATTAGCTTATTTATTATGCCGCTTAGCATGATCATCTTATTGTTAATTGCCGCACTATTGTTATTTAAACGCAATCCTAAAAACAGTTTTAGATGTTTATTACTGAGTACGGTTTTATTAATTGCCAGCTCATTACCGGTAATATCTGACTTGCTAATGGCGCCTATTGAAAACAACCATGAAGCCTTTACCCGTGCCAGTGTGCCTATTGATTACATTGTCATACTAGGCTGTGGCCATGTAACTGACGCTGCCTTACCAGCAACTAGCCAATTACGAGCGTGCTCATTAGAGCGTGTAGTAGAGGCGCTGAGAATTCATCAACTTTACCCACAAACCCCTATTATCACTTCTGGCTATGCTGGTGATGATGCAACCCCAAATGCACAAGTAGTTAAACATGCGCTAATTGAACTTGGCGTAAATGAGCAGTTAATAATTACTGAAAGTTTTCCAAAAGATACTGAAGAAGAAGCTGAGTTGATTGGCAACCGAGTTAAAGGTCAGAACATTGTCTTAGTAACAAATAGTGACCATATGCCTAGAGCAATGCACTATTTTCAAAGCCAAGGCATTAACGCTATTGCAGCACCTGCTTCCCCTTGGGTGAAAGATTATTATGGAGAAAAAGGCTGGAGGTATTATACGCCTAGCAGCCATAGTTTAAACAAAACCACTCATGCTTGGTATGAAAGTATTGGCAGAGCAGTGCAGTGGTTAAAAACGCTTTTTGATTAAAACGCTGTTTATCAAGAAAACGAGTTCTTAATATTACGCTGGGTTGTCAATATCAACAAATTCCACATTAAGCCCTAGCTCTGTTGCTAAGTGCTCACCTAAAGCTTTAGCGCCATAACGCTCGGTGGCATGATGACCTGCCGCAAAAAAGTGAATATTAAGTTCAGTGGCAATATGGGCGGTTTTTTCTGATACTTCGCCAGAAATAAACGCGTCAATACCCTGCTCTGCGGCTAGTTCAATATAGTCTTGGCCGCCGCCGGTACACCACGCCACGGTTTTAATGACTTGGTTTGTACTTGATGGTAAATGTAAAGGCGTACGGTTAAGTTTATTTTCTATACGCGTCGATAATTCATTGGCGGTTAATGGCTGAGAAAATACACCTTTTACGCCAACGCTTAACGGGTTACCCAGCTCAAGTGGTTCATTGCTTTCAATACCTAACAATGTCCCCAATTGCGCGTTATTTCCAAGCTTTGGATGAATATCTAACGGCAAGTGATAGGCGAATAAATTAATATTATTATCAAGTAAGGCTTTAATACGTTGATACTTCATACCTTTGATCACATAAGATTCATTTTTCCAAAAGTATCCATGATGAACTAATAAGGCATCCGCTTTTAAGGCAATAGCGCGATCAATCAGTGCCTGTGAAGCAGTAACGCCAGTGACCACTTTGTTAATACTTTCAGCGCCCTGAATTTGTAAACCATTAGGGCAATAATCTTTTATTTGCTCAGGTTTCAGTAAATCAGTTAAATACTGCTCAAAATCACTTCGATTCATAATAGAGGCTCGGTATAAAATATTTACCGCATCATAAGTGAAAACATAACCATGACCAAGCGCATTTTACCTAGATGTGGTTATTTCTTTATTGGAGGAGCAACTGTTTTAGATGAATTCATGGTTGGTACTTTTACCGGTGAAAATTTAGGTCTTAATTTCCATTTCGGTTTAATGGGCGTTAAAGGTAATACGCGTTTTTTCGCGACTATCACATAAACAGAGCCTAAGCTCGGCAAGTAATTTTGCGCAAAACGCTGACAAAAACCAGAAACCTTGCCATTACTGACTTTATTGGCGAGCGTACTATGTAATACCCTGTCATCGGCTAAAATTTCATAGCCCATTAAATGCAACCAATCTTTGACCCGCATCGGCGAAAAAAAGCGCTCATTCCATGGTTGTTGGTTTTTACGATAAGGAATAAATTTATTAAGGCCGGCTAAGCTAAACGGGTTATAACCGGTGATCACCAAATAACCGTTGGGGATCAATACCCGATTAGCTTCACGAACCACGTGATGAGGGTCAACTGAAAACTCTAAGGAATGACTTAATACACAAACGTCAACACTGTGCTCTAATAAAGGTAAGTCATCAACATCAGCAATAACATCAGCTCGTTCGACAAATCCAGACACTGTCAGTTGATTTTTTATGGTGCTGCTATGGCTTTCTAAATCAGCACTTAAGGCGCCAATTTTTAATAAATAATAACCAAAAAACTTCGGCCACCACGGCGCTAGTAACTGATTAATTTCAGCTAAAATCAACTCACCGTTAGGTAGCTTATGCCATGCTTTAGGTGATTGTGGTTGTCGAAATGATAATGCGGGTTTCATCACAGCGTAATTTCACTTAAAATTAATAACACTTAACTACAGTGTAACTCTAGAGATAGCATATGTCGCAAAATAAAATAGCTGAAAGAAATATTATTGTTACCGCAATCCCTGCTTTTTCAGATAATTATATTTGGGCTATCACAAATACCACAAGTGAAAATTTAGTACTGGTTGACCCCGGCGACGCACAGGTGTGCATTGACTATATAACAGCCAATAATAAAATATTAACTGAAATATTAGTTACCCATCATCACTCAGACCATGTTGGCGGTTTAGCGGCGTTAAAAGCTTATTGCCAAAAAAATAAGTGGCCATTAACGGTTTATTATCCTGAAAATAAAAACATTGTTGAAGGTGATATTACCGTCAATGAAACTAGCATCATTGATTTAGCTTCACTAAATTGCCAATTTAGCGTAATTGAATTACCCGGCCATACTTTAGACCATATTGCCTATTTAACTGAACAACAGCTATTTTGCGGCGATACTTTATTTTCTGGTGGCTGTGGACGTTTATTTGAAGGCACGCCAGCACAAATGCATCACTCATTATCAAAACTCAGTGCCTTACCTGAAACTACCCAAATATACTGCGCCCACGAATATACTCAGACCAACTTAAACTTTGCCCTTGCGGTTGAACCTACTAATTTGGAGCTGATTAATTACTATAATCAGGTACAAGAATTACGTGATAATAAACAAATAACCTTACCAAGTTCAATTGGCTTAGAAAAAAGCATCAATCCATTTTTACGCTGCCATGTGGCTGAAGTTATTGAAAGTGCTAGTTTATATAAAGAAATGCCATTAAACAGCCCTACCGAAACATTTGCAGCAGTGCGTAACTGGAAAGACAATTTTTGATCGCTTAGTTACAACTCAGCCTTGAAACTGCTGGCCAAATAAGTGACACTTGTGGGTTATATAAAGTAGAAAAGAGTTTGCATGAAGTATAATTTCCCACTTTCCATTGTTGTTTCAATAGTGCTTGCTGGTTGTCAAAGCACCACATTTCAGTCAGAGAAGTCAGAACAAGAGCAAAACGCCGAACTTATCGCCGACACTGCAACCCCTTCAGAGGTTAGCCTTGCTTTACTTAGTGATGAAGCAAATTCCGTGATGCATCCTATTGCCGATGTTGAATTTTCAGTTTCCGATGAAATGCAAGTATCTGATGACTTATGGCAACATATTCAAAATAAAATGACCATGGATATCCCGCAAAACCAACGGGTTATTTCACAGCGTAATTGGTATGCCAAGCATTCAAGCTATTTAGACCGCGTTGCCAAACGTGCTGAGCCATTTTTGTATTACATAGTGCAAGAGCTCGAAGCGAACGATATTCCAGTAGAGCTCGCTTTATTGCCAATCGTTGAAAGTGCCTTTGACCCATTTGCTTACTCTCATGGCAGAGCTTCAGGCATGTGGCAATTTGTGCCAGCTACCGGCACTCGTTTTGGAATGAAACAAAACTGGTGGTACGACGGGCGACGCGACGTTATTGCTTCAACCCAAGGTGCAATTAAATACTTAAAATATTTGAATAAGTTTTTTGACGGTGACTGGTTATTAGCACTAGCAGCATATAATTCAGGTGAAGGCCGAGTAAGAAATGCAGTTAAAAATAATGCCCGAAAAAACAAGCCTACCGATTATTGGTCATTAGACCTACCTAAAGAAACCGAAGCTTATGTACCTAAGTTACTTGCTTTAGCAGACATTATTAAGCGCCCTGGCGACTTCAACATTAAGCTTTACGAAATTCAAAATAAAGCAGTGATCACCCGAGTGAATGTTGGCTCACAACTCGACTTAGCCAAAGCCGCGCATTTAGCAGAATTGTCGTTAGCTGAACTTCAGCATTTAAACCCAGGTTTTAATCGTTGGTCAACCGATCCTGACGGCCCTCACTATTTAGTGGTACCAAATAACAAAGTAGAGAAATTTCAAGCTGGTCTTAATAAACTGACATCGAAAGAACGTCTAGCTTGGCAACGTTATCAAATAAAGTCAGGTGATAGTCTAAGTCAAATAGCTCATAAATTTAATACAACCTCCTCGCTGATTCAGCAAGTAAATCAAATTAAAGGTTCTCAAATTCGAGCAGGAAAATATTTGCTTATTCCAGTAGCGACACAATCACTGGACAGCTATATTTTTTCACAAGAACAGCGTATTGCTAAAAAACAAAATCAAAGTTACAACGGCACCAAGCTTACTCATAAAGTCGCTTCAGGCGATACCTTATGGGATATTGGTCAAGCCTATAATGTGAGTAGTAAAAGCATTGCCAAATGGAACGGTATGGCGCCAAGAGACACCTTAAAAATTGGCCAGAAGTTAGTTATTTGGAAAGCAAAAAAAGCCACTACAGCAGGTAAGCAACCAACTAAACAAGCGATAATGCGAAACATTACTTATAAGGTACGCCGTGGTGACTCGTTTGCCCGTATTGCTGATAAGTTTAATGTTACCATTAAAGATATTGAACGTTGGAATGGTTTAAGCAGCCGCAAATATTTACAGCCGGGACAAATGTTAAAACTGTCGGTTGATATTACCAATAATATTTAATGTTATTAGCTAGTAATTAGGTGGAGCTTGTGCAACTCGCTGAGCTCCTCTACTCTTTTTTATCATTCCCTCTAAAAGCTATTGTACAAAGTATCAGTTTAAATCCCCAATAAAAACCCACAAGTCAAGTGAACAGTCAAAATCAGCTTGCGCCTCTGAAAGTCCTATCGTATAACCTAAGCGTTAAATTATAATATTTACATTAAGCCGTAATAAGTGCTGATTTTACTATGGTGGTTTGAACTGATTTTAGCCAATTTATAGCATCAAAATTTAAACGGCTTGCTTTATTATTTGAATTATTAGCTGCATTATTTTTATGGTTTTGCTGACAATACAATGAGGTGTTGCTTAGTACGTCATGAGGAATATGTTTAGCATCGTCACGAAAAGCGAGTGCTTTCGGTGCGAGTGCGTCAGTTAACTTTAATTCGGCAATTCTTTGCTGATGAACTAATTGCGCTTGATTAAACTGCTCAAGCTCATCAATATTTTTTATTGCAAGAGCTGCAGGCTCAGGTAAGGAAAAGTGCTTTCTTAAGGCTGAATCGGTAGGTTGTTTATCTTCAATTTGCGCTTGTGGAACTAAAAATTGGCTATGTGCACGCACATCATCAGTTAACATTGCCAACATTAACGAAAAATCAGAACGCCTTTTAGTATGAACACATTCATTGAGCTGTTCGCCCAACTGTAATTCATGTACTAATAAACTGTCATTTAATTCGTCAACAACCAATGGCTTATACTACGTTACCCTTCTTACAAACTTTATCGACCAAGTTCAGAATTTCTATAGCTTATTTAGTAAAATATTTTAAAACGCTACTTACTAATGAAAACTTACCGCTTAGGCGATAATTTTTAATGAATTAACGGCGAATTATTTGGCTATTAGTGCTCATTTGGTTAGAATCAGGCAACGTTCAAATTTCATCAGGCACACTATGCACGCCCTTTTAGAATATATTCCTCTGGTAGTTTTTTTTATCTTTTATAAATTTGGTGACATTTACTGGGCTACTGGCTCTTTAATCGTTACATCTGCTTTGCAAATTGCCTATTACCTTGTTAAAAAGCAAGCTGTCCCAAAACGTAATTGGATATTTTTTGGTCTTATCGCTGTTTTTGGTAGTTTAACCATTTTCTTACATGACGATACTTTCATTAAATGGAAGGTCACTATTATTAATCTGTTTTTTGCACTGGCATTATTAATTAGTCATTATGTTTTTAAAAAGAATTTGATCAAACAATTTTTAGGTGAGTCTTTAACTTTACCTGAGCCAGTTTGGTCTAAACTCAACTTTGCTTGGGCGATGTTTTTTGCCATTTGTGGTGTACTTAATATATATGTCGCGTTTAGTTTTCCACTTGAAACTTGGGTTAACTTCAAAGTATTTGGCTTAACAGGCTTAACCTTTGTTTTTGCAATTGGCTCTATTATTTCTTTGTATAAATATATGCCAAGCGATGAAGACGAGAAGAAAGTAGTCAAAGAGCAACCTATCGAAAAAAATTAATTGTTACCATCAGCCTTTAAATTTGCATTTATTTATATATTTATTAGTAACGGAAAATTTATGTACTACCTTATTTATAGTGAAGACGTAGAAAACAGCTTAGCCTTAAGATTATCAGTCAGAGAAAAACACCTTGCTCGCTTAAGCGAATTGCAAAACCAAGGCAGATTATTAGTAGCAGGCCCTTGCCCTGCAATTGATAGCGAAAACCCAGGCGAAGCAGGTTTTACTGGCTCATTGGTTATTGCTGAATTTAACAGCTTAACCGATGCTCAAGCATGGGCCGATGTTGACCCTTATATTGACGCTGGTGTTTATCAAAAAGTTATCGTTAAGCCTTACAAAAAAGTATTGCCAGCATAGGAGCTGATTTACATGAACAAACGGACATTTGGCATCGCGGTATTATTGTCTTCACTTGTATTGTGTAAATTCGCTTATGCCAATAAAACCATTGCTGATTGTCAGAAAAAAGAGTCGACCATTGAAGAGCATTCAATGTGTTTAGACCGAGTGAAAGAGTTGGTTGATCGCGAGTTGCAAACTTGGATAAACAATCAAACCTTTGAGTTAGAAGACTTAGCTTTAAACTCTGGTAGAGATGCGCCGCTCGAGATGTTTAAACGCTCACAACGTAATTTCCTCACCTACCGAGAAAATAACTGTCGTTGGCAATACTTAGCAACATCGCCTAGCCAAGAAGCAGCTTCAGTGTATAAAACTTGCTATATATTGGTAAGTAAAAATCGCATTAAAGAGTTGAGTATTCAAAAGCCGATTGAAAAAAATCAAATACGCGGTTATTAATAGCTTGTTACTATGAAAGTGGTGATTGCTTAAGATACTGAGCTTAAGATACTGACCTAAATAAAACATAAGATTAATGTGCAGTTATCTTATGTTTTATTTTTTATACGCCTGAATTATTTATACTGAGTTAATTCTTTAATTTAATACGCTCAATTCATTCCTTGAACTTATAATACTAGCTTTCAGACGCTGAAGGTTTACTGCTGATAAGCTCTTCTTCACTAACATCATCACCTGATAATAAAATCGCCAACCAGCGCCCTTCTTCTGAATTTTCCAAGCCAATTTTAAAGATCATAGTTAAGGGGACTGACAGCAACATTCCCGCCGTGCCTAATAACCAGCCCCAAAATATTAACGAGAGAAATACCACTAAGGTTGATAAGCCCAAACCTTTGCCTAAAAAGCGCGGTTCAACCACATTGCCCATTACCGTATTAATCGCCAAATAACCTAAACCAATGGCTCCTGCAGTACCAGGACCTAACTGTAATAACGCTAACGACATTGCTGGTACAGCGGCAATGATAGAGCCAATATTAGGAATATAATTGAGTAAGAATGCCAATACCCCCCACAGCGGATAAAAATCAACACCAAACGCCCACAACATAGTTGATACACACAAACCAGTCGCAATACTTACTAAGGTTTTAATGGCAAGGTAGTTATTTACCGACGCTAGAAAGCGGTCAATTTGGCCCAGTCGCATCGCTGGATCGTCCATCGCTAAATGTACTTTTTTAGGGAATGACGACGCTTCAAATAACATGAAAATAGTCGTTAATAAAATCAGGAATAAATTGGCCATAACACCGCCCAAACCACCTAAAATATCGGTGGCTAAGCTCATTGCAGCTGAGGGGTCAAAATACTCAAGTAAAATGGCTGTTGATATTTGAATGTTATATTGTGCTAATTGCGCAGTAAGCCAAACAAACTGACCTTTAAGCTGTTCACGGTATTCGGGTAACAGCTGCGATAACTCAGTTAACGAGCGACCAACTAAACCGCCCAAAGATAAAACCAACAAGACAAAAATACCAATGACAAAAAATACCGACACCGCTTTTGGTATTTTAAATTCACTGGCTTTGGCGACCACAGGATTAAATATTATCGCGATAAAAATAGATAATAAAAATGGTACTAACAAATTGGCTGCCGTTTTAATCCCCGCAAATACCACCACAATGGTCGCGAGCACCAATAACATTTTTACCACGCCACCTTTATCAACCATTGCCATTTTATTTCCTAATATAAGTTTATTTTTTACCGTGTGGTTTGATGATACCTTAATAAGCTTTGCACCTAAACTGAAATTGCTTAAGAGCATCAATCAGTTAACATTAACGCTGCGGTTCTACAGGATGATTTCCTACGCTTTTATTTTTTTGACTTACTCTATCGCTTACCACTTGCGGCTTGCTATTATCGCCTTGCCACTAAAGCACCTACATGGTGCGTCTTATCAAAGTAACGCTGGATAGATTAAGTAAACGCCAGCAGCTAAGCATACCAATTAATCCAACAAAGCCAGCACCCGCACCAATACCCACTAACCAATATTGAAAGTGAAAACTCGCGCTCATATCAAATATTTGACTTTGTAAGAAAAACACCGCAATTTCCATAGCAATACTTGCCATTAATCCGGCAATTGCGCCAAGGGCAACAAATTCAAATAAGGTGCTATTACGTAATAAACTGCCTTTGGCTCCTAACGTGCGCAATATAGCAAGTTCGCGTTCACGATCTTCCATACTCGCTTGTACCTGTGCTACCAAAACTAAACTACCGGCAAGCACTACTAGTACTAGAATAAGCTCTATCGCTATTGAAATTTGCTCGATCATTTCATCAACTTTTTTCATTATTTCGCCAAAGTCCATAATAGAAATAGTTGGAAATTGTGATAAAAATTGATAAGCCGCTTTTTTCTGCTGATCTTTGATCATCCAACCAGAGACCGAAGTACTCACAAAGTCTTTTACCGCGACTTCGTTAAAAATCATATAAAAATTAATTTTTCGGCTTTGCCAGTCAACTTCACGAATACTGGTCACCGGTACAGTAAAACTGTCACTGCCTAGATCAAAACTTAAGCTATCGCCCAATTTAATATCTAAACGCTCTGCGATAGTACTTTCAACAGACACCTGCGCGTTAGGCTCGTTTGGCTGCCACCATGTACCCGAAGAAATAGTGTTACCGTCAGGTAATTTAGTCAGTCGTGTTAAGCTAAGTTCGCGGCCAACACCACGTCGCCCTTGCTGTTGTTCTGACTCGTTCTCATTCTCTTTACCTTCAGATTGTGCAGACTCATTATCTGTTTCCTGATGATTATTAACTTTAGTGGTTATTTCGCCGTTAATCGCCGATAAGCGACCACGATAAATAGGAAAAAATCCTTGATTAGCAATACCATTATCAGCAGCAAACTCTTTTAAAGGCAGAATTTCATCATCACCAACATTAATTAAATAATGATTTGGCGTGCTTTCAGGAAATTGCTGTTGCCACTCCGATAAAATAGAGCCCTTGATCACCGTAATTAATAGCAGCAGTTTTATTGCTATAGTAAAACTTACCAGTTGTACGCTATTTTCGTTGGCTCGACGTTTCAAATTTGCCAGGGCTAAATGCCATGACTTACCAGCTTTTGAACCGACACTACGACCTGCGCTCATAAATAATCGGCCGATTAAAAGTAATAACGCTGAAACACATAAACCACCAAACAGTAGCGATAAGCTCATCACTAAGTCAGCACTAAAAAGCAATAATAATAAAAACAATGCGAATAACGGTACTAACTTTTTAAAGTTAAATTTAACAGCAACTTTATCATTAAAACCACGAATTACTGCTAACGGTGACGTTTTCACTAAAGCAGAGATAGGCTCAAGTGCGAAGGCTAGTGAACATAACATGCCAGTGAAAACAGCAGTTAGTAATGGCATATAGGTTAAACGGGTATCTTCTAAACTTAAGTAGCTCTCAATCGCGCTGATGCCAATAAGCAATAAGACATAACCAAGTAACAACCCCACGATTACACTTACTAAGCTTAATAAGCTCCAGTGCAGAACATATAATTTACTGACATGACTTTGGCTCGCCCCGAGTGCTTTAAATACCGCAACCGTAGCTTGATGACGCTGACCATAACGTCTACTCGCCACCGCCACAGCAACTGCGGCTAATACTATGCCTAACATACTTGCTAACGATAAAAACTTTTCTGCGGTATCAACAATATTGGCCAGTTGATTTTGTCCTTTTTTAGCATCATAAAAACGTTGTGCTTCATTTAATTTTGGCCGAAGCCACTGTGAAAATTCTTCAATATTGCTTTCATCACCAGCAAATAAGTATTTGTAGCTTACTCGACTACCCGGCTGAATTAATTCAGTACGCTCAATATCATCGATATTTAAAATAACCGTTGGGCCACTTACAAAGGGGCTAAACGATCTGTCGGGAATATCAGTAATAATACCGGCAACGGTAAACTCAGCCACGCCAAGTTCAAGTACATCACCTACGTTAACATTTAAACGGGTTAACACAGCCGGTTCAACCCAGACATAGCCTAACGGAGGTGCGGAAACCACATCGGCTTCAATTTGTTCAAATGATGTTTTAACCGTTAACTGGCCTTTTAATGGGTAGCTTGTAGAAACCGCACTTAACTCAGTTAATAACATTTGCTCACCAGCAAATGCCATTGAATTGGTTTCAACCTTTCTTGCCATGGCTAATTGTGATTGTTGGCTTTTTTCTATCACTTCAAGTGAGGCTTCGCGACTGGTTCTCAATACTCTATCAGCCGCAATAGTATTGGTACTGGTAGCAAGGATTGCTTGTTTTACTTGCCCGGAAAAACCGGTTAATGAAAATACCGTCGCCACCGCTAATACAATGGCTAGAAAAATAATGGTTAACTCGCCACGACGTAATTCATGATGAAGTAAGCGCAGCGATTGTTTGACCCAGTTTTGCTTTAGCATATTTAACATAGCTGTCATTATGAACCTATCTTATCGGTAGTAGTTTCGTGTTCAGCGAACTCACCTTTAATTTCATCCGGCTCATTTTTAGCTTCAACTGACACTTTATTCAGTGTTTTATTTTCAGTTAAGACGCCGCTGTTCATTACCACTTGACGCTGACAACGTGCGGCAAGTTTTTCATCATGGGTAACTAAAACTAAAGTTGTGCCAATGTCTTTATTCATTTCAAATAATAAATCAGCGATATGTACGCCAGTACTAGTATCTAAATTTCCCGTTGGCTCATCAGCAAATAAAACATCAGGATTGGCAATAAATGCTCGCGCTATTGCAACTCTTTGCTGTTCACCACCAGAGAGTTGTGACGGATAGTGATTACCACGTTCGCCTAAACCTACTTGCGCCAATAGCGCTTTGCCACGCTCTAAGGCATCGGGTTGATTCGCTAGCTCGGCTGGTAACATCACGTTTTCTAATGCGGTTAAACTGTTAATTAACAGAAATTGCTGAAAGATAAAACCAACATGCTGAGCTCGCACTTCACTACGTTGCTCTTCATTAAACTGGTGCAATGCATGGTTTTTAAGATAAACTTGCCCTGAGCTTGGTAAGTCAAGCCCAGCTAAAATTGACAATAATGTGGTTTTACCTGAGCCTGAACTACCCACAATAGCTAACGACTCTCCCGCTTTAACCTCTAGGTTAATCGGTTGAAGTAGCTCAAGTATTTTATCTTCCAGCTGAACCGACTTTGTCAGCTCTTGTACTTTTAATATCGTTTCGGAATTTATCGGCATGAAAAAAAACTCACTGTTTATTTTATTATCAATTGTTTGTATAACGTTATTATCACCCACTTGGGCAGCTAGCTCTATTCTACTACTAGGTGATAGTGTTAGCGCAAGTTACGGGATGAAGCCCGAACAGGGCTGGGTTCATTTATTAAATGAACAACTTAAAGCCGACAATGCAGATTACGCATTACATAATGCCAGCATTAGCGGAGAGACTACAACGGGCGGTTTAGCTCGCCTACCAAACATTTTAGCGAAAGAAAAAATTGACCATTTAATTATTGAACTCGGCGGAAATGACGGCCTACGAGGTTATTCACCAAAATTAATAAAAAATAATTTGTTACAAATGATCAGCCTTGCACAAAATAAAAATATTCCAGTTTCACTTATGCAAATAAAAATAACGCCTAATTATGGGCCGCGTTATAATAAAATGTTTGAACAAGTTTTTGTTGATGTTGCCAAGCAAACCCAAGTACCGCTATTACCTTTTTTTGTCGAGCAAGTTGCCCGTGATAGAACTTTAATGCAGGATGACGGCATTCACCCTAATGCCAAGGCACAAGCCATTATTGCTGAGTATGTTGGCCAGCAACTAAAACAATTGCCTTTGGCTAAACCATAAGTACCCACTTTATCACAACAATAACGTAACATTCTTAACCTATAGTTTAGTTATTGTTTTATCTAAATTTTAGTATACTTATCTTATATTTTAGTAATATAAATTCAAGCTTAATTTACTCAAATTTACCCTTAACATTTTCACAGAGGTTATTAATGGAATTCATCTGGATCTTATTTGCTTTCGCTTTAGGATTAGCTGCAAAAATATTTACCCTTCCCCCATCTATTGGTTATTTAGCCGCAGGATTTACCCTACATTTTTTAGGTTTTGAAGCCAGCGACAACCTACAAAGTCTTGCTGACTTAGGCATAACCTTAATGTTATTTATGATCGGCTTAAAACTAAACATTAAAGATTTAACCAAAACGGAAGTTTGGTTAGGCAGCCTTTCACATTCAATTATATGGATTGTAGCTACCCTCGTATTTATAAAATTATTAGCAATTTTTGCCATCCCTTATTTTACTGACCTATCTTACTTTTCTGCGGCTATAGTCGCTTTTGCTTTAAGCTTTAGTAGCACAGTTTGTGTGGTTAAGTTAATGGAAGAAAATGGCGAAATGAAAACACGTCATGGTAAATTGGCCGTTGGTATATTAGTAATTCAAGACATAGTTGCGGTACTGTTTTTAGTTGCTGCCACAGGTAAAACTCCGTCTATTTATGCCTTTGCCTTACTCGGGCTTTTTCTGATCAAGCCATTGTTAAAAAAACTAATCGACCAAGTTGGCCATGGCGAATTAATTCCATTAACAGGTTTTTTTATCGCTATTGGTAGTTATGAGTTATTTGAATTAGTTCATATAAAAGGTGACTTAGGCGCCCTGCTTGCCGGAATGTATTTAGCTTCACACCCTAAAGCCAGTGAAATAACTAAATCACTGTTAAGCTTTAAAGACTTATTTTTAATTGGCTTTTTCTTATCAATTGGCTTTGCCGCACTGCCCACGTGGCAAATGTTAGGTATGGCAGCCATATTATTTTTATTAACGCCGCTTAAGTTTATTTTATTCTTCAGCTTATTTAATGTGCTTAAACTACGTTCAAGAACTTCATTTTTAGCCTCTTTATCACTAAGCAACTTCAGTGAATTTGGCTTAATAGTTGCCGCCATTAGCGTGCAAGCTGGCTGGTTATCAACCCAGTGGTTGGTTATTTTGTCACTAGCAGTGACCATCTCCTTTATATTTACCAATGTCGCTTATAAATATGCCCATAGCTTTTTTACTGAAAACAAAAATATGATCAATAAATATGAACGTAGCGAGCGCCTTAGTGAAGATGTATTTATTCAGCCCTGTGACGCTCCTATTGTCGTTATTGGCATGGGCCGTGTAGGTATGGGTGCTTATCACGCTTTAGACGCACAAAAATCGAATCAAGCCTGGGGATTAGACGCTGATCCGAAAAAGATTAAATGGTTAAACTCACAAGGCAAGCAAGCATATTTTGGTGATGCTGAAGATATTAACTTTTGGGAATCCATTAACCTAGATAATTTAAAACTGGTATTGCTTGCGGTGCCGTCAGTACAAGATTGCTTTAATATTACTGCACAATTACAAGCAGCAAATTATCAAGGAAAAATAGCCGCTATCGCTCGTTTTGACGATGAACGAATAGCCTTGGAAGAATACGGTATTGATAAAGTATTTAACTTCTACAATGAAGCTGGGGTTGGTTTTGCTGATGAAAGTATGGCAATGATCACCGCAAAGAATTAGCGGAGTTTTCCTCGGATAATCTAACCTAAACTAACCTAACTTTTATCAAACATTTCAAAACTCACTGACCTAAGCATGTCGATGTTTAGGCCAGTATCCTCTAAAGTGCAACGTTCTGAGCTTAAAGCAAGCAAAATGACTGCAACATACCTTTAACATATCAAGCTAATTGAGGCTAATACGGGCTAGGCTCTTCAGGGGTTGGTTGGGTTTTAAAACGTTTATGAAGCCATAAATATTGAGCAGGATACTGACGAATAACCGATTCCAGCCAAACATTATAATTTGCGGCATCTTCTTCTTCACAATCTGTTTTAGGCAATGGCTCAAAAAACTCTAATACGTATTGTTGGCTATTGCCCTTTCGATGATAACTGTACGGGATCACTTTTGCTTTTCCAGCTTTAGCTAAAAAAGTTAACCCTGTTATTGTTGCTGCTGTACGACCAAAAAATGGGGAAAATGTGCTATGTTTTCTCCCGTAATCTTGATCAGGCGCATACCAAAGTATTTCACCGCGACGCATACAACTAATAAAGCCTTTAACATCTTTTTTGGGATAAGCGTTTTTAACAAAGCGATACCGGCCACGCATCATTACCGCATTCATCAATTTATTTTTTAATGGTCGGTAAGTTACATTTAAATCGCACACTAAACTGGTCAACGCACCGGCAAGGTCGAGAATGCTAAAATGTGCACCCGCTAACAATATGCCGGTGCCATTGGCATTTTCTCGTTCAAGAATGTCTTGGCCGATAACTTCAATACGCTGTTCGAATTTGTTGATATTTCGAAACCATGACGTGGCACTGTCGAAATAACCTTGCATGTTTTCATGGAAAATAGCTTTAACTAACGCCTTTTTTTCTTCAGCAGTTTTTTCACCAAAACAAATATCAACATTAACTTGCACCACATGGCGACGGCTTTTAACCAGATGAAAAGCCAAAAATGCAAAGCCACGGCTTACTTGCCATTGCACCTTAAACGGCAAATAACTACATATAAATAAAAAGCTAATAAGAAACCAAGAGCCCCAATATTTCGGGTGTAAGTATTCAAACTTAACCAAGTTTACATCTTCAGTCTGATTCAAGGTGGCTTTATTTGTCATAATTTCTCTTAAAGGGTTGCAACTAAATAAAACACCAAACTATTTTATTGATTATTGCTAGGAATAAATTCACGCGTAGGCTAACAATAGCTACTATCAAATACAATAAAATAAAGAGTTGTCGTTAATATCTGTGCAAAATTAATGAATAAAAGTAACTGAACTAGCTTTATCCCCTCGTTACATCATATTTTTGCAAATAAAAATACAGCCTAAGTTGCTAACCCGAAAGTAGCTGTAGTTATCCGCTAATGATAATTCAAAAAAGCTAAGATAAGCGTGGTTACTTTTGAGTTATGAACCTCAAATTTTAGGCAATAAAAAAGCCGATAACTAAGTATCGGCTTTTTTAATAAGTGGCATCCCTAAGGGGATTCGAACCCCTGTTACCGCCGTGAAAGGGCGGTGTCCTAGGCCTCTAGACGATAGGGACACATAAACATTTAGGTAAACTATTTCATTTATTTACTTTAAGTAATATCTACGGCCTATGGCAAATACACTTATAATCAAGCAAATAAAATGCTGAAACGCTTATCCAAAACTGTGTCATTGTTTGTTGTTATCACTTCAAATTCAGTAAAAATAAAAACAAACATTTTTTAGTAGTGGCATCCCTAAGGGGATTCGAACCCCTGTTACCGCCGTGAAAGGGCGGTGTCCTAGGCCTCTAGACGATAGGGACACATAACTATTTATGGTTAACTATTCCATTCATTTACTTTAAGTAATATCTACGGCCTATGGCAAATACACTCATAATCAAGCAAATAAAATACTGAAACACTTATCCAAAACTGTGTCATTGTTCATTTATTCCTAACGATAAAAGTCAGCATAAAATAAACATGTGGTTAATGGTGGCATCCCTAAGGGGATTCGAACCCCTGTTACCGCCGTGAAAGGGCGGTGTCCTAGGCCTCTAGACGATAGGGACACAATATAATCGTGTTTCTACGAAATGAAACCATTAACCGTTTTTCTAAAATGAGTGGCATCCCTAAGGGGATTCGAACCCCTGTTACCGCCGTGAAAGGGCGGTGTCCTAGGCCTCTAGACGATAGGGAC
>CANMXU010000041.1 GCA_947501935.1 uncultured Alteromonadaceae bacterium
TTCGCTGCTACAGGCCTTGCCTGAAGCGAGATGCGCATTCTACGCGTCTCAGTTTTGATGTCAACATTTTATTTTAATGTTTTTGAACTTTCGTTAGCGAAAATTCAAAGCCAAACTTTAAAACGTTAAGTTAACTGTTTAGCTCTTAAAGCGAGCAGTTAACTTATCAAAACAGCTCTTTGGGTTGCCCCTTGGAACTGGATGCGCATTTTAGAGATTTACCGCTTGGCGTCAACCGTTAATTTGCATTTAGGGTTTGTTTGCTTTTATTTTGAACTATTCGAGTTTTTAGTGTACTAATATATAGTTCTTGTTTGATATTTTGTTCAAAATTCATTCAGGAGTTTTTATAAATACCTATGCAGTAAGGCCTAAGATAGTTTTTTCGCTTGATGATGTTTAACTGCCAATGATGTATTAGAGGCGACAATATGAAAAAATTATTTATTTTGTTGTTGCTCGGTTGTATCAGTATCAGCTCTTTTGCAAAGGATTTTGCTGCACAGAAACAAGAAACGTTTATCGCTAATTTACTCAGCCAGCAAGTCAGTCAACAAATTTCCGTTAAAAATAGCGTTAGTGCGCTATTAAAAAGATCTCCAGAACAAGTTGAAATTGTCGTTTCAGCAGCGCTATCTTTATATCCAGACGAATATAAACAAATAATGCAAGGTGCTATTGAAGCAGAGCCAGCTTTAACCTGTGATGTTATTCATGCAGTGATGGCAGCAAATGTTGCTACATACCAAGAAGTGACTGCAATAGCGATTGCAGCAGAGCCTGCTTACGCGGCAGAAATCATCAACTCAGTTGCTGAAAACAAACCTCTAGAAGTTGAAAATATTGTTCGAGTAGCGATTACTACAGAGCCTTTTGTTTCAGCCGATATTTTTGATCAAATTATGCATACTTACCCTGAGCGTATGATTGAAGTATTAACTGGAGCAATTAAAGCGGTTCCTGAGCAGGTTGAAAGTTTAGTACAAAGTGCTTTAGCTTGGTTTCCTCATGAAGGTGAGCAGGTAGTAACCACCGCAATAGCCTCTTCTAAAGCCACACAAGCTGAAAATATTGTTAATGCAGCTATTGATTCTGGTTATGATGAAAAAAGTGCCGTTGCAGCAGCATTATCAGCCGGCGCAAATAAAGCCAGCTTTGCCAAGCAAGAATAGCAGAGTGATTAATTAACCACTTGATATAGCGGTTATAAAAAAGCCAGCGTAAATATAAAATTTACGCTGGCTTTTTTGTTCTGTATGAACTTATTTCAAAACTAAGAAACTTAACTTGCTACTACTAAGCTAGCTTTGCTCACGTGCAATGGCGCGATAAGCAATATCAGTACGGAATGAAACATCTTTCCAACTGATTTGTTCAAGTAGTTGATAAGCAGTTTGCTGTGCTTCGGTAACGGTATTACCTAATGCGGTCGCACATAATACACGGCCACCAGCAGTAACTACTTCGCCTTGTTCATTGTTAGTCGTTCCAGCATGGAAAGTTTTTGCTAACGGATTAGTATTCAGCGTTAAACCTGAAATTACATCACCTTTATTATAAGCTGCAGGATAACCACCTGCTGCTAATACAACACCTACTGCAGCGCGTGGGTCAAATTCAGCTGTCGCTTGGTCAAGCTCACCACGACAAGCCGTTAAACACAGCTCGACGATATCTGATTGTAAACGCATCATAATTGGTTGGGTTTCAGGATCACCAAAGCGACAGTTATATTCGATCACTTTTGGTGTACCGTCAGCATCAATCATTAAACCTGCATATAAGAAGCCAGTATAAGGGGCATCTTCTTTGGCCATGCCTTCAACGGTTGGCATGATCACTTCATTCATAATGCGGTCATGAATTTGGGGAGTAACCACTGGTGCCGGAGAATAAGCGCCCATGCCACCTGTATTTGGCCCTTTATCGCCATTTAATGCGCGTTTGTGATCTTGACTGGTTGCCATAGCTAAAACATTTTTACCGTCAACCATAACGATAAAGCTTGCTTCTTCACCATCAAGAAACTCTTCAATAACCACACGATGGCCAGCGTCACCAAAAGCATTGCCAGCAAGCATGTCTTTTACTGCATCTTCAGCTTCTTCAACTGTCATCGCAACAATTACACCTTTACCTGCCGCTAAGCCGTCAGCTTTAACTACAATAGGAGCACCTTGTTCACGTACATAGGCAAGTGCAGGTTCTATTTCAGTAAAGTTTTGATAATAGCCAGAAGGAATACCATTTCGAGCTAAAAAGTCTTTAGTGAATGCTTTTGAACCTTCAAGTTGAGCAGCTTTTGCTGACGGTCCAAAAATCATTAAACCTTCAGCTTGGAAAGCGTCAACAACTCCATCAACTAATGGTTGCTCTGGGCCAACAATTGTTAATGCAATATTATTTGCTTTAGCAAATGCTATTAGCGCTGGAATATCACCAACAGAAATAGCGACATTTTCTAATTTATCTTCGGTCGCAGTACCTGCGTTGCCTGGTGCAACAAATACTTTTTCTACTTGCGTAGATTGAGCTGCCTTCCATGCTAATGCATGTTCACGACCGCCGCCGCCAATGACTAAAACATTCATTTACTAAGTTTCCTAATATTTTAAATGGATCATTTACGCATAAGCCCTTGTTTAAATAACTTATGCGTTGATCCTATTTTACAAATTTTAATGTCATGCGATCGCTTTCGCCAATCGCCAAATATTTTTCTTTATCTTTTTCACCTAAAGCTAATACAGGTGGTAATGACCAAACCCCTTTAGGATGATCTGCACTATCTTTAGCATTTGCATTTATGTTACTGCTTGCCGCTAAAGTAAAACCTGCAGCTTTTGCATATTCAACTACAAGCTCCTGTGGCACATAACCACTGCGTTTGTTCGTTTTCCAATCTTGTGTTGACGGCATTCTATGTTCAACCACACCTAGAACGCCACCTGTTTTTAATGATTTGTATGCATCTTTAAAAACCTGCTTCATTCCGGCATCTTTCCAGTTGTGTAAATTACGGAAAGTTAGGACTAAATCAGCTGTACCCGCGGGAGTATACTTGTTGTCTTTTTTCGGGTCAAAGTCCACTAATGTCACTTCACTAAAGACAGGATTACTGGCAAGTTTCTTTTCTAACTTTTTACGCGATTTACTGTAATAGTCGTCAGCCCCCGTATCAGGATAATGTGCACCAACAAGTTTACCTGAACCTTTTAACGCTGGCGCCAAAATTTCAGTGTACCAACCACCACCAGGGGTAAGCTCTACGACAGTCATTTTCGAATGAAAACCAAAAAAATCTAAAGTTTCTTTAGGATGACGAAATTGGTCACGCGCACTATTTTTATCTGAACGATGTTCGCCAGCAATGGCTTGTGCTAACTTATGATCGTCGGCTTGATGGGCGCTCGCAATTTGCGAAGTTACCACAGTTGCTGTGATAATAGATGCTGTTAGTAATGTTTTAATTAGCTTCATTGTTGTTATCCATTTCTTAATTATTGTGTACAACAAGTTATAGCAAATTGGTAAAAAGATACAGTGCCGCTTACCTTCATTCATCGAAGAAAAGCGACACTTAAACTTTATTTTTTTGTTTCAACAATGAAACATTTACCATTATAGTTTTTAACTAAAGGGTTATTACAGCAAAAAAACGATAAAGCGCTATCGCTGTAATAACAAACTCAAGAGCAAAAAATAATTAATGGTAGAAGTGACGCATACCAGTGAAGACCATAGCGATACCATGTTCGTCAGCAGCGGCGATAACTTCATTATCACGCATTGAACCACCCGGTTGAATTACCGCAGTAATACCAGCTTCGGCAGCGGCGTCTAAACCGTCACGGAAAGGGAAGAATGCATCTGATGCCATTACTGAACCTTTTACTTCAAGGTTTTCGTCAGCAGCTTTTATACCGGCAATTTTAGCTGAATAAACACGACTCATTTGACCTGCGCCAACACCAATAGTTACGCTGCTTTTTGCGTAAACAATGGCATTTGATTTAACAAATTTCGCTACTTTCCAAACAAATTTAAGGTCACGCATTTCATCTGCAGTAGGTTGACGCTTAGTCACTACTTTAAGATCTTCATCAGCGACTTTACCTTGATCACGGTCTTGAACTAATAAACCACCGTTAACACGCTTGTAGTTAAAGCCTGTTGTTTGTGTGGTCCATTGACCACATGCTAATAAACGTACGTTTGGCTTAGCTGCTACGATTTGCGCGGCAGCATCTGAAATGCTTGGCGCGATAATCACTTCAACAAATTGACGAGAAACAATCGCTTCAGCCGTGTCAGCATCTAATTCACGGTTAAAGGCGATAATGCCACCAAACGCTGAAGTAGGATCTGTTGCATAAGCGCCTTCATATGCTGCGGCAATATTGTCACCAATAGCAACACCACATGGGTTTGCATGCTTAACAATCACACAAGCTGGCTCGTCAAACTCTTTCACACATTCTAGTGCAGCATCAGTATCAGCAATATTATTGTAAGATAATGCTTTACCTTGAATTTGAGTCGCAGTAGAAACTGATGCTTCTTCAGGCTCGGCTTCTACATAAAAAGCGGCATCTTGATGTGAGTTTTCGCCGTAACGTAAGTCTTGTTTTTTAACAAACTGGCTGTTGAAGGTACGTGGAAATTTGGCTTTATTGTCAAAGCCCGTTTCCGCTTCGTTATCACCATAGGCTGGTAACATTTGGCCAAAGTAGTTAGCAATCATGCCATCATATGCAGCAGTGTGCTCGTAAGCTGCAATCGCTAAATCGAAACGTGTCTGATAAGTTAATGAATCGTCATTGGCATTCATTTCAGCAATCACACGTTCGTAATCATGGGCATTTACCACAATAGTAACGTCTTTATGGTTTTTAGCCGCAGCACGAACCATAGTAGGACCGCCAATATCGATGTTTTCAATAGCATCAGCTAACGGGCAGTTTTCATCAGCAACTGTTTTCGCAAATGGGTATAAATTAACAACCACAAGGTCAATCGCGCTGATGTTATTTTCATCCATTACCGCTTCGTCCATGCCGCGACGAGCTAAAATTCCGCCATGTACTTTTGGATGAAGGGTTTTTACACGACCGTCCATTATTTCAGGGTGGCCTGTGTAGTCAGAAACTTCTGTTACTTGAATGCCTTGCTCTGCAAGTAATTTTGCTGTGCCGCCAGTTGATAAAATATCAACACCTTTTTCGGCTAAGTGACGAGCAAAATCAACAATACCTGTTTTATCAGAAACACTCAAAAGTGCACGTTTGATTGGGCGTGGGGTATTCATGGTTATTTTAATTACCTATAAATAGTTAAGCGAGTTAAGTATAAATTAATGTTGTAAAGACTATTTTTATCAATAGCCACTACACGTTGTTATATCGTTCACCATCATTGATGATGGAATTAGCCTTGTTAGCTAATTCTTAATGTAAAGCCCCTGCCGCATTTATCTATTTGATCACTGCAGCGGGATATTCATCCTGAATAGTGTCACTCTTTCGCGTCCTGCGATTTTGGCATTACCTACACGGATGTAGGTACTTAGGTTTTGTCTGGAACTTAAACCTGACTTACTTCAATGTAAGCCGCCACTCTTTTGCATCCTGCGATGCGTGACATTGCCTACACGGATGTAGGTACTTAGGTTTTGCCTGGAACTTAAACCTGACTTACGTCTATGTAAGCAGCCACTCTTTTGAATCCTGCAATCGTGGCATACTTACGTCCATGTAAGCAAAAAGCACCCGAAGGTGCTTTTAAATCGCAGGCTTAGTGCCTGCTAGTGTTTAGTTCATGCCGTATTTTTTTAATTTCTTACGTAATGTACCGCGGTTAATGCCTAGTAAGTTGGCAGCGCGGGTTTGGTTACCACGAGTATACTGCATAACCTCTTCTAACATTGGCGCTTCAATTTCAGAAAGCACAAGGTCATACATATCGTCAACATCGTTGCCATTTAATTGAGATAAGTAGTTTTTAATAGCTACTTTAGCTTGGGTACGTAAAGGCGATGCCTTTGTCTGAGTTTGTAGATCACCAGTAATGAATGGAGAGGAAATATTTTGTTCAAACATAAAGTTCAGACTCTTTCTTAAGTTAAATTATCAAATTGAATAGTTAATGCTTCAAGCTGTTCGTTTACAGACTCTAAACCATTAAACACAGACCGAAACGTTTTATCTTGATCGCATGATTGCATGTACCAAGAAACGTGTTTACGGGCAAATCGCACACCCATAAAGTCGCCATAAAAGCGATGTAGTTCCTTTACATGTTCAATTATTATTGAACCAAACTCTTCCATAGATGGAGCAGGCAAATGCTGCCCCGTTTTCAAGAAATGATTGATCTCTCGAAAAATCCAAGGTCTCCCTTGAGCACCACGGCCAACCATTATTGCGTCAGCCCCAGTAAAATCGAGTACTTGCCGTGCCTTTTCAGCGCTGGTGATATCACCATTAGCAACTACCGGAATAGAAATACTGTTTTTAATTGCTTTAATGGTTTGGTATTCCGCTTCGCCTTTATAAAAGTCGTTACGGGTACGGCCATGAACCGCTAATGATTGAATGCCATTAGCTTCAGCAATTTTTGCAATTTCTATCCCATTGCGAGTATCTTCGCACCATCCAGTACGAATTTTCAGCGTTACCGGAACCTCAACCGCATCGACTACAGCTTTAACTATAGTTTCAACTAAACGAGGTTCTTTTAGCAGCGCCGAGCCCGCTAATTTTTTATTTACCTTTTTCGCTGGGCAGCCCATATTGATATCAATAATTTGAGCGCCGTTATCAGCATTCATTTTCGCTGCAAAAGCAAGTTCAGTTGGATCACAACCAGCAATTTGCACCGAACGAATACCAGCATCATCAGTATGAAGCAATCGACGTTTAGACTTATTGGTATCCCATAACTTAGGATTAGCCGATACCATTTCAGATACAGCTAAGCCAGCCCCCATGCGACAACATAATTGTCTAAAGGGTTGATCTGTTATGCCTGCCATTGGTGCAAGCAAAACATTACTAGTTAACGAGTAAGAACCTATATTCACATTGATGCTTTTTTGAGCTACTGGTCAAAAGGGCGCTAAGTTTACGTGTTTTTTTCGGGATTGAAAAGGATAGAAATTGACCAAATGTTGTTTTTTTTCAACATTTATATATTGACTTTTTGCAAACCATTGTTGTGAGCATAAAATGTACAATATTTAACAGAATCTGCTCACAACTTTTAACTATTTTTTACTAATTTTTCGTTCCTGATAAACGAACCCACTCTTCTTTAACTTCCACAGGATCCATTTCACACCATTGTCCGTATATAGTTTGTAGCACTTTGGCTTGATCTTCTAAAACCCCCGACAAAGCAAGTATGCCATTTGGTGCCACAAATTCGATTATAGTTGGTGCCAATTCACGTAATGGTCCAGCCAAAATATTAGCAACAACTACGTCAGCTTTTAGGTTTGGTTGATCTTTGGGTAGGTATAAAGCAAGTCGGTCTTCTACACCATTTCTTTTGGCATTTTCAGCGCTCGCTTGTAATGCTTGTGGGTCAATATCAATACCAATAACTTCTTTGGCGCCAAGTTTTAATGCTGCTAATGATAAAATGCCTGAGCCACAACCAAAATCGACCACGGTTTTACCGGTTAAGTCTAAACCGTCAAGCCAAGTTAAACATAATGCGGTAGTAGGGTGAGTACCAGTACCAAAGGCAAGGCCAGGGTCAAGCATAACATTTACCGCATCAGGCTCTGGCACGTCACGCCAGCTTGGGCAAATCCATAACCGTTCGCCAAATTTCATCGGATGAAAGTTATCCATCCACTCACGCTCCCAGTCTTTATCTTCCAATTGCTCTAATTTATAGCGCATGGCTTTTTTATCAGGATGGATACCTTGCAAATAGCTGATCACTTTATCCATATCATGGCTAGCGTCATATAAGCCCATTACCACGGTATTTTGCCAATAAAGCACTTCATCGCCGGGTAAAGGTTCATAAATAGGGGTGTCTTGGGCGTCTATAAAAGTTACCGCTTGAGCGCCACATGCACTAAGCCAGTCACTGTATTTTTCCGCCGTTTCTTCATCAGCACTTAATCTAAGCTGTATCCAAGGCATGAAATGTCTCTATGATAAAAATATTGGCGCTAGTTTAACATTGCTTATATAGGCAAGCTACTTGAAAGTCGTGTCCAATAGTTAAACCTGTGATTTATTTTTAGCATTATAATCTTACTTATATAGTCGTTATTAAAAGAGCATTAGCGCTAGTCACGGCTTTACTCAATTCTATATACTGAGCTCACCTGTTGTTAAATTGACATAACTATGGAGCACACCATGCTAGATTTACTGCCTGATTTATTCGACCTTTACCCTGAAAAACTCCAACTCGCTCAGCCCGTGTTTAATGACTATGGCGGCAAAATTATTTTTTCTGGAAAAATAGTTACTGTTGATTGTTTTAATGACAACTCTCGGGTTAAAGAGCTAGTTGCTACCGACGGCCAAGGCAAAGTAATGGTGGTAGACGGTAAAGCGAGTATGACCAATGCCCTACTCGGCGACATGTTAGCTGAAAAAGCTGTAGCAAATGGTTGGCAGGCGATAATCATTAATGGCTGTATTCGTGACGCTGGCACCATTGCTACCTTACCCTTAGCTGTTAAAGCACTGGCTTGCTGTCCAATTAAAACTGAAAAGCTTGGTATTGGCGAAGTAAATAAACCGGTGGCATTTGCTGGTATTAAATTTCAAGCAGGTGATTTTATTTATGGTGACGCCAACGGTTTAGCTATCAGCGAAGAAGCACTCGAATTACCAAAAACCTAAGCTAGAACAATTTTAATCATAAAAAATATGTTATATCTGTGGGTATAATTGAATGAAGTAACAAGCAGAGCAATTCTCACAGGTTATAAAATGAAATATTTTCCCATTTTTCTTGATGCCAACAAAATTTCCGCCATGGTTATTGGTGGTGGTGATGTGGCCGCCCGCAAAATAGAATTATTGTTAAAAACTACCACCAACATTACGATAATGTCGGCGTCATTATCGCCGAGTGTTGAGCGTTTAGTTAATGTGCATCAATTACCTTGGTTAAAACATAATTATCAAACCGGCCATTTAGCCACTATTAATTTGGTTATTGCCGCCACCGATAATAGCGAAGTTAATAAAGCTGTTTATCAAGAAGCGACACCATTAAATATTCTCACCAATGTTGTTGACCAACCTGAATTGTGTACTTATATAACACCGGCAATTATTGATCGCTCACCGATGATAATTGCAATGTCGAGCTCAGGCAGTGCCCCAATTTTATTACGAATGTTACGTGAACAAATTGAGAAAATGCTGCCTAGTGGTTATGGCAAACTTGCTGACTTTTCTTTTAAATTTAGAGATCACGTAAAAGCGCGTGTTAAAAGTATACGTAACAGGCGTACCTTTTGGGAAAAAACGCTACGCGGCCCAATTGGAGAGTCAATTTTACAAGGTAACGCCAAGCACGCCGAACAACAGTTAATTGCCAGTATTAAAGAAAAGATAAATCCACCTGAGGGCGAAATTGTTTTCATTCATACCCTAACGGGTGAGCCTGATCACTTAACCTTGCAAGCACACCGTGAAATGCAATTTGCTGATTCTATTTTTTACGACGATGACGTTAATGTGCAATTAATAGAATATGCCCGCCGTGATGCTGATAAATACCCGCAGAGCATTCCTGCTAGTACTTTAGTTAATTTTCAGCATGCGCTTGAATTAGCAGAGCAAGGTCAAAAGGTAATATATCTTTTAGCCGAGCACTTAGAGCTACCAGAAAACTCAGCTTTGGCGATGAGTAAAGTCAATTGTAAGCATATTATTAGTGGTGGTTAAGCATAAAAATAGCGATCTAGCCCTTTATTGATAACAATTAACGCTAATTTGATATTTTTTATTGATTCACATGCCATTCTCTTTTAGGATGATTTGAAAATAAAAATAACGATATAAGGAATACAAATGAACAAAAGTGAACTAATTGCAAAAATTTCTGAAGGCGCTGACATTTCTAAAGCATCAGCTGGTCGTGTTGTAGACAGCCTAATTGATTCAGTAACTACTGAATTAGCAAGTGGCGGTGACGTAGCTTTAGTAGGTTTTGGTACTTACAAAGTTAACGACCGTGCGGCACGTACAGGCCGTAATCCACAAACAGGTGCTGAAATTCAAATCGCAGCAGCTAAAGTTCCTACCTTTAAAGCAGGTAAAGCATTAAAAGATGCTTGTAACGCTTAATTCAGCTCATTCTTTTGAGTAAGAAAAAGCCGCTTAATAGCGGCTTTTTTATTGCCAATACTTTTTATAATAATCACCTTTCCCCCTAATCGTCTCGCTTATGCTTTTTGAGCAATAATCAACCAATTTTATTCTTTTATAATATTTATCTTAATTTATTATTTATATTATCTTGTTCGAGGTGTAGTGATTTAATCGCCGAATTAACAGCTACCCACCCATAATAAAAATAATATCTATGAGGATATACAATGAAAAATAACAACATCAATAAAGCGCTATTGCTTACTACCTTAGCATTAACAGTTCAAGTGAATGCTAGCCAAATTGACCCTAATACTCCTAGTAACGCATCTCCAGACGGCAGCCCCGCCGGTAACTGGCAGCTGGTTTTTAGTGACGAATTCAAAGACACGGTAGTCGATGCCCAAAAGTGGCGCCTACCCTATGTAGATAATGGCTGGGACACAACCTACGGCTTAGGCTGGTTTCATAGCCAAAACAATATTAGTGAAGACGGTGAACATATGGTGGTTTCATATGTGCAAAATGGCACCAATATGTTTTCTTCTGGTCGGGCCGACAGCCAAGGGTTATTTGAAAAAGCCTACGGTTACTTTGAAACCCGCGTAGAAATTACTACAGTTGAGGGTCATCAAAGTGCATTTTGGTTAATGCCCAATGGCGGAACACTACCTGGTGGTGTTGCCAATGGCTCTGCCAACGACGGCGCTGAAATTGATGTATTAGAAGCAAACCGAGTTAATGATGAATATGCAACTAACATTCATTATGACGGCTATGGTGCCAATCATGGCTCTAGCCACGCACAAGTTGGAGCTTCAGGCATCCACACTGGCTGGCATACCTTTGGTTTAGAGTGGTCACCAACGGCATTAAAATTTTATTATGACGGCATTCTAAAACGTACGATTACCCAGCCATATTTAATCGCGCAAGTTAAAGAATACCCTATTGTTTCTGGTGGTATTTTCGAAGGCCCATGGGTCGATGGTTCAATTCGCACTGCCACGTTACCTGACAATGGCTTATATGACTATGTAAGGGTTTATCATAATAAGGAAATGGACTACGGCGATGACTATTTTAAAGTGGTTAATAAAGCCGATGCTACCGTATTAACTCATGATCAAACTAACGCCTCTGATGCTTGGGTAGTTACAGAAACCGGCATTAATGCTGAGCACTTCCAGTTAACTCAAGTTTCAACTGGTAACTACAAGTTAATTAACCGAGAAAGTGGCAAGTGCTTAAAAGCTAACAATAGCAATGAAGTAAAAGTAAAACCTTGCACCACTAATACCAATCAGCAATGGACGCTTGAGGCGGCACAGGGGAATTACCTTAAACTGAAAAATGTCCGCTTTAGTGGTTATTTACAACAAACCACCGCTGGCGATGTAGAAATAAGCACAGCTTCAACGATGAATGAGCAACAGTGGGAAGTTACTTGGGTAGAGAAACTCTAATCGATAACAACTTTGGCAGATAATAAAAAGGCTTTAGTACTTGCTACTAAAGCCTTTTTTAAAGATTTAAGAAAACTTAAGAATTAATCTAGCGTTAATAAATGCGCAATCAAATTATCTAAATCTGCTTGAAAATTGTTCTTATCAAGTTCAGCAATATTTATTCGGTATTTACCATTAACCACTAAAGCAGGCACGCCGGTAAGGCCACGAGTTTTAGTTAAGCTTTCTTGGTGCTTTTTCATTGATTTAGCTTTGCTGTTTACGCTAAAGCTTTTCATTAGCTTATCAACTTTTGCGCCGTCAGCACCATTTAAAACAAACACATTACGTAAGTCTTTTTCTGAACTAATCGTCGCGCGCTGCACTTGAATATAATTAAACATCGCGCCCATTAGTTTCTTTTCCATGCCAAGTTGTTTAGCAACCACAACCCCTTTGGAAAGTAACTGCTGAACGTCGGTTGAAGCCGCACGTAAAAAATCAACATGGTTATATTCAAAACTAACGTCAGCTGGCAACTTGGTTTTTACATCAGCAACAATGGGTTCAAAATTACGGCAATGAGGGCAATAGAATGAAAAATATTCTCTAACTTCAGGCTTTTTCGAGGCAGTTTCACTAACCTGAGTATATTGCTTACCTTCTTTATAATCGCTGCAATTCGCCAAAAATGGCACCATAAAAATGATTAATACACTTAAAATCTTTTTCATCTAACTTTCATTCCTTAATAAAACAGAGCTGTGCAAAACTTAAACGGGCATCAAACTCAGTGGAGGTTGTTGTAACGCTGACATTTGTTCTTTTAACATAAGTATCTGCTGTTCCCAATACTTTTCGCTATCAAACCACGGAAAATTACGAGGAAATGCTGGATCTTTCCAGCGCTTACATAGCCACGCCATATAATTCACTACGCGCATTGTTCTTAATGATTCTATCAAAACTAATTGCTTAGGTTCAAATGTAAAAAACTCATCATAACCTAAAACAAGGGTATCAAGTTGTAATAACTGCTGCTCACGATCACCAGAAAGCATCATCCATAAATCTTGAATGGCGGGGCCGGTGCGACAGTCATCTAAGTCAACAAAATGAGGACCTTGGTCTGTCCACAGTATATTACCCGCATGGCAATCTCCGTGTAATCGAATTTCATTAGTCGGCTGATATTGCTCTGTTGCCACTGCAGTTACTTGGTCTAATATGGTGAAAAATGGCACAGTTAAAGCGCTGGGCACAAACCCCGACTCGGCAATAGTTTCTCTAGCTTGCACCAACATTTCTTCAGTATTAAAGCTTAACCGTGTTTGAAAAGGCTTTTGCGCGGCAACCGCATGAATACGGCCAATAAAGCGCCCCATCCACTCAAGCTGGTCTAAATTGTCCACTTCAAAAATACGGCCACCACGACAGGGAAATACACAAAAGTGATAACCTTTAAATTCAAATAATGACTGACCATCAATGGTAATAGGAGCCACTAATGGTAATTCCCGTGCTGCAAGTTCAAGCGCAAAGTCATGCTCTTCTTGAATTTGACTAAGGTGCCAGCGCTGCGGACGATAAAACTTGGTAACATACTTAACTAAGTTGTCATCATGAAACTGATACACTCGGTTTTCATAGCTATTGAGCGCCAACAAACCACTGTCGACCGTAAAACCGACACTTTCAAGGCCATCTATAATTAAGTCGGGACTGAGCGAGGTAAAATCAAAAGCTGACATTTAGAAAAATATATCCCTAGTTAGATAGATTGACTAACAAATACCCATTTAAATAATTATGCAATGCAGTATTCGTTTATTTAAAGACATCATAAAAATAAAAAAGTGCCACAAGTGACACTTTTTATTTATATTGCTTGGCTATTGCCATAATAAAGCAAAAGCCTAGCAAGCCCTAACGTTTATTGAAGAAGCGGCTTTTATGCTCAAGCATGACTTCGCCGTTTGTGCCTACTTGCTCAATAACAAAATAGATATCGGTCATGTAGCCTTTTAAATCATAGGGGTCAACCGCGATACTCATAGGTAAAGTATAAACTGAAGCGGCTTCAACTATCACTTCTTGTGGGCCATTCCACTTAGTGTTTTCAATACCGCGTACCGATAAACGATAGGTATGCTCTTTTTGTGATTTATTCAGAATTTTTAAGGTGTAAACATTTTCAATTTCACCATTATAATTCTCTTGAGCAAGCTCGGTACGGTCACGAATAATTTCAAGCGACATTGGCACTCGGTTGATAATATCTAAAGCAAGCAAGGTTACCATTACCACCAAAACCACGGCATAACCGATAAGTTTGCCACGAATAAAATGCACTTTTTTCCCTGCTAATTCATGCTCGGTGGTGTAACGAATTAAGCCGCTAGCGTAATTCATTTTGTCCATTACGCCATTACAAGCGTCTATGCATGCGCCACAGTTAATACATTCATATTGCAAACCGTTACGAATATCAATGCCCGTAGGACAAACTTGTACACATAAATCACAGTCAATACAGTCACCTAAACCCAAAGCTTTCGGGTCTTGTTTCCGCCCTCTTGGGCCTCGATTTTCGCCGCGATTATAGTCGTAGGCCACCGTGATGGTGTCTTTATCAAACATCGCTGATTGAAAACGCGAATAAGGGCACATGTGCAAGCACATAATTTCACGCATCCAGCCAGCATTACCATAAGTACAAAAGGTAAAAAACAATACCGATACAACCACAGCAACCGAAGCATTAAAGGTGAAAAAGTCAATAAACAGATCTTGCATCGGCGTGAAAAAGCCAGCAAAAGTTAATGAGGTAAGTAGCGAAACCAGCAGCCAAGCACTGTGTTTTAGCGCTTTTCGCCAAAATTTATTAAAGCTCATAGGCATACTATCAAGCTTTTTACGTTGGTTCGCCGTGCCTTCTATTTTTTCTTCAAACCAAATAAAAATAAAGGTCCAAACCGTTTGCGGACAAAGATAACCACACCAAACTCGTCCTAAGAAGGTTGTGACAAAAAATAGTAAAAAAGCGCCAACAATAAATATCCACGCCAAGAGCGTTAAGTCTTGCGGCCATAGCGTTAACGACCAAATAGTAAAACGTTGTTCTGAAAGGTCAAAAAGTAGCGCTTGATGCCCCTCATATTGCAACCAAGGAAGGCAGGCAAAAGCGAGCATAAAAAATAGGTTCATATAGCGACGAATACGAGTAAAAAAACCGGTAATTTTGCGCACATAAATGGCGTCGCTAGGACTGAAATTTCGGGTAGCAGGCTGTTCAGGGTGATGGATTTTAATATTTTTTACGGGAATTTTTACAGATGGTTTGATCTGTTTTTCGTCAGAGTTCACGGCAAATCCTTGATAAACCTATAAAGCGTCTAAATTATAATGAAATTACAGCATAAAGCTCATTATTTTTTAGAGATAATGTATTGTTAAGCAAAAATTGATTATCCTAGAGATATAAAACACATTATAAGACTGACTATGAAAAAGATATTGATCTTAATCGTTGCTATTGCAGTATTTTTGCACTTTTACCCTCAACCAGAGGTGGATAGCAAATATGAAGAATACAAGACCATGTTCATCAATATGTTCTCAAACGCGACCGATACTAAAATAAGACTTAGAGCCGATAAAATTTATGAAGATTTGTCAGCTGACTTTAGTGGATTTTCTAGCGAGGAAATCGACAAACTTAAAGAAGTTACAGCAAACCGTGACGAGGTGAAGAATTTTTATAGTGAATATTGCTTTACTGAAAAAGGTCATCCGATTTTTCACAATACTAATTTAGAAAAAGTTTGCACCACAGTGAATAAATATCAGTCATTGTTATAAACTTTTAGCTTTTAGCTTTTAGCTCACCTCAAGCCAATAACTGATACCTAATAAAGTTAACTAATAACCAAATTAAGCCGATAGCTCTGTTATTAACTGGCTAAAGGCTTCTGCCGCTACCTGCTCTTGGTCATGTTGTTGATTTTTAATCAACCATTGGCCATTTACCATCACATCTTGCACATGATTACTTTGACTGGCAAAGATTAAACTGTCTATTAAATGCTGCTCATTTTGAGCAAATAACGCCGTTTTCGCTTGCGCTAATACCAACAAGTCAGCTTGTTTACCTACGACTAACTCACCAACATTGGCAGCAGTACTTTGCGCGCCACCTTGTGCAGCCTTTTGCCATAAATTTAAACCAACCGAAGCTTGTTCTTCAGTGGCAAGTACGGCCCGTTGTTGGCGAATAAGACGCTGTGCATATTCAAGCCAGCGTAATTCTTCAACCGGATTCACTGAAATATGACTATCAGAGCCAATAGCAAAAGTGCCACCTTCGTTAAGAAACTCAGTGGTGGGGAAAATTCCGTCACCTAAATTCGCCTCTGTGGTAGGGCAAATTCCGGCAATCGCTTGGCTTGCAATAATACCTTGGCGTTCTTGCTCGTTAATATGCGTGGCGTGAATTAAGCACCAGTGTTGATCTAATTCGATATTAGCTAATAACCAAGCGACAGGTCTTTGTCCGTAATGCGCAAGACAGTCGTGCACTTCTTGCTGCTGCTCAGCAATATGAATATGAATAGGTGCTTGTTTATCTAATGCTCGTACATGAGCAACCGCAGCTTGTAATCCTTGCTTATCAACTGCGCGCAGTGAGTGCGGGGCAATACCAACATTACTATTTTCAAACTGCTTACTTAAAATAAAACAGTCACTGACGAGTTGATTAAACTTTTCCGTACTATGAATAAAACGCTTTTGTCCGTCAGTCGCCGCTTTTGCGCCAAAGCCACTGTATTGATAAAGCACCGGCAATAACGTTAAGCCGATACCCGACTCTGCTGCCGCGGTAAAAATAGCCTTCGCCATAGTTGCAGCTTGCGGGTAATTATCACCATTGATTTGATGATGTAAATAATGAAATTCCGCCACTCGGGTGTAACCCATTTTCAACATTTCTATATAGAGCTGCTTGGCAATAATGTGTACATCATCAGCGCTGAGCTTGTCGAGAAACTGATACATAATTTTACGCCAAGTCCAAAAGCTGTCTTGGCCGTCACTGCCTTGCTCACTAAAGCCGGCAAATGCCCGCTGAAAAGCATGTGAGTGACAATTTACCATACCGGGTATCACCGGCCCTTGGGCAATTTCAGCGCCCTCGATATAGCCTGAATCGATCGCAGTAATTTGGCCATTATCAATGGTTAACGTTTTTTGTTTGGCCCAACCATCGGCAAGAAGAATTTGTGCTGCGTAAAGTTTCATTATTGCTCCGCTGGCTGTTGCTGCTTAGTTTGCTTAGTTTTCTTAGTGAAAGAAATTAAACATTGCACCAACTGCTCTAGTTTAGGTTTTACTTGGCTTGCCAAAACTTGATTATATTGATTGCTAGGCTCATTCATATATGTACGCTGCGACAATTCTAATTGCAATGCATGAATACCTTGCTCAGGTTTTCCATAAGCGCGAGTAATATAACCCCCTTTAAAGCGGCCATTCACCACCTTGCTATAAGGAGAAAAATTAAGTTTTTCTAGTTCGGCCATTAACTCTGCTGAGCAACTTGTGCCATTAGCATTACCAAAATTAAAGTCGGGTAACTGGCCGTCAAAAAATCTCGGCACCGTTGATAAAATAGAGTGGGCTTCAAGTAATACCACGCAGCCAAATTTCTGCTGCAATTCAGTTAAGGTTTGCTCAAGTACTTGATGATAAGGCTGCCAGTAATTGCATACACGCTGCTGTTGCTCTTGCTCGTTAGGTAATTGGCCGTTTAAGTATAAAGGCGATTGGTCAAAGGCTGTGGTTGGGCATAATTCGGTATTATCTGCATCTGGGTATAAATCAGCGCCGCTCGGGTCACGATTTAAGTCAATCACATAACGGTTATATTTAGGCATTAAAAGATAAGCACCTAAGTTATGGGCAAAGTCATAAAGCTTATCTTTATACCAGTCAGTATCGGGGATTAATTTCGCTTGCTCTGTCATGGTATTTTTAATGTAGTCTGGGATCGCTTGGCCATTATGTGGCATGCTGATCACTAGCGGCACACTACCTTTAAGCAAGGTATAACTTACTGACATATTGAATTCACCTTAATTGTATATACAACTTAATCAATTTAACATGCTCGCCAACTAATGGGCAAATACAGGCATCGCTTTTGAAAAATAAATTTATTACTTACGTAAATTATGGCTGACAGAATAAATTAGCAAAACACCGCCGTTGTTAAACTTTCCATATAAATTTTCAGTGAATACTCCGAAAATTCCGTTAAATGTTATAAATTATTTGCTGAGCGACGTTTGTATAGCATACTGTTAGTTCAAGGTAATTTTTCAGCAAGCAACCATGTATCATTATTTAATTAATACCCTCAAAATAAAGTGTAAGCCTTCTCCTGCATTTGCCTTACTAATTTCTCTGGCACTTTCTTTGTTGTGTTTTTCTGTTACGACACCAGCCCAAGATAATACGAAATACCAAACATCGAATGAGCAATTACCAACCTTGCGTATTGCTTTAGCTGATGTTTTTCGTTTAGAAAAAGATGCACATGATAAATATTCTCAGATGAATAGCTTCCTAAAAGAATATTGGCAAATTTGGTCGATTGATCAAAACCGACGTGTTGAGTTTACTTACCTAAGTACTGAACTGGCATATCAAGCTTTGCAAAATAACCAAATAGATATAATAGCGGTTGCAAATAACAACTTAGAAAATAAAAATATTTTACTCAGTATTCCTTATGCTAAATATCGCCAGCATATATTTCGTCGGTTAATAACAGATGAACAAAACGGCCTACAAATAGCCATTCATTCCATTAATCAAAATAATGTTTTACCTTCAAATGCAAGTGTAGAACAAAGCTACTTCAATAATACGGCTGATTTTATTAAAGAAATTGACAAGTTCGACGCCATTACCTCAACTCGGCCTTGGGTATTACAAACGCTATTAACCGAGCAAAATTTAATTGATGATTACTATGTTAATACCGAAGAAAGCATTGACACCTACTTCCATTTTGCGACTCGAAGCAGCGACAGAAGTTTGTTATATGAGATTAATCATAATTTACGTGAAGTTAACGCACTGCAAGCAAAGTTATGGTCTGACAAATATTTATTAAAACTGCCAGATCTGACCTTAACTTTAGGTAACTATTTAACCAATCTTTCTGAAGAAGAAAAACAGTATGTTATTGACCATAACACCCTGATATATCCACTTATTCAGCGAGGTTTTCCGCCTTATATTATTCCCCAAGAATTTGGTAATATATCTGAGCGCGGCCTAACCATTGATATTACTAAACTTGCTACTGAAAAAACCGGCTTAGTGTTTAAACCGCTCTATATAGATAATATTGCTGACGGTTTAACACGTTTAGAAACGGGTCAGGCTGATGTGGCCATTTTAGCGAGAAAACGAGGCACGCTTGAACATACCTTCAGTTTTTCTATGCCCTATTTGACCAGTCGCTATAACTTAATTCATCGTTTAGACCAGCAGTCGATAACCGATTTTAAAGATTTAAATAACCAAGCCATAGCTGCAGTTATTGGCAAGTACACCACCGAAATTTTACTTAAAAGACTGCCGCAAGCTCGCATTACCTTATATGCGTCATCACAAGACGCCATTTTAGCGGTAGCAAAAGGTCAAGCCGATATTTTTATCGGCTCGCCTTTAAACAGTGGTTATATTATCAAGCAGCAGCAACTACCAAACTTAACCAGTAAACCTATTGCCAACTTCCCTGAGCCTGAAACCTTAAATTTTGCGACGACGAAAAACAACACCGCATTAATGACCTTATTAAATCGCACCGTTAATACTATTAACCCCAATCAATTTGACGATATTTACGCGCGCTGGAGCAAAACCGCATTTAATCAAGTTTATGATAAAGAACAAGTTGCCACCGCTTATCGCAATATGAGCTTTGTATTAGCGGCAACCATCATCACCTGTTTAGTGATTTTTTGGATTTATTACCGTCAGCTACAAGTGCGAAAAGCGGCGCAACACAAGGTAGAACAGGCACTAAAAATTGCTGAAGCAGCTCGACTAGAAGCCGAAAAATCAGCACAAGCAAAAGTCGTTTTTCTCGCCCGCATGAGTCATGAAATTCGTACGCCAATGAATGGTGTTTTAGGTATGGCAGAGTCGTTAGCTTTCACTGAGCTCAATGACAATCAGCAAGATTTATTAGACACCTTAAAAATTTCAGCTCGAAATTTATTAGCCTTACTTAATGACGTATTAGACTTTTCGAAAATGGACGCCGGTAAGCTAACCTTAGAGTCAGTACCCGTGAATATTTCCACCTTAACTAGAAATATTATTGCTGGCTTTAAACATTTGCACGTTGAGTCACCCTTGCAAAAACTCAATCAAATAGATATTAAGCTCAACGTTGATCAACGCATTACTCATCAGTATTTCAGTGATCCTACTCGGTTAACACAAGTGCTTAATAATTTGCTTAGCAATGCGATTAAATTTACCGAGCACGGCACCATTACCGTGACTATAGATTTAGCCAGCACCAGCCAAGAAGACAACAATGTTTTTGATACACTGCATATTTCAGTTCAAGACTCAGGCATTGGCATTGCCAAAAGCAAGCAAGATCAACTTTTTACTCCATTTATTCAAGCAGATACTGATATTACCCGTAAATATGGTGGTACCGGCTTAGGTTTAAGCATATGCCAAGAAATTGTTCGTTCAATGGGCAGTGAAATTTTATTAGAGTCAACTGAGCACCAAGGTAGTTTGTTTCACTTTTATTTAAAGTTAAAACAGGCTAACCCGGTGATCAACATCACGGAACGACGCAGAAGCGACCGCCAAACTAACGCACCAGAAGATCAACGTTTCAAGCAGTTCAGGGTTTTAGTAGCTGAAGATAATAGTGTAAATTTATTGGTGATCACCGCGCAACTCGCACGGTTAAATATTACCGCAGATGTTGCTGAAAATGGAGAACAAGCATTGCAAATGTATCGTAAAAACCCTTACGACATTATTATTTCAGACTGTCATATGCCAATTATCGACGGCTTTGAACTTGCGCGTACTCTTACCAAAGAAAAAACCAAACCACTGTGGTTAATCGCCATGACCGCAGAAGCTTTAAGCGGCGCAGCAGAAAAGTGTTTTCAAGCAGGATTTGATGACTACATTGCTAAGCCTTGTCCACAAGAAGAAGTTACTAACAAATTAAATAATGCTTATCGCCAACTTACTCATGTAATAACTTAACTTAGAAATAAGCACTATAGGTCAGAAAAAGATAACTTTAATTACTTGGGCTTTTTAGCTTTATCGAGTTACAAATTCATTACCCCAAGAGCAGGTTAAATCATTAATAAGCAGCTATTATCTATAGTCGTTTAACTAGTCTTATTCAAACACTATTAATGAACAACATTAAACAACTACAGTGAATTCAAAAAAGCGATTACAACCATCTACTTTTATCGCTTTTACAAATGAGCTATATCCTAGATAATAGCTTCATCATTAATTATCACTACTTGGAGCAATTATGTTTGCTAACAAAGAAGGTCAAAAAGTACCAGCAGTCTCATTCCCTATCATCAGCGACAATGGTTGGTCAGCACGCAGCACTGACGAAATATTCTCAAATAAAACCGTGGTAGTTTTTTCTTTACCTGGTGCTTTTACACCAACATGTTCTTCATCTCATTTACCGAGATATAACGAATTAGCACCAACCTTTTTTGCCAACGGTGTTGATGAAATTTTATGTGTATCAGTAAACGATACTTTTGTAATGAATGCTTGGGCTGAAGCACAACATGCTGAAAACATCAGCTTTATTCCTGATGGTACCGGTGAATTTACTGAAAAAATGGGCTTATTAGTTGATAAAAGCGACATCGGCTTTGGTAAGCGCAGCTGGCGATATGCCATGTTAGTTAAAAACGGCGTGGTTGAAAAAATGTTTATTGAACCTGATTTGCCAGGCGACCCGTTTGAAGTATCAGACGCTGATACTATGCTAGCTCATATCAACCCTAACATTTCGCAAGATAATGTGACTATTTTCAGTAAACCTGATTGTCCATACTGTAAAAAAGCTAAAGCATTATTAACCGAAAAAGGTTTAAGCTTTGAAGAAATTACCGTAGGTAAAGACATTACTATTAGTGGTTTACGTGCAGTAAGCAATGCCGACACTGTGCCGCAAGTATTTATTAACGGTACTCTTATTGGTGGTAGTGACGACTTAGCTGCACACTTTGCTGGCTAAGCTCGAGAATTAATTTGAGCAAGACTTAAGCTAATGCGCTTGTACAACTTATTTCATTCGAGTTCAAAATGCATGGCTATAAAGGCGCCATAACTGATAAACTAAACTCAGTTATGGCGTTTTGTTTTTAGAGTAGTGAGTTACATGAATCAGCAACCTTTTAATCCTTTACATGGCATCACCTTAAAAACCATAGTGACAGAACTGGTCGACTATTTTGGTTTTGACGCGCTTGGTCAAGAAATTTCTATTCGCTGTTTTACTGATGATCCTAGTATCAAATCAAGCTTAAAATTTCTGCGCAAAACCCCATGGGCACGTGAGAAAGTTGAACAGTTTTACATTAAAAATAAAACTCAAGTACATATCAGCGATTAGTTTGCCACTTTTTAGCTAGCAAACTGCAAGGAAAGCTAGCTCTAACGCGATAAGTATGTGATTATTTGTGGTAAGTTTACTACACCGAAATTACATCTTTACCAAATACTATGAGCGAAACTAATCATTATATTCTGACTTGGCAATGTCCTGATACCACAGGCGTTTTAGCTAAGATCACCCAAAGCTTATTCGAACATCACGCTTTTATTACCGAAACGTCTCAATATTCAGACCCTTACACTGATACGTTTTTCTCGCGCATTGCTTTTGATGATCGTAATTTTACCGCACCAATTGAAGAATTTAGCCAAGCGTTAGACGCCTTAGCCAAACCATTGAATATGGACTATCAATTACGCCTGCGTAACGACTTCCCTAATGTAGTTATTGCAGTATCTAAAGATGATCACTGTTTAGTATCACTACTGACCAAACAAAAAGCTGGCGTTTTGCCAGTTAACATTGTCGCGGTAGTATCAAATCATACTGACTGCCAAGCACTCACCGAATGGCATGGCATTAATTTTCATCACCTGCCGGTTAATAAAGAAAACAAGCTCGAACAAGAAGCTGCCATGCTAAATATTTTTCAGCAAAGCCAAGGCGACTTATTAATTCTTGCTCGTTATATGCAAATTCTATCTGATGACATGTGCAGCAAATTACGTGGTAAAGCGATTAATATTCATCACTCATTTTTACCAAGTTTCAAAGGCGCTAAACCTTATCATCAAGCGCATAAACGCGGTGTAAAAGTGATAGGCGCAACGGCTCATTATGTAACTGCAGATTTAGATGAAGGGCCAATTATTGTGCAAGAAGTCAAGCCAATAAACCATACCTATACCATAAAGCAAATGGTGCATTTAGGACACGACTTAGAAGCCACCGCACTTAGCCATGCTGTACAAATGCATGCCGAGCAACGCATTTGTTTAAATGGTGATAAAACCGTTATTCTTGCTTAGCCATTATTTCCAGCCGAGTGAATTATGAAAGTCACTATCAAGTTTAAGGGCAAAGTCTTTAGCGTGCATAGCAACGCTCGCTAACATTTTGTCTTCATCAGACTTAGGAATATATGCTGGCACCTTAACATGATAGCCAGTGTCGTCTAGCGCCATAAACGTAATAAAACAACGGTTAGTCACCACCGCTTTATTTTCTTTTAAGTTACAGGCACGAACCACCACATAAATATGCATACTGGTTTTACCGGTATAAACAATACGTGCGGTTACGGTTATCATTTGCCCTACCAGAATCGGCCGAATAAAACGAATACCATTTGCTGAAACCGTAACACAATAACGCTTGCTCCACTGTGCAGCACACGCGTACGAGGCTTGGTCAATCCATTTCATTACCATGCCGCCATGGACCTTACCGCCAAAATTTACGTCGGTAGGCTCAGCCAAAAACTTAAATTCAACTAAATTATTACTGTCCATAATAAAACTCAGTGAAAACAGGGATACCTACACTATAGATTTCAATAACAAAAATAACGAATAAAGTGCCTCATGTTTAAGTTTTATTAAAATAAAAGCTCAAAAAAAGGAGCTAAAATAGCTCCTTTTGATTCTGTACCTGTTTATTAAAAAGTTGTTGTTAAAAACGAATATTAAAAAACTAGAGTCAGCGCGAGAAATAAATTATCTTGCAAACGTTCACTACCGCCATTTTCTAATTCAGCTTTAGCACTACGGTAACCAAAAGCAACACTCGCCTCTGGAATAATGTCGTATGCCAAGCGAACCTCTAAGTCACGATAGTCTTCTATATCACTAAATGAAGTCACTTCAGGGGCAAAATATGCATGCGCTTTTAAAGATAACTTAGGGGCTAAGGTAAACGCGCCTTCAGCACCTATTGCTAAGCCATAACCATCGTCTTCACTGGCATTATCAAGGTTTAAATAAAAAACCTTACCGCCAATTAATAGCTTACTTTTTTTATGTACTTCGCCAACTAAAAATGACATATCAAAGGCGTCATCACCATCGTCATGATGAAAATAAGAGCCCTTAACCATGCTTTTATTAGTGATACCGCCGGCACTTTCATAAGTTAACATAGCGGTTTTGTTACTTAGCGCTAAATCAAAAGAGTCGGCACTGGCAGTAGAGATAATACACGTTGATAAAGTTAACAACGCCGCGATGGCTGATTTCATTTTTGTCATAGTATTGTTCATTAGATTAGTTTGGTTAATCGTTAGTACTTCAAGCTATTGCTTTAAGCCACTATTTATCGGGGATATAAAAATTGGACTCAGTATGCCCGAAAAGCGAAATTAATCAATAAAGGTGATGATATTGTTGCCCTTACAAGTAAAATTAATATGTAAAACCGGATGAGTTAATAAACATAATTCTCTGTAATTAGCATAATTTTAATCGGAAAATATTAATTTTATGCTTGTTAGCCATGCACTTCATTTTATTTAACGCGCTGCTGCTCTATTAACTTTTAACTAAACACAATAACCAATAAAAGAAATAGACGATAAATAACACAACAAAGCTAACAGTTCGCAGCGTAATATCGTAAAATAGCAGCAATATTGCTATTTAATGAATGAACAAAAATGTCTCGAACTAAAAAATCACGTAATCCCGGTGTTGGCTCTAACGGCCCAGTAAAAGTTGATAAGAAACTTGATAGAAAATTACTGGAGCAAAGCCCGGATAAAAAGCCGAAAAATAAAAAAGGTAAAAAGCCAGGCAATCGCCAGCAAGAGGCTATGGTAGAACCAAAGAAAAATCAAAGCAGCGCAGCCAAAGACCCTAGAATTGGTAGCAAAAAACCGATTGACTTAGGCGTTGCAGCTAAACTTGCTCCAGTTAAAAAAGCTAAACCTAAAAAGCAGCAACCAATAGCGCCTATTCGTACTATTGAAGCACCAGCAGCTAGCGATTCACTTGAACAAGAGCTATACGCCATTGAACAAGACCCGCGTTTATTAGCAATACTGGAAAAGCAAGATGATGATATCAATCTAAACGAAGCCGAAATAAGCTTGTTTAATGAATTGATGGAACGCCATGAAGAAATCAGCGTGCAACTTGGTTTAGACCAAGATGAAGACGAAGCCAGCGAGTCGGCACCAGCCAGTAACGAATCAGAAGACGACTTATGGGATAAATTAGACAATAACGACCTGTCTAAATTCTAATAAGCCTATTTTATCAGGTAGTTATTTACTTAGGTAAACGTCATTCAGTTAAATATAAAGGAAGTCACTCAATGTCTACTTTGTGGTTAGTCGCGTTGCTCATCGGCGCGATCATCATTATTAGTTTGGGTTATTACGCGACTAAATTACTTATTCAGTTAAAAAAGCAAACTCTAGCTCAGCAACAGGCGCAAGAAAAGCAGCGCCAAGCGTTGTCGTTACATGATAAAAAAATACTCGACAGTGTGGTTATTATCGCGCGCGCAATGAACGAAGAACAATGTGATATTGCCGAAGGTTGTTGGCGTTTAAGTGTATTGCTCGACTCGTTAAAATTAAGCGCCGAGCTGGATCAGCAATTTCCTGCTATATTTGAGTTATATGGCAAAATCAAGCATATGCCAATTCTTGACGATCGTAAAAAGCTCGATAAAAAACAACGTATGGCGCTCGACTTTGAGCGCATGAAAGTTGAAGCCGAGCTTAATGATCCCGTAAAAGAGAATATTAAACTGCTACTACAATACACCCAAGAACGACTGAGTGTATTAAGCCAATAGCTCTATTTATATCGGCTTCTTAGTGGCATTTATTCCACTTTGAATAACCTCCCCCTCAGGAGCCTGTTATGAACAATGAACTAAAAGCGATATTTACCAAACGCATTATTGAACTGCAACAACGCGTTGACTCTATCCATCAAGACTTTGCCGACGGGCGTAACTCCGACTGGGCCGAACAAGCCGCTGAGCGCGAAAACGACGAAGTACTGAACGCGCTTGAGTCTGAAGCAAAAAATGAAATACAACAACTGTGTAATGCCATCAGCCATATTGAAAAGGGCAACTATGGTATTTGCCAAGCCTGTGGTGGCTCAATCGCTAAACAACGTTTGCTAGTACAACCTGCAGCCATTAAATGTATTCACTGTGCTGATTAACTTTCTCACATTAATGAAACCTAACTTGCAATTTTTACACGTGAGTTATGTCACAAATGCTTGCGCCTGATCAATATGCCAGCAGCTAAAATGAGTACAATGTCTCGTAACTTATAAAATGGTGATTACGATGCAAGCAAGTCAATTTTTCGATCCGCAACTACTGAAAAAATACAATACCAGTGGTCCACGGTACACTTCATACCCTACTGCGCTAGAATTTCATGACCAATTTACTCATGGCGACTTTATTCGAGCAGTTCAGCAATCACCAAATCGAGAGTTGTCTTTATACGTTCATATCCCGTTTTGCCATACCCTTTGTTATTACTGTGGCTGTAATAAGGTTATTACCCGCCATCGCGATAAAGCTGATATTTATTTAGAATATTTAGCCAAAGAAATTGCCTTACAAGCACCAGCATTTCAAGAATATACTGTAAAGCAATTACATTGGGGCGGCGGCACGCCAAGCTTTTTAACTCATGCTCAAATCACTACATTAGTGAACTTGCTCAAAGAAAAATTTAATTTTTCTGAACAGTTAGAAATGAGCATTGAAATTGATCCTCGCGAAATAGAAATGGACTTAGCTGAACATTTATTCAGCTTAGGTTTCAATCGCCTAAGCTTAGGTGTACAAGACTTAGATCATAAAGTACAAGAAGCGATTAACCGCGTGCAATCAACTGAATTTATTGGCAGCTTTATCAAGCACGCTAAAGAAGTTGGTTTTAAATCAGTTAACATCGACCTTATTTATGGTTTACCGCACCAAACTGTTGATACCTTCACTTATACTTTAGACAAGGCCAATGAGTGGGATGTAGACCGTATTTCATTGTTTAGTTACGCCCATTTACCAAGCCGCTTTGCCGCTCAACGTAAATTACGTGACGAATGGCTACCCAGTGTTAGTGAAAAATTTGCCTTAATGAAGTTGGCCATAGAAAAACTTTGTGGTTTTGGTTACGACTTTATTGGCATGGACCACTTTGCCAAACCTGATGACGAATTATCAATCGCGCAACAAAATGGTAGCTTGCACAGAAACTTCCAAGGCTATACCACTAAAGGCAGCTGTGACTTACTCGGTTTAGGGGTTTCCTCAATAAGCAGTATTGGCCGTTCATTTGGTCAAAATATCAAAGAATTAAAAGCTTATTACAAAGCCATCGACGAGCAAGAAAACGCATTAGAGCGAGGTGTTACTTTAAACGACGACGATATTTTACGTGGTGAAGTTATTCGCGAGTTAATGTGTAATCTATATTTAGATAAAGACAAAATCAGCCAGAAATATAATATTGATTTTGACCAATACTTCGCACAAGACTTACCACTACTTGATACCTTTATTGAAGACGGTCTAGTAGAAAATAGCGCCAACTTTATTAAAGTTGATCAAAAAGCGCGGTTATTAATTCGCATTATTTGTATGAGCTTCGACGCTTATATGAAAAAACACATTAACCAACAACGTTTCTCGCGAGTAATTTAGGCGCAGCTGGTACGAACCAAGCTACAAATGAAAAGCGCTGCTAAATACTTGGCAGCGTTTAACTTTCCCTCTTGCTATAATCTCTGGTATTTAAGCAAAACCAATATCTAATTATTTCCCTTTTATTAACCCAACGCGCATTCATTAACCCTGTGCTTAGCCTTTTCGGTAAAGTAACTGTAAAGATTTACGTATTAACGGCTGACGCTACTCTTTATAAATACCGCTGTTTTAATAAACCTGAAATTAGATGAAAAGAATAAGCTTTTACTTTACCTGCATACTTGCCCTTACCTTGCTATCAATATCCAGCTTTGCCGACGAGCGCCCCAATATAATTTTTATTTTTGCTGATGACTTAGGTTATGGCGATGTCGGTTATCACGGTAATAATAAAATTCTAACCCCTAATATAGATGCCTTAGCGAGATCTGGTGTGCATTTTAGCCAAGGTTATGTGTCGGCTTCGGTATGTGGTCCCTCTCGTGCTGGCGCATTAACAGGGGTTTATCAACAGCGTTTTGGTGTGGGCGAAAACCCAAGTGGCTCTGGTTATCCTGACAACATGAAATTTCCCATGGCTGGTTTGCCGCGCAGCCAACCGATAATTTCAGAAACGCTAAAAGCGCAGGGTTACCATACCGGCATGATCGGAAAGTGGCATTTAGGTTTTGATCTAAGCTTGCGTCCAAACCAACGAGGCTTTGACTTCTTTTATGGCTTTATTAATGGCTCACACGACTACACCGGCTGGCACAATAAATTTTCCAAGAAAAAGGGCTTTTGGCCATTATTTCTAAATGAAGAAATGCTACCGCCACAAAAAGATATTTACTTAACTGACCTATTTTCAGAGCAAGCAGTTGGCTTTGTTAAAAGCACCGCTAAAAAAGAACAACCATTCTTTTTATACCTAGCCTACAACTCAGTTCATCATCCATGGCAAGCCACCAAAAGCACCTTAGCACGTACCAAAAACCTCAGTAACAGTGAAGACTTTAATGTATTCGCCGCAATGATGTTGTCAATGGACGATGGCATTGGCCGCCTTAACCAAACTTTGCAGGAGCTTAAAATAGCAAACAATACCCTAATCGTTTTTATGAGTGATAACGGCAGCCCTTCTGGCCAAGGGTTAAATAAAAAGGCTAAAAAAATTCAAAAATCAAAACTAGAACGTGGCGGTATTATGTCGAACGCCGGCATTTATCGAGGCTATAAAGGCGACACTTATGAAGGCGGCATACGAGTACCGTTTTTAATGACATGGCCAACAAAGATAACCGCGGGTACCCGTTATGACCATCCCGTTTCAGCATTAGATTTAGCGCCAACCTTCGCAGCTTTAGCTGGTGAAAATACTGAAAAGCCTAAACTTGGTGGCTTTGCTTACGACGGCGTAAATTTATTACCTTTTATTCAAGGAAAAATGGCCAAGACCAAGCCTCATTCATTGCTGGTTTGGCGCCGAGACAATGATTACGCCATTCGTAGTGGTGATTGGAAACTGTCTTGGAATGACGACCACGGCAACCGAAAAATTGAGCTCTTTAATATCGCCAATGATCCCGGTGAATATCATGATGTATCCGCACAGCACCCTGAATTAACACAAAGCTTGCAGGATAAATTTGATGCGTGGGACAGCACCTTACCCGCGAATGAATGGTGGGGCGCTCCATGGAATAGAAATACTGATTTTAACCAAGGAAAAAAGCTTGAAGTGGCTACCTTTAACCAAAACCCACCTAATGCGAAGCAGGCGAAACGAAAAATAAAATAACCACTGCTATCGACGAAAGTACAAATTCAACAGCAAGGTGATATTTATTCTCTCCTTGTTGCTGATTTCGATAAAGAAGCTCTAGCCATTATACTTACAGTTAATCAATTACACCTAAACTAAAAACTTGATCGCCACTGTTAAATACTAATTCAGTACCACGCTCGGTTTTAGTCGCTTGAGCTAAGTCGACCCATTGGTAATATACATTACGGTGTACTTTCGCCAATAAATTGCGCCTAACCACCACATATAAACTACCATCGTCGGCAAGCGTTATCGGGTGCTGGGCATCTAAAATAAATTCATCAGCTAAACTTGTGCTAACCACCATGAATTTTTCATCATCGTCTTGCCAACGCCACTGATTTAACAGCAACGGCGCATCTTCAACAGTAATTTTTACCTTTTCAACAGGAGTAACTAAAAAATATTCTCCGCCTTCTTTTTTAAGCACTGAAGCCAATAATTTAACTAAAGCCAAGCGTTTGAAAATAGTGCCATTATAAAACCAACTACCATCGGCTTTAATCACTAAATCCATTTCACCACAATAAGGCGGATCCCATAATTCTACTGGTGGAATTTTCTGCCCTTTTTCGGTAGAGAAAGAGCTAATTTGAGCGGATATTTTATCTAATGACATAGCTAAAAGCCTAAAAATAAAGCGAGATGAATTATTTTAACAATAAAGTGAGGTTTTTGGTAAATTCATCTTGTCAAAACAGGGCAAAGTGCATTAGAATTCGCGCACTTCAATAAACGCCTGTTTAGCGAAGTACCATTAACAAGACCTCAGTGGTGGCTATAGCTCAGTTGGTAGAGCCCCGGATTGTGATTCCGGTTGTCGAGGGTTCAAGTCCCTTTAGCCACC
>CANMXU010000042.1 GCA_947501935.1 uncultured Alteromonadaceae bacterium
TGATACACCGTCGTTATCATCATCGGTGTCGCTGTTATTGCCAATGCCATCTAAATCAGTATCAACTGACTCTGTAGCATCTAACGGAAATGCATCATTAACATCTAATACACCGTCGTTATCATCATCGGTGTCGCTGTTATTGCCAATGCCGTCTAAATCAGTATCAACTGATTCTGTAGCATCCAACGGGAAAGCATCGTTAACATCTAATACACCGTCGTTATCATCATCGGTGTCGCTGTTATTGCCAATGCCATCTAAATCAGTATCAATTGATTCGGTAGCATCTAATGGGAAAGCATCGTTAACATCTAATACACCGTCGTTATCATCATCGGTGTCGCTGTTATTGCCAATACCGTCTAAATCAGTATCAATTGATTCTGTAGCATCTAACGGGAAAGCATCGTTAACATCTAATACACCGTCGTTATCATCATCGGTGTCGCTGTTATTGCCAATGCCATCTAAATCAGTATCAATTGATTCTGTAGCATCTAACGGGAAAGCATCGTTAACATCTAATACACCGTCGTTATCATCATCGGTGTCGCTGTTATTACCAATGCCATCGAGATCAGTATCAACTGATTCTGAAGCATCTAACGGGAAAGCATCGTTAACATCTAATACACCGTCGTTATCATCGTCAGTGTCGCTATTATTGCCAATGCCATCGAGATCAGTATCAATTGATTCTGTAGGGTCTAATGGGAAAGCATCATCAACATCATCAATACCATCACCGTCTTGATCCGTTGTTAAGCTCGCCGATATCTCAATGTTATCTATTGCCATATCACCGGCCCAAGCATTTGATAATGTTGCTTGAGCACGAAAACGAATTTGGCTAACCTCGTAGCTACTTAAATCGACACTCGCGCTATCGTAGTTATCACCGCTACTACTATGTTGCTCGCCTGAAATTGACCAGACATCACTAACCCAGATGCCGTTGTCTAGCACGTCAACGGATAACATGCCGGTAGTATTGCCATACATATGATAGCGAAAGCTAAGCTGAATATTACTGGCATCTAAAATTTCACTCTCAATAATAGCAGTATCGCCGCTTTTATATAAACCACCATTAGAGCTTTCTACGAATAGGTAATAATTACTGTCGTCGGCACCACTGTCTGGTCCGGTAGTTCCTGAGGGGGTGGAGCCTGAATGGCGGGTCCAATCATGACTATCACCTGAGCTGGTATTTAACCAGTTGCCCCAGCCGGTTTCAAAGTCATCATAAATAAGCCGTTGTGGGCTGCTAGAAAAAGCTAATGCTTGTTGCATCAGCGTTGTAGAAAAAAATAAAGCTAATAAAACACTAGACGTAAAGTCCTTGATCCTTTTTTTAACTAATATCACCATACATACCTCATCATTGTATAGAACATAGAAACTGTATGACTTAGTTTTTCACATAACGTCCTTTTCACTGGAAAGAAGTAACCTATGGTGTGCATTGTTCTCTAGCAAAAGTGAAGTTATGCTCAAAAAAAGCCAACCCTGTATCACAAAGCAAAACCATACCTTGGTTATTATTAATTTGTACGCTTACTAGCCTTTAGTATTTATACTTTCACACTAGATGAAGCAAAAAAAACAAAACAAAAGTACAATTTTCATACGGAGTATTACATACAAAAAGTTGATAAACAATATTGAGGCGACAGGAAAACATATCAAAAATTGACAATGATTTAATAAATCAAAACCATATAATTCACTAAAAAATAAAGAGTTAGAAAGGTAAGGCGCACAAAGCTAGATACAGTTTAGTAAACAGGCAAGTTGATAACAGCGATGTACTTTACTAATAACGGAAAAGCAGAACTTACACTTAAGTAACATTTAAGTCTTTTCAAGCAACAAGAACGCAGAATTCAACCGTATTTATACCTCCCTATTAATTTTAAATACAACAATAAATATTATTAATATTTACTTTGGTTTATTTCCTAAAAAATAAATTTAGGCGATGTGCCTACAGAGGAATTTAGCAATAAAAAAATGCGTATTAGAGTTAACTAATACGCATTTTATTGAAAATATTTTAACTATCAGCTCATTTTATTCAGCGATATATTCAACCACTTCTAAACCAAAACCTGAAAGTGAATGGTATTTAGTTTGAGAGCTTAATAAGCGCATTTTACTCACCCCTAAATTAGCTAAAATTTGTGAACCAACACCGACATTGCGTGAACCAACGTGACGATTAATTTCTTTAACCGTTTCACCTGCGTCAATTTTGGCGTACTTCTCCACCAAGTTAATTAACTCCGTTGGTGATTCGTGCTTACCTAATAACACTAATACGCCGCCTTCTTGACCAATTTTTTCTAACGCTGGAGCTATTGGCCATTTAGCAACACTTTCACGTTGGCTAAATAATAAATCTCTAAAAGTATTTTCTAAATGAACACGAACTAAGGTCGGTTGCTCCGCTTTAATTTCGCCTTTAGTTAAAGCAAAGTGCGCTTGGCCGTCAATGGTATCTTTAAATACGACAAGGTCAAAATCACCATAAGCGGTTGGTAATTTACACTGAGAAATACGCTGAATAGTAGTCTCGTTAGCATTACGAAATTCAATTAAATCGGCAATAGTGCCCATTTTAATATCATGCTTTTTCGCAATAATTTCTAAATCTGGACGGCGCGCCATGGTGCCATCTTCATTTAATATTTCAACAATTACTGCAGCAGGCTCTAAACCAGCAAGACGAGCTAAATCAACTCCGGCTTCGGTATGACCAGCGCGGTTAAGTACGCCGCCGTCTTTCGCTATTAATGGAAAAATATGACCTGGTTGAACAATGCTTAAATGATTCGCGTCTTTACCTACAGCCGCTAGCACGGTAGTAGCACGATCACCGGCTGAAATACCTGTGGTAACCCCCTCTGCAGCTTCAATTGATACGGTAAAGTTAGTACTAAATTGAGCATCATTTTTTTCAACCATTAAAGGCAATTTTAACTTTTGACATTGTTCTACTGTCATCGGCATGCAAATTAAGCCGCGGCCATGAGTGGCCATAAAATTTATCGCTGCTGGCGTAACTTTCTCTGCCGCCATGATAAAGTCGCCTTCGTTTTCACGATCTTCATCATCCATCAAAATAACCATCTTGCCTTGAGCAATATCGTCGATTATTTCCTGCGGGGTATTTAATTGCATGACAACCTCTATTTGAGTGGTTTGAATTTTATCAATATATGTATAAACAGTCGTTTTAACTATTTACTGGAATTATGTCGACCTAAAGCCGCTTTTTGCTAATAACTCGCGAGTTACACCTGAGCTTTCACTTTCGTTCTGCATCGCAGCATTATTACTAGATTGTTTTAATAATAAACGCTCTAAATAACGCGCAACTACGTCAACTTCTACATTTACAACCGTACCTGTTTGATAAGTACCAATTATAGTCTGCTCTGTAGTATGTGGCACTATGGTCAGCATAAACTGATTTTCAGTAACTTTATTCACCGTTAAGCTGATACCGTCGATGGTAACCGAGCCTTTTTCGGCAATGTAAGGCGCTATTTCTTCTGACATGGTAAGCCAGTATTCAGTGCTGTTACCGGTACTTTTAATGGTAGCAACTTCGCTAATAGCATCAACATGGCCTGAAACCATATGGCCACCAAAACGTGTGGTTGCTAGCATGGCTTTTTCTAAATTCACTTTTTGACCGGCGCGGTAATGGGTAAAACCGGTACGTGTTAACGTTTCAGTTGAAACATCAGCACAATAACTATGTTGGTCAAAGGCAACTACTGTTAAACACACGCCATTAGTGGCGATTGAGTCACCTAAATGCACATCGCCCATATCTAATGAACCTGTGGCTATTTCCACACGAGCGCCTTGGCTATTTACATTAATTGCTTTAATACTGCCAACGGCTTCAATAATTCCGGTAAACATAGCTTACTCTTATTTGTTAAGGCTAAAAGTTGCGATTATACGAATATCAGGACCCACCATTCGTACATCTTTAATTTTTAAATTTTTTGTGGCGCTTAATTTTTCAATGCTCGGTAAAGCCACTAAGCCTTTGCCGTCTGCGCCGATTAATTTTGGTGCTTGAAATAAAATAAGCTCATCAACCAAGTCTTGTTCGATAAAGGCACCCGCAAGCTGAGCTCCTGATTCGACCAAAACATCATTTAAACCACGTGCGGCTAATATTTTCAGCAGCGCTGGCAAGTCAATTTTCTCTTGGCCTTGGCCATTAGTTTTGGTTGAACATAGCACCTGTTCTACAAAATGAGGCCACTTTGGTAAGTTTTCAATAGCAGTTCTAATTAATATTATTGGTGAAGCAATAGTAAATAACGCTAAATCAGGCGTAATGCGATTTTGCGAGTCGATAATGACTCGTACCGGCTGCCTTAATTGACTTTCATTATAGGTTGTTTTTACATAACCCAGCTCTTGCCAGCGTACTGACATTTTTGCGTTATCAACAATAACTGAGCTGGCACCGCTAATTACCGCACAGCTTTGCGCGCGTAAACGCTGCACATTTTCACGGGCATCACTGGATGTTATCCATTTGCTTTCGCCGCTTGCCATCGCGGTTTTACCGTCAAGGCTCGACGCTAGTTTACAGCGTACAAAAGGCCGCGCTGTGGTCATTAATTTGATAAAGCCGGGATTTAACGCCTGTGCATCTTCATTAAGTAAACCCACTTGGGTGCTAATGCCTGCTTGTTCAAGCATAGCTAAGCCACGACCTGAAACCGCAGGGTTTGGGTCAACCATGGCAGCGATTACATGCTTTACGCCAGCGTTAATCAGCCCTTGAGCACATGGCGGCGTACGACCAAAATGACTACAAGGCTCTAGCGTTACATAAGCGGTTGCGCCCTGGCTATTATTAGCTATGTTCTTATTTGCTTTAGCAATAGCATTAACTTCAGCATGGCCTTCGCCGGCTTTTTGATGAAAACCTTCACCAATAATTTCACCATTTTTAACTAATACACAGCCAACGCGTGGATTAGGAGATGTAGTAAAACGTCCTTTTTTAGCAAGCTCAATCGCGCGCTGCATATAAAGGTGGTCTGGTTCGCTAAAGTTGCCCATGCTAATTTTACTCATTTAGCTCGTTTTCGTTTCATCGCCGAGGCGGGCAATTTCTTCACCAAATTCACGAATATCTTCAAAGGAGCGATACACTGAAGCAAAGCGCACATAAGCTACTTTGTCTAGCTGTTTAAGCTGCTCCATAATTAAGTTGCCTAACATTTCACTGCTCACCTCACGCTCGCCAGTGGCACGTAATTGCGATTTTAATTTATTCACCGCTAATTCAGTTTGCTCTAAACTCACCGGACGCTTTTCTAAAGCGCGTAGTAAACCGTTGCGCATTTTATCTTCATTGAAAGGTTCACGTGAGCCGTCACGTTTAATAATACGTGGCATCACCAATTCAGCCGTTTCGAATGTGGTATATCGTTCATGACAATCAAGACATTCACGACGTCGTCTCACTTGGTGACCGTCAGAAACGAGGCGAGAGTCGATAACTTTTGTATCTACAGCTGAACAAAAAGGGCAATACATGCAGGCTCCGAAATATTATGCAGTTAAATGCACAATGGTATAAAAACAAAAATGACCGCTAATGCGGCCATTTTAAACTAATAAGCTAGTAAGATACTAGCCTGATAAGCTTTATTTTATTATGCGTAAACCGGTAAGCGTGCGCAAATCTCTTTTACTTTTTCTTGTACTTTAGCAATGGTTTCGTCATTGTTAATATCGTCTAAAATATCACAAATCCAACCTGTTAATGCTTTCGTATCTTCAACACTAAAACCACGACGAGTAATTGCAGGCGTACCTAGACGCAAACCTGAGGTTACAAATGGTGAACGTGGATCATTTGGTACTGAGTTTTTGTTCACTGTGATATGAGCACGGCCTAAGGCAGCGTCAGCATCTTTACCTGTGATATCTTTATCGATTAAATCTAAAAGTAATAAATGGTTTTCAGTGCCGTTAGAAACAACCTTGTAGCCACGCTCTTGTAATACCGCAACCATAGCTTTAGCGTTGTCTAAAACTTTTTGTTGGTAAACTTTAAATGAAGGTTCTAACGCTTCTTTAAAGGCAACCGCTTTAGCAGCAATAACGTGCATAAGTGGGCCACCTTGGCCACCAGGGAATACTGCAGAGTTTAATTTTTTATAAACGTCTTCGTCATCACAACCAGAAACAATTAAGCCACCACGAGGGCCAGCTAAAGTTTTATGTGTAGTGGTAGTAACCACATGTGCATGTGGTACTGGGTTAGGGTATAAACCAGCAGCAACAAGACCAGCAACGTGAGCCATATCAACCATGAAATAAGCACCAACTTTGTCAGCAATTTCACGCATACGTGCCCAGTCAACAATACCTGAGTACGCAGAAAAACCACCGATGATCATTTCTGGTTTGTGCTCTAACGCTAAACGTTCAATTTCTTCATAATCAATTAAACCTGTTTCTGGGTTTAAACCATATTGAACCGCTTCGTATGACTTACCAGAAAAGTTTACATGTGAACCATGCGTTAAGTGACCACCGTGAGCGAGGCTCATACCTAATACTTTTCCGCCTGGCTTAACTAATGCTTGGAAAACCGCCGCGTTAGCTTGAGAACCGGCATGTGGTTGAACATTGGCATAAGTTGCACCAAATAATTCTTTAGCACGGTCAATCGCTAATTGCTCAGCTTTATCAACATATTCACAACCGCCGTAATAGCGTTTACCTGGGTAGCCTTCAGCATATTTATTGGTTAACTGTGAACCCTGCGCTTCTAATACGCGTGGGCTACAGTAGTTTTCAGATGCAATTAATTCAATGTGCGCTTCTTGACGAGCAACTTCATCCGTTATTGATTGATAAAGTTCAGCATCATAATCAGCAATGTTCATATCACGAGTTAACATGTTTTTTCCTCAACAAGTAGTCAGCCAAAGGCTGCAACAAACAGGGTTATACTTCAAAAATTTTATGGGCGTATTTTGCCTGAACTAACGCTTGATGTATATGTAAAAAAACCAGCGTTTTAGCTCATTTGGTAATCTAATATATCGTGTAATATTTGCTAAAAACTTTTAATAATAGCGCCAGCTTAACCCCACCTAAAACATAGTAAAGACAAAGATGCAATAAGCCAAATAAAAAACCATATAAATATAAAATACAGAATTAAAAACAAAAAACAACAAAATAATCGACTTTTAATGATTTCAACTATATCCATAGCGTATTTAAAAGCGCTGAAGCAATTCTTATAATGAATAAACCTTTAGCTCAAAACCCTGTCTAGCAAACAAATATTCCAGAAATACAAGTAATTGTGCTTTTGCTATTCCCATTAGGGAAAATTAACGATAAAGTCTTAAACAATAAGCATTGCAACATAGAGGTAGACTGATGGACATTAATCAGTGGGTAGATGAATTATTTGAAGTCTTTGATGAAGATAAAGATGGTGTGATTAATCGTAGTGAATTTGTCGAGTTAATTGAATGCTTACTACAAGATAAAGGAATTCGCATGTGCGAAACCATTTTCAAGCGTTTTGATAAAAACCATGACAACTCGATTTCAAAATCTGAACTCAAAGAAATGGTGATTGAGTTAGCGTTGTAAGCCTAAAACGTTAATTGTACTATGTAAAAAATCTATTGAGGCAAGTTCAGGCTTGCCTTAGATATTTTTTAACTCTCTAGCTAAGTTAGCAAATAACTTATGCATTCTTTACTCGGCCCTTGCCCCGCTTAATTTAACATTAATTCAATATTAGCTAACCAAGCAACTAAATAATTGACTAAGCTCTGCTGCGTTTTTTATCATCATTTTTCACAATCGGCACTCTCACTTGAAAAGCACAACCTTGCTCGCTGGGTATATGTTTTATTGAACCATTTAGCTTACTGTTGACCAAGTTAAAAACAATATTAAGTCCTAAACCTGAGCCGCCTTGACCACGCTTTGTGGTAACAAAAGGGTCGAATATTTTCTTCTGAAGATCAAGATGAATACCTTTACCATTGTCAGAGTAATCAAGAATCAACTCCCCTTCTTGCTCAGTAAAACTGATATTAATTTCGCCTTCTTCAATATCTTCAAAGCCATGAATATGTGAGTTCATCAAAAAGTTGGTGATTATTTGGTTCCAAGCACTTGGGTAGGTCACTAAGCTTAAGTTTTTATCTACCGACAAATTGATGACGTACTTTTTACGTTTAAATAAGGTTTTTACGGTATTAACCACATCATTAACATGCTGAGCCAAATTAATATTTAATTCTGGGTCGGTGTGCTGTTCAACCGCTACTGATTTAAAGCCACGAATAAGTTCTACCGCTTTATTTAAACTGCGTTCAATAATAAGTTGATATTCGCCAAATAAGCTTAAAGTTTTAGTCAGTTTTGACTTGGTTAAGTTTTCACCTTCAATAGCTTCGGTTAAGTCAATAAGCTTTTCTTTAAGTGCCGTAATGGAAGTTACACAAATACCTAATGGCGTATTAACTTCATGGGCAACACCAGCCACCAATTGCCCAAGTGAGGCCATTTTCTCTGACTGCACTAATGAGTCTTTAGCCAGGGTTAAATCGTCGAGTGATTGTTGTAATTGCCGATTACTATCACCTAATTTTTCAGTGCGGTCATAAACCTTTACTTCTAACTCACCATTTAAATTGATTAGGGCGTTTTCCGCCTCTTCTAATTTAACAATGTCGTTTTTTAAGGTCATGCGCATATCGTTTATTGCAGCAGCGAGCATATCAAGCTCGTCTTCGTTAGCAATAGAACGGTTAGGTAATATAAGCGGCTTGTCTAAATTATCGCTAGCAAGGTTTTGTGAATAGCGGGTTATGGTATAAATGTGACGAGTGACTAACCAATGCACAATAAACATAATACACAGCGCGACAATAAAGGTACGCACAAACTCGGAAATAATAATTACCCAAGCGCGCTGTTTTAGCTTTTTATAAATATCAGAATAATCTGCGTGAACAGTTAATACGCCAATTTCATTATCACCATATAAAATAGAATATCGAGCTGACTCTTCAACATCATCACTTTCTTTGCCATAGGTATAAGCTTTGCCAAAACCTGTGGTAATTTCGGCATAATTAATATCGGGAAGATTAACAATACCTTGAATTTGTTGGTTAACTAAAGGCTCGTTGAAATCCCATAAACTGGTGGAAAGCGACTGTAAGTAACTGGTTTCAATATTTGAAAAGCGCTGTTTTAATGAAGAAATATCATCATTAAAGTCAGAGTAGAGTTGAATAATGGTAGAGCATACTGAGAGGAACAAGCTACACACTAAAATGTATACCAGCACGTGTCGGCTAAGCTTATTATTAAACGATATCGATTGATCCATTAATACAATCCAACAAAATTAACCATACGGAACGTTGCTGCTCTAATTCATCCTACTTATATTAATATCAGCTCACACCGTAAAGTCAATATTTTGCCTTGTTTTTTAGGTATTTCGCCTAATTATTTTTTATTTCAAGATAAGCTAAATATTCGGCTTACTGGCTATTTTTGTAATAAATTTTTACCTTACATATAACTACAAAAATAAGTTTTCACATAGGATAAGATGAGTTTAGAAGCTGATTTAAGCATAATAGCGAACTATGCTTAGCTTTATAGTTCACATAATTTAATTCTATTAACCGTTGAAGCGATACTTATGAAAACAACTTTATTAAAACCGACGTTATATTCAATGGCTTTGCTCAGTGCCATGTTATTGAGCGGCTGCCAAAGTACATCTAAACCAACAATCGACTTTAATAGCGCAACAGATTTCAGCCAGTTCTCCAGCTTTTCTATCAAGCCCGCGATTCAATCAACTGAGAATAATGAAAACCCTATTTTGACCGCTAAAATTGAAAAAGTAGTTAAGCAACAACTGGCTCTTAAAAGCTTAAATTACCAACAAGATACAGGTCAATTAACCGTTAGCATATCAACCAAGTTTTCAGAAGAAAGTAATGACTCTTCTTTTAGTATTGGCTTAGGCAGCAGTAGCTACGGTAGAAACCTTTCAACAGGCGTTAGTGTTGGCACTTCTATCCCACTTAACGGTGACTTAACCTTCACCCATATCGTCATAGATATTAGCGACAATAATATGCCTATTTGGCATGGTCGAGACAAATATGAAACAAGTGCCGAACAAAGCCCTGCACAAGAGCAACAAGCGATAGAGCTAACGGTAGGGCGCTTATTAGAACACTTCCCTCCTCAAGCAAAAGGGCAGTAAAAAGCAACTTGAAGCTAGAAGCTAGAAGCTACAAGCTACAAGCTACAAGATAGAAGCTAGAATATAACAAAGCCTTGTTCATGCACGAACAAGGCTTTTTATTTTCTCGCGTATAACAGGATTATTTACCTACATAACTAGTTGGTACGGCTAAGCATATATTTAGCCACGGCCATCCGTGTTTCAGGATCTAAATAATTTTGCGGCGGCATTTCAGGGTAATCATCACGCTTTTTAATCGGCTTATTAATGTAGTCTGAAATTCCTTGAGGATTGTCCATATATAAGGCTTGAATAATTTGCACAGGAGGGCCAATCATTCGACCAGTGTAGGTATGACAACCCGCACAAATACCTAAATAAACAACTTTTCCGCGCTCTTCACCACTTATATCTCTTGGCGGAACTGGCTCATCTAAAAGATAAGTTTCCACGCCATCAGTATTGGTAAATTCACATTCTTTCCAGCTATTAACACCTACTGAAACGTAACGATGACGATTAATAATACAGCTATCAGCACTGTCGCCTACCCGAATAATATCGGGGTTGCCTTGTTTAAATTCAGTCAACATTAACGCTTTGATATCGTCTATGGTGTCGTAGCCATTGTTATACATTAAGTTATCTAAAATCATCACTCCATCAGGGCTAGGATCTGACTCAGGATCAATCGTGGTATTAGGCGCGTTGTGATGATCCGTAATTAAAATACCGGCGGTTTTATTGCCAGTAATAATATTACCTTCGATAACAACATCGTCTGCCGCCATCACTAAAATTCCCGTACCTGCAGGAATTCCGCCAACGGTTGAGCCGGGCGCGCCAAAGTTTTTATGGTTATTAGCTGAAATAAAGTTGTTGCGAATAATAACGTCGAAGGTGGTTTTAATCGGCAAACCTGGGGTAATAAAGGCCAGAATACCGCCAGTATTATTATGCACGTAGTTGTCTTCTACTATTGCATGGCGTGAATTTTCAATTTCAATTCCAGCAACGCTGTCAAAAACATCGTTATAGGCAACATGAATATTATCGCTCATACCAACATATATAGCAGCGTCTTCAATACCTGAAATTACGTTGTACTCAACAATGCCATTTTTACCCAACTGCGGGAAAATGCCATAAACACCTGTATCAATAATAATATTGTTTCTAATTTCAAAGTTATTACCCGCCTGTCCCATAATGGCGTTGCCTTTGTATTTAGTGATCAATAAGTTTTCAACAACAAAATTATTACCTGAATATAAAATCGCGTCGTTTAACTGGCCTCGGCCATCAAGGGTGGCGCGTTTGCCTTCTTTAATTACACCGATAATACGAATATCATCTTTGTCTATATAGACAGTTTCATAATACGTACCCGGCATCACTTGAATGGTATCACCCGGCTGAGCCAATTGTACCGCAGCCATAATAGAATCACCGTCGTTAACCACTAAGGTATTGCCTTCGACGGTACGCTCTGCTGCTGCAGATTTTTTCTTGGCAACTTTATCTGTAACATCAACATCAGCTGATTTATCGTAACCACCAGAATAGCTTGCCCCGCTAGCGCTGTTGGTAATAACCGGCGCGCTATTTTGGCTAGTACCTAAATAGAGTCCTCCCGCAAAAGCTCCAGCTACCAGCACTATGGCTAAAATTTTTCCTGAACTCATATTATTCTCCACTTATTGCTGTGTTATTGTTTTTATGATTTGTTGTTTTTGGCTTATTAATTATTTGATTCTTGTTTTCACTAACCATTAATTGCTTAACAAATTTTTGCTTCGCATAATTTTTATCAACCGGTGCTAAACCTGAAGGTACTTTTTCAGGTACTTTTGGCGTTAAGCTTTCGTCGGTAAGTGCGCCGAGAAAATCAACTAAACGGGCAATTTCTTCTTCAGTTAAATCAGGCTCTGAAATATGCCAATGTAATAACATTTGCTCACCTTCGGGCACTGCATTACCACGGCCATCGTTATAAAACTGAATAGCATCAGTTAAATTATCGTAACGGCCAGAGTGCATATAAGGCGCACTTTTAACTATGTTTCGCAAAGTTGGTACTTTAAAACCACCGCGGAGCTTTGGTGCGTTGAAGGTTTTTTCTGCGCCAATATCTAAGGCTCGACCTTGTGGCTCTGGCGAGCCAATAACGGCGATTTGATCATTAGTAAATAACGGTGGCTGGTGACACTCTGCGCAGCGTGCAACAAACGAGCGAAAAACATTCAAACCAGCAATTTCATTTGCTGTTAAGGCTTGATGATAACCATGCGCATATTGGTCGTAGCGGCTGTTTAACGAAATGAGTGAACTTTGAAAAGCAGTTAACGCGGTATATAACTGTGTTAACGCTAACTGCTGCTCTTGTGGAAATGCTTTGGCAAATAACGCTGGATAAATATCGCTATTTTGTAAGCTACTTAATAATTGAGCAGGGTTATTGCCCATTTCTTTAGGGTCATATAACGGTCCTTGCGCTTGCTCTTCCAATGTTGTTGCGCGGCCATCCCAAAACAGCTTTTTCAAAAACGCAACATTCCATAAGCTAGGCGCGCCACGGCCAACCTTTTCACCGGTTATACCAATGCTTCGGTCTAAGTCATCACTAAAACCTTTTTCTGGCTGGTGGCAGCTGGCACATGAAATTGAACCGTCTTTTGATAACAGCGGATCAAAAAACAAATAGCGGCCAAGATCAATTTGTTCAGGGGTAAAACCATCACGATGGCTAGGTAACGAGGTTTGAGTACCGCCAACACCACGACCTTGTACCGAGTCATAAAACTGATATTGATTTACTAACCGGCAAACACCTTCACTGGTATATTCAAAACTTGGCGGGCAGTTTTTTGCTAATTCAAATGTGGTTTCTTCAAGAGCAAGATTAGTTAATGACTTAACTGATGGCTCAGCAATGCCATAACCACTAAAAAGTGCTAATAATATTAACAACAAATTACGCATTAACAGTTCCCCTATTATTTACTAGCAGCGACTTGTTGCTGACTGATGTAAAATAGAATGTCGTTAAGCTCACTACCCGAAGTGGTTTTCGCCATCATCGCCATTTGTCGACCAAATTTATCTTGTTGATGAGTACCACGCAGCCCATTGGTAAAATTTTGCATTTGTCTAAGTAAATAACTGGTCGATAAACCTGCTAATTTAGGTGCATTAAATGAAGTATTACCCTGAGCTTGGCCGCCATGACATGCTCCACATTTACCTTGATAATATCGGCTACCGTTTTTCAAATTACCTTCGGTGCTTTTATTGTTATCAAATGACGGGGCTGGCATTGCCGCAATATAGCTAGACACTAAATTAATATCTTCATCGCTGGTTAAGGTTTTCGCTATCGCGACCATAGGTTGTGCAATTGTATCTTGGTTATTTTCATCACGATGGTCATTTTTAAAATTCTGTAACTGCCGCTGTAAATACCACTTATATTGTCCGGCTATTGATGGCGCTTTTAATGCTTCATTCCCCTCACCATTTTTACCATGACAAGCAATACATGTTTGATAAAGACTTTCACCGGATGTGGCAAAGCTTTGGCTAGAAATAAGAGCAATGAAAATAAAAAAAATTGCAGGAATTAATCTATTAGAAAAGTTTGTAGATAATTTTTTATTGATATTTATAGAAATGTTTTTAGACATAGCCAACCTAAATGAATAAAGCCTTTAACGACTATAGGTTGGCTAAAATAAAAATGCTGACGGATTACCAAATAATGCTGACGGATTATGAAATTCAACAGTTTATATCGAAATAACTACGATTAATTGCCAAAAATAAGGCATATCGTTCTTTATGTTAACCTTGGTTATAGGATGATTATTTAGACAACAAACTGAAAAATCAGCCACTGCCCTTTAATATTTTCTTACGGTACTCAGTAGGGGTAATGCCATGGGTATTTTTAAAGGCTTTGTTAAACGAGCTTAAACTTCTAAAACCACTTTCAAGGGCTAAGGTTAATACTGGCGTACTACTACATTCAACTTTCGCTAAAAACTCAGTAACCTCTTTAATACGGTAATAATTTAAAAAATCATTAAAGTTACGGTAGTTCATTTCGCCATTAATTAGGTGTCGAAGTTTATATTCATGTATCGATAAATGCCGTGCAAGACCAGAAATAGTAATACCGTCTTGCTGATAAAGTTTGTCTTCAGCCATGGCCGCGACAATGCGAGCTAGTTCTGGTGACGATGCTGGTATTAACGTTTCTGGCTCTGGATTATTTTTCACTGTTTCAAAGAGATTAGACGGACGAAGGTTAAACAAAAAGAAGTTAATTGCGGTGATTAAAATCGCTAATAGAACCGCTTTAACTTGATTTAATATCAGCCAATCAAGCCCTAATAGTTGCTCTAAAAAAATCACCATAAAAATATACAAAGCAGAAACCGAAATTACTCCGCCACGAATATATCGGCGCTCTTGAACTAAATCATCGCGCCAGTATTTAGCAGCAGTAACCAAGGCATGACTAATTAAAACCAACTCAAGCAACATAGCACCGTACTTAATTAAGCCATTGAATTCTGAGTAATCGGATAAATTAAAAGAAAAGATGAATTGGCATAAAACCGCACTTAGTGGGATCATCAAGGTTAATGATGCCAGTAAATATTGGCCGCGTTTTAATACTACATGGTCGCCAAATACGCTTAAGCTCACTAACCAAAAAGCGCCCGGTAAGGCATTACCGCCAAGAAAGCCAACCCACCAAACAAGACTATACGGATCACTCGGCGCTAAAATTCCCCCTAAAATATAACCACACCCCGACAGCATCAACAAAATATATAAACGCACTGAAGGGTTTCGCTGCCAAAGTGGCAATAACAAAATCACAGACAACAGCATTTGAGCAAAGGCAAAATTAGAAAAAAAGTCGATCAATGAATGCATATATTCTTATATTTGATGAAACACTGAAAACATACTAAAGAGAAATAATTGAAAATCAACGTTTTAATAATCACAGCTTATTAGCTAAGCTGCTTAAGGCAATATTGGCCACTGGCAGATAAAACCGTTAATGGGTTTTCTATGATGCGCGGCAGTATCAGCCCAAACGCCGCCCTGAAAACGTTCACTCGTCCAGCCGATTGCCGCCCAATCTTCGCCATTTTTCCAATTATCAGGTTCTTGTGCTGCCCAATTACTATAGGTAACTAAACTACCGTCTTGCCAGCGCCACTGTCCTTCAAGCTGCTCATCTGAAGCACCTATCCATAACGTTCGCCCGCCACTTAAACCAAAAATAAAAGCATCAATAATTTCATTAGGAATACTAACCAACAAACCACCAGCATTTTGGCAATATGCTTTAGATTCATGCCAGCTGTATGGCGCTTCAATCACTTTATAAAAATGCTGCTGATATTTAATGGCATCGGCTGGCACTTTTTTAGCAAGAGGTTGAGCCACGGCAATTAAAGCATTAAGCAGTAACAGCATTAATAGATATTTCATTTAAACATTTCCGTTTTGGGCGATTTAAATAACTGAAGCTTCATTAGTAATATGGTAAAGGCGATCAATGTGCTTGGTCACTTCTCCCCAAGCAAATGCTTTAACCCGTTGTTGGTGTAGGTCGAAAGCCGCTTGGCTAACAAATTCTTCGTAAACATTAAATCGATTGATATTATTAGTATATGGTTGCACTTGAACAGTTAAGCAACCTGTTCTTTATCGCGTTATTTCAATATGCTAAATGAGCACATGCTCAACAATGGCTAATTCATCATCAACAATATAACCTGTTAGTATTATTTTAGGCATTTCAGTAGTTAGTTAATATAAGTCGATTATTTTCAATATATTAAAATATAATTAAAGGGCAAGTATTGCACATTTTTCATATCTTTATGCTATAACTATCATTAATTGAGCGCCTATTAATTGCTCTAATTTTATTTTAAACAATCTTCAAAAGAGGCTGAGCAAATGGAAAATTTAATAGAAAAATTAGGCTACTTCACTGGCATTATAGGCTTTTTATTATGTGCTTTGGCTGGCGGAATGCGAGTTACTGGAATGTTTTATCTATTAAATTTTGAAGCAATTACCTTATTACAAGCAGGGATAGCGCTCATGGTATTTGCTTGTATGTTACGTTTATATTTTCCTGCCTCGGCAAACTAAATTCAATTTCATGTCTCTGTAGATTACTCAGACAAAAAAGTAGCTCGGAATTTATTCCGACAATCCCAACAAACCGCACTGCATTATTACTTATCGGGGGGATTACCATCGATAATACCCTGACAACAAAAAAGCCCAATGGAAGATTGGGCTTTACATCAATTAGCTAAATTTATTTGATAATTTTAGAACGAATATTTAACATCTATACCAGCTTCTAAACCTCGGTTAATACGCGCAGCTGGGGTGCCTAAAATAGTGGCAGTTAATCCGCCAACACCTTCAACATAACGTTCATCCATTAAGTTTTTACCCCATAAACCAACTTCTAAATTATCGCCATCATTAGCCCAAGATAAACGCGCATTTAAGCTTCTTGTATCAAGGAAATACTCAGGAATAGCTTTTTTATATTCTTCTAAACCAACAATTTGGCTATTAGTATTTTCCAAATAGGCGTAATCAACATGTAAGTTGGTGGTACCTACGCCAAAGTCGGGCATCCAATCAAACGTTATCGTGTAATTTAAAGCGGCATCTTCTGCTTTTTTCTGAGCAAGTACTAACTCCCCTTCACCATTAAAATACTCAGGCGTCATGGTATCGGTTGAACGTACTTCTGAAACTATACCTAAGGTAACGCTATCAGAAGCCATCCAGCGCAAGTCAAATTCCAAGCCGGTTATTTCACGATCAATATTGATAATTAGCGGTACTGCAGCAACATCATCAGGTCTTTTTGAGTCGACACCATATTGTTGATTTTCAAGCTCTAAGAAATAACCACTAATATTCGCCACCACTTGCCCCCACCAAATACCTTTATAACCAATTTCATAGTTGGTGGTATCTTCAGGGTCAAACGCCAATGGCTGGCTATTAGGCACTGCGCCTAAAGAGTCAAAACCACCCGATTTATAACCGGTTGAGTAAGAAGCAAAAAACATATCATCGTCAGTGTATTGATAACTAGTGACTAAACGACCGGTAATTTTGTCCCAGCTTTTAGATGCGTTGTAATCAACTTCTTGAAAAATAATATTACCAATAGGTATTTGTGCCTGTGGCGGTACTAACTGGTTCATAGCTATTGTAGAAAAGCTATTGGTAGGAATGTCCCAAGTGAAATCTTTTTTATCTTTTGAATAACGTAATCCGCCAATAATATTCCATTTATCATTAATCGCGTAATCAACATCGGCAAATATACCCCAGTTAGTAAAATCACCAGTGTTATTGACACTTTCTTGCCAAAACTGTCCGGCGTAACTTGGGCCAAAAATTTCAGGAATATAAGCAGGTAAAAACTCAGGCGGCACACCTGGGTTGGCAATAGCAGGTAACTGCGTGGCAACTATATCGTAAGTTAAATTACCTGTTGCATTAACCACGTCAGAAGTTAAATCTTGCCCTGGCATACCAATAGCCGCCATTATTTGCTCGCCTAATCCTAGCGCATTAATGGTATTAGCCCACTCATCAGCGTTCCACATATGGTCCATTTCTTCAATGCCCATAGTTTGCTTAATTGTGGCAACAGCCCCAGCAAAGGTAACCCCCGGACCAAAAGCGCCAGCTGCATGAGCATCAGAATTACCACCTAACATTTCTGCCACTTGACCACTAACCAAGGTATCAATTTGACTATTTAAGTCGCCGGTTATTAACCGAGCGGCTGTATCAACCGTTAAATTAAGCTCTGAGGTTTGGCTAACTTTTTCTTTTGAATATGAAAAGCCAGTAACCGCATTAATTTTATCACTAACGTAATTTACTTGTAGTTCGGTATATAGAATATCTGAGTCTTCATTATTTGAGGTATCAAAATAGCGGGTTACATCTGAGGTGCCGTCTTCATCTTGACGATTTTCACTTTCCCAGTCACGATAACTAAGTACATATTTCATTGACCACTGCTCGTCAAATTCATGATTAAATTTCGCCGTCAAACCATACATATCACGAGCTTCAACGCCATTTCTAACATCATTTTCAGCTTTGTCGCCCAGATAAGTTTTTCCATCGTTGTAAGCAAATTCACTAACACCAACAGCCATAGGCGGAGCTTGCTCTAAATCGTCCCAATCGTACGATAATTGAAAACTGGTAACGTCGGAAATATCCCATAAGAATGACACTCTCGCCGCAGTATGTGAGCGCTCACCTAAGTCCCATGACTTAAACTCATCATTCCATGATGAGTCATCTAAGTTTTCAACTATGCCGTCTTGCTCTGTGGTCAGTATATTGGCACGCATATAGAAATTGTCTGTTAACGGTACATTAACCATGCCTTCATAACGCTGTAAATTATCTGAGCCTAAGGTCGCTTTCACAAAACCTTCAAAGTCAGCGGTGGGTGATTTAGGCACCATGCTCACTACACCCATAGCAGCGTTGCGGCCAAACAAAGTACCTTGTGGGCCTTTTAAAACCTCTACTCGTGCCATGTCAGAGAAAATAATATTTTGCGCAGCACGCGGCATATAAACGTCATCATAAAAAGTTGCTGATGAAGGGTCGCCACCAACACTTATATTCGGGCTAGAAATACCACGCATAGTTACGCCAGCTTGGGTCATGCTACTGCTACTAAAATCAAAACCGGGAATAAATTTGTCAATATCACTAAGTAGCACAGAGCCACTTTCTTCGATGGTGTCTTCTGACACCGTGCCAACGGTTACCGGCACTTTTAAAATATTTTGAATACGTTTTTGCGCAGTTACTGTTACAACCTCAATCGCTGATTCTTTTTCTTGCTGGCTGTCGTTTTCAGCTGCTTGTAAAAAAATGGGCGTTATTGCTAACGCCGAAATTATGGCTTGGTTTAATATTTTTTTACGCGTAGATATTTTATTGACCTGACTTATTGTCATTATTCTCTCCCCGAAAACTGTGATTAACGTTTTTCTCTGCTTGATGAATTATTATTTTTATTTCTTGTTATATTTTTATAGGTAATTAATTTTAATTATTGTTGAGGTACTACCACTTCACTATAGGTAGCTAATTTGTAAAATACTTACGCAATGTTAAAAATCACTGACGGAATATTAAAATAAGCTTAGTTATTATTGAAAAGTGCTGATTTGTATCAATTAAATAACAAACAAAAATTAAATTCTAGTTTTGAATATTGGCATAAAATGCCGACAAGGTTGAACAATTTAACCGCAAAATTATAGAAAAATATGAAAAGGTAAGTTTAGGCCGCAGCATTAAAACTAGCTACGACCAATAGAAAGGAGGTTTTCTACGTATACCAAGTTGAACAATTAATTATTCAAATGGGTATTAATAATTAATCAATGGTCCAAACAACGTGTTCTTCTTTACCGTCTCGAAGGTATTGAAACATTACTTCATCACCCTTTTCATAGTCAGCTAAACGTTGGCGTAATTTATTTGCTGTTTCTAAATCTTTAAGCGGGTGACCACCAATACTAAGTAAAATATCACCACCAAGTAAAATTGGTGAACGGCCAACAATTACATTAACATTTCCACCTTTAAAACCTAATTTATGCGCTAAAGTACCAGGAATAACTTGCTGAATTAACATGCCATAACCAAAAGGATTATTTAAAGCATAAGCAAACGGTTCGCTTAACATAAAGGGAATAAAACCGGAGAAGCTTAACGGTTCAGTGGCAATAACCTCATGAATAGTATCACTTGAAACCACAAAGCCGAGGCCGTTGCTACCACCTGTTTTTGACAAAATATGACTAACAATACCAATAATATCACCTTTGTGGTTAAACATTGGTCCACCAGAATTACCTTGATTTATTGAAGCATCGGTTTGTAAAAAACGCGGTGAAATAGTCGTACCCGGAATTTGTTCTTTGTCACGTATGCCACTTAAATACCCCACTGACAAACTATGACTAACACCATAAGGCGCGCCAATAACAACAACTTGCTCACCTATTTGGTAGTCTTTAGTTTTTGCTAACTGTAATGGTGTTGCTGAAGGTGGTACCTTAGCAGCTTGGATCATCGCTAAGTCAATTAATGAATCGACCCAAACAACATGCCCTGAGGTTTTAGTACCGTCGGGAAAAATAACTTCAATGTCTGTTGCTCGGTCAACCACATGGGCGGCGGTTAAAATACGCCCCTTTTCGCTAATTAAAGCGCCAGAGCCTAAAGAACGCGCCAAGCTTGCTTTATAAGCTACTTGTCCCGGTTGCGGAGTAGCCAGTGCTTTAACATGCAATTCAACTACGCCAGAATTTACTTTTTTAAATAGCTTTTGTACCGAATTTTCTGCATTACTTGGCAATGCACAGCCTAATGCTAAATAAGCAAAAACCAAGGAACACCAAACCACTTTAAACATATACACACCCTTTATATTAATTTTATACCAACTTATATGTGGCATTTTAAGAGAGTCTACTGAATAACAATTGCGAAAGCAGCTTTTATTCATTCTAAGCAAATAATAAATATCAATCGCAAAGCAGAATTGTTATAAAGCAAACGTGAATAGTTTTCTTGGGAAAGTGTGTGTTAATAATCGAAGTTTTAGCAGTATTGGTATTAGTATGGTTTGCATGGCAGTTGTACCGCGCCAAACAATTTACCAAATTTAAACAGTGGTTAAATAGTGACGTTAAACAACAAGTAATTGCGCAAGTATTATTAGAGCTTGAACAAACTAGAAGCGAAGAGTTACCTAATAATGAACATCATCAAGCAGCAAGTCGTTATTATTGGAGCCAATATCCGGTACGAATTTTACAGTTTGCGCTAGAAAAAGAATTGTTAACGAAAGCAGAATTACAAAAGCAAGGAAAGTGGCGCCACTGCCAACATTTATTTCATGTTGAGCAGCAATTTTTAGCGCCAATATTTAATAGTAGTAAGGGTGAAAATAATAAAACGAGTGATTAATCAAGTCGTTTAAATTGTAAGTCCCAAACACCATGACCTAAATTTTGACCACGGTTTTCAAATTTAGTTAATGGACGACTATCAGGGCGCGGCACATAATCGCCTGCGCTTGATAAGTTTTCAAAACCAGGCGCAGATGTCATATCTTCTAACATGCACTCAGCGTAATTTTCCCAGTCGGTCGCCATATGAAAAACACCGCCAACTTTTAATTTTTGACGAATACTTTCAACAAAACTTGCTTGCACGATACGACGTTTATGGTGCTTTTTCTTATGCCATGGATCAGGGAAGAACAATTGCACAGTAGTTAAACTGCCATCAGGAATGCAGTCAGCTAGTACTTCAATCGCGTCATGTTCATACACTTTTAAGTTTTTAACGCCCTGCTCGTTCGCTAACGCAATACAAGCACCAACACCCGGCTTATGCACTTCAATACCGATATAATTAAGCTCGGGAGCATTTTCAGCCATTTCAACCAACGACTTGCCCATGCCAAAACCAATTTCCAATACCACTGGGTTGGTATTACCAAATAATGCAGCAGCGTCAATGGTTCCGTCACTATGGTTTAAGCCCATTGCTTGCCAGTGTTCTTCTAAAGCACGCGCTTGTGCATTAGTTAAGCGGCCTTCGCGTTTTACAAAGCTACGAACTTTACGAATATACTTGCCTTCTTGCTCGGCTTGTTCAATGGTTTTATGTGTTCTTTCGGTCATAATGCTTCACGTATCTTATAGTGCAATTAAACAGTATAGAGCTTAATGCCAGCCCTAAATTTCAGGTCGCGTATTATCTAGGTTTATCACCATAAACTCAAATATTCAGCAAAAAAGTGAGCATATTTACACAATTAAAAGCTCACTGTTCACTTAGTCTATATCTAAGCAACGCTTAGTAAAACTTATTCAGCCCACCAAACATCGTATAATTCACTAACGGCAACAGAAGTTGCACCATTATCAGTTAACCATTTTTTTACCGCTTCTTGATGCTCAGTAGTACACTTACCAATAGTTTGTGTACAAATTAGGCCATGCCACAACGTATCGCCTTCACCACCAAAACCTAAGCCATTAGGTTGGATCACTTGAGCAAAAAAGTTATCAAGAAAAGCATCTACTTCAGCATCAGTTGCGTCATCCGCTAACTTCCATGCAATATCAAAACCTAACTCTTGAAATTCATCAACGCGCAATTTTTTACGTAGTCGGGTGCTTCTGTTTTTTGCTACTGCTTTCATATTTGCCTCTTAGCTCTGTTATATAGGTGCTATTGATTATGGCGAGAGCATAGAGGTTATTGTTTTAATTTTCCAGACAAAGCATGTTTTTTGTTGTGTTAATAAGCATAAAGAGTTGATTGAGCAACAATACTTAATTCGCTACACTGTCGCGCTATGAACATACCTAAAACAGAATCTGTGAAAATCAGTCAAGCGTCAGCAACTACGTTTAGCGACAAAGTACTGAGCTGGTATCAGCAACAAGGCAGAAAAAGCCTACCTTGGCAGCAAAACAAAACCCCTTATCGCGTATGGATTTCAGAAATAATGTTGCAACAAACTCAAGTTGCCACCGTTATTCCTTACTACCAACGTTTTATGGAAAGCTTTCCCACCATAGCCGACTTAGCCAAAGCCGATGAAGACAAGGTATTACATCACTGGACTGGCCTAGGTTATTACGCCCGCGCCAGAAATTTACATAAAGCAGCAAAACATATTGTTAACCAGCACAGCGGTGAATTTCCACAAAACCTTGAAGCAGTTATTGCCTTGCCGGGGATTGGCCGTTCAACCGCTGGCGCAATATTAAGTTTATCCCTCAATAAACATCATTCTATTTTAGACGGTAATGTAAAACGAGTATTAGCGCGCTGCTATACCGTTACAGGTTATAACGGCCAAGCAAAGTTTGAACAACAACTATGGCCGATTGCCGACATACTTACGCCAAAAGATGGTGTTGCTCAATTTAACCAAGCAATGATGGACTTAGGCGCGCTTGTTTGTACTCGTAGCAAACCTGACTGTGAAAACTGCCCGTTAAGTTCCGGTTGCTTAGCCAAAGCTGGTGAGCTGCAAAGTCAATTCCCGCAAAAGAAACCGAAAAAAGTTACGCCAGTTAGAAATACCATTATGGTTATTCCACGTTTGAATAATCAGGTATTAATGGAGAAAAGGCCGCCGAGCGGAATTTGGGGTGGCTTATGGTGTTTTCTTGAAATAACTGACCAGTCAGAATTAAAGCCTTTATTAACCAAGCAAAGGTTACGTGCTACCGAGCAAATAGAGTTACCTGAATTTCGCCATACCTTTAGCCATTTCCATTTAGATATTCAACCAATAATTGTTGATTGTCAGCCGCTAAAAGTTGAAGAAGTTAACGAAAAAGCACAACAACAATGGTATGATTTAAGCCAACAAGCGTCGGTAGGCTTTGCCGCCTCTACGCAAAAACTTATTTCGTTATTGCAAACTAATTCAAGTAAAGAGAAAAATTATGACTAGAACCGTTTTTTGTCAAAACTTACAAAAAGAAGGCGAAGGCCTCGACTTTCAACTTTACCCTGGTGAACTTGGCAAACGTATTTTTGACAATATTTCCAAAGAAGCTTGGGCCGTATGGCAGAAAAAACAAACCATGCTGATTAACGAAAAGAAAATGAACATGATGAACGCTGACGATCGTGCATTTTTAGAGCAAGCCATGAGCGCTTACTTATTTGAAGGCAAAGAACCTGAAATTGAAGGTTACACCCCTGAGAAAAAATAAATCAGTGTGAACCGCTTAAAAACCAGTAAACACGCGCGCTATTTCAACAAAAAGCAGAAAAAAACAGCAAACAAACATTTTTTTTAAAAAAGTAGTTGACGAACAAAACGAAAAACAGTCTAATAGCGCCGTCTTCAAGGCACAGCCGAAAAGACAAGAATTAAAGAAACGCCTTGATAGCTCAGTCGGTAGAGCAGAGGATTGAAAATCCTCGTGTCCCTGGTTCGATTCCGGGTCAAGGCACCATTCTTTAATGCCCCATTTAGAATTAATGTTCACTTTAAAGTAACCTTAATTCGGTGCCAAGATAATTTAATAGCATGCAAAATTAATTTATCGCACACAGTTTTGTGTGCCGACTTAGCTCAGTTGGTAGAGCAACTGACTTGTAATCAGTAGGTCGCCAGTTCGACTCCGGCAGTCGGCACCATTCATTCAAGCCCTAACTTCGGTTAGGGCTTTTTTGTATCTATCGATTGGTTAAATTCTTAATCAATTTTCACTTACACCAATATTTTATCTGCCCTGCACTATTAGTGGTGTATATGTCAGCTTGTTAGTTATTTCGTGTTATTGATAGGCACAATATCCAACCTATTTTGAACAAACCAGATTAGGGCAAGTTGGGTATTAGGGTAAATTCATCAAGATATAGCTGTTTTTCAGGTGATTCTTACGGAGCAAAAAGGATTTAATCCGTTGCTTAGGGTATATGGGTTGGTATGTAGCCCACTAAAACTGCGAGTGTATTTTTTTAGGGTAAATTAGTTGATTGTGTAAATATCCGAACTGGGTATTAGCACCACAAAAATCAGTTGGTTACATATTTCCTTCGAATATATAAACTAAACACATCATAAAGATAAATTTACTGTAAGGATCAATATGTTTGAGCTAGAAAAGCAATCAGTCTTTTTTGAAGGGTTAGCAAAAGAGCACCCCATGTTACTTCAAAATATTGAAATAGTTTATGAAAACAAATTATCATTAGATGCTTCTTACCACTCACCAAAACAATTTATCTTCAATTTAAATAACACCCTAAGAGCTCTTGTCTTTTTTTTTGAGCAGTCCATAAAGAATACTCCAAGTTGGTTAAAAACTTGTGTTGAAAACTATCGTGATGAAAATCGAAATGATTACGAGATGCTAAAACGGTTAAGGGATCTAAGCGCCCATCAAGCTTTAATATTCCCTAAAGAGTCAATTGTTACTGGTCTATTTCGAGTAAAGTCCAGTGAAAATTATTTACCTAAGATTGGTATGGGAGATTTCAATAAATCAGGAAATTACTCTTGGGATTTAGCCATGCGAAATACTGAGGATGTATTTCATGATTTACTTGTTTTTCAGAGTATGACATTTATGGATTTAGAGCACTCAGCACATTGGGAGTGCTTGGGCGTTGCCAGAAGATGGTTTTACCATGTAAAGCATCGTGGGAAAGGAATAGATCAGATAGTAGATGTTTATAAATTAACAGCTGATTTTTCAACCAAACTACTAGATCACGTTTGTAATAGCTACGCAGCGCTTTTAAAGCTAAAAAATGACTTCACTTTTCACAAAGAGTTCAGTGAGTTTAACTGCATCAATACACTACTTGAAATAGACCTTTACCCTTCTCTATTTTCTGAATGGTGGGAGTTTGATGCAACGCCCCTTAATTGGGGGGTAAGAATTAATAAGAGTAAAGGTGAATTTATTGAGCAATTCGATAAATTACACCGCAATTGTTACGATAATTTATGCAACAGCCCTGAAATGTACAAAATACTGCTTGAGAAATATCGAGATATTTCATATGAACACTACTTTGCTGAAGAAAATGTTAATGAATTTCTTTCGTTTATTCATATAAACCATTGGCATTTTAAAAATTCGTTTGAAGTCGACTTACTCACTTCTCCTATTTCACCAAGTGAAGTTATGATGCTGCAACGGTTAGGTAAAATATTCCTAGATGAATACAACAAGGATAAACTTTGTACAATCGCATCAACAGGTAAAAACTTTAAAGAGCACTTATCTCTATTATTTAATAAGATATAAGCTTGTACCAAACTATAGTGATCTGATCAAGTCAGGCCGCACACTTTTCTCTTACATTTTCAAACTCAACCGGGGACATGTCATTTAATGTCGT
>CANMXU010000043.1 GCA_947501935.1 uncultured Alteromonadaceae bacterium
TCTGGCTCTGGCTCTGGCTCTGGCTCTGGCTCTGGCTCTGGCTCTGGCTCTGGCTCTGGCTCTGGCTCTGGCTCTGGCTCTGGAGAATCATTGCCCAAGTTATCATCTTGAGCAACAACTTCAGCAGCTTGCTCAGTCAATAATTCATTATCGACTTCAGCTGTTTCAGCTGAGCTTTCAATGGATGGGGTTTCATCTGACTTCGCTTCTTCAGCGCTTGCTTTTTTGTCATCCTGACCTAAACCTAACCAGGAAAACATACCTTTTTTCTTCGACATAAATTTATTTACAGTACTAATAAGGTGAATTCGATTGGTATTTTCATACCAAACAAGGATAAAATTGTCGATATAGTATCACTTATATTCACGGTTAAAAACAAAAGCTATTTATCATATGATTAAACGCAATAAAAATTCGGCTAAAGCCGCTGCCACTGGCAATATTCGTATTATTTCCGGTAAACATAAAGGCCGTAAACTACCGGTACTTATGGCAGAAGGTTTAAGACCAACAACCGATCGAGTAAAAGAAACGGTATTTAATTGGCTGATGCCTTACATACAAGACAGTAATTGCCTAGATTGCTTTGCTGGTTCTGGTAGTTTAGGGTTTGAAGCATTGTCTCGCGGCGCGGCGCAAGTAACTTTTTTAGAATTAAACCCTGATGCTGCCAAGCAACTTCAAGTGAATAAAGCCACGCTAAAAGCTGAAAATATTAATATTCATAAAACTGACGCCTTAGCTTTTCTACAAAAGCCGCCAGCAAAATATTCACTGGTTTTTATCGACCCGCCATTTCGAAAAAACTTAGTTTCACAAACTGCAGAATTAATTAATCAGCACGCTTTAACTGATGACGCACTTATTTATGTAGAAATGGAAAAAGATCATAATAGCCAGCAACTACCTAATAATTGGCGATTACTAAAAGAAAAAGTCGCTGGTCAAGTAAGCTACCGTTTATATCAAATGAGTTAATTCCCTTCTAGCTTATTTATCATATAAATAAGCTAACTCAAGCACTTACAAAGTAATTACAGACTTTAAAGCATAGTTTTTTAATAATACCCCTCCTAGATTACAAGCAAGGAGAAAGTAATATTCCCTCATTGAACCCACACTGTTTCCTCCTTTCTTGACCTGCATTTGGCAAATATTATTCACTTTATAAAAACAAAAATTGCAGATAGTAGCCAAAAATAAAATAAAACAAGGAGGTTTACATGGAAGCAACAGCACTAAAGATTAAACAATATAAAGGTTACGATACTTATATTGAGTCACTAAATTATGATTTGGAAACCCTTAACATAGTGGTGATCACACCGCCGCTAGTAGCATTAAATGTTGTTTTTAAAGAGCCTATTGGTTTTAGGTGTTTAAACGAAAGTGACATGCTTGAGTTTTGGGAAAATAACGTTATTGTTAATAACTGGTTTTTAAAGATACATAATTCTGGTTGGCTAGCTCAAGAAAGTAAACGCTATGGTTTTCTATCAAAAAAGAGCCAACTCAATGAGTATTTGATCAAAGGCCAAAATGAATGCATTAATATATTATGCGCTCAAGGCCCCGATATCACTCGGCTAAATTCAGCGAATTACGTTATTAAAAACTAGAGGCTGTTAAGCTATTTCTATACCTAAGTTTGACAGTCCTTCTTGCAGTACTAACTTTTTAATCGCCATGCAGGTTTGTTTATTTTCAGGGGCTTGTTGTAAAAACGCAATAAGCTCTTGTTGGGTTTCACTTTCCCACACCATTAACGGGTGTTGGTTAATTTCTTGCTCGGTAATTTCTGCTTCGCTGTTTTCGTCAAGTTCATTTACCAGTATTAATTCAACATAAGCTGAAACAGAATTTTCTGATAAACGACTGACGTTAATAAAACCTTCACCATCTTTGTCTTGCATCGCTTGTAATAACGACATTAGCGCCATCGCGGTATCAATAGCAGAAAACACACCAAAAAAATCAAATTCTTCTGGGTCTGGAATTTGCTCTTCTAGCTTTACCAATTGCGCGTCATAATTAATTTTACAGCGGTTATTTTTATCTAACCATTGCCAAATTAAGTCGACTTGATTGCGTAATACTTTTGGCTGACCAAATTCAACATGATCAGCAAACATTTTATAATTAGGTAACATCCGTTCCAGCAAGGCTGCGGAAAAGGCAATTTGTTGCCATTGGCTAAGTTTTGATAATGATGGCTGAATAGTCACAAGGTTTTCCGAAAAAGCATATTAAGAATAGCCATTATAGCGAGATATAAAGGCAAATTAAGTTTTTATTTGAAACTTGCTTTAATCATTCCATATTTCAAATAAAAGCTTAATCGCTAGGGGCATAACACTACGAGGCAGAGTTTTTCGCTAATTGTTTTTGCGCATATTCAAAGCGCAAACGATATTCGGTGAGTTTTTCTTCTAATGCAGCAACTTGCTCTTCAAGTTTTGTGCTTAGGTCCATATTTTCATCGCGCAAGTATTTAATCGTTTCTCGTGCTTTACCGTATTCAAGCTCTTGTTTTTCTTTACTAGCATAAGCCAGTTGTCTCGTTTTTTCGGTTTGCTCTTTAACAGCTTGGGCTTGTTGAGTTAATTCGGTTATTTCACCCGCTAAACTCTCAGATTTTTGTTCGCTACTAACAAGTGCAGCCTTTAAGTTGTCTTGCTGCTGCTGCCAAACCTGAGTTTGCTGCTGCCAATTTTTCTGATCATGCTCTATTTGCTGCTGTAACTGCACTATGGTGTGTTTGTCTTTGCTGGTTTGCTCTTCCATATCAGCCATTTTTTCACCTAAGCTAGTAATTTGCTTTTGATAACCTTCGGTGGCTTTTTCAAAACTACTGATACGACTTTCGTCATTTTTAATGTGTTGGTTAAGCTCGGTAACTTTCTGTTGATGTTCAGTTGTTAACTGCTGCTGTTGTTCTTTATGTTCAACAACTAAAGCATCGTATTGTTGTTGTAATTTTTCAGTATCTCCTTGGCTGTTTTGTAACGACTGTTCAAGATCAGTTACTTGCTCGGCTAAACTTTCTTGCTGGCTGTGTGCAACCTTTAACTGCTGGTGCTGTTCTTTATGTTCAACAGCAATGTCATCGTATTGTTGTTGTAACTTTTCAGCATCACCTTGGCTACTTTGTAACGACTGCTCAAGGGCAGTAACTTGGTCGACTAAATTTTCTTCTTTAGCTTCTAGCATGGTTAACTGTTGAGTTAAGTTTTTTACTTGGCTTTGCTCGCCATCAAGCTGGTTTTGTAATTCAGTATTTTGTTTCTCTAGGTTAACATTTTTTTGCTCAGCCTTAAGCAGTTTGGCTTCACTTTGGTTTTGCTGTTGTTCACTTATTTCCAGCTCTCTTTTAACGGCATTAAGACCTTGCTCTAAGCTATTTTTTTGATCAACTAAAACACTGACTTGTTGTTTTTCTTGCGACAACTCTTCAGTGGCCGAACTTATTACGTGAGTTTGCTGGGCTTTTAAGTGGGCTAAATCAGCACTGCTATTATCAAGCTGTAAACGTAGATCTGATATTTGTTGGTTTTGCACTTCAAGGGTGGCTGACTTGGCTTTGACGTCTTTCTGAGCATTTTCGGCTGACTGTAAAAGCTCATCATGGTCTTTAGTTAACTGTTCAAGGTTTTGCTGGGCATCACTGTATTGCTGGTTAAGTTGCTGCTCACTTTGGCTTACTTGTACTAATTGCTCACTTAAGGAGGAAATTTCTTGCAGCTTTTCTTTTAATACTTGTTCAGTATCAGTTAATTTGGCGTTATTGAGTTCACTATTATTTTGTAAATCATTGGTTTGTGAGGCGATGGTTGCTTGTAATGCTGAAATTTCATCTTGATGTTTTTTTGCCTGTTCAGCAGAGGTTTTTTCAAAAGCGGTAATTTTATCAAGATGTGCTTGGCTGGTTTGGTCAAGCTGAAGATATAAAGGGTGTTGTTTGATGAGGTCTTCGCTAACTTCAGTTTTTTCTGAGTGAGCAGTTAAAAAAGCAGAAATTTTATCTTCAATTTGAAGATATATATCACCGGCAAGTAGCTGCACTTGCTCTTCTAGCTCAGAAGAAAGCTTTTTCTGCTCTGTCATATTTTATCCGCCATCAACCACTTACAGAATTATTATTATGGTAGCAAATGAATGAAATATAAAATGAATAGCTATAAATACTTCATTTAATTGTTATTCATAAACTAGCACAGCAAATTCAAGCTGTTAATTATTAATGTACATTTTTTAAGCTTTTATTTTTCAGGCAACAAAAAAGGGGCCAAAGCCCCTTATATATTAAGTAAAAAATATCCCGTATAGGTTAACGGTTTACTTTTTTTCTTCTTCAGCGCCAGCAACTGCAAACTGAATGCCAGCAACTTTCTTATCTGAATCACCTAAGTTACGTAATTGTGCCAAACGGTTAATTTGGGCAACAGAGCCTAACATCGCGTGAATTGGTACAAATAAACCACGCTTGTGGAAGTCTAAAACTTTATCGTCAGACAACTCTTGTAATTTCTTCTCGTCAATACCAAATAGGCCAACTAGCTTTTTCTTTTCGCCAGTGCTTAAGGTCATATTTAATTCAAGTTCAATTAATAAGTCGTTATCTGTCAGTTCTTTAACAAATTTCTCTGTTAATACTTCGTTGTCGTATAAACGGCCTAAAGACTCTTGTACACTTTTGAAGAAATCAGTGTCGTTGCCTTCAGCATCAAATAAAGCGTGCTCTTTGTCTTCGCCAACAAATTCGCTTTCTTCATCAACACAGGTAGTTAAAGTCTTTTCTTGCTCTGGGTCTAAACCTAAAGCAAATGGTGCTTGAGAAATACTTTGTGGAATATAAATCGCGTCCCACTTGTTCTCAGCATAATATAAGTTTTCGCCAGCTTCTAAACCAAGCATAACAATACTACGGAAGCGTTCTGAGTCAGGGTCTTTAACTAAAACAATTGGGTAACTTGCCGCAGCTTGCGCATATTCACGAGCATGAATTGGCACTAAATGTTGGTTAGCAACATGGGCTAAATTTCTTTTTGAAGAAACTTTTAAATTTTTATGTGCTTCTTTTTTAACTGGTACAATTTTCGCCATTCTCATTCTCTTTGTTGTAATAATATGCCTTGAATTATTCTATGAATATCGGCACTTTTTTTGCGGTTATATAAGTTATGGAGACTCATTTTTCGCTTTCAACTGCCAACTTGAAATTATTAGCAATTATTTTTCAACTGCCGCCAGAAACAGCTAAACACAGCTAGTCGAGCCCTTAGCGATTAGACCCAAAGACTATGGTTATGCTATGCTGTTTGCAGGTTTTCATAGTAAAAAGGTGTTTTGGTGAAGAAACTTATAACAGCAAAATTTTCCGGCTTACTAGTGGCAATAAGCGTATCAGGGCTTGTTTTGGCAATGCCAAAAATTACGGTTACTAAACGAATTAATCTTCAAGGTTTTACCGAAGTAAGGTTACACAACGAAACTCGTAAAGAGCTCGCCTGTTATGTGGCTATTGATGGCCAAAAACGTAAATTTCGATTATTACCGCTAACGTCTTCTGATTGGTATAAAGCCGATAGCCCTGCCTATAAGCATACTGACTTTAGTACTTGGTGTGACTTTATTGAGTTTCATCCGCGCTATAAAAATTATGATAATTAACATATAAGTGAAGGCGATTGCTTTTAGCCAAACGCCCTCTCTTTAATTTATCGCATAATTAAGTATTTAATTAAGTGCTTTAAAACGAATAGCTGCACCACCACTGGTTGCTAGTGGTAAGGTTAATACGTCTTTCGCATTTACTTCTTTATTCTCGATAATCATTTCATACGGATTATTTTTCCACTCCGCATTTTTACCATCACGATAAATTTGTGCTTGATAACGTTTATTAGCGTCTAAGAAATCAAGTTTCACGGTAACTGAACGGGCTGCTTCATCTGTTAATGCACCAACAAACCAGTCGTCACCATTACGCTCTTGGCGAGCAAATACCACGTAGTCACCCACTTCACCAGCAATCGCTTTACTTTCTTGCCAATCAGTTGGTACGTCGCGAATAAATTGGAAGGCGTCCATTTTCGCTAAGTAGTTTCTTGGTAAATCAGCCGCCATTTGAATTGGGCTATATAAAACCACGTATAAAGCGAGTTGCTTCGCCAAGGTAGTTTGTGGACGATTACTTTTATCGCCAAGGCCATTAAAACCTAAGTCGAAAATACCCGGCGTAAAGTCCATTGGCCCAGCTAGCATACGAGTAAAAGGTAAAATAGCGGCATGCTCAGGTGGATTAGGCGGTGTGCCCCAAGCATTAAATTCTTGACCACGAGCGCCTTCTCTTGCGATCCAGTTAGGATACGTACGGCGCAAACCTGTATCTTTTATCGGTTCATGGGTGTTAATGCTAATTTTATGTTTCGCCGCTTCAGTTACGCTATGTAAATATTCACCAGCCATAAATTGGCCGTCGTGCCATTCTTTACGAGTAATGCCATTTTCATCAACACGTTTAATATTTCCACCGTCAGCTACATAACCAGTTTTTACTTGGCGCACGCCGTGTTTTTCATATAAAGCGAATGCGTCTTCAATTTGATTACGATAATTAGTGACGCTACCTGAAGTTTCATGATGACCAATTAAACGTACGCCTTTAGCTAAACCATGCTCACTAACCGCTTTAATATCAAAGTCATCATAAGGTTTAGTGAAATTAAAAATATCGCCATTGGCGTACCAATCGTCATCCCAACCATGGTTCCAACCTTCAACTAATACGCCGTCAAAACCATATTCTGCGGCAAAATCCATATAACGTTTGGTTTCACTGGTGGTTGCGCCATGGGTTGCACCACTGCCCCAAGTATTTTCACCAATGTGCATGCCCCACCAAATACCGACGTATTTACCTGGTTCAATCCACGAAGTATCTTCCAATTTACTCGGTTCATTCAAATTCAAAATAATGTCAGAATTAAGCAGTCCAACTGCGTCTTTACTAATTTGCACGGTACGCCATGGGGTTTTAAAGTTGGCGGTAGTTTTTACTAAAATACCGTCAGACCACGGCGTTAAATCAGCTTTTAATACACCCGGACGTTGTTGATCTAAAGTCATGCCAGCGTAATCAACTAAGGCAGCTTCATGAATACTAATATGAACGCCAGAGTCTAACTTAAAGGTAAATGGGGTATGAGCACGATCAACTGACTCAACATCGGTGGTATTGTAAACATACTCATAACGATTCCAACCTCGTGCCGGTATCCACCATGCGGTGGCTTTTTCCGGCTGCTTTATTGCAAATTCAGTTAACTCATCAATAATTTCAATATTGCCAGCTAAACCTGCTTGTTTCGGCACTTCATAACGAAAGCCAATACCGTCATTAAATACCCGAAAGCGTACTTTGAAGTGGTTGGCTGTTTTACGTTCAGCGCTGAAAGTAACTACTAATTCATTGTGATGATCAACAACATGCTCACGCTCACCCCAAGGCAGTTGCCAAGTGCTATTACTTTGGCTTTGTTGCACATTTTTGATGCTAAAGCCTTCGCCCAAAGCTTGGGCTTTTTTAAAACGCATCCCCAGTTTTGAAGAGGTAATGGCTGGCTGGTTATTAAAATTAATTTGATAACTTGGGCCATTGTCATCATTAATCGCCACAGTAATTTCACCATCAGGAGAACTTATCTCAACAGTTTTGGCAACAACAGTTGCAGGCAATAGCACGCTGGCTAAGCCCATCAACAATATACGGTTTTTAATAGTCATTTAAGTCTTCCTTCTGTTCAATAAATACAGCGGTGGTTAATGGCGGAACATAAAAAACATTAGTTTCAACTTTAGCCTTTGTTACGCGTTCATCAATACTTTGCTGTTGAATCGGGTGTAATTGATAGTTTTGTGCATCAGCTATCGTGCTGATTAATTTGTTTTCGCTGCTGGTATTAAAAATAATTACTAAGCTTGATGTGCTTGCATCGCCTTTAATGCTCATGGCGATTACGCCCAGTTGTTGCGTAAGGCCAGTATTATGAAACTTAACCTTGTCGATAATTTGTTGTGCATCAGTTAAACGAAATAATGGCGAGCTCATTCTCAGTTTTACCAATTCCATAAATACTGCTGAGCTAAACTGAATATCGTCTGCTGTGGCATGATCACGACCTTGATTACGTTCAAGTAATTCGTTGATCATTGCCCAATTGGCTTTATCTTTCGCTGCTGGTGGTAGGCCAACATTGTAGTTATTGCTTTGCTTGCTAAAGTCGACTTTGTTAAACCAGTCGCCATAGTCATAACTGTCACGCAGAAAAGATTTTGAGCGCAATAATTCACTGCCCATATGAATAAAAGGAATGCCTTGGGCGAATAGTGGAAACGCTAAACTTTGCAGTTGCATACGCACGCGGTCATGACGTGAAAGCTGATAAGCAATGCGATATTGATTATTGTCCCACAGGGTTTGATTATCATGCTTTGAGACATAATTAATAGTATCGGCGGGGTCAAGCGCATAACCTGTTGGTTGGTCGCCATAAGGTACGTCTTTTCCGGTCACCAATAATCCTTGGTTATTTTGCAGAGGAAAGTTGGCTAAATTACCGGCTAAGCCAATGCGAATTTGATCCATCATCAAAGCATAATGACTTAATTCTGCACTTTGTAATTCATTTGGGTGCGTACCTAAGCCATTGCCAATACCTTGGTTTTTGCGAATTTGTTGGCCGGTTGCATTAAAAGCCCCACCACGCACCGCATCACGCATGCGATCGGTAAAGGTACCTATTTCACTGCCACCAAGCGCTAACTGGCTGGCTTGAATAAAACGCTGATTATTGGCTACTTCGCCAAAATTCCAACCTTCGCCATAAAAATAATTGTCTGGGTCAACCGCTTGTACCGCTGTGCGCGCACGTAACATCGCCGCTTTGGGTTGATGCGCCATCAGGTCAAAACGAAAACCGTCAATTTTATAATCACGCGCCCATACCACTAACGAGTCAATCATCAACTTTTCCATCATCACTCGTTCCGTCGCGGTATTATCACAACAAGTTGATTGCGCAATTTCACCGCTGATAGGGTCAAGGCGTTGATAATAATTGGGCACAATTTTATCTAAAATTGAAGTTTTGGCTAAACCGGCTTGATGAGTATGGTTATAAACTACGTCCATGATCACTCGAAAACCTAGCTGATGAATACTTTGCACCATTTGACGAAATTCAATAATACGCGCCGCGCCATCAGCGTTTAACGCATAACTACCTTCAGGTACTGTGTAATGAAAGGGGTCGTAGCCCCAGTTGTAATTGTCTATTTCTCGCAGCGCTGAAACAATTGCTTGACGACGTTCATCATTTGGCAATGAAGTTAAATATTCTTTAATTGTTAGCTTATATTGCTGCTTTTTCTGGCAAAGGGTTATTAAAACTGGCTCGGCAGATTTACCCTGAATATGCTGACAAACCTTGCTGACTGAGTTGTTAATATCAATAACCGTATCAGTATTTTCATTAATGGTGCCTAAATCAAAGCTCGGCAATAAATGAATATTATTGATGCCGGCTTGCTGCAGGGCTTTTAAATGGTTAATACCGTTACTACTTTCTTCAGTAAAAGCTAAATACTTGCCGCGATGATTAGCATTGGCTAACTGATTATCATGGGCACTAAAGTCGCGAATATGAGTTTCATAAAAGATATTGTTTTCTGGTGCGCCAACCGTTGGCACATTTTGCTGCTGCCAACCATTTGGCTGTGTATTTTTGTCATCTAAATCTATTACATGTGAATACTCACTATTAACAGATAAGCTTAATGAATAAGGGTCGGTAACAATTAACGATTCAATTTTTTTCGAGCTAGGGTGATAAACATCCACTTGGTATTGATAAAAAACTTCACTGCTTTTTAACCTGTCTGGCCCATTATAAAGCGCCTGCCAAACCCCAGTATGACTATTTTCAACCATGGTAATAGCTGGTTTGACTGGTGTTTTATCTTGCTTAAATAATAACAACGAAACTTTCTGTGCCGTTGGTGCCCACAATTTAAATTGTATTGAATTAGCTGTTTTAGTTGCGCCTAAATCCGTTACTTCATTAGCATCATTACTGCCTGAGGTATAAAGATCATCAATCACATTGCCCGTTTGCACATAGGCGGTATGTACCAGCTTTCCATTTTTTGAAAAGCTCACCACTAATGGCGATTTTAACCACAATTTTATCTCCGCTGAACTTAAGCTAACCTGCAAAGCTTGAAAGCTTTTTAAATGTGGGAATTTTTCAACAAATAATTGAGGAGTCGGTGTTTTAGTTAACGCCGAGCTTTGCTTATTAACGTTATTATTAACCAACTGTGCACTGAACTGTTCATATTGCTTTGGCACTAAAATAATATTTTCACTAAGCCAATGCGCTGAAAAGTCTGTTGATACTTTAGCTAGGCTAGTGCGATTTATTGCAATATTTGCTGATGCCGCTTTGTTGCTTTCATCATTTACTTTTAATGAGCTGGTTACTGCTTGCTCAGAAGAACATGCACTTGTTAGCACTAACAAAGCTAAAGAGATTATTTTATCAACACACCGCATTTACACACCATAAGCAATTTTTAACTGATTTACATAATGGCGATATTTGAAAAAATAAACGAGTGCTTGCATACGTATTCAGCCAATATCTTGTACTTTCATTTCAAGTTATTCACCATAAAAACCACTGCATTACATACGTATTCATAAGCTAGCTTTTGTGTATATATTTCACTCTTTTCATTTGTTTTTGGTGGCTATATTTTCTGAAGAATTTAGCTCTAGCCCTTTATTTATCTAAACAATAAAAACTAGATTTTTTACTCTAGAACTAACACTCAAGTAATCATATTTGCTTAAAAAGCAGTCTATAATGAATACGTATGCAAACCATATCTATTATTTGAACTGCTTCATATATTAAATGCATAACATACAAGATCAGTGGGACTGCTGAACAAATATAAAACTTCATGGATGATAAAGAGGAAGTAAACATGTCTACATTTAAACCAAGCAAGCTAACCTTAGCTATGTTTTCTTGTGGTTTAATTGCCTACTCAGGAGCGCTCTATGCTCAAGAGGGTGAACAAACCAAAGAACAGCAAGCTGATGAAGTTGAAGTAATAGAAGTTACTGGCTTTCGCCGCTCTTTAATACAATCGATCAATCAAAAACGTTTTGCAGATACCGTTACCGAACAGCTTAGCGCTGATGACTTAGGTAGCTTGCCTGACGTTTCAATGGCTGATGCACTAACCCGTTTACCCGGCGTTTCGGCGGTAAGAACTGGTGGTCAAGCAGCCGAAATTAATATTCGTGGTATGTCAGGCGGTTTTGTTCAAACAACATTAAATGGCCGAGAGCAGGTATCAACCGGCGGTAAGCGAAGTGTTGAGTTTGACCAATACCCGTCAGAATTAATATCGCAAGCAGCAATTTATAAATCACCTAAAGTTTCACATATTGAAGGTGGTGTTGCTGGTACGGTTGAATTAACCACAGCAAGCCCGCTTAAAAATGACAAAGAGCATACCTTTAACGTAAATGCTCGCGGTATGTACAACGATTTAGCGGCTGATGTACCAGATGCTACTTCAACCGGTCATCGCTTTAGCGTGTCTTACCAAGGAAAATTTGCTGATGATAGTGTTGGTGTAGCTTTAGGATATGCGCGTTTATTCCAGCCAAGCGCAACTGCGCAATTCGTTGGTTTAGGTTATAACAAATTACGTGATGTTGATTTTTTAGAAAACGATACCAACGGTCCAACCAAAGAAAACGGCATACATCTACATGAAGAATTCCTTAGTGAGGGTTTTGAAATGCAACATAAAGGCGGCGAAGAAACCCGCGATGGCTTTATGGCAACCCTTGAATGGCAACCGACAGATAATTTCAGATTAAAAGCCGATAGCTTTTATTCTAAGTTTACCTCAGAAGAATTTGCTCGTGGTTTTCGGGTAAAGTTTGAAGGTGAACAATCGTCGTTCGCAAATCCAATTATAGCTGGAAACTCTATGGTTGGCGGCACCTTTAATCGTACCTCAAACAGCGCGGCACGTGTTGAAATTGTTAATGATGATAATTCCGACGTTGATGAAGTGCAAAGCTTTGGCATTAATGCTGATTGGCAAGTGACCGACCGTTTAAACTTAAATATTGACCTCTCGCACTCATCGGCAAGCAGCGAATTTCAAAATGGCTTAATTTGGGCACTCGTAGCTGAAGATGCTAACGCTGAATCTCCAGAATTAGACAGCAATATATCAATGAGTTACTTATTACATGGCTTAGACTTACCTGATATATCTCTTAATCAAGCCGATGCTTTTACTGATATCAATAAAGTGATGGTCAGTAAATATGGTATTTACCCTTATGTGAACTCTGATGAAGTTAACGCGATTCGTTTAGACTTAAGTTACGATTTAGATAACGACTATATTGCGTCAATTGAAGTTGGTGCTCGTTACTCAGAGCGTGAATATAGCAATGACCGTTCAGTGTTTGAATACGGTAGTGACAGTAGTTTAAATAGCCTAGAAGCGCCATTAAAAATTACTGACGACATGGCCACAGTGGTTAACTGGAAAGGTGATTTTTCTTACTTCCCAAGTTACTTAGCCCTTGATCAAGACAAAGTATTAGATGCTTGGTTCCCAGAAGGCCGCCCACAGCCAGTGCAAACTTGGGGTGATAAAGCCAGTGGCGTGATTAACGGTGCTGAAATAGGTAAAACTTCAGACTGGACCATGAAAGAAAGTGGAAAAGTATTTGAAGATATTTTATCTATTTATTTAATGGCTAATATTGATACTGAAGTAGCAGGTATTCCTGTTACCGGTAATATTGGTGTGCGCATGGTAGAAACCACGCAAGCGTCAACGTCATTACAAGATGTTGGCTTAAGTAATCAATTCGACCAGTACGGTCAACCGATTAAAGACGCTGATGGCAATGCCATTGAGTTTCCTAACGCACATTTAGGCGCCCAATTAATTACTGACGAAGTTGGCCTAATTAACCAACGTTACTTCCCAACAGTAGTCAGTAATACCTATAGAGACTATCTGCCACAGTTAAATTTAAACTTTCAATTAACTGACAGCGATCAATTGCGCTTTGCCGCAGCAAAAGTAATGAGCCGACCAAATATTGAGCGTTTAGCGTCAAATTCTAGCTTTAATATTAATGTCGTGAATACCGATGCTGGCAGTTATGCCGAAGTTAGCGGTCAGGCGAAAAACAGCCCACATTTAAAGCCTTTTTATGCTAACCAATATGACCTTTCTTACGAGAAGTACTTTACCGAAACTGACGGTAAGCTTATCGCCGCTGTATTTTATAAAGACATCGAATCCGCAGGGGTTATTACTCATACATTCACTAATTTTGACTTTGCTGGCAATGGCATGGCAGTGCCTGATGTTTACGAAGACCCATTGAGCGGCATACCATTAGAAGTAAGAAATGGCGACTTTGAAACTGCTTTTAATGACCAAGAAGGTGGCTATATTCGCGGTATTGAACTCGGTTATACGCAAGTATTTTCTTTCTTACCTGAACTATGGTCTGGCTTAGGTTTTGACGCCAGTTATTCACATACCCAAAGTGAAATTCAGCAAATATCATCTATTGGTCAGCAAGATCTACCAATTTCATTACCGGGCTTATCTGAAAACGTTATTCAAACCACATTGTTTTGGGAGTACGAAGGTTTTGAAACTCGCATGAGTGTGCGTTATCGCGACGAATTTGTATCTGAACAAGTCGCTGTTGAAGCACAAACGGTGAATTATGACGGTGAAACCGTGGTTGATTACCAAGCGTCTTATCAAGTGAACGACAACCTAGGTGTGGTTTTTCAAGTAAATAACTTGACCGATGAACCAACAAAAAGTTATTTCGGCGAAACCGCGCAAACCGGCACCATACAATATTTTGGTCGTCAGTTTTTCTTAGGCATGACCTATTCATTGTAAACGCAGTTAGAGAGAGTAATTAATATGAACACAATCAAAAATCTGACTGCTAAGCATACCTTGGCGTCAATATACCGAGAAAAAACAGCGGCAATGGTAAAATTAATCACCGTTGCTTTATTTGGCCTTATTTTATCAGCTTGTGGCGGCGGCAGTGATGCCACCGAACCAGGCCAAACCTTATTAACCTGTGACGTGCCTATGGTACCTGATGCCGCAGGTAAAAGTTGTATTGCCCCCGAACCAATTCAGTGTGACGCACCAACCGTGCCCGATGCTTTAAATGAGAAATGCATCGTCGGCGTTGACCCAAATGCACCCGTTCCAGTTTTCTTCCCTACAGAAAACCAAGCAGTACTTTATTATAATCGTGGCGCAGGCGCAGACCCAAGCGAATATAATGAATACAAGGTACATAACTGGAACGATCCTACATGTGATGCCTACGCTGATGACTCATTAGCTGCAAGCTGGAGCAATGGTTTATCTCATACCGCTATTGACCCTAATTATGGCGCTTATTGGGTAGTAAATTTAAAAGAAGACTTTAATGAATGTGGTAATTTCATCATTCATAAAGGTACTGATGACGCAGGTAAAGAATTTGGCGGCGGCAACTTTAAAATGCCTCTTAAACAAGCCGATGACACCTATCAACGCATGAATTTTACATACACTGGCAAGGCTTCAGTATTTGAATTTCCGGTTGCATCATTTGGTGAGCCAGCATTGCAAATTACTGACTTTGCCGCCCACTGGATTGACGCCAATACCTTTACTTGGAATGCTGAAAATTTAGCTTCAGTAAAATTACACCACTCTGCCACTGCTGGCATTGCGGCAGATGCAGAAAACAATGACGCTATTAACGGCACGGCACTTGAACTAACGCCTGTTGATTTAACCGATGAGCAAAAAGCGGCTGCACCACTTGTTGCTGACTGGCTTGCCTACAGCGTTAACTTAACCGCTGAAGAAGCAAAAGCTATTGCTAAAAATCAATTAGTTTTAGTCGGTTATGATGCTGAAGGGGCAACTATTGCAGCAACCTACGTGCAAGCCGATCTTATTTTAGACGACTTATATACCAAAGGTGAGGCCGATGCTGATGAAGCAACTTTAGGCGTAGTCTATGAAAACGACATGGTGTCGGTATCGGTTTGGGCGCCTACCGCGCAAAGCGTTAACGTAAAAGTGTATAACGCCGCAAAAGAAGAAACTGCCTCTCATGCAATGACCGAAGACAGCACTACCGGTATTTGGTCTTATCAAGGTGATGCCAGTTTAGATCGTCAATTCTACCGCTTTGAATTAAGCCTTTATCATCATCAAAATCAAGAAATTGAGTTAATTGAAAGCACCGACCCGTACTCAGTAAGTTTATCAACTAACGGCACTTACTCGCAGTTTGTTAACTTAGCTGACGACGATCTTCAGCCTGAAGGTTGGCAAGACCACACAGTTGCAACTATCGAGAATTACGAAGACGCAGTAATTTACGAAGGTCATATTCGTGATTTTAGTATTAATGATGAAAGCACTAGTGTTGAGAATCGCGGTAAATTCCTCGCCTTCACAGAACTTGATTCTGCGCCAATGCAGCATTTAAAAACCTTAGCTGACAATGGTCTAACCCATTTTCATATGTTGCCTGCTAACGATATTGCCACCATTGATGAAGATGCCGCGAATATTATTGACTTAGACAGCACAGTGTTAGAGCTATGTAAGAAAAACTTTGAAGCAGAGCCTTGTTACAAAGGCATTGATGATCAAACGCTACGCACGGTATTAGAAAGTTACGACAGCTCAACTAACGATGCTGCGAAGTTAATGGACATTATCCAAGACTACGACAGCTTCAACTGGGGTTATGATCCTAAGCATTTCAATGTACCAGACGGCATTTACGCATCAAATCCTGACGGCGTAACTCGCATCAAAGAAATGCGTGCGATGATCAAAGGTTTGCATGACACTGGTTTACGTGTGGTCTTAGATGTTGTTTATAACCATACCAACTCAGCCGGTTTATGGGATAACTCGGTATTAGATAAAATTGTCCCGGGTTATTACCATAGTCGTGACGTGACCACCGGTTCAGTGCAAAACAGCACCTGTTGTAGCGATACGGCACTTGAGCACAAAATGATGGACAAATTGATGGTTGATTCACTGAAGCAGTGGACCGAACAATACCAATTTGACGGTTTCCGTTTCGACATTATGAGCCAAGGTTCAAAAGCACAAATGCTAGCCGCGCGTGATGCTGTACAAGCCATTGACCCTGACAATCATTTCTACGGTGAAGGTTGGTATAAAGACAGTCGCGGTTTTGAACGTGCCGATCAAGAAAACATGGCTGGCACTGAAATGGGTACCTTCAACGACCGTTTACGTGATGGTGTAAGAGACGCTGGTTTATTTAAAAACGAAGCTTCAGACGATGCGCTATTCCAACAAGACATTGTTAGGTTTGGTATGGCGGGTACATTAGCTGACTATATTTTAAAAACCTCAGGCGGCTCTGATACCCAAGGCAGTGCTTTTGGCAAAAAAATGTATGCCAAAGACCCTGCTGACATTATCAATTACATCTCAAAACACGATAACGAAACTTTATGGGATGAATTACAGTTTAACCTTGATAAAAACATGAGTACCGATGAACGAGTACGTGCACAAAACGTTTCTCAGTCAATTGTATTGCTTTCTCAAGGTATTCCATTTTTACAACTGGGTGGTGACTTCTTACGCTCTAAATCATTAGATAGAAATACCTATGATGCCGGCGACTGGTACAACTTAGTTGATTTTACCCTAACAGATAATAACTGGAACAAAGGTCTACCTATCGATAAAGGCGGTCGCGATGACAACGCATTAACACATTTAGCCACCACGCCAGAAGCGCAAGTTTATGCGAGTGAAATGATGTTCGCTTCATCAGTATTTAACGAATTTTTATCTATTCGTTCTGCTAGCCCATTATTTAGGTTAACTACCGCTGAAGACATTATCAGCCGTGTTGGTTTCCACAATATTGGCAAAAACCAAACGCAGGGCTTAATTGTAATGAGCATTGATGACGGCAGCGAACTTGCCGATTTAGATGCAAATTACGATGCGGTAGTTGTGGTTGTTAACGGCAGTGACAGTGAGCAAACACACGCAGTAGCTACCGCAGCAGGTTTTAGCTTACACCCAAGTTTAGCAAATTCTGTAGATGCTACCGTAGCAAGCGCAAGCTTTAATGAAGACGACGGTAGCTTCACAGTTCCAGCATTAACCACCGCGGTATTTGTTAAAACCCAAGGTGAAACACAAGGTACTGGTTTATCTGCCTATGCCACCGCTGGTGCACCTGATGTTGTTCCTTACGGTGATACTGTGCCATTAGTTCGTGGCGACATGAACGGCTGGGGTGAAGTTGACAGCTTAGTTTATAAAGGCGATGGTATTTACCAAGCAAAAATCACCTTAACTGCTGATAGCTACGGCTTCAAAATTGCTTCAAGTGACTGGTCAACAGTTAACTTAGGCGCACCAGGTACCGGCGGTGAAGTAACTGAAGGTGAAACCTTTACGTTATTACCAGGCAGTAACGACAACCTAAGCATTACCATTGCCCTTGACGGTACTTATGTTTTTGAACTTGATGCTTCTAATACTGCTGCACCAACGTTAACAGTAACTAATGACGACCCGTTTGTTGGCACCCCGGTATTTTTACGTGGCGGTATGAATGGTTGGGGTGAAACAGACCTGATGACGCATATTGGTGGCGGTATTTACCAAGGTACCTTTACTATTAGTGCTGAAACTCATTCCTTTAAAATTGCCTCAGGTGATTGGTCTACGGTGAATTTAGGCGCTAACTCAGCTGATGAATTAGTGACTGAAGGCGCGGTAATGTCTTTACTTTCAGGCAGCAACGACAACTTCAGCATGACTTTTACTGAAGCGGGTGATTATACCTTCTATGTTGATGTTTCAGATTTGGCCGAACCAACATTGGCCATTTACCAAGCAGAAATGTACGCCGGTACACCTATTTTTGTAAAAGGCGCAATGAATGGCTGGGGCGCAGTAGATGAATTAGCCTACGCAGGTAATAGCAGCTACAGTGTTGAAATTGACTTAAACGCAGAAACCTATGAGTTTAAAGTAGCTGATGCTGACTGGAGTGATATCAATATGGGCGCTGGCGAAACCAATACCGTGACGATAGGTTCAGCTGCATTATTAGTACAAGGTTCACAAAGTAACTTGAGCCTAACCATTGCAGAAGCTGGCACTTATATCTTCACAGTAAATGGTCCTAACCCAACCGCTGCTACGGTAACGGTAACAAAGAAACCATAAGGTCCAATTAATTACAAAGTGTTATTAGACTAAGAGTTAAACGCCCAGCTGAATAACATCAGTTGGGCGTTTTTTATATTTAAAGAAGAATACGTTAATATTTTTCACTTCAACCATATTTCGATCAAATAGAACACATTTTCACCGTCAATTAACTCCGCCTTATCCGTTAAAATAACCGCAGAATAAAACCGCTTTCAAGCCTGAAATAAGTCTGCCTATGCAATTAGATCACTACGTAAATACCTTTGGTGTTTACTTAAAACAAAAATACCAACAACGCATTAAAAAACTCACCATTAATGCGGCTTTTACTTGTCCTAATCGCGATGGTACTTTAGGGCGTGGCGGTTGTACTTTTTGTAATGTTGAATCATTTAACCCTTCACAAAATCAACTGACTATTGCCGAGCAGTTAAATCGCGGTAAAGCCGAACATGGTAAAAAATCAGCTCAATACTTAGCCTATTTCCAAGCCTATACCAGCACTTATCAAGAAGTTGAAGTATTAAGACAGAAATACCAACAAGCACTGACAGAAGCCAATATTGTTGGTTTATGTGTAGGTACAAGGCCAGATTGTGTACCTGATGAAGTTTTACAATTATTAAAAGAGTACGTTGATTTAGGCTTTGAGGTTTGGCTTGAACTTGGCTTGCAGTCTGCCAGTGATAAAACCTTAAAGCGCATTAATCGTGGTCACCAATTTTCCGCTTATCAAGACGCGGTAGAGCGCGCCGCCAAATACGGCATCAAGGTATGTAGCCATCTTATTGTCGGCTTACCAGGTGAGCAGTTAGAAGAAAGTATGCACACTTTAGAGCAGGTGCTGAAACACCCCGTTGCTGGCTTAAAAATTCACCCTTTGCATATAGTTCAAGGTTCAACCATGGCGAAAGCGTGGCAGGCAAATAGAATCGATGTTTTATCAATGGAAAGATATGGCGCCATTGCTGGTGAACTTATTCGCCATACCCCGAAAAATATTATTTTCCATCGCGTATCAGCCACCGCACACAAAGAAGTATTACTAGCACCCAACTGGTGTTTATTACGTTGGCCGTCGATTAATGAAATTTGTCGAAATTTAGACACTTATGGTAGCCAAGGTGCTGCATTGGGTAATGAATATCGCTACCAAGCAAAATAGCACTTATTTAATAAAAAGGGTCGGTGACAAATATAATACCTAGACCTTTATTGGTTCGATTATTACTTTGAAAAATGACATTGCGGCAATTTATTTAAATAATAAAAAGGGTCGGTGACAAATATGATACCTAGACCTTTATTGGTTCGATTATTACTGTGAAAAATGACATTGCGGCAATTTATTTAAATGTCACCGACCCTTTGTTCTTGCCCCTTTTTCCTTCGAACAATTTCATCTTTTGATAATAATTCTGATAAAAAGGTCGGTGACAAATATAATACCTAGACCTTTATTGGTTCGATTATTACGGTGAAAAATGACATTGCGCAATTTATTTAAATGTCACCGACCCTTTGTTCCTGCCCCTTTTTCCTTCGAACAATTTCATCTTTTGATAATAATTCTAATAAAAAGGGTCGGTGACAAATATTATACCTAGACCCTTATTGGTTCGATTATTACGGTGAGAAATGACATTGCGGCAATTTTTTTAAATGTCACCGACCCTTTGTTCCTGCCCCTTTTCCCCTTCGAACAACTTCATCTTTTGATAATAATTCAAGCTATTTACTGATTCACCACGCTTAACTATTTCAATACTTAGGTAGCTGTGATTAAATCGATTACATGTATGAATTCATGCATAAATTTATGTAAAAATTATTATTTAAGGTGGAAAAGGATGTTCAAATCAGGCATATCAATAACAAATTTTAGAGCGCTATTTTTAGCACTATTTTGGACAACAACCACCTTAGTACTGTTACCCAGTTGTGCGAACTTAAACCCAGAGAAAAACTGGAATGAAACCGTTAAGCGAGTTTCTAGTGGCGTGGTTAGCATTCAGGTTGATGTGCCCATAGCCTTTGACGGTAAGTGGAATAGCAGCACTTATGCGACCGGCTTTATTGTGGATGCCAAGCAAGGCATTATTTTAACCAACCGCCATGTGGTAAGCCCAGGGCCAGTTACCGCAAAAGCAATTTTAATTAATAACGAAGAAATTGATCTAACCCCGTTATACATAGACCCAGTGCACGACTTTGGCTTTTTCAAATATCAGCCCAGCCAAATTAAACATCTTAAACCGCATGAGTTCACCCTAAGCGATAAAAAGCCTACCGTTGGTCAAGAAATTCGTATTATCGGTAATGATGCCGGACAAAAAATCTCTATTTTAGACGGCACTATTTCACGGCTTGATCGCAGCGCACCAAACTATGGTAAAGGCGCATATAACGACTTCAATATTTTTTATATTCAAGCAGCCACCGCCTCAACTGGTGGCTCATCAGGCTCGCCGGTTATTAACCTTCGCGGTGAAGCTGTTGCTTTAAATGCCGGCAGCCAAACCAAATCGGCAAATGCCTTTTATTTGCCGTTAGAAAAAATAAAACTGGCGTTAAATAAATTACAAAAAAATGAAAAAATTGCCCGCGGCACCATTCAAACCACCTTTAACTCAACTCCTTATGCTGAACTAGAGCGCTTAGGTCTTAGTGAAGAATTAGCTAGCCAATATCGTCAACAATTTCCCCAATTAAAAGGTTTATTAGTAGCCCGCGCTATTATTCCACAAAGTGGTGCCGCCAACAGTTTAGCTATTGGCGATATTTTATTAAGCATAAATGAGCAAACGATTGCGGAATTTTCTCACCTTGAAAGTCAGTTAAATAATCATGTGAATCAAAATATTAATATCTCGGTATTACGCCGTGGTCAGCAGCTGTCACTATCGGTAAAAGTGGACGACTTAGAAACCCTCTCGCCTACTGCGTACTTAAAATTTAATGGCAGTACTTTTCATAATTTGTCGTATCAACAAGCGCGGCACTTTAATAAACCTATTAGTGGGGTGTATGTTTCAAGCTCTACCAGTGACTTTAGCCAAGCGGGTGTGCCAAGTCGCAGTGTGATCACCGAGTTTAACGGCATTAAAATAAATACCGTTGCCGACTTACACCAGCAACTAAGCCAAATACCTTCAGGCAAAAAAGTGCATTTGCGTTATTTTGACTTTCGCACCCCAAATACCACCAACTATGCTTTAGTTGAAATAAACCGTACTTGGTTTGAACATAGTTATTGCCAGCGTAATGTGGAACTTGGCTATTGGCCGTGTGAGAAACAAAAGGACACTCTACAAGCGGAAAAGTCACCGCAGCTAAACGCTCAAGCAGCTGTTGTAAATAACGAACTAGCCAATACCTTGGTGAATGTTAAATTCACTAGCCCTTATTCTATTCAAGGTAGAAATGGCAATAATAGCCGTTCTGGAACGGGTGTAATTGTTGATGTAAAAAAAGGCTGGGTAGTGGTTGAGCGTAATGTGGTTTTTAGTATGCTTGGCGACGTTAAATTAATTTTTAATAATCGTTTAGAAGTTACCGGAAAAGTTGAATATATTCATCCCTTACATAACTTAGCGCTAGTTTCTTATCAACCTGAACAGCTTAGTAATGTCGCCGTTGCGCAAATCACCATCAGCAAAACTCCTATGCAAAATGGCCAACCAATATTACAAATGGGGTTGAATTACGACGGCGCAATTGAATACCGAGAAACACTTGTTGATACCCATGATGAGCTGTGGTTGCAACAATTTAATGTGCCGCAATTTATTGAAAAAAATATCAAGGTCACTTACTTGGTTAATCCAAACCCTGTCATTGACGGTATTTTAGTTAACGCCAAAAATGAAGTTACCGCATTATGGGCTACGTTCGAGCAAAGCGATAACAGCGGCAAAGAAATTACTAGCTTAGCTGCAGGCCTTAGCATTGACTATGTAGCTGAACTTATCGAACTGGTTAACGCGAAAAAACCAGTTTATTCCTTCGATATTGATATGACCTTACTTGCTCCTGTTGATGCCTTACAAATGGGCTTAACCGACGAATGGATAACTAAGTTACAAGCACACAATCCGAGCACCGATAAAATAATCGCCATTTATAATGTCGCTGCCAATTCACCCAGTGCAGCAGTATTTAAACGTGGGGATATTTTATTAACGGTGAACGATACCCCAGTTTCGTCTTTTCGTGATGTTGAAAAACTTGCCCAACAGCCAGAAGTTAACGTGACCTATTTCAGCGAAGGTAAGGTGCAAACCGCCACGTTAAAAACTACGCCTTTATATGGCAACGACATTGAACAAGTGTTTTTCTGGTCAGGCTTGTATTTACACAGCCCACATCGCGCCGCGCAATTACAAGGTAATGTTAGTGCTGAAGGGGTTTATGTTGCCAGTTACAGCTATGGCTCGCCAGCAACCCGTTATGGTATGTATGCAATGCAGCGCATTGTTGAAATTGACGGCCAAGCTATTACCACCACCGCCGACTTTGTTAACGCGGTAAAAGGTAAAGCCCATCAAGAATCAGTATTAATAAAAACCTTAGACTTTAGCAACAATGCTCGTGTGATCACCCTGCGAGTTGATAACCACTATTGGCCATTTTATCAATTACAACATAGTGATGGCGCATGGCAAAAAATCGACTTGTTATAGCCATTATTTATAAAATCATTTTGAAACAAATTAGTTGAGCTATTGGTGGTAATAACAGTTGGGGAAAGCAACAAAAAGCCTTATGCTTTTTAGCTTTCCTTATACCAACCAACGCACTTATTCATTTACGGAGTTACTACATGAAAAAATGGACAACCGCCCTATTACTTGCTGGCCTTGCTGCTTGTCAGCAATCCCCACAAACAAGTAATAATGCTACAGATAACGTTGCTGAAGCTAAAATTTCTGGAGTAAGCTTTGTTGAAGCCGTAAAACCTCAAGCCGATAAAACCGTCATTCCCTATCAAAAATATGTATTAGACAATGGCCTAACGCTAATTCTCCATCAAGACGATTCTGACCCGCTGGTGCATGTAGATATTACTTATCATGTTGGCTCAGCCCGTGAAGATATAGGAAAGTCTGGCTTTGCTCACTTTTTTGAACACATGATGTTTCAAGGCTCAGAAAACGTTGCCGACGAACAGCATTTTAAATTAGTCACCGAAGCGGGTGGCAGCATGAACGGTACCACTAATACCGATCGTACTAACTATTTTCAAACCGTGCCCGCTAACCAACTAGAGAAAATGTTGTGGTTAGAAGCTGACCGCATGGGCTTTTTAGTTGACGCAGTAACCCAAGAAAAATTTGAAGTACAACGCGAAACCGTAAAAAACGAACGAGGCCAACGGGTTGACAATCGCCCCTATGGCCGCTTAAACGAGCGTGTTTCACAAGCATTATATCCTGAAGGACATCCGTATTCTTGGCCTGTAATTGGTTACATGGAAGACTTAAACCGGGTGAATGTAAACGACTTAAAAGCCTTCTTCTTACGTTGGTACGGCCCAAACAACGCCACCTTAACCATAGGTGGCGATATTGACGCAGAGCAAACCTTAGCACTGGTGAACAAATATTTCGGCTCTATTCCTAGAGGCCCTGAAGTAAACATGCCAGCAAAGCCTACGGTAACACTTGACGCTGACCGTTATATTTCGATGGAAGATAATGTGCACTTACCGTTACTTTATATGTCGTACCCAACAGTAACCGTGCGTCATGAAGACGAAGCGCCACTTGATTTACTTTCAACCATTTTAGGTGGCGGTAAAACATCGCTACTTTATAAAAATTTAGTGAAAAACCAAATTGCAGTGCAATCTTCGGTTAGCCACCCTTGTGCCGAATTAGCCTGTACATTTAACTTATTTGCCTTGCCTCATCCAGCGTCAGGAAAGTCATTAGCCGATATTGAAAAAGTGATCCGCGACAGCTTAATAGAATTTGAACAACGTGGTGTGGAAGACGACGATTTATTAAAAGCCAAAGCACAAATGGAAGCTGGTTTTATCTTTGGCTTGCAAAGTGTTTCCGGCAAGGTGAGTCAATTAGCTGCTAATCAAACCTTTACCGGTAATCCAAATTATATTGAACAAGACATTGCCCGTTACGCCAATGTTACCAAAGCTGATGTACTGCGTGTATACAAGCAATATATTAAAGGTAAGTCAGCGGTAATTATGAGCGTAGTGCCAAATGGGAAGCCAGAGCTGGTAGCCGCCAAAGATAACTTCATTCCAGCACAACGCACTATTCCTGTTGAAGAAGCGAGCAGCGCCGACAAGCTACAAGTGCGGAAAGCGACAGATAATTTTGACCGTAGCATAATGCCAACATCAGGCGCTAACAAAGCCGTTGACGTGCCGAAAATGTGGCAACAGCAGCTTGCCAATGGCATTGACGTATTAGCCACGCAAAGTTTAGAAACACCAACCACCAGCGTATTACTAAAAATTCCAGCCGGACGTTATTACAGCAATAAAGAACAAGCAGGTATCGCCTCACTTTTAGCGGCTATGCTGAATGAGTCAACCAAGTTACATAGCGCCGAAGAAATGAGTAAAGCGCTGCAAATGTTAGGCAGTTCGATAAACGTTTACGCCAGCAGTAAATACCTTAATGTCAGCGTGAATACCTTAACCAAAAACCTTGATAGCACCATGGCATTAGTATTAGAAAAGCTGATGCAGCCCGCATTTAAAGAAAGTGAATTTAACCGCCTGAAAAATAATGCCATTCAAGGAGTGATCAACAATAAAAAAGATGCCGGATATTTAGCATCACGCGCCTATAGTGAATTATTACATGCCGACAATATTGCCAGCATGCCGAGCTCGGGTAGCCAAAAATCACTGGAAGCCATTCAGCTAGCCGATGTTGAAAGCTTTTATAATACCCATGTAAAACCTGCCAATAGTAAAATTATTGCGGTGTCGAACTTAAACCAAGCTAAGTTAAGCAAAAGCCTACAGCCGCTAGCAGCATTAAAAGGTAAAGGGCCAGAACTCGCACTTGAGCTACCGGTACCTGACACCAAAATGGGCGTTATTTATTTAGTACATAAAGACAACGCCGCACAATCTGCCATTCGTATTGGCAAGCGTTCATTAACCCATGATATTACCGGTGAATACTACCAAGCAAAATTGATGAACTTCCCGTTAGGTGGCGCCTTTAATTCACGTATTAATTTAAATTTACGTGAAGAAAAAGGCTACACCTATGGCGCCCGTTCATCTTTTAGCGGCGACAAATTATCTGGTACCTTTACCGCCAGCGCTGAGGTTAGAGCCGATGCCACTGATAAGTCGATTGTTGAATTTATCAATGAAATTAAAAACTACGCCCAAAATGGTATTACTGATGAAGAACTCGCCTTTATGCGTAACGCTATTAACCAAAAAGACGCGCTTAAATATGAAACACCACGAGCGAAATTAGGCTTTTTAGCACAAATTTTAGAATACAACTTAAGCCCTGAATTTGTGAAACAACAAGCACAAGTGGTTAGTAACATTACCAAAGCACAAATTAATGCCTTAGCAAAGAAACACTTAACTCTAGACGACATGCTGATGGTGGTAGTAGGAAATGCGCCAGTACTTAAACCTCAACTTCAAGCCTTAGGTTACGAGGTGATTGATTACAAAATTTAGCTAACGTAGTTAATAGCTGCAAGATTTGAAGCTATAAGTTGAAAGCAAATAAGTTAAAAGCAAATAAAAGTCACCCGTGCAAACTTGGTGACTTTATGTACAGGATGTACGGTATGACACGATCGCATGGATGCGAATGAGTGTCGATGTACAGGATGTACGGTCAGATTTTAAGTTCCAGACAAAATCT
>CANMXU010000044.1 GCA_947501935.1 uncultured Alteromonadaceae bacterium
TAAAGGTTTGCACCTTTGACCTGAATTTGATTATACGGTTAAAAGCCTTGGCTTTTATGATTTCAAATTCATTTACTCTCTTTACTCAAAATAGCTGAAATAAAAAAAGTGGTCGGTCATAAAGGTTTGCACCTTTGACCTGAATTTGATTATACGGTTAAAAGCCTTGGCTTTTATGATTTCAAATTCATTTACTTTCTTTACTCAAAATAGCTGAGATAAAAAAAGTGGTCGGTCGTGAAGGATTTGAACCTTCGACAAATTGGTTAAAAGCCAACTGCTCTACCAACTGAGCTAACGACCGATGGTAGATATTTTACTTAATTCACTTATCTATGACGAGTTAGAAAGTGTTTAAAACTGTTATTTGATATTTCTATTTTCACCCACTTCTCTAGTAAAAGAGTGGTCGGTCGTGAAGGATTTGAACCTTCGACAAATTGGTTAAAAGCCAACTGCTCTACCAACTGAGCTAACGACCGATGGTAGATATATCGCAAAAATGTATAACCACTATTCTTAAGAAGAAACCTCTAGAGAGAAAGTGGTCGGTCGTGAAGGATTTGAACCTTCGACAAATTGGTTAAAAGCCAACTGCTCTACCAACTGAGCTAACGACCGACATTTGTACTTCGTCACACTGCTCGTCTGACGCGCCGCATATAATACTCATAAAAATTTTTAGTGCAACAACAAATTAAAGTTTTTTTCTCTTTCTAGCTCGTTTGCGTAAAAAGAGAACAAACCGCTAGATATATAAGCAACTTTAAGGGGCTAAACTTGCTAACCTAGGTTTTGCCAGTTGTGCTGCGCTTGAACTTGGGTACTCTGAAATTAACTTTCGATACCAACTAACCGCTTGGCTATTGTTATTTTGCTTTTGCTCAACCATGGCAAGTTTAAGCATTGCATCGCCACGTTTGCTTGAATCAGTAAATTGATTAACAACCACGGTAAATTCTTTTTTAGCTTCGCCCAGGTCGCCTTTATTAAACAATAGCTGCCCTAACCAGTAATGTGCATTTGCTGCATAACTCGATTGCGGGTACTTTTGATTAAAAGCACGAAACTCAGGTATTGCTTGTTCATACTGCTTTTCTTTTAATACTAAATTAACCGCACGGTCGTACGCTTCATTCTCGGTTAAATCACTACTGTAATTTACCGTTGGAGTATTAACAGGACCAGGTTTCACACTGATAGCAGCAGGGGCTTGAGTAGTAGGTTTAAGTGCTTGAGACACACGACGGTCAAGTTCTTGATATAGCTCACGCTGACGGTCTAACACTTGGCTTAATTGATGGGTATGCAATTCAGTTACGCCACGAAGTTCGTTCACTTCATTTTGCAACTCATCTAGCTGGCGTTGAACATTCACTTGAGCGCGATTTCTCGCATCAAGCTTACGTTCTAAACTCGCTAGTTGATCAGCTACGGAGCCTCTTTTTACAGGAGCCGTATTGGCTATAGTATTACTCACCGGCGAATTATTACTGATCGACGTAGTACTTGGCGATGGCAGGGTTACCGCCGCAGGTGAACTAACATCAATGACGGGAGCGGGTTTAGCCGCGAGTACCACGGGGGCACTAACAGCTAAGCCTAAGCCAAATAAAACTTTATTCAGTTTCATTTATCTACCAATTAGTAAACTAAAACAGCACGACGGTTTTTAGCAAACGCATCTTCAGAACGGTCTTTAATTAATGGCTTCTCTTCACCATAGCTAACAGTTGTTAGTTGTGAACTAGTTACGCCCATGTTTTCTAAATACGTTTGTACAGCTTTTGCACGACGCTCGCCTAATGCAATGTTGTATTCTGGCGTACCACGTTCGTCAGCATGACCTTCAATAACTACGTTAACTTGAGTGTTAGCATTTAAAAACTGTGCATGTGCTTCTAAAATAGTAGCGAATTCACCGCTTACAGTTGATTTATCAAAATCAAAATAGATGATGCTATTAGCACGTAAAGCTTCTTGTGCTTGTTTCTTTTCTTCTTCAAATTTTTCAGCTTCTTTTGCTGCAGCTACACGTACCGCTTCTTCAGCCGCCGCTTTTTTTGCTTCAATTTGAGCATTAGTTTCTACTGTAGTTGTACCTGTATCAACTTCTTCTGTAGTTGAACAAGCAGAAATAGCTAGAACTGGTAAAGCAATGGCTAGAGCCTTCATGGTTTTGTTTAAGCGCATTTTGAATTCCTTAAATGATTCATATAAAAGTTAAAAATAAATACTGTTTTATTTATTATAAAAATGGTGACCAAGCAGGTGCTTTAACTTGGCCATTTAGTGCCGGTAAGCGCGCTTTAAAGCGACCGTCAACCGATACTAAACTTAGTACTTGCCTATTGTTGTGCAAGGTACTGTAAATAATCATGCCACCATTAGGTGAAATGCTTGGTGATTCATCTAAGCGGGTTTTGGTTAGTACTTGGAAAAGTCCAGAGTCTAACTCTTGTTTCGCTAAATGATACTTACCTTGTGTTCTGTTAACCATAATTAGCTGACGTCCGTCGGGGGTTAATGAACCACCTAGGTTCATTTCACCGTCAAAAGTTAGCCTTCTGATTTTACCGTCGACTAAATTTACGCGATAAAGCTGTGGTTTTCCACCCCGTTCTGAACTAAATATCAATGAATTACCGTCAGGCGACCAACTTGGCTCTGTATCAATAGCGCGATGACGGGTAATACGGCGCAATTTTTTACTAGCAAGGTTCATCACATAAAGTTCAGGGTTACCATCTTTAGAAAGCACTAACGCAAGTTCTTTCCCGTTTGGAGAAAACTTAGGTGCGCTATTAATGCCCTTAAATGTGCTTAACATAGTGCGTTGACTGGTATAAATATCAATGCTAAATATTTGCGCTTGTCTGTTTTCAAACGTCACATAAGCGAGTTTGCTGCCATCAGGACTCCATGTTGGTGACATTAACGGCTCTTTCGAACTTAATAGCACTTCTTCGTTATAACCGTCATAGTCGGCAATAACAAGTTGGTAAGGATAGCTTTCTTGATCACGAACAATAACATAAGCAATTTTGGTTAAAAAAGCGCCACGAGTACCGGTTAACTTTTCATAAACAACGTCACTGATACGATGTGCATAACGGCGAAATTGGGTTGCGCTAATTTCAATTGTGCGATCTTCTAAGACATGATCTTGTGCTGTAACTAATTGACCATTGCTCAGCATTTGGCTTTGACCGCCAGTAATTTGCCCGCGAATAACATCAATTAATTGATAATGAATTTGATAACGGCCAACGCTGCTTTCTTTAACAGAGCCAACCACAATTGCCTCAACGCCTTCATTTGCCCAAGCAGCATAATCAACTTGGTCATCACTATTAGGTGTTTGAGGGTATTTGAACTCACTGATCGGGCTAAATTTACCACTACGCAATAAGTCGTCACTGATCACTTTCGATAAACGCTCTGGCATTACCCCACTGCCCTGCCATTTAAACGGTACAACCGCTATTGGGCGGGCACCGTTTACCCCTTCAGTTATAACTATTTCTAAAGTAGCCATTGCTTGAATGGAAAAAAAACTACAAAAACAAACCAGTAGTAATTTAAATTTCATTATTGTTTTCAAATTATTCTTCATTAAATATCATTCTTCTTTAAACGTTATTCTTATTAAGCATTTATAAATGGTTAAAACTCAGGAACAACCGTCAAACTGATGGTGCTCATTTCTTTAAATACTTGTGGGTCTTTCGATACCGGTAACGTACCTGCTTTATATATGGCGTTTTTAGCAGCAGCACATACGGTGCGATCTCCAACACCTGGCACAACATTAGTAACAAAGCCTGATGGTGCAAGACTTATGGTTAATTTACAAGACTTACCTTCCATTGTGTCGCGATCTGTTAATAAGTTACGCTGAATTGTTTGGGTAATTAACGCGGTAAAACGGTCAATTTCGCTCATCACTTGCTTACTACGCGCTTTTTGTCGCTCAGCCATTTCAGCTTGCATTTGCTCAGCTAACATTTGCTCTTCAAGGGCGCGTTCTTTCGCTTCTTGTTCTTTACGTTTGCGTTCTGCGGCTTGTTTTTTTCTTAACTCTTCCGCTTTTTTAGTGGCAGCTTCTTCTTTTAAGCGCCTTGCTTTGGCGTCAGCAGCCGCTTTTTCAGCCGTTTGTTTTTCAAGTTCTTTTTTCTTACGTTGTTTTTCTGCAGCGTCAGCTTTAGCTTTTGAGGCTTTGGCGGCGTCGTCAGCTTTACGTTTTTCCAGTTCTTTTTTCTTACGCTGTTTTTCTAAGTCTTTAATACGTTGCTGTTCTTTAGCGCGTTTTCTTTTAGCAGAAGCGGCACGCTCTTCTAAGTCTTTAATGCGTTTTTTTTCTTTAGCTTTAGCATCGTCTTTTTCTTTTTTAAGACGCTTAACATGGGCTTCAACTTTTGAACGGTCAACGGCGACGGCTTGAATAGGTTCCATTTTTTGAGCCGTAGGTGTGGGAGTCGCTTTATGCTCATTGGTAAAATCACCAAAGAATAAAACAAAAGCTAACGCTAAATGTAGGCCAATACTTACGGCAAGTGCTGAAGTATACTTCTGGTCCACTAATTATTTCTCCACTGAATCGGTCATTAAGCCAACCGAGGGAACACCTGCTTTTTGTTGTAAAAGCACCATGAGCTGGATAACGGCATCGTAAGACACTGCACCATCACCATTTACTACAACGGGTGTTTCTGGTTCAACTTTTAAATGTGCAGCCACTAGGGTTGCTACTTCTTCTGCTGACATTGGCTCATTTTTACTGGTGCCAACAGCCAAATAATAATTACCTTCGGCATCAACTGAGGCAACTAAAGGTGGCTTACTGTCTTTATCTAACGGCTCAGCGTCTGCTTTTGGTAAGTCAACTTTTACCCCTTGGGTAATAAGCGGTGCGGTTACCATAAAAATTATCAGCAAAACTAGCATAACATCAATGTAAGGTACAACATTGATTTCAGCTACTTTTCTGCGTCTTACGCGTGTATACATGCAATTCCCCTAATATTAACTAACGCAAAAGTGACTATTGCTGCTCAACAGCCGCTTGACGTTGCAAGATACTAGAAAATTCTTCCATAAAGTTGCCGTAACTATTTTCAAGTTTTTCAACGTTATGACTAAAACGGTTAAATGCCATTACAGCCGGAATTGCGGCAAACAAGCCCATAGCGGTTGCGATTAATGCTTCCGCGATACCCGGAGCTACCATAGCAAGTGTGGCTTGTTCAACTGCGCCAAGGGCAATAAATGAATTCATAATGCCCCAAACAGTGCCGAATAAACCGATATATGGGCTAATAGAACCTACGGTTGCCATAAAAGGTAAATGCGTTTCAAGGGCGTCAACTTCACGAGAAAGCGCTACGCGCATGGCGCGATGAGTACCGTCAACCACTACTTGCGGAGAGCCAATATTACTTTTACGTAAACGGGCAAACTCTTTAAAGCCAGCTAGAAATAGGCTTTCGATACCGTCAACATGTGGTCTGGCTGAGATTTCACTGTAAAGTTTGCTTAAGTCAGCACCACTCCAAAACTTATCTTCAAAGGCTTGTAATTGTAGTTGGGCGTTATTGAGTACTTTTCTGCGCAGAACAATCATGGTCCAACAAGCAATAGAAAAGCCTAATAAAATCAACATTACTGACTTAACTAATAAACTGGCTTGTAAAAATAAATCAAAAATCGAAATTTCAGCTGGCACTTTCAAATGCTCCTAATATCGCTTGAGGAATAGCGCACGGCTTGGCGCGCGCTAAATTAACACAGGCTACTAATACGCTTGCCGTACAAAGTAGCTTATTATCTTGGTTGGTAATTTGTTGTGAAAAACGCAAACTTGCCCGTTTAAGTTCAGTGATTGTGGTGGTTACGTTAAGTAAGTCATCGAGTTTTCCTGAAGCAAGATTGTCCATTTCAACCTTTCTGACCACAAAACCAATGTTTTGTTCTAAAAAGAATGACTGATGCACATTTAACTCTCGCAACATTTCTGTGCGAGCTCGTTCAAAAAATTTCAAATAATTCGCATAAAAAACGATACCACCGGCATCGGTATCTTCATAATAAACTCTGACAGAGTATTGATTAGTTTGCTTCGACATCAAGTTGTTTTCTATAACGGGCATTCGCAGTGCGGTTATGATAATAGATTGTACATACGAGTAACAAGCCTAGCAGCACTAACTTGTGTGTTTTATTTGTAATAATTTAAGAATAGTATTGAGTACCTCACATTCACATTAGTTTTTCTAATCCGAAAAGGTATTTTTTTTAGTTTGTACTGATCCGATCAGCACAGTAAAATAGCTGCAAGTTTTGAGTAAGACCTTGATAACTTAGTTCCCTATCATTGTATTACCCAATTGATTAGTAAACATTGTTTACTGCTCGCTGTTTTACCCTTTGTTTTATCATGACTTCCTTCTATCAACTTGTATCTAAGTTGGCCCGTGCCTTTGTTGCACGGGCTTTTTTTTATCTAAATTTTACTCACCAGCAGATAAATATAAACAAAGAGCTAAAACTAATAGTTATTATTGACTGAAGTTTTTGTAAAGCCTAAAAACAAAAAAAGCAGGAAACATATTAAATGTTCCTGCTTTATTAATTACTATATAACTACTTAGTTATTGATTTTGGATGTCTTCAATTACTTGAGTTTTGATCTTAACAACATCGTCTGCTGCAAAGTCCATATGATATTTTTTCTTAATACCGTAGTCAGTTAATATGTAATGCTGAGTTGAGGTAACTTCATGCTTGTCTAAGCAGCTTTTAACACACTGTAGTGGGCAGCCGTCAAGTGCAATAATATCTCGACCTGATTTTGCATTTTTTACCAAAGGAGGAACACCACCGCCAACACCGGCAATACATGACATTTCGGCTACTTCTTCACGATCTAATTCAATGGCTACTTGATTCGCTAATTGAGCGATATTAGAGCAACCAGAACATGAATAAACTAAAGGTAATTTATCAGTTTTTTGTTGTAACATAACAACTCCTAAGGCAATAAATATAATCTATCTCGATGAAGTAAACATTACACCTAAACTATGTTAAGAGCTGTTTAAAGTTGTTGTTTTATGTCAACAAAATACTCGATAATTTCAATACAATAATATTTCCCTCAATAAATCATCAACCTATAATTTATGACACTTTACTACTGGTGTTAATCTTTAGTTAACCTAATTTTACCAAAGTGTTGGTAAGCACGATCGGTTACCAACCGACCACGAGGGGTACGTTGTAAAAAGCCTTGCTGAATCAAAAACGGTTCTATTACGTCTTCAATAGTTTCACGCTCTTCACCAATAGCGGCGGCAACATTATCTAAGCCAACAGGACCACCGTTAAAGTTATGAATAATGGTTTCTAATACTTTCCTGTCCATTACGTCAAAACCTTCACCGTCAACTTCAAGCATAGTTAATGCTTTTTCAGCCGTTTGTGCGTTAACAATGCCTGAAGTTTTCACGTCTGCATAGTCACGCACTCTGCGCAATAATCTATTAGCAATTCTTGGGGTGCCACGAGAGCGTCTAGCCACTTCAAAAGCGCCTTGCTCGTCGATGGTTAAATTAAGGAAATGTGCTGAACGTTTAACGATTTCAGTTAAATCAGAGGTTTTATAAAACTCTAAACGCTGCACTATGCCAAAGCGGTCACGAAGTGGTGAAGTTAATGCGCCTGCTCGCGTGGTTGCGCCAATTAAGGTAAACGGCGGTAAGTCTAATTTAATCGAACGCGCTGCTGGGCCTTCACCGATCATAATATCAAGTTGATAATCTTCCATCGCCGGATATAGCACTTCTTCAACCACAGGGCTTAAGCGATGTATTTCATCGATAAATAGCACATCGTTTTCTTCAAGGTTAGTTAACAAAGCGGCTAAGTCGCCAGCTTTTTCTAATACCGGCCCAGAAGTGGTGCGAATATTCACGCCCATTTCATTGGCAACAATGTTAGCTAATGTGGTTTTACCTAAGCCTGGCGGGCCAAAAATAAGTAGGTGATCTAATGGCTCAGCACGCTTTCTGGCCGCAGGAATAAATATTTCCATTTGCTGTTTAACATGATCTTGCCCTCTATAGTCTGCCAACATTTTCGGGCGAATAGCTCGGTCAACACCTTCATCTTCAATGGTGGCAACTGGCTGGATCAGGCGATCGGCTTCTATCATTTTTAAACCTACTTATAAAAGTATTTATAAAGCTACTTATGAAACTATTTTTGAAATTATTTAACTATTTATTTAACCAGTTACCGCTTACACTAAATCATCGACTTTAAGGCATCGCGGATCAAGTCTTCACTGCTCATACCTTGTTGATATACCGCTTTAATCGCTTTATCAGCTTGGCCACTGGTATAACCAAGTGAAACTAAGGCATTAATGGCATCACCTTTATTATCATTAGCGAAGCTTAAGTCACCCGATGACATTATCGGCATAGCATCAGTTGCAGGGGTTTGAATATCACCTTGCCAATCTTTTAAGCGGTCGCGCATTTCAATTAATAAACGCTCAGCGGTTTTTTTACCCACTCCTGGAATTTTAACTATAGTGGTTAAATCATCATGTATCACGCAGCTAACAAATTGGTCGGCAGACATGCCTGATAATATCGCCAATCCAAGCTTAGGGCCAACCCCGTTAACTTTAATTAATAAGCGAAATAACCGACGCTCTACTTTATTAGCAAAGCCGTAAAGTAACTGCGCATCTTCACGAACAACAAAATGCGTGTAAACAATCGCTTCTTGATTAAGCTCTGGCAATGCATAAATACTTGTCATTGGCATAGTAACTTCATAGCCAATTCCATGACATTCCATTAAAATTTCTGGGGCAGTTTTTTCAATTAATATTCCGCGTAAACGACCGATCACAACTTAAACCTAACAATAATGATTATTTGCCACACAATACCACTAGATATTTATACAGTAAAGTATTCAAGCTCGCTTTATTAGCCTTTACCTAAAATAGCGAGCAACTAGCGTAACCTTCTACGAACAATTTTGGTTGCTTGCCCTGTTAATTTATCTAAATATTCATGACTATGACCATGACAAAGTGCCACCGCTAAAGCATCGGCAGCATCCGCTTGCGGCGTACCAGGTAGTTTTAAAATAGATTTCACCATATGTTGAACTTGGCTTTTATCGGCAGCGCCGGTGCCAACTACTGATTGCTTAATTTGCCGAGCTGAATATTCTGCGATAGTTAATCCGCCTTGCGTAGCGGCCACAATTGCAGCGCCTCGGGCTTGGCCAAGCTTTAACGCTGAGTCAGGATTTTTCGCCATAAACACTTGTTCAATTGCAAACATGGTTGGCTTAAATTGAATTATAAGCTCTGAAACGCCAGCAAATATAGTATCTAACCGCGCGCCTAAATCATCACCTGCCGCAATAGCTTTAATACAGCCGCTACCTAAATATGTAAAGGCTCGGCCTTCTTGTTTAATAACGCCATAGCCGGTTAATCTTGAGCCGGGATCTATGCCTAAAATAATGTTCATGTGTTTAAACAGTTAGCTATTTTTAAGTGGCTTGAGTTTACCGTATGCAAACATGGCTTTCACGCTATTTCATTTCAACCTTTTTTAACATCAGTAATACATGCCTAATACCTGATTAATGTTTATGCAACGTTTGCTTAATTTATCTAACATTGGTCAATTGCAAATTTAGCTCTAGTGTAAATATTGGCGGAAAGTTTTCTGTGCAAAAAATCAATTTTTAGCTAAACGTACAATTTTTGAAAATTTGATTTAATGAACAACAGAGTGTTTTATTAAGAGGCATGATTTTAGTAATGAAATAGCCGTAGAATTAATTAGCTAAACAAAATTAACAATAATAATAGTCGCTGAGCGCGGTCATCGTTTTATTCAATGGCAACCGCGGCGTAGCTCAGGAGCTTTAATGCACAGCAGCAACCAAACCGACACAGTAAAAGCACTCGACCTTTGGATCAGAACAGAATTTAAGGCGCTTAATACTGAACTAGACAATATTTACTTTGCTCAAGAAGATCGTAGCAATGTTCACCTGCAACCCAAGCTGACCAAGCCGGTAACTAATAAGTTAACCGAAACGGGCCGTTTACTAATCGGCGATGTTTTAAAAGAAGGTAATACCGATAACGGTTTTGAATCTGGTTATGACCTCTTAGGCAATGTTGGTTTATATATGGCCGCCTGTCGTCGCCATGAAATAACCGAGCCTTCGCGCGAAAAAAAATCACCATTAGTTGAAGCCTCCGCCCTTGCCCTGCAAATTGGCGCATCACTTGGGGTAACACCACGTTTCTCCACCAGCCATTTAACCACCCACAATAGCGCAATAAATGGTGAATTTAAAAGCTTTACCAGCCTTGACGACGAGCTGTTATTTATTGATTACAATACCCGCGGTATTTTAGGATATAAACGCTGCGCTGATGCCTTATTAAAACTACTGCCTATGGGCATTTCTCATCCGCTAGCTGCTGATATGCTTACCGTTGCTAAACAAGCGCTTAATGATGTAATTCTACATAACGACATGTTGTTTAAGTGTTTAAATCCCCAGCGATTTTTTTACAGTGTTCGCCCTTATTATAAACCTTATCGTGTAGGTCAAAATGTTTATCGCGGTGCAAATGCAGGTGACTTTGCCGGTATAAATGTCATTGATTTATTACTTGGCCTCTGCCAAGGACAAGACCCCTACTACTCGCAAATATTAGTTGATAAATTCCTATTTATGATGCCAGAAGAACAAGCTATTTTGCGCGATTGCATGCGCAGAAAAAGTTTACTTGATGCCTTACTAGAAACAGAAAAAACACAAACCACTAGTAGTTGGTTTCAACACAATGGCAAATTATTTCTTGATGTTTGCCAGCTTCATGGCCGCGCGGCATCACAGCATCATCAGCAATTAGTGGAACGATTTATTAGTCAAATGGCAGTGAATGAACCACCTGCAGCCATGGCCAGTATTACCGCCAGTGGTCCACCTTTACCGGTATTACTCGCCTCATTAGAAAAATTAAAAGACTTAAGATGTGCCAGCAAGCGCGACGATATCCCAACACGTTATGACGATATGTGCATTTTACGTCATTTAATTAACGGTAATGAAGAATAATGACTCGCGCATCTCTATTACAAACACAACAGTATTTAAGCTCGAAACAGCAGGAAAATTACTTTCTTAGCCATTCAGTTGGCCTGCCCTTTAAAGGCACTGAAGCTCATTTTAAAGCGCAATACTTTGATGTTTGGCAGCAACAAACTGAGCCTTGGCCGCATTGGTTATCTAGTGTGAACAACTTTCGTCAGCAATTAGCTGCTTTACTTAATGCTGAAGTTGATAATATCTGCCCACAAAGTAATTTATCGAGCGCACTAACCAAGGTACTGTTTTCACTGAAAGTGCCAAAAGCCCACAAAAATAAATTGCTTTATTCTGCGCAAGACTTTCCTTCCATGGCCTTTGTGCTTAACCAAGCTAAGCAGCTAGGTTATCAATTGGTTTGCCTTGACGCTGCAGAAAACTTACAAGATTTAAACGTTTGGCAAAAAGCACTGCAAAGCGATGTCGCGCTAGCTTTTATTAGTCATGTGCAATCAAATAATGGTCAAAAACTACCGGTAAGCGAGATAATCTCAATAGCAAAAAAACAACAGGTGCTGACCATAATAGATGTCGCGCAAAGCGTTGGCATAATCAACATTAATGCACAAAAATGGCAGGCCGACTTTATTATAGGTTCATCAGTAAAATGGTTATGTGGCGGCTCTGGTGCTGGTTTTTTATGGGTGCATTCACAACGTTTAGCTGACTGCCAGCCAGTTGATGTAGGCTGGTTTTCTCATCAAAATCCGTTTGAATTTGACGGTGAACATTTTGCCTATAATCAAAGCGCGTTAAAGTTTTGGGGCGGCACACCAACCGTTGCACCGTTTGTTATCGCCGGCTTTGCTATTGAACAAGTCAATAAGTTAGGTATTGAAACCATCAGCACTATTAATAAAGCTCATCAAGTTAAAATACGCACGGCGATAGACGATAGCTTTATTGTTTCGCCACCAACACTTGAGCAATCAAGCGGCACACTTATCTTACATTTTAAAGACCAGCAAACACTGGTAGTTGAAAGATTACAGCAAGCTAATATTGGCTGTGATGTGCGAGATTTAGGTATTAGGCTTTCACCGCACTTTTACACCACAACTGATGAAGTTAACGGTTTGCTGAATGTATTAAACAATCAATAGTTTAGCTTCTAGCTTCTAGCTTCTAGCTTCTAGCTTCTAGCTTCTAGCTTCTAGCTGATTGTAGAGTAAGAAATAAAAAAGCCGTAGCAGTTTGCTGCTACGGCTTTTCAAATTTAGAAAAACTAAAAAGAATTAATCTTGATTTTCAGCTTCTTCGCTATTTTCTTCTTTCGCTTCTTCTTTAGCTTCTTCTTTCGCTATTTTGGCAATACCAAGCTCTACTAATTGCGCAGGGTTAGCTTGGCCTGGCGCATTGGTTAATGGACACGCAGCAGTTGTTGTTTTCGGGAACGCCATCACGTCACGAATTGAACTAGCGCCGGTCATTAACATCACTAAGCGGTCAAGGCCAAAAGCTAAACCTGCATGTGGTGGCGCGCCGTATTCTAGGGCTTCAAGTAAGAAACCAAATTTCTCTTGTGCTTCTTCGTCGCTAATACCTAAAATTCTAAATACCGCTGCTTGCATGTCTTGGTTATGAATACGAACCGAACCACCGCCTAATTCACAGCCGTTTAAGACCATGTCGTAAGCATCAGATAATGCGCCAACTGGGTTTGCTTCTAACTCTTCTGCACTTAGGTTGGTTGGTGCCGTAAATGGGTGATGAAGCGCGTGCATGTGGCCGTCAATTTCTTCAAACATTGGGAAGTCTACAACCCAAAGTGGTTTCCACTGCCCTTGTAATAAATCTAAGTCTTCACCTAGTTTTAAACGAAGAGCACCCAAAGATTCAGTCACAACATTGTAGTTATCAGAGCCGAAGAAAATAATATCGCCCGATTGTGCGTTAACGCGATCTAATAAAGTATTAACCGCATCTTCAGTTAAGAATTTTAAAATTGGCGATTGCAAACCTTCAAGGCCAGCAGCGCGGTCGTTAACTTTCATCCATGGCATGCCTTTGGCGCCATAAATGCCAACAAATTTGGTTAATTCGTCAATGCCTTTGCGTGAAAATTTAGCCGCGCCTTGTGGTACGTTAATTACCGCAACACGGCCTTTTTCGTCATTCGCTGGGCCTGAGAATACTTTAAATTCTACGTCTTTTAAAATATCAGCAACGTCAGTAATTTCTAATGGGTTACGTAAGTCTGGCTTGTCTGAACCAAAACGCGTCATTGCCTCGGCATATGGCATACGTGGAAATTCACCTAAATCAACATCAAGCATTTTGATGAATAATTCACGGATCATTTTTTCTGTAACAGCCATTACTTCTTCCGCACTCATGAAAGAAGTTTCGATATCAATTTGCGTAAATTCTGGTTGACGGTCAGCACGTAGGTCTTCGTCACGGAAACATTTTACGATTTGGTAATAACGCTCCATGCCCGACATCATCAACAATTGCTTAAACAATTGTGGTGATTGCGGCAATGCAAAAAATTGACCTTTATGAGTACGGCTTGGTACTAAATAGTCACGAGCACCTTCTGGCGTTGCGGCAGTAAGAATTGGCGTTTCAATATCTAAAAAGCCTTGCTCTTCCATTGACGCACGAACCGCAGAAGTAACTTTTGCACGAAAACGCATACGCTCAGTCATTTCAGGACGACGAAGGTCTAAATAACGATATTTTAAACGTTGCTCTTCTGAGTTCTTTTGGTTTGAATCAAGTGGCAATGGCGCTGATTTATTTAAAATAGTTAGATCTAAACCTAATACTTCAATACCGCCAGTTTTCATGTCTTTGTTTACTTGTCCTTCAGGACGAGCACGCACTTTACCTTTAATTTGCACACAAAATTCATTACGTAAGGTATTGGCTTTTTTCAACACTTCTTGCAAGTCTGGGTCGTAAACCACTTGTACAATGCCTTCACGATCACGTAAATCTAGGAAAATTACCGCACCTAAGTCACGACGACGGTTAACCCAACCACATAAAGTGACTTCTTGACCAATGTGAGATTCATTCACCTCACCACAATAAATACTACGCATGAATATTTGCCTTGAAACGTCGAATGCATACGCCTATTTACGTAATTATTCGTTAGGATAAAAAATTGCCGCCATTATATAGCAATAGCAAATAATGTCACCCGTATGTGTTTATTTGGGGTGAATTTAATCGCTCGCGCCGAGGCAATTGCGAGAATCATTTCTTTGTCGGGCATTTTTCAGTTAAAATAGCCGCCATTATCACCCCGATTAGCCCTGAGCAGTCAATTTTAACGAGTTAGTAGCCATTTATCATGCAGCCATCTGATACCGATTTAATTTATTCAAATCAACAAAAGCAGATCAAAGACTTTGCCTTTGACGCCCAAGTAGTGGAAGTTTTTCCTGATATGATCAGCCGCTCTGTACCCGGCTACAACACCATTATTGATACCATTGGCAAGTTAAGCCAACGTTACGTTACTGACGATTCTAACGTTTACGACTTAGGGTGTTCACTGGGGGCAGCAACCTTAGCCATGCGCCGCGCAATAACGGCAGAAAATTGTAATATTATTGGTGTTGATAATTCAGCAGCTATGGTTGAGCGCTGTAAAATTCACGTAAACGCTTTTAAAGGCAATACCCCGGTTGAGATAATTGAAGGGAATATTTTAGATATTGAAATCAAAAATGCTTCTATGGTGGTGGTTAACTTCACAATGCAATTTATAGAACCTAAACTGCGCCAAGCATTAGTGACTAAAATTGCACAAGGGCTAAAACCTGGCGGCATCTTATTATTGTCAGAAAAAATAGAGGGCGAGAATCAAGTGTGTAATGAATTACTCATTGATCTGCACCACGACTTTAAACGCGCCAACGGCTACAGCGAATTAGAAATTGCGCAAAAACGTACCGCCATTGAAAATGTAATGCGCCCTGACTCGTACCATACCCATCAGCAACGTCTAAGCCAAGCAGGTTTTAGTCATATTACCCCTTGGTTTCAATGTTTTAACTTCTTTTCATTAATAGCGATAAAATGACCTCTTTTAATAGTTTCTACCAACAAATTGCCACTAACCGCTTAAGTCATTGGTTAAATACCTTACCTGCACATTTAAGTGATTGGCACGCCAATAATTTACATGGCGAATTTGCCCAATGGCAAAAAACCTTAGCAGCGCTGCCAAAAACTTCACCTTCAAGTGTTAATTTAAGTGATGGTGTTATTGTTGGCGATAAGTCAGATATTAATGACGGCGAATATAAGCGCTTAGAAAACTTATTGAAAAAGTTTAAACCATGGCGCAAAGGCCCTTACCATATTCACGGTTTACATGTAGATACCGAATGGCGTTCTGATTTTAAATGGGACCGTTTAGTACCACATATTAGTGATTTAAAAGACCGTTATGTATTAGATATTGGCTGCGGCAGTGGTTATCATTTGTGGCGCATGCGCGGCGCAGAAGCAAAATTTGTTGTAGGTATTGACCCTACGCAATTGTTTTTAACGCAATTTCAAGCGGTGCAACATTTTGTGCAAGACCCAAGCGTAAATTTATTACCGCTAGGTGTTGAACATTTACCTGAATTAAAAGCTTTTGATACCGTATTTGCCATGGGGGTTTTATATCACCGTCGCTCGCCAATTGATTTTTTATATCAACTTAAAGCGCAATTAGCCAAAGGCGGTGAATTGGTATTAGAAACCTTAATTATTGATGGTGATGAAAACACCGTATTAGTACCGGGTGAGCGTTACGCAAAAATGCGCAATGTATGGTTTTTACCCAGTGGCGCAGCCATGTGTGCTTGGCTTGAACGTTGCGGCTTTAAAAATGTTCGCATGGTAAATACCGACGTTACCGCGCTTGACGAACAACGTAAAACCGAGTGGATTGATACTGAATCGCTACAAGACTTTTTAGACCCGAACGATAGCAGCAAAACCATTGAAGGTTACCCGGCACCGCAACGGGCTATTTTTATTGCCAATATTTAATAAGCAGAATTAGTCGTTTGTGATTAAGTAATCGAAAAGCAGCAGTTAAGTGCTGCTTTTTCTTTTAGCTTTATTTTAGAGCTCAGCGTTAAAAGCAGGCAATAAGGCTTTTGGCGCAGCCTTCAACATTTTACCCATACCTTTATTATGCGCAGTACTGACAATTATGAGCTCTTGCTCAGGGAACATCATAATAAATTGTCCGCCTGCACCTCGTCCTGAAATACAGCGCACTTTTTGCCCTGCAACTTTAACTTCATGACCCCACCAAAAATAGCCGTAACTGCGAAAACGATTTACATCTATCGCGCTAGTTGCTTGTTCAATGAAATTTACAGGAATGAGTTGTTGGTTTTTCCACTTACCCTTTTGCATGACTAACATGCCCATTTTTAACATATCACGTGACCGTAAACTTGCACCTGCCGCAGCTTTAGGTAAGCCACTTAAGTCTTGCTGCCAAGCGTAATTATTAATGGCCATTTTTCCCAGCAACTCTGTTTTAATAAATGTTTCAGCGCTACCTGGTACTACCGCTTCTAGCACTTGCATAGCAAGCGTTGGGTCAGATGCTTGATATTTAAATTTTTTGCTGTTGTTACTAATGGCTTGGCTTAGCTCTAAATACAATTGTACTTGTCCCTGCCCTTTAAAATTTTCAGGGCGTTGTAATGCTTGTTTGGCTTTATTTTTATCAATACGAATGCCTGAATTCATATGCATAGCTTGATGTAAGGTAATTTCCTTAGTACCTTTGGCAAGGTTTTCTTGATTAATGTCTTTAAAAAAACTAACCACAGGACGATTAAGATCGGCCATTGATAAATAACCTAATTGCATCGCTCGGCCAATGGCTAACGCAGTATAAGATTTAGTAATCGACATTTGATAATGAGGAAAATCAATACGGCCGCGCTTAAAATACGACTCAAATAATAACTTACTTTTATAGGAGATCAGTAGGCTGTCGGTATTACCGTGGCGGTTATCAACAATTTCTTGGACAAAAGCTAATACCGCTTTACCGTCGCCGCCATCACTGCCTAAGGTTCCTGTAACAATGCCATCCTCTAAAGATTCAGGACTGTGTCTCGTCCTGATATACGTTGACAGTTTTTAATGAAAGGCCAGTAGCTTTTGCTCCTGGTCTTTTTTGTGCACT
>CANMXU010000045.1 GCA_947501935.1 uncultured Alteromonadaceae bacterium
GTGTTCGTTTAACGTGTACTGTGTTTGAGTTTTTCATAATAAGTCCTAAATGTGTAAACACATTTCAGGACGAGACAGTAAATATAACCGTAAAAGCCAAGTGACTCACTTGGCTTTTTTATTTGATATATTTATTAACCTGAACTCGGCTTAATAAATGTGTCTCTAGCGGCTATTTTTCCTGACTTCTTCGTTAAATTTACTTGCAATAGACCAGCTATTGACGCGAAATTTGCCTAGAATTAAGAAATACTATCCAACTAGAGACTGGTTAATTAATTTAATCTTATATATCAACTATTAAAAATCTCTTAAACCGAGTTCAGGTTAATTAGGTTATTGATATAGATAAAGCACTTAACTAAGTAAATACTATCTGGCGATTATTAAATTAACTGCTAATCTCAAATTAGGAATTGGCCTTTGGAGTGGTGGTGATGCGGAAAAAATTCTCGCTGATATTTTTATTATATTTTGGCAGTTTTTATAGTTCTGCTGATGAAATAGCCACAACAGAGCAAACTTTTATTGTAAGTTTTGGTGTGCATAACGGCCCTCCGTTTGCCATTATTGATAACAATGACTTAGTTGGCGGTATTATTAAGGATGTAATCGATGAACTTGCGAATGAACTAAACATTATTGTTTCATATGTGAAAGTACCGAGAAAAAGACAAGCGTTTTACCTTAATCAAGGCAGTGTTCATGCGATTGTGGTTAGTAATCCTAAATGGTTAGCGAACAGTGAAGATATTCAATGGTCAGAGCCGTTGTTTACTGATCAAGATATTTTGGTTTTTAGACGCTCGCCAGTGGGCACACAAACAGCCTTAACGTCAGAGGAGCTGATGTCACAGGGATTGAAGCCAAATGATATTGCTGACGTTGATGATATGAGCGGCATGACGGTCGGCACTATTCGCGGTTATGCCTACCCCAAATTAGACCCACTCTTCGCTACACAAGAGCTTAAAAGAAGTGATGTTGGTAATATTGACTTAAACTTTATTCGGTTGGAGAAAGGTTGGATAGATACTTTTGTTGGCTCAAAGGTACTGATTCAACATTATTTGAAATTAATGGCTGAGCCCGAACATTTCCAACTTTCTACTTTTAGTGTTAGTGAGCATAATATCCAAACCGCTTTATCAGCCAACTCCCCAGTTTCATCTGCAAGCTATAATAGAGTGCTTCAGCGCTTAAAGGATGACGGTATTATTGATGCTATTTTAAAAAAGTATAAAATTAATACCCAAGCTGAAGGCAATAATAAAAAGTAACCAAGTACTGTTTTTTATTTAGTTGCCAACTTCCATGAGAATACTGCAAATAATAGTCCAGCAATTGCGCCATATAAGTGGGCGTCTACAGCAACATTTGCAGCGATCAGTGATGCTGTTTCCTCGCTAGCACCATAAACTTGTTCGTGAATAACTTTTAGCCAAACACCGAGTAAAAGCAGGTAGCCGGTTTTGTCTTTTGCTTTAATATCCATTATTGCACCCCAAACAAAAATACCATGCAATACTCCTGACAAACCAACATATTGGTGAATTTGTGGGGTAAAAAAATATATACCTAAGCTGGTAAATAATGCTGAAGTGAGAAAAAGGCAGGTGTAATTACTGGCTGTATAAAAACGGCCATGTAGTGACCATAATAAAACCAAGCCTGCGATATTTAGGATGAAATGATTAAAATTGGTATGAAAAAAATGTGCGCTAAGTAGTCGCCAATATTCGCCATTTGAAATGCCTGATACTTTATAGACAAGTATTTCGCTGACTTGGTTATCAAACAGATAAGCTAGTAATGCAAGAATTAAAATGGCTAATGGTGGTAATGATTGCGTTTTTTGTAAAGGGAATTTTTTAGAGAGAGCCATGAAAAAACAATACCGAATTTAACAATATAAATAATGAGTTCGACTACTTTATCAGGAATTGAGCTACTTTATCAGGAATTTAGTCGCCGTATTTATAGCTTCATAAATACGGCAATGTTTTACCACTGTGCTAGCTATGTGCTTTTGAAAGTTGCTAAAATAAAACCATCATTTTATGCCTTAGAAAAATTCAATGTCACGTAGTGTTTGCCCACGTTGCCAACGGCCTGAACGAGCTTGTATTTGTCAGTTCTTTACACCAGTAAATAATTTAACAAAAGTTATTATTTTACAGCACCCAAGCGAGGTTAAACAAACGAAAGGCTCTGCTGCGCTATTGGTGAATTCTTTAAGGCGTTGTTTATTAATTGAAGGTGAAGACTTTTCAGGAAATGTACAATTAAACCAATTACTTGGTGATACAGAAAAACAAGTGATTTTATTGTACCCAAGTGAGCACGCGCAGCAGATTTCTGATTATATTGAAAACAACAATAGCGCTCAAACGCCAGCAGGCAGCAAAACTAAAGAAACCGTATTAGTGCTTATCGATGCTACTTGGAAGAAAGCCTATCGCATGTACATGCTTAGTAAAAATTTACATGATTTAGCCCATGTTACTTTACCTTTAACCATTGAAGGTAAATATGCGATTCGCGCAACCAATAAAAAACATGCTTTGTCTACCTTAGAAGCCTGCGTTCATGCCTTAACAGCTTTAGAGCCATTAAATGAAGAATATCAGTTATTGCTGGAAAACTTTGTTCAATTTAATCAATTTCAGTTATTGTTTAGGCCAGAGTAATAATAATTATTCAAAGCATATATGATGATGCTGTTGCGTGAATTTCAATATTAATAGTGAAGTTTTTTATTAAATTATCAGCTAATAGTTCAGGTGTTTTTTATCCTTGTAGGAATTTTATGACTAAGTATGTACCTCGTAAGTTTATTTTAAGTTTTATATTTGCCACTAGTTTCTCAGCCTTGGCAGTTGCTGATGTATTACCTGTTCGTGAAGACCGTGAACCAGAAGCCGCTACTGGTTTAACGATAAAAGAAGTTGTTACGGCAAAAGAGTTTATGGTTGCTGCAGCTAACCCATATGCCACGCAAGCGGGTTATAATATTATCGAACAAGGTGGCAGTGCTGTTGATGCCGCAATTGCAATTCAGCTGGTTTTAACACTGGTCGAGCCGCAGTCATCAGGTATTGGCGGCGGTAATTTTATGTTGCATTGGGATAATGCCAAGCAGCAATTAACTACTTTTAGTGGCCGAGAAACTGCGCCAAAAGCAGCAACCGCGGACATGTTTTTAAAAGATGATGGTCAGCCTATTTCTTGGATAAAAGCAGTGGTAGGCGGGCGCTCTGTTGGCGTGCCCGGTGTACTCAAATCTTTAAAACAAGCGCATGAAAAATACGGTAAGTTACCTTGGTCTACGCTTTTTAAAGACGCTATCGCCTTAGCTGATAACGGTTTTATTGTTTCGCCGCGCTTAGAGCGTTTAGTTGCTATGAAAATGAATCCAGGTATTTGGCAGCTTGATGAGTCGCGAAATTATTTTTTTCCTAAGGGCAAAGCGATTCAAGCTGGCGATTTATTAGTTAATAAAAAGCTCGCTAAGGTTTATCGCAGTTTAGCTAAAGAAGGCATTGAGCCTTTTTATCAAGGTTGGCTTGCCAAAGCCATTGTTAGCAAAGTTCAAAATTCTGCTATTGCTCCTGGTCGTTTAACCTTAGCCGATATGCAATCGTATAATGCTCAAGAGAAAGTCGCCATTTGTGGGCCATATCATCAATATAAAATATGCGGCATGGCGCCACCAAGCTCTGGTGGTATTACTGTTATTCAAATGTTGGCCTTACTTGAACCCTATAATATGGAGCAATATGCACCACTAAGCCTAGATGCACTGCACTTATTTACTCAAAGTTCACGGCTAGCTTTTGCTGATAGAGATAGATATATTGCCGATCCTGACTTTGCTGATGTACCTGTTCAAGGCATGCTCAATGCTGATTATTTAGCCGAACGCGCTAAGTTAATTAATCTTAAAAAAGATACAGCTAAAGCTCAACCGGGTATGCCACCAGGAGCCATAGCTAAAGCAGAAAATGTCGGTTATGGTTTACCATCAACTAGTCACTTTTCAATTGTTGATAAGGCTGGCAATGCCGTATCCATGACTACAAGTGTCGAAATGGCTTTTGGCTCAGCGTTAATGGTTGAAGGTTTTTTACTAAACAATCAATTAACAGACTTTTCCTTGCAACCAGAAGTAAATGGCCAATTAGTGGCTAACCGTATTGAACCTTTTAAAAGACCAAGAAGTTCGATGGCACCGATGATGGTTTTTAATCAAGACGACTCATTGAAATTAGTGGTGGGCTCGCCAGGTGGAAGCCGAATTATTAACTATGTTGCCCAAGCAATGATCGCTATTCTTGATTGGCAGTTAACACCTCAACAAGCGGTGAGCTTGCCAAGAATAACCAATCGTAACAAGGTCACAACAATAGAGAAGGGCTCAAGCTTAGAGTTATTAAAGCCATTATTAGAGGCTCGAGGTCATAAGGTATACATCAGAGACTTAAACAGTGGTTTACATGCGATAGAGCTTGATAAAGGTGTGTTAATTGGCGGTGCGGATCCTCGCCGTGAAGGTACTGTGTTAGGCCAATAGCTTTTTATAATGTAAAACGGCGGCTATATAATTAGCCGCCGTTGGTGTTTTGGGCATTTGGGCTATTTTTGATATTTGGTTTGATGTTAATAGCCCCCCCCATAGTGGCCAATGTTTAATGGGTAAAATTAAAAAGGGTCTTTTAAAATTTTATCCATCACCCACTTGCCATTAGTTTGGATCATCAGAACTCTTTTCACATCTTTGACTTTGTTATTGTTGTAGCTGCCTTCAAAATAAAGGGTGATTTTCGCCGAATCTTTAAATTGCTCTCGAACTTTTACGCCACTGTCGTCTGGGCTAACCACAACGTTGTCGTATGACATATTGAATAGATGACGAGCCACAGCTTTTGATGAGCGATAGTGCAATATCACTCTAGATAACTGCGGTGAACAAACAGATGCCGCTTTTTTAATATCGTTTTCGTTATATAAGGCGTTAAAAAAAGCAACGGCAACTAACTCAGGGTTATCAATTTTGGTAATTTCTTCTTTAGAGTTAAAGCAACCCGTTAATAATATAACCAAAGCGACCAGTAGTGTTTTCACAGTATTTTTCATAGCATTACAACAAAAGTATCTATCATCAATAAGTATGATTTAATCATAGCCTACTCTTATTAACAATATCTACGGGTAAATCAAATTTTGGCCATAAAAAAAGGCGCTAAGTGCGCCTTTTATATCAAGTTAATCGAACTTATTGTACAAGTTCTTTATCACCAAATGATTCAGAAAATAAGGCGCTAGATAAGTATCGCTCTGCTGAACTTGGTAAAATAACGACAATGTTTTTGTCTTTATTTTCAGGCTTCTCAGCTAAACGCTTAGCAGCAACAACGGCGGCACCAGAAGAAATACCGGCTAAAATGCCTTCTTCTGTCATTAGTTTATGAGCCATTGCCATTGCATCTTCATTTGAAACTTGCTCAACTTGGTCGATCATTTCTAGGTCAAGGTTACCAGGAATAAAACCTGCGCCAATACCTTGAATTTTATGAGGACCAGGCTTTAATTCTTGACCTGCAAGTTTTTGAGTAATTACTGGCGAGTCAACTGGCTCAACAGCAACAGACGTTACTTTTGCACCTTGAGTTAGTTTTAAGTAACGGCTAACACCGGTAATTGTTCCGCCAGTACCAACACCAGCAACAAAAAAGTCAACTTTACCGTCAGTCGCTTCCCAAATTTCAGGGCCGGTAGTTTCTTCGTGAATTTTCGGGTTGGCTGGGTTGTCGAATTGACCAAGTAAAACGTATTTTTCTGGATCAGAATCTTTAATTTCCTGCGCTTTAGCAATTGCGCCATTCATGCCTTTAGCGCCGTCAGTTAATTCTAACTTAGCACCCAATGCTGCAAGTAATTTTCTACGCTCTAAACTCATGGTATTTGGCATAGTTAAGGTGATGCCGTAACCACGGGCAGCAGCAACAAAAGCTAAGGCAATACCTGTATTACCACTGGTAGGTTCAATAATTTCTTTACCAGCAGTTAATTGACCTTTCTCTTCAGCATCCCAAATCATGCTAGCGCCAATACGACATTTTACGCTGAAGCTTGGATTTCTTGATTCAACTTTGGCAAAAACATTTCCGCCAGTCACTCGGTTAAGTTTTACCAGTGGTGTGTTACCAATGCTGGTTGAGTTATCTTCAAAAATTGTAGACATAATAAAAACCCTTTGAACAATTTATTACTTAACGTTTGTGGTATTAAGTAGTGAAAAAAAATATAAAATTACCTTGTTGATGCTGGTAACTCTATTTGTTTGTAATTTGATTAATAAAAATGAGTCAAAGTAAATAATAGACTAAATTTAATAGTACTTGGAAAAGCAATATTAAATCATTTTCATTTAGCTTCTAGATTAGCTACTTATGGCAGAAAAAGAAGTGACATTTAGTTATAAGATATAAAGTAAAAAACAAGAAATAATGGCCTAGCTTTCAATTGTTTAAAATGTAGACTTGCCATTGTATTGCTTATGAAGAAGTTTTAATTATTGAATAGGGCTAAATGTTGCCAAGTTTTGTCTTTTGCCAATATATTTCTCAACAATCAATTGGTCTTTTCCTTGTTCTATATAGCTTGTTAACTGTTGATTAAAGTTATCGCGTAATTTTTCATTATTAAAGCCGACATAGGCTTTTACGCTCGGAATTAAATCAAAAGCATTAACTCGTGTGGATAAGCTTTTTTCTTCGGGGTTTTCACTTTGGTACTGACGTAAAAAATAATAGAAAATATAATAGTCGAGCACCACAATATCACAGCGTTTTTTGAGTAATAATTGCGGTAATATTGACATGTCATGAAGTTCTCGATAATTACTTTGCTGGGCTATTTTTTTAAATTCATCACCAAAATATCCGGTTGCCCCCTGAAAGGTGGCTATGCGCTTGCCTTTTAAATCACTTAAGTTTGCAAGTTGATAGCCATGCTCGGTTAAACTAAATACCGTTGGTCGATAACGAATAATGGCATTTGATACAAATAAGGTATCAGTATCTTCTTGAAAAAAGGTTGGTAAGAATAAATCCGCTTTTTTCTGCTGAACTTCGCGCATGCTACGAGCAAGCGGGGCTACTGCGTAGTTAACGTTATAACCTAAGCCCTGCAATACTTCACGAGTAATGTCGATGTCAATACCACTGTTTGAAGCTGCTATCATATGTGGCGGGGCGTCGTCACTGAGCATCAATAGCTCTTTGCTAGCTGAAAAGGTTGAGGCTAGTATTAGGCTAAAATACAGTACATGGCGAAAATATATTAAGCGGCTTTTATTCATTATTAGCTACTAGGTTTAAGTATTATGCATCTTTTGGCTAAAAAGCTGGACATGTAAGTTGGGTAAACTCGCTTGATAAAGTCGTATAAAAAGTTGAACTGATTGAATCGAGCAGGTTAATTTAGTTTGGCATCCAAGCATAACTTATTTTGGTAAAAAAACTTCTTTCTTCTTGTTTAAAGGTTTTTAAATAATCGTCTTGCAAACGACTGTCGGAATAACCAAGGAAAAATAAAGTTTGTGGGTTAATCTTATAAGAATAGATGAGTTGGCTCGATAGGTATTTGTTTTTTGCACTATATGAGTTTTCACTAAAAAGTAAATTGCTATTAAGTGACTCACTTAGGTCAATATCAACATAACTTAAATTGAGCTTTAAATAACTGCGCACATCAAATTGATAAGATACTCTCATGTTAGCAACTTGTTCTTGATAAACGTTATTGTTGGCTACATCGAGTTCGCTATACGTGTATTCTAAGTCAACCTCAAGGTGTGTCGTTAAGTTAACTAATATATGCCCCCAAATTTCTTGAAAATCACCTAATCGGTTGTTGATATAATCAACTTTATCACCTTGAGTGTAAGAGCCTTCTCCATAAAGGTTGGTGAATGGTTGTGCAAAAACATAAACCTCAGCCTGCTTTTCGGTAAAATAGTCATCTTGTAAGCCTTTTTTATCTGCTTGGCTCACTTTAAATTCAACATATGAAAGCATTGGCCCATGAATACCGGCAGAGCTTAACAGTTTTTTCTCAAGTAAATTTCCTGCCTCGTCATGGTCGATATTACCATTAAGGCAAATATTTGCGTCTGACCACCAGCTGGTGTCATCGTCAGCATAAAAAGTTCTCTTAATTAAAATGGACTCTTGCTGGTAATCAGCTTTAGGCATAAAACCTAAATCAGCGCGAAAGTTTTTACCTATTTGTTGGTGTTTTGCTGATAACTTCCACAATTCTGACTGATGCAGTAATTCAACTTTTACTGCACTGTCGTTTACTGCGCTGTCGTCAGTTGTGCTTGTTGATGGCATTTGTGTATTAGCGTGAACCACTTGCGCGAGTACTGAGTTGGAATCGTCAAAGCGAAATTTACTATCAATGCCAGTAACAATATTGTGATAGCTGTCGCTGACGCGTGCGGTATTAATAAAACCGACAGAAAAGTCATCCGTAAAATCATAGCGATATTTTAGTGCTGAGGAATGGCTTTCTTCATCAATAGAATGAATGCCAGAGCTGATATTCCCCGGCAGAATAAAATTTGTTTGGGTATCGTTGGTTATAAAGTAGCCATAGGTATGGCTATTTTTACTGCCGGTAATTTTAGCACCGTAGTCAGGGTCGGCAATATTACGGGTATACACTAAGTCAAAGTTGCTGGTGAAGTAGTCAGAATTTTCTAAAAAGAAATCACGCTTTTCATCATAAAAAAGTGAGAAGTTTTTATTAACGCTTAATTGCGCGGCATCAGATTCTATGGTGGAAAAGTCTGGGTTTACGGTTAAGTTCACTAACGTATCAGAGCTTATACCCCAGCGGATATCTACCCCAGCGGCAACGTTATTATCATCTTGCCAGTCGCCATTATTGTAAACATCACGGTTTTGGTTTTTAATTGCGACAATTGCTGGTGTTACCGTAATATTTTTACCTGTTTTAGCATCGTCAAAACCTATTATTTCAGGGTATTGGCATAACCAGCAGGCGTTGTTTCTATCAAGAGGTACATGCGATATTCTTAAATTTGCATCGCGAGGATAAAGCCTGATTAATTCAAATGCCCAGGTTTTCTCTGTCGTTGATGGTTTAAAATTTAAAATATGGAAAGGGATAGCCATTTCAACTTGATAACCGGTGGCGGTCAACTTTCCGTATGACTGCCAAATTCCATCCCATGCATCATTTGAGCTGCCGGTCATTTCATTATAAATTTGGTCGTGCTGTACGCCAAAAGGGTTAACCAAAAAGCTATAATTAAGACGACGGTTATTCGCCGTATCAAGCTTTATACCAACGAGATCATCTCCCCAACGACTGTCTCTATCAGCTAGGGCGGCAATAATATTTTCAGGGTTAGGATCATCAGCAATAAATGAAATATAAAGATAGTGGCCATTTTCAACCATTTTAGCCTGAGTTTTGACTGGGCTTGCTTGGTTGTTCCACGGGCTGTTAACCAAATCTAATGAAATGGTTAACGCGTTTTGCCAAATGGTGTCGTTAAGTTCACCGTCAATGTTAGCTGAGAGTTTAGAGGAGGGGATATTATATTGGCTAGTTGAAACGTCGATATTTACAGCGAAGCTAAATGAAGAAAAAACATAGGCTAAAAGCATAAAAACAGTATAGTTTGCTTTTATAATCCTCACTTTCTCTCCCTAAAAATGCGTTTATTGAGTAGGGTTCATTCTAGAGAATGTTGCTACTTTCTTATTATGTACCTAATTGTTACAAAATAAGAATGTGAACACAATAGCGTGATTGATCTTTCATTTATAAATGAAGGTTCTAATTCAACTTTCATAAATAGGAAGTGACTACAACAGCTAATATAGCTATAGGCATTATGCTGATACTGCTAGCTAGTTAGTAATGAATGTTAATTCTTGATAATTGAGCCTGATAATTTAACCAAGCGTATAATTTAGTTGCCGGTTTATGTTTATGTAATAACTAAAAAATGTAACTGCCACCTACATATTAAATTGAAGTGTTACTCGTATGTTTTTTAAAAGTTCTGCATAATATCTTGATAAATACTTACCTTGGTGTGGTGTGATGCAATTTTCGATTATTGATGCTTTGGCTTTAGCCGTTTATCTATGCTGCTGGTGTGGTTACACTTGGTTTGCCCGTAAAAAAGCTAAAACTACCCATTGCATTGCCCATTGTTTACATCAGAATAGAATTCACTGGATGTATGAAGTGATGTCGCGAGAGAGTCGAGTAGGGGAAGCGTCTTTACTTGCTAATTTAGAACGTAATATCGCCTTTTTTGCCTCAACCACCTTATTAGTTTTAGCGGGTGTTTTAGCCTTATTTGCCCAGGTAGACCAACTTGTTGAGGTAATTGCCTCTATTCCTTTTGCAGAAACGCCTTTTCATTTAACTATTCAAATAAAGTTGGCTTTGCTTGGCTGTATTTTTGTTATGGCATTTTTTCAATTTACTTGGTCGATGCGCCAATATGGTTTTGTTAATGTAATGATAGGGGCAGCCCCCATTGATCTTGACGGTTTGAATGAAAACCTCAAAGGCTATGCACGCCAAGTTGCTGTGGTACAAGACCAAGCCGCTCACTCCTATAATTATGGTTTACGCTCTTATTATTTTTCACTAGCAGTGATCAGTTGGTTTATACACCCACTTGCTTTTATTATTGCTAGCATGCTAGTGGTATATACCTTGTACAAACGAGAATTTACCTCTAAAACAGTTGCGGCAATCGCTGCTGGTATGCACCATTTGAATGTTGAACGAGTGGAGCGTTTTCCAATTAATGAGTAAACGTAAAGCAACCATAAAATTCTCAGTTATTATATTAAGTACAGACAGTTAACCCATGGCTAACCCTTTATATAAAAATTACACCATTAACGATTTTGATAAATTTGACTGTTTAAAGTTATCGAAGGGGGTTTATTTACTGCTCATTTATGTACTGCGCGCTTATATAGTGTGGTTAATGTCAGTAACTAATTTCAAAGATAGGGTTGCAACTATTGCTTGGGTTTATCCTGAAACTTCATTATTCTATTTAAGCCTTTTCTCTGGTGCTCTTGGTGTATTTTTTGTTTTTGTACTGAGTTTAAGACGTCCTGATGCTGCTTCTTGGGTGAAGTATTGCTGGCAACATAGCCGAGAGATATTAGCTTGTGCTTTAATTTTTGACTGGTTGGTGAATATGTCAGCCTATTACTTTTGGCAAATGTTGAGCTTGCCTTACTTAGTTGGCCAAAGTGGCATTAGTATCGTCTTACTATTGTTTTGTTGTTTGAGTACACGTTTTAAAATTAATACCCAAGAATTTCCTGAAAAACTACCCGAAAAATAACTTTTACGTATAATATCTGTGCACTATTGAGCACAGCAAAAATTTTTAACACTTTCCATTAAGGCCACCATTTTGACCATTGATACAAAACAAGATCAGCGATTAATCATTCTTGATACAGAAACTACGGGTATTAACCCGAGAGAGGGCCATCGCATTGTTGAAATTGGTTGTGTAGAAATGGTTAATCGTCAGTTAACTGGGCGGAATTATCATGTATACATAAATCCGTTAATTGAAATGGAACAGGAAGTTATAAATATTCATGGGTTAACCAATGCTTTTTTAAGCGATAAACCCTTATTTGGACAAATAGCTAATGAATTTATTGAGTTTATTCGTGGCGCTGAATTGGTTATTCATAATGCTAAGTTCGATGTTGGCTTTATGGATCATGAATTTAATTTGTTAAGAAAGGGATTACCGTTAACACATGATATTTGTACAGTAACAGATACTTTAAAGGTGTCAAAAGACGAGTTTGGCTCACCAAAAACCCTTGATTTCTTAGCGAAACATTACCGCGTTGATAAATTAGTAGACCGTACTTATCACGGAGCATTAATTGATGCTCAGCTATTAGCCTTTGTTTATATTGAAATGACGCGTAAGCAATCTGCGCTGAATTTAACTGCCACTGATGATGTTAGCGACGGTGGTGATGTTAATGCAATAAGACGATTACCGGAAAATAGAACAAAGCTTAAGGTTATTAGCGCTTCTGCCGATGAAGTGATTGCACATAATGAACGTTTAAATGTAGTGGCGGAAAAGGGAGCTAAACCTCTATGGCAAAAATAATTGCTATAAAACGCAATGTTCAGGCAGTGGTTGCTGCTTTATCAACTCTGTTATTGTCAACAAATTTGCTTGCACAGCAAGCATCAATTGAGTTTTATGAAAATGATAATGTCACCAATCAAGTGCCATATTTTGATAATCGTTTTCGCATAGACGCTCAGGTTGATGAGCTTACTTTACTTTTTTATCGAAAAAGTGGCACGCCGCCTATTATTTTAGTGCAGCCTGATGGTACTAAATTAAAAGTAAATCAAGCGACTGAAAAAGGCATTGAATGGTTTGATGATCGTACCTTCGATATGATCAAGCTTAAAAAGCCAATGCCAGGCCCTTGGCAAGCCATTGGCGATATTTTACCTAATAGCCGTATTATGATTGTTTCTGATGTTACATTAGCAATAGATCCTCTACCTGAAGTATTATTGCAAGGTGAAACCATAAAAATGGTCGGCACATTATTAAATGGTGAAAAGGCCATTGATAACCCCAGTTTTCGCGATGTTATCACCCTCGACGTTGACTTTTTCAGTACCAATAATTCAGCTTTTGATAATTTTGGCTCAGAGCCAGTGAAACTTGCCTCTTTTCGCGACGACGGTTATGAGCTTGACGAATATTCAGGTGACGGCTTATATACTGGTGAATTTGAATTAGATTTCTCTCCGGGTGAATGGTTACCTATTTATCGAATAAAAATGCCTATGGCGTCACGTGATCTGCAGCAACAGCCAGTGATCATTCGAACCACGCCAATTAGCTTATCAGCTGAACTTACCGACGATGTAAATAAATCCCATAATATAATATTTACCATCGACCCAACATTTGTTGACCCCGACAGTATTATTTTACAAGGTAAAGTGACTTATCCCGACAGGCAAGTGGAGCCTTTCTCTATTATGGAGGGCAAAGGCGAAACAAGGAGTTATGCAATACCTTATACCGAGGGCGGTATTCATCGCGTGAAAGTGAGTGCTTTTGGTAAAACCATCGAAGGTCGTGAGTTTCGTTTAGTGGTGCCAGAGTATAGTTTTAATGTTGAACGCCTTGATGGCATGCTATTAGAGGGCAGTGAATTAAATAATGCTGATCAAGACTTACCAACTGAGCAACAACAAGCTGAACTCGCTGCGGCTAAAGCACAAGCGCTGGAAGACGAAAGAATGCGTCTCGCTGAAGAAGCACAAGCTCAGCAGCAGCAAACTTATTTAATGATAGCGCTAGGTAATGTGGCCGTTATCATTTTTGCTGCGATTATCTTTTTTGTAGGCAAGCGCCGCAAAAAGAAAAAATAATAATAATAACTAAAGATGCAATGTGAGTTTCGTTATTAATTTCGTTATTAATTTCGTTATTAATTAAGCATTCTTTATTTAACTTGAATTCGAATATGAGTTCTTATTTTTAATTGCTCAAATCAGCTCTATTTTGTTTGGTGAATTAACAAAGAAGATTTTTTTGGCGATTAATACTTTATTAGGGTCTGTTTATCTTTGTTTATAACTTGAGCTGAGCGAAAAAATGGTCTTAGGCAAGGCTGAAATAACGAAATTTAGTGAGCTAAATGAATTATTTCTAACGCAACATAAGACAATTTTGGCCTCGGCCCGAAGGGCAATGGCTATTTTATCCCTTAACTGCATTAGCATTCGTTTATTGAGCGGGCTAAACCGCACTCATTCTGCTTAGTTAATAAATTAAATAGCCTATTGCTCAAAAACAATACAAAGTTCAACAGACCCTAGTGAATAAATAATTTTTATCAGCATAAAAATAACCAAGCCAAACCGTTAAAATCGCTCAACGGTATGCTATCACTTATCTCCAATTCAAATTAATTTACAGCACAAAGCCATATAAGGGCGTTTTTTTGCTGTAAATTTGCTCGTATTGTGCAGCAAATACGCATACAGTAAAATTATCAAAAAAAGTGGTTGACGCCACTCGCTCATAACCGTATTATCTCCGCCGCATTCAACGAGTTGTTGTTGAAAGCAAAGATTTAATGCGGAGTGGTAGTTCAGTTGGTTAGAATACCGGCCTGTCACGCCGGGGGTCGCGGGTTCGAGTCCCGTCCACTCCGC
>CANMXU010000046.1 GCA_947501935.1 uncultured Alteromonadaceae bacterium
AAATTGTTGAGGAACGAAACACAGCAAACTGTTTTTTGTCCCTGTTTAATTGCTTGTTAGTGCGAACGCCAAAGGTTATTTGAAAAGCCAAACGACCAGAGAATACCCCACTAAACTTTGGTGAAATGCAATTTATGAATTCACCGAAAAAATTGATAATGGCTCGTTAGAACCTGATAACGTTAATTTACTTTAAAAGTTACAGTGTTGCCACACCAAAAATAGTAAAAAGCTATACCAAACGGCTTAAGGTAAAAACCTAAATAGTCAGCCTTAAATACACCTGACAAACTTAAAAAATAAAGACCGCACTAACGCCCACATTAAGGGGCTTTTAATAAAGTTTGCTAAAATGTGAAGCGAAGCGGAACCTAGCAAACTGTTTTTTGTCCCTGTTTAATTGCTTGTTAGTGCGAACACAATAGGTTGCTTGAAAAGCCAAACGACCAGAGAATGCCCTACTAAACTTTGGTGAAATGCAATTTCTGAATTCACCACCAAAACTGATAATGGCTCGTTAGAACCTAATAACATTAATTTACTTTAAAAGTCACGGTGTTGCCACACCAAAAATAGTAAAAAGCGATACCAAACGGTTTAAAGTAAAAACCTTAATAATCAGCTTTAAATACACCTGACAAACTTAAAAAATAAAGAACGCCACTAACGCCCAATTAATGGGCAAAAAATTGTTTGCTAAAATTGTTGAGGAACGAAACACAGCAAACTGTTTTTTGTCCCTGTTTAATTGCTTGTTAGTGCGAACGCCAAAGGTTGTTTGAAAAGCCAAACGACCAGAGAATGCCCTACTAAACTTTGGTGAAATGTAATTTATGATTTCACCACAAAAACTGATAATGGCTCGTTAGAACCTGATAACGTTAATTTACTTTAAAAGTTACGCTGTTGCCACACCAAAAATAGTAAAAAGCTATACCAAACTGTTTAAAGTAAAAACCTAAATAATCAGCTTTAAATACACCTGACAAGCTTAAAAAATAAAGAACGCCACTAACGCCCAATTAATGGGCAAAAAATTTGTTTGCTAAAATTGTTGAGGAACGAAACACAGCAAACTGTTTTTTGTCCCTGTTTAATTGCTTGTTAGTGCGAACACAGAAGGTTGTTTGAATAGCCAAACTTACCGCAAATGCCCTACTAAACTTTGGTGAAATGCAATTTATGCTTTCACCACAAAAACTGATAATGGCTCGTTAGAACCCAATAACGTTAATTTACGTTAAAAGTTACGGTGTTGCCACACCAAAAATAGTAAAAAGCTATACCAAACTGCTTAAAGTAAAAACCTAAATAATAAGTTTTAAATACACCTGACAAACTTAAAAAATAAAGAACGCCACTAACGCCGCATTAAGCGGTGAGAGATAGTTTGCCATAATGTGAAGCGAAGCGGAACCGGGCAAACTGTTACGAGTCCGAATTGAATGCCTTGTTATGTTTCTGTTCTCTTTGTCAGTTCTTTTTTATATTTACGTTCAGTGAAATACCAAGTACAAGCACCAAATAACAAACCGCCAATAGTCCAAGCTACTGCATTAATGACAACATGGGATAGTATTAAACCTGATTCGTCAAAAGCGTCGTTAACAAAGAAAGTCATTGCTATAAACATTGGTAATCCCCAAGCCAGAAGACCGTTTAGCAATATGTAACTTACTTTGCTTTCTTTACGTGTCTTAGACCATTCGTCAAAATCCTTTTCTTTCATATACACCAAACCTTTGAGAAACATAACGCCTCGTTAAGAGGCAAAAAATTGTTGGCTAAAATTAGCGACGAAGGAGCAAAAGCCAACTGTTTTTTGTCCTTTTAAACGACTTGTTAGGTGATTTTTATGGTGCGTATAACCATTTCTATAATATGCCATACAATAAACAACAAACCACCAGTAACTAAGTAATGAAACTGTTTTGTACTATATTTTGCAACCAAATCTAAATTTTTTGAATATGAGTCCGAGAGCAACTCATCAACTTTATCTTTTGTTTCTGGCATATCCTTCATCGCACCATCCGTCTCATACATATAAGCAGAGTCTTGATTTAGTTCTTGTGTGAAAAGAGCGCATTTACAACCACAATAGAAACTAATACCCCAGAAAATAACAGACAATGCCAAAGGGATCTGTGAATAAGATAAAGTTAAGGTTTTAGTTTGAGTTATAGCAAAAGCAATGGCTGAAGCACTAGTTGCTAATAAAAAATACGTATACTTATCTCTGGCACCACGAAGGTAAGCATCGATTGCGAACTTTTCGTCTGACATAATCACCTAACGCTTTGCTAATGGGCAAAATATAGTTTGCTAAAATGTGCGAGGCACGAGCAACAGCAAACTGTATTTTGTCCTGTTAAGCAACTTGTTAGACGCTATTACATTAGCTTCATAAGAATACAAAACTAACCCATTACGCCTAACCTAAAATAATACAAAGAAATGAATGAACAATCCTTTGCCCGACTCAAACGAAGTACCGATTGAGATAAATAATATTAGCTAAAAACCTAACCAAAGGTGTTTCGCCAAAAGTGGTACGAAAGTGTACCAAACTGTTTGAGATGGAAAAACACACCTGCAAACTTATATACGTAAATTTAATTTAGTGAAATTCTCTATTTGCGTATAACGCCTTGCTAAGCGGAAAATAATGGTTGGCTATAATCGCGAAGCGATGGCCAACTGTTATTTTTCCGTTTGAGCAACTTGTTAGCTGTAGATTAATTGCGGGGGTGTTCGTTACATTGCTGCTTTTTACCAAAAACACCAAACCAAAATGTAAGCTCCAAAGCCACACCTAAAGCAACAAAGATAGCTATACCTTGAGAAAATCCGTAACCATACGAAATAAGAGCAGCTAATAATAAACCCGCCAAAATTATCCATTTGTGTAATATTTTCATAAATCCCTCTTATTAAAACAATTAAGTACCAATTAAATATATGTGCAGAACATTTTTTGAGCAACGGCAAGTCTGTAACATTATGTAATCACAACAGTACGACAATACAGCTAACGCCCATTTAAGGGGCTGATAATTGTTTGCTAAAATGTGTAGCGAAGCGGAACCGAGCAAACTGTTAGCAGTCCCGCTTTAAATTCTTGTTAGTTGCGAATTCTTGAGCATGTTTTTTAGCTTTAAACGGAATAGAGATTATAAAGAAAAACAACATCAAGAAAATCATTGAGATAATACCAACGATATAATACAAGCCTGTTTCGACCATGAACACCATACCCGGAAAATCTACGCTGAGAAACTCATAAATATTTTTATTGTTTTCAATAATAAAAATATTTAGCCACTTAGCAAAAAGAAAAAACGAATAACTGATAGATATTGATATTACCGAAAATAAACCTGAGCGAAAGAGATTAACTTTAGCACCAAGCTCTTTTACGAATATATTTAACCAAATTAAAATAGATAAACTTGCACTAAAAAATATCGAACCAATCCCACCAATTGTAACCATAGAAATAAGCCAAACTTGTTTAGTTAATTCCCAAAACTTGAAACTAAGAAATTGCTCTTCATTTGAAAAGTAAAAATAATACCCACCAAAATATAGAAAATAAAAGAGCAATGCTATGGGATAAAGCTTTAGATTTTCCCTGCGCTCTTTTTTATTTATTTCAGCGTGCTTTCTGTTTCGTTCAGCAAGTTTCTGTATTGGATCCATAGCAACTAACGCCCTAATAATGGGCAAAAAATTGTTGGCTAAAATGTTGAGGAACGAAAACAGCCAACTGTTTTTTGTCCTTGTTAATTAGCTTGTTAGGCATCATCTTCTGCGTACAGAATTAACTTTAATGCCCATTGCTCCAATGCATATGATGGCTCTACATGTGACAAGTTTGGGATAATATCCTTAGCGATGAAAACCTCTAAGAAATATTCAAAGTCATCACTTAATCCAGTTGGCAAAGAACCATCTTCTGGCTCTATTAAAAGCTCAACTTTGGATTCACAAGTCCAAGGCTTTTTAGCATAGATTGTTAAGTCTTCATTAAGACTATACAACCTATTAGTTAGCTCCATTATTCTCATGTATGCCTAACGCCTACATTAAGAGGCAAAAAATATGTTGGCTAAAATAAGCGACGAAGGAGCAAAAGCCAACTGTTTTTTGTCCTACTTTAATTTCTTGTTATGAAGATTTTTTAATAATGTTTGGCCACATTTTTTTAAATAAATAAAGGAAGATAAAAGCAAGAACCAAGGTTGGTAATGCACTAAAAGTACCGCCATTAAAAAAAATTGAAAATGACATTCCTAAAAACAAACCTAACAAACTGGAAATAAAAAACGACTTAAATGGCTTTTCTATTTTGTTCTTATGATTGCAAAATGGACAGACGATACATGAAATTGCTGCGTTTTTAACTGAGCCTAATACCGTGATCTTGTTTATACAAACTTCACACTTTGGATTTTCCATAAACCTTCCTAAGCTTCATAACGCCTCGTTAAGAGGCAAATAATATGTTGGCTAAAATAAGCGACGCAGGAGCAAAAGCCAACTGTTATTTGTCCTGCTTTAACGACTTGTTAGGGTTACTTTGACACCTGATAACCCAATGATTTTATTACTTGGATTGTGTCAAATACCACTTTGTTTTTAGCTGATTGATCAGCTTGAATAATAACAGTAACAGATTCACAAGATTGTTTAACTATTTGATGCTTAGTGCGAAGTAAACTTTTAGAAAATTGAGTGTTACCAATTTTGACTTGGTTGTCACTTGAGATTGAAACCCAAACGCTTCCTTGTTTAACCGCTCCAGAACAAGTAACAATATCAATAGGCTGATCATTGCAGCCAGAAAGAATAAAAAGAAATATTGTTAATGCTGTTAATTTAATTAATTGCACATACTTTCCTTGTAACCCTAACGCCTCATTAAGAGGAAATTTATAGTTGGCTAAAATGTTGAACGCAGTGAAAACAGCCAACTGTAAATTTTCCTGCTTTAATGCCTTGTTAGGTAACCTTAGCTCTATAACGCGATAGTAAATAACCAACATAATAAGCTAATGGGACGACGACTAGGTTTGCTATTGTAGATACAAATAACCAACCAAAAATCATTTCAGGCTCATAACCACCGTTGATATAAACACCTAAGTTCCAGTATATAAACAAGGCAACATAAGTTAAAAGTCCAGAGCCAACTAACCGAGTAAATTTACTTCTTTTATAAGTAATTGCCCCTGCCAAAACTGCAATTAAGAGGACTAAAGTTATTTCGTGCACTGGTTACCTAACGTTTTACTAAGGGGCAAATTTACTGTTTGCTATACTGCGCGAAGCGCGAGCAAACTGTAATTTGTCCGTTTGAGTAACTTGTTATATGCAGCGGTGGTTGTAGCCAAACACTGCGCGTAATTAAGTCACCCGTAATATAAAAACCTAATCGTGAACTTTTACGCTACACACGAAAGGTTGAACAAAATTAATAGCATTGCCACCTTTGAAAAAGGTAAAAGAGGCAATGCTTATTAAGGCTGGTGCTAACTAGTTTTAGCGTGAAACTATGAACTAGAAAGCACTTTATTTTAAGCTTATTTTTATTAGCATATAACGCCCCATTAAGGGGCTGATAATAGTTGGCTAAAATGTGTAGCGAAGCGAAACCGAGCCAACTGTTAGCAGTCCCGCTTGAATGGCTTGTTAACTTGCAATTGACTCATAAAAGTTAGCTAATTCTTTATCAAACTCTTTTACTGCTTTACCTGCATTTTTTCTAATGTCACTAAACTCATTATAGTTAGGATAATCTTTATCAAAGATAATTCTGTTTCTAAATTCAACTTCTAAATCAATAAAATTTTGGAGTTTTTTAACGGAATCAGTAGCTTTTAATAAACGTAATTTTCCCTTAGCTGACCTTCTACTTACCCAAGTATCGACGAGTTCCTTATCTCTACTTTTAATAGCTTCAAGCTGGCTTTTACTAAAGGATATATCCTCTGAATCATGATCCATCTTTTTTGTAATGGCTCCATATTTGGATCCAAGCATACTCCAAGCATTAAAATTACTATGAATATCATCTGATAATTTTTCTAACAATTTTACTTTATGCTCAAGCATGAACTTATTCTGGACTGATTTTGCCGAATACTTCATACCAAATATGGTGACAAATCCTGTAATTAAAGATGGAAGTCCTATTTTTACTACATTATTAGCTACGTCGACCCATTCCTTTTCCATGTACTCTCCAAACTTTGCATTGCAAGTTAACGCCCAATTAATGGGCAAAAAATTGTTTGCTAAAATTGTTGAGGAACGAAACACAGCAAACTGTTTTTTGTCCCTGTTTAATTGCTTGTTAGTGCGAACGCCAAAGGTTGTTTGAAAAGCCAAACTTACCGGGAATGCCGAACTAAACTTTGGTGAAATGCAATTTCTTAATTCACCACAAAAACTGATAATGGCTCGTTAGAACCTGATAACGTTAATTTACTTTAAAAGTTACGGTGTTGCCACACCAAAAATAGTAAAAAGCTATACCAAACGGCTTAAGGTAAAAACCTAAATAATCAGTTTAAATACACCTGACAAACTTAAAAAATAAAGAACGCCACTAACGCCCAATTAATGGGCAAAAAATGGTTTGCTAAAATTGTTGAGGAACGAAACACAGCAAACTGTTTTTTGTCCCTGTTTAATTGCTTGTTAGTGCGAACGCCAAAGGTTGTTTGAAAAGCCAAACGACCAGAGAATGCCCTACTAAACATTGGTGAAATGCAATTTATGAATTCACCACAAAAACTGATAATGGCTCGTTAGAACCTGATAACGTTAATTTACTTTAAAAGTTACGGTGTTACTACACCAAAAAGAGTAAAAAGCTATACCAAACGGTTTAAAGTAAAAACCTAAATAATCAGTTTTAAATACAACTGACAAACTTAAAAAATAAAGAACGCCACTAACGCCTCATTAATAGGCTAAAAATAGTTGGTTAAAATAAGCGACGAAGGAGCAAAAACCAACTGTTTTTTGTCCTTTTGAATGACTTGTTATATTTTTTATACCATAATGTATTAAATATAGGTACTTATGGAGTCTCATACCATGGCTAAAAACACAAGCGTAACATTAGGCGATCATTTTGATCAGTTTATAAACCAACAACTTAACACTGGTCGTTATGGCTCTGCAAGTGAAATTGTTAGGGCTGGATTAAGAGCGTTAGAAGATCAAGAAGCTAAACTTTTAAATTTACGCAATATGCTGACCCAAGGCGAACAAAGCGGTGTTGCAGAGTACAGCTATGAAAGCTTATTGACTGAATTAGATAAAGATAACCATTAATGAATAAGATTGTATTATCTTCGAAAGCCAAAGCAGACTTAATTAAAATAGCTAAATATACTCAAATAACTTGGGGAGTTCCTCAACGGAATGATTACTTAAAAGTATTAGATAATACGTTTCATTTATTAGCAGATGATCCCGAGCTTGGTATTAATTGTGATTATATTAGAGAAGGTTACAGCAAATATCCGCAAGCCAGTCACGTGATTTATTATAAAGAATATAAACACAACCAGATCTTAATAGTGCGAATATTGCATAAAAGTATGGATGTTAACTCCGCACTCTAGAAAAATATAACGCCCTGTTAAGGGGCTTTTAATAATGTTTGCTAAAATGTGTAGCGAAGCGAAACCTAGCAAACTATTAAAAGTCCCGCTTGAACAGCTTGTTATGTTGCTATTATTCAGTTGCTTGAAAGGTTCCGTCTTCATCTCTTTCATAAGCTGAACCTACAGGCGAATCAAGAAGGCTAACAATATCACTATCATAATTAGCAAGAGTATTAATATCGTATATTGCTGAGTTACTAGCAACATCCATGTAGTCTTGAGTTTCGGAGCCAGCCATAAAACGCCAACCACTATCTACATCAAAGCTACTTTCTTCTCGGTACATGTAGCCAATTCTATGACCATTTACTGTGATTAAATCTGTAGCAATACAAGAGCCTAAACCTACAGCAATATTTTTAATATCTGACTTAGCTACTTTAAAAAATTTATCCATTAACTCAAATACCTAAAAGCAACATAACGCCTCGTTAAGAGGCAATAAAATAGTTGGCTAAAATAAGCGACGAAGGAGCAAAAGCCAACTGTTTTTTGTCCTTTTAAACGACTTGTTAGGTGTATTTACTATACTGGCTGCAAAATATTATTAAAAACATAGCATGGATTGAGTAAAGAAAAGCTAAATATATAACTTTTATAGATAAAGGTGAATTGATCATTTTGCGAAAAGAATTCATTTTATCAGTATTGGTCGTGAAATTATCTAAGCTAAAAAACAAACTATATAAAAACGGAGCTAGGATAAATATTGGTAAACCAACTAAATTGAAAGTACTAGGTTTTTCTCTGTTATCCCAACTACTAATAATATCGGTATAAAAAGCGATGTAGAAAAAAATTGCTAAATTTATGACGGATAAAATTGCTAATAATTTAGTATGAATGTTGAGAGTAAACTTTAATTGCATATACACCTAACGCCCACATTAAGGGGCTTTTAATAAAGTTTGCTAAAATGTGAAGCGAAGCGGAACCTAGCAAACTATTAAAAGTCCCTCTTTAATTGCTTGTTATATAAAGCTATTAAGTTTGAAAAGATTACCAGTTTTAAGCAAACTTTAAAAGCTTGAACCAGACCTAAATACAAAACCACCGCAACAAATAAATGAACGCTAAAAGAAAGCAACACAACGAGCATCTTTCAGCAAATGGGCATTGCTAAACTCGAAAATAATTGCAGAGTTGAATGCCCTTTTTGCGTTTAACTAATACTAAAAGAATTTGCTAATAGACGCAGAAAAAACACAAATATTAGAAACTATTTTAATGCTGAATAGTTGCGGTATATAACGCCCACATTAAGGGGCTTTTAATAAGTTTGCTAAAATGTGTAGCGAAGCGGAACCTAGCAAACTGTTAAAAGTCCCACTTTAATTGCTTGTTATGTGTTTAAAATACACGGCTAAATTCTACTAAAAATTTAATAATGGCAACAGTTAAGCAAAAGATGCTCAATAATGGTAAAGCAGTATACTTATAAGATTCTCTAAACGTTGAAACACAACGTTTATCTAGACGTATAATAAATAATAGATTTGAAACCAAAAAGACTGATGAAAAAATATATATTATCGTATTGGCGTTTGAGTAAAGAGGATGAACCGCTATTTCATGAGAGCTGTACATGAATAAAGAAAGCCCACCGAAAGCACAAATAATAAAATAGGCCAAAGACGCAAATAACGAACCTAACCATAATATCCCCATTAAATTATTAGAACGATTTATCAATGCTACTCCAATACACATAACGCCCACATTAAGGGGCTTTTAATAAAGTTTGCTAAAATGTGTAGCGAAGCGGAACCTAGCAAACTATTAAAAGTCCCTCTTTAATTGCTTGTTATGTGAATGTTTACTCAGAAACCTGAACTAACGCCCCTTGAGCATTGCGTTCGCATTGACTTCCTTCAGGCAACTCAATAAAAGTAACTATATCTGAGTCATAGTTAGCTATTGTATTTGTATCATATATAGCCAAGTTTTCAGCGTTATCCATATATTCTTGAGTTTCACATCCAGCCATAAATACCCAGCCATTAGTTGTATCAGAGGATTCATCACGATACATGTAACCAACTGGATGGCCTTCAACAGTGATCATATCTGTCGCAATACAACCACCATAACCTATGGCAATATTTTTTATTTCGTCACTGCTTAATCTGAACTGCTTGCTCATACTTAATTCACATAACGCCCAATTAATGGGCAAAAAATTGTTTGCTAAAATGTTGAGGAACGAAACACAGCAAACTGTTTTTTGT
>CANMXU010000047.1 GCA_947501935.1 uncultured Alteromonadaceae bacterium
ATCGGACGATTAGCTCAGTTGGGAGAGCACCGCCCTTACAAGGCGGGGGTCACTGGTTCAAGCCCAGTATCGTCCACCACTTTATTTTCATTAGATTTTTATCATATCGGACGATTAGCTCAGTTGGGAGAGCACCGCCCTTACAAGGCGGGGGTCACTGGTTCAAGCCCAGTATCGTCCACCATGATTACCATGGTTTAGATAAAACATCAGCCTATATATCTACATATATGGACGATTAGCTCAGTTGGGAGAGCACCGCCCTTACAAGGCGGGGGTCACTGGTTCAAGCCCAGTATCGTCCACCACTTTCTTTAGTAAAATCATCAATATTTATACTTAAAAATACTATTTACCGAAAGCACCTTCTACTCTTTACAGCCCGCGCCGGTCACTGGTTCAAGCCCAGTATAGTCCACCACTTTATATCCTTTTAAAAACCCTTAATATTCACATTTATAACAACTTAATCTGAAAGCACCTTCTACTCTTTACAGCCCGCGCCGAGTCACTGATTCAAGCCCAGTATCGTCCACCACTTTCTTTAGTAAAATCATCAATATTCATACTTAAAAATACTATTTACCGAAAGCACCTTCTACTCTTTACAGCCCGTGCCGAGTCATTGGTTCAAGCCCAGTATCGTCCACCACTTTCTTTAGTAAAATCATCAATATTCATACTTAAAAATACTATTTACCGAAAGCACCTTCTACTCTTTACAGCCCGCGCCGAGTCACTGGTTCAAGCCCAGTATCGTCCACCACTTTATATCCTTTTAAAAACCCTTAATATTCACATTTATAACAACTTAACCTGAAAGCACCTTCTACTCTATTACAGCCCGCACCGAGTCAATGGTTCAAGCCCAGTATCGTCCACCACTTTATATCCTTTTAAAAATCCTCAATATTTACATTTATAACAACTTAACCTGAAAGCACCTGCTACTCTTTACAGCCCGCACCGAGTCATTGGTTCAAGCCCAGTATCGTCCACCACTTTATATCCTTTTAAAAATCCTCAATATTTACATTTATAACAACTTAACCTGAAAGCACCTGCTACTCTTTACAGCCCGCACCGAGTCATTGGTTCAATTCTTGTCTTGTCTGTAATTTTTTACTCGGCATAAACCTATCCACCTAAAACGAACCTATTTCTACCAACAATAATCATTAATTAATAAAGCCGTTTCTAGTGCTTTATATTTTCATTTATTCAAATTAAATCGGAAAATAATAGCCTGAAAAAATTCATCTACTTCAAGCATTATTAAGAGCTTCACCTTAGTTTGCCATTCATGAATTTAGCGTCAGTAATTTATCATCATTACATTACAGGTATTATAAACAGACATAGTATTGCAGCTCAGCAAGTGACTTAAGCCCTACAGTGAATTAGGTTTTAGTGGCAAAGATAGAACAAAGCAGATAGCAAACATATCCCTTGTCTACGATTAAGAAGTTACGCGTACAATTTATTACAGGTCTGACCAGATATAAATTTTCATTTATCATATAATCCCACTCGAAATTTTAAAATTAAGAAAATAACTCTTAATAGGAACATATAATGAAAAATAGCGTACGTTTAGCATTAATTTGCACCTTAATGTCATCAACAGTTTTTGCTGCGCAAGAGCAAACACAATCAGCTGATGAGCCAGCAGTTCAACAAGAAGAATTAGCCGATATGTCTGATCCACTTGCGGTATTTGGGCAAGTAGGTATGGGCGCAACCAACCGTGGCCTTAACTTCAAATTTGGTCAAGTATATGACACTGGTGTCGTTGACGAAAAAGCCATGAAGGTTCTAGAAATAAAAGGTTTTTACGGTGAAACTCTTGGCTGGGATGAAGATGACTCTATCGACAACTCTATTGATTCTATTCGCTTAAGAGATGTTAGCGTAAATACAAAAAATGGTCGTGGTGTGCAACTAGACTTTAGCTACAATTTTGACAGTAACCCTGTACTTGGTGAGCAATCAGGTAATTTATCTTACTCGTTCATTCAGGCGCTACCAAAAGTAGGTCCGGTAACCTTATTTCCATTAGTAGGTGCAGGTGTTTCTTTCGGAAACAATGTGCTTGAAGACGATGGCACTATCGACAGCGGCTTTTCAACCCAAGGTGTTTACACCTTAGTGGGTTTATATTCTAAAATTGACGTTACTGAAAATATCTGGCTAAACTACAACCCATTTTATTTATCGACACTTGCAGGTTCTACCGTTTATAAAAACAATGCGTATGGCGCAGATAATAGTGCTATTTTAACGCACGAGTTTGCAGTAAATTATAAAATAAGCAAAAGGCTAAACGTGCGTTACTATGCAAACTGGAATGAAAACCTGAGCTTTGGTAAAGGCGATCACAGAATTGAATTTAACTACCAGCTTTAATTTTCAACCTTAGCTATCAAACTTAGCTATCAAGCTCAGTTTATTACTAAGTTAGTCAGTCGACTTTAAAAGGTGAAGTTTAAACTTCACCTTTTTTTATTGCTTCAATGGTAATTATCATCTTCATTAAATTCATACAAAGGCATTAGAAATCAACAAGAAAACCATCACTTAATAAACATCTCAGTAAGTACATTTATAAATTTGATAGCACCTCTTGGCTTTAAGGCCCCGCTCACAGCAGTACAAATTAATACAAGCGAGTACTATTGCAGCAAATAAAAGCTCATGTTTTTCACGTATATTCGAAGTGAAATTTTAATTAAGAAATACATCTTAATAGGTATATACAATGAAAAATAGCATACGTTTAGCGTTAATTTTCACCTTAATGTCGTCAACCGCCTTTGCGGCAACACAAGAAACAGCAGCAACTGATGAAGCAGAAGTTAAACAAGAAAAATTAGCCGATATGTCTGATCCGCTTGCGGTATTTGGTCAAGTAGGTATGGGCGCAACTAACCGCGGCCTTAACCTTAAGTTTGGTCAAATATATGATACTGGTGATGCCGACAGTAAAGGTATGAAGGTACTTGAAGTAAGAGGTTTTTACGGTGAAACTTTAGGTTATGATGAAGGTGCTTCTATCGATAACTCTCTTGACTCAATTCGCTTAAGAGATGTCGAAGTAAATACTAAAAATGGTCGTGGTACGCAACTAGAGTATAATTTAAATTTTGATAGCAATGCTGTTCTTGGTGAGCAATCAGGAAGCATAGCTTACTCGTTCATTCAAGCCTTGCCTAAAATGGGGCCTGTTAATTTATTCCCATTAGCTGGTGCGGGGGTTTCATTTGGTAACAACGCCTGTGGAGACGATATTACTATTGCTTCAGCTGATTGTGCAGATATGAGCCATGGCTTTTCGGTTCAAGGTGCTTACACTTTACTTGGTATGTATTCAAAAATTGAAATTACTGACAAACTTTGGTTGAACTATAATCCGGTTTACTTATCAGCACTTGCTGGCTCTGTTAACTACAAAAACCATGCTTATGGTATAAATAATGATGCGTTATTAACCCATGAATTTGCTGTTAACTATAGAATTAGCAAAAGATTAAACGTGCGTTATTTTGCCAACTGGAACGAAAACCTTAGCTTTAGCGAAGGCGATCACAGAATTGAATTTAACTACCAACTTTAGTTATTTCTTAGCTAAACAGTTAAACTAAAATGGTGAAGTTGAAAAGCTTCGCCATTTTTATCTTTTAACACTTAGCTTTTAATACCCTCATTTTAAATTTCACCTTCAGCAGTTATTGTAAATATTCCCCGTCTCTACCCAGTTAGTCATATTAACCACTAAATTTATAACAATGTTTATTATAGTAGCCATTAAATAATGGCTAATGACACCAGAGCTGAAAGTAAATTTATTAGGCTAATGTCATTCAATCACTTAACTCGTTATAATGTACCATTGATTAACAAAAATCACTTGTATGGCTTACTGCTAAAGTTTGCTTATACACACTTGCTTTAAGAGCATATCGTCACTAAATAACCATGGTTATAAAACCTAAGATCTAATACATGACTGAGCAAATGAACGATCACACAAATGAATACGCCTTAGTAGAAGTAAACCAAGAGCCTATAGAGCTTTGTAAACTACTAAAAATAGCTAACCTTGTTGGCGGCGGCGGCGAAGCCAAAATAGTGATCAGCGAAGGTTATGTACTACTTAACGGTGAAGTGGAATTTCAAAAACGTAAAAAAATATACGAGCATGATGTGATTGAATTTAATGGTGAAGTAATTCAAGTCGTTGTTAATCATGACTACATTGCCCCCTCTCCCATAGTTAAGACTGAAAATAAAAGTAAAACGAAAAAAGCTAAAAGCTCTCAGTCTAAAAATACCCAATCGAAAAAGAACTCGTCTAAACAAACTCAATCTAAGCAAGGCCAGTCAAAAAATAGCCCTCAAGAGTTTATACTAGAGCAAGAACTAACGCTGAGTGATAAACCAAAGAGAAGACCCATTTCATTTTAATAACTCATTCTCTTTCCGTTAAATACAACGACTCAATTTAAAAGGAATTTATATGAAAATATATGGTGATATCAAATCAGGAAATTGCTACAAAATAAAATTATTATGTGCACTACTTAATATTGAACATCAATGGCTTGAAGTAGATATTATGGCAGGTGAAACTCAAACAGCAGCCTTTCTCAGTAAAAACCCTAATGGCAAAATACCTTTATTAGAATTAGATGACGGCCGCTGCTTAACTGAATCGAATGCCATTTTAAATTACTTAGCAGCTAATAGCGCATTTTTACCAGCAGAAGCTTTTGCATTAGCCAAAGTACAACAGTGGCAATTCTTTGAACAATATAGCCATGAACCCTATATTGCAGTAGCAAGATTTATCGCCAAATACCTTGGTTTACCTGACGATAGAAAAGCAGACTATGAATCGAAACAAGCTGGTGGTCACCAAGCTTTAGCGGTTATGGAAAATCAGCTAAAGCAAAGCCCCTATTTAACCGGAGAGCAGCTCACCACAGCCGATATTTCCCTTTACGGATATACCCATGTAGCTAACGAAGGTGGTTTTGACTTATCGCACTACCCAGCGATACAAGCATGGCTTCAAAGAATATCGTCGCTGCCTAATTATATTGGGATGAACTAACCATTATTGAAGTGATAGTTTAACGTCAGCTATCTGAGCAAAGCTCAAATAGCTGACAATCTCTTAAATTTCTAACGAATTCTTCGTTGGCGATACCACAAAATTAAACCCGCAAATAAACTATAAAGACCAAATGAACCACCACCGCTATTACCTGTTGACTCATCTTCTGGCGCAGGGTCAGGTTCGGGCGTAGGATCAGGTTCTGGTGTAGGGTCAGGCTCTGGCGTAGGGTCAGGCTCTGGTGTAGGGTCAGGCTCTGGCGTAGGGTCAGGCTCTGGCGTAGGGTCAGGTTCTGGTGTAGGGTCAGGCTCTGGTGTAGGGTCAGGAGTCGGAGTTGACTCTAGCGTGCCATTGTACGCACCAATATTATTACCTGCCTGTGTTAAATCAACAGGATTACCAAAATAATCACTACTGGCATTAGCGGTAATTTCACTAAACACACCTTGTCCGGCATGGGGGAATGGCGGTTCTTGAATTACGATGGCACTGCCAATGGCTGGACTATTTTCTTGCAGCTGGTAACCTTCAGCATTCAAAGCGCCGGGCGTTACATACATAGGGTCGGCAATTATTGCATTTGTATCTAAGTTACTAAACTTAGTATTCACTTTGTCAAAAAACAGATTGTTGTTTACCTTAAATTCAGCACCGGCATCTACTTTTAAAGTAACTACCTGACCAATTTCGCTATTACCACTGGCATGGAAAATATTGTTATAGACATACATGTTTGCTCCATCAATAAGAATGTCAGGTGTATAACCGTCAGTATCAACAAATACTGAATTGTTATAAACATAGTTATGATCTGATGAAATGTCGTTGCCATTGCCCGCATAAGGGCTTAACCATAGAGTATTACCATGCTTTACTCTAAAACCATCATTAACACTAATATTATAACGGTAGGTTGAATATAAATTGTCACCTAGAATTTCAACAAAGCCACCCTCAGCATCTTCACTGTAATTATATTGGAATAATACATACTCATTACCATAATCAATATGATAACCGTATGAGTCTCCTGAACCTCGCGCATGGGTAGATTTATTGTGCTGTAAAACCACATGATGAGATGAAAAAATCCAAACCGCACTACCGCGTCCAGCCATACGTTGATCAACACTTGAACCAGGATATTCAAAGACATTATTTTCGATTAGCACGTTATAGCTGCCAGACGAAACCACACCTGAGCCACCCGTTTCGAAGGTATGGTTGTTTCGTATAATAATATCTTGGTTACGGTTACTTTGCTCAGTACCGGTAATGTAACGACCTTCACTGGTCTGTGCTTTTTTATGACGCAGCCAAATAGCAAGCTTGCCGACATGAGTAATATAATTATCTTCAATAATCACATCGCTAATATTACGTTTTACATTGGCTTGTTCTATTTTTTCGCTGTAAATATATAAACCAGCAATACTTAAATCGTCAAAGTCTATTTGTGAAAAATCAACGGCTGCAGAGTAAACCTCTGCTATGGTTAAATGATGGAAACGAAAATGCTTAAGCTCTGAATCACTACCATCATTATGAACCCAAAGCCCATAAGCTACATCATCCAATACACCGGCACGAGAACCAGACTTAGAACGATCGTTGGTAATCGTTAAATACGATACTTCAATATATTCTTGATTATGAATATAAACAGCACTTTCAAAACCGCCATTTACGTCAACACCACCATCAATTACAGGCATAGTTTCAGCACTGCCATAACTTGAAAAAACGAGTAACTTATCTGCTGAGCCTGATGAAGTAATGGCTAACTGACCATTAAAAGTATCACCTCTTTTAAATAATATTTGATCGCCTGGAACAAATAACATGCTATTTACAGCATCTAGTGAAGCAATAGGCAGTAATTCATCATCACCTCTGTTGCCATCACTGCCATCGCTACTGCTTACATAAAATGTACTTGGCACCGAAGTTACGTCAACAGCAATATTACTATATGTACCAAGCTGCCCAGAGTCTGATAAATTGGCAATAGATATATTCGCCTGCCCTTCAGAACCAGTACTGGTGAAAGTAAAAGAAGCGCTGCTTTGGCCTTGTAAAATGGTAAGAGACTGCGTTGAAATACTATAATCGCTCATGCCTGTTACAGTTATATCAAAGCTAACATCCTCAGCAACAGGTCCGGGAGTCGAGTAAGTTAGCTGCTGCGTTGCCAAAGGAGCTATTCGCGCATGACGTATATTGGCACTAACCGTAGCGTCGGGTAATAAGTCAATAGAAAATTTATCGAGTGAAGGTGATGCAATACCATTTAAAGCTGCAAAGGTTAAAGTATTATTGCCCGCATTTAAATCAACCACCACTTGTGTTTGAGAAGGGGAACCTTCATAGCAATAATGATTAGCTAGAGCGCTCACTGTCTTTCCAACACCATTTACAATTACGTTTAGCTGAGCATTATTTTTCTGAAAAGAGGAGAACGTTAATACATAACTATCCGTTTTATCGACATTAATTGTATCAAAAGTCACAGAATTACTGGTGGATTTAGTTAAGTTTACAAAAGCATTATTTGAAGCATTTGTACAACCTGATTTAATTTCCGCGCTACCGGCAAGTGTACCTGACTCAACCTCAAGTAATTGTTGTCCAGAAGTACTGAAAGCCATTGAGCATAGCGAGAAAGCAAATATGCTGCTAACTAGCGTTGATTTATTTTTTATTAAACCGTCATTAGTGCTCAGTTGTGTTTTCACACACCGCCAATTGTTTATAAAGCTACTTACTGTACCCATTTTCAATTCTTCCCCTCGACAACAACTTCATTATGCTTTTATTGAGTTTTAATTGCGTTAAAGCTAAAGCCAGTAAAAAAGGCCCAGCGAAACAAACTACACTTTAACCACATAAATAACATACAAACAAATAAAATAACATAAATCATACAAATATTATTAAATGTTTTGATTTAGCTAAGCACCATTAATCCTTTAGCATGATGATCTTTAAAGAGAATCTGTAGAAAGTTAAAAATAGCTTTGTGAGAGCACTGTAACGATTAAAATAAGAAGAAATGAAATTGAGCGAGTAGGCAGTTTTACAGAATATAATAGCTAGGCCAATACACTGCTAAGGTTATTTAATAAAGTAATAATACCTCTAACGAAGCCTCTAACTTAATTGTAAAGTGATACTACCTATCCTAAACCCTATATGAGTATTAATGATAGGCAGTAACACAAATTTTGCTACTGACTCAATTATAGTCGTAGAATTTAATAAACTGCTAACCAAAAATTGCGCGCATCAAGCCAATGACTTGCTCAGGAGTTTTACCCTTTTTAACTTCATTGATAATGGTAGAACGCTTAGCCTTAACATGCTCTGGAATATTCTCTTCCGACAAAGCTTTATCTACAAGTTCATCAACTGTTAATTTGACCTTACCTCGCCCTAAAGTATGGGCTGTACTAGGTTTGTTTAATCTTTTATCCCGAGCAATAATAAAGTTAGATTGCAAAGCTAAGTCTTGATCAGCAAATAAGAATAAATCAACTAAAACTGCTCTGGCCTGCCAAATTTGTAATTCAGCTTCATTATCTGGTTTGGCTTGATGCCACCAAGCGAAAGTACGTAGAGTACCAATCATATCTTGCCAATAACTGGTAAAGTCGTAATTATTAAACTTAACAATAGAAAAGCTTTGGCATAATACATCTATTTTACTAGCAGACAAGGCAATGAATTGATCCGGCCGACGCATAGCTAACAAGCGAGTTGCTGGCGCTAAGGGCGCTTTTTCACCTGAAGATTTCTTAACTTTATACTCGTTGAATATTTTTGAATAAGCACATACAAATTCTTGATATTGGGCAGGTGTAACGTCACCTTCAAGTGGGATAAAACTAAGGGCATGATCAAATGCTTCAGGCTGTTGAGCTAGTAATAAATGAAATACCGTTGCCCCTTTAGTTGCAGCAAACCATTCAACATCAAAATTATATACAGTATGGCTATGCTTACTCGTATGCTTGCCAGCAAACGCCAGACGGTCATTCTCGCTCATTAGTGCTAAAGGTTGATTATCTAAACCTTTGATATATTCAAGTAACTGCAATCGCTCTTCTAGAGCATGCAAAGTGGACTGCTGTTGGATAAAGTCATAAAAAATTACCCAAGGAGCAATTCTTGCCATTTTAAATTGATTAATACTTGCCCCTAGCTCCAAAGCGACTTCTAGTTTTTTTAAAATAGGAAATTGCGCAGGCTCTAAAAAATCAATATTCAAGTCTTCACGACATAAACGGTGTAACTCTTTACACCAACCCAAAAACTCTTCTGGGCGATTTGAAACTTTAACAGCCATCAGGTTTAAACTAAGTTCAGGAACATGCTTAAGAATCGTTTGATATACAGCATTCTCAGCTTCTGACAGTGCCATTTTAACAGGTGAAGTAAGTAATTTTTTCATTTAAACGAGTGGGACTCCGGGAGAAATATTCATTATCTTATAACCCTAAATGCAAAAAGCCCGACTCTTTCGAGTCGGGCTTTTGAAGTGCATGGATGCACTAATGTCCTGTTGCCATGGATGGCAAAGAACGACCTAATAAGAAGCCTAGCAATGTCCTACTCTCACATGGGAACTCCCACACTACCATCGGCGCTAACGCATTTCACTTCTGAGTTCGGAAT
>CANMXU010000048.1 GCA_947501935.1 uncultured Alteromonadaceae bacterium
TATCGCCTTTTTCTACAGCGGCAACGACTTGTAATTTAAAGCCTAGTGAATAATCGCGTTGTGTTCGTTTAACGTGTGCTGTGTTTGAGTTTTTCATAATAAGTCCTAAATGTGTAAACACATTTCAGGACGAGACAGTTAAAGCAATAAAAAAGGCTGCTAATGAATAGCAGCCTTTGGAGTTATTTGATAAGCGTATTAGTATTTATTCAGCAAGCTCTTTAAGTACTTCTTCTTTTAACTCTTGCCATAACTTACCCGACTCAAGACCATGTTTACGTACGCAGTAAACAGACTCATCAAACTTACCAGCTTTTGCTAGCTCAATAAGATTTTTATAAAATTCACAAGAAATTTCACGACCGCGCGGATGGCTAAAATATAAGCTACCAATACGAGAGTATAAGCCTTTAAAGCCATTTAATATTAATAAATAAATAGAATTACCTGACGCTACAACTAATTCTTTATTCAAATTATAGTCAAATTCAGCAAATGCTTCGCCGTTGTCTTCAACTTCAAGATAAGCACTTAGAAGTTCAATAGCTTTTTCAGGATTGTTTTTAATGGCGCCACGCACATATATCGCACTAATGTTGGTACGGGCCGACATTAAGTTATCGACTAAATCAGGGATACCTTCTTGGTCAAGTTGCGCTAAGGTTTCTAAAATATTTAAACTTGAAGTTTCCCAGAAGTTATTCACTTTAGTTGGTTTACCATGTTTAATAGTCAACCAGCCATCACGCGCTAAGCGCTGTAATACTTCTCGTAGCGTAGTACGAGTAACACCAATTAGCTCAGATAGTTCACGCTCTGCGGGTAAAATTGAGCCCGGAGGAAAACCACCATTCCAGATAGACTCAACAATATATTGCTCTGCAAATCCTGCTGGACTTTGTGCTTTTATAACCATGGGCTAAAATATTCCCTAGATTTATTTACATATAAAACTGATTGTACCAGAACAAGCATTTGGTACAAGCGCATTAAAATTAACAACTCATATTTATTTTCTTTGTGCACAAAAATGCTTTAAATTATAGCGCGAAAATACTCTACGGTCTGTTGACCTATCAGTAATGACTTTTAATTAGTAATGCCAATTAATAAATAACAAGGTAGAAATAAAACTTATGCAACAAACATTCTTAAGCGCCTTTTATAAGAATTTTTTAGGCCATTCTCCTCAGTGGTATAAAAACGCAATCATCATATTTTTAATCATCAATCCTATTATCTTCTTTTTCATCAATCCTTATGTTGCCGGTTGGGCCTTAGTGATTGAATTTATTTTCACCTTAGCTATGGCACTTAAATGTTACCCTTTGCAACCGGGCGGCTTACTGGCAATAGAAGCGGTGATAATAGGTATGACTTCGCCGGGACAAGTTATGCATGAGTTAGAAGCTAATATCGAAGTATTGCTGCTGCTTATTTTTATGGTAGCCGGTATTTATTTTATGAAAAACTTGCTGCTCTTCTTGTTTACTAAAATTATTACCAAAGTACGCTCTAAAATCATAGTGTCACTGCTGTTTTGTTTTGCCAGCGCTTTTTTATCTGCCTTTTTAGATGCCCTAACAGTTATTGCCGTTATTATTAGTGTCGCTGTGGGTTTTTACTCTGTTTATCATAAAGTGGCCTCTGGCGTTGCCGCCCATCACGACCATGATCATACCGTCGATACCGGCGTTACTGAATATTCACGAGAAGAGTTACAACAATTCCGTGCTTTTTTACGAAACCTACTTATGCATGCAGGCGTTGGTACTGCACTTGGCGGTGTATGTACTTTGGTAGGTGAGCCCCAGAATTTAATTATTGGCGACCAAGCCGGTTGGGATTTTGTTGAATTTGCCATTCGCATGTCGCCTGTTACTGTTCCTGTACTTATTGCCGGTTTACTTACTTGTGCCTTAGTGGAGAAACTGAAATGGTTTAGCTATGGGGTACAATTACCTGATAATGTTCGCCAAGTACTGATTGATTTTGACCACAACGAAACCAAAAATCGTAACAAACTTGAGAATGTAAAATTGATCATGCAAGGGCTAATTGCACTTTGGTTAATTATTGGCTTAGCTTTTCACCTAGCAGCCGTTGGCTTAATTGGCTTAACGGTTATTATTTTCGCTACAGCCTTTACCGGTATTACCGACGAAAGCCAAATCGGTCATGCTTTTGAAGAAGCACTACCTTTCACCGCGCTATTAGCGGTATTTTTTGCCATTGTCGCCGTTATTATTGACCAACATTTATTTACACCGGTGATCAATTGGGTATTAACCTACGAAGGCAATATGCAACTAGTGATGTTCTATTTGGCTAATGGCTTTTTATCTATGGTTAGTGACAATGTTTTTGTTGGCACCGTGTATATAACAGAAGTAAAAGCGGCCTTAATTAATGGCCAAATAACCCGAGACCAATTTGATATGCTTGCTGTTGCTATTAATACCGGTACCAATTTACCGAGTGTAGCTACGCCAAATGGTCAAGCCGCATTCTTATTTTTATTAACCTCGGCACTAGCCCCATTAATTAGGCTTTCTTATAGTCGTATGGTTTACATGGCAATTCCCTATACTATTGTATTAACAACCGTAGGTTTAATATCTATTGCTTCTGGTCATTTAGAGTCGTCAACTGAGAGCTTTTATCAACAAGGCCTTATAGAGCATCATCACGCTAAAACTGATGTTGAAAGTGAATCATCAGGACATTAGTTTTTATTATTCGAATTTAGGAAATGTGTTAAAAATATTTACACAATAAGCCACGTTAGCTTGATATTTCATTAACTTTATTAATTAAATATCAGTTATTATGTGGCTTACCATTTTCTTTTTAAGTAATGACGATAGGAATGTTTTTGAATTTTTTAAGCAACTTAACAACTAATTCTCGCGCTTGGCAATTACTTGCAGTAACAGCACTTGCCTTAGAATTATCCGCACTATTTTTCCAATATGGCTTAGGTTTAGAGCCATGTATAATGTGTATATATCAACGTGTTGCGATATGGAGTATATTTTTCGCTGGCATAGTGGGTAGCTTTGGCTGTCATTTTATTTTAACACGCATACTTGCCTATGCTTTATGGGCAGTTGGCGCGGTATGGGGTTTATTAATTGCAATAGAGCATGTAGATATGCAAGCGGCGGCATCTTCACCAATGTCATTTTTATATAGCTGCGACTTTGTTCCTAACTTCCCTTCTTGGGCACCTATTCATCAATGGTTACCGATGTTGTTTGAAGCAAGTGGCGATTGTGGTGAAATTGCCTGGCAATTTTTAGGCTGGAGTATGCCACAGTGGATGATAATAGTTTTTGGCGGATTTAGCCTCGCTTTTATTCTAGTATTTTTAGCTCGCTTAATTGATAAGAAGATGTTTTAAAACTTTCACCTTATTAAAATAGCTCGTTAAGCGCTATAAGCAAAAAAGCCAATATCATCACGATATTGGCTTTTTTATTATTTTCTGACTTACACTTCTTAACTCTGTGGTTTAAACAGGTTAAGTGATAACCAATTGTTAGCTTTCTTCGTTATCGGTATTATCAATATCTTCAATAGCAATAACTGACTTCTTCCTTAATACTGGCATATCACCAACATCATGAGCTATATGGAAAGCTTTTTTCGCTTTATTGGTTTTAACCACTTTTTTCTTACTAGAGGTTTTATCTGTTGTTTTTGCTTTCGTTGTTTGCGCTGCTTTTTTCGGTTTTATGCCCTTAAACTTGCCTTTTAATTTGGCAACTTGTTCAAAGGTAATACTTTGTTGTAAAAACGCTTCAACATTTTTAAAGCTCAACCAATCCTTAGGACCAACAAAAGAAATCGACTCACCTTTACTACCAGCACGACCTGTACGGCCAATACGATGAACAAACTCTTCAGTATGTTTAGGCATATCAAAATTAATAACATGAGAAACATTAACCAAGTCTAAGCCACGAGAAGCTAAATCGGTGGTCACCAATATTTTCTGCTGCCCTTTACTAAAGCCGTCCATAATTTGGTTACGTTGCCCCTGATTTAAGTCGCCACTTAACGCTACTGCACTTAAACCTTTTGCGCTTAATTCAGCTGATAAGCGCTCAGTATCGCTTCGGGTTGCGGTGAAAATGATCATTTGCTGATAATCTTCCGTCGCTAAAAAGTGCTCAAGTAAGGCTTGTTTATGGTCAAGGTGATCACATAAATAGAATCGTTTAGTTATATCTTTATGCTCAGTATGAGCGCTACCAATAGCAATTCTTTTCGGTTTTTTTAATAACTCTTGCGCAAATTCATTTACCTGAGCGTGGTCAAGCGTTGCTGAGAAAAGTAAGGTTTGGCGTTTGCGGTGATCAGCGGCATTATTAATTTGTGATAACTGTTTAGAAAAACCTAAATCAAGCATGCGATCGGCTTCATCTAAAATGAGTAGCTCTAAACCATTTAAATAAAAGTGCCCTTGACTTAAATGATCAGCTAATCGCCCCGGTGTTGCGACGAGGAAATGTGGGTCTTTTTCTAGGGTTTTTACTTGGTCATTGAAATTTTCACCACCAAGAATAAGTACCGCTTTAAACTGAGTACCTGCGGTAAATAAGCGTAATTGCGTAAATACTTGCTTAGCCAGTTCTCGGGTTGGAGTTAAAATAACTACACGTGGATCACGTTTAGATAAAGGGCGGTTTTTCATCAACCTTTGCAAGGCGGGTAAAATAAATGCCAGAGTTTTGCCCGAACCCGTTTTAGACGAGGCAATTAAGTCTTGCCCGGTCATAGCAGCAGGAATTGCTTGTTGTTGAATATCTGTAGGGGTTGAAAAGCCTAAATGCTCAACCATCGACATTAATCGTTTATCTAAACCAAAATCACTAAATTGCAAAGTATTGTCCACCAAAAATTTATTACCGAGCCATTATAGCCTGAACATCGCTGATGATCTGTTGATAATTGCAATTTTACGCATAAACATTCGCACAAGTTATCAAACGTTGAATTGGTCGACTGATTTATCAAGTTTTTCAGCTAACTCAGCCACTTGTTTACTGTAAGTTAAGGTGGCGGCTGATTTTTCGCTACTTTGCTGACTCATGGTAACAATATCGCCAATACGGGTATTAATTTCAGTACTTAAGCTATTTTGCTCTGTCGCTGATAACGCCACTTCTTCGCTAACTTCGTGCATTTCCTTTATCGCTTGGTTAATTAAACTTAAAGTTTGTAATAACTCTTGAGTATGCTGCTGGCAATTACTCGCTTCATGTTGGCCTTCACCAATATCATGAACCGCTTTACTGGTTTGAGTTTGTAAAGACTCGATCATTTGATTAATTTCAGCGGTCGACTCTTGCGAACGTCCCGCTAATAAACGCACTTCATCAGCAACCACCGAAAACCCGCGTCCAGCTTCACCAGCACGAGCAGCTTCAATAGCGGCATTTAATGCCAATAAATTGGTTTGATCAGCAATGCTTTGAATTGTTTCTAAAATACCGCCAATGTTATTCGACTCTTTTTGTAACAACGCCATAATCTCAGTAGTGGAGTCAAGCATAGTCGCTAAACTATTAATGCGATCATTGGTGGTATTAGCGATTACCGCTAGTTCGCCACTTTGCGTTAACGCCCCACTCATTTTTAGTTCTGCCGTATTGGCTTTTGCTAAAACTTGGTCGGCATTATTATTGAGCTCGTCGGTGATGGTAGTAACTTGTTCTACGGTTTGCTCTTGCAGGTTTAATGATTGAATAACTAAGTCAATTTCTTCACTTGATTGCCCTGCCGCTGAATTTAATAAACTGGTATTATTGCCAATTTCTGCAATTAAGGTGCGTAAGTCTTGCGCCACTACATTTACATGAGTAGACAAGTCGCCGTATTCGTCTTTAGAGCCAACTTTTAATGTTCGCGATAAGTCACCTTTCGACATATACGACAAGTATTTATTAATACGCGCTAAAGGGATCACCATAGCTCGAACTGTCGCCGACGCAATAATAACTGAGCTAATTAAAACAATAACTAAGATAACCACAGTGGTGGTTTTTCCTTGGTCTACATCATCAAATACAACTTCTTGTAATTGCTTAAGGTTACTGGCCACTTTTGCTAATAAATTATCAATGGTGGTTACTGATTGTTGTACATCTTGTTCTGAGGCGTTAAATGCCTTCTTTAACTGCTGTGCTTGCTCTAGCTGGGTCATTTTCAAATAAAATAAACCATCATCACCAAACAGTATTTGTTCTGAGTTTTTAAATTGCTCAACAAACTCTTCAATTAATCCGTCAGTGTCGTACTCTTCCCCTAGTTGAATTAAAAAGCCAATCAAATGCTCAACATTAGTGATTGCGAGCTTTATGGTTTCTTTTGATTCACTCACCGCCAAAATTTCACTAAGCGACATAATTTCTTTTGCTGATTCAGTTAAATTAATAATATAGCCTTCCACTTGCCCTGCCGAGCCAGCAATACGATCAATCTGTGCTTGTTTTTCATCATCTTCTAAATAGGTTAGATCAACCAATATCGCGCCGGCTTCGTCTAAATAACCATCTAAAGCTTGTTGTTTAACAATTAATTGGGCAGAGCTTTCAAGATAGGATTTTTTATTTGCAAACATGAGCTCAACAGAATTTACGTAGTCTTGGTAGTTTTCGTCGAATTGATTTAAGAAACGCTCAGAAGTATTACCTGCTAACATGCGCGATAAACTCACAATTTCACTTTGTAGTTTACTGCCTTGGTGGTTAAATTGTGTTTGTAATTGCTCAAGTCGTTCATAGCTAGTAACGCTTGAAACTAAAGCTGAAATTTTAGCTTGTTTCAGCAGTAATATTTGCATGGCATTACTGTGCTTTTGTACTGGAATGGCAAACTCGTCAACTTCACTGGTAGCGCTTTGAATGTCAACTAATATACCAATAGAGCTAACACTGGCGAAAACCAGTAACAATAAAATAATACCAAATCCCAATATCACTTTATGAGCAACTTTAACAACCATAATTCACCTATTAAATAAGACCATAGAAGAGCATAAGTCTATAAACGGTAATAGTTTAAAATATAGTCTATTTGGGTTTTAAAGGTATTTCTTTATTTGAAAAGAGTCATTAGAAAATAAACTCTGAGGGTGTCTATTTGGACAGTAAAAATACTAAAATTTAAGATGTAGATGTACATGCGGATATGGATGTGGTGAAGCAAAAAGCCAAAATTCCCCCATGTAAAAATCAAAAAAGGTGAAAATATCATCGCATTCTCACCTTCCACTTAATATAAGCACCTTATCCCTTATAACAGAATGTTAGGCGCTAATATTTATTAATTAAGTAAGCTTTAAGCGTTTTGTATTCTTGCTTCAACAACTGCTAAGGCTAAGTCAATTCTTGATAAAACTTTGTCTTTATCTAATAACGCTAAAGTAATATCTAAAGAAGGTGAGTTACCACCGCCTGTTGCAGCAACACGTAAAGGCATACCTACTTTACCCATTCCTACTTCAAGTTCAGTAGCTGTGTCATTAATCGCTGCGTGAATTAGCTCAGGTTTCCACTCGGTTAATGCTGCAAGCTTAGCCTTAATTAAAATTAATGGCTCTTTAACTACTGGGCGTAAATGTTTTTTCACTGCACTTGCTTCAAGCTCAGAAAAATCTTCATAGAAATAACGAGAAATTTGCGCCATTTCTTTTAAGGTTTTCACGCGATCGGCTTGTACTTTAACGATTTCAGCTAATGCCGGACCATTTTCGGTATTAATACCTTCATTTTCCATGTGCCATGCTAAATGCGAAGCAACATATTCAGGGTCCATGGTTTTCATGTAATGCTGATTTACCCAAATAAGTTTGTCAGTATTAAAACCAGAAGGTGCACGGTTGCAGTCTTTAAGATCAAATAACTCGATCATTTCTTCACGAGAGAAAATTTCTTGATCGCCATGTGACCAACCTAAACGTACTAAGTAGTTTAATAACGCTTCAGGTAAATAACCGTCATCACGATATTGCATTACGCCAACAGCACCATGACGTTTAGATAAACGTTTACCGTCGTCACCTAAAATCATTGGAATATGTGCATATAATGGAATATCTGCATTAAGCGCTTTAAGAATGTTAATTTGCTTTGGCGTATTACTGATATGGTCATCGCCGCGAACTACATGGCTAACTTTCATATCCCAGTCGTCAACTACAACCGTTAAGTTATACGTTGGTGTACCGTCAGAGCGAGCAATAATTAAGTCATCAAGCTCTTCATTACTAATGGTAATGTCGCCTTTAACCATATCCTTTATAACAACGTCGCCGTCAAGCGGGTTTTTAAAACGAATAACAAAAGGCTTATCCGCTGGGTAGTCAGTGCGATCACGCCATAATCCGTTGTACTTTTCTTTTTCGCCTTTCTCTTTTGCGGCTTCACGCATTGCTTCAACTTCATCAGCTGTGCTGTAACAACGATAAGCATTACCAGAGTCAAGCAACTGCTTAATAACTTCTTCATAGCGGTCAAAACGTTTAGTTTGATAATAAGGACCATGAGTCCATTCAAGATTTAACCAATTCATACCGTCCATAATTGCATCAACAGAGGCTTGAGTTGAACGTTCAAGGTCGGTATCTTCAATACGTAAGATAAAGTCACCACCATTCTTTTTAGCATATAACCAGCTATAAAGAGCGGTGCGAGCACCACCTACATGTAAATACCCAGTTGGGCTTGGCGCAAAGCGTGTTGTTAAAGTCATAAGGTCTCACTAATAAACACGAAAAAATGCATTCACGTGTTATTTAAATTAGGGTTAAAAAATTGCGCGTATTTTATCAGGCAAACCGTTGGAATACACCTTTTGTATTTCGAGAGAAAATAAAAAAGTTTATAAAACAGTCATGATGATTAAATTTAAGGCAAACAATCAAGAGTACATGAAAAAATGCTGTTTTTTAGTTTTTTTGCCTTGACAGGTTTTTCGATCTCCCTATAATACGCCCCCACAGAGAAGGACGATTAGCTCAGTTGGGAGAGCACCGCCCTTACAAGGCGGGGGTCACTGGTTCAAGCCCAGTATCGTCCACCAC
>CANMXU010000049.1 GCA_947501935.1 uncultured Alteromonadaceae bacterium
CTTTTAACAGTTTGCTAGGTTCCACTTCGTTCCACATTTTAGCAAACTTATTAAAAGCCCCTTAATGTGGGCGTTATAGGGTATGCATGATTCGGATTCTGCTGTTAATTTTAATATTTTCTACGTTTACATATGCGGCTCAGGTAACTTGGCAAAATGAACCTGCGTACAAGATTGATATCGATTGTGACGGAGTAGAAGATCTAGTTAGTTTAGGCACAATTGAAAATGATTTTGTTATTAAAATGTCGCCGTCATCTTCAAATGTAGAATCAAGTTTACAATTTGGTTTAGGCCAATCCTCACGCCAAGATGCTATTTGTGGGCTAACTCCAAAATTTGAATCTTATGCTTCTGATGCTGAAGCTCAGAAGATGTTATTCGATGAAGTATTTGAAGGTTATAGAACAGGTAAGCAATGTTTTGACTTAAATATCAGTGGTGGTGAGTGTGATTCTATTACTGTATTTTACAATCATAAAACTAAGCAGTTAAATTGGTGGCGGCTGTAATACCCTATAACAAGTAATTAAAGTGGGACTTTTAACAGTTTGCTAGGTTCCGCTTCGCTACACATTTTAGCAAACTTATTAAAAGCCCCTTAATTGGGCGTTATATACCGCAACTATTCTGCATTAAAATAGTTTCTAATATTTGTGTTTTTTCTACGTTTATTAGCAAATTCTTTTGGCATTAGTTAAACGCAAATAGGGCGTTCAACTCTGTAATTATTTTCGAGTTTAGCAATGCCCATTTGCTGAAATATGCTCGTTGTGTTGCTTTCTTTTAGCGTTCATTTATGTGTTGCGGTGGTATTGTATTTAGGTCTGGTTCAAGCTTTTAAAGTTTGGTTAAAACTGGTAACCTTTTCAAACTAATAAGTATTATATAACAAGCAATTAAAGTGGGACTTTTAACAGTTTGCTAGGTTTCGCTTCGCTACACATTTTAGCAAACTTATTAAAAGCCCCTTAATGTGGGCGTTATACGAATTAGGTTGTCATTAACACTTTGACTATTAATATATTTTTGATATGGTATTGCAGTTAGTGAATTTAGGCGGAAGTGAGGGGGTCAATTCCCTATCTTGACACACTGGACATAATTACTGCACTCGCAATCGTAATTCTACTTTTAAATTACATTGGCATTTTGTTAGTTTCACCTACAACAGAAAAACGAGGAGGTATTATGGATAGATTGATACAAAACGTAAAATACTTATTAGCTTCAGCGGTATATGGGGCGAGTGCTGTTTGTTCAAGTGTCATGGCTAGTTGGTCAGCAGCCGGGTTTAGTCCAGATTTTCTGGGCTTCCGCCTAAGTTTATTAAATTATTCTTCATAGTTAATTCAATATCCTTCGTAAACAATTCGTATAACAAGTTGCTCAAAAGGACAAAAAACAGTTGGCTTTTTGCTCCTTCGTCGCTAATTTTAGCCAACAATTTTTTGCCTCTTAGCAAGGCGTTATATTTTTATCGAGGTACGGATGCTATTTAAAATATTATTTCTATTTGGGGCTTTGAAGTTACATGATATTAAAGTCGAGCCTTTATCCCCAACACTGCTCTACTGTATACCTATTTTGCTAATTAGCCTTTTCTCTGGAGCGTCATTCTTGTCGCTTTTTGTAGGCGCAATAATTATGCTTTGCGTTTCGTATATTTACTTTGGTTTACTTACAAAGTTTAATCAGGGAGCGGAGTATTTTGCAATTATGGGTGTAGGGGGAGCAGTTTTAGTATTGTTTATTTAAAAATATAACAAGCTGTTCAAGTGGGACTTTTAATAGTTTGCTAGGTTCCACTTCGTTCCACATTTTAGCAAACTAATAAAAGCCCCTTAACAGGGCGTTATGTGTTTTTATGAATTGTATCAATTGTAAAGCTAGTTTTAATTTAGAGTTCGCATTATCGAATAGCGCATTTAGCTGGCCAGAGATGCAAACTATCTGGTATGTATGCCCAGACTGTAATAAAGGTAATCATATTCGATTCAATAGTCAGAAAGTTGAATTAATAAAAAGTGTCACAAATAATGGCACTTCTTGGGAAACGGTCCATGATTACTTCGAACCAACTATAGATGTACGCATCGACTCAATGTATTTGCACGTTTGGTTTGACGGCAAGCATTTTGAAATAAAAAGTCGAGTGTAATCAACACATAACAAGCTGTTCAAGCGGGACAAATTACAGTTGGCTGGTTCCGCTCCGCTTCACATTTTAGCCAACTACAATTTGCCCCATAACAGGGCGTTAGCTGTACCTATAGCATTGAGTATATTTATAACATGACAAATGAAGATTGGAATAGATCGGATAATCCAATAGAAATGCTTGAAGCTTTAAAGTCATACTCAGCTCCTGATTTTATTGGAAGGATTAAACTGTTGCAGACTTTCTATATTGAATGTTGCAGAAAATATCTCAGCTTGTGGCCTGATTCTGACTTTATTGCAGCTTTAGATTTTGCCGAAAACCATTCATCAGAACATAATAAAGAAGAACTAAAAAAGCATGATTATAATGTTGAGGGTTCAATTTTTGCTCTTCAATATAATCCTGAAACAGAAACCTCACAAAAAATTATAAATCACATTTGTAAGCTGACTAATTTATCTAAAGATGAATCTTTTGATTATGCTGTATCATTCGGTTATTTTGTCGATTGGGTTTTGCTTTATAGGGGCAGCTGGAATGGTAAAATACCGGTCGAATATGCTCATTTTCTTGATGCCAATATTTTAAGAAAGCATATTAAACAGCCGTTTATAAGTTAATCTACAGCTAACAAGCTGTTCAAGTGGGACTTTTAATAGTTTGCTAGGTTCCACTTCGTTCCACATTTTAGCAAACTAATAAAAGCCCCTTAACAGGGCGTTATGTTTTCAGGGAGTATCGGTTTGAATTCAAATATTGTAAAAGCTTTATGCTTATTGGGTCCTGCATTTTTGTTTGTGGCTTTTGCTGTAGCTTTGAATTGGTCACCTAAGTTTATCGAAGAGCAGGCTTTTCTTGGGCCATCGACTTACGAGATTCAAAGAACAGTCGAGCAAGCTATATCTAGACTCGAATCAGATGATGATATCGATAAGGCACAATTAATAAAGATATTTGAATCACATATCAAAATCCAAACAGGATTTGATGGCTTTATAAATGCCCTACTTAAAATGATTAATGGGTTAGCCAGTGCTTTTTTAGGTGTATTATTGATTTACTTTGCATCTTTACTGTATGTTTATCAAAAGTATATAAAAAAGAAAACATAACAAGCAATTCAAGAGGGACTTTTAACAGTTTGCTAGGTTCCACTTCGTTCCACATTTTAGCAAACTTATTAAAAGCCCCTTAATTGGGCGTTATGTGGCACACGAGTATGGATGCTAAATCGACTACCAAAGCTGTAATCACTTCATCTTTATCCTCACTAATAATAGTGCTCGGTATGTTTGTTGAGGATCTATTTAAATCAGGCAATCTAGTTTCTATAGACGGTCTAATTGTAATGGTAATGTTTGTGCTAGGTTTTGTGTCTACCTCATTTGCAGTAGTCGTTATTGCAGGGGTTCCTTGCCATTTAATTCTGACTAAGCTGCGCTTTAATAAATTATGGCAATATCTGGTGGTTGGTTTGCTTATTTCAGCTGTATACTCTTGGTTTATTCAACCTAGCAATATGCCCCAACAGTTGCAGTCATTCAGTTTTTGGGTTTATATAATTACAGGTTTTGTCGTAACAAGTGTATTCTGGTACATTGCGGTAAAGCCACATAACAAGCTAATAAATAAGGACTAAAAACAGTTTGCTGTTTTCGTTCCTCAACATTTTAGCAAACTATTTTTAGCCCATTATTAGGGCGTTATATACCGCAACTATTCTGCATTAAAATAGTTTTTAATATTTGTGTTTTTTCTACGTTTATTAGCAAATTCTTTTAGTATTAGTTAAACGCAAATAGGGCATTCAACTCTGCAATTATTTTCGAGTTTAGCAATGCCCATTTGCTGAAATATGCTCGTTGTGTTGCTTTCTTTTAGCGTTCATTTATGTGTTGCGGTGGTATTGTATTTAGGTCTGGTTCAAGCTTTTAAAGTTTGGTTAAAACTGGTAATCTTTTCAAACTTAATAGCTTTATATAACAAGCAATTAAAGAGGGACTTTTAATAGTTTGCTAGGTTCCGCTTCGCTTCACATTTTAGCAAACTTTATTAAAAGCCCCTTAATGTGGGCGTTAGGTGTCAATAAGGTTATGAGTATGAAATTATTTAAAGTTTATTTTTGGCTTTTAATTCTAATTTATCCTGCAATATTTATATTTGAAGCATATGAATATGGGTATTTAGAGGTGATAGATTACTTAGATTACTTAACAGGATTTTTGTTACTTCTTGGGCTTTTTGGTTATTGTTACAGCAAAAGAATTTTTACTAATACTTTTTGGCGTATATATTTTCCCTTCGTTGTTATATGGGATGCCTTAATGATGTATCAAGGAGTCAAGGGCGAGGCAGACTTAGCCCAACCTCTTTTTATGATTATCATGGCTATTGTTCTATTAGTACTAGTTTTACCCGGATATATTGGTCTGTATTTATATTCTTATAAAAATTCCCTGCGAAGCCACACCTAACAAGCAATTAAAGAGGGACTTTTAATAGTTTGCTAGGTTCCGCTTCGCTACACATTTTAGCAAACTTTATTAAAAGCCCCTTAATGTGGGCGTTATGTGCTTTAACTAAAAGCCTTTAAAATAAAAACAATTTGGGTGTGTTTCGCCATGAAAGTACAGGTGCAACCACTAATAAGCTTTACGCAATTAAAGACACTTTTGCGGTAAAGCTATTAATTATTTTAAGTTTAGGTTTTAATGGCTCAAGGTTAGTTTTGGTTAAGGGTAACTTCGGCGTAGCGTATTTATAAATCGGACCAAAGTTGCACCTAACAAGCAATTAAACAGGGACAAAAAACAGTTGGCTGTTTTCGTTCCTCAACATTTTAGCCAACAATTTTTTGCCCATTAATTGGGCGTTAGAAGTACCAGAAGGATCTGCAAGTGTCATACTACAATTCGACAATTATTAAGACTGCAGCTAAAGTGTCTTTTCTTCATATATCGTGGCTAGTTGCATTAATAGGTGTTCCGATTGTATTTTTTAGAGACGGTCTCGATTTGCTAGAAAAATCACTGTTATTTGTAGGTTTACTATTTTTCTTTTGGTTACTTTATTTGTTGAGCTGTATTGTATTTCATCGATTAAGTCTAAGAAACGAACATAACCGTTTTGGTTACCTAGCCAAAAACAATGCAGATAAAGGTAAAGAGGTAGGCTCACACTTGGAGGGCTGGTAGGTATGGTACTTCTAACAAGTCATTCAAAAGGACAAAAAACAGTTTGCTGTGTTTCGTTCCTCAACATTTTAGCAAACAATTTTTTGCCCATTAATTGGGCGTTATCGGGCAACGAAGTTTAGTGTTAAATTTTTTAAGATTAGTTTCTTTTTCTAATCAACAAATTTGTAAACTCCGTAAAGATTTAAAATTCAGTTGCATTGTTCTGCCCTTTTCAGGTTCAATGTAAAAATCAAAGTTTGGTGTTACTTGTTGGCTTTTAGGTAGTTGCCCGCTAACAAGTCATTCAACAGGACTAAAAAAGTTGGCTTTCGCTTCGCGATTTTAGCCAATCTTTTTTAGCCTATTAATGTAAGCGTTAGGTATCAAGGAGAAACCGTGATTATATCTGAGCAAAATAAAATCAAATTAACCAAAATTGCTAAAAACAAAGGAACTAATATTAAAACTAAACTTGTAGGTGGATTAGCTATTATTTCAATGTTAGTTGATTTGTTTTTTGCTTTTAATTCAGATTCAGCAGCACATTCTGGTTTAAGTACGCTAACAATACTTATTTTCTGTTTTTATATATTAACGCACCTAAATAGTCGTTTAGATGCGATACAAAAATTAAATGAGCAAGAAGATACTTAGTATCAACTTTGAAGTGCAACAAAAATAATTACCCATAAAAGCATTCCTCTGGTGTTTTATAGCCAAGTCGT
>CANMXU010000050.1 GCA_947501935.1 uncultured Alteromonadaceae bacterium
AAGGTAAAATAGCTACAAAGGCAGCCTAATAATAAGCAAAGAAACCATATTAAATTTAACAAACCAACCTCCATTTACAGCTAAACCATTCGTAAACATAACGCCCACATTAAGGGGCTTTTTAATAGTTTGCTAAAATTGTGTAGCGCAGCGAAACCGAGCAAACTGTAAAAAGTCCCGCTTTAATTGCTTGTTAGGTTTGAACTTTACCCCAAACCATAATTAAAACAACAAAACCTACGATAGCCCCCATAACAACACCATTTGGTATACCCTTTTTTTGAACCGAAAACTTTGGGAAAAAATAGTCAAAATATACAGTGAGTTCTTGACCCAAAGACAGTTCCCGTAATTTTTCAGTAGCTTTTTCTTTAGTATGGATTCGATCCGGCCCGTTGATAAAATAATTTTTGGAGCTGTAGGTATTGCCTTTTACAGAATAGCTATATTCAACAATAACTTCATATTCATCATAACTATCAGCGCCTGTAACTTCTTCAATATCCAATAACGTTATCCGACCTATAGTTTGAGGCCAACAATAAGTATACAAAGACCACAACAGAATTAACCAAACTGCTGCATTCCAAAGTATTACAAAACCCAATATGAATATTTCGAAGTCCAAACTTCACCTCAAACCTAACGCCTCGTTAAGAGGCAAATAATATGTTGGCTAAAATAAGCGACGCTGGAGCAAAAGCCAACTGTTATTTGTCCTGCTTTAACGACTTGTTAGGCATCAATCTCTGTCGACGTATCAATCTTAACTAAAGCAATTCGATAGCCGTTAAATGATTTACTCAATATTTTTTTCATTACACTTACAGAAAAATAAATACCTATGCAACCGCCGACTATTTGTAGGAAAAAAGCATTTTCTTGTACATTAATACTTAATACGCCCATAATAAAACCAGCAACGCCTCCTACCAGAAGCGACAGAGGTAAAACAATAACCATTGTTCTCCATAACCAACTCCACCAAACTTGAATTGCGTGAATCCATTTAACTTCTACTTCTTCCATTTTTAACTCCATAGGTTGATATTGACACTGATGCCTAACGCCCAATTAATGGGCAAAAAATTGTTTGCTAAAATGTTGAGGAACGAAACACAGCAAACTGTTTTTTGTCCCTGTTTAATTGCTTGTTAGTGCGAACACAGAAGGTTGTTTGAAAAACCAAACTTACCACAAATGCCCTACTAAATTTTGGTGAAATGCAATTTCTGAATTCACCACAAAAACTGATAATGCCTCGCTAGAACCCAATAACGATAATTTACTTTAAAAGTTACAGTGTTGCCACACAAGAAGTGGTAAAAAGCTATACCAAACTGCTTAAGGTAAAAACCTAAAACTACGGCTTTAAATACACCTGACAAACTTAAAAAATAAAGAACGCCACTAACGCCCAATTAATGGGCAAAAAATTGTTTGCTAAAATGTTGAGGAACGAAACACAGCAAACTGTTTTTTGTCCCTGTTTAATTGCTTGTTAGTGCGAACACAAAAGGTTGTTTGAAAAGCCAAACTTACTATAAATGCCCTACTAAACTTTGGTGAAATACAATTTATGAATTCACCACAAAAACTGATAATGGCTCGTTAGAACCTGATAACGTTAATTTACTTTAAAAGTTACGGTGTTGCCACACAAGAAGTGGTAAAAAGCTATACCAAACTGCTTAAGGTAAAAACCTAAATAATCAGTTTTAAATACACCTGACAAACTTAAAAAACAAAGAACGCCACTAACGCCCAATTAATGGGCAAAAAATTGTTTGCTAAAATTGTTGAGGAACGAAACACAGCAAACTGTTTTTTGTCCCTGTTTAATTGCTTGTTAGTGCGAACACAATAGGCTGTTTGAAAAACCAAACTTACTACAAATGCCCTACTAAACTTTGGTGAAATGCAATTTATGAATTCACCACAAAAATTGATAATGGCTCGTTTGAACCTGATAACGTTAATTTACTTTAAAAGTTACGGTGTTTCCACACCAAAAAATAGTAAAAAGCTATACCAAACTGTTTAAAGTAAAAACCTTAATAATCAGCTTTAAATACACCTGACAAACTTAAAAAATAAAGAACGCCACTAACGCCGTTTTAAGCGGCAAATTACAGTTGGCTAAAATAAGTGAGGCACGAACAAAAAGCCAACTGTAATTTGTCCGACTTGAAAACCCTTGTTATGCTGCGATTATTGCAATATATCTTTATTTTTCAACTAAAGGGTAAGGTAAAATAATAGGAGTCTCATTGTGACTGATTTTTTTTAATAACACTGTAAATTCTGCGCCAATCCTATTCCCTGAACCTAACGAGCAACCAACGGAAGTATTAAGTCTAGAACCTTTAAGTAGCAACTCAGCTATTCCATCGCGGTCAAAATCAGCAAGCAACTTTACAGATATTATAAATGTATCATCAATTTCTCCACATTCATCGTTAACCTTACTCAGAGTGGCATTTAAAACACCTAGTTCTTTAGAGTCGTTTACCAATTTCAAATCTCTCAGGAGCTTCCCTGTGACTAGTTTATTTCGCTGTAATTCCGCGTGTTCCCAAGAAGAGTCAGTATAAAGTCCCCCTGGCATTGGAATAACCTCAGCAGGAATTGGTTCCCACCAATCAGATGAATTAAGATCGAAATAATTTATTTTTGAAACAGATGCATTTTTTAATGCTTTAATTTCACTGCATATCTCAGGGTAACTAGAATTAAAAATCATTTCACTCTTTGATTGGCTAAAGCAACCTTGTTTTATCAATGAAACATACGATTGGCAACTCTTAAATTCGATATGTTTCCCATTTTCCCTATCACCACAATAAAGAGTTCCTCCTGATTGAACTTTACTCAATAGATTTTTTTTGTAATCGGAAATTGCAGTATCTGAGTGTAGCTTTTCAAATACCGAAGCACCTGAAACACTAGAAATGAACAATAAAAATAATAAACAGCTTTTAATATCAAACTTCCAGATAATGAGCCTCCTTGTTAATTAAATGCTCAATAGATGATTAAGCAGCATAACGCCCAATTAATGGGCAAAAAATTTGTTTGCTAAAATTGTTGAGGAACGAAACACAGCAAACTGTTTTTTGTCCCTGTTTAATTGCTTGTTAGTGCGAACACAGAAGGTTGTTTGAAAAGCCAAACTTACCGCAAATGCCCTACTAAACTTTGGTGAAATGCAATTTATGAATTCACCACAAAAACTGATAATGGCTCGTTAGAACCTGATAACGTTAATTTACTTTAAAAGTTACGGTGTTGCCACACCAATAATAGTTAAAAGCTATACCAAACTGTTTAAAGTAAAAACCTAAATAATTAGCCTTAAATACACCTGACAAACTTAAAAAACAAAGAACGCCACTAACGCCCAAATAAGGGGCTGATTAATAGTTGGCTAAAATGTGAAGCGGAGCGAAACCGAGCCAACTGTTAGCAGTCCCGCTTAATTTTCTTGTTAGGTGTATTTTCACTTTAAATACTAAACAAGTATTACTTTTTTTGATTTAGCTTTAAAAATACAAATGACTAACATTCCCAGATAGAAATAAGTCATAAGTGAGCCGCCATAATTGTACACCTCAGGAGCCGCATAGATTAAACAAAAAGATGAAAATGAAACAAACTCAATTTTAGTTTGCAGCAATGTAAGGTAATAGATAAATATAGCTATCAAAAATAACTCAAACATTTCCTTATAAAAAAATTCTTCATTATGAAGTTTTTTATGTTTTTCAGCCAAAGCATGAATGTTATTTTCGGCTTGCTTTTGCATAAAATCGATGTCTTCAGCTGTGTAATATTCTTTGGGTTCACTAGTTAATAAACTACCTGAAGCTACTTCTGATTTCTCAATGAACTGTAACGACAAATATTCATTAATGAAAAAAGATAATAATAATATAAAAGTTATTTTCTTAAACAAGGAAACCTCTTATGTAAGACAGTCCATTCGACATGCAGAAATACTGCTTAATACACCTAACGCCCAAATAATGGGCAAAAAATAGTTGGTTAAAATAAGCGACGCAGGAGCAAAAACCAACTGTTTTTTGTCCTGATTAATTTGCTTGTTAGCTTACAAACTCTCAAAAAATATTCTCCAAGTAAAAAATAACAAACCTAAATTACCAAGAAGAAAAGAAATATCTTCTTTGATTGATGAGCCGTAGCCTACGCCTCCATCACTAAAGAAGTAACCTACAGGCTTGGAGTATATTACTGCTGCTAAAAACAACCCTGGGGATAGGTAATAATCAAACCAATCTTCAATGTGTGTCTTTGTTTCGTGTACATCCATTACAACGTAATCATGCCCGTACCAAAGTAAATATATAACGTAAATAAGTACGAGACTTACTCCAAAATATTTACCCAACTTCCATTTTTTCAAGTTATCAGAAAGAGATAAATCAAACTCTCGATTTGAATAAATTTCGAAAAATATCAGCGGTAATATTAGTAAGAACAAACCTAAAAAAGTGCTCAAGATTATAATACTTCCATGTAAGCTAACGCCCAATTAATGGGCAAAAAATAAGTTTGCTAAAATTGTTGAGGAACGAAACACAGCAAACTGTTTTTTGTCCCTGTTTAATTGCTTGTTAGTGCGAACGCCAAAGGTTGTTTGAAAAGCCAAACGACCAGAGAATGCCCTACTAAACTTTGGTGAAATGCAATTTATGAATTCACCACAAAAACTGATAATGGCTCGTTAGAACCTGATAACGTTAATTTACTTTAAAAGTTACGGTGTTGCCACACCAATAATAGTTAAAAGCTATACCAAACTGTTTAAAGTAAAAACCTAAATAATTAGCCTTAAATACACCTGACAAACTTAAAAAACAAAGAACGCCACTAACGCTTTGCTAAGAGGAAAATTACGGTTTGGCTATAATGCGCGAAGCGCGAAGCGCGAGCCAACTGTAACTTTTCCTTTTAAGCAACTTGTTATATTTAAATACATTAAAAAGAGTAGTTAACACCAATTGTTGTACTTTTCCAGCTTTTAGAAAAGTTTGAGTTAGGTTCAAAATCAGGAAGCACCTGATAATCAATGAACACATTGAATTGTGCGTTAATTTGATAATCTAAACCAAGGCCATAGCTAAAGCCACTTTCTGATTCTGTATGCTTAAAAGGGTAATTTCCTGTGATGTTACCTTCTGAGTCGTTATGTTGCCCTAAACCATTTATTTCAATTTTTGTGTTCGTATAACCAGCTAAACCGTATAGTTTAAATGAATTAAATATTGGGTATGATGCTTTAATTAGTAGTGAAGCTTGAGTATCAATGTCTTCGCTATAACTTCCCCATGGTTCTTCGGGCGTACCATAAAAACTTGAGTAACCTGATGTACCAGTAGACAACCTTGTCTCTAAAGCAAAGTATTTATTATATTGATACCCCGCAATTACCCCAGCTGTATCGAAATCTCTACCGTGAATTGAAATCTCCTGTGTATTATACAACGCGCCGAGATACCAACTATTTTCAGCATTTGCAGTAGAGGCATAAGTTGATGTCAGAATTGTGAATGCTAAAGGTAATAGCTTTTTCATGTTAAGTCCTTTTAGTTTTATTCGATGATATCACCGAAATTTTGATTAAATATAACGCCCTGTTAAGGGGCTTTTATTAGTTTGCTAAAATGTGAAACGAAGTGGAACCTAGCAAACTATTAAAAGTCCCACTTGAACAGTGATCTGATCAAGTCAGGCCGCACACTTTTCTCTTACATTTTCAAACTCAACCGGGGACATGTCATTTAATGTC
>CANMXU010000051.1 GCA_947501935.1 uncultured Alteromonadaceae bacterium
GAAAGTTGATTCAGCAGTGTTTAACACGCCGATGAGACTCTATGATAATCAAATTCAATATATAGCTTCCTAACAAGTCCTAACAAGCCGCCAGATTCATTTTTACATACTGACTTTGAAGTTCATCATAGCCTATTTAACCATCTTTTGACGCGTAGAAATGTTAACCATTCTTTCCCATTACATCTTGAATAATTTTAACTTTTTAACACTCTTCAGCATACATATAGTTCTTCCATTCTAGCCATTCACAAGGCGAACCATTCCATCAGGCTTTGAGCGTAAATTGTAAAGGTAAAATTTATCAAACCCTGTTATTAGACAAAGGTTGAGGACATCACACCATCTTCGTTCATTTTAAAGTGGCTAATATTTGGCTATCGTAAAATGTACTTTTTCATGAATACTATCTTGATGTTAGCATCTGAATAAATTCTCTTTCATTTCAATAACTTTCAGGAGGATTACCTAATCCCCAATAAAAAAGCCAGCTAAATAAGCTGGCTTTCTCTTGAATTAAGCGATTTTTTCAATTGATATCGTAGCTTATTGGGCTACTTTCACTCGAATTCTATTTTTGGCAATTCTTACTTCATGTAAGGCGGCAATTGCAGCCTTAGCTTCATTGTCGTTAGGCATTTCAACAAAAGCAAAACCTTTAGACTTACCAGTTAATTGATCTAAAACTAAAGTACACTCATTAACAGAACCATGAGCAGAGAATAATATACGAATTTCTTGCTCAGAGGTTGAGCGTGAAAGGTTACGAACTAAAAGTTTCATAATGGGCCATTGGGATAAAATTTCTGCGTGAATTATCGCAAGCTATTTGCATGAAACCAAGTTATTTATTAGCTTATGTGAGCAAGGACTAACCGTTATCGTTTTTGTTGTTTCTATTTATAAGGATTAAATTCAATCAAACAAGCCATAATTGCTTATCACCAAGATGAAAAAAATGACTGGGTTGCCCAATTACAATGTGGACATTTTCAACATGTTAGAGATGACCCACCGTTTATAAATCGGCCATGGGTTACCTCTATTGAAGGAAGAAATACTATGCTAGGCCATCAACTAAATTGTAAGAAATGTGACCTAGCAGCGCCAAAAGATCGTCTGTGATCATTTGTACTGGTACCTATATTTTATTTAAAAGCTCAACTTGATAGCGTTACTGGTGTGTTTATTTAAGCCAATAAATGCCGCTTGCTTACTTTTAATAGTAAAAAGTGCAGGAGTTGGCTTATTGCTATAAGCGGTTTGCCATTCAATTAATGAAAAGTCGTCAATATCAACTTGTGCACGTTCGCCATTTTCAAGCTCAAACTCCACCAATACTCGGTAACTTTTATAACCAATGCGTGGTGAGTTAAAGCCAAGTTCAAGCGCTTGCCAGTTATCATCGCCGTTTAATTGCACGGTTTTAATTAGGTGTTTCTCGCTATTTTCAAAGGCATCAAACAGTTTTTGTCTGGTTTTTCTACCCTGCCAATAAAAACTAGCCTTAACCACTTTATTACTTTTAAAGTTGGCTTTAATGGTCATTGAGCTACTGGCGTTATAAACCCGCCTAAAACTTTGCATGCCAAAGGTAGTTGGCTGATTTTTGCTTAAAGCTAAGCCAAGGCTTGACTCGCCACTGGCGCCATAGTTATTTATTGATGTGATGCTTCGGTCAAATAACCAGCCACGATCAACGCTATTAAAGGCATTAAAATGTTCAAAGTCACTACCATTAATTAAGTTTGTGCCTAAACGATAACTTAAATTTTTATCCGCTAAACTCACTTTACTTAGGTTTTTCTGCCAAGGGGTATTATACAAGGCGGCAATTTTTTCACCTTGTGCAAGGGTTAACTTAACGTGCTTAACAGGCGTGTTTTCCGCTTGATTATCTGCGCTGATAACACCATGACCACCTGATTGACTAATATGGGTATTACGGTCTTTCGATAGCTCAGTTAAGCGCTTCATTACCGTATATCTATGCATGCCTGTTGCGGGCGTTGGTTTATAACCTTTAACATATAAAGGCACAATTTCTGCGCGATGAAATTTTTCACCATCTAACCACACATACAAAATAAAGCTATGCTGGGTAGCGCTAAAGTTTTGATCGAAAATAAAATTGCCCATTGAATAAGCGATAAGCTTACCGTTATATAATTCTAGCCCTTGCGTTACATGTGGATGATGAGCAACGGCAAGTGCCGCGCCTACATCTAATGCTGACTTTAATCTATGCTCAGTAACACCCGTTGGGTTATTGGCATATTCTTGGCTGCCGTGATATTGCACTAAAGTGACTTTATCTTGCGCCACTTCACGTTTAACTGAAGCAAGCATATTTTCCATTGAGCCATACGCAGCGCCGCCATGTTGATCATTTGCGGTTTGAGTTGGATCCGCACTGCCTTCCCAACCAACGTAACCGAGCATAGAAAAAGGTACATCTTTAATTTTTTGCTGATGTGCTTTTAAGGCTTGTTGTTCATTAATGCCGGCACCTGAATAGGCCAGCTGGCTTTTACTAAGAAAATCTAAAGTGGAATGTAAACCTGAGTCCATATAGTCATAAGTGTGATTATTTCCGAGTGAAACATAGTCGATACCCGCCCACGACAAGGCATCTAATACTTCCGGTTGAGAATAAAAGGTTACTGATTTTGGTGCCCGTTCATCAGGTTTTTTATTAGCCACTTGGGTTTCTAAGTTCACCGCAGCGTAATCAGCTAAGCTCATGTAAGGCTTAATATTTTCAACTATCGCCATGCTGTCAGTTAATTTTGACTGTGGATGAATTAACACCGCATCACCAAAATATGGCTGGTAATAACGTCGGCCCATCATCACGTCGCCGCCAAAGGCGAGCATCACTCTGTTCTTTGCTTTTTTAACTAAGGTGATCGGGGCAATAACGGCTGAAGATTTATCTTCATCTTTATTTTTATTTAAAAGTTCAAAATGGCTAAAGGTTTGAATATTACTGAAATAGCCCTGTTGTGAAAACGTTAGCTGGTAGTTTTCACGCTTGGCTGTGGTGATCACAAATTGACCTTGTTGATCAGTTACGCTACTAGCCCCTGCCAAGGTAACTTGAGCACCCGCAATGCCTTGGCGTGATTCATTAAATAACTGTCCGGTAAGTTGATAGCGCTGCGCTGCGAAAACTTGACTAGCTAAAAATTGCCAGCCCAAACCAAGTAAAATAACAACCCATAAAAGCCTAAAAAATGGTGACATAACTATTCCAAAAATTTGTTGATAGTTAGCAGTATATCGAATTTATTAATATTTATTGGTTCAAATAAATAAGCAAGTCATAACCTTAGGGTATGGGCTAGCGATCAGTTGCTGAGCTTTCAATAAAAAATAAACTCATAAGGACGGCAAATGCTGATTAACCTTGATTGAAGCCATTAGCCTTAGTTGAATCGATTAGCCGGTGCAAAGGCACGAACCGTTCAAGCGATTTTTATGAAGGTATAAATGTACTTGCTGAATATTTCCCAGAAATGTTGAACGTTTGAGAGAATTCAGTTCGAGCAACTCATGACTTTATTACCGAAGACGATATTGAGTTTTTAAGCCAATTGTCATTGAACAAGCTTTTCCAGCCGTAACGTTAAAATGTGTGAAGGATAATAAAGGCGCAATTTGGGGTTTTATTGGTGTTCACCAGCAGAAAGATTTAACCACTGTGTTGCCTCGACAGGTTGAACTCACAGCTCATTGCTGCCTGTGGAATATCATCTATAAACACTAGACTTTGCCAAAATATAGCCATATTTAGAAACGTATCTTAATTCAAATATATTGTTCTCTATGCCAACATTGTAGACGCTAACAACACTAAA
>CANMXU010000052.1 GCA_947501935.1 uncultured Alteromonadaceae bacterium
GTATCATATTCGATGTGAGAAGTATTGATAGTAATACCACGCTCACGCTCTTCAGGAGCATTATCGATTTGTGCGAAGTCTTTAACTTCACCACCATGTACTTTAGTTAATACAGCTGAGATTGCAGCCGTTAGAGTTGTTTTACCGTGGTCAACGTGTCCGATAGTACCAACGTTAACGTGCGGTTTATTACGTTCAAATTTTTCTTTAGCCACGATAAAATACCTTTAAGTAGAAATAGAATTTAAAATAATTAAAGATAATCGATAGACGTTTTAAGGAATGGTGCTGATAGGCAGATTCGAACTGCCGACCTCACCCTTACCAAGGGTGCGCTCTACCAACTGAGCCATATCAGCATTCACATAAAACTGGAGCGGGTGGCGGGAATCGAACCCGCTTCATCAGCTTGGAAGGCTGAGGTAATAGCCAGTATACGACACCCGCTAATTTCTATCAGATTATCTCTGTTAAAAATGGTGGAGGGAGGTGGATTCGAACCACCGAAGGCGGAGCCGTCAGATTTACAGTCTGATCCCTTTGGCCACTCGGGAACCCCTCCAAATACTTTTTACTTTAACAAGCCAAAACTTGCTGAAGTATTAATGGTGCCGACTGCCGGAGTCGAACTGGCGACCTACTGATTACAAGTCAGTTGCTCTACCAACTGAGCTAAGTCGGCACTACATTAAGTGGTGCGAATTCTAGAGTAATGTTTTCACGCTTGCAAGCGCAATAATAAAAAAAAGTGATGTTTTTATTGGAATCACGTTAGTTTGATGTTTTTTTAAACGAGTTCGATGATTTTTCACATAATAATTAGATGTATTGCTGTAAACCATAGAAGATTAACGCCGGAATATACACCGCCTCAGCGGTCATTAAGTCAGACAGCTTTTCACCATTGCCACCGGTGATCACTATTTTATCAATAGATAGGTGCTGTTTTTTTGCAATGTTCTTGGCTTGGTCAATCAACCCCATCGTTGCAGCCCATACGCCATTATTAACACAAGCAGTTGTTGACTGACCAAATTCTAGCTTTGATATATTATGCGCTTCAACTTGAACCTGTGCGGTATTGAGTTTTAAGCTATCAAGCATCGATGAAATGCCGGGGGAAATCCAACCACCAAGGTGGCTTCCCTGAGCGGTCAATAAATCAATAGTAGTCGCGGTACCAGCATCAACCACTAAAATATTTTTATTCGGAAATAATTCAGCTGAGGCCAATAAAGTTAACCAGCGATCACTACCTAAACGTGTCGGCTCTGAATAAGCGGCGGTGACACCATTCTTGGCAGCTTCAGTTTTCACGCAAGTAAAGGGTATGTTTTTAGCATGGCACCATGATCTCAGTTTTTCAGTAACTGCAGATTGTTTAACATTACTGATCACACAAGCTTTTATATGTTGCCAGTTTTCTGATAGCCAGTTAGCCGTTAAGTCACTATTATCTAGCCAGCTTATCGGTGATATTAGTCCGTCATGCTCAAAAACATATTTACAGCGAGTATTGCCAATGTCGATTAATACAATCACATGTCACCTCGTAAGCTAAGTTCACCACCGTACATAGTTTTTAGCTCTCCATTAATGTCTAACAATAACGCGCCCTGCTGGTCTATACCGCGGCAGATACCACGAACAATACGCTCACCTGAAATCAGCTTAACCGGTTTGTTATAAAAATAATCAAGCGCTTGCCATTCTCTAACTAAAGTATTTTCTTGCTGACTTTGATGAACAGTTAAGCGTCTAGTTAAACTTTTAATAATTTCAGCGACTAAATTATTTCGGTTAATCGCTTTATTAGTGTGATGACTAATATCAGTCCACGGCTGGTCAACTTGAGCCGCACTATCTTTTGGCATTTTCAAATTCAGCCCAATACCGATGACACAATGACACGGCTCAGACGACTGACCTTCTAAATCAATTAATATACCTGCCAATTTTACGCCACCTAGATATATATCGTTGGGCCACTTTAGTTGCACATCTATATCGTAAACCACTTTAACAGCATCACTAATAGCTAACGCAGCTACAGTATTCAAGCCCATAGCTGCAGACATGCCTTGCTCTAAACGCCAGTACATAGATAAATAAATATTTGAGCCAAAAGGCGAAATCCATTGACGACCTCTACGCCCTCTACCTGCGCTTTGATATTCGGCAACACAAACTTGCCCTTGCATTAACTGATTAGGCAAGCGACGCATTAACGCATCATTGGTAGAATCAATTAGATTATGAACTTCAACATTATTAGTGAAGTCCTGAGCTTTCAACTCTTGAACAATACTTTGTTGATCAAGCAGCTCTATTGGCTGTGCAAGCTTATAACCCTTGCCTGTAACACGAAAAACATCTAAACCCATTTCTGATATGGCTTTGATATGTTTCGATATTGCAGCGCGACTAATACCCAAGTCATCACCAAAATGTTGACCTGAAACAAATTCACCAGTAGCAAGCTGTTTTATTAATTCTTCTTTAACTGTTTTTTCCATTAAATTTGCTCTTCAAACAGAATTTCACTAAGACTAGTTTCACCATTTTCACCTACTAACCGTACTTCTGGTTCAAGGTTAATATCAAATTTACTTTTAACTACGTGTTGAATGTAACCAGCTAATTTAACTATATCAATGCCGCTCTTACTGCCGTAATTAACTAAAACCAAGGCTTGTTTGTCATGAACACCGACATCACCAATACGGTAGCCTTTTAAACCGGCTTGCTCTATTAACCAACCAGCAGCAAGTTTCACACTTTTATCAGCCTGCAAATAATGTGGCATAGTGCCAAATTTGTTGGTGAGTTGTTCAAACTGGCTATTGGTTACAACAGGGTTTTTAAAAAAACTCCCTGCATTAGGTAATATATTCGGATCGGGTAATTTCAGTTGGCGAATTTCAATCACTTTATTCATAACTTCAAAGCAAGTAGATTGCATTGGAAGTTGGTCTAATCCGTTATAATTTAAAACGGGTTGCCATTTTTTTGGCAAAGCTAAAACAACTTCGGTGATCAGGCCTTTATTTTTCAACGTAGATTTAAAAATACTGTTTCGATAATTGAACTGGCATTCACTGTTAGACAATATTTGAAAACATCCAGTATCAAAATCAAACCAAGTTACCTCACGGCAATACATCGAGAAATCGACACCATAAGCGCCAATATTTTGTACTGGCGCAGCACCGACACTGCCTGGAATTAAAGCTAAATTTTCTAAACCAGCAATATTTTTCTCAACACAAGTTAAAACTAATTGATGCCAATTTTCTCCAGCTGCAACCTTTAAAAGATATTCACTCTCAGTTTCGGTGATCTCAACGCCCTTAAAATTAGGACAAATTATCATCGGTGCTTCATCGTGCACAAATAAAGTATTACTTCCCTCGCCTAAAATATAAAAAGGGACTTTTAGCTCACTTGCCAACAGTTCAAGATCATCGCGTGTTTCTGGGAAATATACATTTGGACTGTTCGATTCAACGGCAAAGCTATTAAAGGTAAGTAATGATTGTTGGCTAGAATTATTCATGAGTTAAACAAGGTAAGCTGTTCGTATTAGACAATGGTATCAGTTTTCAGTAGATAAGCTAAGTGAACTTAACAATTAGCTTTACCTTAGTGTGATTAAACAATCATATGAAATAGTTAATGCGCTAAAAAACAAAAAGCCCGACTCTTTCGAATCGGGCTTTTCTTAATAGAAGTCTAGCAATGTCCTACTCTCACATGGGAACTCCCACACTACCATCGGCGCTAACGCATTTCACTTCTGAGTT
>CANMXU010000053.1 GCA_947501935.1 uncultured Alteromonadaceae bacterium
GGACTTTTAACAGTTTGCTAGGTTCCGCTTCGCTACACATTTTAGCAAACTACTAAAAGCCCCTTATTTGGGCGTTATATTTATCTCGAGGTTAGTGCTTAATAATGGATGATGAGTCTAATAATAAAATGAGTTATAAACAGTCCACATCTCTATGGTGGTCTGTCTTTTGGAGAAGCATTTTAATTGGAGTATTTCCATTAATTTTCATAAATCTGTTACTTGTTAAAGGATTCGGCATTACAGATTCATATGCAACTTTGTTAATTAATTTGCTCTGGATTCCAGTCACTATTGGTATTCAATGTAGGGTAATTAATAGCAATAAATTTAATACATTTAGCATTCACGTTTCTAATAAAACAGATAGCTAAAAATAAATATAACAAACTAATTAATAAGGACAAAAAACAGTTGGCTGTTTTCGTTCCTCAACATTTTAGCCAACAATTTTTTGCCCATTATTAGGGCGTTATGTTTTAGGTAAGTATGCGTTTTTCATCGAGCCAATGTACTAATAATTTTGAGTTAATACTGTTTAGTATTTTTATGCTATCTGGTCTGATTGTTATAATTAGTATGCTACTTTTATTTAGCAATGAAGCAGATAGCAAAAATGAAAAATCGAGCTGGAAATATATTCCATTAATTTGGCTTTGGCCATTAAGGCCTTTTTGGACTTCTAATGGGCTTAATTCCAATGGTAAAAAAATTCGTCCTGTGTATATAGGATCTATTTTAATCCTTTTCAGTATCGGTGCTTATATGAAATTAAATGGTTACTGTGTTGCTTAAAACATAACAAGCAAATCAAGAGGGACTTTTAATAGTTTGCTAGGTTCCGCTTCGCTTCACATTTTAGCAAACTTTATTAAAAGCCCCTTAATGTGGGCGTTATATGCCTTGAGGAGTATGAGTAATTGCCAGCTTCATCATTAAACTATATTTATTACTGCATAAAGTGTGGTTGTAGTGTTCGTAAAGGGCAGCGAGAATGTAAGCAATGCCATCATGTTTTCACTTCTGATGATGTTGACAACATGAAATTGAAATATGCAGAAAATAGTCGTGAAAACTGGCACCATGTATTTTATTTTTTAGTAATAATATGCTTAATCTTGAGCTTTATACTTGTAATATAAATTAGCTAGATTCAAAGAACTAAAACTTTAAGCATTGGTTAACTTCGGCATATAACAAGCAATTAAACAGGGACAAAAAACAGTTTGCTGTGTTTCGTTCCTCAACATTTTAGCAAACTTATTTTTTGCCCATTAATTGGGCGTTATATACCGCAACTAATCTGCATTAAAATAGTTTCTATTATTTGTGTTTTTTCTACGTTTATTAGCAAATTCTTTTGGTATTAGTTAAACGCAAATAGGGCTTTCTACTCTGCGATTATTTTCGAGTTTAGCAATGCCCATTTGCTGAAATATGCTCGTTGTGTTGCTTTCTTTTAGCGTTCATTTATGTGTTGCGGTGGTTTTGTATTTAGGTCTGGTTCAAGCTTTTAAAGTTTGGTTAAAACTGGTAATCTTTTCAAACTTAATAGCTTTATATAACAAGCAATTAAAGGGGGACTTTTAATAGTTTGCTAGGTTCCGCTTCGCTTCACATTTTAGCAAACTTTATTAAAAGCCCCTTAATGTGGGCGTTATGTTTTCATCTAGCAAAGGTGTTGTATGAATCGTTTTAAAGTATTTATTCCAACACTAGTCGGAGTGATTATAGTTATTTCCTCTTACTTACTAGCTTCAATGCTAGATTCCAATATTGAAGCTGATAAACATTTAGCTTCAAATATTGCGATGTTATTAGAGCATCAGAAAGTTGAGAGTGGGGCTATAAAACTTATTAATAGTTCTATTCACTCGTTAATGGAAAATAATCACTTATTATTACTTCAATTAGTCCGAGTTATAGGTTCTATAGGTTTAGCTTTAATACTTTTGTTATTTCCTTATAACGTCATTTTCAGGGTTGGTAAAAAGAAAACATAACAAGCAATTAAAGCGGGACTTTTAATAGTTTGCTAGGTTCCGCTTCGCTTCACATTTTAGCAAACTTATTAAAAGCCCCTTAATGTGGGCGTTATGTTTTTATTCATAATTAAGGATCTGTGAAATATGAAGTTTTATATATATATTGTTCTTATAACCTTGAGTGGTTGCTCCACTTTAGATGACCTACAAAAACCTGCAAAAAATTTAGAGTTTACTTTAGAAAAAGATGTTCTTTCATTCTATACCGCAGGGGTTTTTGATTATCGTCAAGCTAGAGGCCTACTTAAAGGAAACTATAAAATCATAGCTGAAGATAAAGATGGGTACTATTTCATGCCTGTTGATGGAAAAATAGTTAAGCTTTCAGGTGAAATTGCTGCAAAGTTTGAAAATACAACAAACTTTCCAAAAGATAAAAAATTCGAACTGGCTAATGGCGGTCTTTGGATACCAAAAGGGAAGGATGGGAAGTCATTTGATTTCTTCCAAATATTAGGACCTGATTATGATTCCATTATGAAAGATGGGGGCGGAGTAATTCATGCTGGAGTTGCTAAAATGCTTGAAGGAGGGATTATCTTCTGGGGCGAGCAACATTTACCCGATCTTTCTAGTTTACAACTTGTTGAAGTAAAAGAAGACAATCAGCCGCCAGCCTTAACAAACATAACAAGCAATTAAAGTGGGACTAATTACAGTTGGCTATTCTCACTTCGTTCGTTATTTTAGCCAACAATAATTAGCCCCTTAATTGGGCGTTATAAACTTTAATCTAGTAATGGAGTACTATCATGAAAATTAAATACCTATCCTTTTTGACCTTGTTTGCGCTTTTTTCGTGTAATGATGACGATAAAGAGAAATCAGTTGATGTTTATATTTCAAATGGAAAGCTGCAATGTCAGGATAATGCTATTCCAATTAATACCACTAAGTCATACCTAACAGATGCAGGAATAGAGTTTTCAGAACAAAGCTGCGGTATTATTAATGCTGTGTATCCAGCTGTTTGTGGAGGTGGAACTGGACAAGTTCATATTTACTCGATCTCTAAAGATGACATTAATAGTGCTACGAACATAGGCTTTACTGAGGCTTCCACATTAGAGGATGGTTATCAGAGTACGGATTGTGACAGTTTATAACAAGAAATTAAACAAGGACAAAAAACAGTTGGCTTTTGCTCCTGCGTCGCTTATTTTAGCCAACAATTTTTTGCCTGTTAATTAGGCGTTATATTTGTAGGGAACCATGACACATAACCACACATTTTCGGATGCAGACTGGCCTTTTGATTGCGATATAAATACTTGTGTTGTAACAACTAAGTTTGTTTATGAGCGAAGCAAGCCAATCGTTCAGGTACTTCACTACGATGATGGTGAATGGCAATTTATGTGTAACACTACAGATGATTGATCTGATCAAGTCAGGCCGCACACTTTTCTCTTACATTTTCAAACTCAACCGGGGACATGTCATTTAATG
>CANMXU010000054.1 GCA_947501935.1 uncultured Alteromonadaceae bacterium
ACGACATTAAATGACATGTCCCCGGTTGAGTTTGAAAATGTAAGAGAAAAGTGTGCGGCCTGACTTGATCAGATCAACCGGGGCTCCTTATATAATTGAGGACAATAAAAATTAAAATTGCCGAGATTACTTCTTCTACACTGGAAATTAATCATTAGTGGTTTTTTCTCATTTCGAAGAAATGAGGTATACCGACGCTATGGCGTCGAATAGTCCAGTTTCTTCTATTGACTAATTAACTTTAAATGTAACTTTTTTGTCGATTGATACTAGTTTTACAAAAATACAATGTATAAAACTATTGAAAGTTGTAGGATGGATTAATAAAGAAAATATTATTGTAAAACATGGATTAAACATGCTCAAGGAATTGGACCCGTATCAATTAACATCGCTCTTATTAATATTATTGACAGCTACAATATTTTATATTGCTAATTCTACTTTACGCAAACGAAAGGTGCTGGCAAGTGAAATTGAGCGCAAACAAAAAGCACTTGAAAGTAAGTCAGTGGAAGTAATAGTCAATGAGTTACAGCAATCATTACAAGAAGTTCAACAGAAGGTAGACTCTGGTACACCTATTTTCAATAAGTTAGCTGGAACATTAAAGCACTCTTCAGAGCAGCTAAAGTATATAGATGTTGGCTTATTACCTCCTACCTTTAAGTTTGATGATCGTGAAGCATTAAAAGAGCAAATAGACGAATGCCTTGAACAACAGTTTAAAGTTATAAATAGTGGTGGTGCGACAACTGCTTATTCAGATTGGGAGTGGTTTGGTAGTAAAAGTAAAGGCACTCAAATGGTTAAGGCTTATCAAAGTTTATTGCTAAAAGCATTTAATGCGGAATTTGACGTAATTAGAAAGCAAATGCGGCACTCAAGTTACGATACTGCGATTAAAAAGCTATATAGGCTTGAAGAACAGCTAGAAAAGCTAGGTGAAACAGCTAATGTTACTATTTCTCATGAATACTTTAACTTGAAAGAAGAAGAACTCCGAGTTTGGCATAGTGAATTAGAGCATAAAGAAAAGCTGAAGCAAGAGAAAAAGAAACAGCAAGCTCTGCTTCGAGAACAAGCTAAGCAATCAGGTAATGACACTGACGAACTAGAAGATGATATCTATTATCGTAAATCTGATTTGAAGAAAGCTCAAAAGCTAGCTCAGCAATTACATGGAGCAGGCGCAGCTGATATGGAACTAAAAATCAGTCGAATGCAAAAGGAAATTGATAAGCTTGAAGCTAAATTTGAAAGAGCAACTTCACAAGCCCAAATAACGAAAGCTGGTTATATTTACGTAATATCAAATATAGGTAGTTTTGGTGAAGGAGTTGTGAAAATTGGAATGACACGTCGACTTGAACCTATGGATCGTGTTAATGAGTTGGGTGACGCAAGTGTTCCGTTTAAGTTTGATGTTCACACACTAACTTTTGTTGATAACGCTCCAAGAATCGAAAAAACATTACACCGCAAATTCAATGACAAGCGTGTAAATGTAGAAAATCATCGTAAAGAGTTCTTTAAAGTTACTCCACAAGAAGTTGCTATTGCAATGGAGGAACTAAATATCGAGTGTGATTGGTATTTTGAGGTTGAAGCTAAGCAGTTTAGAGAGAGCTTACTTATGAGAGAAGCACTTAAACAAGAGGCTACTAAAACTCAAACTGCTTCAAGCCAATTACCAGCATCAATATAAAGGAGTCGAATATGTATATTACTATTGCTTTATCTGTACTTTTTTCGATATCAATCTATTTCTTGATAGTTTCTCGTTCAAAGCTAAGTGAACTTGAAGCTCAAAATATGGATATTCAAAAAACTTATGAACCGGCATCACTTGAAGAAAAAAAACTGTCTAAATTATCAAGTGAGTACAGTACTTTACAATCCAGTTACCAAGAAAAACTAGCTACATTACGTAAATCTGAAAAACGTTTGTCACAATACTATTTAGGTGTTGGTACAACTGATTCAGTTTCTTATAAAAGCCTTACGAAAGAAAAAAGCATTGATGCTATTGAAACTCGGCTTTTAGATATCAAAACTTCGCTGAAACACTTAGTAAGTGAAAAGAAAGCGTGTATATGTAGTATGGGGAAAGATGTTGTTGTTAACGGTAAAAAGTCAGAGGCGAAAAAACTATTTAATCGTGAGATTAAGCTTCGTCTTCGTTGCTTAGATAATGAATTCAAAGCTGCGTTAGCAATAATAGATTGGAATAATGTCAACCGTATTATTCAAAGAACTAAAGATACATTTAGTGAAATTAATGCAACGGGTTCAATAGTCAAAACTTATCTGAAAGACCAGTATTTAAATCTAAAGATTGAAGAGTTGAGACTTACATATGAATTAAACCAAATTAAACAAGAAATAAAAGAAGCTGAACGTGAGGAAGCTCAGATAGTTCGCGAAGCCGAGCGAGAAGAAAAGCGTATTAAAGCAGCAGCTGAAAAAGCCGAGAAAGATCGTAAGCTAATGGAAAAGCTAGTGGCAGAAGAGTTGAGTAAACTTGAGTCTAGTTCGGAAGAGCAAAAAGCTTTATACGAACTTCATAAACAACAGTTGCATGACTTGAGAGAGAAAGAAAAGCGTGCTGTTTCTTTAGCTCAAACAACTAGAGCCGGTTATGTGTATATCATATCTAATGAAACCTCTTTTGGTGAAGGTGTAGTTAAAATAGGTATGACTAGGCGTGCAGATCCAAATGATAGGGTAAAAGAGCTGGGTGATGCTTCTGTTCCTGAGCTTTTTGATGTTCATGCATTTGTGTTTACTGAGGATGCACCTGTTCTTGAAAAGTTTCTGCATAACGAATTTTCAGATCAAAGAGTGAACTTAGTTAATGGTCGAAAAGAGTTTTTTTATACAAAACCAAGCGATGTTATTTCTAAACTCAAGGAGTATGGTCAAAACATAGAAATAAATGAATTCGAAGTTGAGGTAAAAGAAGTACCAATAGTTCAATCCAAACAAGAGCTTGAAATCACAAAGGAAGCTGATACTCAAGGTGCTTTTGATATAGCTGGTAATAGCTATTCTACAGTTCAACGTAATAAACTGACAGAACAAGTACAGAAAAATAATAATTTTGAACAAAAAGATAAGCAGCAAAAAAAGCAAGAACAACTCAAGAAAAAATTACTAAAAAGAAAGAAGAAATCAAAAAATCCAATCAAACCAAATCCAATTTTTAATGATTCTTACACACCTAAAAAGCAGATAGGAAAAAAAAGTTCATTTAAAGCAAACGATAAAATTAAGTTATTTGCAGCTAGAGAATACCCTAACGATAAAGAAATGCAGCAACATGTTTATGAAGAGCAAGTAGAGGCTAAAGAGTTTATAGATAAAGCCAGCAACTCTGAGCTAGTAGCATTTGCAATTAAAGAGCATCCTGAAGACTATTCAATGCAGCAGTATGT
>CANMXU010000055.1 GCA_947501935.1 uncultured Alteromonadaceae bacterium
CTTTTAACAGTTTGCTAGGTTCCACTTCGTTCCACATTTTAGCAAACTTATTAAAAGCCCCTTAATGTGGGCGTTATGTGTATCTCAGGTTTATTTAAAAATGGAAGAATGGTTAAAAGATACCGAAGAATCTCTTTTGTCTGCGATTGCAGCCACAAGTAGCGGTGAAATCCCCAAAGAAAATATGTATAAATTGGCTCCGCTATTTTTTGCCGAAAGGCAAAATATAAAAAGAGTTGGTTTACTTGAGGAAATGGCAGAAGCTAATGAGCAACAAGTTCAAACTGATTGCTCTTTCGATCCTAATTCAATTAAACAATATAAATTTCATTATGTTTCTTCTTACTTATTTTGCTTTGTTGTTGCAGGTAAGATTGACGAATTCAGTTACGATGAAATAATGGAATACATAAACCAAAAAATGGACTTGTTTTAAATACACATAACAAGAAAATTAAGCGGGACTGCTAACAGTTGGCTAGGTTTCGCTCCGCTTCACATTTTAGCCAACTATTAATCAGCCCCTTATTTAGGCGTTATGTGCTTTAACTAAAAGCCTTTAAAATAAAAACAATTTGGGTGTGTTTCGCCATGAAAGTACAGGTGCAACCACTAATAAGCTTTACGCAATTAAAGACACTTTTGCAGTAAAGCTATTAATTATTTTAAGTTTAGGTTTTAATGGCTCAAGGTTAGTTTTGGTTAAGGGTAACTTCGGCGTAGCGTATTTATAAATCGCACCAAAGTTGCACCTAACAAGCAATTAAACAGGGACAAAAAACAGTTTGCTGTGTTTCGTTCCTCAACATTTTAGCAAACAATTTTTTGCCCATTAATTGGGCGTTATGTGCTCTGTTAGCTCTGCATTAATTAAAAGGAAATTATATGACGATAGATAGCTCTCCATTTAAAACACCTGAATCTGAATTGGGTGTAAAGCAGGAGTTTCAACCAACTTTTTCAAATTTAAATTTTTGGAGAAAATTGTATCTGGTATTAATGTGGTTATTCACTGGACTATTTTTAGCTGGGATAGTTATAGCTTTATTTATGATGCCATCTAACTCCGATTTTATTGGAGTTTCTGCCTTTCAAATTATAATTGTTATTGCTTGGAGTGGTTTGACGTATTGGCATCATACTGCGATAGTAAAACGAAAGTTAACGCAGTTAACAGTTTTAATAATAATAAATCTAATTCCATTTTTTAATATTATTGGTGCTTTAATTATGCTGTCGATTAGACGTGTTACCAAAAAAGAACTGGAAATGTACGATATTAAAGGCACATAACAAGCAATTAAAGAGGGACTTTTAATAGTTTGCTAGGTTCCGCTTCGCTGCACATTTTAGCAAACTTTATTAAAAGCCCCTTAATGTGGGCGTTATATGCACGGAGTAGTATCCACTAATGGAAGCAATAAACTTTACTAATGACCCTTTTACTGTGGTTTGTGTTGCTTTCCTCAGTTGGCCTGTTTATAAATATTTAGCGAAGATTTTCTTCGGTGAAAAATATGAAACATTAGGTGAAACACTGCATTATTTTCTCCAGAGTGACTGGCACTCGGCAATGAAAGGTAAATATTGGGAAGATAGAGATGCTTCCCTTAAGTTACAAGTATATATAGTATTATGCATTGGATGGGTCATAGCGGTATCAGAGTTGATTTGTAGATATAAACTGAGCTAAGTGCATATAACAAGTCATTAAAGCAGGACAAAAAACAGTTGGTTTTTGCTCGTGCCTCGCTTATTTTAACCAACTATTTTTAGCCTCTTAATGAGGCGTTATGTTTACGAATGGTTTAGCTATAAATGGAGGTTGGTTTGTTAAATTTAATATGGTTTCTTTGCTTATTATTAGGCTGCCTTTGTAGCTATTTTACCTT
>CANMXU010000056.1 GCA_947501935.1 uncultured Alteromonadaceae bacterium
ATTATCACTCTTATTCAAGACACATTTAATTATGTGCGTGAAAATGTCAGACTTTACAATTGCTGTGGTTTAGTCACCACGGCGTACTAAGTGTTTTACTTGCAGCTTTTAGCTACAAGCTTAAGACTGCTTGGGGTTGTATGGTTAAGTGACTAAGCGTATGTGGTGGATGCCTTGGCAGTTAGAGGCGATGAAGGACGTGTTAATCTGCGATAAGCGTTGGTGAGGTGATAAAAACCGTTATAGCCAACGATTTCCGAATGGGGAAACCCACTGACATAAGTCAGTATCCTTGAGTGAATACATAGCTCAAGGAGGCGAACCGGGAGAACTGAAACATCTAAGTACCCCGAGGAAAAGAAATCAACCGAGATTTCGTTAGTAGCGGCGAGCGAACGCGAATCAGCCCTTAAGCTTATTGGGCGCTAGTGGAATCACCTGGAAAGGTGAGCGATACAGGGTGATAGCCCCGTACACGTAAGCAACCTTTAAGTGAAATCGAGTAGGACGGAGCACGTGAAACTTTGTCTGAACATGGGGGGACCATCCTCCAAGGCTAAATACTCCTAACTGACCGATAGTGAACCAGTACCGTGAGGGAAAGGCGAAAAGAACCCCTGTGAGGGGAGTGAAATAGAACCTGAAACCGCATACGTACAAGCAGTGAGAGCCGGATTTAGTCCGGTGATTGCGTACCTTTTGTATAATGGGTCAGCGACTTATATTCTGTAGCAAGGTTAACCGATTAGGGGAGCCGTAGCGAAAGCGAGTGTTAACTGCGCGTTTAGTTGCAGGGTATAGACCCGAAACCCGGCGATCTACCCATGGGCAGGTTGAAGGTTGAGTAACATCAACTGGAGGACCGAACACACGTATGTTGAAAAATGCGGTGATGACTTGTGGGTCGGAGTGAAAGGCTAATCAAGCCGGGAGATAGCTGGTTCTCCCCGAAATCTATTTAGGTAGAGCCTCGGACGAACACCATCGGGGGTAGAGCACTGTTAAGGCTAGGGGGTCATCCCGACTTACCAACCCTTTGCAAACTCCGAATACCGATGAGTGATATCCGGGAGACACACTGTGGGTGCTAACGTCCATTGTGAAGAGGGAAACAACCCAGACCGCCAGCTAAGGTCCCAAAGTACTAGTTAAGTGGGAAACGATGTGGAAAGGCATAGACAGCTAGGAGGTTGGCTTAGAAGCAGCCATCCTTTAAAGAAAGCGTAATAGCTCACTAGTCGAGTCGGTCTGCGCGGAAGATGTAACGGGGCTAAACTAGTCACCGAAGCTGCGGATGCAATCTTAGGATTGTGTGGTAGGGGAGCGTTCTGTAAGCCGTTGAAGGTGAGTTGTAAAGCTTGCTGGAGGTATCAGAAGTGCGAATGCTGACATGAGTAACGATAAGGGGAGTGAAAAACTCCCCCGCCGAAAGACCAAGGTTTCCTGTCCCATGTTAATCAGGGCAGGGTAAGTCGGCCCCTAAGGCGAGGCGGAAACGCGTAGTCGATGGGAAACAGATTAATATTTCTGTACTTCTATATATTGCGAAGGAGGGACGGAGTAGGCTAGGTGAGCACGGCGTTGGTAGTCCGTGTGAAAG
>CANMXU010000057.1 GCA_947501935.1 uncultured Alteromonadaceae bacterium
GCACCTGTACTTTCATGGCGAAACACACCCAAATTGTTTTTATTTTAAAGGCTTTTAGTTAAAGCACATAACGCCCAAATAAGGGGCTTTTAATAAAGTTTGCTAAAATGTGTAGCGAAGCGGAACCTAGCAAACTATTAAAAGTCCCTCTTGATTTGCTTGTTAGGTGTTACATATAAAAACACCAAACCAACACATGCCAAAAATAAACACAGTAATGAAATCGCTATTGGCATACCCGAATATATACAAGCAATAACTAATAATGTACTAGATAAAACGCCACAAATTAACATATAGCGAATAATTAATATTTGAGTTTTAGTTAAATCTGCAATGTTCTTGAATAGTCTGTATATAGCTGCAATAAAACCAGTTAACCCTAATACATTAGCTAAACCCATAGCTATAAGTAAAGTATTTAACTCTAGTAATCCATGAAAACCAGCAAGTAAACCATGCATTGAAATGAACAATAAAACAGGAAGTAACAAAAAGGCGATAAGACCTAGAATGCTCCTACTATATTTACACTCGATTATTTCAGGGCTCAATTCCATTTGTACACTCCCATATGGTCGTAACACCTAACGCCACGTTAAGCGGCAAAAAATTGTTGGCTAAAATTATGAACGGAGTGAAACAGCCAACTGTTTTTTGTCCGTTTGAACGCCTTGTTAGCATTACTTTTTAACCAAGTTATCTACTTGACCACTTAACTTAAAACCGTAAATAAAAGTAGGTAAACCCCAAAGGGCTATGACCCAACCAGAAAAGCTAGGGTAAATAAAAGCTAATGTAGCCAATAACATACCTGAAGCAAATGAAATTTTCATGTAACGTGTAAAATGATGAATATTTGATTTGTAGAATTTAAAAGCAGGATCAAAGTTAAAAAGCAAAATAACAACGATAGAAGCTACAAGAGAATACGTAGCAAACCCACTATTTAATAAAATCACAGGAAGCATTAAACAGCCCCCTGTATAAGGAAAGAGTCTAGCGTGTTGCCTTTTAGAGTTGATATACACTCGAATCCTTTTGTAATGCTAACGCCGTGATAAGCGGCACGCGTTAGCGTGTCCGGTGGAGGCCCAGAGGGCCGGAACGCACTTGATCACTTTGTTATGTGTTTTATAGCCCAATACCAGTTGCATCAATAAAAGAGCCCCACTTCTTTTCGACATTTTCTCCTAACTCACCTGATAAATTTGACCGACTATAACTCCGGCACTCCGCATGAACAATGTGATCTATTGCCTCAATAGTTTCATGCTTATATAGGAGGGCATACATTTCTGCTGCCGCTGCCAAGTGCTTAGTGATGTTGGGGCGTTCACTTGACTCATTCGTACGCTCTAAAGCATCTTTCAACGCGAACGTATACTCTGTTAGTTTAATAAGAATATCTTTCATATTTGATTACACATAACGCCCACATTAAGGGCCTTTTAATAAAGTTTGCTAAAATGTGAAGCGAAGCGGAACCTAGCAAACTATTAAAAGTCCCTCTTTAATTGCTTGT
>CANMXU010000059.1 GCA_947501935.1 uncultured Alteromonadaceae bacterium
TAACACCGATCAGTTAAGACTTGACTCTTAAAATAATCGGATCAAAATCCAGTGATCACAAGTCACTGGATTTTTTTATGCTTGCTAATTGGTTAGTTGATACAGAAATATTTGCTGCTCCCGAAGATTTATCTGTTTTTCAAAAGGAATTACCACTTGAGTGGATTGAACAAGCGCTCGCACAAACAGATAAAGCCAGTATAAGGAGGCGTAAATTACCAGCTGAGCTAGTAGTCTGGTTGCTCGTAGGCATTGGCATGTATCGTAACCGTTCAATCTCAGAAGTGGTCGCTAAATTAGATTTAAAGCTCGTTGATAAACTTGGGGAAACGGTAGCACCAAGTGCAATACCTCAAGCAAGACAACGATTGACTGATACACCATTACAAGCTCTTTTCGATATTACATCAAATCAGTGGTTAGCGCGTGAAGACAAAGCAGATACATGGCATGGTCTTCAACTCTTTTCGATAGATGGCACTCAACTGCGCTGTGCTGATTCACCTGAAACAGCAAAAGAATTTGGCTATATCACTAATAACCCTCCTAAACACACCGAGTACCCGGTTATTCGATTGTGTGCTTTGATGTCATTAAGAAGTCGAATGATTAAGGATGTGAAGTTTGGTAGTAGTGGCATCGGAGAAATCAATTACGCTAAGCAGCTTGTCAATTCCGCTAGTGATAACTCCTTAACCATTTTTGACCGATGTTATCTGAGCGCTGAGTTGATGGTTAACTGGCAACGCGCTAAACCCCAACAGCACTGGATGACGCCGATTAAACGCAATACTAAATACCGCATATTGGAGCAATATGGTAACAACGATTTTCTCGTTGAGATGAATGTCTCCGACCATGCCAGAAAGCAAGATCCAAGCTTACCGCTGACATGGCAAGCCAGATTGGTGACTTATAAAGAAAATAAGCAAAAGAACCACATATCAGGTTTACTTAGCTCGCTTGTAGATCCTAAAGAGTATCCAGCCAGTGATATTCTTGATGTTTACTTCGAACGATGGGAGATTGAGAATGGATATGGTGAAATTAAACAATATCAATTAGATGAGAGTATATTGCTACGTAGCCAGACAGTACAAGGCATCAAGCAAGAGATCTGGGGACTCTTAATCGCCTACAACTTAATACGAGTGGAGATAAGCCAAATAGCGAAAGAAGCAGAGGTATCGCCTTTACGCATAAGCTTTGTTATGGCAATGCGTTACATCCAAGACGAGCTGTTATGGTGCGCCATCGCTTCACCTGGCACCATACCGAAAAAGCTACGCGCTATGCGGGAAAATGTTAAGCAATTTATACTGCCCGAAAAAAGAAAACGGCCCAAAAGTAGGACCGTTCGATTTTCTAAAACCCAGTACTCCATTCGGTCAAAACATGCTTAACTGAATGGTGTTA
>CANMXU010000060.1 GCA_947501935.1 uncultured Alteromonadaceae bacterium
CGAGACGAGATTCTACGGAATTGAAGTCATTGATGCCATGCTTCCAGGAAAAGCTTCTAAGCTTCAGATATATAGGAACCGTACCCCAAACCGACACAGGTGGTTAGGTAGAGAATACTAAGGCGCTTGAGAGAACTCGGGTGAAGGAACTAGGCAAAATAGTACCGTAACTTCGGGAGAAGGTACGCTCTCTAGTGTGAATGCTTTACGCAGTAAGCACAGGAGAGTCGAAGTAACCAGGTGGCTGGAACTGTTTATTAAAAACACAGCACTGTGCAAAATCGAAAGATGACGTATACGGTGTGACGCCTGCCCGGTGCCGGAAGGTTAATTGATTCGGTTAGCGTAAGCGAAGCTGATGATCGAAGCCCCGGTAAACGGCGGCCGTAACTATAACGGTCCTAAGGTAGCGAAATTCCTTGTCGGGTAAGTTCCGACCTGCACGAATGGCGTAATCATGGCCACACTGTCTCCACCCGAGACTCAGTGAAATTGAAATTGCGGTTAAGATGCCGTATACCCGCGGCTAGACGGAAAGACCCCGTGAACCTTTACTATAGCTTGACAGTGAACATTGCTCCTACATGTGTAGGATAGGTGGGAGGCTTTGAAGACGTGTCGCCAGATACGTTGGAGCCAACCTTGAAATACCACCCTTGTATGCGTGATGTTCTAACCTAGGGCCCTAATCGGGCTTGGGGACACTGTCTGGTGGGTAGTTTGACTGGGGCGGTCTCCTCCCAAAGAGTAACGGAGGAGCACGAAGGTTGGCTAAGTACGGTCGGACATCGTACGGTTAGTGCAATGGCATAAGCCAGCTTAACTGCGAGACAGACACGTCGAGCAGGTACGAAAGTAGGTCATAGTGATCCGGTGGTTCTGTATGGAAGGGCCATCGCTCAACGGATAAAAGGTACTCCGGGGATAACAGGCTGATACCGCCCAAGAGTTCATATCGACGGCGGTGTTTGGCACCTCGATGTCGGCTCATCACATCCTGGGGCTGAAGTCGGTCCCAAGGGTATGGCTGTTCGCCATTTAAAGTGGTACGCGAGCTGGGTTTAGAACGTCGTGAGACAGTTCGGTCCCTATCTGCCGTGGGCGTTTGAGAATTGAAGAGGGCTGCTCCTAGTACGAGAGGACCGGAGTGGACGAACCGCTGGTGTTCGGGTTGTTATGCCAATAGCATTGCCCGGTAGCTACGTTCGGAACTGATAACCGCTGAAAGCATCTAAGCGGGAAACAGGCTTTGAGATGAGTTCTCACTGGAGCTTTAAGCTCCCTAAAGGGTCGTTGGAGACTACAACGTTGATAGGTCAGGTGTGTAAGGGCTGTGAGGTCTTGAGCTAACTGATACTAATTGCCCGTGAGGCTTAACCATACAACACCCAAGTAGTTTTT
>CANMXU010000061.1 GCA_947501935.1 uncultured Alteromonadaceae bacterium
CGGAAAATTTACAGTTGGCTGTTTTTCGTTCCTCAAACATTTTAGCCAACAGTAATTTTCCGCTTATTGCGGCGTTATACGTGTAGGTGAAAACTTGAAGTGTCCAGCCTGTAATCGAAATGGAATAACAATTAAGCATCGATTGTTATTGCCCTTTAAGATCAAGCCTAAATGTAATCTATGTTTATCTTGTGTAAAGCCAACATTCTTTTCATCAATTATTGCATTAGTCTTTTCAATAAGCCTTTTAACAGGTACGGTATATATTGGCTTTAAAGGAGCATCAATTTGGGTCGTAATATTATTATTTATAATTTCACTTCTTCCTGATGCTTTTTGCAAATTAAAGCCAGTGAAAATATCACATATGGCTAAAAGAGCACTAAATAAGTAAACACGTATAACAAGCAATTCAAGTGGGACTTTTAACAGTTTGCTAGGTTTCACTTCGTTCAACATTTTAGCAAACTTATTAAAAGCCCCTTAATGTGGGCGTTAGTGGCGTTCTTTATTTTTTAAGTTTGTCAGTTGTACTTAAGGCTGATTATTTAGGTTTTTACCTTAAGCAGTTTGGTATAGCTTTTTACTATTTTTGGTGTGGCAACACCTTAACTTTTAAAGTAAATTAACGTTATTGGGTTCTAACGAGCCATTATCAGTTTTTGTGGTGAAAGCATAAATTGCATTTCACCAAAGTTTAGTAGGGCATTTGCGGTAAGTTTGGCTTTTCAAACAACCTTTTGTGTTCGCACTAACAAGCAATTAAACAGGGACAAAAAACAGTTTGCTGTGTTTCGTTCCTCAACAATTTTAGCAAACTTATTTTTTGCCCATTAATTGGGCGTTATGCAGACTCTCAGTTTATGGAGAATTGATTAATGATTGATGTAAATGTTCTTACAGAGTTTTTTGGTTGGTGCTCAGTATTCAATATTGGAGTTTTGTTTTTTTCATTTTTATTTATTTCAATATTTAGAGATGTAACGATCAATATTCATAGCAAGTTAACAGGCGTTAATCCTAGTGATTTACCTAAGCTATATTTTCATTATATTGGCACTTATAAAATAGTAACAATAGCTTTTAGCATCGTGCCGTACTGTGCGTTGAAATTAATGGTTTAGCAGTAAAGTCTGCATAACAAGCTGTTCAAGTGGGACTTTTAATAGTTTGCTAGGTTCCACTTCGTTCCACATTTTAGCAAACTAATAAAAGCCCCTTAACAGGGCGTTAGGTATCAAGGAGAAACCGTGATTATATCTGAGCAAAATAAAATCAAATTAACCAAAATTGCTAAAAACAAA
>CANMXU010000062.1 GCA_947501935.1 uncultured Alteromonadaceae bacterium
TTGAAGTGGTCAAGTAATATTGGCCACGGTTTTGTATTGTTGCCAATACCTCTTTTCTGATTCATTAGGACTTAAACCAGCGTTATATCGATGTGGCCTAGTCTGGCTGTAATAACCAATAATGTAATCAGTGATTTCTTGTTTTGCCTGATTAAAACTTAAATAGCCTTTTGTTGGCACCCATTCAGTTTTTAAACTTCTAAAAAAACGTTCCATTGGGGCGTTATCCCAACAATTTCCTCGGCGACTCATACTTTGCGTTATTTGATAACGCCATATTAATTGCCTAAATTTACGGCTTGTATAATGGCTACCTTGATCCGAGTGAAACATCACATTTGATGGCTTCCCTCTGCTCTCATAAGCCATCATTAAGGCCTTACACGTTAAAGCACTATCTGGCGAAAGTGATATAGCCCAACCCACTATTTTTCTTGCAAATAAATCAAGTACCACCGCTAAATATGCCCAACGGTTGCCTGTCCAAATATACGTCACATCGCCACACCACACGGTATTAGGCTCAACAATATCAAATTGACGATTTAGTATGTTCGGTATTTCAATATGCTCTTTTGCCGCTTTTTTATAAGAATGCTGTGGCATTTGACAACTTACTAAATCAAGCTCAACCATTATCCGTCCAGCACGGTAACGACTTAGGTTTAGCCCCTTATTTGTGGCAATATCTGCAATGGTTCTTGCACCAGCAGAGCCATTGCTATCACTGTGTATTTGTTTTACCTCTGCATTTAAACGGAGCTTTTCTGGTGAGATTGTTTTATCGCGCTTAAGCCAATACTTAAAACTACTTCGATGTACATTAAACACCTTACACAATGTTTTTACTCGATATTTTCTACTATTGCCCTGATTGAGTTTCTCAATTAATGAGAATTGTTCAGTGAGTCCGACATCAACAGAGCTGTAGCCTTTTTTAAAATATCCTTTTCTAATTCAATACGTTCTATGCGTTTTTTAAGTTCACGAATTTCAATTTGTTCTGGTGTCATCGGTGAAGCTTTAGGTGATTTACCTACTCGTTCTTGCCTTAACTGAGCTACCCACTTGCTGATTGTTGAATTTCCAACATTCATCGCTTGAGCTGCTTCTGCGTGAGAGTAACCTTCATCAACTACTAATTGAGCTGTTTCGAGCCTAAACTCTGCGCTATAAGTTGGACGTTTCTTCTTTGCCATTTCTATCACCTAAGTTGTTATGAGATGCATAATAACATCTCCAAGTAGGTGGCCAAATTAACTATGCCACTACA
>CANMXU010000063.1 GCA_947501935.1 uncultured Alteromonadaceae bacterium
CAAAAAACAGTTTGCTGTGTTTCGTTCCTCAACAATTTTAGCAAACTTATTTTTTGCCCATTAATTGGGCGTTATATGCGTTTGCTTTATTAAGTTTTTGTCCGTTGTATTTAACCGGATAATTTGGTTTTTATCTTAATCAGTTTGGTATAGCTTTTAACCACTTTTGGTGTAGAAAACTTGTTTGAATTTAAGTGTTGTTTTCTATCAACAATCCAACGTAGCGTTGTTCAGTTTTAGCTTTGAATTCTAATCTTGTTCGTTGTATTGTTTTAGTTATAAGTTAGCGGCTGGTTTGGTTTTTCAGTTAAAGCACGGCGTTGCATCTAACAAGCAAATTAACGGGACACAAACAGTTTGCTGTGTTTCGTTCCTCAACAATTTTAGCAAACAATTTTTTGCCCATTAATTGGGCGTTATACGGGATACTATGATGCCAACCTCTGATGAAGCATTCGAAGCAGCTTTAAATCATGAAGATGATTTAGGGGCGGTAATTAGAGTTCATTTGCATATTGAGCATCATGTTAATCAGCTCCTAGAATTATTGGTTCCTTTTCCAGAAGACTTAAAGTCAGTTAAATTGGATTATGATAATAGAGTTAAGTTATTAAGTGCATTAAGGATAAAACCAGAATCAACTAAAGTTCTTTCTGCCTTAGGAACTATGAGAAATAAGTTTGCGCATAATTTAAATTACAAACTTGATAAGTCTAATGTTAAGAATCTTTATGAAACTATAGGTTCTAGTGATAAAGAAATACTACAAAGGGTATACAGTAACCTTCGAAAAAAAGATGAGCATAAAGATCTTGAACCCTTTAAATCTTTACTACCTAAAGAGCAGTTTATTGTAATTGCTGTGTTAATTAGAAGGATGGTCTTACGTATGATAAATGAGGTTGAAAATCCCGTATAACAAGCCATTCAAGCAGGACAAATAACAGTTGGCTATTTGCTCCTTCGTCGCTTATTTTAGCCAACTATCATTTGCCTCTTAATGGGGCGTTATATGCCGTAACTATTCTGCATTAAAATAGTTTTTAATATTTGTGTTTTTTCTACGTTTATTAGCAAATTCTTTTGGCATTAGTTAAACGCAAATAGGGCTTTCTACTCTGCGATTATTTTCGAGTTTAGCAATGCCCATTTGCTGAAAGATGCTCGTTGTGTTGCTTTCTTTTAGCGTTCATTTATGTG
>CANMXU010000064.1 GCA_947501935.1 uncultured Alteromonadaceae bacterium
AATAGTTTGCTAGGTTCCGCTTCGCTTCACATTTTAGCAAACTTTATTAAAAGCCCCTTAATGTGGGCGTTATATGCACAGGGAGGTTTGAGTGTCTAATAAAGATTGTGAAGAATTAGCGCAACTCGAAATAAAAGGTTTGGGCGTGGTTTCAACTGGCTTTCTTGTTCAACACGAACACTTTGGTAAAGGCGAAGTTGAAGGAGTTTTTCAATTTGCCTCAGGTGAAAATACTGTTAGAGTTAACTTTGAGCAACATGGTTCAAAAGCATTGGTTCCAGAGTACGCAAATCTTCAACCATATACTCAAAAAAATAGTCTGCTTGGTAAATTAAAAGGTATTTTCACATAAGTGTAGTGTGCATATAACAAGCAATTAAACAGGGACAAAAAACAGTTTGCTGTGTTTCGTTCCTCAACAATTTTAGCAAACAAATTTTTTGCCCATTAATTGGGCGTTATATTGCTTAATCGGAGTTTGGTGTTAAATGGAAATTTGGATCGGTGGAGAAATTGAATCATCAATTGAAGAAAAATTTCGTTTAGCGCGTTGTGAATTAGAGTCCAATTTATCTGAATTCCTTAAATCAAAGAGATACGAACTCGAACTAGATTCTTTTGATTGCATTGCAATTATACGCAACGATGCTGAGTTTAATGAAATCCATAAGTATTCTGCAAAAAAAAGGGAAATGGATTTTCGTCTAACAATCGATTATGAGTCCTTTTTACTTGCAAGTCATGAGCAATGTAAATTCCATATATTTCAAATGTTACTACGTGCTATTGATATATTAGCTTCAAACAATCAGGTTAATACTAATGAAATACAGTGCGTTAAATCTGATTTTGTCGAATTTGGTTTAGGCGTAAAAGCAATATAACAAGTCACTCAAGCAGGACAAATAACAGTTGGTTTTTGCTCCTGCGTCGCGTATTTTAACCAACTATTATTTGCCTCTTAGTGAGGCGTTATGTTTACGAATGGTTTAGCTGTAAATGGAGGTTGGTTTGTTAAATTTAATATGGTTTCTTTGCTTATTAT
>CANMXU010000065.1 GCA_947501935.1 uncultured Alteromonadaceae bacterium
TTAATAGTTTGCTAGGTTCCGCTTCGCTTCACATTTTAGCAAACTTTATTAAAAGCCCCTTAATGTGGGCGTTAGGTTTACAGGGAGTTTCATCATGTTCGGCTTAGGAGCACTATTTGTATTAATTCTACTTATATTTTTATTCAAGTGGTTTGCCACCTCTAATATTCCAAAAGCAATTAAATATCCTGTAATCTTTCTTTTCCTAAGCTGTCCATTTTGGTTCTATATATATCCTAGCTACCATCAGTTTGTTTCCTTATGTGAAGCAGGAGATAGGAGTGAAGTATTCAGACAAAAAGAAGTAGACTATATTTATATGGGCAGAAGTTCGAGATGTATAGATGGGTTTAAATATCTTGCAGATTATACAGGCTTTGAGTGTGAATATGGGCTTATTAATGGTACAGGAAGAAGTAAGTATAGATATATCAAAGGTGATAGTTGGTCTACTCCTTCATGCAGTATAGACTGTTTTGAGCTGCCAAATGACAGGCTAAATAAGGAGTGTTTACTTTCTTGTACAGAGTCCGTTGATATAAAAGAATTCACCAACCACTTCACTCAGGAACGTTCATATAAACCCCTTGTTCATGAAAGATTATATGAGCATAAAACTAAGTTTATAGATGATAGGGAAATTATGGCTGTTCACAGAAGTTACACTTACTATCATTATGGTAGGGGGTGGGCAAAAATTTTAGGGTTAGCTTCTGGTCAAGCACCGTCAATACATTGTGATAACAACGCATATAAATATAATACTGATATTTACAAACCCAAAAGTGCAGGCGGGTAAACCTAACAAGAAATTAAACAAGGACAAAAAACAGTTGGCTTTTGCTCCTTCGTCGCTTATTTTAGCCAACAATTTTTTGCCTGTTAATTAGGCGTTATATACCGCAACTATTCTGCATTAAAATAGTTTTTAATATTTGTGTTTTTTCTACGTTTATTAGCAAATTC
>CANMXU010000066.1 GCA_947501935.1 uncultured Alteromonadaceae bacterium
TTTTTCTTTAGTTCGATGTGAACTAAAAACATCTATTCTCAAAGAGAATTAGTCGATGATTTTAGATACAACACCAGCACCAACAGTACGACCACCTTCACGGATAGCGAAGCGTAAACCTTCGTCCATCGCTACTGGGTTGATAAGCTCAACAACAAACTTAAGGTTGTCGCCTGGCATTACCATTTCAACACCTTCAGGAAGCTCTACAGCACCTGTGATGTCAGTTGTACGGAAGTAAAACTGTGGACGGTATCCTTTGAAGAATGGAGTATGACGACCACCTTCATCTTTAGATAATACATAAACTTCTGACTCAAACTTAGTGTGAGGAGAAATTGAACCAGGTTGACATAGTACTTGACCACGTTCTACGTCTTCACGCTTAAGACCACGTAAAAGAACACCACAGTTTTCGCCAGCACGACCTTCGTCAAGAAGCTTACGGAACATTTCAACACCAGTACAAGTTGATTTTTGAGTATCACGGATACCAACAACTTCTACTTCTTCGCCTACTTTGATGATACCGCGCTCAACACGACCAGTAACAACTGTACCACGACCTGAAATTGAGAATACATCTTCGATAGGCATGATGAATGCACCGTCGATTGCACGCTCTGGCTCTGGAATGTAAGAATCAAGTGCGTCAGCTAGTTCAACAACTTTTTCTTCCCATTTAGCTTCACCTTGAAGTGCGCCTAAAGCAGAACCTTGAATTACTGGTAAGTCATCACCTGGGAATTCATATTCGCTAAGAAGTTCACGAACTTCCATTTCTACTAGCTCTAATAACTCTTCGTCATCTACCATGTCACATTTGTTCATGAATACGATGATGAAAGGAACACCTACTTGACGAGAAAGTAAGATGTGCTCACGAGTTTGTGGCATAGGGCC
>CANMXU010000067.1 GCA_947501935.1 uncultured Alteromonadaceae bacterium
AAACCTAGCTTCGGCTAGGTTTTTTTATGCCTAAAATCTCAGTAAAATTAATTGAACACAGCTATGTGGGCTCTTGGAATAGCTTGTTATGACGCTAGTTGGCAAATACGGCTACGAAGTTTAAGCCTCATCCGGTCACAGGTTCGACTCCTAGAGCAATCGCCACATTCTCTTTTGAGAGTAAAAAAACCTAGCTTCGGCTAGGTTTTTTTATGCCTAAAATCTCAGTAAAATTAATTGAACACAGCTATGTGGGCTCTTGGAATAGCTTGTTATGACGCTAGTTGGCAAATCCGGCTACGAAGTTTAAGCCTCATCCGGTCGCAGGTTCGACTCCTAGAGCAATCGCCACATTCTCTTTGAGAGTAAATAAACCTAGCTTCGGCTAGGTTTTTTTATGCCTAAAATCCCAGTAAAATTAATTGATCACAGCTATGTCGGCTCTTGGAATAGCTTGTTATGAAGCTAGTTGGTAAATACGGCTACGAAGTTTAAGCCTCATCCGGTCACAGGTTCGACTCCTAGAGCAATCGCCACATTCTCTTTGAGAGTAAATAAACCTAGCTTCGGCTAGGTTTATTTATGCCTAAAATCCCAGTAAATTAATTGATCACAGCTATGTAGGCTATTGGAATAGCTTGATATGAAGCTAGTTGGCAAATACGGCTGCGAAGTTTAAGCCTCATCCGGTCACAGGTTCGACTCCTAGAGCAATCGCCACATTCTCTTTTGAGAGTAAATAAACCTAGCTTCGGCTAGGTTTTTTTATGCCTAAAATCTCAGTAAAATTAATTGAACACAGCTATGTGGGCTCTTGGAATAGCTTGTTATGA
>CANMXU010000068.1 GCA_947501935.1 uncultured Alteromonadaceae bacterium
TGTTCGTTTAACGTGTACTGTGTTTGAGTTTTTCATAATAAGTCCTAAATGTGTAAACACATTTCAGGACGAGACATTGTTAGAAAGCAAAAAGCCCGACTCTTTCGAATCGGACTTTTGAAGTGCATGGATGCTAATGTCGTGTTGCCATGGATGGCAAAGAACGACCTAATGAGGAGTCTAGCAATGTCCCACTCTCACATAAGAGAGAACAACTCCCACACACGATCTACCACCGACGATAACGCATTTGACCCGTGAAAAATTCACTTATAAGTAAATAATTAAAATGTAGCTGTTGTAGTTTTTATTATAAAAAGCAAAAATCCCGTCACCTTCGGCAACGGGATTCTTTTAATAGGAATCTAGCAATGTCCTACTCTCACATAAGAGAGAACAACTCCCACACACGATCTACCACCGACGATAACGCATTTGACCCGTGAAAAATTCACTTATAAGTAAATAATTAAAATGTAGCTGTTGTAGTTTTTATTATAAAAAGCAAAAATCCCGTCACCTTCGGCAACGGGATTCATTTAATAGAAGTCTAGCAATATCCTACTCTCACATAAGAGAGAACAACTCCCACACACTATCTACCACCGACGATAACGCATTGACACGTGAAAAATTCACTTATAGGCAAATAATTAAAATGTAGCTGTTGAAGTTTTTTATTATAAAAAGCAAAAATCCCGTCACCTTCGGCAACGGGATTCTTTTAATAGAAGCCTAGCAATGTCCTACTCTCACATGGGAACTCCCACACTACCATCGGCGCTAACGCATTTCACTTCTGAGTT
>CANMXU010000069.1 GCA_947501935.1 uncultured Alteromonadaceae bacterium
TTAAAAGCTTGAACCAGACCTAAATACAAAACCACCGCAACACATAAATGAACGCTAAAAGAAAGCAACACAACGAGAATATTTCAGCAAATGGGCATTGCCAAACTCTAAAATAATTGCAGAGTTGAAAGCCCTATTTGCATTTAACCAATACCAAAAGAATTTGCTAATAAATGTAGAAAAAACACAAATATTAGAAACTATTTTAATGCAGAATAGTTGCGGTATATAACGCCCCATTAAGGGGAAATTTGCAGTTTGCTAAAATGTTGAGCGGAGCGAAAACAGCAAACTGTAAATTTTCCCTCTTGAATGGCTTGTTATGTGGCTGTTTTACCTTTATAAATTTTAAAAACTACAAACAACATTACCAAAGCAAATAGATTTAAACCTAAGCCAGTTGGATTACTAAAAGTTTGCTGTAAACCGCTATCGTTTCGCAAAAAATAATGAACTGGAAATGCAAAACTTGCCACAAATTTAACACTTAGAGATTCACTGTATATGAATACCAATTGAATAAGGTAGAACAAAACCAGTAAAAATTTTGAAATTTGAGGGAATTTACCTAAGAAGCACAATATTGCTCCAACTAAACCAATTGACAAAAATAGGAGATTTAACACGCTAGGTTGCCCATTTAAGATCGAAGCATAAAGCTCCCAACCACTTAATATGAATGTAACCAAACCAAGTAAATAAAACTTTAAATGAACCACAAATCCCTCTTTAAATCCACCAAACCTGAAAGACACATAACGCCCAATTAATGGGCAAAAAAT
>CANMXU010000070.1 GCA_947501935.1 uncultured Alteromonadaceae bacterium
TGAAGTCGTAACAAGGTAACCCTAGGGGAACCTGGGGTTGGATCACCTCCTTATCTTGAAGTAAAACAGCTTAATGGAAATCTTCGGGTTTCATGAGTGTCTACACAAATTGCATTGATAACAATTAGAAGAAGGTCGAGCGTATGCTTCGGCGAACACTAGGTCTGTAGCTCAGCTGGTTAGAGCGCACCCCTGATAAGGGTGAGGTCGGCAGTTCAAGTCTGCCCAGACCTACCAAATTCTTCCTTAATCTGCGTTAGTTCGCAGCTCGTGTAGTGAACTACACGTCGCTACTCACTGCCTTGGTTAAAGAGAATTGATTTACTTCTTCGTAAAGAAAGGCCAAATTTAAGATACGCTCATATAGCTACTTTAAATTTGGTTTTTTTACCGAAATCGTTCCTTACGATTTTCGGAGTTTCCTCCATCCGTGGAGGTCAAGCCAAGTCTTCGCCGAATGCGTGCGAATGACAAGCTCTTTAACAATCTGGAAAGCTGATATAAATACCGGTATTTATATGTCGCTTACATTCATAACAACGTGTCGCGCGTTTTATGTCTAATTAAGTGAGGAATTATAAATACCACGCTGTAAACATTCTTTTATCGACTTTTGTTGATAAAGAAAGTGTTTATGGTGATTAAGCATTCTCCTCGAATGTTTAATCAACCCGATAATAAGCTTGCTTATTATCACTCTTATTCAAGACACATTTAATTATGTGCGTGAAAATGTCAGACTTTACAATTGCTGTGGTTTAGTCAC
>CANMXU010000071.1 GCA_947501935.1 uncultured Alteromonadaceae bacterium
TTTTCATTTCTTAAATAAGTAAAGAAACTGTCTCGACCTAAATTAATGCCTTGCTCTTTGAATTTAGGTTTAAGTAAAAAGTAAAGTTTTCTACCACCTAAGCGAGGCATGTAACGGCGTATTTCCAGTACCATATCCTTAACGGGTAAGAGTTCAAGTGCACGTTGTTTGGCTCTATTCTCTCGTTGGTATATGGCTTGTCTCGTAATACCAAGTAGCATGCAAGCACGTTCTAAGCTCACTATTTTTTGCTTTTGAAGGCTTCTTGCTCCTTGGCTATAAGCTTTTTTCGAAGACCTGCTCCATATTCAGCATCAATAATATCAACGACTTCATTAAGTAAAAGGTTACGTAGTCGTTCATCTTCAAGCGCTCGTTCGAGCCGTTTGATTTTCTGGGCAGGGCTTTCTTTTGCTTTAGGTGATTTGGGCATCGTTATCTTAGGTGATTGACTCCAATCCATCTTACCGTGTTTTCTTAACCATGTAAGTACGGTTGAGCGACCTTGAATTCCATAGATTGTTTGGGCTTGTTTATATGTCATATCGCCTTTTTCTACAGCGGCAACGACTTGTAATTTAAAGCC
>CANMXU010000072.1 GCA_947501935.1 uncultured Alteromonadaceae bacterium
TAGGCATCTTAACTCTCCAATTTACGTAGGAATTAAAATTATAGTCGAGCTTGCAGCAACTGAGTAAACTAACGCCCTGTTAAGGGGCTTTTAATAAAGTTTGCTAAAATGTGCAGCGAAGCGGAACCTAGCAAACTATTAAAAGTCCCTCTTGAACAGCTTGTTAGGTTTAGCATACGTATAAACTATGACGAGTAAATTCATAATCAATTTTACCCTTTAAGCTAACCTCTTTAGCATAAAACATATAAAGGCAACCGTTTGATTGATAGCTTATACAATGTTTAGCATTTACTTCTGAATGACCATCTTTACAAAATGAGACTTGCATTGATTCTCTTAACTGCAAATACGAATGCTGGTTTACATATTGATTTATAAAAATATCACGTACCTCTAGTCGCTTACTCATGCTGGGTTGAGAAGTAAGAGAGCATGATGTCAGTAACGTTAATATTGGTAAAATTTTATACATAACTCAGGCTAAACCTAACGCCCAAATAATGGGCTTAAAATAGTTTGCTAAAATGTTTGAGGAACGAAAAACAGCAAACTGTTTTAAGTCCT
>CANMXU010000073.1 GCA_947501935.1 uncultured Alteromonadaceae bacterium
GCTTTTAGCGAAACGTTATCGTCAACTGATACCGACAGCTTAACCTTCAGCATTGCTAGTGGTTCATTACCAAGTGGTTTAACACTTTTTGGTAACACCATTTCAGGTACGCCGACTACCGCTGGTACCTTTAATTTTACCGTCAATGTCACTGATGGTGAAGAAAATAGCCAAGCAGCGTTAAGCATTATTATTGCGGCTCCAGCTAATGTTGCGCCAACAGCGCCTGCGCTTTCAGGTAACACTGGTACTGTTGATATCGCTTTTAGCGAAACGTTATCGTCAACTGATACCGACAGCTTAACCTTTAGCATTGCTAGTGGTTCACTACCAAGTGGTTTAACACTTTCTGGTAACACCATTTCAGGTACACCGACTACCGCTGGCACCTTTAATTTTACCGTCAATGTCACTGATGGTGAAGAAAATAGCCAAGCAGCATTAAGCATTGTTATTGCG
>CANMXU010000074.1 GCA_947501935.1 uncultured Alteromonadaceae bacterium
TTTGAGTCATGTTCACACCTTAATTTAATGGAATAATTATCCCTTATTAAAGTGTGCGGTGCCATTAGAGCAGATCACAGCTTGTTATGTATTTTTACTACTTACTTTTTTTAATATAAAACTTTTAATTAAGTGAGCTATTAAGTACAAAGTAACAAGGAAAATGACATAGTAACCTAACAAGAATATTTGTAAGCCGAAACGCTCGTCGTAAATAGCGAATACAAATGGCCAACCATAATTCCAAACATCAAAGTTAGGATCGCTTCCTGAATAACGAAAGTCTGGAGAACCATAACTAGGAAAAAGTATGGTAATCAAAGCCACGAATAAGAAAATGATCTCTAGCTTTCGTTTAAAAAACATAGCTTACCTAAATACATAACGCCCACATTAAGGGGCTTTTAATAAAGTTTGCTAAAATGTGAAGCGAAGCGGAACCTAGCAAACTATTA
>CANMXU010000075.1 GCA_947501935.1 uncultured Alteromonadaceae bacterium
CGACATTAAATGACATGTCCCCGGTTGAGTTTGAAAATGTAAGAGAAAAGTGTGCGGCCTGACTTGATCAGATCACTTTTAATAAATTTTTCATCGTACAGATACACAACTTTTGAAGGGTATGTAAGGACAAGGTTACCCCCCTCGTAGGTCATTACATAAAAACGCTCCATAGATGAAGCAATATAGGAGAAAACTACAAATAACGAACACGAATAAAATACAGTTACAATAAGTGGTCTAACTTTATTCTTAAAGTGATTAAATAAAACTAATCCTGCGGCTAAAACACCAGTCGTAAAAAAGTAATTATAAAATCGAAGGCTACCTTCAATGGTTGACTCATATAATATCACCAACTACCTCCTGAAAAAGCTAACGCCCTAATAATGGGCAAAAAATTGTTGGCTAAAATGTTGAGGAACGAAAACAGCCAACTGTTTTTTGTCCTT
>CANMXU010000076.1 GCA_947501935.1 uncultured Alteromonadaceae bacterium
TGAAGTCGTAACAAGGTAACCCTAGGGGAACCTGGGGTTGGATCACCTCCTTATCTTGAAGTAAAACAGCTTAATGGTATTTGGCCGTATGACGGTCGCTCCATGGCATCCATGCCATCGCGACACAAGTACATCCATGTACAAGAGTGTCTACACAAATTACATGATAACCAATTAAAGAATACCCTCGATGGGGCTATAGCTCAGCTGGGAGAGCGCCTGCCTTGCACGCAGGAGGTCAGCAGTTCGATCCTGCTTAGCTCCACCATCATGTATTCTTATAAAGAAAGACCAAATTTAAGGTGTTCAAATGAACAATTTAAATTTGGTTTTTTACCAAAATTGTCAATCGAATATGTATTGATGATTAGTTCTTTAACAATCTGGAAAGCTGATATAAATACCGGTATTTATATGTCGCTTACATTCATAACAACGTGTCGCGCGTT
>CANMXU010000077.1 GCA_947501935.1 uncultured Alteromonadaceae bacterium
GGGCGTTAGTTTACTCAGTTGCTGCAAGCTCGACTATAATTTTAATTCCTACGTAAATTGGAGAGTTAAGATGCCTAAATATGTTATTGAGAGAGAGCTCGAGAATGCTGGTAAATTATCAAATGATGACTTACAAGGTATATCCCAAAAGTCTTGTGATGTATTAGAAGAGTTAGGGCCTAAAATTCAATGGGTTGAAAGTTACATTACTGATAATAAAATATATTGTGTTTACATTGCTCCGGATGAAAGTATAGTTCGAAAACATGCTGAAATGGGCGAGTTTCCTGTTACAGCGGTAAATGAAGTTAAAGTTGTCATCGATCCAACAACAGCCGAGTAAGAGTAAACTAACAAGCAATTCAAGTGGGACTTTTAACAGTTTGCTAGGTTCCACTTCGTTCCACATTTTAGCAAACTTATTAAAAGCCCCTTAATGTGGGCGTTAT
>CANMXU010000078.1 GCA_947501935.1 uncultured Alteromonadaceae bacterium
CTGGTGTTGTATCTAAAATCATCGACTAATTCTCTTTGAGAATAGATGTTTTTAGTTCACATCGAACTAAAGAAAAAAGGTCGCTTCGGTGACCTTTTTTATTGCCCGTAATTTAGTGGCCAAAAGTAGTGGCTCTATAGTAAGGAATTTTACTACACGATAGGCTAAATGTTAGCTAACCGCCGTTAGAATGAAAATATTGCTTGAGTAAAATACACGGCTGAGTATAATAGCGCCTCACTTCTAGAGTATCTCTTAATTCCCTAAAAAATAAGATTCACTCGGTAAGTGTAAGTAATGATTTAGCAGCCTTATGTTGTGAAGATCAAAAATAGGGGTGTAGTTCCAATTGGTAGAACAGCGGTCTCCAAAACCGACGGTTGGGAGTTCGAATCTCTCCACCCCTGCCA
>CANMXU010000079.1 GCA_947501935.1 uncultured Alteromonadaceae bacterium
AAATACGACTTTATTAAAAAGCATCACATTGTTTATCCTATTTTATCTCTGTGCAAAGTGATGAATGTTAGTCGTTCCGCTTATTATTCTTGGCTCAAGCGACCTGCAAAGCTTATTACAGAACAAGAGCTGATGCTTTATCGTCGTTGTAAATCATTGTTTAACGCCAGTCGCCAAAGTGCAGGTGCTAGAACATTGGTGAAGCTATTACGCAAAGAAGGCTTTCAAGTTGGCATTTGTCGAGTAAAAAGCTTAATGGTGAAACTCGGTTTAGTTGTAAAACAACGTGTTGCTTATAAAGTAACGACAATGCGTAAGCATAGCCACTTGGTGGCTGATAATTTACTTAACCGTCAGTTCAACCCAAGAAAAGCCAATCAAATTTGGGCCGGTGATATTACGTATTTGA
>CANMXU010000080.1 GCA_947501935.1 uncultured Alteromonadaceae bacterium
GTGACTAAACCACAGCAATTGTAAAGTCTGACATTTTCACGCACATAATTAAATGTGTCTTGAATAAGAGTGATAATTTACTTTAAAAGTAAACTATCGGGTTGATTGTGTCTCCGAGGAGGAGCCACAATCACCATCATCTATAGGCGATATTCCTATAAACAACAGCTTGGTATTTATAATCAACAAACAACAGCGCGACACCGTGCTTGACATATAAATACCGGTATTTATATCAGCTTTCCAGATTGTTAAAGAGCTTGTCATTTGCACGCATTCGGCAAAGACTTGGCTTAAAAAAACCAAATTTAAAGGAGCTCATAAGCGTCACTTAAATTTGGTCTTTCTTTATAAGAATACATGATGGTGGAGCTAAGCAGGATCGAACTGCTGACCTCCTGCGTGCA
>CANMXU010000081.1 GCA_947501935.1 uncultured Alteromonadaceae bacterium
TAACGCCCAAATAATGGGCTTAAAATAGTTTGCTAAAATGTTTGAGGAACGAAAAACAGCAAACTGTTTTAAGTCCTGTTGATTTGCTTGTTATGTTTACGTTGAACCAATGCCGCACCTAAAAAGCCAACCGACGAAAATAATAAACCATTTAAGAACCAAGAGCTAAGTTGGATAGGCATGGATAAAATTGATATAAACTCCACATATTTATTTGAAAATGGAGCTGCTCCAAAAAACGGTATAGCAACATTAAACTTGATTATAAACGAGATCAAAGCTATTACCGCTAAAGCACTCCAACTCTTGATAAGCTTAAAGGTAAAATAGCTACAAAGGCAGCCTAATAATAAGCAAAGAAACCATATTAAATTTAACAAACCAACCTCCATTTA
>CANMXU010000082.1 GCA_947501935.1 uncultured Alteromonadaceae bacterium
TTGGGCGTTAGTTGATAATCATTGTAATATCTAAGGATGGTAAGTAGTCTTGAATAAATTTGTTGGAATTGCACTTTTTTCATTATCAATTTTGTTAACCGTTTTACTTTTAGTAATATTTATCTTTATGGGGATTTTTGCTTATGAATATGACTTTTCTACAGGGGCATTACTTGGGCATGTGTTTTATTGGGTAATTCCTTTATTTCCCCTAGGTGCAATTGTTTTTGGTAATTTTTTATTATACAGACGCTCATTATTAAGGCTTAAAAGTTAATTAAGCAGACGTAACAAACACCAACTAACAAGGCAATTAAACGGAAAATTTACAGTTGGCTGTTTTTCGTTCCTCAAACATTTTAGCCAACAGTAATTTTCCGCTTATTGCGGCGTTA
>CANMXU010000083.1 GCA_947501935.1 uncultured Alteromonadaceae bacterium
TAGGTTCCGCTTCGCTACACATTTTAGCAAACTTATTAAAAGCCCCTTAATGTGGGCGTTATATACCGCAACTATTCTGCATTAAAATAGTTTCTAGTATTTGTGTTTTTTCTGCGTTTATTGGTAAATTCTTTTAGCATTAGTTAAACGCAAATAGGGCGTTCAACTCTGCAATTATTTTCGAGTTTAGCAATGCCCACTTGCTGAAATATGCTCGTTATGTTGCTTTCTTTTCGCGTTCATTTATGCGTTGCGGTGGTTTTGTATTTAGGTCTGGTTCAAGCTTTTAAAGTGTGATTAAAACTGGTAATCTTTTCAAACTTAATAGCTTTATATAACAAGCAATTAAAGAGGGACTTTTAATAGTTTGCTAG
>CANMXU010000084.1 GCA_947501935.1 uncultured Alteromonadaceae bacterium
AAAAAAGGCCAGCGCCTTCTTTGCGAAAGAAATGAAGTAAAATACGACTTTATTAAAAAGCATCACATTGTTTATCCAATATTCTCTCTGTGCAAAGTGATGAATGTTAGTCGCTCTGCTTATTATGCTTGGCTAAAACGACCAGCAAAGCTTATTACTGAGCAAGAGCTGATGCTTTATCGTCGTTGTAAATCATTGTTTAACGCCAGCCGCCAAAGTGCAGGTGCTAGAACATTGGTAAAACTATTACGTAAAGAAGGCTTTCAAGTTGGTATTTTCCGAGTAAAAAGCTTAATGGTTAAACTCGGTTTAATTGTAAAACAACGTGTTGCCTATAAAGTAACAACGATGCGTAAGCATAGTCACTTGG
>CANMXU010000085.1 GCA_947501935.1 uncultured Alteromonadaceae bacterium
GGGGACATGTCATTTAATGTCGTATGCAACCGATCTGCATTGTAGTATTTGATATATTTTTCAACATCAATTTCCATCCTATTTCTTGTTAAATGATAAACATGTAATAACCATTCATTTTTTAAGCTGCCAAAAAATCTTTCAACTACAGCATTATCTAAACAAGCACCACGACCACTCATTGATGCAATGGTATGGTTACGCTTAAGCAAAGCCTGATAACCCTTACTCGTATATTGCGAGCCACGGTCACTATGGAACATCAAGCCGGGTTTAGGTTGACGTAAGTTAATAGCCATTTGAAATGCTCTCATTGTTAAAGCTACTGTCATTCGTTTGCTCATTGCCCAGCCAACAATGCGGCG
>CANMXU010000086.1 GCA_947501935.1 uncultured Alteromonadaceae bacterium
TGTTGAGGAACGAAACACAGCAAACTGTTTTTTGTCCCTGTTTAATTGCTTGTTAGGTGCAACTTTGGTGCGATTTACAAATATGCTACGCCGAAGTTACCCTTAACCAAAACTTACATTGAGCCATTAAAACCCAAACTTAAATTAATTAATAGCTTTACAGCAAAAATGTCTTTAATTGCGTAAAGCTTATTAGTGATTACACCCGAATAAACAATGGCGAAACACACCTAAATTATTTTTATTTTAAGAACTCTTAGTTAAAGCACATAACGCCCAATTAATGGGCAAAAAATTGTTGGCTAAAATGTTGAGGAACGAAAACAGCCAACTGTTTTTTGTCCCTG
>CANMXU010000087.1 GCA_947501935.1 uncultured Alteromonadaceae bacterium
TTGCATGATAACTAATTGTTAAAGAACATATCTTCGATGAAGATATCGGTAAGAATCTCATTCGCTCTGTACCGTAAAGTAATTCGCTGCTACAGGCCTTGCCTGAAGCGAGATGCGCATTCTACGCGTCTCAGTTTTGATGTCAATGGTTTATATTGAATTCTTTTTAAAAAGTTTTCAAAACGCTATTTGACGTCTTTAGTGCCTTGTCTTTCGACAAAACCTAATACATTAATTTACTTAAAAAGTAAGTTAATGTATTAAGTTTCTTTGATAAAAAACCCGCAACATCAGCTGCGGGTTTCTCAAAGAGAAGTCTAGCAATGTCCTACTCTC
>CANMXU010000088.1 GCA_947501935.1 uncultured Alteromonadaceae bacterium
CAGCTGGTTAGAGCGCACCCCTGATAAGGGTGAGGTCGGCAGTTCAAGTCTGCCCAGACCTACCAAATTCTTCCTTATGCGTCGTTGCTTAATGACTCGTTTAGTGAACTAAACGTCATCATCAAGCGCCTAGCCTAAGTTGAATTGATTTACTTCTTCGTAAAGAAAGGCCAAATTTAAGATACGCTCATATAGCTACTTTAAATTTGGTTTTTTACCGAAATCGTTCCTTACGATTTTCGGAGTTTCCTCCATCCGTGGAGGTCAAGCCAAGTCTTCGCCGAATGCGTGCGAATGACAAGCTCTTTAACAATCTGGAAAG
>CANMXU010000089.1 GCA_947501935.1 uncultured Alteromonadaceae bacterium
CATGCTATTTCTTGTTAAATGGTAAACATCTAACAACCATTCATTTTTCAAACTACCAAAGAATCTTTCAACTACAGCATTATCTAAACAAGCACCACGACCACTCATTGAGGCAATGGTATTATTACGCTTAAGCAAAGCCTGATAACGCTTACTCGTATATTGCGAGCCACGGTCACTATGGAACATCAAGCCGGGTTTAGGTTGACGTAAATTAATAGCCATTTGAAATGCTCTCATTGTTAAAGCTACTGTCATTCGTTTGCTCATTGCCCAGCCAACAATGCGGCGTGAATGTAAATCCAT
>CANMXU010000090.1 GCA_947501935.1 uncultured Alteromonadaceae bacterium
GCTGTGTTTCGTTCCTCAACAATTTTAGCAAACTTATTTTTTGCCCATTAATTGGGCGTTATATACCGCAACTATTCTGCATTAAGATAGTTTCTAATATTTGTGTTTTTTCTGCGTTTATTGGTAAATTCTTTTGGCATTAGTTAAACGCAAATAGGGCGTTCAACTCTGCAATTATTTTCGAGTTTAGCAATGCCCATTTGCTGAATTATGCTCGTTGTGTTGCTTTCTTTTAGCGTTCATTTATGTGTTGCGGTGGTTTTGTATTTAGGTCTGGTTCAAGCTT
>CANMXU010000091.1 GCA_947501935.1 uncultured Alteromonadaceae bacterium
TCTTTCTACTTCCTAGAAAACATTATAAAAAAGTTAAAATATCTCGACCGTCATCACGGGTGATTCCGCATTTCCAAGTTCGCGAGGGTTCAAGTCCCTTTAGCCACCCCATTCTTCTTTCTACTTCCTAGAAAACATTATAAAAAAGTTAAAATATCTCGACCGTCATCACGGGTGATTCCGCATTTCCAAATTCGCGAGGATTCAAACTCCTTTAGCCACCCCATTCTTCTTTCTACTTCCTAGAAAACATTATAAAAAAGTTAAAATATCTCGACCGTCATCA
>CANMXU010000092.1 GCA_947501935.1 uncultured Alteromonadaceae bacterium
CATTCGGCGAAGACTTGGCTTGACCTCCACGGATGGAGGAAATTCCGAAAATCGTAAGGAACGATTTCGGTAAAAAACCAAATTTAAAGTAGCTATATGAGCGTATTTTAAATTTGGCCTTTCTTTACGAAGAAGGTAAATCAATTCTCGTTAATCAAGGCAGTGAGTAGCGACGTGTAGTTCACTACACGAGCTGCGAATTAGCGCAGATTAAGGAAGAATTTGGTAGGTCTGGGCAGACTTGAACTGCCGACCTCACCCTTATCAGGGGTGCGCTCTAA
>CANMXU010000093.1 GCA_947501935.1 uncultured Alteromonadaceae bacterium
ATTTTACTCATCAGTTTAATGGTTCGCTTGTTGGTTGATTTCGTCGTTCGGTCATTAAGTTGGCCAATCAATGTGTAACCTGTTTTACGCTCAACGAGTGTCACAATGCAGTGTTTAGAGCCTTTTCCCATCACAGTATCAATTTCCCAATGGCCTTGTGTCTTTCGAGTTTCTACCTCGAGAGGGCGCTCTGCGATATTTCGTTTATCAGCAAGCCTGCCGCGGCTATCGTAGGCCTTATACCGTTTTCTTCTTCGTTTTTGTGCGCA
>CANMXU010000094.1 GCA_947501935.1 uncultured Alteromonadaceae bacterium
CGGCGCTAACGCATTTCACTTCTGAGTTCGGAATGGGATCAGGTGGGACTACGTCGCTATTGTCGCTAGACAAAAAAAGTAACGTACAGAGTAAACTCTATACATTTAATAATCTTGGAAAGCTGATGTAAGCCTAAAGGCTCACCTACCATAAATTCTCTTATTCAACACGTTATGTACGTGAAGTTATTCTTTTGTCAGTCTTCATACACACTTTATAGTAAAAAACTACTTGGGTGTTGTATGGTTAAGCCTCACG
>CANMXU010000095.1 GCA_947501935.1 uncultured Alteromonadaceae bacterium
GCAATTATTTTCGAGTTTAGCAATGCCCATTTGCTGAAATATGCTCGTTGTGTTGCTTTCTTTTAGCGTTCATTTATATGTTGCGGTGGTTTTGTATTTAGGTCTGGTTCAAGCTTTTAAAGTTCGGTTGAAACTGGTAACCTTTTCAAACTTAATAGCTTTATATAACAAGCAATTCAAGAGGGACTTTTAACAGTTTGCTAGGTTCCGCTTCGCTACACATTTTAGCAAACTTATTAAAAGCCCCTTAATGTGGGCG
>CANMXU010000096.1 GCA_947501935.1 uncultured Alteromonadaceae bacterium
CGCTAAAAGAAAGCAACACAACGAGCATATTTCAGCAAATGGGCATTGCTAAACTCGAAAATAATTGCAGAGTTGAAGCCCTATTTGCGTTTAACTAATACTAAAAGAATTTGCTAATAAAAGTAGAAAAAACACAAATATTAGAAACTATTTTAATGCAGAATAGTTGCGGTATATAACGCCCAAATAATGGGCTTAAAATAGTTTGCTAAAATGTTTGAGGAACGAAAAACAGCAAACTGTTTTAAGTCCT
>CANMXU010000097.1 GCA_947501935.1 uncultured Alteromonadaceae bacterium
GTGGCTATAGCTCAGTTGGTAGAGCCCCGGATTGTGATTCCGGTTGTCGAGGGTTCAAGTCCCTTTAGCCACCCCATTTTTCTTTCTACTTCCCAGAAAACATTATAAAAATTTAAAATATCTCGACCGTCATCACGGGTGATTCCGCATTTCCAAGTTCGCGAGGATTCAAACTCCTTTAGCCACCCCATTCTTCTTTCTACTTCCTAGAAAACATTATAAAAAAGTTAAAAT
>CANMXU010000098.1 GCA_947501935.1 uncultured Alteromonadaceae bacterium
CGTGAGGCTTAACCATACAACACCCAAGTAGTTTTTTACTATAAAGTGTGTATGAAGACTGACAAAAGAATAACTTCGCGTACATAACGTGTTGAATAAGAGAATTTATGGTAGGTGAGCTTTAGGCTTACATCAGCTTTCAAGATTGTACCTTTTTTGTCTAGCGACAATAGCGACGTAGTCCCACCTGATCCCATTCCGAACTCAGAAGTGAAATGCGTTAGCGCCG
>CANMXU010000099.1 GCA_947501935.1 uncultured Alteromonadaceae bacterium
ATTATTGATGGCTCTTATCGTCCGAGTAAAGCACAAAGAAGGACACGAGCACGGCGCAGACGTTCACGCAGAAACCAGCATTTTACATCACAAGATTATAAAGAAGTTAGACGATTGATACGCAAAGACTGGAGTCCAGAGCAAATAACTGGTCACTTAAAAAAAGAAGGTAAACGCTCCTTTAGCCATGAAACGATTTATCGCTATATTTGGCGAGATAAACGAAA
>CANMXU010000100.1 GCA_947501935.1 uncultured Alteromonadaceae bacterium
CCACTTGGTAGTGAACCACTAGCAATGCTAAAGGTTAAGCTGTCGGTATCAGTTGACGATAACGTTTCGCTAAAAGCAACAGCAACAGTACCAGTGTTACCTGAAAGCGCAGGCGCTGTTGGCGCAACATTAGCTGGAGCCGCAATAACAATGCTTAATGCTGCTTGGCTATTTTCTTCACCATCAGTGACATTGACGGTAAAATTAAAGGTGCCAG
>CANMXU010000101.1 GCA_947501935.1 uncultured Alteromonadaceae bacterium
TCCCTATCGTCTAGAGGCCTAGGACACCGCCCTTTCACGGCGGTAACAGGGGTTCGAATCCCCTTAGGGATGCCACCTTCTTCGGAAGTAAAATAAAAATGAGTTCAGCATTTCAGTAATGAATGCACTAGTCAGTTTTAGTGTCCCTATCGTCTAGAGGCCTAGGACACCGCCCTTTCACGGCGGTAACAGGGGTTCGAATCCCCTTAGGGATGCC
>CANMXU010000102.1 GCA_947501935.1 uncultured Alteromonadaceae bacterium
GTGGACGATACTGGGCTTGAACCAGTGACCCCCGCCTTGTAAGGGCGGTGCTCTCCCAACTGAGCTAATCGTCCGATCTTTATTTCATTTTACAGAGAAGAAATGTTTAACCTAAGTTTACTTAAGTTAGACAAAGTGGTGGACGATACTGGGCTTGAACCAGTGACCCCCGCCTTGTAAGGGCGGTGCTCTCCCAACTGAGCTAATCG
>CANMXU010000103.1 GCA_947501935.1 uncultured Alteromonadaceae bacterium
TTCATGAATACGATGATGAAAGGAACACCTACTTGACGAGAAAGTAAGATGTGCTCACGAGTTTGTGGCATAGGGCCGTCAGTAGCAGCAACAACTAAGATCGCGCCGTCCATTTGAGCAGCACCAGTAATCATGTTTTTGATGTAATCAGCATGGCCTGGGCAATCTACGTGTGCGTAGTGACGAGTTTCAGTATCATATTCGAT
>CANMXU010000104.1 GCA_947501935.1 uncultured Alteromonadaceae bacterium
TGATCTGATCAAGTCAGGCCGCACACTTTTCTCTTACATTTTCAAACTCAACCGGGGACATGTCATTTAATGTCGTATGCAACCGATCTGCATTGTAGTATTTGATATATTTTTCAACATCAATTTTCATGCTATTTCTTGTTAAATGGTAAACATCTAACAACCATTCATTTTTCAAACTACCAAAGAATCTTTCAACTACAG
>CANMXU010000105.1 GCA_947501935.1 uncultured Alteromonadaceae bacterium
TCCTATATATCTGAAGCTTAGAAGCTTTTCCTGGAAGCATGGCATCAATGACTTCAATTCCGTAGAATCTCGTCTCGACTCTCAGCCTTAAGATAGTCCGGATTTACCTAAACCATCAGCCTACAATCTTTCACACGGACTACCAACGCCGTGCTCACCTAGCCTACTCCGTCCCTCCTTCGCAATATATAGAAGTACAGAAAT
>CANMXU010000106.1 GCA_947501935.1 uncultured Alteromonadaceae bacterium
TCCTATATATCTGAAGCTTAGAAGCTTTTCCTGGAAGCATGGCATCAATGACTTCAATTCCGTAGAATCTCGTCTCGTATCTCAGTGTTAAGACAACCCGGATTTACCTAAGTCATCCACCTACATACTTTCACACGGACTACCAACGCCGTGCTCACCTAGCCTACTCCGTCCCTCCTTCGCAATATATAGAAGTACAGAAAT
>CANMXU010000107.1 GCA_947501935.1 uncultured Alteromonadaceae bacterium
GAGGTCAGCAGTTCGATCCTGCTTAGCTCCACCATCATGTATTCTTATAAAGAAAGACCAAATTTAAGGTGTTCAAATGAACAATTTAAATTTGGTTTTTTACCAAAATTGTCAATCGAATATGTATTGATGATTAGTTCTTTAACAATCTGGAAAGCTGATATAAATACCGGTATTTATATGTCGCTTACATTCATAACAA
>CANMXU010000108.1 GCA_947501935.1 uncultured Alteromonadaceae bacterium
AAACACAGCAAACTGTTTTTTGTCCCTGTTTAATTGCTTGTTAGTGCGAACACAAAAGGTTGTTTGAAAAGCCAAACGACCAGAGAATGCCCTACTAAACTGTGGTGAAATGCAATTTATGCTTTCACCACAAAAACTGATAATGGCTCGTTAGAACCTGATAACGTTAATTTACTTTAAAAGTTACGGTGTTGCCACAC